>NC_012982.1:0-1200000 GCF_000023785.1 Hirschia baltica ATCC 49814
AAATGCTTGTGCTTGGTATTTGGATGGTCAGCATGAATTTAGATTTTGATGTCATAATTGTTGGTGGTGGACACGCTGGTGTAGAAGCGGCGTCAGCTGCTGCGCGCGCTGGAGCGAACACTGCGCTTATCACACACAAGGCAAGCACTATTGGTGAGATGTCATGTAATCCGGCTATTGGCGGCTTGGGCAAAGGACACCTCGTTCGTGAGATTGACGCCCTTGATGGTATTATGGGACGCGCCGCTGATGTGTCTGGTATTCAGTTTCGATTGCTCAATCGATCTAAAGGCCCAGCTGTACAAGGCCCGCGTACACAAGCGGATAGAAAGCTTTATCGAAATGCTGTGCAGGCTGCCGTAAAGGCGCAGAAAAATTTGACCGTCATTGAAGACGGCATTGATGATCTCACATTTGAAAACGATGTTTTGTCAGGTGTCGTTGGCGAAAGCGGAACGATATATAAAAGCAAAGCTGTTGTGCTAACGACAGGGACTTTCCTTGATGGAATAATACATCGCGGCGAAGAGCGTATCCCTGCTGGCCGTATTGGCGACCAACCTGCAAAAGAACTTTCCAAGCGGCTTTATAGTTTGGATTTGGACATGGGCCGCCTTAAAACAGGAACGCCCGCAAGACTGGATAAAAATAGCATTGATTGGTCGCAATTAGAAATGCAGCCGGCCGATGATGATCCAGTGCCATTCTCGTTCCTGACGGATAAAATAACTGTGCCTCAAATTGAGTGTGGAATGACCTACACCAATGAAGAGACGCACAAAGTGATCAATGACAATATCTCTAAGTCAGCTGTCTATTCTGGAGCCATAGCTGGTAAAGGACCGCGCTATTGTCCATCTATTGAAGATAAGGTCACGCGCTTTGCAGATAGAAACCAGCATCAAATTTTCTTAGAGCCCGAAGGCTTAGATGATGATCTTGTCTATCCGAATGGTATTTCGACATCATTGCCAGCTGATGTGCAGGATAAATTCCTTCGCACGATGAAGGGTTTGGAGAATGTCAAAGTCGTTCAATATGGTTATGCTATTGAATATGATTACGTGGACCCTAGAGAGCTTAAAGCTGATTTACAGCTGAAGAAAGTTCCCGGTCTTTATCTGGCTGGTCAGATAAACGGGACAACTGGGTATGAAGAAGCTGGGGCTCAAGGCCTTATGGCAGGTGTAAATGCAGCACGTTCGACACAGGGTTTAGAGCCAGTCGTTCTCGATCGCTCTCAAGCGTATATCGGCGTTATGATAGATGACCTTGTGACACGCGGCGTGTCTGAACCCTATCGCATGTTTACGTCGCGCGCTGAATATAGATTGTCACTGCGTGCGGATAATGCGGACCAGCGGCTTACACCTTTCGCTGATGAATGGAATATCATTAGCGAGGACCGTAGATCAGCATTCAACAATAAACTGAACGCGCTTCAGCACGGTAGAGAGTTGCTTCAAAGATTGGCTATGACGCCCAATGAAGCGACTGATATTGGCGTCAAGATTACCCAAGATGGCCGTCGTCGTAGTGCGTATGAAATGCTAGCTTTCCCACACGTTGAGTATGAGACACTTGCTAAGAAATGGCCTGAACTGTTAGACCTTTCAAAACAGGTTCAGGAACAGCTTTCAATCGAAGCGATCTACGCCACTTATCTTGATCGGCAAAAAGCTGATATTGAATCTTTCCAGAAAGATGAGCGTTTAAAATTATCTGAGACGCTGGATTATAAACTTGTGGGAGGATTGTCCCATGAGGTGCGGTCCAAACTGGAATTGATAAAACCCATCACATTGGGGCAAGCGAGCCGGATTGAAGGTGTTACGCCGGGTGCAATTACAGCATTATTGGCGTATGTGAAGAAGTCTCAGAAAGCAGCTAGCTAATGAATAATCCGTTGGTGGATGAAGACGGATTCCGTTCTAAGGATCTTTCTGACTATTTAGATGTTTCACGTGAAACATTTGATAAGATAAATATCGTTGTCGAAGTTTTGGATAAGTGGCGAAAGACTCACAATCTTATTGGTCCATTAGAACGCAATCGTCTTTGGCGGCGTCATATTCTCGATTCATTACAGGTCTACCAATACCGCTCTGATAATGCATCAAAGTGGATTGATCTAGGATCTGGTGCGGGTTTTCCGGCACTTATTATGGCGTGTGCATCTGGTAATGCCGAAGAAAAATATACGCTTGTAGAATCTAATGGGAAGAAATGCGCATTTCTGAGGGCGGCTGCTAGAGCGGCGAATTTGAATATTTCTGTAGAAAACTCACGAATTGAGAGTGTTTCACGTGAAACTTACGATCATGTCACGTCAAGAGCGCTTGCATCATTGCCCCAACTCTACGATTATAGCGAAAGATTCCTCGCTAATAAGGCGAGCTGTATATTCCTAAAAGGGAAAGAAGTGTTGCAAGAAATCGAAATTGCTCAGTCTGACTGGGAGTTTGATTACGAGCTGCATGAGAGTTTCAGTCATACCGAAGGTCGTATTCTGGTTGTTAAGGGACTTAACCGTCGAAATAAATGAGCACACGGATTATCGCAGTAGCGAACCAAAAAGGAGGCGTTGGGAAAACCACGACTTCTATCAATCTAGGAACTGCCCTCGCAGCAGCGGGCCGCAAAGTACTTCTAATAGATTTTGACCCTCAAGGTAATGCTTCCACAGGCTTGGGCATACCACCGTCAGAACGTGATCTTACCAGCTATGATGTTGTCATAGACGGCGCAGAGATACGTGCAGCTTGCAAAGAGACGGTTATACCAAGGCTTCACATCATTCCTGGAGATGAAAACCTCTCTGGTGTTGAGACGAAACTGTCTGATGATCCACGCCGGTCTTATCGTTTTAAAGACGCTATGGATGCATATAGAGATGCAGCGGCAAATGGCGAATGCGATGAATATGATTTCGTTTTAATTGATTGCCCGCCATCTCTTAGCTCTCTAACGATAAACGCCATGACTGGCTGTGATGCGGTTCTTGTGCCATTGCAGTGTGAGTTTTTTGCGATGGAAGGTTTGAGTCAATTGCTACGCACTGTTGAAGTTGTACGCGGTGCATTGAATGCCGAGCTTGAAATTCAGGGTATTGTGTTGACGATGTATGACAAGCGTCAAGCGCAATCGGCGCAGGTCGAAGCAGACGTCAGATCGTTCTTTGGTTCTAAAGTGTATGAGACAGTCATTCCAAGGAATGTGAGATTGTCTGAAGCGCCTGGTTTTGGAAAACCTGCTTTGCTTTACGATCACAAATGTTCCGGTAGTGAGGCATATATCAAGCTGGCCAGTGAAGTGATTCAAAGAGAACGGGAGCGTGCATAATATGGCTAAAGACATAAACAAAGAAGATGCAGCGCCTAAAGCGAAACCATCACGGCTAGGTCGTGGATTGATGGATTTGATTGGTGAGCAAGCTCTACAACCAGATTCAGCGGCAAAGAAAACAGTGCCAGCAAGTGGTTCTGGTTTGGCAAAATTAAACGCTCTTGAAATTCCGATTAAATCAATTACTGGAAACCCAAACCAACCGCGTCAGACTTTCAAAGAAGAAGACCTTGCTGAGTTAGAAGCGTCCATTCGTATTAAGGGCGTTATTCAACCCATTCTCGTGCGACCTGATCCTAATAAGGGCGATGGTAAGTATCAGATTGTTGCTGGAGAGCGCCGCTGGCGTGCAGCGACGCGTGCTGGGCTGCGCACTGTACCGGCTGTTATCAAAGAGCTGGATGAGTTAGAGGTTCTTGAAATTGGTGTCATCGAGAATGTGCAACGCGCAGACTTGAACCCATTAGAGGAAGCGGAAGCTTATCAATCTTTGATCAAACGGTTTGGTCGAACGCAGGATATGCTGGCGGATCATGTTGGAAAAAGTCGTCCTCATATCGCAAATACGCTCCGGCTATTAAATCTTCCTGATGAAGCGCGTGATCTTTTGAGAGAAGGTCATCTAAGTGCTGGACATGCACGGGCGGCATTGGGTGCTCCAGATCCTATGCTTGTGGTAGAGCGTGTGATGAAAAATGGTCTGTCTGTGCGTGATACCGAAAAATTAGCGCATAAGTTCAGAATGCTTGCTGAAAATGGTATGAAAGAGAAATCTGCTACCAAACCCGCAGGCCATAAAGACGTTGATACAGAAGCGTTGGAATCTGATCTAGCGCACGCGCTTGGCTTGAATGTTGAAATTAAACATAAGGGCAATAAGGGCGGTGAGATCAAAATTCAGTACACGCAATTAGAGCAGTTGGATGATGTGTGTCGGCGTCTTACCTCTGCGCGGACGACACGCTGATCTACACCTGACGACGGCTGAAGCGATCTATGACGATCTTTAAAATGGCTTCGGCAGGTATGCCACCTTGTTTGCAGGTTTTCTCAGCTGCATACAGGGTGGACAATGCGCGGTTTAATCTGGCGGCATCCCAATCTTTTAGCATCTTATTGAAAGCAGGTCGGTCGCGATCAAATACTGGTGGCCTTAGAAAACGTGCTCCAGACTGAGCATCGATAACTCTCAATAGTCTGTAGTGCAGTGTCCTTAGCGCTGAGATAGCTGAGCCGCCTGCATCCAAAAAACGGTCGAGTGACTTATTGGCTTCATCAATATCGCCCGCTAAAGCTGCGTCAGCTGCGTTGTCAGCGCCGCGCGGTTGTTCTGTAGAGCAGATAGCTTTGATGTCATCTGGTTGGATTGAGCGACCAAGGTCAAAGGCGTAAAGGCTAAGCTTTTCTATCTCTGCATTTGCGAGGCGCCTGTCACCGGGTAGCTCGGCTGCAAATTGTTCCAGAGCAAGCTCGTCAATCTGGATATTTTGATCGCTTAGCTTGATACGGATGTATTCACTAGTCTCGACGTCTGAGTCAGCAAAAAATTGTAAGCATGCTGTATCGGGAGACGTAGAGAAGCTAGTGCGAAGTTTAGAACTTTTTTTAAGTTCTCCTGCTTCCAGAATGAGAAAATTCTCTGGGTATAATTTACCCGTAGCGATTTGGTCCACGATCGCAATCAATTGTTTGGCGATCGATTCATTGCTTAATCGCACGCGAAGGATCTGTTTGATACCTAGCAAAGAAACTGCGCTAAGATGCTCAGTCAGCAAGCCAGGGTCTTTCTTCAATTCGTCTTCATGTAAACGAACAATGTCGAGTTCGGAGTTTTCAACCTTACGCCATTTCTGAACTAGCGTTTGTGCAGCGTCTGACACGACGCCAAGATCTTCGCCAAATGCAAGCACTACATTTATGCCTGCTTTAGGCCTTTGAACAAAATTTAGAGCTTTGTCGCCTGATAAGTTCAAGGAATACGGTCCAGTTTATCTTGGTTGTCCTCAAGAGATTTAGCTGCATCATCTTCTTCTGCAGTTTCAGTAAGGGTGGACTCTGCTTCCTTCATTTGAATATCTTGTCTTGATGAGGTTGCATCTAGAGAAAGTTGTTCTTGTAAGCGCCGCGACAGCAGATAAGCGACACGTTCTCGTGCATCCGTTTGTAGTGCGATATCTCCATATTCAGAATTAGCGACGTCGTAATCAGTTTGGACGCTCACAGATCCGGATAACAAAACCCTACCTTCAATATCTCGTAGAGTGTAATTTGCCGTACCAATTATAGTGGTGCGAGAGACCCCAACATTGGCTTTAAGATTTAAGCGTTGCAAACCTTCTACTGCGGTAACAGTTAAAAATGCACCATCTTCTATTCCTGGAAGTCCGCTACTAAGTGTGCGTGTTAATTCCTGCCGCAACCTATGCCCGATACGCCCATCAATTTGCATGACTTTGATAGGCCCATTCATAGCATCCACGTTTCCATAAACAGGCTGAAAACCGCAACTGCTTAGCCCAAGGCTAGCAGTTGTGATTATTAACATAGAAGCAATGAAGTGTTTCTGGGTCATGAGATCACTATATTCACAATTCTGCCTGGAACGACAATAATTTTCTTCACGGTTTTATCCGCAAGAAATGCCGCTACTTTGGGATCACTGAGCGCTATTTCTTCGACAGCATCTTTTGTCGCTGATTTATCGACTTCTATCTCACCGCGTTTTTTTCCATTAACTTGAACCGGCATAGTCAATGTATCGGAAGTCATTAGCTTTTCATCAGCTATAGGCCAAGGTGCACTAGAGACTAAGCCTTCACCACCAAGAGCAGCCCAGCTTTCTTCAGCGACGTGGGGTGCAAAAGGTGAGACGAGCTGCGCAAGTGTTTTCAACGCAAATCGACGGGCAGTGGCTATACCGGGGCCTTTCGCATTCTCGGCTTTTTTCAAAGTATTTGAGAATTCATGGATTTGAGCGACGGATGTGTTGAAACGAAAATCTTTGATGCCGCGTGTAACGCCATCGATTGTTTTGTGGGTAGCACGAAGGAGTTCCGATGCTGCTCCGTCGCCAATTTCACCATCATCTTCAGCGGGGCCAGCCTCGGCCAAGGACCACAATTTCTGAATGAATTTCCAAGCACCTTCAGCGCCTGATTGCGTCCACTCTACATCGCGTTCCGGAGGAGAATCTGACAATACGAACCAGCGCGCGACGTCTGCACCATAATCTCCAATTATTATAGACGGGTCGACAACGTTCTTTTTTGATTTGGACATTTTTTCAATTTGTCCAACGCTAACAGGCTTTCCTGTTTCTAATTCAACAAGATTGCCGTCACGCTCTTCTATGTCTTCAGGAGATAACCATTTGCCCTCGGAAGATTTGTAAGTCTCATGAGTTACCATGCCTTGCGTGAATAATCCTGCAAATGGCTCACCGGCTGGAAGGTCTATGATTCCGCAATCATGCATGGCTCTTGTAAAAAAGCGAGAATATAGAAGATGAAGGATAGCATGTTCTACACCCCCAATATATTGGTCCACAGGTAACCAATAGCTTGCAGCTTCTTTATTGACGGGTTCAATCGAATCTGAATCACAAAAGCGCGCGAAATACCAAGATGAATCCATGAAGGTATCTAAAGTATCGGTTTCACGCGTTGCTGGTTTTGCGCATTTTGGACAAGTTGTATGCTTCCAAGTCGGGTGACGATCGAGCGGATTTCCAGGCGCTGAAAAATCAGGATCATCAGGAAGTTTAATCGGAAGCTGGTCTTCTGGGACTGGCACGACACCGCAATCATCACAACGGATTGCAGGGATAGGACAACCCCAATAGCGTTGACGAGAAATACCCCAGTCACGCAAACGGTATGTCGTGGAGGAAGACCCCAAGCCTAATTCTTCAAGCTTTGCTATTGCAGCTTTAATCCCTTCAGATGTCGATAGGCCATCAAGGAATTTAGAGTTAAACAGAGTGCCTGTTCCAGTATAGGCTTCATTCTCTATCGTATAGGTTTCTGGATCAGCATTCGCTGGGAGTACGACTGGTATGACTGGCAAGTCATACTTGCGGGCAAAATCTAAATCGCGCTGATCACCAGCAGGAGACCCAAAAACAGCACCAGATCCATATGTTGATAAAACAAAGTTGGCAGACCAGACAGGTATTTCCCATTCAGGATTGAAAGGGTGTTTAACTTTTAAGCCAAGATCAATTCCGAGTTTTGGTGCTTTTTCTATGGCTTCTTCTGTTGTTCCACCTTTCGCTGCTTCAGTGATAAAAGCAGCAATTTTTGGGTTGGTTTTCGCTAATTCTTTTGTAATGGCGTGATCAGGAGCCAAAGCAACAAAACTCGCACCAAAAAGCGTGTCAGGGCGCGTTGTGAAGACGTCTATGCCTTTTTCATGCCCCTTGGGTGCTTCACCAGCAAATGGCCATGTAAAGGTCGCTCCGAGACTTTTACCAATCCAATTGGCTTGCATGGTACGGACTTTTTCAGGCCAGCGGTCTAAGCTGTCTAATCCCTTTAACAGGTCTTCAGCATAATGGGTTATTTTAAGAGTCCATTGCTCAAGCTCGCGTTGTTCGACAATGGCACCTGAACGCCAGCCCTTGCCATCAATGACCTGTTCATTAGCAAGAACAGTATTGTCGACTGGGTCCCAATTCACCTTCGATTTTTTACGGAAAACCAAATTGTTTTCCCAAAATTTCAGGAAGATTTTTTGTTGCTGGCCATAATAGTCTGCATCACAAGTGGCGAATTCGCGTTTCCAATCGAGAGACAGTCCCAAAGGAGAAAATTGTTCCTTCATGGCGTCTATGTTTTCATGCGTCCAAACGCCGGGTTGAGCACCTTTTTCCATTGCTGCATTTTCAGCCGGCATTCCAAATGCATCCCAACCCATTGGATGAAGCACATTATAGCCATTTGAAATATGAAAACGGGCAACAACATCGCCCATCGCATAATTGCGAACGTGACCCATGTGGAGGCGACCTGATGGGTATGGAAACATTTCAAGGACGTATGCTTTTGGCATATCGCCAGCTTCTGCAGGAGTTTTCGCTTCAAAAATTTGAGCGTCTGCCCACGCTTTTTGCCATTTGGGCTCTACTTCGCGTGCATTATATCGCGAGACCATAAATCGCCTTCCATCCATCAAGTAGGTTCTTGATGCCTATTTTAAGTATATTATTTCAAACACGCCGAAATCTTAGATCACGGCGTGAGTTTCATAAGGTGTATCTGGTATGTCAATTTGAATTGATGACCAAGAAATTTTGAAGTTGTTAGAATGAACTATTCTATCGAAGACAAACGAAGCTCACGCGCACGGCTCAAAATTGCGTTTTCGAGCGCTGCACCAGTTCCTTCATCGACATTTGCTGTTTGCCAATTGCCGTTAACGAGCACTTCTTTTTGCACAGCGACTTTCACACCGTCTGCGCGCAATCTTGTATCAAGAATGTAAACAGTGGTTTTAAAACGCTCATCAGGTAATTCTGGGTTTGCGTACCAATCTGAATTGATAACACCGCCATATGGGTCTGCTGATTTTAGAGGCATAAAACTAATTGTATCGAGGGATGCACGCCAGAGGTAAGCATTTACGCCAATACCAGCTTGCTGTTTACCGTCTGCGCTTACTTTTCTGACAGTTGCCTGGTCAGAAGAACCGCCAAACGACGAACAGCCAGTTGCTGCAAGCGATGCTGCCAAAATTGCGAATCCGGTGATCTTTACAGAGGCCATATGCCTTTACTCCATGTCAGAGGCGCGGGGTATTGCACCATTTCTAAACACCTCATTAACTGGCAGATGCCCTATGGCGCAAGTGTTGAGATGTATGGTCTTCGCGATAAGTTTCGGACATATAAGACTTCGTCAATTTGATTCATGATTAATATGCATTCAGAATAAGGACGTAGATGGAATGAAATATCAAAACCTGATTTCTGGATTTTTTGTGGTGGCGACAGGCGCTGGCAGCGTTGGGCAATCCGCTCAAGCGCAGGATAATCCTATAGAATTCAATGCGGAAGCTGTATTTTTGGGTCGTCTCATTGACGAAAATAATTCTTCAGAAAGTCAGCCTTTTGCAACGCAATTTGGTGTCGGAATTGAAAAAAAACACTATTTCGACAATGGTATGTCGCTTGGTTTTGTCGGCGAGATACGTGGTCAAATTGATAATGAAACGCGACAAGGTTTTGCGGGACATTTGCAGTTTGATTCCAATGAATTAGCTGAAAACAGTGATTTTACTGGAATACGTGCTCCATCAACAGGACTTTCAGTTTCTTCTAATGAGGTAGATTATGGCCCGTATGGGAGTCTTGAACAGGCTTTTTTATATCTAAAATCAGGTTGGGGAGAATTGAGTGTCGGACGAGATATTGGGGCGGCGGCTCGGTTGGATGCTAGACCACCGCGTGTGATGCAGTTTGGGAGTCCAAATAGTTCTCGATTAAATGCGACATCGTCTTCTATCGTTAGATCCAGAAATGATGTGACCGGACCCAGCACCAAAATAACATATATGTCGCCGCGATTGCTTGGCTTTCGTGCCGGTGCTTCCTACACTCCAAAAGCGAATGCTAAAGGTGTTGATTTTAGCTCTAGTGTTAATACGGCAGGCGTCAAAAATGCCAATCTGGAAGATGTCTACGAAGCTGGATTATCGTTTTCCCATTTGTTTAGAGATCAGGATTTTCGAATCAGGCTTGGATTAACCGGCATAAATGCAACCTCATCGAGTGCTAATTCGAGGTTTGGCGATTATGCAGCTATTGGGGGGGGCGCAGAATTTGAAAAAGGTGATTGGAAACTGGGCGGTAGGTATATAGATGCTGATAATGCCATTGAAAGTGAGAATGCTAATTATCGTGCATGGGAAATCGGTTTAACGCGGGAAATCAATGACTGGGTCGTCGGTGCAGAATTTGGAAGTGCAAAAGACAAATTGCTGGACATCTCGGGTGAAAATTTCTCTTTGGGAGTTTCTAAGCCTCTCAACAAATTTGTAGATATTGGCGTATCTTACATTTCGTCAAAGACTGAATTTTTTAACCAAGAAATTGAAGGGAATGGCGCCGTTTTCGAGCTTATTGTGCGTTATGAGTAACACTTAAAGGAAATTTAAGCTTTATTCCGCACTTTTGGAGGAATTACACTTTCCGACAGGCGCCGATGGTAGTAGGTAGGAGGGTGTGGAATAAATATTTTTTATTTGGGTTGTTATGAAACTTTTCGCTGGTCTTTTAATTTCTGCTGCTATGTTTGCTGCACCTGCTTGGGCTGATGAGCCACAAGTTGTTGAGTCAACTGTAGCTGAATTTGAAACAAATAGCGCACCAATAAAATGGTATGAAAGTTTTGTTTACAAAGCGAATGAAGATGCTGAAAAGAAATCATTTCTAGTCGCACCTACTACTGAAACTGATGAGTTTGGGTTGGCTTGGAGTGGAAATGGTCGTTGGGGGCTGACCCTTGATATGACACGTCGTTCAGGTGATGATGTGCATGTGCTTCCTGAAGAAGAAATCACAGCTGGTGCTTTCTATCAGTTCTCACCTCGCTTCCGTATTGGTGGCGGGATTAGTATTGGTGGAGAAAGACTTTCTCAAGATACATCAAGCTGGGTCGATCAAGAGAATGAAACTGGTGTTCGCATCGAGTCTGCTTTTTCTTTCTAAACTTCAACTATTTGAATTCATGTAAAGCCGTCGACACCTGCATATCCTGCATGTTGGATGATTGCATGTGCATTTTTAGGGTTTAATCCACCTAATCCGTAAATTGGAATTTGCGACTCCTGACACAAAAACCTTAGTTTTGCTGGACCCATCGCATTGGGTGCGGATGGACTGCGACTTGGAAAAACAGCCGAGACAAAGCAAGCATCAAAATTCAATTTACCTGCATTTGAAATCTGTCTGAATGAATGGGCAGAGCAGGTATTAAGTTTGTAAAACCGTTTATGTTGTAAAAAGTGTCTGATGTATTTTTTTGGCCAATGGACTCCATCTGGCTGAATAAAATCAGCGAGTTTTGGGTCATGAGATATTATCAGTTTCAAACGATTTTTTCTGGCTATGATCTTTAGCTCTTCTCCAATAGTGAAACGATCATTTTTACCAAAATGCCGATATAGTATTCCACTGCCTTGAGGCAATTGCCTTGCAATGGAAACCGGATCAGGTGTTCGGTTTGGATCTGTTACAAATATGCTTGCTGGTAAAACAGATTCCAATCGAGCAGGTTTTCTAGATAAGAAATATGCACGATTTACAGATAGAAGCTTGCGACGATCGGAAGTTTGCGGTTCAACAAAACTCATGATGCAAACACCTGATCTTTCTATTTCCGAGCGACGCGCAGATATATTAGCACGTATTAAAAAAACCGCCCTTTCAAAAGGGGTGGACCCGCAATCTATCACTTTAACCGCTGTTTCCAAAGTACAACCAGAAAACAGAATAGAGGATATGTTGGCAATAGGTCAGCGTGTCTATGGAGAGAATAGAGTTCAAGAAGCGTTTGAACGCTGGGGTGAACGTAAACAACAAATCCCTGATTTGAAGCTGAGATTGATTGGTCCATTGCAAACCAATAAGGCTGAGGAAGCAGTTAGATTATTTGATGTCATTGAAACCATTGATAGGCTGAAGCTTGCCCAGTCTATTGCAAAAGCGGTACAGAAAACTGGAAAAAACCCAGAATTATTTGTTCAAGTTAACACAGGAGAGGAAGATCAAAAGGCTGGTATACTTCCTGGAGAAGTAGATGATTTCTTAAAACAAATCGTCAGTGAATTTAGCCTGAAAATATCAGGTTTAATGTGCATTCCACCTGTTGATGAACCCGCTGGACCCCATTTTGCCCTGCTTAGAAAAATAGCAAATCGAAACGGAATTTCTAAATTATCAATGGGAATGAGTAGTGATTTTGAAACTGCAATAGGTTTTGGGGCGACGCATGTGAGAGTCGGATCTGCATTATTTGGTGAGCGCATCCCCAAAGCATAAGCGAAGCTTAGCCAATTTTCACGTAATCGCCTATTTGAGCATCCTCGAGTAATTCGAGTAAATGTTCTTTGGCAAGCGCAACGCAACCTTCTGTGCCCTCATACTCATTTCTTTTAATATGCATGAAGATTGCGCTTCCATTTCCCAGAATGGGCGGTTGATCATTATAACCTAGCTCTACGATAATATCGTATACGCCATCATCACGCCAAAGTTTCTCATGGCTGTATGCATAAGGCAGATTCACAAGACGATTGTAGTTTTCTGTGTCTTCCGGGTCGTCACTCCATCCCATTGAGGGAGATAGAGCAAATGTTTCTAACTTAGTTTCTGGGCAATTTAGCCTATCTGGCCGATAAAAAACACGCCTTATCGGCCATTCACCAATGGGACTTTTATTATCTCCCTCGCGTTTAAGGTTTGCGAGGATTAGCCCTTTTTTTCCAAGTGAACAACGATAGCTTTTGTCCTTCCAAGAGATCACAGAGCTCTCATTTGCTCTAAAATTCGCGTGATAATAGCTACTCATCTCTTCCACCACTCAATAACAATGCTTACATTCTAATCTAATGTATAGATTTTGGCCTTAATTCTATGACCATAATCTAAAGACAACCATTGTGAGGAGATCAACGTGTCGCAAATTAAGACCATTCTTATCGTAGATGATGATAATGACCTGCGTGAGGCGTTGGCAGAGCAATTTGAGCGGCATGAAGGATTTTCTATAATTCAAGCGCACAATGCGACTGAAGGAATGAACTTGGCTGAAGCTGAAAAGCCAGATCTTGTTATACTCGATGTAGAGATGCCTGATATGGATGGCCGTGATGCTTGCAAATTAATGCGGAAACATGGTCTTCGTGTTCCCGTCATAATGTTGACGGGTCAAGATTCTGATTCAGATATGGTGCTTGGTTTGGATTCCGGCGCTAATGATTACGTTGCTAAACCCTTTAAATTCACAGTGTTACTCGCTCGCGTGCGTGCGCATTTACGGACATTTGAACAAAGCGAAGATGCAACTTTTAAAGTCGGGCCGTATGAATTTAGACCTTCTATGAAGTCTTTGACGGATGAAGCTGGCAAGAAAATACGTCTGACCGAAAAAGAAACGAATATTTTGAAATATTTGTATCGTGCCGAAGGCAAAGCTGTTGCGAGGGAAGAGCTTCTATCAGAAGTGTGGGGTTACAATGCAAATGTAACCACCCACACACTAGAAACTCATATCTATCGATTGCGCCAGAAAATTGAACCTGACCCACAACATGCGTATCTGTTGATTACAGAAACGGGTGGATACAGGCTGCAATTATAGGGTTTGCTTTTAAACAGCAGATTTTAGATTAATCGTTACAGGTGCGTGATCGGATGGTTTTTCACCGCCGCGGTCATCTTTGTGAATTTCATAGCTAGCCGGATCGGTGAGGGGAGTGGCTGCTCTGTTTGCCCAAATGTGATCTAGGCGGCGGCCTCTGTTAGATTTTTCCCAATCTTTTGCGCGATAGCTCCACCATGAGTACAGTTTTTCTTTGTCTTCATGCTTCACGCGAGCAATGTCAGCAAAACCACCTTCTTTTAGAATACGATCTACTGCTTGAGTTTCTATTGGTGTGTGACTGACAACTTTCAGCAATTGTTTGTGTGACCAAACATCATGCTCTCTGGGTGCAACATTTATATCGCCAACAACAATAAGCGGCTGTGAATCATTTGACCGAGCCGAATAAGTTTTTTCCATGCGCGCGAGGAATTCAAGCTTGTGTGCAAATTTATCATTGATTGTAGGGTCAGGCTCATCACCACCAGCTGGCACATATAGATTGTGAACTTCTACACCTGCAACGCGTACTGATATTGCTCTAGCTTCTTCACGTATACAGAAATCGGGTGTTTCTAACCGTTCTAATGGATACCGCGACCCAATAGCGACGCCATGCATTCCTTTTTGTCCAGCAATCTCAACATAGGGGAGGCCGGCCTCTTCAAATGCTTTAAGCGGATATTCCGCTTCGCGGCATTTTATTTCTTGAAGGCACAAAATATCTGGCTTTTCGCGTGCAATAAAATCAGCCACGCGAGGCATGCGCAAACGGACGGAATTTATATTCCAAGAAGTTAAACGAAGATCTGTCATAGATTTAGGTCTATGGAGCGTTGCGAATTATTGCAAGCCATCAAATGTAAGGCTGCATAGCAATAATGAACAAAATGAAGAACAAACAAATGCGCCCGACTGCGGGGAACAATCGGGCGCGATAAATTGTGGTATTCGAGGAGGGGATAGCTCCCTTTCAACCAGATCAGTTCAGAAAAAGCCTGCGGGGGGAAACCAAGCCTTCGTATTGAAACTGACGTGGTAAAATTGACACATAAAAATCTAAAATACAATAAGTTTTATTTTATTTTTTTGTGTGACCAAAAGGTCGACAGACACAATGTTGGCTTAATTGTGAGTCCTGCGTCCATTTAACGACGGTCTCTATTGTCCTCATCTTCAAGAACAAAGAGACGAGGGCTGATATTTCCATTCAATTCCATGTCGAATAAATCTACACGCGTTTCATTTCCAAGCCCATCTATCGTCACCCATCCCATGAGATCATAGTTTTCTTTAGAAAATTTCAGAAAAACTAATCCATCAATAGCTTCATCACCATTCTTGGGGTTGTCTTCTATGACAACGAGGTGGGAATCTGGAAGTGATCTGACATCAAGAATAGTTGTATCCTCAGCTAGGTTGAGTGTTTTCTTGAGAAAGTGCTTTAACGGCGTCGCAGATAAAGGTGCACGATCGATTGTGTCTAATTCTTTATCCTCAATCGCGACCGTTGTTCCATCTGAAACAATTAAATACGGGGTAGGGGCGGCATATTCAAAACGAACGCGCCCTGGACGCCGAAGATAAAAATCACCTGTTGTGATTTCTCCCATTGCGTCCGTTTGTTTGAAGCCGCCGCGTGCTGTTTTTGTATCAGCCATTCTCGCATTGATTTTGGTAAGAAGTTCGTTGTTTTGAAAATCAACAGCGGGGGCAATTGCTTGGTTGGCACTCTCAACAATTTCAATTTGTTGATTTGGCAAAGTATCCACATCTTGAGCAGGTGCTGCAAAAGCTATGAATAACGGGATAAGGGAGGATGCAATAATCATAATGGTAGAATTAAACTCAGGCTCGGCGAAAACAAGACGCTTAAAAGGAAATCTTGCCTAAATTGGCCTGATTTTATGAATAGGGGTTCAGCTAGATAGGCTTTTATTCGCTAAACCCCGCATTATGGTCATTTCAGGCGGCGTTATCCTCAGGCATTAGAATTTCACGTTTCCCTGCATGGTTGGCCGCACTAACCAAACCTTCGCTTTCCATACGTTCAATAAGGGATGCGGCGCGGTTATACCCAATACGAAGTTTACGTTGGATATAAGAGGTCGATGCTCTTTTGTCGCGGCGCACGATTTGGATGGCTTCTCGGTAAAGGTCTTCTTCCACATCACCAGAAGAGACACCCATGGCGGCGTCAGCGACAGACACGTCTTCTTCTGGTTCGTCGGTTAGTCCTTCAACATAGGATGGCTCACCAGTATCTTTCAGGAAGTTTACAACTGCTTCAACTTCTTCATCAGACACAAAAGGACCGTGCACACGGTTTAGTTTTCCACCCGATGCTTGATACAATAAGTCACCCATACCAAGGAGCTGTTCGGCACCTTGCTCTCCCAATATTGTACGCGAGTCGATTTTGGTCGTAACCATGTATGATATACGGGTAGGGAAGTTGGCCTTAATTGTACCTGTGATGACATCAACAGATGGACGTTGGGTTGCTGTGATCAGGTGAATACCCGCAGCACGCGCCATTTGCGCTAGACGCTGAATTAAAGCTTCAATTTCTTTACCTGCAACAATCATCAGGTCGGCCATCTCATCAATCACCACAACAATGTGAGGCATTGGGCGCATATCAATGATTTCATTTTCCCAGATTGGCTCGCCGGTGTCGCTATTATATCCGGTTTGAATTGGACGTGTGTAGGTTTCACCTGACTCGCGGGCTTCGGATGCTTTCTTGTTGAAGCCTGAGATATTCCGGACACCCATTTTGGACATAACTTCGTAACGGCTTTCCATTTCCCGTACTGTCCATTTTAGGGCTGCAACTGCTTTATTCGGGTCTATCACAACAGGGGAAAGTAGGTGGGGGATGCCTTCATAGATTGAAAGCTCAAGCATTTTTGGGTCGATCATAATGAATCGACATTCTTCTGGGGTCAGTTTGTACAGCAATGATAGGATCATCGCATTGATACCAACGGATTTACCTGAACCTGTTGTACCCGCAATCAAAAGGTGAGGCATTTTAGCAAGGTCGGCGACTGTCGATTCACCACCAATATTTTCACCGAGCGCAAGTGGTAGAGATGCACGAGAGCGTGTGAAAGCTTTCGAAGATAGTAGGTCACGGAAGTAAACTGTTTCACGGTCATCATTTGGAAGTTCTATACCGATGGCATTTCTGCCAGGGACAACAGCCACACGTGCAGCTGTGGCACTCATTGAACGAGCAATATCCTCAGCTAGAGAGATAACACGAGATGATTTTGTTCCGGGCGCAGGCTCAAATTCAAATAGGGTTACAACAGGACCGGGACGAACTTCTGATATTCGACCTTTAACCCCGAAATCTCCCAATACGACTTGTAGCAATTCTGCCATTTCAAGCAATTTCGTTTCATCATGATCTGAACGACGCTCTGGTGGAAGTTGAAGTAGATCAATTGGAGGTAAACGGCTGCCATCATTGAGGATTGGAGCTGAGATAGAAGATTGAGGTGTTGCTGGTTGAGGTGCTCTCACTGGTTTAACAGAAACAGGCGCAGGAGCGGGTGCCTTAGCAGGCATGTCTGTATTTGGCTGAGATGCTCGGTTACCAAAGAGCGTTGATTTAGGAGTTGTTTCCTCGATAATTGACGAAGCCGGCTGTGTTTCTACGACTTTTTCTGCCAAACGTTGTCGGACGGGAATAGTAGGTCGTTCAGAGTTTTCGATATTGCGTAGGAAGTTGTCTTCTAAATGTGGCTCCATTTTTTCCGGATCAGGCAAAGCAGCTTGTTGAGGGTTTCGGCTTCTCATATTCTCGAAGAAAGAGTTTGCACGATCACGCAACCCTGCCACATCGCGAATTTCAGCTTCATCATGTTCGGTAACAACTTCCATCGGAATTGCTTTTCCGCGCTTAAATGAGTTCCACATTTGACCAATTGTTCTGAAAACAGCAATTCCATCATCAGCGCCAAGGCCCATAGCAATGGCCGCAAACAAAACACCAGCAATACCGGTTGTAATGGACGCTAGTAAAACAGGATCAGGTGCCCCAAAAGCTGCAAACGGTATAGATGCAAAATGGTTTAATCTTTCGCCTGCCATACCTCCAAGTCCCGTTGCCAATGGCCAATTGCTTGGGATGGGCCATCCAGCCAAACAAATACATGTCATACTAATTGCCATCATGCCCCAGAACCAACGAGAAGGGCGACGTGGGCCAATGCCAAATGTACGGTAAACACCGCCAATCATAAGGCCAAAACCGGCTAGCCATGCTGTCCATCCAAATGATTGCATTAGAAGGTCAGCAGCGACAGCTCCTGTAGAACCAAACAGATTTGAGGTTTCTGCATCCGATGCGACGTTTAAACTAGGGTCTGTTGGTGAATGGGAACCGTAGGCTCCACAAATAAACACGCCCAGGGCAAATGCCATAACGCCAGTCATCATTCGATGAAATCCGCTAGGTTTACGACCTGGGATTTGATATTCAGCATCAATGTGCTGTTGATGCTGCACGCGATTTGAAAGTTGCGTAGAAGGCATTTGCGGCGTCCTCATGACAAGGGAGTGAAGGTTATCTGCCTCTACCTTGACGCCTGCCTCTTAACGAGGCGCAAACGGAATGTGATTTCTTTGTGTTTTTGATGAAATTTATTTTCGTGATTAGCCATAATCACTGAAAAAAGAAAAACCCCCAACATTTGTATGTCGGGGGTTAAACGTAATTCGAGTTCTAAAAATTAGATCGTCAGATCTTATTTCGTGAAGTCAGGGTAAGCAGCTACACCACATTCGTTGAGGTCTAGGCCTTCCATTTCTTCTTCTTCGCTTACGCGGATACCCATAGTCACTTTTAGGATCATCCATACGATTGCAGATGTAATTGCAACGAAAGCACCGACTGATACAACACCAAGTGCTTGAACACCAAAGCTTGTACCTTCAGTTGACAATGGAACGATCATTGTTCCCCAGATACCACATACCAAGTGAACTGGGATCGCACCAACAACATCATCAATTTTGAATTTGTCTAGCAATGGGATTGTAAGAACAACCAACACACCACCAACGGCACCAATCAAGATCGCAACTGGGAAGCTTGGGTCAAGAGGACCCGCAGTGATCGAAACTAGACCAGCAAGTGCACCATTGAATGCCATTGTTGAGTCAGTCTTTTTGTAAAGAATAGTTGTTAGGATCATTGCAGCCATTGTACCAGCAGCAGCAGCAAGGTTTGTGTTTAGGAAGATAGTCGACACAGCGTTGATGTCGTCAAATGTACCGGCAGCAAGTTGTGAACCACCGTTAAATCCGAACCAACCAAACCAAAGGATGAAAGTACCTAGAGCAGCCAATGGGATGTTTGAACCCGGCATTGGAACTGTTTTACCATCTACATATTTACCCAGACGTGGTCCAAGAATAATAGCACCAACTAGCGCTGCCCAACCACCTGTTGAGTGCACAAGTGTTGAACCAGCAAAGTCAGAGAAACCAGCAGCTGACAAGAAGCCGCCGCCCCACTGCCATGAACACTGAATTGGGTAGATGATACCAGTCAAGACAGCTGTGAAGATAAGGAAAGGCCAAAGTTTAATACGTTCAGCAACTGTACCTGATACGATTGATGCTGTTGCAGCAACGAACACCATTTGGAAGAAGTGGTCTGAACCAGAAGAATAGCCAGTACCTAGATCATCAGCTGTTTCCCATGGTGCGAAAGTACCGATATATCCTTCAACGATCCAGTTTCCGTCACCAGGGTATAGAAGGTTGTATCCAACAAGCCAGAACATAAGCCCAGCGATTGAGTAAAGCGCAATGTTTTTAGTTACCTGCGTTGCAGCGTTCTTTGAACGTACAAGGCCTGCTTCTAGCATACAGAAACCTGCAGCCATAAACATAACAACCAGACCACCAAGTAGGAAAAGGTATGTGTTATCTACATAAGCAGAAACGTCAGAAGCTGAAGGAACTTCTGCCTCTTGTGCGAAGGCTGCCACACCACATGTTATGGCAGCAAGTGTGGCGGCCCCCGCCAGTTTGCCAGTCATTCCGGATCTCATAGATCTGAACCCCTCTCTAAAAAAAACCTCATTGCACTCACTATTTGAATGCGATCGATGCTAAAGAGATTGTGCAGAGGCTAATCAGACAAGTTTTGAACTCTGTTGAGAAAGAATCGATGCAATAATGAGCAACCCACGAGCACCGTTTTGGCATATCGCCCAATTCCTGTGCGAGTCTGGACGCATTTTAATGTGGAGCATACAATAAATTTATGGAACTTTATCCACAAACCAAACCTGATTATGAGATCGTTATTTCCGGAGCAGGCCCTGTCGGTTTGAGTCTCGCTATTGCTTTATGTGACTTGGGGTTTGAATGTCTGGTCGTAAGCAAAGATGGTGATTTTGAACCTCAAAAAGGTAATTTCGACGGGCGCGCTTATTCAATTGCACCCGCTTGTTGGGCAATGTGGCGTGTTTTTGGTATATGCGAGGCTCTAGAACCTTTCGCGCAACCAATCCTGAAAGTTGAAGCAGAAGCGGCAAATTTTTCACCTATCTGCTTTGACTTTGAAGAGGATGAAGAAATTGATGGACCATTGGGTTACATTGTTGAGACCCATGCTATTTTGTCCACTTTGTGGGAAAAAGCCCGGAAAACGGCGGGTCTAACTTTTAAATCAAACACTAAGTTGAGCGGCATAAAGACGCAATCGGATAGGGTTCTGATCAGCTTAAATGATGACGACACTAAGATTTCTAGCAAATTATTGATTGGATGTGATGGTCGCGAGAGCTTTGTACGAAAAACTGCGGGAATTGAATTTGCTGGCCATGACTATGAAGCCAAGGGCATTGTAGCGACAGTAGAACTTACCAAGCCGCACGAAGGCGTGGCGCGTCAGGTATTCCTAAAAGGCGGGCCTTTCGCTGTGCTTCCGCTGAAGAATAATCTTGCTAGCCTAGTGTGGACAGAACGTATCGTTGTTGCGGATTCTCTTATGACTCTAAATGATTTGGATTTTGAGTTAGAGCTAAGAGAGAAAGTAGGAGATTTTCTAGGTGAGTTTACACTAAAGAGTGGTCGTTTTGCCTATCCTTTGAAAATGAGAATTGCCGATACATTCTCCACAGATCGTATCGCTCTGGCTGGTGATGCAGCGCACACTATTCACCCTTTAGCAGGACAGGGTTTGAATTTGGGTTTGAAAGATGTTGCTGCATTAGCCGAAACGATCGGTAAAGCTGCACATGTTGGTCTGGATATTGGTAGCACGCTTGCTCTGGAGCCATATGATGAATGGCGGCGAGCTGACACGATTAATATGGCGCTAGGCATGGATGTCTTGGATAAAATGTTCAAAGCACCGCCAGCTCTTAGGGGACTTGTAGGATTTGGTATGTCTCTTATGGGTAAAAGCGAACTTGCGCGTTCATTTTTAAGTCGTGAAGCCAAAGGCGTCTCGGGTCGTAATATGCCGCAATTATTGCAAGGCCATCCTATTCAGTTTTAATCTCGGCTTAGACCGTATTCTTTTAGACGTTTTTGATAGGCTTTCATGCGGGGCTTCTGGTTGGTTGCCAATTCTTTTAGATAGGGCCAACTATATAGTCCCGAATTATGTCCATCGGAGAAATTGATCCGAAGTGCATATCTACCGACTGGATCGGCACTTGTGACGGAAACATTTTTTTTCCCAGCTACGGGGGGAGGGGTTTCGCCGCCATGTCCACGCGTTTCCGCGCTCGGGCTTTCTACACGCAGCAATTCATATGGAATTTCTCCTTCAAAACTATCATCAAATGATATTTTTAATAGGGCTTGGTCTTTGATAAAACGTATTTCAAGTGGCCAGCTTCCATCGTCTTCAGGGCGCTTTTTAAACATTTTAATTGTCGTCCAGCTCGCGGGCTTCGTCGATCAGCATGATGGGAACCCCTTCTCTTATAGGATACGCAAGGTTCGCCTTTTTCGAGATCAACTCGTTTGTTTCCTTATCATATGAAAGCGGGCCTCGGGAGGCGGGACATATCAAAACCTCTAACAATCTTGGATCGATTCCCGGTTGTGCCGATTTTGAACTTGTATCGGTTTTACTCATTGCAATAATCCGCCATTTCCCGATGCATCCATATGAAGAAGTGAAATTAAAGCTTCACCTCTTTCCTGCAGTGTTGGAAACTCTAATAGCATTTGTTTTTCGATTGTGGAAAAGGGACACCCTGACGCAAGTGCGTTTATCAGCGTTTCCATAGGTGCATCTGTTACAGCATCCCAGTCAGTTTTAATTGCATTCGCTGCAAGATATGTTTTGAGTGCAGATATTAGATTTTCACGAGAAATATCAGGCTCTTTGGTACTGACAGGTTTCATGTCTCCAAGAAAATTTTCATAACTAACTGTTGCTGTCCGGTAGGGGCGAGTCATTTCTTGTTCTTCTACGATCTGAAAGCGACACATTCCGCGAAGATTTATCATGTATCGTCCATCATCCGTTTCGGAATAGGAATTGATACGGCCCAAACACCCGATTTTCAGCAATGGTGGGTTTTCGATAAGCGGTTTCTCACCCGGTCCATCTGGCAGAAATGGCTGGATCATACCGATAACCCGATTGGAATACATCGCATCATCAACCATGTTTAGATAGCGAGGTTCGAATACATTCAGTGGCAAATTTCCACGTGGAAAAACAATAGCGCTTTCCAAAGGAAAAATGGGAATCACTTTGGGTAAATCCTCAGCTATTCTGAAAATGGGTGGAGACAAATTTTATTCCTTTAATTTCTAATCACTGGGAAAGTTAGTTAAACAATAGCGACGATAGGCGCCGGCGTCCTGATTTAGAGACTTCTGCAGTTGGGCCGGCTGCTTCAAATATTTTGAGCAATTGTTCTTTTGCAGCGCCTTCATTCCAGTCTAGATCCTTTTCAAGGATTTCCAAAAGCTGATTTGCAGCGTCTTGGTGATTACCTTTTGCGGACAGAGATTTTGCTAGGTTAAATTTAGCTTCAAAATCATCTGGATTAACTGAAAGTTTAGCTTGCAGATCAGAAGATGCATCGTCAGTAGAGCCACCATCGTCAGATAATTCTATCGCAGTTAAGACCGATTTCACCTGAGGCATTTTCTGAGATTCTTCGGGAATGAGGGCAATAACTTCTTTTGCGCGGTCATATTCTCCCTTAGCAACGAAACAACGTGCCATACCCACCATAGCATCCACATTGTCAGGCATGGCTTGTAGAATTTGAGCATAAATTGCAGCCGATTGGTCCAGCTCGCCATCTTGGAAGGCTTGAGCTGCGGCAGCTAAAGCTTGCTCAATTTGTTCTAAAGCTCCGCCGGCACCGGCTTTTTTGATAAATTCTACAATCTGACTTTCGGGAATAGCGCCCTGAAAACCGTCAACAGGCTGACCATCTTTAAATGCAAAAACTGTCGGGACAGAACGCACGCCCAATTGACCTGCAACGCCTTGGTTTTCGTCAATATTGATTTTTACCATGCGCACTTCACCGTTTGCTTGGTTCACAACTTTTTCAAGCGATGGAATGAGTGTTTTACAAGGTCCACACCAAGGCGCCCAGAAATCAACGAGAACAAGAGAGTGTTTTGAAGCCTCAACAACATCCTGCATGAATGTCTGATCGGAACCATCAATGATCCATTGTGCATCTTCGCCATTGGGTGGAAAAGAGCCAGAAGAAATATCCATAGAAATCGTCCTAATCTTGTGTGTCGCTGCGTGTGTTCTGTTTCGCGTATGTTAGTTTGAATATACTACATGGTTGTCATTATGCCATGGTGCAACAGTGAAGCAGTGTGCAAACTGGGTGTTTAGTGCCTAAATTTCGTTAAAATCAATCCATTCAAGGCCGCGTCCGGTGGATTCGATAAATCGAGCAAACCCTTTTTGGCTAATAGATGTAGTCATGTCGTTTCTTAGAGGGTGAAAATTTAGCATCTCAAAGTCGAGAAGTTTTTCATCTGCCAGAAACCGAACGCGGTTTTGTGTATCATGCATCAGCGCGAATGCTGACACTGAACCAGCTGTGACTTTTAGTGTTTCCCACAATAATTGTGGCTTCGCAAAAGAAAGCCGCTGAGATTCAATAAGCTTATGCAATTGGTTTAAACGTATTTCTGTATGTGCCCACGCGCTTATTAAGACCAATTGCCCTTTTTTATCTTTGAGGAACAGATTTTTTGTATGTCCTCCAGATATCTCGGATTTAAGAATACTGGATTCCGCCACTGTATGTGTGGGCAAATGAGTCTCAGTTGAGTATTTGATATTTTGTTGGTCTAGGCACTTAAAGACTTCCAATTCAGGACAGCGAGAAAAATCACTAGCTTCTGGAAAAATATTTTGAGGCTTATCTGGCATTAATAGGGTTCGAATATTCATTCTCAAAATCCTTCTTCCGAATATCCTCGCTTTGACGAGGGTGGGAGAGGGATTAATCATGATCCGTTGGCAGCTGCAATTGAATAGGCTAACTATCTGACAATATGATCTGGGGATAAAGCCCATTTAAAAAGTTTATCACCACATTGATGGCGAACTCTCGGCGGAGAAAAGTGTGAAACTCGATTGTTATAAATTACATGAATACGTTCCAGACCTTATTCCGGCTAGATCACGACGTGACTGGATGGACAAGTTCACAGATCGACATCCATATCGCTGCCTGCCACTGACTATGGCTAACTCTACCGGTTGGGAGATTTTATGTCAGACAGGACTTACTATCGAGTGGGATGGGGGCCCGACAAAAGCGAGCATAAAAATTCAGGCCGATGAAGTGTGGCCTCCCGTCGAAAATGTAGCGGACAGCCATTTTCACGAAGGTGTTTTGACATTTCACACCGGATATTTATTTCGAACGCCACCAGGGTGGGGAGTATGGGTTCAAGGACCGCCCAATGCACCTAAAGATGGCATATATCCATTGGCGGGCTTGGTTGAAACCGATTGGTTGCCATTTCCATTTACAATGAATTGGAAGTTTACACGCCCCGGTAAAGTGCGATTTGAAAAAGGAGAGGCATTTGCCTTCTTAAACCTTATTGAGCACAATAAAATGGAGGATGTGCAACCAACTCTTCGTATGCTGGATGATAATGTGTCTCTCAAACAAGAGTATGAAGAGTGGGCAAAGTCGCGCGGGAATTTCATTGATAAACTAAATACGGGTGATCAAGGTGCTCTGCGGGAGAAGTGGCAACGTCATTATATGCGGGGTACTAAAACGACAGGTGAATCTGTAAACACGCATGTCACGAAACGCAAAATGAAAGCTCCCAAACCTCCATTACCTGGCCTATAGAAGCTGAAAATGTCGAAAGTGAAAAATTCTGCGATTCATTGAATTTTTTACTTGCATGAAAATCAACTTTGCTGTTTAACAGCGCCTCCAACGGAAGAAAATTCCTTTGGCCATATCGGATGCGGGTGTAGCTCAGGGGTAGAGCGCAACCTTGCCAAGGTTGAAGTCGAGAGTTCGAATCTCTTCACCCGCTCCAGATATTTTTCTTTAAAATGAATAGCATACTCACCTTGATAGTCAGCAAGTATGCTTTTTGACATTTTTATGCAGCTGTTAATCCGCCTTTTAACATTTTGTCCCATGCTTCTTCGGCAGAATTTGCATAACTAAATAAATCTAGATCTTCAGCGTTTATGGTGCCTACATCTATTAGGTTTTGTAGATTGAATGTGGATGTCCAGAACTCTTCATCAAACAGGATGATTGGAAGTTTGGTTGTGATTTTCATTGTTTGACGCAAGCATAAAATCTCAAACAATTCATCCATTGTGCCAAAACCACCAGGAAAAACGACAAGTGCATTCGCGCGCATGGCAAGGTGCATTTTGCGCATGGCAAAATAGTGAAATTGAAAAGTGAGGTCCGGTGTAGAATAGGGGTTTGGCACTTGTTCATGCGGTAGGGTGATATTGAAACCTATATTTGGTGCACCTGCATCATAGGCACCGCGATTTGCGGCTTCCATAATACCGGGGCCACCACCCGTTGCCACAACGTTTTGGCGGGGAGATTGTTTACTATTTAAGGCTCCGCCTCGTTCAGAAATGATGCGGCCCAATTCTCTGGCTGCATTATACCAATTTGCGTGATTTTCAGGACCATCCGGTTTAAAACGCGCTGACCCAAAAACGACGACTGTTGAGGCAACGCCCCAATTGCGCAAATGCTCTTCAGCTTTTGCATATTCCAGCATGAAGCGGACACCGCGCATGCTATCTCCTAGTAAGAAATCCTCATCTAGAGCAGCTAATTTGTAGGACGGTGACAGCATGTTTTCGGGGATATTTTGGGAAGATTCTTCAGGTGTTTTTGAATATGTCATGAAAATAATATAGGCCTTGAATTTGAAAAAGGAAACTCAACCAACTGTTATTACGTGTTTTTCTGAACAGTGTTTGAACGCTAATAGGTTGTTGTGCGCAATTTTATGTGGCTACCAGCTGTAGAAGGTTCAATAGAAAATCCATTTGGTATTGTGCGTTTCACTTCTTCAACATGAGATATTATTCCAACAAGGCGGTTATTGTCTGCCAAGGTGTGAAGTGTTTGAAGTGCAAGGTCTAACGCGGCGGAATCTAAGCTGCCAAAGCCTTCATCAATGAAAATGGCATCAAGACGGACACCGCCAGATTGTTGTTGAACCACATCTGACAAGCCTAATGCCAAGGCAAGAGAAGCGAGAAATCCTTCTCCACCAGACAGAGATGAGGTGGCGCGTAAACTCTCGGTATGTGCATCAAATATCAATGTATCCAAACCTCTAGAAGCATTTCCGCCTTGTCCGCCAGCTTCTCGGCGTAATTCAAATCGACTATCCGTCATTGGGCCTAAACGTTGATTGGCGGCATCTAAAACATCATCATACATGGCAGCAATGGCGAAATCGACCAGCTTTAATTTATAGGGGTTTGTACCATTTGTGAGGTCAGACATTTCACCCAATGGTGCATATTCTGCGTTGAGTTTATTTAATTCTTGCGTCGCTTTTTGCACGGATTCGAGTGTCGTTTTTAAGTGCAATTGCCGTTGAGTTACTGTGTTTAAAATGTTGGATGCGTGATCAACTTCTGTCTCTGCAGTGCTAACTTGGTGTTGAAGTATCGTGAGATCCTCACGTTGCACATTTTGAGTTGCGAGCTTTGCTTGTTCAATGCGTGTTTTGACCGAAATGAGCGCGGCGGAATGGTTCTCTACAGCTTTTGAAATTGCATCTCGTTTTGGGAATAATAATTTGGCGGCTTGAAATGAAGCTTCATCAAGTTTTGCTTCAATCAATGCCGATTCAAAATTTGCCGTTTCAGAGTTTACGCGTTTGAGTGCGCGATTTTCTGTCTCTTGTTTGTCATTAAGAGAGGTCTGCGCGTTGCTTAAAATAGATGCAGTTTCACGTTCTGATATTTCGGCATTTTCTAGCTCTTTTTTGAAACCATCAATTTTGCTTTTATTGGTTTCTAGCTCTTTTTCTAGTTTGCCGACTGTCTGATAATCTGTGGGTATTTTGGCGATAGCATCATCATATCGAGATTGCGCGGTGTTGTGCGCAAGTTGATTTTTCTCATGTTCAACTAAAATTGTCTCAAGCCGGTTTGAAACTTCTATTTCTTCTCTTTCAATGAGGGATATCTTTTGGTTGATGGCTTCAAGCGTCGGCAAATCATTTAGTTTTTTAAGTTCGATTGAATGATCGTGCAGGGCTGACTTTAGGGCGTCAGATTCAGTTTTTGGTTTTTCCAATTTGGAAAATAGTTCTAATGAAGAATTATAATTGGCCTTGTCGGCTATCAAAGCATCATTTGCTTTTCGCTCTTCTTCGCCAGCAATTTTATATGCTTTTTCTGCTGCTCTAAATGCAGTATCTAATCCTTGTGAACTAGCATCACCTTTTGCTAGTTTGGGGTGGTCCTTGCTGCCACAAACGGGACAATTATCACCATGCTTTAGTTTTGAGGCGAGATGTAGTGCTTGCACATTAGCTAATGCTTGTTCAGCGACATCTAATTCTGTTTGAGCATTTTCTAGTTTTGCTTTTGAAGCTAAGTGATTTGCTTGGCTGGATTTAAATTTGGCTTCAAGATTTTGGGTTTGTTTTTGCGCGTTTTCATAGACTGAGTTAGCAGCGATTTCAGTGTTTAGGCGTTCAATTTCTTTTTCAATATTTGCAATTGTTTTGCCGCGCTCAATGGCGTTTTTTGCGCTGGTAGACAGCTCTTTTAAGTGCGTTTTTAACGCAGCTTGTTCTTGTTTGGCTGCATTTGCTTGCGCGTGGCTGGTTTTGCGTTGATCGGTTTTTGTTTTTAGATCTGTGGCTAAAGAGATCGTCGATTTTTGGATATTCAGCAAAGCATTTAGCTGGTTTTGGGTTTCTGATAGGGCTTGAATCTCAGAGGTTTGCTTTTGAATATCTGTAAGTTTTACTTTAGCAGATGCGTTTGCTTTTTCAGCTTTTTCAAGGTTAACTTTTGCTTCAATTTGTCTTTGGGACGCTTCTTTGTGATCAAGTTTCGCACGCGATAATCCAGCTTCTAAACCCAATAAAGATTCAGCGCGTCTTACCTTTTCCAAATCTGCTTTGCGGGCATCAATATCTGATTGATTGGCTTGCAAAGTAATGAGGTCAGCTTTTGCTTTTTCTAATTCCACAAAACGGGCATCATTGGATTTGGCTTTTTCGAGAGTGTCGCGTTTTGTTGAATGGTTTTTCTTGGCGGCATCTAATGCGGCTTGGGATTTTTTGACCTGTTCGTGAGCTTCTTTGATTGCCAGCTCTAAAGCTTCAAATGTTTCGTGGCCACTTTGCATTAAGCGGTCATCCCTGCGAATGCGGGCTGTGTTCACTTTTTCATGTAGAGCTTTGGCTTCTTCTTTTAGTTTGTCTTGAAGCTTTTCATATAAGGAGACGTCAAATAATTGGCGCAAAATCTGGGAACGGTCTTTGGTATTGGCATCCAAAACTTTACGAAATTGGCCTTGGGGCAATAAAATAATTTGACGAAATTGATCTGCGGAATAGCCAAGTAATTCAGAGATAGTTTGCTCAACGACAGATGTTTTCTTTTCGGCAATGGCTTTGCCGCGATTAGCATCTGTTATGTCTTGGGTATTTAAACCGCTTGCATCAAAGAGCCATGCTTGATGCAATTGCTGGGTTGTCTTGCCGCCTTTTTTTGCCAAACGCTCCTGAGCAGGGATACGGCGCACGACATAGCGTTTATCTCCTAGATCAAATACGAGTTCGACTTCAGTGAGCATATCCAATGGGGCGTGGTCTGATCGAAAATCTTTTCCATCACGTTGCGCACCTGATGATTGTCCAAATAAAGCAAAGCATAAACCATCAAATATGGATGTTTTACCAGCACCGGTCGGACCATAAATACCAAACAAACCGACATCGAATGTTTGTTCGAAATTGATAACTTCTTTGCCGGCAAAAGGGCCAAATGCTTGTAATGTCAATCGAATAGGGCGCATAATTTATGCCTCCGCTTTCGATGAAGCATTCATAGCATTATCAAGAATGGATTGTTCATCTGGGTCGATGGCTGTTTCGCGGACGTGCTGAATGAATTCAGAGATGACTTCTTGGGGATTATCTAATTTGGCATTGGCACGGCCCGTTGAGTTGCCGGACACTTCATTTTTATTCTCGCGCGTCAGTGCTATGACATTGGGATAGACACGGCGAAGGCGTGCCATAGGTTCAACCAATCCGCCCTTATCGGTGAGAATGGCGTGGATGAAATCCTGATTGTTTGGATCATCTGTTTGTTTTTCCAAATCACTCAACGCACCGCGAATTTCACGCACAGCCCTTAAAGGCTTGATCGGGATAAGATCAATATTTTCAACACCTGACTGACCAAGTGTGATGAGTGTCATGGATTTTTCATTGCCCACTTCATCAAATGCAAATGAAAGGGGCGAGCCGCTATAGCGAATATGCTCGGCACCTACTTTTTGACTACGGTGCAAATGGCCAAGGGCGACATAATGCGCGCCATTGAATGTGTCTGCAGAAACGGTTTCAATTCCGCCGACACATAGGCTACGTTCAGTTTCTGTAGTGCTCGCACCTGTGACAAAAGCATGGGCTGAAATCACCCAGCGTGCGCCATTGGGGACAAATTGTTTTGCGCATTCTACCTGTTGATTGAGCACATCAGCGGGGGTTGCAATATCTGCTTTTTCAAAGCATTCACGCGCTGAAAAAATCTCGCCATAGGGCAGAGCGCTGAAGGCGACTTCTCCAAATTCGTCGTTTAAAATCAGAGGTTTCTCGTCGCGTTGTAAACGGCCACGGATGAGCACGCGTTTGGGGTCTGCAAAGGCACCATTCATCCCTACACGTTCACCGGAATCATGATTACCTGCCAGTATGATTAGAGCTGTTTGAGTATTAAAATAAACATGGCGTTGAAAATCTTCAAATTGGCTGACGGCGCTGGCGGGCGGTGAGGCGCGATCAAAAATATCACCTGCTATTATGAGGACGTCAGGTTTTTGCTGGTCGAGCACGATTTTTAGCTGATCTAAAAAATGCTGGTGATCATCAATCAAGGATGCGTGTTTGAATGTGCGCCCTAAATGCCAATCAGATGTATGAAGTATCTTCAAGTTTAATGGTCCACTTCTAGGGCTTACTGTCCTGATTCACATGATTATCTATTGTTAAACTAGCTTGGAAGTGAAGCAAATAATGGTGTGTTATTTTTCAGAGGGTGGATAGGCTCGCCATTGCCCATCTTGTCCGCGCAAGGAAAGTTGGCCGTCAATTTCGCGGGCGTCTGACGGTGTGGCGATAGCTTTGGAAACACCGCCGGGAATATCGACGACATATGTGGGGGTGCAAAGGCCGGAAAGCGTGTTTCGAAGGCCTTGGACGAGCTTTTGGCCTTCTTCTACGCTTACACGAAAATGGGATGTGCCGGGAGCGAAATCGGGGTGATGCAGATAATAGGGACGAATGCGGTTTTCAACAAAAGTGCGCATCAGGTCTGATAAAGCATCTAGATTATCATTGACGCCTTTAAGTAAAACACTTTGAGACACCATAGGAATACCAGCATCAATCAGGTTTGCGCAGGCTTGTTTGGCTGCGTTTGAAAATTCATTGGCGTGGTTTGCGTGAAGGGCAACAAATACTGATTTTGTTGAGCTTTTTATTGCTTGAGCGTATTCTGCCGTGACGATATCAGGTTTGGCGACGGGCATGCGGGTGTGCCAACGGATGATTTTGACGTGCGGAATGGCTTCAAGGCGCTGGGTGAGTTCTCGTGCGCGGCGGGGGGAGAGCATCATCGGATCACCGCCTGTAAGTATGACTTCCCAGATTTCTGGGTGGTTCGCAATATAGTCTATAGCGGCATCAAGCTGTTCTGGGCGCAGCATATTATCTTTATCAGGTCCCACCATTTCGCGGCGGAAACAAAAACGGCAATAGACCGGACAGATAGAGACTATTTTTAGTAAAACGCGATCTTTGTGGCGATGGACAATGCCTTCAACGGGGGTATTGGGCCAATCGCCAATTGGGTCTTCGCGTTCTTCTGGCAGGGTGGTTAGTTCGTCAATGAGAGGCAAAAATTGGCGTAAAACCGGGTCATCACTGCTGGGGTTTTTCACACAATCTGCGAGTTCAGTCGTCATTGCGACAGCATATTTTGTGGATACAGTGTCGATATTCTGCGTAATCTCTGGTGAGGTAATGCCGAGATTTTTAAAGTCTTGTGCGGATTTGAGTGTTTTGGTCATTGGCTTGGAAACGGTGTCCATAAAACATCATCAATACGGCGCGCATTTGAGCAAAGCATGACTAATCTATCAAAACCAAGGGCGACACCTGACGCGTCAGGTATATGAGGCAGGGCGGCGAGTAATTCTTCATCGAGTGGATAATTTTCACCGTAATAGGCAAGCTTTAAAATCATATCTGCTTCAAAACGTTTGCGTTGTTCAATTGGGTCGGTGAGTTCGCCAAATCCATTGGCAAGCTCGACCCCGCAAGCATACATTTCAAAGCGTTCGGCAAAGCGAGGATCATCACGGCATGGCCGCGCCAAAGCAGCTTCGCATATTGGATAGTTATACAGGAATGTTAGACGATCTATCCCGAGTTTATCCTCGATTTTTGAGACGAGAACGGCAGAAAATATATCGGTCCATTCTGCGCCATCTGATACACTGACACCAGCTTTTGCGGCGGCGGCTTTGAATGCAGGTGTGTCTTCAAGTACAGCGTTTAGATCTATATCTGCATAGCGAGAAAACGCGTCTGTTAATGTCAGAAATTCTGGTTCTTTGTGTGGATCACATGAAGAATTTTTCCACATCATTTGTGTTGCCTGCGTCGCGTTTAATGCAAGTCTCGCCAGATTTGCTGTATCTTTCATAACGTCTTTAAGGCTGGCACCCGTGCGATACCATTCTATCATGGTGAATTCGGGAGAATGGAGCGGGCCGCTTTCACGATTGCGATACACACGGGCAAAATCAACGATTTTTGTTTCACCAGCGGCGAGGAGTTTTTTGCAAGAAAATTCAGGTGAGGTGTGCAGGAATAATTCTTGATTGGTTGAGCCGTCTTCATCCAAAAATTTTGATGAAAACGCATGCAAATGGGTTTCATTTCCCGGAGAAATTTGAAGCGCGCCGCATTCAACTTCTAAAAATTCTTCATTTTCAAACCAGTTTCGAAGTGCTGAACGTACCTTATTGCGCGCGAGCAAGAAGGGACGCCTGTCAGCGTGTCTTTTTGCATCCCACCAAGGCGTGTCGCTCATAATCTGTGTCCTGAACTGTTTGATAATCGATAGCCCAATGCCGTTAGCCCCTTGGCGAAAGGCGTATAGACCGCTATGGGAAGGGTCAATCTCGCAATCCGCGCTTGGCTAGAGCTGTGCTTTAAGCCATCTGGTGCGCACAAGCAATAAAGGTAGGTTATCGTGGCCGTAGAAACAGCAGCCAATATTCGTAAAGGCAACGTCATAGAGCACACTGACGGTCAATTGTATGTCGTACTAAAAGCAGAGTCTTTCCGTCCGGGAAAAGGGACTCCGACAACAACGATTGATATGCGCCGTATTTCTGATGGTATTAAAGTGTCCAACACGTTTAAAACCCAAGATAAATTGGAACGCGCTTTCGTCGAAGAGGTTGACTACAATTATCTGTATGAAGACGGTGAAAACTATATTTTCATGCACCCTGAAACGTTTGAACAACTCATGGTGCCTGCTGCAATGGTTGGCGATTCCGCTCCTTTGCTTCAAGAGAATATGACCGTTGTGCTTCAGATGTTTAATGATGTTGCTGTGTCTATTTCATTCCCTGCGCGAATGACTTTCGAGATCACAGAAACTGAACCTGTTGTTAAAGGTCAAACAGCTTCTTCTTCTTACAAGCCAGCAATTTTGGAAAACGGTATGCGTGTTATGGTGCCACCACACATTGGTGTGGGCACACGTATCATTATCAATACAGAAGAAATGACATACGAAACGCGTGCGAAAGATTAAATCTAATTTCCTTGTATAATTTTGTGGCCGCTTTCTTATAATGAAGAGAGCGGCCATTTTTATTGGATCAGATTTTTTGAATGGATGTTGAGTGACGGTTGCAGTTGAAAACTTTGAGGTTAATCCAGAATTGAATACTTCACTTCTGGCGAACGCGTTCAAGAAAAGTTCGCGTTTGCAAATTCCTGATTTTCTGTCACAGAGCGCGGCGAAATCCATTCTTGAATGTTTAAAAACACTAGATTGGCGTTTGGTATTAAATGAAAATGGCAAGCATTTTGATATACATCCGGCGCAGATAGATGCACTTGGACCAACTAAGACAAATCTGATTATAAACGCTGCTAAGCAACGCCGACATTCGCAATTTCAATATCTCTATAAAAATTACCCTATTGCAGATATGGTGAGTTCTGGAAACTTATCTGAAGATGTTCTCATACGCTTGTATGAGACATTTAATAGTGAAGCTGTATTGCGTTTTTTAAACCAAGTCACCTGCGCGGATGCCGAGTTTTGCGATATGCAAGCGACGAATTTTCAAGCGGGACATTTTTTAAATCATCATGATGATGGTGTGATCGGAAAGAACCGTAAATTTGCTTATGTTTACAGTTTAACACCGGAATGGACGGCTGAACTTGGCGGGCAATTGGAGTTTTTTGATAGCAATAGAAAAATGACGGACGCTTTTGTGCCTGCTTTTAATACGCTTTCTATTTTTAGTGTTCCTGTGATGCATCAGGTTAGCCCAGTGATCGAAGATACCCAGAAAGAGCGCATTTCTATTACAGGATGGTTTCGTACACACAATTCCTTGTCCTAGCGTGACGTTGATTGGGCTTTAAACAGCAGTAAGGTGTTTGGAGAAGCTGATAGAGGCTATATCCGGAGGAAATCATGTCTGAACCTTATGTGGTGCCTGAAAAAGAGATTTTTGAACAATTGATGGGAATGGCAAAAGATCATCCCGTTGAGATGATAAATCTGATCAAATTTAACGCGCAGGCTAAATATGAAGACGGGACTGTTGCGACAGGTGCGGAGGCATACAAAACTTATAGTCAGAATGCAGCAAAATTTGTGGAAGGTGTTGGCGGCAAGGTTATTTGGTCGGGCAAGCCAGAATTAACGTTTATTGGACCCCAAGATGAAAATTGGGATTTGGCTTTTGTGGTGAGATATCCAAATGGTCAGGCGTTCATCGATATGGTGACCAATCCAGAATACATAAAAGTGACCAAACATCGTAAAGCAGCGGTTGAAACGTCAAGGCTGATTAGAACTAAACCAGCTGAATAAACGAGGCGGCATTGATCTTTTGATTGATCATGACCACTTGAAGACTAAGAGTTAATTTTAAGGGAGTTGAAAATGTCAGTAAAAGTTGCCTACACAACCAAAGCGACTGCTACCGGTGGACGTACTGGGTCTGCCAAAAGTGAAGATGGTCAATTGAATGTCACACTTACAACCCCAAAAGAATTGGGCGGACCGGGTGGAGATGGCACGAACCCAGAGCAAATGTTTGCAGCTGGATATTCAGCTTGTTTTATTGGCGCGATGAAAGCCGTTGCGGCGCAAGACACAAGCGTGAAAGTTCCTGATGATGTCTCTGTAACGGCGACAGTTGGGATTGGACCGCGCTCTGAAGGTGGTTTCGGATTGGAAGTCGCGCTGGAGGTTAATTTGCCGGGTGTAGATCAAGAAGCTGCCCAAGCGTTGATAGAAAAAGCACACCAAGTTTGCCCTTATTCAAACGCAACTCGCAACAATATTGATGTGCAATTGTCGCTTGCATAACTAAATTTTTTAGAAATTTGAAATGGAAACGCCTTCGCTGAAAAGTGAGGGCGTTTTTTTAGCTAACCTAGTGAGGCGATGAGCCCAACACTTGCCATCTCGACCAGATCAATCGTTTGGTCAAAATCGCGCGTGTAATAGGGATCGGGAACGTCAGTTAGCTCTGTGTTATTGGCGTATTCCAGAAAGAGCTGAACGGGCGTGTTTAAATTGTTTGGGCGCAGGCTTTCTACGTCATCCATGTTTGATTGATCCATAACAAGGACGAGATCAAAATCATAGAAATCTTGGGCTGTGAACTGACGGGCGCGAAGGGGTGAGAGATCATATCCGCGTGCGCGACAAGCGTCCTGCATGGGTTCATAGGGTGGTTTGCCGCTATGCCAGCTGGCTGTGCCTGCACTGTCGATTGTAAGGTGAGATAGACCCGCATCCTTTGCGTGTTGGGTGAAAATACCTTCCGCTGTTGGCGAGCGGCATATATTTCCAAGGCATACAAAGAGAATACGGGTCATATCAGTTTCTTATGCGTCGAGTTTTTCAGTCATTGTTTCGGGAACAACTAACAATTCTTCTTCAAGGTGAAGCGGCGGACGTGTGGCCCAGTCTGCAATCGCATTCAGGTCATAGTCACGACATGCTTCCATCAACATGCGCGTCTCTGTCCACATGTCACCATCCACAATCGGCATGAAGAGGTCGGCAATGTTATCTATACCAAGATAGACACGCACACCGGCTTCTTTCATTTTTACATACGGTCCGATTGAGTTGTGAAGCGGGCCCGGCATTGGCAATTGCTTCATGGAAAGAGCGGCTGATGGACAAATCACGATACCGACATCAGCTTCTTTGACGAGTTTGATAATGCGGTCCTGCTCAGAATTATCTTTACAAGACACTGAGATGGAGTGGATGCCATAAACGCGGCCTTGCATGCCATGCTCTATTGTTTTGAGCGCGAGCAATTCAGTTTCTGTTTGGTAGGGATTGTTTTCCTGATCGACGTGGACTTCGACATTCTTGCCAAGTTCTTTGGCTGTTTTCATGATGAAGTCTAGGTGTTCGCTCTCACGCGGGCGGTCACGGGATGGGAGGCCACCGCAGAAATCTGCGAGTTTACAGGCTTCAACATATTGTTTTTGAGTCCGCTCGTCCAACACGCCTTCAAGTGGTTGGATACCGATTTCAAATTTGATTTTGTCTTTATAAGCTTCTTTGACTTCAAGGGCTGCATGAACACCTTTAAGGCCGATAATGCTGTCTGCATCAATCATTGTGCGACAATATTTGGAGCCTTGCTGAAGGACAACTTCAAGTGCGCGAGAGATACGTTCGACAAGGTCTTCGTGTGTGTAGTTTTCTTTTAGGTGGCGATAAAGTTCCCATTTTTTCTCCATGTCGGCATAACCAAGTGCAAGGTTTTCCGGTGAGATCAGATAGGCTTTGTCAAAATGGCCGTGATGGTTGGCCCAGCCACCGCGTTCTTCAACGAGTTCACGGAATTTGGCTTCTAAATCCCAAGGACGCTGAGCGGAACGTCTTTTCCAGTCATATGTGCCTTGTTCAATATTGGTGATAACTGTTGCGATAGTTTCGCGGGCAACTTCACGATCCGTGATAAGGGGGATCCCGTGTTTGATTGCGAGGGATCGAATCTGCTTGGCATCGGAGCCTTCATCATAATCCTGCTCGCCGGTCAGAATATTGATAACAAAATCAATTTCGCCATTCTCAATCAGATTTTTGATATTGGGTTGCGTGCCAGATGAGATTTTGTGGGCAGGGGATGATTTGATGTTTTGAGCTTCAAATAAACGCTGCGTGCCAGGTGTCGCAAAAATGTTCACTCCGATATCAGCCATATTGCGGCAAGATTCGAGGAGGAATTGTTTGTCGTCGGGACTACCGGCACTTATCAAAAGAGCACGTTCACGGCCCTTTGAAAGCATTTTAAGATTGAAGCCGATAAGGTCGATATTGGTATAGCGTTCGCCATTAGCCATTTTTTCTTCTCCTCAAAGACTATTTGAATAGACAAATTGACCGTCTGTCACATTTTTCGTTGATTCATGTCAAGGCAAATGAGGTTTGCACATGAAATGTTTTGTGAAGTGAAACGATCCACTTCAACACCTTGCACGTATCAATAGCATAGAAGTTTGTAGTATTGTGGGAGAGACGTGTGAATTTGTGCTGGTTTCGTCAGGATTTGAGACTATCTGATAACCCTGCTTTACGATCTGCGTTAAGCGACAATTCTGCAATTGCTTTATTTATTTTAGAAGAAACTGATACGCAGCGGCCAATGGGAAGCGCTTGTAAGGCTTGGCTACATGAATCACTTATCAGATTGCAAAGTGATCTTGAAGCGATTGGTGTACCGCTTGTTCTAAGGCGGGGCGATGCCCGAGATATAATTCCAAAACTTACTTCTGATCTGAAAATCGACAATGTCTATTGGAACAGGCGCTATGACCCCAAAGACGTTGCAATAGACCGCGCTCTTATGGAGCACCTGAAAGAAGAGGGTGTGAATGTTGAGAGTTTCAAAGCGAATGTGCTGTTTGAGCCATGGGAGATTAAAAGCGCGGGCGCAGGGACACCCTATAAGGTATTCTCTCCTTTCTGGAAGGCAGCTTTAAAAGAAGGTGTTCCTGCGCAAAGTTTAGCGGTTCCAACAAAAATCCAATCAAAACCCCAACTGGATCAATTGCCATTTGATAATTTGGAAGATTGGGATTTGATGCCAGCATCACCCAATTGGACGAATGGGTTTTGGGATGTCTGGGTTCCAGGTGAAGCGGGCGCTTTTGAACGGTTCAAAGAATTTCTGGAGATTAACTTGAAAGGTTATAGTCAGAATAGAGATGTTCCGTCTAAAAACCATACATCTTGTCTTTCTCCACATCTGCGTTTTGGAGAAATTTCACCGCTTCAGATTTGGCATGGTGTTCATGCCCATTCAGGCGGAGAAGTTGATAAGGATGGCTACAAATTTCTTGCTGAAGTGGGATGGAGAGAGTTTTCGCACTCTATTTTATTTTATGCAGACAATTTATCGCAAACGAATTGGAAATCAGATTTTGATGGTTTTGCGTGGGTTCAAGATGAAAATGGTTTAACGGCGTGGCAATCTGGGCAAACCGGTTATCCGCTGGTTGATGCTGGGATGCGAGAGCTATGGCAGACAGGCTATATACACAATCGTGTGCGTATGGTGGTAGCCTCTTTTTTAATCAAACACCTTCGTATTGATTGGCGAGAAGGGGAGGCATGGTTTTGGGATACTTTGGTGGATGCATGTCCAGCGAATAATCCGGCAAGCTGGCAATGGGTTGCTGGTTCTGGTGCGGATGCATCGCCTTTTTTCAGGATTTTCAATCCAATCATGCAGTCTGAAAAATTTGACCCAAAAGGTAGCTACATCCGCAAATGGGTGCCGGAGCTAGCGAATTTGGATAACAAATCTATTCACACACCATGGGAGGCACCTAAACTTGTTTTACAAGAAGTGGGGGTGAGGCTTGGTGAAAACTACCCCAAACCGATTGTGGATCACAAAACAGCACGAGATAAAGCTTTGGCGGCTTATAAGGATATGACGGCTTAGACGCCTAACTTTGACCAATCGTCATTTTCATGGCCAAGGCGACCTTTCGCCGTGCGTAATTTACCTTTGGCGATGACCTGTTGTCCAACTTTGCCAAGGCCGTGATCGGGCATGTTGACATATAGGCATTCATATTCTGATTTTTTCACCATATAGGTTTCGTGCCACGTTCCAACATCACCATTTGTGCCGACGGCTTTGTTCATCTTTCGCCACGCTGGAACATGAGCACATCCTTGATTGGATGCATAAGCATGTAGATGGTCAAAAGATTTCCAGTATTGAATAACCATCATGCTTCCAAACCCCGGATGATAGCGATAATGCATCATGCCTAGTTCTGGGCGGCGAGCGAGTTCACGACACATGCGTGGCATGGCAATAAAAACGGGGAGCCATTTCCACACTTTCCACCATTTATTGATACGCATACCTGTCAGGAAGACGACAAAATCGTCTTCCATTTCAACCGTGACATAGTCATCATTCGTTGCAACCATGATCCCCACTTTCGGTCCGCAATGAAACTGGAATACCTTACAAAGGATGAAAAACCCAAGCGGATTTCACGTACTAAAAGACTTGAAAGCTAATCTAGCAATTTTTCCATAAGTTCATCTGAGATATCGTAATTGCTATAGACATTTTGGACATCATCTAGATCTTCAAGAACTTCGATTAGCTTTAAGATTTTTCCAGCTGTTTCTTCGTCTTCTACAGGCACAAGATTCTGCGGTTTCCAGATAAGTTCGGTTGCAGAAGCTTCAACCTCGCCGAATTTTCCTTCTAGCGAAGAAGCAACATCCATCAGGTCTTCACGCGCTGTGTATATAATGTGCGCATCACCATCAAACTCAACATCATCAGCTCCAGCTTCGATTGCTGCTTCCATCACAGCATCTTCGCCACCAGCTTCAGCGGAAAATACAATTTGGCCAACCTGGTCAAAACCAAAGGAAACCGCGCCGGTTTCACCAAGATTACCACCATTTTTGGTGAAGGATGCACGCACATCACCGCCAGAACGGTTTTTGTTATCTGTTGAACATTCTACAATCAGGCCAACACCACCAGAAGCAAAACCCTCATAGCGAATTTCTTCATATTGCTCCATGTCGCCGCCAACGGCTTTATCAATTGCACGGGTGATATTGTCTTTAGGCATGGATGCACCGCGCGCATTGGCAATGGCCAGACGCAGGCGAGGATTCATGTCCGGATCACCACTGCCACCCATTTTTGCGGCGATTGTTATTTCTTTGGAGAGCTTTGCGAAAATTTTCGCTTTTTTCTTATCTTGAGCACCCTTGCGGTGCTGAATATTCGCCCATTTGGAGTGGCCGGCCATGGCTGCCTCTTCTTTAATAAATACTTGGATTGAGGGTGTGTAGCCCATTCAGCAGCTTTTCGGCAAGGGATAGGAAAAAACTGATTGCTATTGCAAAGGGTGTAGCGCTGAATCAGGCTGACCGTGGATGAATGTATCAACCCAGAAAGGCACGATTGTTGACGCAGGACCATAATTTGTATGGTCAAACGAAGTGGCGTTTGCTGAAGGTTTTTGATTCAATTCGACCGTGACTGCTCCGGTCTTTTTTGCGAGGTTTACAAAATCTGCGGTCGGATAGACGGAGCCTGATGTGCCAATCGAAACAAATAAATCACATTCATCTAAGGCGGCTTGAATTTTGTCCATGTGATAGGGTTTTTCCCCAGCCCAGACGATGTCGGGTCGCATGGTTTTTTTATTTTTACAATTGGAGCAGATTGTCTGCGTGATAAGGTCACCCATGCATTTTATTCTTATATTGCAGATCGTACAAAAAGCTGAATTTAGGTCGCCAAGAATATGAATGACATCTGTCGTACCTGCTTTTTCATGTAAATCGTCGACATTCTTTGTAATTATTGTCAATTTTGTTCTGGAGCCTAATAATTGGTCCTGTAAATAAGCGATATGGCAGTGGGTTTTGTTAGGCTGTATTTTTTTTAAATCCATACGACGCTTGTTATAGAAATCATGCACTAATTCTGGATTTTTGCGAAAAGTATCTGGCCGAAAGAAGTTTTCCATTTCTTTGCGAGTCCATATTTCATCCTCATTTCGATAGACAGGAATTCCAGATTCTACGGATACACCAGCTCCGGTGAGCAAAACAACATGCTTAAATTGTACGTAATTCATTATAAAATTCAATAAGATATAAGATTAATCAGCAGTATAGCAATAATGCAATTAACCATAAATCTATTCAATTACCTGCGCAAGTATTTGGAAGTTGTGCAGGTCGAATTTGACTATTGGTCTGAGTCTATTGGTTTGGCGTTCATGACTTTCACAACAACCCAAGCTGTTAGTCCTAAGCAAACCAGTATTAATGAGCCAAAACCGATGAGCGCATATATCGCGAGTGGGTCGACATGTAATTTACTCATTTTGCAACTCCCAAAAATATCGAAGGTATTTGAAATGAAGAATACCATAAATCCACTATTAAAGTAAGGAGATTATTCGTGGAGATAAAGATGGTGTGCAATTGCAGCGCTGGGTATCGAGTTTGAAGGCCTTAATGTCAGTCCATAAATAGATTTAATTCTCAACTTTATATATTGTCTGACATTATGTGGTCGCAAATCGAGTTCATTAAGGTAAATGGAATGGGTTGATTGAAGGGGTATAATTGCTCTTTAAAAGGCTGATCATTCAATTGCATTAACATAAACAGGCTGTGAGATCCGAAATGACCAAGTGGAAAAGTTTCAAAACGCTTTTAGGTGCTGGTGTGTTTGCCGCGTTTGGGTTGGTGACAGGGTGTGAACAAGCTGAACAAAAACAGCAGAATTTTGAAATTCTGACAGAAAAAGTACAAGAACAACTCACACATGATGTTCTTGGTGAAGCCAATGCAATTGATTACTTAGAACAGGCCCCAATTGAAGCCAGAGCGATGTCAGGTTCTATTGTAACAGCTTCTGTAGTGCCAGAACAAAGTCTGGAAGAGGCTTTGAAAACGGAAAGCTATTTTGTCATTGGCTCGGTGATAGCAAAGCCAAAAGAATCTCTCACGACAGTCGTTGAAGAAGAGATGCCGGCCTCAAGTCAATTGCCAGAAGCAGAAGAGACGCAAGTCGCTGAAGCGATTGTTACAGAGTCAGAATTCGCAGCAATAGAGCAAGCTGTTCCAGATGTGGTTCGTAGTCTGAAACCCAATGAAATGAGTAAGAATAATGGACAAATTCGTTTGTCCAATGATGCCCGCACGCAGGTGAAGCGTGCAATGCATGCTAATCGGAATATGGAGCGAATTGAAAACTTTGAGACACGAGAGTCGGTTTTAAAAAAACTGGAACCACCTAGAGAAGCTGTTCAGAAAATTCAAAAATTTAAGCGTGATGTGCGTGTTCGCAAGGAACTCAATCAAGTTGCCGCGCTGGATGCCAGATCTAAAGCGCTAAAACGTCTGGAAAATATGGGTTTGTCGGGTGCTGCTTATGCGCGTGATGGCGGCAATATGGTCATTAATATCGGTATGGATCCGACAGGTTACCAGCGCGATGATAAACCGAGACTCAATGAAAAGTTCAAAAGATTTGCACCGCACAAGCTGAAGTCTGAAGATAAAATACAAGATTGCTCCAAAGATTCCACACGCACAGCAATGCGTTCAGATGCTGAGCTAGCAACACGATGTGTTGTAGAAGATCTACGTGCGTCGGGTGATTATGAATATGTTGAACCAGACTATATTTTCACAAATCAATTTGAGATCCGCCCCAAAAACCTTCCAGTTACGCCAATTACGACAAGCTCTGGTTTAAACCCAAACGATCCATTATGGGGTTTTCAATGGCATTTCAAAAATCAAGGTACTGGCGAAGATGAGTCTGAAGGCGGTGCCGGATTTGCAAATTTCTGGAGTAGAGCAAATCAAACTGGATCTGCTGGTGTGACTGTTGCGGTTATCGACACGGGCCTTCAAATGGACCACCCAGACATAAAATCATCTCGTAATTTAGCCCCAGGTTTTGATATGGTATCAGATCCATTCATGGGAAATGATGGTGATGGTCGCGACTCCGATCCTAATGATCCGGGGGATGCATGTGATCCAACAGACCCATTAGCGCAAGACACTTTTCACGGAACGCACGTTGCAGGAACAGTTGGTGCAGCTTCAACAGATAATTCATCTGGTGTTGCTGGTGGCGCATGGAATGTGACGATTGTGCCAGTGCGTGCGCTTGGTCGGTGTGGTGGTCAGCTGTCTGATATTAATGATGCAATTCGCTGGGCGGCGGGTGTTGTGCCAGCGCGTGATGATCTGGGAGATGAAATCTGGAACGCGAATCCAGCGGATATTATAAATCTCTCAATTGGTCTCTTTGAAAGCTGTCCGGCGTCTATGCAGGAAGCAATTAATGATGCGACGGATGCGGGTGTTGTTGTTGTGGCTGCAGCCGGGAATGCGCGTATTGATACCAAATATTATGCACCAGGCGGATGTCAGAATGTGGTGTCTGTGGCGGCTTCAGATGCGCGCGGTATGCTAACGCCTTATTCCAATTATGGTGAGGCTGTAGATATTCTTGCACCAGGTGGTGACCTGACGCGAGATGATAATGGTGATGGTCGTCCAGATGGTGTTCTGTCGACAAAATATGCAAAAAATTGCTATGATCCGGTTACGAATGAGCCTGTTGAATCATGTTATTATGCCTATGAAAGCGGAACTTCTATGGCGGCTCCTCATGTCTCTGCGGCGTTGGCTTTGATCAAGTCTCAATTCCCGCTTGCGACAAGTGAAGAGCTGACATCTCGTTTGAAATCAGCGACAAATTCCAGATCACAATTGCAATGTTCAGGAAAATGTACACATTATCCCGGATCAGAGCCTATCCCTGGGCAGGAAGGTATGTGCTTTAGACCATGTGGAGGCGTAGCTCTCGACTTGGCTAATGCCCAGCTGGATTAGGTTGAAAGCATGTTCGGATATGGTTCAGCATAGCTTTGTTATGCTCGGGTATGTCATATCTAATGCACAAAAGGGGTTTGATGATGGATAAGGATAGCGAAAAGAAAACAAAACTGGCACCAGTCATCGCCATGTTGTGCGGATTGTTCACGGCTTTTGGCTGTGGTTTCATCCTGTCTGAACCTATGGGAAATTTTGACGCAGAACTTGCCGAGCACAATGACCAAACAGCTCAGACCCCAGAGATAATTCCGACTTCCTATCAAGATGTGCGTACGGGTGGAGTTCAACCTGCGCAAAATCCTGCAGGTGGTATGCCTCCCAAATTTGGGCCTGCACCTGAAATTGTCGTCATGTTGAAAAATGACAAGGAAGCTGATCGGATTTGCGATATTTTCTGGAAAGATAAGGCGGCAGGTCGAGCAGAGTTTGATAAATTGTTTCAAGGTCAAGCCGGACTTACGAACTTAAGGCTGAAGCGCGTTTCCTATTCAAACGAATTTGTCGTTGATTTAAACCCTGATAAGGTTGATGCGCGCTCAGATTTGAAATCTGAATATATGGATGCCGTTAAACGACTTAAAAAATTACAAAATATCGCTTATGCCGAGCCAAATGCGACGGCACAACCGGGGAAAAATAGATGATTAAGAATAAGCTTGTTCGATTTGGTCTGCCTGCATTTGCTTTGATTGGTCTTGTCTCCTGTGAAGATGCTGTTGAAACTGAAACAGCAACAAGTCCAGCCAGTATAGAAACTGGTGTAGTAGAAGATTTATCAGGTGCGGAAACACCTAAACAAGCCAAACGTGATGTTGATTGGGCTGCTGCACGTCAAGCGCGTATCCAAGCCATTGAAGCGGGAATAAGCGCAGATGCGGTATTGGCGCAGGCAGCAGGGAATGCATCCTTAAGCCCGGTTCCTGTGATGTTGCCGTCCGGTATTGTTATGCCAGCCAATTCAAAACAGACAGTTGCATTCACCCCAGATGGCTATTTTGCAAGCTATCCGGGTGCAAAATACGATATTATCGTGAACGGCACGAATGAGGTTTATGATACGTCCTCGGCAACTGCGAATGCGGATGATCTTGAGGAAATGAAGTTTGACGAGATGGAAGCGGGTGCTCAGATTGCATTCTCTCGTTTTGGTGCCGACTATTTGGTTGAGTTTGAATGTAATATTTTAGATGGCGATACGAGCTGTATTACTGAAGAAGAGGCCAAAGCCGTTGTAAATGGGTTATTTGTGGCTGTTGCGGAATAGATAATAAAGCCAAAATGACTGGGTGGTTGAGTAGTAGAGGGGTGTTAAATGGTTGGATTGGATAGAATACGGCCATTGTCGGGTGGCAAAAAACGTCTCGCGTCTAAATCAATGACGGGGATTGTTTTAGGGGTGGCGATAATTGTTGGCGGGTGTGACTATCTGCTTGAGCCAATAGAAGAGCCAGGTGCGCAACCCACACCCAAACCATCAGCACCTATTACACCCACGCCTTCGCCAACATCTGACCCTATTTCTCCTATCCCCACTTCAACTCCATTGCCGGAAGAAACAGGTGCAGTTGGATCTGATGAAAATACGGATGATCTGACTGATTCTGATCTAGTAGATCAAGAGGAAGAGGTTGTCGAAGAGCCAGTGTCCAATGATGATACTTCGGAAACTTCGCCTGAAACAGAACCCACTGCAACTCCGACACCGACACCAGAAAAGCCTTTGCCTACACCAAGCGCAACGCCTTCGCCTGATCCAGTCATTGAACCGGTTTTTGAATACCGTCCTCCAGGCGATTTAGAGCCAAATAGTGGGTCGGGGGCAGAAGAATTGACCGTTTATGTGCCTGATATGGTCTTCCCGATAAAAACTGCGCCAGCGCACCCTCAGTCGCAAGTTTATAGATATGGTGGCGGCATCGGGGGTGGTGACCAATGTGATGAACGCAATTTTGAAATTGCGTGGCGTGACAATTTTTGTGAAAATAGAACACGGACGACAACGTCTCCGTATTGCCCATCTCAAGGCGTGCATGTTGGACAGGATATTCGTGTGGGTACACCAGAAGGCTGTATGGCAGAACGCCGATTATTGCCCGAAGAACGCAAACGATATGAAGTTGTTGCCGCTGAAGATGGCTACATTTCCAATATCGGTAGCTACACTGTGAATGTGCGGGCTGGCGGACGAATTTACCGCTATATGCACATGAACATGCGGGCATTGCAGGTTACATTGGGGCAGCAAGTGAAAGCCGGTGATGTTATCGGATATGTGTCCAATGATTTTGGTGGAACGCCGACGACACTGCATTTGCATTTTGAAATAAAGATAAACACAGCTGAATATGGTTGGACGTGGGCACCGCCTTATACATCACTGGTCAAAGCCTATGAGCGCCGCGAGAATGCACCGGGCGAAATGGTTTTGGAAAATTAGGTATGATATTAGAAATTGACGATGATCGAAAATCTGCTCTGCAAGATAAATTAGCTATTATGTTCCGTGATGAGTTTGATGAAAACCTATCGGATTTTCGGGCATCTCAGATGCTAGATCTTGTTTTAAAAGCCGTTGGTCCCACAGTCTATAATCAGGCTGTTCAGGATGTACGCGCTTATTTTCAAACACGATTAGATGATTTGGATGGGGATGTATATTTGGATGAGCAAAGCTAAAACGCGTCATATGCTTCTTTCTAAGAGAAATTACGCGAAGTAATGTTGCAGCTTGTCATTTGACTGATAAACCCATTCCGAACACTTGAATTTTAGACACATTGTTAGATCTGAATATCTATCATTGTCGGCAACATGATAACACAGAAGGGCAACCACATGGCCAAATTGGTATTGATCCGTCACGGACAAAGCGAATGGAATTTGCAAAACCGTTTCACAGGTTGGTGGGATGTAAACCTAACAGATAAAGGTGTTGCTGAAGCCAAAAAATCTGGTCAAATGCTTGCAGCTTCAGGTGTGGCTTTTGATCAAGCATTCGTGTCTGTTCAAAAACGTGCCATTCGTACGCTGTGGATCGCTCTTGAAGAAATGGAACGCACTTGGCTTCCGGTCACCAAAGACTGGCACCTGAATGAACGCCATTACGGTGGTTTAACCGGTTTGGACAAAGCTGAAACAGCTGCAAAGCACGGTAAAGATCAGGTTCAAATTTGGCGTCGTTCATATGATGTGCCGCCACCTCCTATGGAAAAGGGTGCGGAATTCGATCCGGCAAATGATGTACGGTATGCAGGCTTAGATGTGCCGATGACGGAAAGTTTGAAACTCACACTTGAGCGCGTTATGCCATATTTTAACGCTGAAATTGCACCGCTTCTTAAAGCAGACAAAAATATTCTAATTGCTGCGCATGGAAATTCTTTGCGTGCCATTGTGAAGGATTTGTTTGATGTAGCAGATGATGTGATCACTGGAGTGGAAATTCCGACTGGTAACCCACTTATGATCGATTTGGATGCTGACCTAAAAGTTAAATCCGCTGCATATATGGATGCTGATCGTGCAACGGAAATTCCTTCTTTCTAAAAGCTGAATCTGATTAAAATATTGAGCGGGATACTGAAGAGTATTCCGCTTTTTTGTGTCTGATATTTACTGAAACAATAGTTATAGTGGTTTACATGAGTGGCGGTCCTGCGCTCAACTATGCCAGCGAAACCTGATTGGTTTTATAGAAGAGGGTAGCCTTGGCTTGAGTATTTTACCTGAAATCGAAATGGATAAAATCTATATGCGGCGCGCGATTGCACTGGCGCGTGCGCAATTGGGGCGGACTGCACCTAATCCAGCTGTTGCGTGTGTTCTTGTATCAGGTGAAACAATTATTGGGGAGGCTGCAACAGGTGATGGTGGCCGACCTCATGCAGAAGAAATTGCTCTGGAAAGCTTACGAGGACAAGAACTTTCCAGAGCGACGGCTTATGTAACACTTGAGCCGTGTCACTCTCGCAGCAATGGAGGTGCGGGGTGCTCAGACAGGCTTGTTGTTTCAGGGGTAAAGCGCGTTGTCATCGCACAGATAGATCCACACCCCACTGCTAAAGATGGCATAGCAAAACTAAAAGCGGCTGGTCTTGATGTTGAAGTGGGGTTGCTTGAAGATGAAGCAGCTGAATTAACGCGTGGCTTTTTCCATTTGCTGGAAACAGGCCGCCCTTTGCTCGAGATCAGCGATAATCCTGAAAGTTATGATGCTGAGGTTCAACTTGAAGAAGCTGAAACACCGAGTGAGGCGATGGAGCGGCTTGGAAAATCGGGTATGACACGGGTTTATTTACGGTCAGATAGTTTGTTGATTAAGCCTTTTGAAAAAGCAGGCCTTTTGAAATCGGGCATTTAACCGGCTAGGAATTTTCCATGATTAACACGTTGCCAGTTTAAGTCTGAATTGTGTTGCATGATAAAGCTTGTGAATTCATCTGCTAATGTAATGACATCAGATTTTAGTTTGCCTCTATATCGGCTTCCAAATGAATGCAGGCTGTTTATAGATTTGCGGGGTAACTCTCGGCTCATTGATACACGTGCACCAATAGGTGAAGAGAAAGTACGTTCTGGCCAGTCTTGTTTTAATCCGGCTAAAGCCGTTTGGTGACTGCGTGATGTCGGCATAAAGCGTGTGCACACAACAAATTGACGTTCATCAAAAGAGGCACTACCTGACTTGGCCAACCATGGTGTTTGATCTGTGTGGGTCATCCAAGTTGAAAACTGTCTTAGTCCCCAAATGGAAAGCGTTTCAGCGAGTGTGGGGGTCACATAAAAATCTGCCATTTTAAGTGCAGCCCGACATAAAGTAGATACGTGGGGCGGGCAGTCTATGATGATGATATCAGCTTGATTGCGTTCAAAAGTCGTTGCTTTTTCAAGTCGTTCTATGAGGGCATCACCAATATCAAACCAGTCTTTTCCGGGGCTTCTTTCCAGATAAGGTTCGAGGAAACGCATAGATGGGTCAGCTGCGAGGAGGGATATCCAGCCTTGTTCTTTATTGCGGTTCTTTTTTCGAACGAGTTCGTCAATAACAGTGGCATTCCATTGTTCGACGACGATGCGTAAATCATCTATATTTTTCTGAGCATCTGGAACGAAAGTATCAAGAATAGCGGCGACACCGCGCTCTTGGTTGCGTTCGCGGGTGACACCTTCGCTGGTTAGCAATAATTCTGTAAGATTTGCCTGCGCGTCAAAATCATAAACAAGCACATTCAGGCCATACTGATAGGCGAGGCCTTCAGCAAGCATAAGTGTCGTTGTTGATTTTCCAACACCACCCTTAAGGTTCGCAACTGCAATTACAGGTGTTTTGGAAGCCATTCTTACCCTCAAAAACCGGAGACAACCGGTAATTTAATCTACAATATTCCCAGCCCCAATGACACGATAATCAGAGCTTAGCTTGTATTGCAAATGAATGTCGAAACTAATTTCAAATAATCTGCACTGGTCGTTCATTCCCCAACCAGTGCAGCATAATAAAATCGAGTGACGTATTTATGAGTAAGCTTTTATAAATTAACCACGAAGTTCAGCTTTTGTCGCTTTAGCTACAGCGGCAACAATGCTTTTTGAAATCTTTTCGATATCTGCATCTTTGAGCTGAGTCTCGCGAGGTTGTAATGTGACTTCGATCGCGACAGATTTTTTACCTTCAGGCATGCCCTCACCATCATACACATCAAAAATACGGCAGGCAGTCACAAGTTTCTTGTCTGCATTGGATGCCGCTTTTGATATTTCTCCGGCGGGAGTGCTTGCATCAGCAAGGAATGCAAAATCACGGCGGATCGGGGTGAGATCGGCTTTTTCAAGACGTGGTTTTGTTTTACCGCCTTTTGATTTTACTTGTGGGATTGCTTCAAGATAAATCTCAAAGCCAAACATTGGGCCTTCTACATCTAGTTTTTTCAAAACAGCAGGATGTAGTTGACCAAATGTCCCGATGACATTTTTAGGACCTAGGCGCAGACTTGCAGAGCGCCCAGGGTGCCAATGCCCGCCGACTGGTTCACCTATTTGGAAACGTTCACCTGGTTGATCTATTGATGCAAGAACAGCAAACAAATCTGCTTTTGCTGCAAATGCATCATAAGGCGCGTTTGCACCTGACCAATGACGAGCTGGGCGTGGTTTTACAAGTGATGTTACAGCCGTACGCTGATCTTTGGGGCCATCCCCAAGATAAACGGGTCCAACTTCAAACAGACGAACTTCTTCAGCCCCGTGATCGACATTGCGCTGGATTGCTTGGGCAAGGTTAGCCAAAGCAGAAGGGCGCATATAATTTAGATCATTGGCGATTGGATTATCGACAACGAGCGCATCATTATCGCCGCCACCAAATGATTTGGCTGTTTCGCGATCCATGAAAGACCAACTTACACCCTCAAGGAAACCACGAGAGGCAAGAACGCGGCGTGATGTGCGAACGCGGTTTTGTAGTGGTGTGACGACTTGTTTGGCGGCACCCGCTTCGCGTGGAAGACTGTCAGTCGGGAGGGCGTTAAAGCCTTCAATACGAATGAGTTCTTCGACGATATCGGCTGATTGGAAAACATCGCGGCGAAAACTTGGCACACTGATTTTCCATAAAGAGTCTTCAAGTTTGGCTTTTTTGTCGACGCCAAAGCCAAGTGTCGCAAGAATTTCTTTCATGCGATCAGCGCTCATGTCGACACCGGTTAGGCGTTTCATATCGACTGGCTTGAAATCAACCGCCTCTTGAGGGGCAGGCTCTGCACCGCCTACAACAATGTCTGAAGCTTCGCCGCCACATGCGTCAAGAATGAGCTGTGTGGCTAAATCCAGACCTTCACGGCAAGAATTTGGGTCGATACCGCGTTCATTACGGTAGCGTGCATCTGACACAATACCAGTTGAGCGTCCTGCACGTGCTGTGCGTAATGGATCAAAGATCGCAGCTTCCAAGAAGATATTGACTGTTTCCTCTGAAGAGGCGGTACCCAATCCACCCATTATGCCGCCAATACCGATTGGGCCGCTATCATCTGCGATGATGCACATATCTTCGTTTAATTCATATGTATTGTCATCGAGGGCTTCAAGTTTCTCACCCGTTTTTGCAAGACGGGCAACAATATTGCCAGATAGCTTGTCTGCATCATAAGCGTGGAGGGGACGACAACGGTCAAATGAGACATAATTGGTGACGTCAACGAGCATGTTTTTGGGGTTGATACCAATAGCTTTGAGACGTGCTTGCATCCAGTCGGGTGATGGGCCGTTTTTAACGCCTTTGATCAAGCGCCCCATAAAGACAGGACAAGCCTCTGTGTCGTCAGATGTCGCCTTGATTGGGCAAGGGAAGCTGCCTTTGATTTCTGGTACTTCTGGAATTTTAACTTTGCCTAGACCTGCAGCTGCAAGGTCACGTGCGATACCAGTAACGCCGAGCCAGTCTGGACGGTTTGGCGTCACTTCAAAATCAATAACAGCATCATTTAGGCCAAGAACTTCAGCGATAGGTGTGCCGACTGGGAAATCACCTTCGATTTCCATAATCCCATCGCTTTCCGTACCAACTTCAATTTCTGTGGCTGAACACATCATGCCGGAACTTTCAACGCCGCGAAGTTTGCGGGGCTTTTTATCCAGAGCGAAATCAAGACCGGGAATATAAGCGCCTAAAGGGGCGTAGACGGCAGTGATTCCTGTGCGGGCATTGGGTGCACCACAGACGATTTGCTTAGTGCCGTCTTTTGTTTCAACGGTACAAACGCGTAATTTATCAGCGTCTGGGTGCTGCTCAGCTTTACTAACCTTTGCCGTAGTGAAAGCGGCAAGCTTCTCGGCTGGGTTTTCAACTTCTTCAACTTCCAGACCGGCAAGGATCATGGCATCTATAATGCCACTGAGATCAGCGTCTGTTTCAAGATAGTCTTTAAGCCAAGAGACTGAGAATTTCATCGGTTTCGTCTTTTCTAGGTAGAGGGTATTTAAGGGCGTTTAAATATCGGATTTAAAACAGCCCGTCTTTATATGTTGTGCAGGCGTCAATGCGTTGAGGATGAACACGTTGGCCTGATTTTGAAGTCCAGCAGCGATCAAGTGTGGAGCAATAACATATCTCCATCGTCCAATCACCTGTGCTGGCATAGGCACCAGTGACCGTTGATTGAGGAATAACCAATGACCGCCAAGATAGGGTGAGCGCTTCTTTAGCCACACCTGGCGCAATCACACGGCCAGTTAATTGTTTAAATTCAATGTCTGCACCAGCGGGAATGAGGGATGTGAGCTCTTCATAGCCTGTCAGAGCGGTGTCGCCCTTATACAGTCTGGCCGAACGAATGAAGGCTGGGCCAACACCAGCATTTTCAACATTCCAACCAAGTTGTAGTCCATGTCCATTGTCGTGATGATTAAATGGATCAATCTGAATCGCAGGAAAAACAGATGCATGCTGTTCGACGTGCATGGTCTTTGCCTGATCCCAAGCAATGTAGACAGCCGCAGCAGATGTCACCAACGCACCAACGGCGATGACAACTTCCATTGCTGAGAATGATTCTTTACTCATGATCTACACGCCCCCTTGGCAATGTTGAATACGGTGAGAAACGCGATTTAGCTCAAACCGCCTGTTAGTGTTGGCAATAACCAAGGCTTGAATCCATAGTTTGAAATCCAGTCTGCATCTGCTTCAAAATAAGGACGTAGATCAGGCATGCCGTATTTAAGCATGGCGAGGCGGTCGATGCCCATTCCGAAGGCAAAGCCTTGATATTCATCAGGATCTAGGCCGCAATTACGCAAAACATTGGGGTGAACCATGCCGGAGCCAAGAATTTCTAACCAGCTATCACCCTGTCCGACTTTGATACTGTCACCAGAGCGATCACAGCGTACGTCCATCTCAGCGGATGGTTCTGTGAACGGGAAGAAGTGTGGGCGAAAGCGCGTTTCGGCGTTGTCTACTTCAAAGAAGGCTTCCAAGAAGTCAGTCAAACACTGCTTCAAGTGACCCATATGTGTTGTTTTGTCGATTACGAGACCTTCCACTTGGTGGAACATAGGTGTGTGTGTTGCGTCCCAGTCTTTGCGGTAAACGCGGCCTGGAATAATCACACGAATAGGTGGTTTTTGGCTCATCATTGTACGAATTTGTACTGGTGATGTGTGTGTTCTGAGGACTTTGCGTTGTCCTTCTGCGTCTGGAGTCATGAAGAATGTGTCATGATCTTCGCGCGCAGGGTGTCCTTCGGGGAAGTTTAGTGCTGTGAAATTGTGGAAGTCATCTTCAATGTCTGGACCTTCGGCAACCGCAAATCCCATATCACCAAAAATGGCTGCGACTTCTTCAAAAACCTGCATAACAGGATGAAGTGCACCGACTGGTTCAGGACGTGGCGGCAAGGATAAGTCTTGGGTTTCGGCAGCAAGTTGAGCATTTAGCGCTTCTGTTTCCAAAACTTCCTTGCGGGCTGTGATTGTGTCTGCGAGGCGGGTTTTTAGGCCGTTTAATTTGGGACCGGCTTCTTGACGCTCTTCAGGACTCATCTTGCCAAGTTCGCGCATCATGAGAGAGACGCGACCTTTTTTGCCAAGCTCAGCAACGCGCAATTCTTCTAGCGCGGCTTCATTGGTGGTGGCATTGATGGCTGCTGAAATTTCAGTTTCAAGAGCGTCGAGATTGTCGAGCGTGGCCGTCATCGGCGAAGAACCTCATAGTCCGAATTTAGATAGGGGAAATATCCCTAAAAACATATTGTCGAGTGGATTAGCGGATTGTGGAAGGGATGTGAAGTCAGGCTAGAATTTATTACGCGTTAAGTGAGTTGAGATCGGCTTATTTGCCTCGATAAACCTTTACGCCAACTAAACCTGCAAAGACGAACATAGCGACTAAAACCGTGCCTGTGATCAACACCTTCAGGTTTGGAGTAGAAGAAAAGCTATAGCCGTCAAGTATCAGTTTGTTCATCAGGCGTTCGGGAGAAAATGTAAAAAATCCCGTGAGAACAATGCTTCCTAGATAGGTCCCAGCCATATATTTTCGATGCGTGTTAAAGCGTTTGGTGCGGGCAGACCAAATTGCGATATATGCGGCTATCAAGACCCATACTGAAAGTGCATGGATAGGACTAAAATCACCAATCCCTCCTATAGTGTGGATAAAGAAACTTGAAACGGATGCAATCACCATTAAGCATAACCAAATGCGTCCCAATAATTTGTGGACGGGCGTGCCTTTTTTTGAAATCAGAATGTAGGTTCCAAGGAAGGTAGAAGGCAGGATCGCTGCGATATGAATTTTAATCGGTAAGGACGCGGCAGCTAGTTGTTCCAACATTGAAAAATAATCCCCTCAAACCATCAAGGCACGGTACTTGGAATTGTATGAAAGAAAAGAACAAATTGGCAGATAAATCCAAAAACAAGCCAAAAGAAACCGACCTGTATCAACCTGTAAAGTCCTTCCTAGAAGGGCAGGGATATGAGGTGAAAGCTGAGATTGGAGCCGTGGATGCTGTGGCGGTGCGCGGGGATGAGCCACCGGTTCTGATTGAGTTGAAGCTAAGTTTTACTTTAGCGCTTTTACATCAAGGCGTGGCGCGCCAAGCCATCTCTGATGATGTGTATCTTGTGATACCGCGCGGAAGCGGCAAGGCATTTCAGACTGCGATGAAGGGGCATTTGTCTTTATGTCGCCGTTTGGGTTTGGGATTAATCACAGTGCGTCTAAAAGATGAACTCGTTGAGGTGCATTGCGATCCTGCGCCGTATCAGCCGCGAAAATCTAAGGTGAGACAAAGAAGACTATTGAAAGAGTTTGCGCGTCGCGTGGGTGATCCTAACCAAGGCGGGCAAACGCGGGTGGGGCTGATTACAGCCTATCGCCAAGATGCAATGCTGTGTGCGAAATTTTTGGAAGCTGAAGGCCCAAGCAAAGGCGCAATCGTCGCCAAAGCAACGGGCGTTGATCGCGCCACACGCTTAATGGCAGATGATCATTATGGATGGTTTGAACGTGTAGAGAAGGGGATATATGCGATCACGCCTAAGGGTATTGAGGGGGTGAAGGGGCATGACCGTTAGTGTTCTTTTTGTGTTGATATTAACTCTTGTCGGACTAAGTCGGCAAGAATAATGTCTCCATACGCTTCAGCTTGCTTCGCAAACCCGTTGGATAGATATTGGTCAAGATTGCTTCCCTGCTGCGGGATTCCGGTTAGTGTGCAACCATATTCGTGTTTTTGTTGCCAACTCCCTGAGCGGCGCTTTAGCTTACTATTCAAGCGTTTAGGATAAAGAAATTCCAAGTATTCAAATGCTTTTATTAGATGTCTATTCGAGTGTTTCTTCAATTTGGCCTTAAAAGCTATTTCCGCGAGTGTCATATGAACTAGATACGTTCGGAAATCTTCGCCTTTTGCGTAGGAACCATAGTATTCAATGTATCCGAATAGTTTTACGGGTATCATGTAGTCGTTTTCTATAGCATCTAAATAGGCGGTTTCTAGTTGGTAAAAAGCAATGTTCTTCTGCTCAATGCTTGTCATATCGTTTGTTTGAGCAATGAACTCTTTTGGAGAAATTGCATAAGAAGAATAGATTAAAGGCCTTTTCTCAATATGGCATGGTCCTATGTCAGCGAATACTGGGGCCGAGATTAAAGCTATAATCAGACCAGAAAGAAGAGCCCCAATTTTTGTCATTTCAATCCCCAAATAAAAAACGCGCCGCCCGTTAGGGTAGCGCGTTCTTTGAATTCTTCAATGTACGTCGCTAATTAAGCGATAGCAGCCATTGCTTTGTCGAAGACTGCTTTGAATGCTGCAGGCTCTTTGATGGCTAGGTCAGACAGAACTTTACGGTCAATCTGGATACCAGCTTTTGTGATACCATTGATGAAAGTTGAGTAGTTTGTGTTTGGGTCGATTTCACGAACAGCAGCGTTGATACGCTGGATCCAAAGCGAACGGAAAGCGCGCTTTTTAACTTTACGACCAACATAAGCGTATTGGCCTGCCTTCATAACGGCAGATTGAGCTGTACGGAAAGTGTTTTTACGGCGACCGTAATAACCTTTTGCAGCTTTGATTACTTTTTTGTGACGAGCATGTGCTGGGACTTTACCGCGTGCGCGAGCCATGAGCTTCTCCTAAAATTCGGTGTTTATCTAAATTGATGCAAAAGGGCTTAAAGGCCGTATGGAAGGAATGCCTTCACTTTACGTGCTTCATTGTCTGCCATAACAGTTGTTCCGCGTTGTTGACGGATTTGTTTAGGCGTACGTTTGATCATGCCGTGGCGTTTGTTTGCTTGGCCTGATTTTACTTTACCAGTTGCTGTCAATTTAAAGCGCTTTTTTACACCGCTTTTAGTTTTCAATTTTGGCATTTTCATCTCCTAAAGGTCGTTGCCAATCTGGTAATTGGCGGGACTTGATGTTCAGACTAACAAGGCATGCCTATTGGCCCAGCTAGTACACGAAAGGCGGACTTATACGCGGCTGACAAAAAGAATCAATAGAGATTCGTATGTTCATCTCAAATATGGGTCCATATAAAAAGGCGACCTTGAAAAAAGCCGCCTTTAGAATTCTTGATTTTGACTATTCAGCTTAGATTGTTGGGCAAGCCGAGTTAATCGCTGAACGCAAGAAGAAACCAAATTTCCATAGGTTTTCCATGTCAGATAGGCGCTGCCAGTCTGCATCGTCTGATGGTTTGATCCATACATCTACAGGTGTAGGGATTTTGTTTGCAGCACACACATTTGCTTGCTTGTCATCAGCAATTTTAAAGCTAGCACCTAGCTGCATGTTGATGGCGACTTCGTCTGCACCATCCATTTTAGACAAGCCAACAAAATCAGCACGTGTTTGGTTGGCTTCTATGCTTAGCTCGGGTTGTACAGCTAGCATGTATGCGTTTTCTTCAGATACGTTTGCAGGCAATTTAACTGCTTTTTGGTCAGCAAGAGCATAGTCAATCACGATTGGTGTTGAGTTTGCTTTGCGAGATCCGAAGTCTGCGCTGAAGCGAATTGACCAATCTGCAGATGGACGAACGCCATCTGGAGCAATGATCAATACACGGCCAGTTTCAAAATTGAACTCAGACAAGAAGTCTTGAACGTCGTTTGCTTGGGCTGTCTGGCTGGACATGCCAATTGTTGCAATGCTGGCTGCGAACAAAGATACTGCAATTGTTTTTATGTTTTTCAACATATTAGAAAATCCCCGGGGTCTTTTTTATATTTCGAGAGCTGCATAAATTAATGGCTAGCTCTGCGAAAATGGGTTGTTACATATTTGCATAGCAGCTTTGCAAGAACTGATCCAGCATTATTTTTATTTACGGTATTATATTAACCTTTCATTAACCATATGTCCCGAATCGAGACGGGTTAACCTAAAAAAGCTTTGTGTACTGAGGGTTTTGAGAATGCTAATTGCCGGGACAGAAATGGGGCGGAGCCATTTCAAAGCCTGAAAATTCAAATCCGGGACTAACTGTACAGCCGACAAGTGAGTATGAACCTGTCGACTTGGCACACTGCCAGTGTCCTTTTGGCACAATGATTTGAGGCATTTGTCCGCTGAGAATGTCTGGCCCCAGAACATGCTGGGAAGCAGGGGTTTCATCATCAGGGGAAATTTCAAGTGTGAGCGGTGCGCCATCATACCAATGCCAGATTTCAGCGGCATCCACTTTGTGCCAGTGGCTATACTGACCTGCTTCAAGTAAATAAAAGATTGCAGTTCCAGATGCTCTTTCCGCGTTCGGTGACGATTCTCGCCAAGTCTCTTTATACCAACCACCTTCAGGGTGGGGCTGCATCTCTAATGACTTAATAAGCTGTTGGGCTTTGGTTTGAGGCGACTTGTTCAATTTAGCCGCAATAGATGTCTGTTATCGTTGCGACTTCATCAATTTTGATGTTTATCCGATCAGGACGAAAATCTTTGGTGACCATCGTATCTACACCGATAATGCGGATGTTTTGATCAGCTAGCATCTGAACAGCGGCGATGCTTTTCCCGATAAGCATATTAAGCGGCGCGGCACCACATGTGTCTTTATTCGCTTGATCTTCAGGTGTGGGATCTATTTGCGCAGGTATTTCATCTGGTGTGGATGACACCGGCTCTGGATTTGTTGTTTCACCAGAATCTGACGGGAGTGTTGTCGCGCATGCGCTGATCAAAAGGGCAAACATGCCACCGCTGAGGGTTTTCATTAATGTACGCATTCGATTTTCCCCATTTTGAAAGAAATGCATGATTAAACTATGCGGTGGCATAAAATTTCTAGCTGATTATCAATGCTAGCGTGGTGAAAGAACCATCGTCATTTGACGGCCTTCAAGTTTTGGCTCTGTTTCAACTTTAGAAATCTCGGCAAAGTCTTCTTTAACGCGTTGAAGCAATTCCATACCCAATTGTTGGTGAGCCATTTCACGTCCACGGAAACGCAATGTGACTTTCACCTTATCGCCATCATCGAAAAAGCGCGTCATGGCTTTCTTCTTAACTTCATAATCATGCGTGTCGATGTTGGGGCGCATTTTGATTTCTTTGAGGTCCGCAGCTTTCTGCTTTTTCTTTGCAGCAGCGCGTTTCTTTTGTTCTTCAAAGCGTAGTTTTCCGTAATCGAGGATTTTTACCACGGTTGGTTGTGATCCACCGGAAACTTCTACGAGGTCCAAGCCAGCTTCCCGGGCCGCATCTAACGCAGAACTAAGAGGCATCTCACCTTGTTTTTCGCCGGCTTCATCAATGAGAAGGACGCGAGGTGCAGTGATGTCTTGGTTGACGTTGGGGCCGGTTTTCTTTGCAGGCGCTGCTGCTTGTGGGCGACGTGCTATGGCTAATCTCCTGTTGTTGCCAATATTTGTGTAATATCCATTGGCCTATTCTTGGCTCTTATTCAAGATAGGAAAATGTAATATCGTTGTATACTATAGCACATTTAATCCTAAAATGGACTGCCAAACGTTTTCTGTTTCTATTGTGTCTATATTTTCAGCAGTATTCGCGATGATATTCCCGCCCTTGGGCGCAAGTTCGCCTAGGCGTGTACGTGGGTTCCATATCGTTTTTAAGCTTGCTTCATCTTCTTGAGACCAGCCCTGACGAAACAATACAATTCCCGGAATATTTGTGCTCGCCGCTAAATAAGTTGGTCCGGTTTCTCCACCAACAAAAAACTGAGCACGTTGAGCGATAGATATAATTTGAAAGAAATCAGCGCGTGAAATTAGGTTCACCGCCTTTTCACAAATTGTATTTATCTTCTGAGCAGCCTGACCCTGAGTTGGATTGCCGACGATCACTGGGATGAGCCCAGCTTCTGCAATCTTATTTGCAAGTTGTCCAAATTTCTGCGGCGACCAGCTTGCTTCGGTTCCATCTAGCGGCCCGCCAGGAATGATGAGGGCATATTTCTCATAGAGATTGAAAAACGCTGGCTCTAAGCGAGGTGAATTTCTAAATGCGGCTCTAATCCAGCTAAAGTCAGATCGTGGTCGTTCTGCCTCCGTCCAACGCTTGATGTGGCCACCATCTGTTGCTGCAATACCAGCGCAGAATAATTGGTCTGCAACACGGCGTGTATAATGTTCAATCGGGGCAAAAGCGCGATATGTATGCGATACGCCATTTGCGATGCTTGATTGCAGCTTGATACCAAGTGACTTTCCGATTGAAAGGCTTTCTTTGTCGTTTTGAAAGTCATAAAGCATTTCATATTTTGCGCTTTTGAGCTTTTTTAAAACAAAGGCTTTTGTGTTTTCAGTAAGGACTTCAACGTCGTTGAAATAGGGACATGCCTTACCAAATTCATGAAATCTGGGTTCAGTCAGTAGGGTAATATGCGCTGATCTATGCGTGCGGCGAATGTAAGCGCTGGCGGCCATGCCTTCTAGGAAACAACGCATAGGCCCAAATTGGATGATCAATACCCTTCGGAGTTTATCTCCGGGGTTTGCAGGCGGAACAAATTCCATTTCTGTATCCGTCGTCATTCAGAATGCCCTAAGCGTTGCGTATTGGTCTTTGATTGAAGCACATCAGCGTAAACGCCTAAAGTCATCGCCTGCAGGTTTGCCGTCGTGAAATTAGACTGTATGTGGAGTGCTGCTTTTTTGCCCATAATTTGACGTTGTTCAATTGGCATTTGCAGTGCTTTTTGTATGGCACGACTTAACGCATTGATATCACCTGCTTTTACTCTAAATCCGGTCACGCCTTCAATCACAGTTTCGCGTTGTCCGCCTAGGTCTGACACGATTGTCGGAAGTTCCAATGCGCCTGCTTCAGCAGCGACGCGGCCAAAGGCTTCAGCTTCTTGCGAAGGGGCCAATACGATATCGCTAATGTCCATTGCGGCTGGTATATCTGAGCAATGACCGACGATTTTGATGTGTTCAGATAGGCTTTCGCGGTCAATCATTGAGCGTAATTCTGATGTGTATTCAGTGCGCCCTTGATCATCTCCTGCGAGAATGAGTATCCAGTCTTTATTGCCGTTTTGGGCCAATTGGGTCATTGCTTGAATGGCAATTTTTTGTCCCTTCCACCCTGTGAGGCGGCCGGGTAGGAGAATAATGGGTAGATCTGGCTTAGTTCCCGAGAACCAAGATTCAATAATTGCATCGCGTTGCGTTTGAGAAATTGTCGACTTCGTGAAGGCTTTTAGGTCCACGCCTCTAGGGATAGTGACGACTCTGTTCGCAGCTTTTGGGTAGGTAATGGCGACATGCTCTGCAATGAATGCTGAATTAGCGATCACGATGTTTCCGCGTGCCATGACAGAGTTATACCAATGCTTCAAAGCTGATTTAGCATTATAGGCACCGTGATAGGTTGTCACGAAAGGTATATGTGTTGCCTTGCTAGCCCAATAGGCACTCCAAGCTGGTGCCCGAGAGCGGGCGTGGATAAGTGACACATTTTCCTTGGAGATTATCTGTTGCAACCATCCGGCGTTTTGGAAAATCTTTATTGGATTTTTAGAAGGTAATGATTCTCGTCTGACTAGCTCTCCGCCAACTGCTTTAAGTTCTGTTTCGAGGCGTCCGCCGGCACTGGCAATGAGGGCGCGTCCACCCGCGTTTACGATTGCTTCAGCCACTTCGACAGTTGTACGCTCTGCGCCGCCAGCTGCTAAATCAGGAATAACTTGTAAGATTGTTTTGCCTGAAAGGTCTGGCAGAGATTTATTGGACAATGATGCGTCACCAGCTGTTTGCTTATCAGTGGTCATGAGTATGCTCTCGCTCGTCAACGCATATAAATAGGGTATGCAAGTTACTTGGTTTGATGACTCATATATCGTAGTTCATCGCTAACGACCATACAGGATTAAATTTCGGAGTTTCCAATGTCTTTTGCCAAAACAGAATTTCATCCAACTCCAGCTGGAAAAATTGCGTTTCGACGTTCAAATGGCAATGCAAAAAAAGCGGGTATTGTGTGGTGTGGTGGTCTGCGTTCAGACATGATGGGCGGCAAAGCAACAGAGCTTCACCAAGCAGCCATGGCACATGATCGACCTTTCTTGCGTTTTGATTATACCGGCCATGGTGAAAGTGATGTCGCCTTTGAAAATACGACGATTGCGGATTGGAAACGCGATGCGTTGCTAGCCATTGATGAACTAATTGATGGCCCGATTATATTGGTCGGCTCGTCTATGGGAGGGTGGGTGTCTCTCATGGCAGCGATGGAGAGACCAGAGCGCGTGGTGGGACTGGTTTTGATTGCACCAGCGCCAGATTTTACCGAAAAACTTATGTGGGCTGGGTTTTCTCAAGAGATCAGAGAAGAAATTGAAACAAAGGGCTTTTGGATGCGCCCATCTGAATATGAAGATGATTATCCAATCACCAAAGCACTGATACAGGCGGGACGTGAGCTTCAGATTACGGATTCGCCAATTGATCTAAACAATATGCCAGTTCGTATTATTCAGGGTGTTTTAGATGATGCTGTGCCTTGGGAATACGCGCAGAATTTGGTGACTCAGATAACATCTGAAGATGTGAGTTTTCATCTCGTCAAAGATGGCGATCATCGCATGTCGCGCCCACAAGATATTGAAAATATCAAACATACTGTTCTGACCTTGGCTGATCAGTTGGATGTTTCAGCCTGAAGTATGGCAGGTAGACCTTCTCTATAGCTTGGATATTTGGGACGCCAGCCAAGTTCGGATTTTGCGCGAGCATTGGAAATGCGCTTGCATTCTGAATAAAAGCGCTGGGCTTTTAATGGCAGGCCGGCATCTTCGAATGCGACAGCTGGGGGTGGGTCGACACCTAAAAGTTTTGCGCCATGTTCAATAAGCTCTTGCGGTGAACACGGAACATCATCAGCGACATTATATATTCTACCGGGATTTGGCTTGGCGATTGAGCGCGCCAAAAGATCTGCAATATCTTCTACATGTGCACGAGAAAAAATCTGGCCTTGTTTGATAATACGGCGGGATTTGCCCGATCTGATGCGGTCAAATGTGGATCGTCCGGGGCCGTAAATTCCGGGTAGACGAAATATGTGCGCGCCTATATCTTGCCATTGTCTTTCCGCAATAGCGCGATTTTTTGCTTCGGTGCTTAACGGTTTTATTGGCGTTTCTTCAAATGCCCAACCACCACCTAAATCTCCGTAAACACCGGTGGAAGACAAAAATCCTATCCATGTTTTTGATCCGAAACAATTTTTCAGTTGATCTAACTGAGCAAAAACCGGGCATGTTTTGTCGTTTGGCGGAACCGAAATAAGGACTGCATCTGCCTGTGGTGGGCGAAATTGCGGATCAGGCCATGTCAGTAGACGGACGTTTTTATTTTCGGGATCAAAATTCGTTTCGGGGTCGCGATTTGTGCCAATTATTTTCCATTTCGAAACCGAAACGTTTTTCGCAAGGTATTTTGCGGTATAGCCATATCCAAAACACATTAACGTTCTAACAGTCATGTCATTTGTACCTTCGGGATTGAGCGCGTAGAGTGTGCGTAATATCTTGCTTCAGGAGTAAGCCGCTATGATCGCCTTCGTCCAGTCTAGTCTGGTATCAGTTTTTATGATGCTAGATGCATCATCACAATATGCGGAAAGAGAAGTCGAGCGGCTTGAGGCATGTATTAGCAAATTGGATACATCTCCTGCTGATGCATATGAAGACGGTCTTGCATGGATGGCTGAAACTAATCGCGCCCGTGCCAGACATTGCGTTGCCCTTGCTTTGATAGAATTGGGGCATCTGGAAGAGGGTGCTATTCGGCTTGAAGATTTGGCAAATGCCACAGATGGCGGCACCATACAGGACCGTGCTGTTTATTTGGCCCAATCAGGTAATGCTTGGCTGATTGCGCATCGCTATGAAGCGGCGGAGCTAACTTTGAGTAATGCTATTCGCTTATCCCCTTCTGATCCTGAATTATATAAAGATCGAGCCCGCGCCCGCGTGATGCTCAAGCAATGGTTAGGGGTGGATTCAGATGCGACCGAGGCGTTGGCGTTAGATCAAAATGATCTTGATGCATTGAAAATGCGCATAAAAGCACGGCTGGGATTGAATGAATTAGACCTAGCTGAAAAAGATCTGAAAGTGGCTATGTATTTAGCGCCAAAAGACATTGATGTTTTGGTGCTGCGCGGAGAAGTGCGCGATGCCCTCCGTAAAAGCGGGAATACGCACCGATAGGTGAGAGTTTTGTAATGCGCTAGATAATCAGAGCAAAAAGAAAGGCGACTTCGAAAGAAGCCGCCTTTTTTATTTGTGTCGTTTTATATCACTGTTAGTCAGCGCGTTGAACACCGCCAAGAGCGACTTCGAACATCAGGTCTGCTTTAGCTGGGATAACCGGTGGGCGTCCAGCTTCACCATAGGCTAGCTCGTATGGGATATACATCATCCAACGGTCGCCTGGTTTCATCAATTGGAGGCCTTCAACCCAACCTGGGATCAGACGACCAGCTGGAAATTGAGCGGACTCGCCGCGCTGGAAGGAAGAGTCAAACATGCTTCCGTCTGATGCTAGGCGACCTTCGTAGTGAACATCTACCATGTCTTGCGGACGTGGGCTGACACCATCTGGATCACCAGATTCTAGGATGACATATTGCAAGCCGCTTTCTGTCTTGATGACTTCTTCGGCATCGCTAGGCCAATCTGAATATTTTGCCCAAGCTGCTTCATCTGACTTTGGTGTGACGCGAACGTCTTTCAGGTGAAGCATGAACATCAAGTCTGTGTTTGGTGGAATAGCGCCGCCGGCACCGTCTTCGCCATAAGCGAGATCAGCTGGTACATAAAGCATCCATTCATCACCAGGTTTCATCAGTTGCAGTGCTTCAACCCAACCTGGGATAAGACCACCAGCTGGGAAAACAGCAGGCTCACCGCGATCAAATGAAGAGTCAAATTTTTGACCATTTGTAGCAAGACGTCCATCGTAATGAGCAACGACTTGATCTGATGGTGTCGGGCTTATGCCGTTTTCATCACCAGATTTAAGGATGATGTATTGTAAGCCGGTATCAGTTTTTACAACTTCGTCTGAATCTGTTGGCCATTGTGCGTATTTTGACCAGATTGTCTCGTCTACTTTGATTGGCTTTGGGCCTTCGATAACGTCTTCAAGAGAGACGCGGAATACAAGGTCTGCATTTGGCGGGATGTCACCACCTGCGCCGTGTTGGCCATATCCTAGGTCTGACGGAATGAAAACCATCCACTCATCGCCGGGCGTCATAAGTTGAAGTGCTTCTACCCAGCCCGGGATTAAACCACCAGCTGGAAAAGTAGCCGGTGAACCGCGATCATAGGATGAGTCAAATTTCTTGCCACCCTCTGCGAGACGACCGTCATAGTGAACTACAACTTGGTCGGTTGGGAGAGGGTTGATGCCGTCTTTATCGCCAGATTTAAGGACGATATATTGCAGCCCGCTTTCTGTTTTGATGATGTCTGAACGGGATTCATCCCAAGGTAAGGCGGTTGCAAATGGATCAGTCAAAGATATCTCCGAGGATTGAGTGTCAGAGCAAGCTGCGACGAAGCAAACAGCGAGCAGACTAAGTATAAAGCGTTTCAGCATGAATGGGTCTTTCCTGCTGGATTAAGATTATGTGGGTGTTAGCAAACAATCTGAATAGACAAAAGGGCCTGTTTCATTTGGATATGTTAAGTATGATTCAGGTTTGGCGAGAGAATATCTATAATTTGATTCTATTCTCTCGCTTTTATCACAAGCTAGTCTTGTGAGCGTGGTGGGAAACCTGCTCTGGACAAAGCATCTACGATGTCCTGCGTGTGTTGCGCGTCGCGTGTTTCGATCAAAATATCAAATTCGGCGCCTTTGGCAGGCACATCCAGTGCTATTCGATTGTGAGCCACTTCGATTATGTTGGCGCCGCCTTCACCAATGATACGGGACACATCGGCAAGCAAGCCCGGATTGTCACCGCCAACCATACGAATAGAGGCTAAGCGTTTTTCACGTACAAGCGAGCGCGTTAAAACGGATGCGAGCAAACGTGTATCAATATTTCCGCCACATACAACAAGACCGACACGGCGACCGGAGAATTTTTGCGGGTAGGCGAGTAGGGCCGCTAAACCAGCGGCGCCGGCACCTTCAGCAACAGTTTTCTCAACTGTCGCAAGCAATGTAATCGCACGTTCAAGATGCTCTTCTTCAACGAGCAATACCTCGTCCATCATCTCGCGGCAGATAGCGGCACCGATTTCACCTACTTTTTTAACGGCGATACCTTCGGCAATCGTTGCGCCACCAACTTGGGCTTCTTCATTGCGCATTTCAGCGGTCAAAGATGGGTACATGCTAGGTTCAACACCAACAATATGGATATCCGGGTTGATGTGTTTAGCGGCTACAGTCATGCCACCAATTAAACCACCGCCTCCGACTGGAACGACAAGATATTCCAGATCTGGTTGATCCTCTAACATTTCCAAAGCTATTGTGCCTTGTCCAGCGACGACTTTGGCGTCGTCATATGGGTGGATGAATGTGAGGCCTTCTTTTGCTTCCAATTCGCGCGCGTAGGCATCAGACTCAGTTAGCATTTCTCCGTGGAGGATGACCCGTGCACCATAATTACGTGTATGCTCAACCTTCACAAAGGGAGTTGATTTGGGCATGACGATGGTTGCTGGAATACCTAAGCGGGCAGCATGATAGGCGACACCTTGGGCGTGATTTCCCGCAGACATCGCGACGACGCCGGCTTTTTTCTCAGCCTCAGTTAAGCTTTTTAGCTTGTTTAGCGCGCCGCGTTCTTTGAAAGCAGCCGTAAATTGGAGGTTTTCAAATTTAATCCAAATTTCCGCGCCGGTAATCTCTGACAATGTACGGGATTTACGCATTGGCGTGCGTTCCAGTTCGCCTTCCAGCTCTTTGGCTGCAGCTAATATGTCTTCATATGAGATTGTTTTTGCGTCGGTCACTTCATTCATATCCTACAAGAAATTTTGCGGGACACTATGCGGCCTTTAGGTAAGCATCAACATATCAAATGGGGAGATTTGTTGTTTTTCACGCCTTAGGACGAAAAATTATAAATATTTTTGGCTTAAGCCGGAAATAACAGAAATATTTTGCTTCTGGTTTATGCGTTTGAATTGTGCATACCGCGCATGACGTCCACACGACGCATGGCTTTGGCTGGCCAATCACTGACCGGTCCCAACGGCATTGCCTCTACTGAAGCACGCAATTTATATTGAAGAGATCTGGAAAGTGTTGCGAGATTGGTAGATCCGACAAAACCAGGACCAGCGACTCGGGTTTGAGTGGCGAGGCTTTGTTTGAAGCGATAATCGCCCCCACCAAGATCCAGCATTTCATATCCTGCATCTGCCATAGCATGGATGGCTTCAGTGAATAATATTAATCCCGGTGAATAGCATTCATAATCTCTTGAATATCCGACAAACCAAGCATGAAGAACTTTGTCTAACTTCAGCGCGTAAAGGGCAGCGACAAGTTCACCATCTGATTTCAAGGTAAATAACTCACCTCCAAAACTTTCTTCGGAAATATCAAATGAATCTGAAATGATCTGACTAATCCAAGGCTTTGACATGACGTCAACGGAGTTTGTTCTTTTCCATTGATCGCGTTTCCATTGCATCAAAGTTTCAAAATCAGATTTATTGTGAGTGAAAGCGTCAAATGTTACATTTTTGCATTCAGATTTCATTTTGCGGAATTTTTTCCGTGTGCGTTTGATAACGCTGGAACCAGATGCGCGCTTTGCTTCTTGATAGCCTTCCCAACCAGATGAGAGATCGACCAACATGCCTGAATCTTCAGATTTGATGTGGGGTGCGCAGCAGGCGTGGCCGTCGGTCAGGCCAGTAAAATCTATACGTTGAACATTAAGGGCATCCAAAGCGAGGCGTGGGTCAAATTTGGTGTCGTTTCCAGCAATGTAACACTGATAATCACAGATTGGGCCGCCCAATGGCAATGCAGCATGTCCATTTAAACGTTGAGCAGGTAAGAATCCGACGGGTTTTGAATCTCTTGTGAAGACAACAACTTTAGAGTCAGCTCGTGAACGATTTACAAGCTTTGCCCAACTTGGTGAAAGATAGGGACTTCTTAAAGCAGGATTCTCAGACAGGATTCTATGCCAAGCATTCAGCTCGTCTCTTGTCAAATCACTCGGCGATACGCAGTGTGCTTTCACAACTAACGGTCCTACATCAAACCACATCAGAATGCTCTTCTAACTTCGCAAACAAACTTGCGAAATTTGAACATAAATCAATAAGATGAGAATTCTATTTAGAGTACTCTATGAAATTTATGATAACTTTACTCTAACGGTTAAGTGAATATTTCTCAAATTATAAAATATTATCACTGTATTCAGTGGTTTATGAGAGTTTCTCAAGAAAAATAATACTTTTGAAGAGCATTTTTAATGGGTTTTACAATCACGTTTGTTATTGTGTGCGACCATTTTGCTCGACTTCATCACCATCGACGATAATCTCTTCTTTGTTTTTACCTGTTTCTTCTTCAAGAGCAGGTTCAATGACTGCAAGATTTTCTGGAGGTTGAACCGGATTAGATTTTGTCGGAGATGGCAACGCTATATGAGCAATGGTTTCCAATTCGCCGCCATAGGTTTCATATCTTGGGTGGATGAGTGAACCTGCATCTCCAAATGTGTAGACGAGGCGTGCCCAATCTTCATTGATGAAATTGAATGCACGACCATCTGGATCAATATCAGACCAATCGGCTTCTCTGGCTGCAGATGAAGCTAAACGTGACCATCTTGATGCTTGTTCTACATCGCCGCGCCCGCCGACAATTGCCTCCATAAGCGTGCACAAGCGCGTGGTTTCACCTTCGCGAAGAACATGGCTGAGCGTTTCTTCGGCTTCGTCCCATTGGCCTTGAATCATAGCGGCTTCAACGAGTAAAATACGGCTTTCACGATGCGATGGATTAATGTGTGCAAGCGCATTTAAGCGTTTTGCACGTGCGGAAGTTGGTTCATTTGTTTTAAGATCACGCCATAGCAATGCCAGCGCTGGGTGGGGACGAATTCGCCATGCGCCTTCTATGCTTGCTTGTGCTTTGGATGCTTTGCCTGCTGCTAATTGTAAACTAGCAGCGATATAGGCGGCTGGCGGAAAACTAGGAGCCATACGTGCCGCATCTGCGGCTAGTCTTTCTGCTTTTTCGGGTGCTTTTTGGCGAATGCGAGAAGCTTGAGCAGTATGAAGAACAGCGCGCCGGCGGCGAGCCACCTCTAAATCAATGGATTTGCGCTTTTCACCAATGGTCAGTGTTTCATTTGCCGATTCCCAATCAGCCGCTTTAGTTTGTAGTTCAAACAATGTGCTAAAAGGCCAGCTAGCATTGGATTTGAGAGATAAAGCCTTACGTGTGTGAGTTTCTGCGCCGCGAAGGTCGCCGCGTTGAATTGCGGCCGCTGCAAGGCCTCGCAGGCCAACTAACTCGGCCCCTTTTTCACGGGAGAGATCGCTATAGGCATGTTCAGCATCACTCCAGTCGCCATTGGCTTCTGCGGCGCGCGCTGCCAGCAGATAGGAAAGTTTGCGATCACTAGCATCTGATTTTGCGAGATTGGTCGATTTGCGTGCTTTTTTTAAAGCATCGATTGAATCTCCACCTTCGGCTGCGATCAGACCATCAGCCAGAGCATTGCGTGCTTTCCCAAATCTGGCGCGCTTTGCGCTTCTGTTTAATGCAAATGGAATGCGAAGGATCGTTGAAAGAACATACCAACCAACGGCAACCAAGGCACCTGTGACAATCACCAAAATACCAGCTGTGTAGCGAGACATGCCATATTCAGCGCCATTGAAAGCAATCGAGACGTCATCTGGTGCGTTAAAGGCGTATGTAACAGCAGCGATCGTCAGGATAACAACGGCTAGCAATATGACTATTCGCATAATGTTTACTGACCTTCTTCGCTGGCAACCGTTTTATTGGCTGTTTCTGGGGTTGGTTCTGGAGAAATTGTATCTGTTTCCAGACCTTCAGGTGGCATAATAACGCCAACTTGTTCGAGAATATCTTTTTTAATGGCGTCTGAAAGTTGATCAAAGGCCAAACGTCTTTGAGCGCCTTCGAGCCAGTCTTCTATTTCTAACGCTAAAGGGCCATCAATATCTTTGGCATTTTGAACAACTTCGTCCATTTTGCTTGCTTTTAAGGCATTGGAGATGTTTTGAAGTCGTCCGGCATTATCGATTTTTTCTCCTTCAGTGCGTTTCACGGAGACGACACCGCCAAGCGCATTGCGTGCCCAGTCCCACCCGTCATTTTCCTGAGAGGCGGATGCTTTTTTGACGAGGCTAGCTTCCATTTCTTTAAAAGCAGAGGACAATTGCTCGATTGAAGGTACGCCGCGCCGCGCAATGTTTTCTAACTGTTTCACATTGTCGTTATTTGGCATAGCTTGTGAAAGGTCGGTCCAAGCTTGGAAGAAGGGTTTTCCTCGTGAAGATTTTGCTTCGAGTTTGGTCATTGCAATAGAGGCACTTGAAATTGACGCTTGAGATTGTTCGAGGCTTGAGCGCTCTAATTGTGCCTTTGCAGATGCAGTGATTTTTTCACTGCGTAATTCTTCAATATCAGCTTCGACGCTTTTGACGGCTTTTTGAGTTTGAGTGAGGCCAAGATTTAAAGCGCGAATAGCGTCAGATCGTGCCTGCATGGCTTTTTTCAAGCTAGCTTCGGCGGCTTCAACTTTGTTTAGCCTTTGAGTGAGGGTTGAAATATCTTCACTTGAGAGCTGGTTTGGTAGGTTGGTTGACGCGATACCGTCTTCATCACCGCCAGAAGCTGCCAAGTGAGATTCGAGTACGTCCATGCGCGTAATAAGCGAGCGTAGTGCAGCTAGGCGGCTTGGTTGAGTAGGTGATGTATCTGATGCGACAGTTTCAGTGGTTTCTGTGTCAGCATTAGGTGCCGTCTCAGATCCGTTTTGAGTTTCTGTAAGTGCAGTTTCAGCGTTTGTTTCGGGTTCTGCGGTTATAGATGCGTCATTTAGAAATAATTCTAAATTAGAGGTGAGAAGAGATAGCTCTTCTCGCATTGAAATTTCACTTTCGATACGTTCATCCAAGATAGCATTGACGCTAGCAATTGATGAGGTTTGCTTGGCTTCAAGCTCTGATATGCTTCCCGTTATTTTTTGGACGCGGTCATTTAAATCGTTTTGTAGAGTTTCAACTTTAACGATTTGATTTTTTACTTCGGCGGGCGCAAATTTTGCGGTATCCATGCCGCTAGATCCAGTGGCCACCATAGAAATAGCAGCCCCGATAATCGCAGAAAAAGCGCCTGTCGTTAGAAGCGCTCCCCAACCGGGGCCTGATTTTTCGACTGTTTCTCTTGGTTCAAAAGGGGTTTTGTCGTCTACGATGACATTGTCAAATTCAGCATCAATTGGGTCTTTTGCAGACGAAGGTGTATTTTCGGAAACAGGTGAAGCAGTCTCGGGCTGAGTTTTGTCATCAGGGCCATCGGAATTGTTGTTTTTTGAATCCGAAGTATCGTTCATCTCTATCATTTCTTCCTGCTTTGTCCCTCAATCCCATTCAATTAATGCGCCAGATTGGGCAATTATTCAAGAGACTTTAAGCTGTTCTAACAGACTAATTTCATTAGGTTTTGCAGCGCAAATTACCTTCTCGTTGAAGAGATCTTTGAGCGGATTTCCCGCATCTGGGGAAATTGCTACGACTTTAGGAAGTGTAATGCTGGATAATTGGGACCAATCTTGAAGCGCGAGATCTATAAACTCTGCGGCCATGGGTGAATGAACCAGAATAACATCAAGCTTCAAATCCATTTGTAAGCGATGTCGCAATTTTTCTTCAAAATCAGGATGAATTTTAGATTGGTAGACAGGTAAGAACTCTGCGTCATACCCCTCATCATTCAGATCTTGAACGATATTTCCGCGCGGGGTGGAATTACCCATATGAAGCAATGGTCCATTATTGGGCTTCCAGTTTTCACTAATAAATTGTTTTAAATCATTTGCATCACCGCGAGCGGAGTGAATATTTTTAAAACCAGCTTGACGTGCTGCTTGTGCGGTTGCATCGCCGACACAAAAGACCTGTTTTGCATGTCGAAATGGAGCGCGAGGCGCAAATTGAACGCCATTTTGGCTAGTGAAAATCAGCGCACCTTTATAGTTTTGCTGATTAAATACAATTGAAGTCTGGGTGAGCTTTATTGCTGGTAGTTTTTCACCCAAAAAACCATTTTGTTTCAATCGGTTTGTCGTCTGTGTAGCACCTGGTTCCGCGCGGGTGACTAAAACCGTAAGCAATTTTGTCATAGTCTTTATTGACCCTTATTATCCCTGAGTTTGGCGACTTTTTCACCTAATTCAAACCCTAATGAAGCTGCTTGGTTTTCATCTGGAATTGTATCAAGGCTCATTTGTGAAAACCAGCGTTTGCTGCCATCATCAGCCAAGACTTCTCCGCGCATATCCACACCAGTTTCATTAAAGCTCAAATGTCCGGCAATCGGCGTGCGGCAAGATCCGTCTAATCTTTTAAGAAAAGCACGCTCGGCTATTGCGGCAATACGTGATTCTAGAACATCAATTTGCAGACATGCCTTAAAAATCCAGTCTTCTGCATTATTGGTTAGTGTGGTGCAGACAATGCCTTGTCCACATGCGGGCAACATTTCTTCTTTGGGCATAAAACCGGCTGCTTTGTCTGTCATACCTAAACGGTTTAGACCTGCGGCAGCGAGTAGTGTGGCGTCAGCTTGACCTTCTTCTAGTTTGCGCAGGCGAGTTTGCACATTGCCTCTAAACATAACGATTTTTAGGTCTGGACGAAGGGCTAGGGCTTGGGCGCTGCGACGTAGACTTGCTGTTCCAAGGGTTGCACCATGAGGTAGGTCTTTGATATTGCCCACTTTTCCAAACAATGCGTCTCGTGGGTCTTCGCGCGGTAGATAGCATCCCATTTGCAATCCGTCTGGGAGCACTGTTGGTACATCTTTGAGAGAATGAACCACAATATCGATGCGTCCTGATAGTTGCGCGATGTCCAGCTCTCTTGTGAATAGGCCTTTGCCGCCAGCATCTTGTAAGCGCTTGTCTAATAATTGGTCGCCGGAAGTAGTGAAAGTGTGGATCTCAATTTCGACTGTATTCCCGACAATTTCTTTAAAACGAGCCGCAAAATCTTCAGCTTGCTGCACGGCAAGTGGCGATCCACGTGCACCAATCTTTACAATCTGTGTTGAATTGGTGAGGGGTTTTGCCTGAGTTTGTGTCGAGTTTTTGTTGCTCACGTCCCGAGTCTCTCCAGTTTTTGTATAAATTTCGTGCTCAAACGACATCATTCACTTGGTATTGTGACTAATGGGGAGTACAAGCGCGCCCATCATGACGCAAGATAAACAAACATCTTCTAAACCTTCTATAATATTGGGGCTTGAATCAAGCTGCGACGAAACCGCCGCTGCTTTGGTGCGCCGCCATAGCGATGGGAGCGTTGAAGTTTTATCAGAACGCATCGCAAGCCAAGATGACAAGCATGCAGCTTTTGGCGGAGTCGTTCCAGAAATTGCAGCGCGTGCCCATGTTGAGCGCATGGATGGTCTGGTCAAAGAAGTGATGTCGGAAGCGAACATTGGCTGGAAAGATATTGGCGGCGTTGCCACCACTTCGGGACCGGGACTTATTGGCGGTGTGCTTGTGGGCCTAATGACGGGCAAAGGAATATCACTTGCGCATGATATTCCTTTTATGGCGGTTAATCACCTTGAAGGTCACGCTTTGTCACCGCGTTTAACCGGACAGATCATTTTTCCATATCTATTGCTTTTGGTTTCGGGTGGGCATTGTCAGTTTTTGATGGTCAAAAATTTAGGTGAGTATGAGCGCCTTGGATCAACGATTGATGATGCACCCGGTGAAGCGTTTGATAAAACCGCTAAACTTATGGGGCTTGGATTTCCGGGCGGGCCAGCGGTTGAGCGCTGGGCGAAAGATGGAAATGAGAATGCGGTGGAGCTTCCGCGTCCTTTGCTCAATCGTAAAGACACGCTTGATATGTCTTTTGCTGGTCTTAAAACAGCTGTACGTCGCGCGATTGAGTTAGAGCCGCTATCTGATACGCGAAAAGCGGATATAAGCGCGAGTTTTCAGCTTGCTGTGGCGGACATTCTTTCCAAGCGCACATCGCAAGCTATGAGTCTGTTTAAGGAACGCGTTGATGCGTCAAATCTACAGTTTGTAATTGCTGGCGGCGTTGCAGCTAATAAGACAATACGCGCGCGATTGGAAAGCGTGGCTGAGGATGCGGGATTTAATTTTGCCGTGCCGCCGATGAAATGGTGCACTGATAATGCAGCAATGATCGCGCTTGTTGGCCTAGAGAAATTTGAGCGTGAAGCGTTTGATGATCTGGATGTGAGTGCGCGAGCGCGCTGGCCTTTAGATAGCGATGCGGCGAGTCAAAAACCTGCTTATGGCGGAGGCCGCAGGGGGGCGAAGGCATGAAGAATGTGAACAGCTGAGGTGTTTTTAGCTTGTTTCCATGCTTAAGGTCATTAAAAATCGAGATAATAAAGACGATTGAGTCGTATAACATCGCCAAGCGGTGTGAAGAGGAGGTTTTGTGAGTTTTCAAACTATCGGCGTTATCGGTGCGGGCGCTTGGGGAACGGCTCTGGCGATTAATGCGCAGCGCGCTGGCCGCGATGTTGTCTTATGGGCACGTGAAGACGATGTGGTTGAAGCGATCAACACAACTCAGAAAAATCCTAAATATCTACCTGATGCAGATGTTGTGGGTATTCACGCCACTTCGGACATGGCCGAGATTTCCAATTGTGATGCTGTGATGGCGGTGACACCTGCGCAATTTATGCGGGGAAGTTTGGAGTTACTCGCTAAGACAGCAAAACCGGGTGTTTCGGTGATGTTGTGTTCAAAAGGGTTTGAGACAAAGTCTCTTAAAATGATGACGGATGTTTTGGAAGAGAGCATTCCGGGGGCAATTGCTTCTGTGTTGTCAGGTCCGTCTTTTGCCATTGATGTGGCACTTGGTTTGCCAACAGCTGTGACTTTGGCTTCGTCAAATCAAGAAGAGGGCGAGAGATGGATGTCTGCAATTGGGCGTCCAGAATTTAGACCTTATTATTCCGATGACATATTGGGTGCAGAAGCAGGTGGCGCAGTTAAAAACGTGCTAGCCATCGCATGTGGGATTGTCGAGGGTAAAGGCCTTGGTCGATCTGCCCATGCTGCGCTTATTTCCAGAGGTTTTGCTGAATTAACACGCCTTGGCGTGGCTATGGGCGGAAATGCGGAAACGCTTAAAGGCTTGTGCGGTCTTGGTGATTTGGTGCTGACATGTTCTTCAGCTCAATCTCGTAATATGAGCTTTGGTTTTGCATTGGGACAGGGGCAAACGGTTGCGGAGGTGCTTGGGTCTCGTACGGCAGTCACAGAGGGTGTGGCGACGGCACCGGCAATCGCGCAATTGGCAAAAAATCTAAATGTTGAAATGCCAATTTGTGAAACAGTTGCGGAGATTGTTGCGGAGCGTATAACGCTTTCTCAAGGTATTGAGGCTCTGTTGAAGCGCCCATTTAAAGCTGAAGATTAGAAGGGGATAGTTTCTATGGCTTATTTTTCAATTTACGCGATGGACCGCCGCCCAGATGGCCCAACCATTCGCGCAGAAACACGTCCGGCGCATTTAGAATATCTACGCCGGTTAGGGGATGTAGTTAAACTAGCAGGGCCGGTTATGGCGCATGATGGGGAAACAGTTGCAGGGTCTCTTGTTGTGATTGAAGCTGATGATATTGATGCAGCCCACCAAATTGCAGCTGACGATCCATATGCCAAAGCAGGTTTGTTTTGTTCATCTGATGTGCGCGCTTATAAATGGGTTATCAACCCACCCGAATAAGATGATGTAATCAATCTATTGAGGGAGCGGCAGTATCTGTTTGGGAATCTGCCGCTTTTTTTATGTGTGTTGGTATAAATTCTGCTGCGAGAGCCGATAGCAAAATGCTGGCAGTAAAGCACCATGCGCCGGGCTGACTCGCGGCGGCTGCAAATCCTGATCTGTGAGCGGCATAGACACCAATTGCCAAAACCATAACATCCAGCATTGACCATTTGCCAAGACGCGCAAGCCATTTGGTTGTGGAAGAATATTGGCGTTTGGGAGAGAAGACTAAACTTGTGAGAAGTGCGAGTTTTGAGATTGGAAAGAAGAGTGTGAAAATGACGAACACACTTGCAAGAAAATAATCTTTTTCAATCGAGAGCCCTGCAATCACTGAAAGTAGGGAGGGTGTTTCAGTGAAGAATTTAAGCTTGGTGAGCTTTACGAGCGGCAGCAAATAGCCGGCCGCTAATAATGGCCAAGCTGCGAGCACGAAAGTCGCAGCAAGAATGCTTCGAAGGGTGTTCATATCCAGCACCCCCTTGTGATCTGGAATTAGCTTTGGACAGCTGTTTTTAAATCAGTTTGGGCTGCTTGTATTGCAGCATCTACAGCCATGTCCCATTCTTTTGCAGTTGATGCATTTTGTGCAGCTTCTGGGAATGTGATGGATCTAGACGCATTGACGACACCGCCTTCAAGGCCTTGAGGGCCAGAGACAAAGCCAGCCACAGCTTGGGCTGCGCCTGCACCTTGTGCGCCATAACCAGGAACAAGAAACGGACAAATGGGTGCAGCTTCACGCAGAAGGCGAGCTTCTTCTGGGCCTGTGGCACCGGCAACAAGCATAAGGCCCGACCATTTTGTCTCTTTGCCTTGTAAGCGCTGTGCCAAAGGATTTAGCGCTTGTGCAACACGCATAAAGAGGGGAGCGCCTTCTAAATCCTTGGCTTGAAAATCTGCTGATCCCGGATTTGAGGTACGGGCAAGCACGGCAATGCCTTTGCCTTCACGAATGGCAACTTCGACGAAGGGTTCGAGTGTATCCAACCCCATATAGGGATTAACGGTGATCGCATCAGAGGGAGCGCAGGCATCAGCGCCAAGATAAGCTTCAGCATATCCAACAGCAGTTGAGCCGATATCGCCGCGTTTGGCGTCCATCATCACGAGCAAATTAGCTTTTTGAGCTGCGACACACACGCGCTCTAAAGCGGCAACACCTTTAGAACCCCAACGTTCAAATAAGCCAGCTTGGGGTTTGACCATGGAGACTTTGCCTTCACAGCGCGCGATAACAGCCTCACCCCAATTGGCGACAGCTTCTGCGCCGTTCGTGCCGAATAAAGCGGGGATTTTACCAAAATGAGGGTCAACACCAACACACAAAGGACCAAGCTCTAGCGTGGCCTTCATCAAACGGTCTGCGAAGGGAGTAGGAGAGGTCATTGTATTCCTGAGCTATTTTTGCGTAGAGGGCGCGTGGCAGATGACTTTGACGACGGATAATTCTCTGCGAAGACGGTCAGCTTCTTGACCATAAGTGCCGGTGCCAAATTTCATACCTGTTGTACTTGATGAAGTGACTTCATTTGCGTTTAAGGCAATTGCCAAAGATTCTGGTGCTGTTGTGTAGATACGGCCCCGACGCGGGCTTTCAGCGACTGTCACCCCGACAATGCGTCCATCGACATCGAAAACGGGTCCGCCACTAATGCCTGCAAGCGTGCCTTTTAAACCGCGCGTGCGGCCCATTTCAGCCCATGTTAGTACGGGCTCTTCATTGCGGTAGCGACCACGGGTGATTAAGCGAGAACGCGCCAATAAGCGAGAAGAGACTTCTCCGGGTTCACCTTGAGGATAGCCCACATGAAAGCCTGCTTGGTTGAGACGTAGGTTTTCGGATGCATCAATGGCGAGGCTGCGAGGGGCACGCAATGTTTTGAGAATTGCGATATCGGAATCTTCAGACGTTGAAACTTCGGTGACTGGCATAACGCGGCCACCACCATATAAAAGCCCGACATTCTCACAGCTATCAACGACGTGACGCGCCGTCATCCATAGGCCTTTTTGATCTATAGAAAAAGCGGTGCCGATACCATCTGCAGCCTCACCAATTTGGACGAGGATTTCTTCATCAAAGGCATTGGCTAGTGGGAGTGCTTTGCCGGATTCGCTGAAAATTTCAGTGGGAGGTGCTTCTGGTGCGTCTGCGCTATCGCGTGCACCTGAAAACAATGCCCACAGAACAATACCTAAAACGGCAAATAAAACGATCCAATCTGGAATACGCATTTAGCAGGTTTCTCGCGAGTTACGGTCTAACAAGTCTACAACCGAGCGACATTTGGGTCCCATAGTGCAGATGATATAATCAAAGCGGAAGCTATTTTCACAGCAATCAAAAGAATGGCAGCACCGGCTTCATCATTTTCGATACGTTTGGGTAGGTCTCGTAGAATAAGATCCACAAACCGAAAAGCCAGAATTTGTATTAATAGAGACACGATGCCCCAGATAATCAAATCTGCCAATGATACAGATGAGGCCAAACAAGAGGCTATTGGAATAGCGAGACCAACAATAACACCGGCTAATGCTAGTCCTGCTGAAGCGTTGCCTGAGCGAAGCAGCGCCATTTCTTTTTGAGGGGTTAGAAGAATATAAAATGTACAAGCCAGAAGAAGAAGAAGGCCAGCTGTACCCGTGTAGATCAAGAAATCTGGAAAACCCGAAACAAAAGATTCTACAGCAGCTTTCATAATACCCTCATATTCTTATTCGTTGTGAGCCAAAGCCACATTTGATGAATACGTCTTCGCAATATTAAAAAGACGCGTGTATTTTACAGCGGACAATGAAACGGCGCTTGGCTGTTTGGTCAAGGTTATGTCAACAAATATAACTGGGTTTTTTATGTTAACTGTTGATTTGGCGTTAGAAGAAATGTATTAAATACCAAAGGCTGCCAATACAGCCCCTGCTGCGGCGAAACAGGTTTGTATGATCGTCAAGGCAACTGCGACCATGCGTTTACCTTTTCTGTTTTCACGCATGCCTGTGACGCGCGGTCCTTTGCGCGGCGCGAGTGTCCATACATTTGATAAAAAACCTAAGGCCGTTATCAGACAGGTTATAAATGCGACAATTGAACCGGAAAGCAGGGCAAAGACTGATGCGCAGCCCAGCAGGATGGCTTGAAAATTAGATGAGACAAGGAGTGTTCGGCGTAGCATTCTATCGGCGCGGTTATAATCAAGGCCGTCAAAAGCGATGTTCGCGAAGATAACAGCGACAGTCCAACCAGATGCAGCGGCACCCCCAGCAAAGGCAGCAGCAGAAGCAGCAAATATATTAGCTAGACTATCCATGTCTTTGTAACCTTTTGAAAACTCGACGCTAGAGGTACACAAATCTGAAAGAGACGTCACCTCTTGTCTGTCCCGTGATCTGCAAAAACATGCTTAACCTGTGTTAAGGAAAAAGAAAGGTTTACAGCAGAGGTCCGAAATTTCACGAACTTTGTATAAATTGTAAATCAGAAGCTGTTATTTGTATTTTGAAAAGCTGATCGGATATTTGTCAGCTAAGAGTTTCGCATGGCGGCGACTGCGGGGGATTCGATATTAAAACTTAAGGTGATTCGATATCTTGGGTTTTTAATGGATCGACTCCTCCGCGCTATGCTTTGGGCGGCGTGACGCTGAAAAAATGGTTCTTTTTTCCACAAAAATTAATGTTTATTAGCGAAATCAGGGCGTTTATTCATGTTCTGTAAACCATTTTTAAGCTATAAAGCTTGCAGTAGAGTATGAGTAGATTGTGATAACGGCGGAAGTTTTCTTCATGAAAGCATCCGCCGTTTTTGCATTTTAGGTATCATTTTGAGCAGTATGTGAGGCGAGCCTACATATGGCTGTTTAAACCTTTGGCCTCTGCCAAAAATACTTGATTATTCGTCCGATTGTATATGCTGGTTTTATTCGGCAGCTGTTGAATTTTGAGCTATTTTTGCTTTTAGACGGTCACTTGCGCGTTCTTTGATGCTTTCTGAGCGCAATTGGCCACATGCTGCAAAAATATCGCGGCCACGCGGCGTCCGAATAGGCGCTGACAGACCAGCACGATTAAGCACTTCGGCGAATGTCTCGATTTTATCCCAATCGGAACACTCATAAGGTGAGCCCGGCCATGGGTTGAATGGTATAAGGTTGATTTTGGCAGGTAGACCTTTGAGAAGCTTGATCAGGTCGACTGCTTCGGCAAGGCTATCATTCACATCTTTAAGCATGACATATTCAAATGTGACGCGTTTTGAATTTCCAAGGTCTGGATAAGACCGGATCGCATCAAACAGGCATTCAAGATTATATTTTTTGTTGATCGGCACAATTTCGTCACGCAGGTCATCATTTGTAGCGTGAAGTGAAATCGCCAGCATCGCATTTGTACGCGCACCTAATTCTGGGATTTTAGGGGCAACACCGGCTGTGGAAACTGTGATGCGGCGGCGACCAATGGAAATGCCTTCGCAATCGGATATTGTATCGATAGCTTCAACCACATTATCGAGATTATAAAGTGGCTCACCCATGCCCATAAATACGATATTTGTGAGCTTACGATTTTCGCTTGGTGTTGGCCATTCGCCTAAAGTGTCTCGCGCGACCAAAACCTGAGCGACGATTTCTTGCGCGGTTAAATTGCGCACCATTTTTTGAGTGCCTGTGTGGCAGAAAGTGCAGCTGAGTGTACAGCCAACTTGTGAGGAGACACATAAAGCGCCAGAACGCGCGACGTCTGGAATGAATACACTTTCTGCTTCAATTCCAGGCCCAAAGCGCGACAACCATTTTTGTGTGCCATCAACTGAGACTTTGTGTTCTGTGATGTCGGGGCGGGCGATAATGTGATTTTCGACCAGTTTGGCGCGCATGTCTTTCGCGATATTGGTCATATCGTCAAAATCTGTGACGCCGAAATTGTGCATCCAGTGAGAGACTTGGTTCGCCCGCATTTTGGCTTTTTTCTTATCAATGCCAATTTCTTCCATGCGTTCGCGCAGCTTTACAAGCGAAAGGCCGGAAAGGTTTACGGGGCCTGTCTCAGCAGGTTTTGCTGGACGGCGAGATAGATCAAGTTCTGTGGACATGGCGTGCTTATACCGTGAAAAGTCTTCCGCGTCACGTCTGATATTGAAACGGTGTTATTTTGGGATTTGATGGATCAAATTTTGATTAGAGTAGCTGGTTAACAAAGACCCAGATCGATGTGAAGAATAACACAGCAACCATCGCCATGCTTTGCGAGGTGAATAGCCAATTAGATCTTGGAAGATGAGGCGGATCTGCTTGAATATTATCTGTTTTTACACGTTCAATTAATTTGTAAACGGCCTTGGTGTCAGAGGCATTAAAAGACATTCCCAAAGAAGCAGCGGCTTCAGGCTGTTGGCTTAACGCAATGGCCAAGTCTTTGTGGATACGGTTTAAACGCGACTTTTGCCGAAATAGAGAATAGACAACCATGCCTCCGGCAATCATTAGGTCTATTAAGCCAAAAATTTTAGGGCCCACAAATCCTGACAGTGGTTCATGTAGATATAATTGCCATTGGTTTAGCAAAGTTTGTATGAGTTTTGGCAAGGGTGGGAGCACGCCGTGCAGATCACAAAAACTTAGCCCAGCTATGATAAAAATGAGCCAAGATATAAATGTGATGGCATGAGAAAGGGCCATGAGAACTCCCGATTTATTCCATCATATACAATAGCTCGAGGGGGTAAAGCTTTCCAAGCACTATCTACAGGCCGCTTCGGCGCGATCAATCGCGGCAGATGATCCGCTGAGTGAAAAATGATATGCGGTTCGGGTATCTCGTGCTGATACGGCTTCGACGCGGAGGGTGGTTCCTCTTTTTAAGGAGCGTACAACACTGTTTTCGTTTTTGTCTTCAAGAAAACCTTCGTTTCCGGCAGTGTACATGCGCCAGCGTTCGCGACCAATGACGACTTCCGGTGGTAAATCATCGCGCAATTCATAGCCGACTTTTAAACTGGGTTGAGATTTACCGGCACCAGATTTCCAGTTTGCAACGAAAAAATGGACATCACCATGCACGACATCTTGTGGGGCTTTATCTGAAGCGGCTGTGGCGGCAAAGCAAACGAGATCTCCGTCAACTTCTTGGGTGAAGACTTGCCAGTCTTTAAAGCTGCCTATCGCTTTGACTTGTGCATTTGCGGCAGTGGAAGCTGAAATCGAAAGGATACAGAAACACAGAAAATACCGCATTGATGATGCAAAACACTTCATTGCTGATTGATCTGTAAAATACCTGTTCATGTTCAGTGAACCCCTTGCTTGTTGATGGACAACTAACCCAGTTTATGAAGATTAACCATGAAATAATTGAGGCAGAATCAGAAAACACGTGACATTTTTCAGTGACGTCATTTCGAGTCGTCATATTCACTCAAGCAATGGGTAGGATGCTTCTTCTTCATACAGACTTTGATGCTTTCCCGGGCGTGATGAATAGAGTGCAAACCTGTCGATTGTGAATTCTGGCGTTTCAAACATGGCATGACGTTGCAGATATTCGCTGACGATGTGCGGAGGGATATTTTTTAGGTAAGCCAGTGTAACATGCGGGATATAGGTGTGTTTATCCGTATGGAGTTTGAGCTCTCTTGTGGGCCGTTTGCACTTGCTGGCGAGTTTTAGAATGTGTTCATTGGCTTCTACGCCAGCCCAAAGCGTGTGCGGATCAAATCCACCAAATTGGCCAACATCTTTTAGGCGCAGTGTTATGGGAGGTAAGTTAATCGTCGCGAGTGCTGCATCTAAATCATGGGCGGTGTGATCTTCGACATTTCCATAAAAATTCAATGTGAGATGAAAATTTTCTTTGTGTCGCCATTTTGCGCCATCCAACCCATTTTGCATGGATTTGAGCATCTCGGATATATGGTCGGGAATAGGGAGAGCGGCAAATAATCTATATGACATGTTTTTATTTAAAAACGTTCGCTTTGCTTAACTAATCTTAAGTTTCTAGCAGGTGTAAGATGAGTTTCAAATATAATTTAAAGTGAGGAACGCAATTTTGCGTGATAATTGTGGATTTGTCTGGAAAAACGCCACATTCTATCCTATATTAGTCTTTAATTGCTTATCTATAGCCTCTTCAACATAGACAAAAGGTGTTTAATGTCGAACTTTCCATATTCACAAAATGCAGGTGCTGGCGCAGCTGATATGTCCGTTGATGCGGGCCTACGAAGCTTCATGCTGGGCATATACAACAAAATGGCACTCGGCCTTGTTATTTCTGCTGTTTTGGCAATGGTCGTTGGAACAGTGCCGGCTGTAACAGCTGTCGTATTAGGCACACCATTATATTATGTCGTGGCTTTTGGGCCTCTGGCTATTCTGTTTGGTTCATCTTTCATGATGAAAAATCCATCTCCAACAGGAACAGCAGTCGTTTACTGGTCTGTTGTTGCACTTCTTGGTATGGGCATGGGTGCGTTGGTTTACCGTTATGCTGGCATTCCTGATGGTTTCACCACTGTTGCTAAAGCGTTTTTCGTAACAGCGACAGCTTTTGGTGGTCTTAGCTTGTTTGGATACACAACGAAGAAAGATCTTTCAGGCTTTGGTACATTCCTGATCATGGGTCTGATCGGTATTATTATCGCTTCTATCGTCAACATGTTCATGCAGTCATCTATGATGAGCTTCATTATCTCTGTTGGTGGTGTGCTAATATTTTCAGGTCTAACAGCATATGACACACAGCGCTTGAAGCACACATATTACGCGCTAGGTGGAGATTCGCGCTCTATGGCAGTTGCGACAAACTATGGTGCATTGAGCCTGTATTTGAACTTCATCAACTTGTTCCAGTTTATTCTGGCATTGATGGGCGGCGGCGACGATTAAGTCTTTAAGCCTAACGAATTTGAGAAAGCCCTTATCGCAAGATAGGGGCTTTTTTATTGGAACTGGCTTTTTGTTTGAGCGTCGAATCAGTTTTGTCCCCGATTGGGGGTAAGGTTGTCGTAAAGATGATCTTCGTTCACTTCGTCGTAAATACAGTATCGGATCAAAGCTGCGTTAATAACCATGAAGATGATTTAACCTAATAAACAATTTTTTACTCGATTTTTTACACTCTCCCCCTTTTCAAATCAGGTGATTCACCCCACATTAACCATGTCAGACAAGCTGAGAAGTAAACGGCTTCGGACCCAACAGCCCCCCAGCCCCCCGTGGCCAATCGTTCCAAGTTTGTCTGACACTTTCCCACAAAATTTGAGTTGTTTACGCTAATGTCACACCATTGAGTCCTGCGAGTGTGATATATATAAAAAATTGAAATGCAGTGACTTCTTTGCTTAATGCGCGACGCAGGTTATCAGTCTATAGTCTAGAGACTCGATTATGGTTGAGCGTGAAGATCGGAGACTATCTTTTGAACTTGTTGAAGATTGATCGTCTGGCAAAAGCTTATGGCGTGGGCGCGAGCAAAAAGCACGCAGTGAGAGGCGTTTCCTTTACCGTACAACAAGGAGAGGTGGTTGCCTTTCTTGGTCCCAATGGTGCAGGAAAATCAACGACGATGCGGATGATATCTGGTTATTTGGAACCCGATAGCGGTGATGCATTTATCGCGGGCGCATCAATTTGTAATGAACGTGAAAACGCGCAAATTGCTTTGGGTTATCTGGCTGAAGGCGCGCCGCTTTATGGCGACTTAACAGCACGCGGATTTTTGCAGTTTCTGGCGGGTACGCATGGCTTATCTGCATCTCAAACACGCTGGGCGCTAGACCGTGTGATTAATGATGCGCGTATTGAAAGCGTGATAGATCGCTCGATTGATACACTATCTAAAGGGTATAAACGCCGAGTTGGTTTGGCTGGTGCGATTATTCATGATCCGCCAGTATTGGTGTTGGATGAACCAACGGATGGTCTTGATCCGAATCAGAAACGGGCTGTGCGGTCCTTGATTGCGCGTATGTCGAAGGACAAAGCTATTTTGATTTCAACACACCAGCTTGATGAGGTTCAAGCTATGTGTTCGCGCGCGCTTGTCATTGATGCGGGAAAGATCGTTGCGGATGATACGCCTGCCGGGCTTGTTGAAAATTCGGTTGCGCATAATTTGGAAGATGCTTTTACGCTTCTCACACATGAGGAGAGTGTTCGCTCATGAATGATCTATCCTCCACATCATCTGATATACATTCGCGCATGAGTTCAGGCTCACGTCGCCGCGCTGCCATTGCGGCGATAACATCTGTGTTTGCGCGAGAATTACGAGCTTATTTCTTCACGCCTTTGGCCTATGTATTTATTGCTGTTTTTCTATTGTCACTGGGCGCTTTTACATTTGAAATTGGTCGGTTTTTTGATACCAATAGAGCCGATTTAGCACCATTTTTCTTTTTCCATCCATGGCTTTATTTGGTCTTTCTACCAGCAGTCACAATGAGGTTGTGGGCTGAGGAAATTCGGTCTGGAACATTGGAATTATTGCTGACATTGCCTGCGCCTGTTTGGGCGCTGACGGTTGGTAAATTTTTAGCAGCTTGGACAGTTGCCGGTGTGGCTTTGGTTTTGACGTTTCCTATGTGGATTTCTGTCAATTATCTTGGATCTCCCGATAATACTGCGATCTTGTTGGCCTATTTGATGAGCTTCATGATGGCGGGTGGATATGTTGCATTAAGCTCTGCATTATCGGCTTTGGCGGGTAATCAGGTAGTTGCTTTTGTGTTGGCAGTGACGATCGGCTTCATATTTACTGTTATGGGATTGCCACTTGTTGCGTCTGGCCTATCGGATTTGTTGGGTGCTGGTGTGGCTGAAGGTGCGAGAAGCTTTTCATTTCTGACGCATTTTGAGGCGGCCCAACGCGGCGTATTGGAAATTAGGGCTTTGTTTTTCTATGCCGGATTCATTGTCCTTTGGCTCACATTAAACACGCTTTGGATATCAAGCCGGAGGGCTGGATAAGACATGAACACGAAGCAGTTTACTATTGCCTTGAGCGCATTCGCCGTCGTCATATTTGGCGGGTTAAACATTGCCTCGCAAAACTGGTTGTCTGGCATACGCGCCGATATGACGGAAAATGATTTATACACACTCTCTGACGCTGCAAAAAAAGTTGCTTCTTCACTGGCGGAACCTGTTGAGCTTCAATTTGTGTATTCAAGACGTCTCGCAGCTGATTATCCGGCTATTCGAGCGTATGGTGCGCGTGTGCGTGAATTGCTTGCTGAGATATCTGCGCGCTCTGGCGGCGATGTGATTATCAAAGAGATAGATCCAGAAGCTTTTTCTGATGAAGAAGAGCGCATTATTGATGCAGGTGTACAATCAACACCGACTGAATCAGGCGATCCGCTTTATCTGGCAATCGTTGGCCGAAATTCTGTGGATGATCAAATTGTCATTCCATATCTTGCGCCGGAGCGCGAAGCTTTGCTGGAATATGATTTGGTGAAACTTATTTCCCAGCTTGATGATCCTGCGCCGCCACGTATTGGTATTTTGACAAGCCTTATCGACATGGCAGGAACTGGCCAATCGCAATCTGATTATTATGTATTGCGAGAATTGGCGCGCAGTTTTGAGATTGTGCAGATTGCACCCGATTTTGTGGCATTGCCCAATGATCTTGATGCATTGATGATCGTGCATCCTCCCAAATTATCACCGCGTCAGCAATATTTGATCGAGCAGGGCATATTGCGCATTGGACGCGCTATTATAGCACTGGACCCCACTTCAAAAGCTTCGGTAGCTGCACGTGGCAGACGGGCGCAAGTGTCGTCTTCATTGGGGCGCGTAGAAGGAATGCTAGGGTTAGCGCCAATTGACGAGGTCGTTATTGATAAACAGCTTGGATTGCCGGTTGAGCGGATCGAAGATGGTCGACGATTTGTTGAAGTACAGCCACTATTCATTGCGCCGCCACGTGTCCAAATGTCGGGTGATGATCCTATTACAGCTGATTTGACGAGGGCTATTAATTTTGGTGCGGCAGGTGCTCTCAGTGTGACGCCTGAACCTGGGGCGGACTTTGTTCCATTGGTATGGACAACGCCTGAGGCGATGATGATTGGTACGCAGATTGCGGGCAAGGAAGTTACGCCAAGAGAGCTTCTCAATAATTATGCTGCCTTAGGTGTCTCTCAGCCGCTTATTGGTCGGTTGACGGGCGAATTAACCAGTCGCTTTACCGATGATATCCCGCCTTTGGTGATACCTAAAGATCCTGTGCTGGCGGCATTGGTAAATGATCCTGAAACCCAACATCAACATTTAGAAAAATCTGTCCAATCTGTTGATATTATTCTTATTTCTGACACGGATATTTTCGATGACACTTTTTATGTGAGCCCCAATGGCGGCGCGCCGGTTGCCGATAATGCGGTGTTTGTCATGAATGCTCTGGATAATCTTTCTGGTTCTGATGCGCTCGTCAATCTTCGATCACGTGCACCATCTGCGCGCCCGATGACACGTGTAAATAAAATGCGGGATGAAGCGCGGGAACGCTTGTATGAGGAGCAGGAAATTCTACAGCTTCGTTTAAAGCAAACAGAAGCGCGTTTGAATGAGTTGCGCGCTGCGGGTGCCGGAGGCGGATTGCTTTCTCATAGTGGTGATTTTGATGAGGTAGATCAGGCTGAAGCTGAAGAATTAACGCGATTTAGAGGCGAGGCTATCGAAATTCGTCAGCGCTTACGAGAAGTGGAACGTGAATTTAGAGCAGACATTGATTTGCTGTCAGGTAGATTGGTGCTGTTCAATGTCTGGCTGCCGCCAGCTGCTATCATTTTGATCGGTTTCCTCGTGGTTGGATGGCGAAACCGTAGCAAGGGAAGAAGTCGCTAATGGCAAATGCAAAAAAACGCACTCATTTGCTGGCAGGTACGGGGTTGGCTGCGCTTACAGCAATTGCTCTGGGGATTATTTCAGGCGTTAATTTTGGTAATTCTAAGCAGCACGATAAGATTGGCGAAGTTGTGCTTCCTAAATTTGAAGCAGATGTCACCGCTGCTGAAGAAATAAAGGTGACGACACAAGATGGCGAGTATCATTTAAAACGGGAAGGGCAGGAATGGTATTTGGAAGAACGTGGCCGCTATCCCATCCGCATTGAATCCATTGCTGACCTATCTGAAGCTTTAGCATCTATGACTTTTAGTCGTCAGATGACAGTTGACCCTAAAAAGTTTGATCGCCTTGGTTTGGGAGATCCATTTAAAGACGGCACAGGCGCATTGATGCAAGTTTCTGACATTGATGGCAATTTATTAGTAGATATGGTGGTCGGTTTTAAAAACGGATCTGCTTATATTCGTAAACCTCAAGAAGATCAGACTTGGGCTGTCGCGGCGAGTGTTTTTCCGCCATTGCAAAACCCTGCTCGTTGGTTGGATCTAGATGTTTTGCAAATTGGTCCAGAAGATATCGCTAAGGCTGAAATAGAGTTTCCAGACGGTACTGGATATGCGTTGCGTGTTCGATTTGATGCACCGGGGCGATTTGAACTCGATAAACCATTTGAAGAAGCATTGTTGATTTCTGACTTTGCACCAAATCCACCTGCATTGGCTTTGTCACGGTTTTCGCCACTTGATGCTGTGCCGCGTGAGATGATGGAAGGAGAATTGGTTGCGGTTCATCGCACTATCACCCATTTAGGGCTGGTTATCGAAGCTGAGCTTTTCAAAGGAAACAATAAATACTGGGTTGTTTTCTCTGAGTCTCTTCAGGTTGAAAGAGATGAAACGATTGCTCAATTAGATGAGATAGAAAGCAAAGTCGCTGGTTGGGCTTTTGAAATTTCACGTATGGATTTCAATATTATGACGACCCCGATAGAAGATATCGCGGTCGCGCCTTAGCTTAGGTGTTGTTTTCAAAACCTGAATTATCTGGATATGTTATGGCACCCAATACTTCACCATGATTGGGGTGTTGGAAAATTATCGCGCAGCTTTCAATACAGTGTGCATTCAACTTGCCGCCATTGGCGGGTAATGTCCCTGCTGAAACAAGATCGGTGACGCGGTTATGATAGACCATAGTTTTATTGGAATTTTGACCCGAAGTTGGGGTTGCATAGGTTTTTCCCGGTATAAAATCGACGACCCATATTTCCAACTCGGATTTGTTTCCTGCTACGCTTAATTGGTTGCCATTATATTGAATGGACATTGGATTAGGCGTGTTTGCAACTTCATCAAGTCGGCGTTCCATGTTCTTTTCTTTTACAGCAGAACAATGCTTTGTGCCGTTAAAAATCGTTTGAGGTGTGTAAGGTCCGCGTCTGCCAAGTTGAACATTCATCGCTTCATGACGGTTTGAAAAAGCTTTTTTAGCGAATGAATCTTTCCACCCCATAAAGTCCCAAATACCAACAGGGAAAGTCACAGCTATGACGTCATTTGTACCAGCGAATTCGGCAAATTGTTCATTGGCTTTGGGGCATCTTGGACATGCTTGACTGGTGTATAATTCAACAAATGGCTGCAAAGGTGTGGAATGAGTTGGGTTTTTATTTTGCGCTGCTGGGGCGCTGAGATTTTGCGCATAGCTAGGGGCAGATAGCAATAAAAACGAACTCAAAAAGGAGATGGGAAGAAGGGAAAGTATTTTCATGATCCATTATATACAACAAAGTTTCCGCACACGCTAATCAAGACTATGTGAGTGAATGGTGAAAGCTACTCTATGTTTAGTAAAAAAGCCCCTTCCAACGTTAGAAGAGGCTTTAAAACTATATTTAATATTTACGCAAGTGCGATATATTATTAGGTCTCTGCCAAGTTTCTAAGAACATAATGAAGGATACCGCCATTACGGAAGTATTCTAGCTCGTTTTCAGTATCTATGCGGATTAGTGCTTCGACTGTTTTCTCGGTTCCGTCAGCAAATTTAATGTTTACCGCAATATTTCCACGTGGCGTGATGTTGGCTACGTTTTCAATTGTTACGATTTCATCGCCTGTCATACCAAGATCAGCCCAACCTTGGCCTTCTGGCATTTGCAGTGGGAGTACACCCATACCGATCAGGTTGGAGCGGTGAATACGCTCAAACGATGAAGCACATACAGCACGCACACCAAGAAGGAGCGTCCCTTTTGCTGCCCAGTCACGCGAAGATCCTGTTCCGTAAAGTTCACCCGCAAAGACAACCAGTGGAACGTTTTCTTCTTTGTATCTCATACAAGCGTCGTAAATATCCATCTGCTCGCCGGATGGGAAGTGCTTTGTCACACCGCCTTCAGTGCCCGGTAGCATCTGGTTTTTGATACGAATATTGGCAAATGTCCCACGCATCATCACATCGTGATTACCACGGCGCGCGCCATAAGAGTTAAACTCTGTGACGGGGACACCTTTTTCTGCAAGGTAGCGCCCAGCTGGACTATCGGCTTTGATATTACCTGCTGGAGATATGTGGTCCGTGGTGATTGAGCCACCAAATAGTCCCATAATGCGAGCATTTATAACATCACCTGGAGCTTCAGGTGTCATTGTCATGCCCTCAAAATAGGGAGGGTTTGCAACGTAAGTGGATTCCGGCCAGCTATATGTGTCGCTCCCAGAGACTTCAACAGCCTGCCAGTGCTCATCTCCTTTGAACACGTCGCCATAACGCTTTTCAAACATTTGCGCGGTCACACAAGAGCGGACTGTTTCTGCGATTTCTTTTGAGCTTGGCCAGATGTCTTTTAGATAGACCGGCTCATTATCGTCGTCATATCCGATCGGGTCTCTGGTGATGTCCACATTCATGGAACCAGCCAATGCATAAGCGACAACCAAAGGCGGAGATGCTAGGTAGTTTGCACGTACATCTGGATTGATGCGCCCCTCAAAGTTACGGTTTCCCGATAGGACGGATGTTGCCACAAGGTTTTTAGATTGGATCGCGTCAGAGATTTTCTTCGGCAATGGCCCTGAATTTCCGATACAAGTGGTACAACCATAGCCAACAAGGTTGAAGCCGAGGGCATCAAGGTCTTTTTGGAGGTCGGCTTTTTTCAGGTAATCGGTGACAACTTGTGACCCAGGTGCAAGAGAAGGTTTGACCCAAGGCTGAACTTGTAAGCCTCTTTCAATTGCTTTGCGTGCAACTAATCCAGCAGCAACAAGAACTGATGGGTTGGAGGTGTTCGTACAAGATGTGATCGCAGCAATCACAACATCACCATGACCGATTGAGTATTCTTCGCCTTCAACCTTAGCCCGTTTTTGAGCATCTGCATCAACTTCGCCAAACTCTTTTCCAAGAGTGATCGCAAATGAGTCTGCAGCTTCATCAAGCGCTATGCGGTCTTGTGGACGTTTCGGCCCAGAAATAGACGGACGCACTGTCGAGATATCAAGTTCAAGTGTGTCTGTGAAGCTCGGTTCAAGGTCCGTGCGGAACATGCCTTGCGCTTTTGTGTAAGCTTCTACAAGTGCGATTTGGTCATGTTCGCGGCCGGTGGTGTCTAGGTATGTTAGTGTTTCAGCATCGACTGGGAAGAAACCACATGTGGCACCATATTCTGGAGCCATGTTTGCAATTGTTGCTTCATCTTCCAATGACAAATTGGAGAGGCCTGGCCCAAAGAATTCAACAAACTTACCGACAACGCCTTTGGCGCGAAGCATTTCAACCACTGTTAACACAAGATCTGTGGCTGTTGTGCCTTCTGGAAGTGAACCGGAAAGTTTAAATCCAATGACTTCAGGAATGAGCATAGAAACGGGCTGGCCAAGCATGGCTGCCTCAGCTTCGATACCACCAACACCCCAACCAAGCACAGAGAGTGCATTTACCATTGTGGTGTGGGAATCTGTACCAACACATGTATCAGGGTAAGCTATATCTACGCCATCTTCGTTCTTCGTCCATACGGATTTGGCGAGGTATTCAAGGTTTACCTGATGACAAATACCAGTGCCGGGGGGCACGGCGCGGAAGTTTTCAAATGCAAACTGACCCCATTTGAGGAATTCATAACGCTCTTTATTGCGTTCATATTCGCGGGCAACGTTTTGATCAAAAGCTTCTGGTGTACTAAAATAGTCAACCATAACTGAGTGATCGATTACAAGATCAACAGGAACTTGAGGGTTGATCGCAGTGGCTTCTGAGCCAAGCATTTTGGCGGCGTCACGCATAGCAGCAAGATCAACAACTGCCGGTACACCAGTGAAATCTTGCATCAACACGCGCGCGGGTCGGTATGCAATTTCGTGGTTTGCAGAACCTTTATCGTCTAACCAAGCAGCAAAGGCTTTGATGTCTTCTGCTTTAACAGTTGTCCCATCTTCGTTACGAAGTAGGTTTTCCAACAATACTTTTAGAGAAACAGGAAGTTTTGATACGTCTCCAAGGCCGTTCTCGGAGGCAGCAGGTAAACTATAATAAACATATTTTTTGCCGTTTACATCAAGTTCGCGGCGAGATTTAAAGCTATCTAGTGATGGCATTTATAGTAATCCTTCCAGACAATGAGGTGAAAGGGTCGCGGGTGATTTTTAACCCCCGTCCGTATAGTGTATGTTTTTGTTAGCCTAGCAAACAGATTATCGCAATTCGTGAAGCTGTGACTTTATAGGAATGGTAGAAAAAAAATGGAGAAGTTGATAACCGTTTGCAAAGTGGGCGCTACCAGAGGCTATCGGACACTTTTTTACGATTTATCATTTTCGGTAAATGCTGGTGAAATTCTTGAATTACGAGGTGAAAATGGTTCGGGGAAATCGACATTGCTTCGTATTTTGGCGGGTTTAACCCGTCCAGATTCTGGTAGTATTGATTATTCTATTGGGGATTCATCATCACAAAATCCGTCTTTCTACCCAGTGCATTTCCTTGGGCATCAGGATGGTATTAAAGCGCAAGAGAGTGTTGAGGCGCAGATAGTGTTTTGGACCAAATTTTTTGGTGAAGATGTTTCTAAAGTGAGGCCGGCACTTGAAAGAGTTGGTTTATGGAAGCGTCGAGATGTACCGGGGCGCGGATTATCGGCTGGTCAAAGGCGGCGGCTTTCACTTGCGCGGCTACTTGTCAGTTATCGTCCTATTTGGTTACTCGATGAACCCCTCGCGGCTCTGGATAGTAAAGGCCAAGATATCGTTTTGGAGATGATGGAAGAGCACACACAAAAAGGCGGCTCTGTTATCGCAGCGATGCATGGTGAGGGTTTTAAAAACGCGCGGACCATCAATATTTGCGCGCCGTCAAAAGCGGAATTTAAAGCCAATCAGCTTCTGGATGATCTAATATGAATCAAACAGAGAAAATGACTTCGGCGGTTTTGCTCCCCTTATTTTTTAGAGAGTTGCGATTGGCGTGGTCTGGCGGTGGTGGTGCGGCTTTGCCGGTTGGTTTTTATGCAGGTGCAGCCACGCTTACACCATTAGCGCTAGGACCTGCAGCTGATTTATTGAGAGCGGCAGGGCCGGGTGTTTTGTTTATCTCATTGGCTTTGGCGAGTTTGCTTCCGATGGAGCGACTTTTTCAAGCAGATCTGGAAGATGGGACACTTGATGTCGTGGCGTCTTCTGGTGTCAGCATGACGGGAGTTGCGCTCGCTAAAACTATGGCGCACTGGATGGCCTCAGGTTTACCGCTCGCGCTGATTGCGCCTTTGTTGTGGGTGATGTTGCAAGGGCCAGGAAATGCTGCCTTGCATGTCTTGGGTGTATCCATTCTAGGTGGGCTAGCATTTTTCTTTATTGGATCAATTGGAGCTGCTTTAACAGCAGGTGTGAGGCGAGGCGGTCTGCTTATCGCACTTGTCGCATTGCCACTCTATGCACCAGCGACAATATTTGGTGCATCAACGCTCTATGCGGTAGCTGATGGACGTGATTGGACAAGTGCAATGGCGCTCTGTGGAGCATGTGCATTGGCGGCGATTGCATTGGGGCCATTTGCTGCCGGTGCCGCATTGAAAACTGCGTTAGATTAGGGATAAGTACGATTTATGATTTCTACATTTGCTAATCCGCACAAATTTATGGAAACGACGCGTCTCGTTGGTCCGATTATGTTGACACTTGCCATTCTCGCATTAGGCGTTGGCGTCTATAATGGCTTGTTTGTTGCGCCAGCAGATTATCGCCAAGGTGATGCTGCGCGTATCATGTTCATTCACGTACCTGCAGCGATGATGTGTATGGGCGCATATACATTTATGGCGGGTGCGAGTTTATCATCCTTGATTTGGAAACATGCGCTTGCTGATATCGCAGGAAAATCTGCCGCGCCAATTGGGGCTGTGTTTACCGCTATATGCCTGATAACGGGGAGTTTATGGGGAAAGCCGATTTGGAATACATGGTGGGAATGGGATGCACGCTTAACATCAGTATTGGTGCTGTTCTTTTTATATCTTGGATATATCGCTATCTGGTCGGCCTTTGAAACACAGCAAAAGGCAGCGCGCGCGGCGGCAATTTTATGTCTCGTCGGCGCTGTTAATTTGCCAATTATCAAATGGTCCGTGAATTGGTGGACGACATTGCATCAAAAAGCATCCATTCGATTATCAGATGACTGGACAGAGAAATTGACCAAACCTTCTGAGATCATTCATTCTGAATTGCCTGAACCATTTTTAAGTCCATTGCTAATTGTTCTTGTTGGATATGGATTATTGTTTGGGGCTTTAACGATAATGAATATGCGCGCTGAGATTTATGCGCGTCGCTCTGAAGCGTTGATTCAACGTCGATATGCAAATGAGGAAGAATGATGGATAAGTATGCGCCATTTGTGTGGGCTTCCTACAGTATTGCTTTGAGTTTGCTGGGGCTTGTTAGTTTGTTTGTTGTGGTTCGCTTAGCAAAGGCTAAGTCGCGTCATGCACGTTTAAAGGCGGAAGAGACGCAATGAAACGTGCAATCTATATATTGCCGATTGTTTTGCTGCTTGTTTTGGCAGTTTTGTCCGTGGTCAAATTAGGGCAAGTTGGCGAACCAAAATCTGATCTATTCAAAGGCAAAAACCGTCCTGCACCAGAGATAGTTTTAACCACCTTGGATCAATCAGAATTTCGATTGGCGGATGAGCTTGGCAAACCGGTCATCGTGAATTTGTGGGCCACTTGGTGTTTGCCGTGTAAGTTAGAGCATCCTTATCTTATGGAAATGTCTAAACAGGTATCCATTGTAGGGATTGCCTATAAAGATGATTCAGACGCTATCCAAACAATGCTGAAGGTGGATGGGAATCCGTTTTCAGTCGTGGCTTTGGATGGAGATGGTATGGCGGGGCTAGACCTTGGTGTGAATGCTGTCCCTGAAACATTTCTTATTGATGGCGATGGAATGATTGTGCGTCAGCACAGGGGGCCATTGAGCAGAGAAGAAGCGGATGCATTTATCGCGCAATATCAGACATTAAGAGAAGCAGGTCAGTAGGTTTTCTCAGGTAGTAACGCAGTGGTTTGCGTCATCAAAAATTCTATTTCTTCTTGCCTGACTTGCCGGAAGTCTTTTTTTTTGACTTCTTTTTCTTCGATTTTTTGCGTTTTCCCATAACTTCCGCCAGATCAAAATCATCATCAGCCGCGCCCGCTAGCAAGGTCAGGATGGACAAAAAAGCCTTGCGTTTATTTTTGGGAAGTGAGTGAAGCAGTGCTTTATCGACGGTTTGCATGGCAGGCATTGCCTCGTCTAAGGCTTCCCGTCCAAGCGTCGTCAGAGACACAGACTTGGCGCGTGCATCACCTTCGGCTGCAACCCGCGTGACAAGGCCGCGTGTTTCCATGCGCGCTATCATGTCTGCAAGTGTTGAGCGGTCTATTCCTGTTGCATTCACGAGGTCAGACTGGCTTAACCCTTCTTTTTCAGCGACAGCAGCCAGCACAACAGATTGGCGAAGCGTGACATTGTCGGCCATACCCAGATCTGTGAATATTTCAGTGGCTAATTGTTGAGAACGACGCAATAAGTGCGCCGGTGACTCACTGAGTTTGAACGTTGAATCTTCTTCAGCTTTCACTTCTTCTGCAGACATCGGCCTCACCGTTCTGAAAGATCAGGTAAAATGAAATTTCTTTCATCCGTTGTCTGACTACATATTCAATGCAGTTTAGGCAAATGAAGGTTTCGTGTCACTTTTACTAGAATAGGCAAAAGAAAGCGCAGAATTCACGCGTCTAGTCTAGAAAAAGAGCTCAAATCAATTGCCATTTTCGGCCTTGTCTCTTGTTCCCATAATATCGTCATGGGAGTGTTTGACGAGATAAGGCATGTTGGCGAGCATGAATATGAAAGTGGCAGGCATGACTAGAAACAGTTTTGCGTTTGCCCAGAAATCCTCTGACTGCGTTCTCCACAATACTTCATTGAGTATCGCAAGAAAGATGTAGAAAAAACCCCAACGTATGGCGAATGTCTTCCACGCATAATCTGGTAGGTTAAATGCATGCTGGAATGCGATTTTCCATACATTCTTACCCATCGCCAAACCACCAAAAATTAATCCGGCAAATAATAAATTGATGATGGTTGGTTTGTAATACGCAAACTCAGGGCTTTGTAGAAAAATCGTTAGGCCACCAAACACAGTCACGATGACACCTGTGACGATGAGCATTGGGGAAATTTTTTCTTTCTTGAAAATCGTCCAGCCAATAACGGCAAGGATAGCCACCATGAAAGAACCTGTACTCCAATAGATTGCGGTTTCTTTTGAGAAAAGGCTGCCATCATCGGGGAATTTTCGCGCAACATTATAAACAACAACAAAGAAAAGGACGGGGCCAAGTTCCCGCCATATGGAGGTGGCTTTTTTCTTTGGCACCTCTGCTTCAGCATTTGCTGGGGTGAGGGGAGCGGCGTTAGTTGTTTCTGAATCTGTCATGGATGTTGATATGGCCTTGTTGAAGTCGCGTGTCACTATTCGTCAGTTTTATTTTTACGATGATAACTGGAATATGGTTCAATTTATTGTGTTGCGTTTTTCCGGTCTTTCAATGCTTTGATGAGGTCTTTGGCACCTGCTGCGTTTAAAACGATAGCGAGTACGCCATAGATGATTCCGCCAACAATTGCTTTTAACATCAATTCAGGAAAACCACCTATTTGCGGCAGAATATAGACTATACTAGCCATTCCAGCGCAGGCGATTGCGATTAATACTATGTCTTTCATCGGAACTGGAAGCGGAATGAAACGCCTGCCGACGCCCATAATGATGATCAAAGCGACGCCATAGCAGATCACAGTTGCATAAACGGCTCCCATCAAACCCATTTTTGGTAATAGGATAATATTGAGGATGACATTCAATATGGCGGGGATCAGCATTAGGCTCGCACGGAGGGCTGTTTTTCGGGCAAGTTGGAAGGATTCTGAGAAATAATAAATGACCAATCCATTCATCAATCCGGCCAAAGCGATCCACGGAATGGTATGTTTTGCTTGATCGCGTAATTCTTCACCAATCATGAATTGAGCTAAAGGTTCAGCAACCATAGCCAAACCAGTCGCCGCAGGAAATGCTATTAGCATTAACATGCGGATCATTGCTTTGCCCGGTTCTTCAATACCGTTTAGTCCATGTTTTTCATAGCTTTCCATAAGTAGAGGTGCACCGGCCATAGCGCCCCACATGCAGAGTAAACGAATAGATTGATCTGATACGCCATATCCGGCGGCATAGGCTCCCACGGCGGCGTTATCAATGAAGTACGCGATGAGAAAACGGTCACTCGCGCTTAAGGCTATCTCCAACAAAAGTGCGAGGGCGAGGGGCATTCCATAAGCAAAATATCGCTTGGCGCGAACCATTTGAAATGAGCCGTCTTTTGACTCTTTCCAGAGGAAAAGCCCCTGCACGCTGGCAAATATGACCCCGCTGAGAGCAAGGCCCATGAAAGGCGCTGCTGCACCTGCATCTGTTTGGGAAGCAAAGTAAAGCCCGCCACAAAAGCCAGTCAGAGCATGAGCGATGCTGACTTTCGCAAATCTTGAAACTTGCTGGCGGGCTTTGTGTATTTCTAAACTCATCTGGATGATAGAAAGGCACGGCATCGACAAGGCAAGCCAGATGATTGCAGCCTGCATATTGGGGTTATTCTCGGAGGCCATCCAACCGCAAGCCACAATTAATAAGGCTGGGATGAGACTGAAAAGCGCTAGATATATAGATGTACGAATATGGTCATTCATACCACCTTTGGATTGGGCCTCACCAGCAAAGCGATAAGCGGCTGCTTCTGTCCAAGTCAGAGTCGTGGTGTGAGATGCTGACATGATGGTGAGGACAAGTGCATAGCTTCCATATCCATCATCACCTAAAAGGCGTGTGAAGGCATAGACGGCACCAAAAGAGACAAGGCCTTGTATGACATTTACAGGAAGGTAGCCAAATAGGTGACGCCAGATCATCTGTTATATTTGTTCCTAAAACTGTCTATTCTAAGTGTCTCGTTAGACTGGCTATAGAAAGAGACTTGTAAATACAATCTTTCTTAGCTGCCGACTTGAAAAAGAATGAGTCCTGTAACCAATGCAATTGCAGCGAACAAACGCCTAAGTCCTGAGCCTTCTTTAAGCATTCTCCAACCGATGATCGCCGCGAATACAACAGATGTTTCTCTCAATGCGGATACAAAAGTGACATTGGCGAAGCTAAAAGCGTATAGCGTCATACCAAACGAAAATACAGCGGAGGCACCGGCAACTGCGCCAAAGCGCCATTTTTGCTTGAAGCTAGTAATGTAGCTGCCCTTGCGGACCCATATGGTGGCAGTTGTGATTAGGATGGCATCCAGCAAGAACAGCCAGACAATAAATGTGAATGGTGATGGTGCAGCGCGTACGCCCTGAGCGTCTATGACATTGTATAAAGCGATGCAGCCACTGCATGCTACAGCCCATATAAGGGCTGCTTTTCTGCGCTTTGGATCTTCAGATGTCATTTTGCTTGTGGGGAGTGCAAAAATGATTGTCGCAGCACTTGCGAGAATTAGGCCTGCGATTGAGAGGGGCGTATAGCTGTCTTGGAGTATGAAATAGGCTGCAATTGCAGTTATTAAGGGGGCACCGCCTCGCATTATAGGGAAGACTAGCGAAAGGTCACCGCGTGTCAGGGCACGGATTAATGTTGTTTGATAAAGCGCATGTGCGGGTATGGAAATCGCAAGGATCATCCAAGTTTCTTTATTGGGCAGTGGTACAATGAAGGCAAATGGTAGAACAATCAGCATAGCCGAAGCTGACATTGTCGCGCGCGACATTAAGACATCACCAGATGCTTTTACAGAGGCATTCGCTATAGCAAGTGTGATTGCGGCCCCAATGCCAAGACAGATTGCAAAAAGCGTTTCTGACACTATTGCTTCGTCACGTCATCGCTAAGGCCGACAAGAGCATTGGCAAATGCTGATGCTGAGAACGGGTGTAGATCTTCGGCCTTTTCCCCGATACCAACAAAGTGGATGGGTAGGGCATGCTTGTCGGCAATTGCCACCAGAACACCCCCTTTGGCTGTTCCATCTAGTTTTGTCATAACAAGGCCTGTGACGCCGGCTGTGTGCTTGAAGGCTTCGACTTGAGACAGTGCGTTTTGACCCACTGTTGCATCAAGTACGAGGATGACTTCGTGTGGTGCAGTGGGTTCAATCTTACGAATTGCTCTCACGACTTTGGCAAGTTCGTCCATAAGTTCTGTGCGATTTTGCAGTCTTCCTGCTGTATCAATGAGGACTAAGTCTCGATTTTCTGTGGTTGCTTGTTTAACCGCGTCATAGGCTAGTCCAGCAGAGTCTGCGCCATCTGGGCGAGACAGGAATCCGGCATTTGCGCGCTCGGCCCAAACCTTTAATTGCTCGACGGCGGCGGCGCGGAATGTATCGCCGGCGGCAAGCAATATGTTTGCGCCTTGCGCGGATAATTTACTGGCTATTTTTCCGATGGTCGTTGTTTTACCAGATCCGTTGACGCCAACAAAAAGCACAACGCGCGGAGAGGGGCCGTCGGATAAATCGAGGATTTCCTCACGTGGTTTGAGGACGTTTGTGATTTCTTGGGCGAGGGCTTGTTTGATTTCTTCGTCGGTGACTTCTTTATCGAAACGATCCTTGCGAATGTTATCACACACACGCATGGCCACGCTTGCACCCAAATCGGAGGAGATAAGCAAATCTTCCAATTCTTCGAGGGTGTCATCATCAAGTTTTTTCTTGGTGAAAACTGAAGAGATGCCGTCGGCAAGTTTGGAGGAAGAGCGTTGAAGCCCTTGTGTCATTCGCGCAAAAAAGCCGGGCTTTTTTGTTTCAGCCATAGGGCTGATGTCGTCCTGCGCTGGCGCTTCAAGAGGCGCGGCAACAGGCAGATCAGGCGTGACGTCTAATGTTGAGGAGGCTTCCGTATTATCAGCACTATCTGAGCCGTCCTTTGGGTTTTCAGTGATGTCATAAGCGGGTGTATCTTCTTCAAATGTGTCCTCAGCGAGCGCTAAAGCTGCTTTGGTTTCATCTTCAGAGATGGCTATGTCGGGCGTTTCAGTTTCAGATGGTGTTTCTACTGCTTCGGGAGTATCATCAATCGTTGCTTCGGCTACTGTTTCTGGTTCTGCATCCAGCAGGGTGGTGTTTTCGGATAAAGATGGGCTCTCACCGGCTGGTTCTTTTATGGGTACAGATAGCTCCGTGTTTGAAGCATCTGAAAACACTGCGTTTTTATCATCGAAATCTGATGATGATTCGGTTTCTTGTGTTTCTGATGAAGTGGGCTCTAAACTTGATGGTACAGATTGTTCTGTATTATCTGGCGTTTTGTTTGGTTCAAAATCATCATCGTCTCTGAAAGGTGCGTCAGAAACAATAGCGTCTTCATCATAAGGGTCTTTGAAATAGTTTTCGACATCAGCTTTGACTTCAGCATCAATTGCAGCGTCTTCTTCCTCTTTTTTCTTGGAACCGAATAAGCCGCCAAACAGGCCTTTTTTCTCGTTTGCTTTTTCTTCTGCAAGAATATTGAGGACATCTTCAGCTGTTTCAATCGCGGGAGTTGGCGCGGCTTCAGCTTCAATCCCCGCGTCTTGAGGCGGGTTGGGTTCGATTGGCGTCTCGCCATTGTCCGCTTTTTTCTTTTTCTTACCGAACCAGAGGATCATAGCAAACGTCCTATTAAGTCTTTGTCATCGCGTGAGTGAATGTCTAAAGTGACCACACTACCAGGTTTGGGCGCATCCCCTTCTATCCGAATGGGTGCAAAATCAGGTAGGCGCGCGCGGCCTCCCATTTCAACTAAAGCGTCTTGGGTTGTTCCGACATGGCGGTCAAGTCTCAGCAGGAGACGTTCCTGACCTTTGTCGCGAAGTTGAGCGGCGCGATCTTTAATGATTTCACCATTCAATTGCGGAATTCTCGCGGCTGGTGTGCCCGGGCGCGCTGAATAAGGGAAAACATGCAGATAGTCTAATCCGCATTCATCGACACATGCCATTGTATTGGCAAACATCTCGTCAGTTTCAGTTGGAAAACCTGCAATCAAGTCAGCACCAAAAGAAATTTCTGGTCTTGCAGCGCGCAAGCGTTGGCAAAGATTGATGGCATCTTCGCGGGAATGGCGCCGTTTCATCCGCTTCAATATCATATTGTCACCGGACTGGAAGGACAGGTGAAGATGCGGTGCGATGCGTTTGTCATGGGCAATCAGGTCAAAGAGCTGATCGTCTATTTCAATGGCATCAATAGAAGAAAGGCGGAGTTGCTTCAGGTCCGGTGCTAGCTTTAAAATACGCGCGACAAGATTTCCAAGGTTTGGCGCATTGGGAAGGTCTGCTCCCCATGATGTGAGATCAACACCTGTTAAAACGACTTCATAATGGCCCTTGGCGACAAGTTGTCTGACTTGGTCCACAACTTCTCCGGCAGGGACAGAGCGCGAATTTCCGCGGCCATAGGGAATGATGCAGAAAGTGCAGCGATGATCACAGCCAGTTTGAACCTGCACAAATGCGCGGGCGCGACCTTCTAATCCATCAACCAAATGCCCCGCTGTTTCCGTAACCGACATGATGTCGTTTACGACGGCTTTGGGAGCTGTTTCATTGAGCAAGTTTGCAGGCTGGAATGTCTCTGCCTGCATTTTTTCATTATTACCGATGACGCGCGTGACTTCGGGCATGTTGGCAAACATGTCAGGATCCACTTGAGCGGCGCAACCGGTGACGATGATGGGGGTGTCAGGACGATCTTTGCGCGCACGCCGGATTGTCTGACGTGCTTGGCGAACTGCTTCATTTGTGACTGCGCATGTATTGACGATAATTGCATCATTCAAACCTGCATCCGAGGCATGATTGCGCATCACCTCACTCTCATAGGAGTTGAGGCGGCAGCCAAGGGTTAAAATATCAACGCCATTTGCTTCTTGTGTCTGCTTTTCATCAAGTGATGGAGCAGGATTAGACAAATTGACGTTTATATTTGTGCCGGAAGAGGAGCTTGTCTCAGTCATTGGCCCCTAAATGCGCGTCAATGCGGGATTTTGCAAGGGGGAGAGGCATAGATATAGATAGGTGGAAACTCTCTTTGGGGGCTGAACATGGTGGCGGGTCAGATCCAGAAAAGCGAAATATTGGTGTTTAATTAGAAGTTCTAGCTTGCATCGCGAAAACTATTATATATTTGTTATGTTATAATATAACAAAATTGGATTTAATACTTATGATGAATGTCGCGCGTTTAGATGCTGTTGCAATTGGGTTATCAGGAGTTTGTGTCATTCACTGTTTGGCACTTCCGGTTTTGGTGGCGTTTATGCCGGTTTTTAGTCAGTTTTCAGAAGCGGAATGGGTCCATAAATTTCTTGTTCTTCTAGCGTTGCCTATATCTGGATTTGCAATATTTCGATCCTCTTCGCAGCCAAGCAAAGCTCTTTTTATTACGCTTGTTTCTGTTGGAGGCCTGTTATTGTTTAGTGGAGCTTTTATAGAAGCGTTTCATCAGATTGAAGTCGTTTTGACGCTGCTTGGTGCGTTAACGCTGTCTTTGGCGCATTTAATCCGTTGGCGGCATTCACATTTGAAACCTGAGTAAGAATGCCGACCCTTAGGACATGGTGGACTTGTTTGTTCTAACTCACCACATGGCGTAAGCGCAGGAAGTGTTCGTCCCAGCCTTTGTCATGGGCTTGAGCCATGCTGAACGAAGCGTCTTCAACTAGTTCAAAGCCTGTGTGAACGAGGGTGAGGAGGGTGCCGCCTTCAATTTCTGTCAGTGTCCATGTGCAGACTGTGTTTTTTTCCTGAAGCATGGGGTGGGTGAATGTGTGGACGAGTTTGTTGGGGGCATCGCTGAGCAATACCTCTCCCCAGATGATGGCATCGCCTTCTTTACCGATAGAATTCGATACAATTTTATACTCACCTCCCTCGACCAAATCACTGCCGGCATTGTGAAACCAAGTGGCGAGAAGGTCGGTTTGTGTCAGGAATTTCCAGACATGCTGAGGCGGAGCTTTCAGGATGATTGTCTTGGTCAGCGATAATTCAGTCATTTGGGGTCTCCACGGCTTTTTTGAGTAGGGCTAGGCGTTCATCCCAGAACTTATCGAAGTGATTGATCCATTCTGCGGCTGTTTTTAGTGATTGTGGGTTGAGGTGATTTATGCGTTCACGGCCGTTTTCAACGACGGTAATAAGGTCGCCTTCTTTGAGGATTTTCAGATGTTTGGCGATGGCAGGGCGGCTCATCTCAAATGAGTCTGCAATCTCACTGATTGGGCGCTCACCTTCAGCAAGCATTGAGATAATAGCGCGTCGCGTTGGATCAGCGAGGGCACGAAAGACGGGTTGGTAGGTGTCAAATTGCATAAAGTAAAACCTTTCGGTTTCATATATACAGAACCAAATGGTTTCACGTCAACCCGGCAAGCATAAAAAATGCGGGCACGTGAAATATGCCCGCATTCTTGGTTGATTTTGTGAAATGTTTGAAATGGGCTAGCGTTGTGGGCGTTTACCGCGTTCTTCGCCTTTACCGCCAGATCTTCCTTGGCCGTTACCGCGATCTTGCATGCTGGGCATTCTTACGATGAGTTCTGCGCGGCTAAGCAATCCGTTTTTGTCTTTATCGAGAAGATCAAAATTTCGGCGAAGACAGGTTTCAAATTCGAGTTGAGAAATAGAACCACTTAGATCTGTGTCAAAGCCGATAAAGCTAGGCATGGCTTCTGCGCTGCCAAGATGGGTTATCGCCCAAGTTTGGTAGCCAAAACTGCGCAATTCTCTGCCAGCTTCCAAGCCGATATTGGCCCATTGGGTTGTTGTGAAATCATTCATTTCAACGATAGATGTCATGCCGTCTTGATCTTTATCCATGCTGACAAACAGAAGAGATATAGGTTGGGCGACATAGCCCATCATGGATAGATTGCCTTGTTGAGGGCCGCCGCGTCCGCCGCCTCTTTCTGGTGGTTTATTGGAGGCACAAGAAGCAGCAAATAACAGGCTGCTGGCTAAGGTAAGTTTTGCGATCGTTCCAAGTTTTAAATCAAACACGTCTAAAGTCTCTCAATTGGCAAAAGATTGCCCCCGATATTATCCCGAATTGATAATACGGTTTGAGTGAGAGATATCCGTCGAAATGATTATCTAAAAACGGGCGCTGATGCCGGGGCGCTGATTTCTGCTTGGCGTTCTAATTCGATTGGGCCGGTCATGATGACGTGGTCATCTTTCTCGCGCCAATCTATGTGCAGGTCTCCGCCATCGACAAACACTGTGCATGAGCGGTTGAGTAGGCCTTTGCGTACGCCTGCCACAACAGCAGCGCATGCGCCTGTGCCGCAAGCTTTTGTGAGCCCAGCATCGCGTTCCCAGACGCGTAAGCGAATGCAATCTCTTCCAAGCACTTGGGCAAATCCGACATTGGCTTTTTCAGGGAACATCATATGCCCTTCAATGAGGGGGCCAATACCTACCACATCCACGGCATCAAGTTCATCTACGAAGAATACACAATGAGGATTGCCCATATTCACTGCGCCGGGCAGTTGGAGATAGGGCGCATCAATCGGCCCGATCTTAACATCTATGCCGCGCGTATCCATGCGTTCGGCCAAGGGAATTTCTTCCCATTTTAAAAGGGGAGAGCCCATGTCGACAGAGATCATTGTGTCGCCATTTCCGTGACGTGTGGCGATGAGTAGTCCAGCTTCGGTTTCGATTTTAATTGTATCGCGATTGCGTTCGCGCATCATGATCCAGCCAACACAGCGAGATACGTTTCCGCAAGCGGCCACTTCGCTACCTGTATTATTCCAGATACGCATAAAAATATCACCGCGCATGGAATTTTCTAGGGATACAACTTGATCAGCATTTGCGGATTTAGCGATGCGTCTTACAGCTTCTGCTGAGAGGCGTAATTTCTCTCCGCGTCCGTCTAGAATAGCGAAAGCATTTCCACACCCATTCATTTGGTAATATTTCATCGGACGTACTTTCGATAGAATTGGGGCGACCAGCCTTGAGTATGTAATCCCGTTCTTGAAGAAAATAGAAGGTTTTTAACTCTCGTCAAACTCAAATGGGTTCTTCTAAACTTAAATACCAGTAACAAAAGAGAAAATTTTTGCAGCTGGAATTTTATCCTGTTTTGACTGCCCCACCGCATAATTCAGGCCTACCGCCACAACAATCAGAGATAATATGGTCTATGAGACCCGCGACATTTTCAGGATGAATTGCATAGACTAATTTTGTGCCATCTCGTGTTTTGTTGATCAGGCCACATCTTTCTAATTGTGCAAGATGGGGAGATAGCGTTGATGGAGATATTTTCAGGCTTTTGGAGATGTCACCGGCGCAAATGCCTGTTTGTCCTGCATTCGCAAGGAGGCGGAAAGCTTTATAGCGCACATCATGTGCGAGCGCGGAGAATCTGGCAATTGCGATATCTGACATAATGGAAATGGATAGCTTTTTTTTAGAGGTTTACCAAGATGTATTGTTGAGAAGAAATGTTGCATCTAATTTCTTGCCTTGTAGGGCAATCAGGTTAAGCTAATTTGATGCGCAAAAAGGTGATTTATGAAGAAAATTATATTGAGTGCAGCTATTTTATTAGCCGTAGCGTGCTCGCCACAGGAAAATACAACTGACATGAACGATAAAGACACAGCTAAAGTGATAGCTAGTCATTCTGATTTGGCATTTGATTCAGATCAGCACCTTTTTCTGGAAGAGGTTGAGGGAGAACAAGCGCTTGATTGGGTGAAGGGTGAAAATGAACGCTCCTTAGCGCGCTTGAAAGCTGATCCTCGATTTGCTGTTTTAGAGAAAGACGCGCTTGATATTGTGAATGCAAAAGAGCGTATCCCATACGGGACGGTGCGCGACGGATTTGTGTATAATTTCTGGCAAGATGAAACCAATGTGCGTGGGCTGTGGCGTAAAGCTAGCCTTGAATCATATAAGTCGGATACGCCTGTCTGGGAGACGGTGCTGGACTTTGACGCTTTGGCAAAAGCAGAAGATAAAAATTGGGTGTTTAAAGGCTCCAATTGCTTCAAACCAAAAGGTGAAGATGACTGGGGTTGTATGGTTTCCTTATCTGATGGCGGTAAGGATGCGGTGGTTCAACGTGAGTTTGATCTTGCGAGCAAAACATTTGTAGAGAGCGGTTTTGCAACGCATGAAGCTAAACAGGGCATTGCTTGGGCGGATGCTGATACATTGCTCATCGCGACAGATTGGGGTGATGTGGACGGTGTCGCTTCCGTTACGGAGTCCGGCTATCCTTATATTCTAAAACGCTGGACGCGCGGCACACCTTTAGAAACCGCTGAAACAATATTAAATAGCTCACCGACCGTTATGGGTGTGTGGCCGATGACGTTTGAGCTTGAAGATGGGCGCGTTATTCAGTCTGCAATGGAAGCTGAGTCTTTTTTCTCGTTTAATTACTGGCTATTTCCCGAAGATGGATCAGAGGCGGTCAAATGGCCAATCCCGAAAAAATCAACACCCCAAGGCATATATGCAGGCCAATTTCTTTTAACACTGGAGGCGGATTGGGATGTTGAAGGGCAGGGTAGTTTTAAACAAGGGGATTTAGTCGCCTTTGATGTGAACGCGTTCCTTGAGACTAAAACCTTGCCAAGTGTTTCTCTGGTGATGCGTCCTAAAGAGCGTCAGGCAATAGGCAGCGTATCTTTATCCAAGGACGCCTTGTTGATCTCTTATAACGATAACGTCGCCGGCAAAGTGATGTCTGGTGATTTGGTTGATGGCGATTGGACGTTCTCTCCTGTTGCGCTCCCTGACAATGGGAATGCTGGAATTGCGTTCGCATCCAAAGATGAGAGCGATGTTTTCCTAAATTATGAGGGCTTTTTAAACCCAGATTCCTTATATGCATTTGATGCAAAATCAGGTGAAGTGACATTGCTAAAGAGCTTGCCGCCAAAATTTGACGCGAGCCCATATGTGGTAGAGCAATTTGAATCGACATCGAAAGATGGAACAAAAGTGCCCTATTTTGTGGTGCGGGCAAAAGAGACCGATATGGATGGCTCTACGCCAACTCTGCTTTATGGGTATGGTGGTTTCCAGATATCGCTAAATCCAAGCTATTCAGCGTTTACTGGCAAGCTTTGGCTCGATAATGGCGGCGCTTATGTGCTTGCTAATATTCGGGGCGGCGGAGAATTTGGACCGGCATGGCACCAAGCGGGGCTGAAGCTGAAGCGTCAAGTTGTGTATGATGACTTCATCTCAGTCGCTGAAGATATTATCGGCAAAGGGCTTACATCACCAGACAAGCTAGGCATTATGGGTGGCTCCAATGGTGGCTTGCTCATGGGGGTTATGTTTACTCAGCGCCCAGACTTGTTCTCGGCGGTTGTGTGTCAGGTGCCTTTATTGGATATGCTGCGTTATCACACAATGTTGGCGGGTGCGTCTTGGATGGATGAATATGGTGATCCTTCTGTACCAGAAGAGCGCGAATGGCTGGAAAAACTATCGCCTTATCACAATATTGATCCGTCTACGGACTATCCAGAAATTTTCTTTGTAACTTCGACAAAGGATGATCGTGTGCATCCCGCACATGCGCGCAAAATGGCGCATCGTTTACAGGATCTGGAAAAGCCATTTTTGTATTATGAAAACATAGATGGTGGGCATTCTGCGGCTGCGAATTTGAAAGAATCTGCAAACCGTCGTGCACTGGAAATGACATATCTGATGCAAAAGCTCATGGATACGTCGGCGCAGTAAACCTTGAGGGTAAACACTAGAATGTGATTTGATTTTTAGAGCTAGTCCTTTCAGTCTTATGGTTATTGGTCCACTTTGATGCCACCTGATTGAAAGGGCGACGTAATGAAGTCTTTGATTGCTGCCAGTTTTTTATCCTTTGCTATGGTTATGCCTGCTTTGGCTGCACCGCGACTTGGGAGTGAAGCTCCTGATTTTGAAGCTGTTTCTACCAATGGAGAGGCAGTAAAATTAAGTGATATTGACGGTGTTGTCGTGCTTGAATGGACCAATGATGGTTGTCCCTTTGTCAAGAAACACTATGAATCAGGAAACATGCAAGCCACCCAAAAAACGCTAACTGAGGGCGGTGCTAAATGGATCACGATCATTTCTTCTGCTCCAGGTAAGCAGGGATATGTGGATGCAGAAGAAGCCAATTCCATAGCAGCAGAGCATGGCGCAATGCCAGATTATACAATCCTTGATCCAACAGGTGATATTGGAAAATTGTATAAAGCGCAAACAACACCGCACATGTTTGTTATTGAAGATGGTATTCTTGAATATGCCGGCGCAATAGATTCAATCCCATCAGGTAATCCAGCTGACATTGAGCGCGCTGAAAACTATGTATTATCTGCCTTTGCTGACATTCAGGCAGGCAATGAAGTGCAGACCGCGTCCAGCAAGCCTTATGGGTGTAATGTCAAATATTAAGGCTAAAAAATGTATTTAGCTCCCTCTTGAAGTTTATCGTTTTTCGATATATCTTGACTTCAATAGGAGCTATTTATGATGAAAGCCGAACTTATTCGCATTGCCAATGGTGCCATTGATATCAAAGTGGTGACAGACAAAACCATGCATATCCTGCAATGGCGTCGTCATATGTTTCGCGATGAAGTTTTACTGGATGGAAAGCGTCAACAAGTATCACGCGGACTTATGTGGGGACGCGAGACGATATATGGTCTGGTATTTGGCCGCGATGAAGACGGAGAAGGCGGTAGCAAGCTGATTTTTACAATCGACTCCCGTCATGATTGGAATTCACTCGATTTGGATGAATATAGTCGTCCGCGCGGAGTAAGATTAGAAGACGCAGACAATGCGCTTCTTGTGTTTGGAACACTTGATCCCAAGGAAATGGAAAAGCCATCTACTTTTATGGAAGCTTTGAAGAAAAATTTGGGTATGCAATGGTAAAATTTAAAAGGGCGCAGCGATTATAGCGAGCGCCCTTTTTTATGATTTCAAGTGAATGAAATTATTCACTTTCAGCTTTGATATAAGCAATAACATTGGCCTGATCTTCGGGTTTTTTAAGGCCTATGAATGCCATTTTATTGCCTTTGATGGCTTTGCGTGGGTTTGCTAGATAAGCAGAGAGTGTTGCGTCATCCCACACCATTCCTGCCTCACCAGCGGCAATCATTGCTTTGGAATATTTAAAACCTTCACCAGTTCCAGCTGTGCGGCCTATAACACCGTTTAGCGCAGGACCGACTTTGCTTTTACCTACAACATTGTGACATGAGACGCACTTTTTGAAGACTTTTGCGCCAGCAACTGGATCGCCCTCTGCAAAAGCCTGCCCTGACACTGTACCAAAAAGTGAAATAGCTGTGATGATGAATGAGGCGGTTTTTAATGTTTTCATGGCGTGGCCTTCCATAGAAATACTGAACATATGTATCTAATATAGTCCGCCTTGCATGTATTGATAATGAATAATGTAGAGATGGTCGTTTCGCCGCAGATATGGCGGATATACCAATGGGACACAGATCAGGGATGTGGTTTGCGTTTCACGCCGCGTTGAGGCTTTGCGTTTGCTGGGTCTTCAGGCCAATCATGCTTGGGATAGCGTCCACGCATATCCTTGCGCATATCTTGATATCCTCCGCTCCAGAAAGCGGTGATATCCTTGGTCATGGCAATTGGGCGCTGGGCAGGCGATAGCAATTCCAAAGTCAGAGGCACTTGCCCATTGGCGATAAATGGGTGTTGAGACAAGCCAAAAAATTCTTGTGCTTTGACACTGACCGTAGGGCCTTTTTCTGTGTCGTAATTGATGGAAACACTGCGCTCAGTTGGGGTGGTCCAATGAGAGGGGGCAAGGCGATCCATATCAGATATAAGTTGCCAATCAAGCAAGGTTTTGATGGCGGCAATGGCTTTACCGTCTGTGATTTTCGAAAAATCTCTTTGGTTTTCAAGGAGTGGGGCTAGCCATTCCTCTGCGCGGTTGTGAATGATTTTCGAAAAATCTTCTGGCCAATCTGAGCCAAATTGCGCATTTAAAAAATTAATCCGTGTACTGAATGAATTGATAGCGTCCTGTGCTGGGAGAAGTTTGATTCCATCTTTTTCAAAGGATGCTAACAGCCCTTTTAGCGCTACTTCACCAATTGGTTTTGACAGGGGTGTTTGAGCCAATGTAATGGCCCCGATACGTGTGACACGACGGGCTGTTAGGCGATTTAATTTTGGATCAAAACAGGCAATATCTTCGGTGATTTCACGCCCGATGTCGCGCGCTTCAGCTTCAGAAATCGGGGCTGCGAGGGTGATGCGTAGTGTGGCGGCTCCGCCTGTGATCTCAGCAATAGCTAACCATGCTTCTCTTGCAAGGGGATCTGCCGCGTCCACTTGAGCGGCGCGGCCATTGGCCATAAGGAATTCTCCTACCTTGCCCGGCCGTGCCTTGGCAATTCGGTCGGGAAATCCTTGTGCGATGGTGGCTCCGGCTTCCTCTCTGTTTAAATGAGAATTGGTTTTTAATGAGGGGTTTGCGGTTTTCGCCCATCTGTTAGCCATATCCCGTATGGCGCGCGCACGTCCTGATTTATCATTGGAAAATTGAGCAAGGCGTTCACGCGCATCAATGCTTTTCCCGCCTAAACCACGCTCACTTATGAGTGCAGCTATATATGCGGCGAGAGGGATAGTATCAAACTTATCCGCCCCCATCACCATTGCGGCTAATCTTGGCGGCAATGGAAGATCAGACAACTTAAGGCCGGATGGGGTCGGTTGTCCATTTTCATTAATCGCGCCAAGTTTTTGTAATAGCACAAGACTGGCATTCCAGACCCCTTGGGGCGGTGCATCTAGCCAACGCATGGTTGATGGATCGTGTGTGCCCCATCGGGCTAGATCTAGGATGAGATTGGAGAGGTCTGTATTGGTGATTTCAGGAGAAGGGAAAGCGGGTAGGCCGCGAGTTTCCGCTTCATGCCAAAGGCGATAGCAAACGCCTGGTTCTGTTCTGCCTGCACGTCCGCGTCTTTGATCGGCATTGGCACGGGATGCGCGGATCGTTTCAAGGCGAGATGCATTGATGGATGGATCATAACGCGGGACACGCGCAAGACCGGCATCAATAACGATACGCACATCTTCAATGGTGAGTGAGCTTTCGGCAATATCGGTTGCTAGAACAATTTTGCGCTTTCCTTTGGGGGGAGGTGAAATTGCAGCATCTTGTTCTTGTGGCGTGAGACCACCAAAGAGCGGGGTGATGAGGATGTTGTCGTCAATTTGATCTAGGCGTTCGGCTGTGCGTTTGATTTCCATTGCGCCGGGAAGAAAAGCGAGGATAGAACCGGTTTCGTCCTTTAAGGCTGTGCGGATGGCGGAGGCGACTTCATCTTCAAGGCGCGCATTTTGATTGCGGCCAAGATAATGCGTCGTGACAGGGTGGGCGCGGCCATCAGACTGGATGAGAGGAGCATTTAAAAATGCAGGCAATCCTTGGGTGTCTAAGGTGGCGGACATGGGCAGGATGCGTAAATCTTCGCGCAGGGCTTCTTGGGCTTCAAGGGCAAGTGCGAGGCCAAGGTCAGCATCGAGGGAGCGTTCATGGAATTCATCGAATATGACTGCGCTAATGCCTGAAAGCTCAGGGTCATCAAGAATCATACGAGTGAAAATACCCTCTGTGATGACTTCAATGCGAGTGGATTTAGAGGTGCGCACATCTAAGCGGGCGCGTAGACCGATTGTTTCTCCAACACTTTCGCCAAGGGTTTGGGCCATACGGGTTGCAGCGGCGCGGGCAGCAATACGGCGTGGCTCAAGCATGAGAATTTTTCCTGACTGTGCCCAGTCTTCATCCAGCAAAGCAAGCGGAACGCGCGTTGTTTTACCTGCGCCAGGAGGCGCGGCAAGAACAAGGCGCGTGTGGGAGCGCAAACTGGTTTTGATACTGTCAATGACATCATCAATGGGTAAAGAATAGGAGGTATGACTCATGCCACAGCGATACGCAGGAATGCCGAGCGCTGCAAGATTGATTTAAGAAACTGGCACTTGCCCGACTTTTTCGCTTGGAAGATCTATGTAGGAAAGAGGGCCGCCTTTGCCGCATCCCGTGTCTAGGAATATGGCGCGGCGTCCATTCTCTGCGGTGTGCACGAATGGTTGTTCGGCGCGAATGTCATGTCCGACAACCGCAGTTACCCCTTCGGGAAGCTGTTCGACCCAATCATAATGGCGAACTGGACGTCCCTCTTCATCGCGTTCTCCGCGAACTTCGCCGTAGAGGGCCATATTTTCAATGCGCCGTCTGAGTCGGCTAAGACTAATGGGTTCGTCAGGGTGTTCAAAATGATATGGGCTTACCGCGCCGTGAGCAAAAACAAATTTGCCCATACGAAGAATGTGTGGCGTGTCAGCGTAGATTCTAACAAAACGCTCTTTTAGCTCATTGCCGTCTGGTGCGTTACTAATGCCTTTGACAGTGGCAGATAATTCTTTGTTCATTCGGATATTATTGCCTTTTAGCATCCGATACAATTTGTCATCGTGATTTGAACGCACAAGGTAGGCGCGCCCGGATTCTATCCAATCAAGAGCTAACCTTAACGCACCGGCACTATCGGGACCTCTATCTATGAGGTCGCCTAAAAGCATGATGTGGTCGGCGTCTCCGGCAGCCGCTTCCAATGTCTCTGGATGGCCATGAACGTCACCAATGGCCCGTATATTATTCAACTTAAAGATCATGGTTCATTTTGATGCTGTATCATTATAATTGGCAAGAGGCATAATCTATTCCTTGACCGCATTTTTTGTAGACATATTGTTTAATCTTGATTTTTTTGAGGTGGAGAACCTTCTATATGGGCGGCTGGCTAAAAATAACGTTGTGGAAACGGGTAATGCTCGGACTTGTTCTGGGTATTTTATTGGGCCTTGGCCTTCATTACGGGGTTGGTGAAACAGGAATCAACATAGCAACAGATTGGATTTACCCATTTGGGAAAGCTTTTATCAATCTGATCAAAATGCTGGTTGTGCCTTTGATTTTTACAACATTGGTTTCAGGTGTGACGGCGATGGGAGATCCAGCAAAACTGGGGTCTCTTGGAGGACGTGCGCTTGGACTATATATGGGAACAACACTGATTGCTGTAACCATCGGTTTGAGTATAGGCACGCTTGTTCAACCAGGCGCAGGCTTTGATTTGGGGCTTGTCAGTAAAGATGCGATTGCCGAACAGCAAAGTAAAATTGATAGCTTAGCTGGGGCAACTAAGGGGCTTGGTGAACGTTTGCTTGAGATTATCCCGACCAATCCAGTCGCAGCTTTTACTGAAGGAAATACGCTTCAGATAATATTCTTTGCGATCATTTTTGGAGTTGGTTGTCTGCTTGCCAAAGAAGCTGGAAAACCTATCGCGACAGCAGTTGAGAGTGCTGCTGATGTGATGATGAAAATCACGCATTTTGTAATGGAGTTGGCACCGTTTGGCGTTTTTGCTCTTATGACATGGGTGATGGCTAACCAAGGGCTGCAAGTTTTAACAATTCTAGGGAAGATGGTGTTTGCGCATTATCTTGCTTGTAGTTTGCACATGATCATCACGCATGGTGGTATTGTGAAAGGTATTTTGAAATTACCTTTAATTCGTTTCTTCCGAGGTGTTGTTGACGCTCAAGCCGTTGCTTTTTCCACGTCTTCTTCAAGTGCGACTTTGCCTGTCACGATTACATGTGCGGAGCAAAATTTAGGTGTTTCAAAGTCGATCGCGTCATCTGTTCTACCGCTTGGAGCGACCATCAATATGGATGGAACAGCCTTGTATCAAGGTTTAATCGCTTTGTTTGCCGCTCAGGCTTTTGGTATCCAACTTGATTTGGTGGATTATGCAATGGTCGCGATGACGGCGACATTAGTGTCTGTTGGAACGGCTGGTATTCCATCTGTTAGCTTATTCCTAGCGACTACGACACTGGCAGTGATTGGGTGTACGCCAGATCAGATTGTGATTGTGTTGGCTGTTTTATTCCCGTTTGATCGTCTGCTGGATATGATGCGCACGGTCACAAATGTGACTGGTGATGTTGCTGTCGCGGCGACAGTTGCGAAGTGGGAAGGGGAATTGGACGAAGACACGTTTAAACGCGTTTCTACAGTCTAGTTTTACGCTTATATCTACAAAACAGTGCGGCTCTCTATTCATTTAGAGGGCCTTTTTTTGTTGGTGCGGTATCAGGCGATAATTATATCGTTAGGAATAGAAATTTATTAGATTCACGATGTTGTGAAATGTCATAAATTTTCCCTATATAAAGAAGGCAAAGCTTTTGCGGTTTAGGGTTGACTATACTTAGAATAATTCTAAATAAAAAGAGCATGAAATGATAGCTGGCTTCAATACTGAAGTTTAGCTTAGCAATATGGAGATTTGCACATGATTGGACGTCAGGTTCCTAAAGTTACTTTCCACACACGTGTACGTGACGAAAGCATTGGTGGTGACAACCCATTCCGTTGGGAAGACAAAACATCAGATGATTACTTTGCTGGTAAAAAAGTTGTGCTTTTCTCTTTGCCGGGTGCTTTCACACCAACATGTTCAACATACCAATTGCCAGACTTTGAAAAACTTTTCCCAGAGTTCCAAGCTAAAGGCGTTGATGCAATTTACTGTATGTCTGTGAACGACACATTCGTAATGAACGCATGGGCAAAAGGCCAAGGCCTTAACAACGTATCTGTGATCCCTGATGGTTCAGGTGAGTTCACACGTAAAATGGGTATGTTGGTCAACAAAGACAATCTTGGTTTTGGTGCGCGTTCATGGCGTTACGCTGCTATTGTTGACGATGGAAAAGTCACAAAATGGTTCGAAGAGCCAGGCTTTGAAGACAATTGCGGTGAAGACCCTTATGGCGAATCTTCACCACAAAACGTTTTGAAAAACCTCTAAGTTTTTCTAATCCAAACTAAAAAAGAAGGCGACGGATATGACATCCGTCGCCTTTTTAGTGTGGGTTCTGTCTCGTGGGTGATGAATTGTACGAGGAACCCTGATGGAACTGATTTTGATATGGAAAAATTAGGCTGCTTTTTTGAAGCCGTGTGTTTGAATTGTTGGAGCTAGCGCACTTTTCTTGGTTTTTATCTTTTTATTGTCTTGGCGTACATCTAGGCCTTGGGGTGTGTAAGGCGTGAGAAGGCTGTTTAAGCGTTTAAATTCAGAGATATAATATAACTCCATTGTAAAACGCAGTTCAGTGTCACGCAGGAAAAAGCTAGACGTATTTTTACACTTTTTGATACGCATGGAATCGATAGACGGTGAATACCAGCTTGCCAATTCATCAGTCGTTCCGTTGACGCTGATCAGGCGCTTATTCGTCAACGCATATGCCATATTGAAGCGGCGCTTGCGGTTATTCCAAGCAAATACGGCACCAATGGCGCGTATAGCTGCTAAACTTGCCAAGACACCAAATACAGCATTCATCTGTGGGGGTTGTATGAATAAGGTTGCGACGACGCCAGCTAATATCGCGATGAAGAAAGCGACATTCTTCCAGTAGAAGGTATTGATTTTGGTATGGATGATTTTTCTATCAGGAAACCCTGACCAAATGATTGTTTCGTCATCTGCTAAATCGGATTCAACTTTCCCGATCGCGGCATACATTGCCTTCTTACACATTATGCTACTCACTCTACAAAATGGTTCTACTATTAACCAAGTATTAAGACAGCAAACGCGCAAAATCTAAGAAGGTCAAGGGGCTGTTGGATCTATAATCTCGAGAAGTCTCATATTGTGAAAAATATTAACGAGAAGATCTTGGCGATAAGGCGTGTTTACTTTTTGTTAACTAGATATTGGGTTCAATTTCAGCAAAATTTATTAGAAACGCGATGTTGATTGCTGTGTTTCAACAATCATTTTGTTGAGGTTTCGGACTCCAAACTTCTTGGACCAAGCTAGGCTTCCTGCAGCTTCAGATGAAAGTCGCATTTCAGGCCATTTAGAAAATAGTCGCTGAAGCGCAATTTCTGCAATAATGTGAGCTAGCTGGGCACCTCCACAAAAGTGAGCACCGGCACCGAAACTGATTTGTCGGTTTTGATCACGTGTAATATCAAATTCAAGCGGATTTTTATTAGATGCAGGGTCCATGTTAGAGGCGGCGAGAAAGCCAAATGCGATATCGCCGCGCTTAAAAGTGTGGCCATGAAAGTCAAAAGTGTCTTTTGCATAGCGCGGGGCGGTGGTTTGAGCAGGTGATGCAAACCGCAATATCTCTTCAACGACATCAGGCACACGTGTCCAGTCTTGTTTTAAAAGTTCAAGCTGCGCAGGGTGATCAAGTAAGGTGAGGCACCCAAGGCTGATTAAGCTGGATGTTGTGGCATGGCCGGCTAATATCAAAAAGAATGCTATATCTACGATATTGGCATTTTGATCAGCAGAAGCTGCTGGTTTGTTTTCCAGCAATTTGGCACCAAGGCTTTCAGGAGGAAGCAAAGATGGGGTGCTGAAAAATTCTTTAAGATAGTCGTAGAGGTGTTTGCGTGCAGATTGAGCGTGTCTGTTTCCTAAGATACCAGACGGAAAAGAAATTTGTATTGCCCATTTTAATATGTTTGGCGCGACATCTTTGGGAATCCCCAACAGTTCGATCATCACCATAGCGGGCAATGGCATTGCAAATTGCAAGACGAGGTCGCGTTGGTTCGCAGCTAGTCTTTTTGCCGGAGTGTGAGTTTCCAGCAATTGATCAGCGAGCAATGCGATGTTTGGGCGTAGAGATTTTAAGCCGCTCTTACGCAGTGCTTGGTCAAGGTGTTGGCGGATGTCTCTATGGTCTTTGCCATCTTTTAGAAAAAGACTGCCATTTCCTGGATTAAATTCAGGGATAATGCCAGCTGAAGCAAAAATGGCATCTTTCCCTACAGTTTTGGAATCTGTCGTAAAGCGATGTGGGCTTTTCAAAAGATCAATGAGGGCATCATTACCCGAGATAAGAACAGCTTTGCCAATTTTAGGTATTTTTACCGGTAAGATTGGCCCTTTTTGAGATAATTCAAATAAAACCTGCTGGGGTGATCGTAGATAGTCTTTGTCGGTAAAGTCGATGACAGACATTCAGAATTTTCCATGCTGGTATGTGAGTATAGGTAGAAGCTATATCCATATTTGCCTGCAAGTGGAAATAGTGGAAAATCTTCTAATTTCACTATTTCAGACTTGAGACAAATTACCGTGATTTTGAGCGCCAATCTCTATACAGAATGACAAAATTGTTCAAAACTTCAACTAAAATATATAAAGATTGGGCGGTTATAAAAATGAACTTCATCCAGAGGCTTAAAAGCGACTTTACATATGTAACTGGTTTAATGGCCATTCTTAAATATACCGAAGACATTACACCATTCAGTGAAAATTTATTGCCCGATGATTGGGAAAAATCGGTGGATGCACATTCTCAAAACGTTGCGGTTATATTTGACGGACAAGAGACAACCTATGGTGAGTTGGATCTACGTGCTAACAAGTTTGCAAACTGGGCAATTAAGCAAGGTATTCAACAGGGGGATTGTGTTGCCTTGCTTATGGGAAACCGGCCAGATTATTTGGCGTTTTGGTTGGGGATAACAAAAATTGGAGCCTGTTGCGCACTGATCAACAACCAACTTGCATCACAGCCGCTTGCGCATTGCTTGAATATTGTTGAAGCGAAAATCCTCGTCATGGGTGATGCTCGCTGGGAGCAATATGTCTCGGCACAATCATATTTAGATGTTGATGTCCCAGCATGGGTTTTGGGTGACATTGAAGGTGGACACGGTAATCTGGAAACTGTGCTTAGCAATATATCCTCCGAACGGCCCGATAAAGCGCTTCGAGCCGGTATGCAGGCCAAAGAAATTGCTTTGTATATTTATACTTCTGGAACAACTGGATTACCTAAAGCGGCGCGGATGACGCATGCGCGATGCCAAACAATGCTGCGTTCAATGGTTGTATCCTGTAAGTCTATTCCAAGCGATCGCGTTCTAATTGCGCTGCCATTGTATCACGCAACAGGAGGACTTGTGGCGGCAGGGTGTGCTTTAATGGCAGGGGCCGCGATCGTGCTAGAGAGGAAGTTTTCTGCCAATAAATTCTGGAAAATAGCAATTGAAACAAGTGCAACCAATTTTGTTTATATTGGCGAAATGGGGCGGTACCTCATGAATTGTGAAATTACGCCTGACGAAAGACAGCACAAAATCACGAGATGTTTTGGAAACGGTTTGCGTGCGGATGTTTGGTCAGAACTTGTTGAGAGAACAGGTATTCGGCGCGTATATGAATTTTACGGTGCCACTGAAGGCAATGTTAATCTGCTAAATGTCGACAATAAAATTGGAGCCATTGGGCGTGTGCCTGACATATTACGCAAAAAGCTACCAACGCGCGTTATCAAAGTTGATAATCAAACTGAAGAAGTCATTCGCAATCAACAAGGGTTTTGTAGTGAAACTGAGGCAAACGAAGTTGGCGAAGCTATTGGGAAGATAGATCCATCCGCCAATAGGCAGCGGTTTGAAGGATATAGAGACAAATCCAAGAATGAATCCAAAATCGTCAATAATGTTTTTGAAGAAGGAGATTCCTATTTTCGAACTGGCGATTTGATGCGGCGTGATAAAGATGGCTATCTGTATTTTGTAGACCGTCTAGGCGACACCTATCGCTGGAAGGCTGAAAATGTTTCTACAAATGAAGTGAGTGAAGTGCTTTCTTCATTTGAAGGTGTCGAGCTTGCGAATGTTTATGGTGTAGAAGTGAAAGGTCATGAAGGGCGTGCCGGTATGGCAGCAATTCAGCTTGCAAACGAAATAGATCTGGCGGCCCTATGGGCGTATGTCCGTTCTGAATTGCCAGAATATGCACGACCTGTTTTCATCCGTATTTTAGAAACAGAAAATACGACAGGTACATTTAAATTTAAGAAGGTGGATCTTGTAAAAGAGGGGTTTGACCCAAACACCATAAAGTTTCCAATATTCGTGTCTTCGGCTGAAGACAAATCTTATGTGAAACTGACCGTCGATATTTTTGAAGCAATTCAAAAGGGTGAGAGACGTCTCTAGAAACACGAGATAAAGCGCGCTTCTATAATAGGTAAGGCGCGCTTTGTCGAAAAAGCAAGAAAATAGGACTTAGCTCGCCATTGCTGCATCGATTTCCGGTTGATAATCACCCATTAAGCGGTTCAACAGAAATTTGTATGTCATCATATTTTTACGGATTTCAGTGCGTTCATCGTGAGACATTTGGGCGTCATTGTCGTCTCGCGTCAAATCGTTCCAAATCTTTTCGGCTAAGCTTGCAAGGGGGGGGAGGTCCGTCCAAGCAGCATGCGCGTGAATGTTAGTGAACAAATCTGATGCCTGATTGTAAGAAAGTTCATCGCTCCCGTGAAGCTTCCTCATAAAAGAGACAATTTCGCCCTCGACTTCTAGCAAAGACGAGATTTCTTGATCACGGCTGATTGCTGTTGTTGGCATTTAGTATTCCCCTAGTTTTTCGCCTTATTCTCTTATTTGGAGAAAAATGTAATCGAAAATAGTTAAAAAGCGGTTCTTTTTGTTATTCATTTTGAGAAAGTCTATGTTAATTCGTTTTAGATCACGAAATTTCTGCAATTATACAAGTATTAAGCTCAATTGTATTTGAATTTACTGTTGTTATTAGGTTTATACATGTTCATTGAACTGACTTCCCCAAAAAGGGGAATTCAGTTTTGGTAACGAATTTGAAATTCACCGGCGATAACCATGATATTGCGATATAGGTTAAGTTTAAGGTGTCGATCATGGGTTTTGATGCAACGGGTGGAAAACCTTATAAAGGAAATCAGGACGGTCCTATCTGGTATGGGATAGTGGGCTTTGTTGTTCTTGTTTGTTTTGTTGGTGTTATTCTAGGCCCAAAATTGTTTGGATCAAAAAAAGCTGACATTGACAAAACCATTCCTGAATTGGTCGCTGGACAATCTTTGCCAGATGCTGCGGGATTGATAAATGCATATGGTTTTCAGGACGAATTGACCAAGTCTGTGCTCGTGAAAATGCAGCAGATAGATCAGACTGAGCATGCGAAACTTTTGACCGATATGGCAAGGCAAGCTCAGGCCGGACGGTCGAAAAATGACTTATCGATGATGATCTTGCAGAAAAGCAAACACTTGGCAAAAAAGCACAAGACATCCATGTTTTTGTCTGAAGTGGCTTATTTTGATCAGGCACTATTATTGATTTCTGAGCTTTCTTTGGATCAACAGGCAATGGGCGGTAAATCATGCGATCTTTCTAGCTTGTATAGGATCTCGCAAAATAAAGATCTCGCGCCCAAATATATGTATTATGATAGTAAATATTATCAGTATGCCATGCGGACTGTGTTATTGATGTTGGGTGCGATTGAAGGCGGGATTGTTGCGCCTCAAAATTATGGAGAATTGACGACAGAAGATACGCAAATTCTGTCTCCTCTGATCGTCCAAATGGCCGCAAACCCTGAAAGCTTGCAGTTTTTCAATTTACTTTCGACACCTGAACCCGCCCAAAGCGCTGAATTAAATGAAGAAGTGCAGACACCAGAAAACAAATTTGATGGCATTAATGGTTGTGAACAGGTGGATATTTTGGTCGCGTCATTTCAAACTCTACCGGATGACACGAGAGCGCGATTCTGGGCTGCTGGTTTGACTGAACCGGTATCCTAATCCTAGTATTTTTGAACGTTTGATGAAGTTCTGTCTTATTTCAGCCGATGTTATGATGTCAGATATGTTTGGCATATGTGCTGCCTTAAATTTAAAGAAATAGACAATGCCTCAGAAAAAATTGGATGAAAGTTTGAATTCATTTCTCGCATCTTGGGAAAGTTTTACAAAAAATCGTGAGTTGAAACCAAACCGGAATGCGTTTGATTGGCGACAACAATTCACCAAGGTGCGCAACAATTTCATCCACGTCATGCAGACGATTGAGCCAGATCTTCCACAAATGCAATCTGTTGAAGATCTGCATATAGAGTGTGGTGATGGACCTATTCCGGGGCGAGTTTATACACCCTACAGCGCCAAACATCCGGTAGGACCTGCACTTGTTTTTTTTCATGGCGGCGGATTTGTTATGGGGGATTTGGAGTCTTATGATTCTATTTGTCGAAGACTTGCCGACGCGTCTGGTTGTCGGATTTTATCTGTGGAATATAGATTAGCACCAGAACACAAATTCCCAGCCCAAGTAAATGATGCTGTTACAGCTTTTAAATGGGCAGTGGAGAATGCTGAAAAGTGGGGTGCGGACAGATCAAAAATTGCAGCGGGCGGAGATAGCGCTGGTGGCAATCTCACTATGGTTGTGACGCGTGCAGCTCAGAATGGAGAATGTCCTGCGCCTGTGTTCCAGCTATTGATTTATCCATTGGCGCAATTTGTAGATCTGAAAGAAAAGGGTGTGTCGCTACAAGAGGGAAGTTTTTTCTCTCCAGCGGCATTTGAATTTTGCCGGTCTGCTTATCTTGAAAAGGATCAAAATCCGCTTGATCTGCGTATTTCACCTTTGTTTTACTCAAATTTTCAAAAGCTGCCACCTGCGCATGTGATAACCGCAGGTTGGGATCCATTGAGGGATGAAGGTAGGATTTATGCTGATAAACTAGTAGCGGCAGGTGTGAAGGTTACGCACAAGGATTATCAATCTCACCCTCATGGTTTCTTCAATTCCACAGCAGTGTCAAAAAGTGCTCGGGATGCTATAGTGGCGGCTGGAAAAGTGTTGAAATCTGCGATCAACTCATAGATCTAATTTAATTAAACTGAGGCGTATATTGAAAAAGGGCGGCCCCATTTGAAGCCGCCCTTTATTATTTGAATTCGCTTTGAAATCTATCCTTTAATAGATAGTTCCAGTCCTACCAAACGTCCTTTGTTCAGAGGTGAGAATGTTGCTGGGCCAAGAGTTCCCGCTACGAATGGAATTTGTGTGTCTCCACCTGCTTGAACTTCATCAAGCATGTTCTTTCCATACAATGAGATGGAAATTCCATCTTTAGGCGTGTTCCATGTGATGTCGAAATTGACCATATCGGCCGCGTTGAAATAACCGGCATTACTGTCGGTGTAGGCATTTTCATCGCGGTGCATGAAGTTTGCTGATGTGACCAATGAACCAGCATTTCCTAAGCTTTGATCCCATACAAAACCAAGTCCGTATGTAAGTTCAGGTGTACGTGGTAGCTCCAAATCATAATCACTGTCTTGTACAACGGCTGTTGCAAGATCAGTCACAGAAACTGCTGAGATTGGGAAGCGGATATCAGTGTATTTCGCATCAATATAACCAACATTACCTGTAATCAGGAAGTTATCGGTAACAGCAAAACGTCCTTCTAGTTCCAATCCTTTCATCTCAGCGTCAGCTGTATTGTAGATGAATTGAGACACACCTGTTGGGCTTGAAACATTGATTTCGCGCTGCATGTCTTCTGCTTGGTTGAAGAAAACAGCAGAGTTTAACAGGACACGTCCATCGTTTGATTCATATTTGTAACCAACTTCAAATGAATCAAGAGTTTCTTTGTCGAAATAATAGTTACCGTTATTGATAGTTTGGTTAAGTTGAAGGAATACCGCTGGATCAGTAAGCCTGAAGTTATACCCACCAGAACGGAAACCGCGATTGTATGACGCGTAAAGCAGTGAGTTGTCAGTTGCTTTATATTCCATAGCAACTTTTGGTGTAACAACATTCCATTCTTTTTTGTCACTATAGTCTACAGGACATGTTTTTTCGATAACTGAACAGTTTGATATTCCTCTAGATAGAGCAGGAATAATGTAAGTTACATCAACATCTTTTTCTTCTTGTGTGTAACGTAGACCTGCTTGAACTGAGAATTTATCAGTAAATTGGTATTCTGCTTGCGCAAAAACACCCAATGTATGGTGGTCTTGCAATCCGCCACCTGGGAAAGGCAATGGAATGTTAGCTGGTAGAAGTGGCGTTACAAGTTGAGAGGCAATCCAACGAGTTTCAGCTAGATCAATTGATTGATCCATATAGAATATGCCGGTTGTAACTGTAAGGTCGTTGAATGACCCATTGTAACGTAGTTCGTTTGAGAGCTGTTCTTGGTCTAGGACGGCAGGACCATCAAATAGCGCTAACGGCAAGGAATCAATATCAGAACTGGAAGATGCTTCATATTTGCGATAGCCGGTTATGTTTGTGATTGTTCCGTCACCAAAGCCAACATCCCAGTCCATACGCAACGTTCCAAATGTTGATGCTGCGTCGTAAAAGCCTCTGTTGTCTATTGCAAAATCAAAGCTGTTACGGTCGTATAGGGATCTGTTTTGAGATGCAGGACCATCGCCTGTGTATTCTGCATATTCTGCTTTTGCCAATACTGTGAAAGTGTTCGTTGGCATATATTCCAAAGCACCACGAATAATTTTCGCGTCGCCTTCACCATGATTTTCATTGTTGGCTAGGTTTTTGAAATAGCCTTCATCATAATTATAATAGGCCGCAATCTTACCGTTCAGCTTACCTTCTATTAGAGGTCCAGATACTGCGCCTTGAACGTAGCTGCTAGGTCCACCACGTCCATCGTCAATTGGTGTTTCACTTGCAAATTTGAAATTGTATTGAAGTGTATCAGTTGGGTTGCCTGTGTTTACTGCAACAACACCACCAATAGTATTACGTCCTTGGAGTATACCTTGAGGACCGCGCAGGATCTCAAGACTGTCAAGGTCAAACATATCGAAGACGACACCGGCTGGTACACCTAAAGGGACACCGTCAACTACGACACCGATTGTTGGGTCAATGGAGACAATAGATGAGTTTGTACCTGACCCCCGCATTGAGAAGTTCGCAGAACCTTTCGTTGTACCAACATCAGAAAGCGATACGTTTGGGGCATTGTAGGATAAATCTTCAAAATCGCGCACTTTGAGCGTTTCAAGAGAGCTTGCGTTAAACGCAGTTACTGACGTTGCGATATCTTGAACATTTTCAGGATCTTTTTGTTTTGTAGCAGTCACGGTTACTGTTTCCAACATACGTTGGACTGCAGTTTGACGACCGTTTTCTTCTTGAGTTGTATCTTCTTGTGCAAATGCTATCGGTGAACTCATTGTAACTAGAGTCGCCAAGCAAGTCGCACCGCGCAACACGGTTTTCACTTTGGACATAATTTTCCTCCCAATAGGTGCATACTTTTTTGCATGCTATATTATTCCCGAGCCAAGTCGTTAAATTCAGGGAAAAGCGTTTCGACCAAAACGTAGTTTAACGCTGCAATTCTAGGTCCCAAATTTAAGTCAAATGGTACGGATGTTAAAAATGTCACATAACTCTGCGGAAGAAACAAGATACCAGCCTGCACAAACCATCAATGAAGTGAAAAATTTGATATCAATTGCAACTCAGTGTGCTAATTTTCCAACAGTTACGTTACGGTATAGCAACTTAGAATTGCTAAAAAAAATTGGATTTACCGACTTTTCTGAGTCGTCGTTACAAAAATATTTCGCTGATTTCGATGCTCTTCCAGAAAATTTGCCCGAACCGCTGGCTCTTGCATATCATGGACACCAGTTTGGCCAATACAATCCTCAAATCGGAGATGGGCGAGGTTTCTTGTTTGCTCAATTCAAGGACGATAAGGGAAGATTGTTGGACTTGGGAACAAAAGGTTCTGGGCAAACACCATTTTCTAGAACGGGTGATGGGCGTCTAACGTTGAAAGGTGGCGTGCGTGAAGTTCTGGCGACAGAAATGCTGCAAGCGCATGGTGTAAATACATCAAAAAGCCTCACTCTTTTTGAAACGCATGAACAACTTTATCGAGGCGATGAGCCTAGTCCTGCACGCTCTGGTGTATTGGTTCGAATGTCTCACAGTCATATTAGGTTTGGAACGTTTCAAAGGCTTGCATATTTAGAGGATGAGAAAGGCATTGCCGATCTGATTGCCTATTGCGTCCGGCATTACTATCCAGATGTACAAAGAGGGGAGTTTAAAGACACAGTCATTGCATTTTTTCGAGCAGTAATGACTGCAACAGCGGACATGATTGCCTCATGGATGGCTGCAGGGTTTGTGCATGGTGTTATGAACACTGACAATATGGTTATTACCGGTGAAAGCTTTGATTATGGACCATATCGGTTTTTGCCAGTCTCAGATCCAAATTTTGTGGCGGCTTATTTTGATGATGCTGGGCGATATAGATTTGGTCGACAGCCAGAAGTTGGAATTTGGAACCTGACTCAGTTGGCGGGTTGTTTGTTATCACATAGTGACTCGTCATCTCTTGAGGTCGTATTAAATGAGTATGCAGATGTGTATCGCGCTTCCTTGCGGAGCCATGTTTTTAGGCGGTTAGGTATCCACCAAACGTCTCCAGAAGAGGATGGACATTTTATTCAAACCTATTTGAACTGGATGACACAAAGTGGTGCGGCTTTTGAACAAACTTTTTTCGATTGGTATGGGGGAGCCGCCAGTGCGATTAGATCAAAATTAAGTCCACAGGCGAATTTGTATGAAGGGACTGAGTTTTCCGAAGTCAAACAAATGCTAATGGCATATGAACCTTTAGATGAGAAGAGTTTGCAATCATCTTATTTTCAATCTGTTCATCCCGTTACTGTGCTAATTCAAGACATTGAAAATATATGGATGAAGGTGGTTGAAGAGGATGATTGGAGTGAATTTCATCAAGCCATTGATAGAATAAGAAATTATTCAAAATGCACGGCATAAATTTATGAAATCGGAATCACTGATTAGGTGAATGAGTGAAGTAAATTTGTTAACCGGTTTTTGCTACACCAAATATAGATAAAGGAATTTTCCTAAAGAAAATCCGATTTGGGTGGCGTGTAATGTTTGATGGGCCTCAGGAAAAGGTCGATTTAGATAAAGAAGCTCTGGAGTTTTTCTTTAATTCCGTAGACGAGCATTTTGTTATTCTAAATAAAGATGGAGCGGTGTGCCGAGCAAATGGCGCATTCCGACGCTTTGTCGCGCCCGCTGCTGGTGCTGACAGTGTAAAGTTATCTGCATATCTGTCTGAAGAAAGTCGAGATAGGTTTCAAAAACAATTAGCGAGTTTGGAACCATTTGAAACGATTACTGAGCTTAAGCTGACTATGCGAATTGGATGGAGTATCCGATTGGTGCAAGCTTCAATAAGCCGCTCAGCTTCAGATCGGTATTATTACAGCGCTGTAGATATTACGAACGAAGCCCGTTTAGAGCAGCGACGCAAAGAAACAGATGATGCGTTGATTCAAATGGAATTGCTTGTTGGTATTGGACGTTGGACCATTTCCAAGTCCAAGCCAGCATTCTGGTCTCCAGGCATGTTTCGAATGTTTGGGATGGAAGAAAATTCCAAGCCGCTAAAATTTGACGAATATGCTCAAATGATGTCGCCAGCTGACCTTAAAAAGCTGTCCAATGCTTTTTCAAAGAGTCAGTTTCACAGCATAACGCAGACCGTGACATGTACAATTGACTGTCCTGATGGTCAGACAAGAGTAATCGAATTTGCTGGATCTCCTTGTTATACTGAAGATGGCAGTATTGATGGTATCAGTGGTGTGGCACTGAATAAAACGTCCAACATTAAAGCGCTTCAGTCTTCAATGAAAACGGAGTCATCTGCTAAGGCTTTCCTTGATCATGCCTCTGTTGGCGTTGCTATTATAGATTTGGATGGAAAAATTTCTCTGGTAAATCAGTCTCTCGTGGACATGATTGGCAAGTCTGATGTGCATTTGCTTGGCGGAAAAATTACTCAATTGTGGGCCCAGACACCTGAAAAATTACAGCAAAGTGTCGATGCGGCGATTACTGGTGAAACAACCGAATTCAAGCACGTAACAATTGAAAGATCGGCTGAAACACAATGGATTGATTGGATTTGTGCGCCTTGGATGGAGCAAGATGGTTCCGTTTGTGGTGCAATCTGTATTATCAAAGATGTAACTGAAATCGTTATTCAAAAACGTCAAACAGAAGCCTCTTTGGCACGTATGGAATATGGGTTGGCATTGTCTTCCATGATGGTTTGGGAGATTGACCTGCTGCAAAAAACGGTAAAAATAGAAGGGGATTGGACGCCGTTTTTCAAATCAAAACCAAGCCTCAGTCAGCTTACGAACAGTCTTTTTAGACTCGCTCACCCAGATGATCAGCCTAGAGTTTCTAAAGCTTGGAAGCATCATTTAAGTGCAGGTGCACCGGTGCATTTGTCTTACCGTAAAGAAAATGCCGTGGGGAGAGAAATTTGGGTTTCTGTTGCATCTCGTCAGGACGCTGATGAAACAGGCAAACCAGTGCGTATGATTGGTTCAATGCGTGATATCACGGTGTCTCAAAAAACTGATTATATGACTGAAGACCTCGAAGAGCGTCTTCAGCAGAAATATCGCCGAAAAGCATCATTAATTGGTGATGTTGGGCGCTCAGTGTCCGAGCAGATTGCGAGTATGCTAGAGCTTTCTCACGCACTTCAAAGAACGTCACTCAGTCGTGAGCAAGTGAATATGTTGAAACTTATGGATACGTCGGCGGAAGGTGTGAGCGACGCGATTCATAACATTGACAAATATATGAGTATTTACTCACATAAGTTTGAAAATAAATCGTCAGAATTCAATATTAAAGAGCTTGTCGAAAGCTGTATCGCAAATAGTAAATGTGGCGCGGTATCTACCACAATAGAGGCTGTGTATTGTGATGAGTCGGATGATATTTATAAAGGTAATCCAGCTAAAATAGAGGAATCTCTGTCATTATTCATTCTTGAATTGCAGAAAACAGTTCGAAATGACGATCATGTCGTTGTCGAAGTTGAAGTCGATAATTCGGGCGAAGGACTTTGCATTCTCACATTTGATGTAAAACATGCTTACCCTAAAATACCTTATTCAGATTCGGTATTGATTCAATTGGACAACCCTGAAGAAGAGGGGCTGTCTATGGCGATTATCCACGATTTTACTGAAAAACTAAAAGGGACTGTCTTTTACGAAAAGGCAGGAGAATCTGTCTCCAGAATTTTGACCGAATTCCCGATTATGAAAGATTTTGAACGCGGCTCTTCCGGCGGATCTGTGCCTAAAATTTCTAGTCAGAGCGAATTGTCTATTCTTGTAGCAGAAGACAATCCGCTTAATAGACGTGTCCTAGAACTACTCGCAGTTCAATTGCAATTAGATGTGACATTTGTTGAAAATGGCGAGGAAGCCATAGATGCGGTTAAAAACCAAGCTTTCGACGTCGTCATTATGGATACTCAAATGCCTATATTGAGCGGTATTTCAGCTATCCGCACGATACGAGGTTGGGAGAGAGAGACTTCTCGGGAACCGCTTCAAATCATTGCCGCTATTCCGCATATGAGTTTTGCTAAAGTTCGAGAAGCAATGTCTGTGGGCGCAAATGACTGTATTGCTAAACCCATATCTCAGGAAGATTTAATTACGCAGCTGAATGATCTTACTGGCGGCGGATGGGAAGTTTCAACCAAGAAAATAACCGCAACTGGCTAATAAGTAAGCCAATTTTATTGAGAGCGACGTAGATGATTAGTCGTGTTCGCTCTCAAAATATTTTGACCGTTTAGCCTGCAAATGCTTTTTCAATAACAAATTGTGCGGGTGTTGCATTTGAACCTTCAACAAAGCCGGCATCAAGACATAATTGTTTTGTATCTGCCAGCATTTCCATAGATCCACAAATCATCACACGATCAGTTTCGGGGTTTAGAGCTGGTACACCAAGATCTGAATATAATTTACCTGAACTCATAAGCTCAGTAATGCGGCCTTTGTGCGGATAGTCTTCTCGCGTTACTGAACCATAGTGAACAAGCTTACCTTGAGCTAATTCACCAAGGAATTCATGATTTAGCGTCTCATCTACAATTTGCTTACTATAGTCGAGTTCTGCAACTTCACGACATGTGTGTGTTACAATCACTTCATCGAATTTTTCGTAAGTTTCAGGATCACGCACAACGCTAGCAAAAGGCGCAAATCCTGTACCTGTTGAGAAACAGTATAAGCGTTTGCCCGGAACGAGTGCGTCATGGACGAGTGTGCCGGTTGGTTTGCGGCCAAGTAACACTTTATCACCGGGCACAATTTTTTGAAGGCGTGACGTCAATGGACCGTCTGGGACCTTAATCGAGTAGAACTCTAATTCTTCATCCCAACTAGGTGATGCTATGGAGTAGGCGCGCAACAAAGGTTTTCCATTGTCTTTGTACAACCCAATCATCACAAATTCGCCTGAGCGAAATCTGAAAGCTGCGGGACGGGAAAGCCGGAATGAAAATAATCTGTCTGTATAATGCTTGACTGAAAGCACTGTTTCTTCGGTTGGGCCCGTTGCAGATTTAGCGGGTTTGGCTGCTGCTGCGTCCATGTTCTCGTCCTTAAGCCTGTTCGTGTCGTTTATAAAAACTAGATAGTTTAGAAAAACAGATTTTGCGAATAAAATCGACTGATATAGGGGAGCTAAGTCCTAAAGGCGCAACTTGCAACTAAACTGACACTTTAGGGAATGCAAAAATGAGCATTGATACGCAATTTCAGCAATATTGATAATAAAAAGTTCTTTTCACTTTGTAAATTTAGTGCTTGAGAAATGGTATTGGGAAAGAGTAATCATGTATAAGTCGTGACACAATGTCCGTTAACCATAGCAATTACGTGCCAAAATTATAATTTGAGTTTATTAAATCAGGGAAAAGCCTGCAAAATGCCGGTTTGTCAGAGTGAAAGGAAACCTGTGAATGTCGCGGTCTATGAAAATCGCCGCAGGTATTTTTGCGGTATTTATTTTATATTTTGTCGGCAGTGCGCTTTTTCGTTCTGGGGATGATACACAAACACATATCCCGGAAGGCACTGCAAATGCAGTTCCTACACTTGATAAGCCGGTTCCTGAAAAACGGAGTAGTAAAGAAGTTGTGCGGGTATTGGTACGCAAATCTAAATCTGAAATGCACCCTATATATCTGAATTTAAAGGGTCGCTCTGAACCTGAGCGGACGGTGCTTGTACGATCAGAAACAACTGGTGTTGTATCTCGAGCGAATGCTGTTGAGGGTAGTTTTGTAAAATTAAACGCTGTTCTTTGCGGACTGGATGTCGATGCGCGTCAAGCAAATCTGGATGAAGTTAAAGCAAAATATGCTTCAGCTAAACTTGATTATAACGCAACCAAGGAATTGGTTGAAAAAGGCTGGAAACCTGAAAACCAGGAAGCAGCAGCGAGAGCTACACTAGATGCGGCTGCGGCAGCCGTTGAGGGTGCTGAGGTAGAGTTATCAAAAACAGATATTCGGGCACCATTTGCTGGTATTTTTGAAAAACGAGAAGCGGAAGTTGGGGATTTCCTTTCCCCCGGAAGTGTCTGCGGTGTGATGCTGGATCTCGACCCTTTGATTGTCGCTGCAGATGTTTCTGAAAAATACGCAGGGATTTTGCAATCGGGTGCTACAGCTAGTGCGCAATTAGGGCATCGTTCAGATGAAAGTATTGCTGGCAAACTCCGCTATGTGGCGTCTTCCGCAGATGTTTCAACAGGCACATATCGTGTTGAAATTGCGCTAGAAAATAGTGATATGAAATATCCAGCAGGGCAATCAGCTGAAATTCGCATTCAAATTGGTGAAGGGTTAGCGCATCATATCTCCCCAGCACTGATTGTTTACTCGGATGATGGTGCACCAGGTGTTCGGTTTGTCGGGCCAAATTCAATGGTCAATTTGGCGTTGGTTGAAATCGTAGATAGCGATCCGTCAGGGGTTTGGGTCAGCGGTTTACCAAAAGAAGCTGATATTATCGTGCAGGGACAAGACTATGTTCAACAAGGGCTTCGTGTCGAAGCTTTTTTTGAAGGGGATAATTCGTAATGAATTCGCTCATCGACGGAGCAGTTTCGCGGGCACGTATGGTGCTGTCGATATTGGTCTGTGCGATCATCGCCGGAATTGTGGTTTATAATAATCTTCCAAAAGAAGCTGCACCAGAGATTCAAGTGCCGTTTGTTCTGGTGACTATTCCGTTGGAAGGTATTTCTCCAGAAGATGCTGAACGCCTCCTTATTCGGCCAACAGAAGCGGAAGTCAGGTCTATTGAAGGGATAAAACAGGTTAATTCTGTTGCTTTGGAAGGAGCTGGTCAGCTTGCGATAGAATTTGAAATGGATGCTGATGTTGATCAGGCTCTTTTGGATGTTCGTGAAAAAGTAGATATGGCCAAGCGGGAATTTCCCGTTGAAACGCGCGAGCCAATTGTATCAGAGATCAATACAGCGCGCTTTCCAGTAGTTGTCGTCAATATGTATGGTGATCTGCCCGAGCGTGGTTTGTACAGTATTGCTAGAGAGCTTCAAGAAAACCTTGAAGCAATACCGGGTGTTTTAGAAGCAAATATTGAAGGTGATCGAGAAGAAGTCCTTGAAATTCAAGTAGATCCAGTAAAACTGGAAACTTATAATCTTTCAGCAGCGACAATTTTTGCAACGATACAAGCAAATAACAACCTCATTCCTGCCGGCAGCATAGATATGGAACAGGGGCGTTATTCGATTAAAGTGCCCGGTTTGATTGAAACGCCGCAAGATGCATTTGATATCGCAATTAAGCGTGTCGGTGACCGAGTGGTGACAATTAAGGATGTGGCTGAGGTTAGACGGACATTTAAAGACCGAGATGAGTATGCACGTTTCAACGGTCAGTCAGCAGTTTCTGTGCAAGTTGTTAAGCGTTCGGGTGCCAACATTCTCGAAACAGTTGCGAGTGTGCGTGCAACAATTGCTGAGTTACAGTTGAATTGGCCCGATACTTTAAATGTTGAACTGACGGCAGATGAATCTGCTGAAATCGGAGATCAGATCGCCACCTTGCAATCTTCGATCATGACAGCGGTCATTCTTGTGATGATTATCGTTGTGGGCGCGCTGGGTTTAAGGTCCGCCATTCTTGTTGGGATTTCTATCCCCGCCAGTTTCCTGATGGGGTTTCTGTTTTTGGGGTGGGCCGGATATACCATAAATATGATGGTGCTGTTCGCGCTGGTTATCGCTGTTGGTATTCTGGTTGATGGTGCGATTGTGGTGGTCGAATATGCAGACCGTAAAATGGCCGAAGGGTTGGATAAGGTAGAAGCGTTCGCGACGGCTGGTAAACGCATGTTCTGGCCGATCATTGCATCCAATGCCACGACGCTGGCAGCATTCCTTCCATTCCTATTTTGGAATTCCATGCCAGGTAAGTTTATGTCTTATCTGCCGATAACTTTGATATTTGTTCTTACCTCGTCTTTGTTTATGGCACTTATTTTTCTTCCGGTTCTTGGCGGGGTTATTGGTGGTCGAAATAAGAACACAGATTCTACATTAAAAGAATTTTCTGGTGTTGATGGTGCGCCTGAAAAAGCGACAGGCTTTTTTGGGTTGTATGCGCGCTTGATTGATAAATTATGTCATCGCCCTTTAATGGTTACAGGCGGATTATTTGCAATTTGTGTTGCAATCATCATGTGGTTTGGAACGACTCAGCACAGCGTCTATTTCTTTTTGAATGCTGAACCCGAAAAGCTCTACGTTTATGTCGGTGCACAAGGAAATCTATCGGGCGCTGAAGAGTTTGAAGTGACCAAACGCGCTGAAGAATTGGTTTTGCCTATCGATGGAATTTTATCGGTGACGACTGTGACTGGTCCGGCGGCATCAGAAGGCGGCTTTGGGACTGGGACAGGCTCTATTCCCGTCGATACAGTTGGTCGAATGCTGGTTGATCTAGATTCAAGTGCGCCGGGAGTTGATGGCCGTAAAGTTGAAGCTGAAATACGCAAGGCGTTTAAGAATTTTGTCGGTGCTCATATTGAGATCACGCCATTTCAGGAAGGGCCGCCCGTTGGGAAAGACGTCCAAATCTCGGTCTTTGCATCCAATCAAGATGCCTTGCTTGAAACAGCGACGCTCATTCGGGAGAAATTAGATAATACGGATGGTCTGGTTGATATTGAAGATACGCGCCCATTGCCGGGAACAGAATGGAGATTGGACATTGACCGAGAAAGAGCGGCTAAATTTGGCGTAGATATCAATCAGGTTGGCGGTGTTGTTCAGCTTATCACAAATGGTGCACTTGCTGGCAGATTTAGACCAGATGATGCTATTGATGAGGTCGATATTAGAGTGCGTTTCCCAGCGCAATACAGAACAGTAGAGGCTTTGGATGATCTAACTGTCTCTACGCCAGATGGGCCAACCCCAATCTCAACATTTGTTGATCGCGTGCCAGCTCCTCAGCTGACAAGAATTGATCGTAGAGACGGTTTAAGAGTGTTCACATTGCGTGCAAATGCTGAAGTTGCGGGGCAGGGTGCGCATATGAATGCCATTTTGAAAAAATGGGTTGATGCGCAGGACTTTGACCCAGGTGTGAAAGTGAAATTTGAAGGTGCCGATGAGGAATCAGCCGAAGCTGCGGCATTCTTTGAGGCAGCCGCATTTGGTGCTCTCTTCTTAATGGGGGTCATCTTGTTGTGGGAGTTTAACAATTTCTATCATGTTGTTTTGACGCTTTCGGCCGTGATCTTATCCACGATTGGTGTGTTGATCGGGCTGCAATTGGCGTCATCTTACATTTCAATGATTATGACAGGAACAGGTGTTGTGGCGTTGGCTGGTATTGTGGTGAACAATAATATCGTGCTGATTGATACATTCCAGCGTCTTATTTTGGATGGACGAACAGCACATGAAGCAGCCGTTATGACAGCTGCTCAAAGAATGCGGCCTATTTTGCTGACCACTGGAACAACGATATGTGGTTTGTTGCCCATGGTTGTGCAAATGAATATCGATTTTGGAGCAGGTACAATATCTAAAGGTGGCGCTGCATCTGAATGGTGGGTTCCCTTATCCACGGCTGTGGTATTTGGACTTGGTTTTTCGACATTTGTCACTTTGATCGTGACACCGGTTTGGTTGGCTGCGCCTGAAAAAATGGGACGTTGGAGAGATAGAAACTGGTTGCGCCTGAAACAAGTTGCGGGCTTGGATCAAAAGCATGTCTTTATGGAAGATGTTATCGGCGGAAATCCACAGCATTCGGACGGACAAGTTGGTGATGCGAAAGCATCTCCACACGCTGCCGAATAAGGCGTTTCACACACTTTCAAAACTCTGTGATAAACGCGTTTTGAGGTTGTAGTTGTTTTAAACTAAGCCATAATTCATGCATGATGAATTATAAAACACTATTTTTCACGTCGTCTGTTGCTTTGCTAGCAAGTTGCTCGCAATCGACTGCGGCTCCTAATGTCGCTGAGTCTGAGCGGCTGGATACTAAGCCCGAAATTACAAAAACGATTGTTGTGGCGGGCGGGTGTTTCTGGTGCGTTGAATCTGATTTTGATAAAGTTGACGGTGTTGTCGCGACAATTTCAGGCTATTCCGGCGGACATGTAGACAATCCAACATATAAACAAGTCTCACGTGAAGATACCGGTCATTATGAAGTGTTACAGATCGAGTATGATCCTGAAACGGTCAGCTTCGATGAATTGCTAACTTATTATTGGCGTCATGTTGATCCAACAGATGATGGCGGACAATTTTGTGATCGCGGAGACAGCTATAAAACGGCTATTTTTGTGAATGATGAAAATGAACAACAAATAGCGTTGAAGTCTAAAAGTGATTTAGAAAATTCAGGTGTGTTGGAGGCGCCAGTTGTAACACCCATCCTGACAGCTGCGCCATTTTATCCAGCTGAGATATATCATCAAAATTATTACAAAAAGAACCCGCTTAGATATCGCTATTATCGCAGTTCTTGCGGACGGGATAAGCGAATAGAGCAGGTGTGGGCTAACAACGAGACCGCGCACAAATAATATTGTGCGCGTCAGGCCTGAGATTTATTTCGTAGAAGAGATGATGTTTTCCTCATAGGGGCATTTTTCTACGAGGTCCTTAAACTCTGTCTCATATTCCAATGTGCGCGGCACTGGATTGAAGTTGCTTGCTTTGTAGAGGCAGAATGTTCGCAGGTGCGAGCCACCAATAGGAATATCAAAACGGCCAACAGGCTCTAATGTTTCAAAGTCTGCTTTCATACGCGCCAAAAAATTGGGACGAATGGATGCGATAAGATAGGTGTCTGGTTGGCCTTTGGGCACGGGAGCAAATGATTCTGCAAATGCATGAGGCGTATCATGGCGTTGCCATAGATAATGCTCAGGCGGGGAGTCTAGACGTTCTCCATAATAATCCATGCCATGCCAGAACTCACGTTCGTCAAATACAATTCCGGTTGCGTCTATGGATTTGGCAGCTTTATCAAGTTGCGCAATGGAAGGCTCCCATCCACGGACGCGTTTGATAGCATTTGAAAAGCCTGTTAGATCCGCAAAAGCCGGACTGATGGAAAAGGCAAGCATTGCAAAGCCAACAACAGCATTAAAAATGAGACCGATTTTTAAGAATGCTGTCCAGTTTGCGCGCAAGCTCCACGCTGCGACAAGGACGGATGCAGCTGGGTATGCACTCGCCGCCCAATTTGCATGTGCGCGTGAAACGAAGGCTTGGCCTGCAATGATGATAAGTGCTGGTAGAATAAAGCACAGAAACCATCTGTCCTTTGCGGCGCTCGCTTTATCTGTTTTAGGCAAGATAATTGCCAGACCACCAAGCAATATAATGAAAGATACGGGACCAAATACCCCCATTTGGTCCTGGAAAAACTTGATCATGTTTTCAGGGTTGAATGTGGAATTTTCCCAGTTTGCATTGTCTGCGGTATGGCCAAGTGTCGCAAAATCATGCGCAGCATTCCATAATATATTTGGAAGAATGACAGCAAATCCGGTGGCGAGTGTTGCGAGGGTTTTCCAAGAGAGCAGAGCTTGGCGAGTTTTTTTATCGACAATTGCAGCTAGAACAAACCCGACAAGGATATAGATGGCAGCGTATTTTGCGAGGAATGCAAATCCGATTGCTAACCCCATCAATATAGCTTTTAGCCAAGAAGTGTTTTCTCTTTGATACCACAATAACGTGATTGCTGCCGACCAGCAGGGCAGTAAAAGTCCATCCGTGGAAATGATATTGGAAGACAGCCAAACGCCCGGCATCATCATATAAATGGCAGCAGCCCAAGCACCTGTTCGGACGTCAAATGCTTTTTTCCCGAGCAAAAATAGGAAGAAGGCAGCAAAACCATGCCCAAATGGTGCATAAAATCGTATCGCCCATTCGCTGTGACCGAAGATAGATGTGGTCAAAGATATCATCCATGCAATCAGTGGCGGCTTTGAATAATATCCCCAATCCAGCTCGGTGGACCATCTCCAGTATTGGGCTTCATCTGGACCGATGTTAAGTGGAGAAAGAATGACGGAGACAAGCCTTAAGAAGACTAAAGCAGTCAGGACCACTGCCACTGTTCGAATAGGGTTGCGGTGTACAATACTTGGTATTGGGAACATGTAAGGCTTTGTCTCTGGGTTGGATTTCAGGAGTTAGGGAACTTAAACCTGTTTCTGATGAGTTTAGCAAATGTATATGACAAATTCCACCTTCCCTAAGGGAGGGTAGGTTTTAGATTTGGATTATTAAATTTGATTTCTGTACGGATTATTTTTGAAAAATTTCTGACTTGACTTTTTAAGGTTAATGAAAGTTGCGGTGTATTTGAGCAAATTTTGAGGATTTTTATGAAAACTGGCATTGTTGCAAAAATGTGTCACGACAAATCAAAAAAATATCATATCTGAAAACTGTCTTTTTAGTGTCATGTCTTCAATGTATGCGACCCGTATTCGCGGTGTGTGCCCTTCCCAATATAGCATGCGCCACTGTCAGTAGGTCTTACGGGGTATATCTATGACCAATTGGAAAAATCTCATCGGTGGTGTGGCTGTTGCCGCCATCTCTTCAGGTATCGTGCTTCAAGCAGAAGCTCAGGTAACTTCGTCTGCATTGCGCGGTCAGCTAACTTCTCCTGAAGGGCAAGTTGTTTCAGGTGCATCTGTTGTTGTTGTTGACACACGTACAGGTTCTGCAACTAACTTGACTACAAACGAACAGGGTGCCTTTTCAGCACGTGGTCTGAATGTTGGTGGACCTTACTCCATTACTGCTCAAGCAGATGGTTTCCAATCTCTTCAATTGAACGATGTATTCATTGCTCTTGGTGAGACTGCAAACTTGAACCTTCAGTTTGCAGCGACAGATGCAGCTCGTACAATGGATACAATTGTACTGACAGCTTCTGCAGCAAACGTGATCCAAACAGCAATTGGTCCTAACTCTACATTCGACCTTGCAACACTTCAAAATTCTCCATCTGTAAACCGTGACCTTCGCGACATTATCCGCCAAGACCCGCGCGTATACATTGATGAGAGCTTTGGTGATGGTGTTCAATGTGCGGGTGCTCACCCACGCTTTAACTCATTGACAGTTGATGGTGTGAGCTTGAACGATGGTTTCGGTTTGAACTCAAACGGTTACCCTGGTCAGCAAATGCCTTTCCCATTTGATGCTATCTCAAACGTTTCAGTTGAGCTTGCACCATTTGATGTTCAGTATAACGGTTTCACAGCTTGTAACATCAACGCTGTAACGAAATCAGGAACAAACGAATTCCACGGTTCTGCATTCTTCGACTACACAGATGATAGCCTTAAAGGTGACAAATCTGAAGGCGACACAATCAATTCAGACCCATTTGAAACAAAACGTCACGGTTTCTCTCTAGGTGGTCCAATCATTAAAGACCGTTTGTTCTTCTTCGGTGCTTATGAAAAATTCGAAGGCCCAGGTGCAACAATCGACCGCGGTGTTGAAGGTTCTGGTGCTGGTACAGAAATCGCTGGTTTCACTCAAGCAGATTATGACCGTATCCGTGATGCTGCCATCAATTTGTACGACTATGATCCAGGTGGTGTTCCTGCGACCGAAGCGACATTCAATGAAAAATATTTGATGCGCGTTGATGCAAACATTACTGATAACCACCGTGCGTCTTTCACATACAACTATGATGAAGGTTTGAGCCTATCTGAATCAGATGGCGACAACAATGAGTTTGAATACTCAAAACACCTTTACCAACGTGGTGCTGAGACAAAAACATACTCTGGTCAGTTGTTCTCTAACTGGACAGATAATTTCTCGACAGAATTGCGCGTTTCTAAAAACGAAGTTGAATTCACTCAAGCGTCACTTGATGGTGCTCGTTTTGGTGAAGTTCAAATCAGTCACAACGGTAACACAATTTACCTAGGTTCTGATGACTCACGTCACGCAAACGCACTTAACTACGCAACATGGACTTACAAAGGTCTTGCAAACTACCAATTGAACAACCACTCATTGACAGCTGGTGTTGAGCGCATTGAAACAGATGTTTTCAACTTGTTCGTACAAGAAGCTGAAGGTGAGTACCGCTTCTCTTCAATTGATGATTTTGTCGCTGGTACACCTAGCCGTATTACGTACGAAAACGCCACTGGTACAAACAACGCCAATGATGGTGGTGCGGAATTTGGTTACGCAGTAAACACATTCTATTTGCAGGATGAGTGGGAAATTCAGCCAGGCATGAACCTGACTGCTGGTCTTCGTTATGACTATTACACAAGCGATGATGAGCCTAACTACAACCAAAACTTTGTTGACAAATACGGTTTCGCTAACACTTCAAACATGGATGGCAAAGATCTTCTTATGCCACGTCTTGGCTTCAACTATGACGCCGGTGACATCCAAGTTCGTGCTGGTGCCGGACTTTATTCTGGTGGTAACCCGAATGTTTGGATTTCGAACAACTACTCCAACAATGGTGTAACATTGTACGAAGCTCAGGATCGTTCTGGTGCTCCACTTTCAAGCCTGACATTCGTAAATGACGAAGACGGCCTTGGACGTCCATTCTACGGTATCCCTGAGGGTCTCTTCAACGAAGTTGCAGCAGCATCAACAAATGGTCCTGTTAACGCGCTGGACCCAGACTTTGAAATTCCTTCTGAGTGGAAATTTGCAGCTGGTTTCACATACAACTTCGACCTTCCAGGTTTCTGGGGTCAAGATTACTCATTGATGGCTGACTGGTTGTTGTCTGCAACTAAAGATGCATCAACTGTTCAACTGATTTCAGCTGAGCAAGAAGGTAACGCTCCAGATGGTCGCCCAATTTATGGTGGATCTGCTGGTTTTGGTGGTGATTATCTGCTGACTAACAATGATGGCGGAAAATCAAACACACTTTCTGGTGCATTGTCTAAAGCATACGAAGATTTCGGAATTAAATGGACATTGGCTTACGCATTTACAGATGCTGAAGATTCAAACCCAATGACTTCATCAGTTGCGAACTCTAACTTCTTTAACGTTGCTCGTACTGATGCGAACAACCTTGGCGTTGCAACATCAAACTATGAAATTCCTCACCGCTTCACTTTGAACCTTTCATGGGAAAAAGCATTCTTTGGCGAGTATTTCACACGTGCAAACTTGTTTGGGTCAGCTTACCAAGCGCGTCCATTCTCTTACACATTCAACAGCTCATCAGACGACATGTTCGGTGATGACTCTGTTGCAAACCACTTGCTTTACGTACCAACTGGTGCGGGTGACCCATTGGTTCGCTTCGCAGACGGTTTCGACCAAGAAGCTTTCTTCGCCTATGTTGATGGCGCTGGACTTGGACGTGGCGGAATCGCTGGACGTAACGCTCAAGACGGTCAGTGGGTAAACAAATTTGATCTTCGCATCGAACAGGAATTCCCTGGTGCATTGCGCGGACACAAATCAAAAGCTTACTTCACTATCGAAAACATCGGAAACTTGCTTAACGATGAGTGGGGTGCAGTTTACCAAGCTGGCTTCCCACAAACAGTTGGTATTGTAGATGCGTCAATTGATGAAGCAACAAACCAGTATGTTTACAACGAGTTCTTTGCTGCAACAGCTGAACGTCGTGAAACAGCCGTTTCACTTTGGGAACTACGTCTTGGTGTGAAATACGAATTCTAAGCAACGCTTAGACATTCAATCAAATAAATAACGAAGAGGGCGGTTCCGATTGGAGCCGCCCTTTTTATGTTTAAGGAATTTGAATACTTATTGACCCTGTGAAGAAGAAGCTTGATATATCGCCTTCCATTTTGACTTTATGCACTAAATTAGCTGAAAGAATTTCGATCCCATGAGTGTGATAGACAATAAAGCAGTCGTACCGCCCGCTGAATGGGAAGAGCATGCCGCTGTATGGACGGCTTGGCCTACGGGTGATGATTTGTGGGCACCGGAAGCAAAATTTGCGCGTCTTGAGGTCGAAGGTTTGATCCGTAGTTTGAGTGAAGATTGCAATGATCGCAAAGGTGATAAGGTCAAACTGCTAGTCAAGAATGAAGAGGCGCGTGAAAGCGCGCAGGCTGCTGTGGGAGATCTCGCTGAGATTATCTTGCAGCCTTATGGCGATATTTGGCTACGCGATACAGGCCCAATATTTCTAACTCATGATCTGGCCGCATCTTTTCGGGTGAATGGGTGGGGCGGAAAATATATCTATGAGCATGACGATAAAGTATCGCGTGCGGTGGCGTGGATAGCAGATGCGCGTAGTGAGCAATATGAGTTTGTCCTTGAGGGTGGTGCCATTGACGGAGACGGAAAAGGAACTTTCCTGACCACGCGCGAATGTCTGCTAAATGCGAACAGAAACCCCGATTGGAAAACACAAGCTGATGCCGAGGAAGCTTTGCAAAGTGCTTTGGGCGCACGAAAAGTTATCTGGCTGGAAGGTGGATTGTTGAACGATCACACAGACGGGCATGTGGATAATGTTGCCCGATTTGTTGGCCCGGCTCATGTTGTTTGCATGGCTCCAACAGGTGATGATGATCCAAATGCAGATGTGCTCAACGCCATATATGATGTCTTGTCGCATGAGACTGACGCCGATGGGAACAAACTAAAGGTGACGCGTATTCCATCTCCGGGTTTATATCGAGATGCTGAAGGGGCGATTTCGCCTGCAAGCCATATGAATTTTCTAATAGGCAACGCCTCAGTGATTATGCCCATTTATGGTGAAAAAAGTGAAGCTGCGGCGGAAGAGGCCATATCCATTTTGCAGGATATTTTTAAAGACCGCCAGCTTATCGGCTTGCCATCTAACTATATTCTCACTGGCGGTGGTTCTTTCCATTGCATCACACAACAGCAACCCGCATGATGAATGTGTAGAATTGCGATTAACTTCAGGTGTAATTGATGTCTCGAAAATTAAGTGTCGGTGTCATTCAAAGTGCGTTTAGCGACGATATGCACGCCAATATTGAAACAGTTGTAAGCAAAATACGTGACGCAGCGAAGCTTGGCGCTGATGTTGTGCTTCCGCCAGAGCTGTTTCAGGGGCATTATTTTTGTAAGACGCAAGAAGAAAAAGAGTTCTTGCGTGCTTACCCGTGGCGGGAACATCCTTGTGTTGTGGCGCTGGCACCCATAGCTAAAGAACTCAATGTCGTAATTCCTGTTTCCATTTATGAAAAATCGGGTCCGCACTATTTTAATTCTATGGTGATGATCGATTCCACAGGCGAATTAATGGGTGTTTATCGCAAAACTCACATTCCAGATGGACCTGGATATCAGGAGAAATTCTATTTCAGGCCCGGTGATACGGGGTTCAAAGTTTGGAATACCCAAAAGGGGCGCATTGGCGTCGGAATATGCTGGGATCAATGGTATCCAGAATGTGCGCGTGCCATGGCGTTGGCGGGAGCTGACCTGTTATTATATCCTACGGCGATCGGGTCAGAACCGCAGGAGCCAGATATGGATACAGCAGCGCGTTGGCGGCGCGTCATGCAAGGGCATGCCGTGGCGAATGTAGTTCCTGTTGCTGCAGCCAATCGCGTTGGCACGGAAGATGGGCAAGCTTTTTATGGAACGAGCTTCATATGTGATGCGGTAGGTGAGGTCGTTGAAGATCTTGATCGCATTGAAGAAGGGGTGCGTGTCGCTAGTTTTGATCTGGATTATAATGACCAGATGCGAGCAGCATGGGGATTTTTCAGAGACAGAAGACCTGAATTATATGCGAGCCTTGTGTCAGGTGCAGATGATGATGGGCGCTATTAAGTGATGAATAGGGTCCTTGTTTTTGATAGCGGTGTTGGTGGGTTATCCATTGTCAATTCCATCAGAGAACAGATCCCAGACACGATTGTTGATTATGCTGCTGACGCCGGTTTTTTTCCTTATGGTCTGAAATCGGATGAAGAGCTGCAAGCTAGATTGCCAAAGCTATGCAAAGCACTGATAGAAAAAGCTAAGCCCGATATATTTGTCATGGCGTGCAACACCGCAAGTACTTTATCATTGGCAAGTGTACGCGAAATTGTCGATATTCCAGTCGTGGGAACGGTTCCGGCTATAAAACCGGCCGCTGAAATCACGCAAACAGGAACGATAGGGGTGTTAGCCACACCGGGAACGATACGCAGACAATATCTGGATGACTTGGAGCGCCAATTTGCTGCTCACATCAAGGTTGTGCGCCATGGCACCGCTGGTTTGGTTGAATTGGCCGAAAGACATGTACGCGGAGAAATTCTTTCTCAAGATATGTTCGACAATGCAATTTCGCCTTTGTTTTCAGGTGCTGAGGGCCAGAATATTGATGTGGTTGTTTTGGCTTGTACACATTTTCCTTTAATTCGGGATCAAATACAAAAAGCTTGTCCTGCATATGTTACAAAATTGATAGATTCTGGGGATGCGATAGGGCGTCAGGTTGGTAGACTCCTAGTAAGGGAAAAGTCATCTAAAAAATCCCCAGATGCATGTGTTTTACTTACTGGTGGTAGAGCAAATAGGGACGCATACTTCCCAGTACTTGAAAAATTTGGCTATACCAGAGTTGAAACTGTGGATTTGTAATAAAAGCAGTGATCGCCTTGATTTTATTTTGTTTATGTTTAGTTAATCAATGTTGTGGGGCTCAATAAGGGGCCGTGATTACTATTTGTGACGTCTTGCTGAATTCTAGTTTTGATATCGGGTTAAGTGACAGAATGTTGCAGTCAAAGTTTGCCAAGCAGTTGGGGCGTGGCGCTTTATTCAAATAATAAGGACTCTTTTTATGAAACCTCTTTTAAAGATAAACACTCTGAAGTCTGCGTTGTTTGCGTCCGTTGCCGGATTGGCATTGACGATATCTCCAGCGATGGCGCAAGAAGCTGAAGTAGAAGCTGCTGTTGAAGAACAAAGCGCTGAAATAGCTGTAGACACATTTACAATTACACCAAAATTTATTCCAGTTTTCGCTCAACCAGAAATGTCCGTTTCATTTGATGAAATGCTTGGTGTTGGTGCTGAAATTACCGTGTATGAAAGAAATGATGATTGGGCGCGTATATCCAAGGATGGTGACGCTGCTAAATGGCTGTATCTTCCTTTCGTATCTGCAGAGCCTGTCCTTGTTGGCCCAACATCTCTTACTGAAGAGGCGTCAGTTGTCGCCGCAGATGCAACGGCAGATATGGAAACAGAAGTTTCTGAGACTGTTGAAGAAGCGACAGAAGAGGTTGCTCCAGATGTAGAAGCTCAGATTACTGAAGCGGTAGAGGTTGAGTCTGAAGAGACAGAGCTTGTAGAAGCTGCTGATGTTACAGAGACGGTAGACGAAGAGACTGCGGATTTAGAAGCAGCTGCTGAGGAAGTCGAAGTTGAAGTAGATGGCGTTGAAGTAGATGGCGTTGAAACAGTTGAGACCGAAGTTGCGGACGTAGAAGACGAGGCAACTAATGAAGAAGTTTTAGAAGAAGCCGAAGCTGTAAGCGACGAAGTTGTCTCTGAAGTCGTCGATGTGGTGGAAGAAGTTGAAATTGTTGAACCAAAAGCAATTACAGCAGAACCAGAAGATGAATTTTACGAAACTGATGACTTGAACGCCAGTATTCTTGAAAAACTTGATGAAGCAGATGCTGCACTTGCAGAAACAGAAGTTGATGAAGCAACAGCAGATGTTGAGGCCGACGTTTCTGAGGCAGTTGAAGCTGCAACTGAAGAAGCGACAGCCAACGTTGAGGCCGACGTTTCTGAAGCTGTAGAAGCCGCAACTGAAGACGCGACAGCTGATGTTGAAGCAGAGGTTTCTGAGGCAGTTGAAGCTGCAACAGAAGACGCGACAGCTGACGTTGAGGCGGAAGTTTCAGAAGCAGTTGAAGCAGCGACAGAAGACGCAACAGCAGATGTTGAGGCGGAAGTTTCTGAGGCAGTTGAAGCAGCAACAGAAGAAGCAACAGCAGATGTTGAAGCAGAGGTTTCTGAAGCAGTTGAAGCAGCAACTGAAGAAGCGACAGCTGATGTTGAGGCGGAAGTTACTGAAGCTGTAGAAGCAGCGACAGAGGAAGCGACAGCTGACGTTGAGGCCGACATTTCTGAAGCAGTTGAAGCAGCAACTGAAGAAGCGACAGCTGATGTTGAGGCGGAAGTTACTGAAGCAGTCGAAGCAGCGACAGAGGAAGCGACAGCTGATGTAGAAGCCGAGGTTTCTGAAGCAGTCGAAGCAGCGGCAGAAGAAGCAACAGCTGATGTAGAAGCCGAGGTTTCTGAAGCAGTTGAAGTAGCGGCAGAAGACGCGACAGCAGATGTAGAAGCAGAGATTTCTGGAGCAGTCGAAGCAGCGACAGAAGAAGCAACAGCTGATGTTGAGGCCGAGGTTTCTGAGGCAGTTGAAGCTGCAACCGAAGAAGCGACAGCTGATGTAGAAGCCGAGGTTTCTGAGGCAGTTGAAGCAGCGGCAGAAGAAGCGACAGCAGATGTAGAAGCTGAAGTTTCAGAAGCAGTTGAAGCTGCGACAGAAGAAGCGACAGCTGATGTTGAAGCTGAAGTTTCTGAGGCAGTCGAAGCTGCGACAGAAGACGCGACAGCTGATGTAGAAGCCGAGGTTTCTGAAGCAGTTGAAGCTGCGACAGAAGAAGCGACAGCAGATGTTGAGGCGGAAGTTTCTGAGGCAGTTGAAGACGCTGCAGAAGAAGAGGTAACTGAAGCTGAAGAAGAAAAGACTTCAATTATCCAGAAGATCAAAAAAGGTGTTACTGGCCTAGTTGATGGAAAATAATCCTACAACGTAAATTGTATGCAAAAGAAAGCCCGCCTCAATAATATGAGGCGGGCTTTTTTGTTATTTGGTTTTGAAGTTTAGTTGAACGCGCCTGTTTTTCCAATCAGATTGGTTGGCACGCCGTTTAAAGTCAGAATATTGTCGTCAACAGAAATGGCGACATTCTCACCATCTTTTATCCGACCTTCCAAAATCATACGTGCAAGTGGGTCTTGTACTTCTTTCTGGATCGCGCGTTTTAGAGGACGCGCTCCATATACTGGATCATATCCTTTATCTGCGAGCCACTTCATAGCTGCTTGATCTATATCCATGGTGATGCGTCTGTCTTCTAGTAATTTGTCTAGTCGTTTTAATTGAACGCCGACAATTCGGTCGATCTCAGCGCGGCCAAGACGTTTGAAGAAGACAACTTCATCAATACGATTGAGGAATTCAGGACGGAAATGTCCCTGAATTGAAGTCATGACGCTGTGTCTTGCATCTTCTGATATTTCATCTTCAGAGGCATCAGCAGCCAAAGCTTGAGCGCCGAGGTTTGATGTCATGACAATCAATGTGTTGTTGAAGTTCACGGTACGACCCTGACCATCTGTTAAGCGGCCATCATCGAGGACTTGCAATAAAGTATTGAACACATCTGGATGTGCTTTCTCGATTTCGTCAAACAAGATGACCTGATAAGGGCGACGACGTACAGCTTCGGTTAAGGCACCACCTTCTTCATATCCGACATATCCAGGAGGCGCACCAATCATACGTGAGACGGCGTGTTTCTCCATATATTCAGACATATCAAGACGTAAGACTGCGCTTTCATCGTCGAACAAAAATTCGGCGAGTGCTTTTGTTAGCTCAGTTTTCCCTACACCTGTGGGGCCAACAAACATGAAGGAACCAATAGGGCGACTAGGGTCTTGTAAGCCAGCTCGGGCGCGTCTGACGGCGTTGGAAACTGCTTCCAGTGCTTCATCTTGCCCAACAACGCGTTGGGAGAGGTTATCCTCCATTGAGAGGAGTTTCTCGCGTTCGCCTTCCATCATTTTATCCACAGGGATACCGGTCCAGCGAGAGACAACAGAGGCTATCGCTTCTGCATCCACAACTTCTTTGACGAGGCTGCCAGATGTGTTGTCACCAGCTGTTTCAGCGGCTGAGATTTGTTGTTCAAGCAAAGGAATGGCAGAGTATTTTAGCTCTCCTGCTTTTTCCCAATCTGAACGTCGCTCTGCATCTGCAAGTTCTGCGCGTGCTTTTTCGAGTTGCTCTTTTGCTTGCGTTGCACCGCCTAGACGTGACTTTTCAGCCTCCCATGCGGTTGTTATCTCATTTGACTGAGCTTGAAGTGTTTTAATCTCGGCATCAATATTGAGTAATCGATCTTTTGAGCCTTCATCTTTTTCTTTCTTAAGAGCTTCAGCTTCGATTTTTAATTGCATCAATCTGCGGTCGATTTCGTCCAATTCTTCAGGTTTGGACTCAACAGCCATACGTAAACGAGATGCGGCCTCATCCATAAGGTCTATGGCTTTATCAGGCATGAAACGGTCTGCAATATAGCGATTGGACAAGGTGGCTGCGGCGACAATCGCCGCATCAGATATACGAATTCCATGGTGGACTTCATATTTTTCTTTTAATCCACGTAGGATAGAGATTGTGTCTTCTAAAGAAGGCTCTTCAACAAAAACAGGTTGGAAGCGCCGCGCTAAAGCTGCGTCTTTTTCAACGTGTTTTTTGTATTCTTCTAGAGTTGTTGCACCAATACAGTGCAGCTCGCCACGGGCGAGGGCGGGTTTTAGCAGGTTGGATGCATCCATTGCTCCATCAGATTTACCTGCACCTACCAGTGTGTGCATCTCATCAATAAACAGGATGATCTGGCCATGAGCAGATGTCACTTCTGTGAGAACAGCTTTCAGGCGTTCTTCAAACTCACCGCGATATTTCGCGCCTGCGATTAAGGCTCCCATATCTAGAGACAGGAGGCGTTTGTCACGCAAACTGTCAGGCACATCGCCATCAACAATCCTGTTTGCAAGTCCTTCGGCGATGGCTGTTTTACCAACGCCTGGCTCACCAATAAGGACAGGATTGTTCTTAGTGCGGCGAGACAAAACTTGAATTGCGCGGCGAATTTCTTCGTCGCGGCCAATAACAGGGTCAAGTTTTCCTGCGCGCGCAGCGTCTGTTAGATCGGTAGCGTATTTGGATAATGCTTCATAGCTTTCTTCAGCATTTGCACTATCTGCTTTGCGGCCCTGACGTAGATTTTCAACAGCTGTTTCAAGTGCCTTTGCTGTTACGCCAGCCGTTTTTAAAGCTGATGCAGCTTTGTCATTTCCCTTGGCGATTGCGACAAGTAGACGTTCGACGGTTACAAATGAATCACCCGCTTTTTGAGCATCAGTTTGGGATGTTGTCAGAACAGCAGCAGCGCCCTGATTTATTGATAATTGCCCTACGCCTGAGCCAGTGACTTTAGGTATCGTATTTAAGGCTTGTTCGTTTAATTGCTGGGCTTGCTCAGGGTGCCCACCAGCCGCTCGCATTAAGTTTGCGCTAAGTTGATCGCTTTCCTCAAACAGTGCTTTGAGAATGTGTTCAGATGATAATTGCTGATGACCTGCAGCGACGGCAGATGTTTGCGCTGTGCCCAATAAAGTGCGTGCGCGATCTGTAAATTTGTCCATATCCATATTAATCCCCTTTCTAGGCGGATAAAGCGCACACGCATCAGCATTTACGCGTGATCGTGTACGAAAGTTGGGGAGCCCCGTTATCGGCGACTCCACAAATTTGATATGGGTAATCAAAAAAAATGCTCAAGAGATGCAAGAATAATTCTTGTACATTTCTTGAGCATTTATCTCTAGATTGTGAAAGCAGCAGGGGATTAGACAACCTTTTTAAGGAAGTCATCGACGCTATTGCGTAACCGGTCACTGGCGATAGCCACATTGCCTGATGCAGACACGATTTTAGCAGCGATTTGGGATGTCTTCTCAGCCGATTCAATGGCTATTTTAACTTCTTTGCCGACAGTATTCGTGCCTTCAGAGGCGGTACGTGTGCTGTGTGCGATTTCATTTGTAGCGCTGTTTTGTTCGTCGACATCCTGTGCCACAGATGTTGTCTGATTTGTGACTTCCGAAATGACATTAGAAATAGTTTCGATGATTTTTGATGTGTCTTCGGATGCTAATTGAATTGATTGCACTTGTTCAGCAATTTCAACAGTGGCTTTAGCTGTTTGATCTGCAAGTTGTTTCACTTCCGTGGCAACGACAGCAAATCCGCGTCCGGCTTCTCCTGCTCGGGCGGCTTCAATTGTCGCATTCAGCGCAAGCAGGTTGGTTTGCTCGGCTATATCACTAATAATGCTGATGACATCGCCAATCTTACGAGCATTATCCGACAATGTCGCGACCGTTTCAGATGATGAGCGTACGGATTTATCCGCATCTGATACCACGGCATTCGTTGCAGCAATCTTTTGAGCTATTGTTGAGATAGATGAGGCTAATTGTTCCGTTGCTGCTGCTGCACTATCGACATTATGTGCTGCTAGTTGCGAAGCATCGCTGAGATTTGTTGATGTTCCAATTGAGGCTTGTGCAGATGCTTCTAATTCGTTGGCGACCTGATCTAACTCCTGTGCACGAGAGGTGAGGCCCGTCATCAGGTCACTTACATCGCTTCTAAATTCTGTTGCGAAAGCTTGAAGTTGAGAATAGCGGCGTTCGTTTTCCTTGGCACCTTCTTCAACGGTTTTTTGCAATTCGATAGCTTGCTGCGCCGATGCTTCTGAATTGGCCATTGAGGCGGCATTTGCTGCAAAAAGTTTGTGAACTTGTTGAGTCAACCAGATAAGGACTGCACACTGAGAAACCAGAATTACAGCGTGCAATGCAATACGGGCGATTGGAGCACCATCTGGGAATACCGCCGATGGGAAAATGAAGGATAATGTTAGGTGATGGAAAGCGACAACACCTGAAAAAGCCACCAATGCGCGCCAATTTAAAAAACCGACAACAACTGCGAGGCCTGCAAAGAAAGCCATGTGCATATCTATTTGAAATGCAACTCCCTCACCATTCCAGCTAAAATTATAGACAAGGACCGCAATTAATCCGGCAAGCGCTATTGAGATTGTGGTTGAAGCACTTGATCCACCAGGTTGTTTTATGTTGGAGGCGGTGCCTGTACCAGCAAGCAAAATTGCGAGACCTAAAGCAGGTAAACTTGCAGCTCCCTGCTGCGTAAAACCTGAGATCGCGACCAGCGCGACAAGGATCCAAAGCAACGCAACGGCAAATTTGGAAAAATGCGCTCGCAAATCGTTGATGTTGAATGCAGCAATATCTAAATTGTTTTGGCTTTTCATAATTGGCTCTTTAATTCAGAAGTTTTGGGTGTACTGGAACAAAACTGGGCAAACTTGGCTTTGATAACAAATTGAGCTCCAGCTTTTTTTAAGCGATTTGAGGCGTCTCCTTTACGATTTGAAACAATGACGTGCTTCAAATCTTCATCGAAGGATATGACATCTATATCTAGAGCTTTTAAATTGTTCTCGATTTCATAGATCGAGTATTGGGTGTTGAAAGACGCAAATATTTGATCATTGGGTTGTGGACTTAAGCATAGAAAAGTCACGCCGAAAGTCGAAAAAGCTGAGATGGTTATTGTAAGGATATGCAATTTCGTTTTCTTCCCTGTCTAAATACTTACTCCTATCTTTTTGAGTACTCTAAATACAGAATTTGAAGGATGTTGAACTGTATTTCAAACTTCGTATCTATTTTTGATTTATTGCATGTGTAGGTAAAGTAGAACTTAACAAGCTAAAGAGAATAGATAATTTTCAAAGAGTTCATCACAAACAAGTTTAGAAATTGGAATGTATTAATTAGAACAATTCTAAAGACTAACCAATTTAACTTTGTTGTTAATATTTTGGACTTCGCTTTATTTGGTCTTGGTCTTGTTTTTTTGTGTAAAAAATCAATGACATAACCCTAAACTAATCAGGGTTTATAAGCCGGCTTTAGAGATTTTGTGACCGCGTCTATTTTGCCACCAATTTCTGATGAGCACACGTGCTGGTTTCTCTACATAGTGGTAGACAGGGCCAGCTATTGCCACCGCAACCAGCATAAAGCCTAAAGAAGTGAGGGGTGTAGCTTCAAATTCATAGCCTACAATTCCCAGACCTTGCGATAGGATTGTGTAAACCGGTGCATGCAAGATAAAAATTACATAGGACCAATTGCCAAGCTCTTGCATACGCGGACCGGAAAGCCATGTCTTGATTTTCAGTTCATCAAGTCTAGCTAAACCAATCATCAGGAATGCAGCACCCAGCCCAACAAAAGGAACGCTGGCGACATCTAGAACATTTGTAAAAGCGGATGTGACAGCCATTGGCAGGTGTGTGTTTACATAGACTCCCGATTGGTAGAAGGCTGCTGTCACGACTATGCTGATACTGGCAAGGATTGTGACCAAAGACATGATTTGACCGGGCTTGAAAACATTGAACACTGACCGTGCCGCGACACCGCAAAACATAACTGATGCGCCGCGAAGCACAGCCCAGTCATTTGTCACGCGGTAAAGATCCAGATGCGCATAATTGCGTAGGAATAATTCAACGCACAAAACGCTGGCTAGTGCGATGGCCAACAAGACATATGGACAGTTGCGTGTCAGTTTCGCGGCCAAAATGAAAAGTGGGAATGCAATATATCCGCCCATTTCTGCTGCTACTGCCCAAGCTGGAAAATTCCAAGAATTGGTTTCGGTTAAGCCGATGGCTTGAAGGAAGAATAGGCATTTGAAGAGGTCACTGATTGGATAATTTGTGTCACTTTGTTTTCCCAGCACAAATCCTGCGACCAGATATAAAAGTATCAGCCCCATAGCGATAAGATACATTGGATAGATGCGCGCAAAACGTGCGACCATGAAATCTAGGAAATTAAAAGGTTTGGTGCGCTGCGCCCAATAGACATGGCTAAGAACAAAGCCCGATAGAACAAAAAATACATCGACGCGGGATATGCCAAGACGCAATATTGGGAGCATCCCAAAACCATCTTCGTCGAACATGTGACCGACATGGAAATAGGCGATCCATATAGCAAGTACAAATCGTAGTCCATTTAAGGACAGGAATACCTGTTTAGGTTTATTTGCGGTGATATCTTGCATGAAACTGTCCCATAAACCGTCGCCAGTTCTTTGAAACTTAACTTACGCAAAATTCAAGCCATATTTACAATCTACCCGCAGGCATCAATATCACAAAACAGTGATGACTGGCGGGAAGAATTCTGAACTTTCAGAGCGTTTCGAACAGAAGGTCAGGGTAGCGTTTTATGTTGCCTTAAGATGCATCAGCCAATAAAATTGGAAGTTCATGGCTTGTGCGAATGGCATCAATTCTTGCTTTTTCGATTTTGAATTTCTCAAGCATTTCACCGCTGAGTGTACGTCCAGTTGGCAATTTGAGGCGCATCGCATCAACATGCTTACCATTGATTTGGACTTCATAGTGTAGGTGAGGGCCAGTTGAGCGGCCTGTGGTGCCGACATATCCAATAATCTGGCCTTGTTTGACGCGCACACCAGATTTGATGCCTTTGCCATAACCATTCATGTGCGCATAGGCGGTCTTGTAGCCATCCGCATGGCGGATGCGGACATAATTTCCATAGCTTCCATATCGAGATGCGCGTTCGACGACACCATTTCCTGCGGCGTATATCGGCGTGCCGCGCGGGGCAGCAAAGTCGGTGCCTTTGTGCACTTTGGTGTAGCCCAGAACAGGATGACGACGTTTTCCAAAGCTGGATGACAAGCGTGCGCCATTAATTGGCGTTTTCATCAGGAATTTACGTGCGGCTTTGCCGTTATCGTCATAATAGTCCGTTATACCATCATCTGATGTTGTATAGCGGTAGAAATTCCGGCTGACTTTCTTACCGTTCAGGGAGGCGTATAAAACATCACCCTTCTTGATTGTATTACCCAATTCATCGCGAAAAACTTCATAGGCAATTTCAAATGTATCGCCTTGGCGAATTTCACGTTGGAAATCGACATCATAAGCAAATATCTCGGCAAAATCGACGACCTGCTGGTCACCAGCACCTTGTTTGAGTGCCAGATCATAAATGCTTGTATCAATGACACCACCGACTTTTTCAAAATCAGGGTGAAGTTTAACTTTCAATTCGCGTGAGACCCAATCGCCAGCTGAGCTTTTGGAGACGAGGACTTGTCTCTCTGCATCAGGTTTAAAGGAGAGGGCTGTTAGCTGAGCGGTATCATCGTTTTGAAAATAAGCAGTGACGCCTTGTCCGGGACGCAGCCTGCGCATGTCAATATGATTAGCAGCCGCATACACTGCTCGGTTGGATTCTTTGCGATCAGCGCCAAGGCGATCAAGCACATCAATTAGGGTTTCGCGTTTTTTTAGCGCGCCGGGTTTGATGGAGAGTGGCGCTGCTGGAGTTACGTCTTCTGCACTGACAAGATTTGCAAGCTCGGCGAGGTAATTATTTTGAGATGTTTGTGTTGATATTGGATTTTTTGCATCAGCAGATGAGGTTTCATTCTCACATCCTGATAATGCGAGCGTACCTAAAGCGACTATGGTGATTGTAGTTGATGCAACAGATTTTCTGATGGAATAAAGACTAATCATATCCAAATGGTTTCCAAACTCTACTCGTGTTCAAAACGACTTAAATCCTAGTACTTCAAATATTATGAAGTAAAACGGCAATATTTACATTTATGCGTAACCTATCGACAGAAAAACTGATTAGGCGATAAGATCATCACTCTTGCAAATAAAATAAGCAGGATATGAGCCAAACTATACTTAAAGTGTCGCAAGTGAAGAAGCTGATTAAAACACGACCAGATCATTTGCCAACGACGACAGCCATTTTGAAAAACAAAAGTGGCGTTTTCGGGGCTGTTTTGCTGTGTTTACTGCTGGTTTTGATTTGTCTGTATGCGAGCAAATCCTGGATCGCGAAATCACTCATAGAAAAATCATGTCTTAACCATGAAATCGTTTGTGTGGTTGATGTTGATTATATCGGTTCACAAGAAATTGGCATTCATTCCCTCACGGTTGAAAAATCTGGTTTTCAATCTTTGGAGGCTGAAAATATTCGTTTAGGCGTGAATTGGCCGATAAGAAATTTGGCCAATATTCAGAGCGTAGAAATTGGTGAAATACGCGCTCAATTAAGCAGCGGAAATGGACAAGATGTTGAAGGACTGCTGACGCAATTGAAAGAGATTGTGCAGTTTCAGGACAATTTGTTTTGGGCGGGGCAGGATGTACAGATTGATCGTTTTGCCGTTGATATTCCATTTGAAAACCGCATGTTTGGAATATCAGGAAGTGTTTTAAAGCAAGATGATCAGGCCTATTCGGTCTCATTTCAAATACCAAACGAGCGTATTGAACACAAAAAATACAGAGCTGATGTGAGTTTAGCTCAAGGAGCGTTCCAAATTTACAAGGATTATATATCTGGTGATGTATCTATAGATTTGCAGAACGCTCAATTAGAAGAAAAATTTGCGGCTCTGGTGACTGGGCATTCTAATTATCGGTTAGATACTCAAACCTTGCAGTTGGAAACGCAGACAGATATTGCCTTTAAAAATTTTGCGGCTGAAAATTTGGTTGCAGAAACTGTCATAGTAAGTGCCTCTATGCGCGCTTCATTGGATCAACCAAACCAAATTATAGAGCATTTGTACGCGGAAGGATTGGTGACTGCATCCAATACCACATTTGCAAATGCGCTATCCGCGAAGATTAAAGCGCAATTTGAAGATGTTTTTCCTTCAAATGTCGAACCCGTTCTGACTGATATTTCTGTTCCTTTTCAGTTATCTGGAACGAAAATAGAGGGGCTTGTTGTTGGTGGAAATGAAGGCATTGATTTTTCAATAAATCAGACGATTTCTGGTCGATTGGGGCAAGATAACCCCAGTCCTGAAAATTTCTGGTCTTTTGATATCACAAGTCAGGTGCTGGATTTTGAAGAAGCTTTTTCTGTGCGCGGCAAAGGCTATGCACTCAATGTAGAAAACATGAAGCTAAATGCGGGTCCAGATGCGTTTCGTTTTGAAGGAGATGTGCATTTTAATCAGACTTCATCAGCACCGCAGTGGAGGTTTATCGATGCAGATATGCTGAACTTGAAGATTGCTTCCTTGGAAATCACCAGTGATTTTCAAAAGACTCAATTCTCATTGCGTGATGCTGAGATTTTGTTTTCTGGACCGGCATTTAATGCGGACTGGCAAAATGTGCGTCTTGCAGGGGACTGGTCAGGGCAATGGAAAGATGGGCGTGTTTTCATTGATCCACATCAAATTTTAAATGTAGAAGTGGGCGGTTTTCAAACGCATTCTGCCAAGGTCTCTGGCTTTTCGGCAGTTTATCAATCGGACAATATATCATTAACAAACAGGGTATTGTCAGGTTCTGGCAGTTTGTCAGGGTTGGAGACACAAGTGCAGCGTTTGGATCAAACTTATGATGTCGATATTGGCAAAACACGTTTGAACTGGACCTTTGATGAGATCATCCAACTGAATGCATTTGTTGAGGATATTGAAGCAGAGATAGGTGTAGGTCATGAAGTGATCACGCTTTCAGCACCGCAAACTAGCATTGAGCTTGCCGCTGATACACATTGGAAAATTGATGGGCAGGTGCCGAATGCGCAAATGCAGTTTCGCGATGTCGCTTTGAAAGGTATCGCGGCGGATTTTCTGTTTTCGGGAAGTGAGACGGGGCTGGAAGGCGAGATACGGCATGTCAGTGCAATTGCCATGGACCAATCAGAACAGAAACGGTTTGCCGATCTAAATATCGAAAGTGAATTTTTGCTTCGCGACGGTCAAATCACGGGCCAATTGTCGGCTTGGGACCAAACGCACCGCCATCATTTAGGGGCGGGGAAGGTGTCCTATGATATTGTGTTGGGTGAGGGCCAGATTGATTTAACAACGGGAAATCTGCTGTTTGAAAGAAAAGGATTGCAGCCACATCATGTCTTTCCACGCTTAAAGGGGATCGCTGCTAATGTTGCTGGAGGCATTACATTTGATGGACATATCAAATGGACACCAGATAATTTGAGCTCAAATGGCATAGTTGAATTGGTTGATATTGGTTTTGTCACACCCAAAGCAGGTTTATTTGAAGGCGTGTTTGGCCAGATCGAGTTTGACGATCTTTTAATGCAGCATTCTCTGCCAGATCAGAGGATCAAGATCCACAAATGGAATGCGGGCGCACCTCTGGAAAATGGTGTGGTAGAGTTTCAAGTTCAAAATTTTAATGAAGTGAATGTGCAAAAATCGACTTGGCCATTTGCAAAGGGATTTTTATTGTTGGAGCCAGTCGTCTGGAAAACAGAGGCCGAGGTCAACCAAGTCGTTATTCTGGCTGACAATATAGACCTTGCAGGATTTCTTGATGATGCGAGTCTGCTGGGTGTTCATGCGTATGGTACATTAAGTGGCCAAATAGCGGCCTCAGTTTCAACGGGACATATTAAAATCGATGAGGCGCAGTTTAAATCAAACTCCGCCGGTTTTATTCGGTATGACACACCGGCCATGCAAAAGCTTGCGTCGACGAATGAGAATGTTGCTTTGCTAGTGAATGCACTGAAAAATTTCAAATATGATGAAATGTTAGTGGATGTGAGTGGTGAGCTAACGGGTGAAATGTTGGTGAATGTTTTTATGGCTGGCAGAAATTTGGATTTTGTCGAGGGGCATGGATTTGAAATGGATGTTTCTATTCGCTCTGATTTAATGGCATTAATTGGTGCATCCTCTATCGCAGAGCATAGAATAAACGCGTATGTTCAAAATATCGCAGCTGGATTTAAGGAGAGACGCATTGCTGCCACAACGGCGCCTAGTTTGCATCGCACATTCTTAGAACATTAAGCGGGAGGGGATTAAAAATGAAGAAAAATAATTTTATTCTTTCCTCCGTTGTTATAGCGTTGGCCATGACCGCATGTTCGCCGATTGTACGGGTTCAAGTTCCTGAAAAGCCTATCACAATCAATTTGAATGTGACGATTGATCAGAATGTCGATCTGAAATTTGATCAGGATATTGATGAACTCATCGAAGAAAATCCGGATATTTTCTAATGAAGAAATTACCTGTCAGATTTTTATCGTGTTTTGCTATTGTTGTTATGATTGCAGCGTTTACATCTTTACCAATGCGAGCTGAGCCGGTTTTGGAGGATGTTAAATCCGCGGGATTAGTTGGTGAACGATATGATGGATATTTAGGACTCGTGTCGGCAGAGAAAGCCCCTAATGATGTTCGGCAATTAGTGGCTGATGTGAATGCGCGCCGCCGTGAAGTCTATACCAAGATGTCGCTTTCAACTGGAAAGAGCCTGACAATGATTTCAGGCCTTACAGCCCAAAAACAATATGAATTGGCCCAATCAGGAGTATTTTTTATGGATGCAGCAGGGCGCTGGTACCAAAAAGAATGACTTTTAAGGCGGGATAACAGATTTTCTTTTAGTTAGAAGAGGAGTTTGCGACTTAAAAATAAACCTATTAGGTCCTAATCGCTTTGTTTATGCCAAAATAATTTGAAAAATTGCGTTGAAAATCGCCTGTTTGGAATGTCAATGCTTGTGTTCACGCCTATGAAGTGATTCCTATGTGAGAATCAGAAACTGATTTATAGGGCTGTCACACACTATGGAAGCATCGAAGTTAGCAGCGCTCCTAGCGTCTCACATTTGTCACGAACTGGTATCTCCAGTTTCTTCGTTTAAGCTCGTTCAAGATTCTCTGAATGATCCAGACATGCGCGAGTATGTCGAAGATTTAATCCGGTCTTCTTCTGAGACACTTGAATATAAGCTGACTTTTCTTCGATACGCTTTGGGATCTGTTGGCATGCAAGATGGTTATGCTGATCTGCATGAGGCACGCAGTCTGTGTCAAAATTATATGAAGGGTTTCCGCGCTGATCTCGAATGGAATGATACGCCTGAGATAACAAATTTTGCGCAAGTCCGTCTGGTCATGAATATGATGATGATTGCAACATCGGCTATGCCACGAGGTGGAATGATATCAGTTACGTCTGAAAAAGTGGGCGATAAAGTCATTTTAAAAGTTGAAGGTAAGGGTCCGCGAGTGGTCCTGAATGAAGAACGTAGAGATTCTCTCAATGGTGTAGAGCCAGAAGGTGGGTGGATAGCCAAGAATATACAGCCTTATTTCGCACGTGAATGTGCACGAGAAATTGGTGCAATTATTGAGTTGGCAACGGCGGAAGAAGAAATTTCATTGAAATGTTCTACACCTGAATAGAAATTTTTAACTGAGAGTTCGTGAATTGAACATCATTTCTTAACTCTCAGGTCGTTTTCTATAGCTTAATCACCTGCCTCGAATCCGAGGCGAATAGTGAAGCGGGCATAGATATGGACGATCTTCTTAGCGAATTCCTTACCGAGACTTCGGAAAGTCTTGATGTAATTGATACTGAATTGGTGCGATTTGAGTCGCAACCAAATGATAAGGACACGCTCAACAATATTTTCCGCCTTGTTCATACGATCAAAGGTACATGTGGATTTTTAGGGCTGCCACGCCTAGAGGCTGTGGCGCATGCGGGCGAGACTTTGCTGGGTAAGTTCCGGGATGGTGCCTTACCAGTTACGCCAAAGGCGGTGACACTGGTTCTTGAGTCAATTGACCAGATTAAAGCGCTTTTGACCCATCTTGAAAGCTATGCAGCTGAGCCTGATGGCAATGATGAAGAATTGATCGCAAGATTAGTTGATGCTGCCAATGGTGGATTAGCTGAAGGCGCTGCAGCTCCTGCTAACGAGACACCTGCAAATGATGCAGAAGCTGTCTTGAATGCATTAGATGACGATGAAGAAGAGGACCCGAACGCGCCGCCTCCGGGAGTTGATCCAGCAAATTGGGATGCTCAATTGGGACGTGAACTTCGTCCGGGTGAAGTGTCTCTGGCTGATCTTGAAGCTGCTTTTAATTCTGTTTCTGCTGATGATGATGTTGCGCCGCCAGAGCCAATTACAAAAGTGGAAGCACCTGTCGCGGCAGCTCCTGCTGCTATGGAGCGGGCCGCACCACTAAACCAGACAATTCGTGTGGGTGTTGATGTTCTTGAAGACCTCATGACGATGGTTTCTGAACTTGTTTTGACACGTAACCAATTGATGCAAATGGTGCGTGGTCTTGATGATTCTGAATTTAAAGCACCATTGCAACGTCTTTCAGCGATTACAGCGGAATTGCAAGAAGGTGTTATGAAAACACGGATGCAGCCAATCGGGACTGCATGGAAAAAATTACCACGTATTGTGCGTGATGCGTGTCAGGATTTGGATAAGAAAATTGATCTTGTTCTTGATGGTGAAAGCACTGAACTAGATCGTCAAGTTCTTGAATTGATCAAAGATCCTTTGACACACATGATCCGAAACTCATGTGACCACGGTGTCGAAACCCCTCAGGCTCGCAAGGAAAATGGCAAACCTGAAACAGGTACGATTCATTTGCGTGCTTATCATGAAGGTGGTCACATTATCATTGAAGTTGCCGATGATGGCGCGGGTCTGAACACAGATCGCATTCGTCAAAAAGCAATTGAAAAAGATATTATCGATTCGCTTGAAGCATCTTCTATGACAGATGCTCAAATTCACCGACTGATATTTGCTCCTGGTTTCTCTACGGCTGCAAAAGTGACCAATATTTCAGGTCGCGGTGTGGGTATGGATGTGGTGAAGACAAATATCGAGCTTATCGGTGGTGCCATTGATTTGCGAGCAGCTGAAGGCGAGGGGACGACTTTCCTCATCAAAATTCCGCTTACGCTTGCCATTATTTCAGCATTGATTGTTGGTGTGGGTGAAGAGCGGTTTGCGCTTCCACAATTGTCTGTTGTTGAGCTTGTTCGTACAGGAAATGAACGTGATCAGCGTGTCGAGAATATTTCAAACACACAAGTATTGCGCCTAAGAGACAGATTATTGCCACTTGTCGCTCTAAACGAAATTTTGGGTATTGAAGGTGGTCGAGGCATGGATGTTGTCGATGAAAGCGGAAACGCTTTTGTCGTGGTCATGCAAGTCGGTGATACACGCTTTGGTCTGGTTGTTGATCAAGTCTTCGACACAGAAGAAATTGTTGTGAAACCTCTTACAAATATGTTGACTGGTCTGCGTCAGTATTCTGGTGCAACCATTCTTGGAGATGGATCAGTTATCATGATCCTAGATCCAAATGGTGTGGCCAAAGAAGTTTCTAGTATTGAGGGTGCAAACCAGACATCTGCAAACGAAGAAGCAGAAGATGGTCAAAGTGATGATAAAATGTCGCTTCTTCTATTCCGTGCAGGCGGTGATGAACCATTGGCCTGTCCGCTTAGCCTTGTTACGCGTCTGGAAGATCTGGATGCAGAAACATTTGAACGTTCTCAAGGACATCAAGTTGTTCAATATCGCGGCAAGTTGATGCCTCTTGTACATGCGGCTGGATCCCACATGATCAAGACAGAAGGCAAACAGCCTATCTTGGTATTCAACCAAGGTGAGACGGTGATTGGTGTGGCAGTGGATGAAATCCTAGATATCGTTCACGAAACCGTAAATTATGAGATGGCCGAAATGACACCTGGTGTTCTGGGTGCAGCGGTCCTTAAAGGCAAAACTACCCAGATTATAGATGTTGCCCACTTCTTGAACGAAGGTCAGCGTGACTGGGCGAGAACCGCAACTTCAGCGAAACAGGATGTACGCCGTATATTGCTTGTTGAAACACATCCATTCTTCCAGAATATGTTATCGCCATTGCTTAAAGCGGCTGGTTACCATGTCACATTAGCGCCGACTGAAGATGCTGCAATTGAGCTTCTCAAGGCTGAGGATGTCGCGTTTGATGCAGTGCTTGCTGATATAGATACGGGTCAGGGTGTGAGCCGACTTGCAGAAGCAATTGATGCTAATTCTCAATTGATGCAGGCACCTCGTTTTGGATTGTCAAATAGAGATGACGCACAGCCGACTGAATTGGGAATGAGTATTCCAAAAGCAGACCGCCATGCATTGTTGATGGCCTTGGATTCAGCGCTTAAAGCGAGAGGAGATGCCGCATGAGCTCGATTGAGTATGTGACTTTTCAAATAGGTTCTCAAACATTTGGAACTTCTGTGTTGGAAGTACATGATGTCTTTCGTCCAACCAAAGTTACGAAAGTGCCTTTGTCAAAACCAGATATTGCCGGTGTGCTGAATTTGCGTGGGCGCATTGTGACGGCCATAGATGCTAGAGCGCGTCTTGGCCTGCCACCAAGAGAAGGCAAACGCGATGAGATCATGGCAATTGGTATCGAACAAAATGGTGAAAGCTTTGGTTTGATAATCGATTCTGTGGGTGAAGTGGTTCGCCTTGAAGAAAGCGATATGGAACAGAATCCTGTGAACTTAGACCCAATGTGGGCATCTGTTTCAAAGGGTGTGCATAGAATGGACGACAAATTACTAATTGTTATGGACATCGGCCGTATATTGGCCGTTAGCGAGCCCGATGAGGGCTTGGCAGCATAAGGAATAACGTGAATGAAACGGTGTTTGATAGTTGATGATAGTCGTGTGGTTCGCAAAGTTGCTCGCCGCATTCTCGAAGACTTGAAATTTGATACAATGGAAGCCGCTGATGGCCAGCAAGCACTCGAGCAGTGCCGTGCGGATATGCCCGAAGCGATTTTGCTTGATTGGAATATGCCGGTCATGAACGGAATCGATTTCCTTCGTGCTTTGCGTAGAGAGCCAGGCGGTGATCGTCCAACAGTTGTTTTCTGTACAACTGAAAATGATATGTCTCACATTGCTGAGGCCATTCGTTCAGGTGCCAATGAATACATTATGAAACCTTTTGACAGTGAAATTATAGAATCAAAATTCGCTGAAGTGGGCCTAGTTTAAGCGTCTGCTAAGCAGCATTTTTTTGGTTGATTTCATGAAGTTGAAGGGATTTTAATGGTGAACGCTTTTGCGACAAACCGGTCCTATGGACAGACGATACGAGTCATGGTCGTAGACGATAGCGCAGTTGTGCGAGGTCTGACAAAACGATGGCTTGAAGTCGAAAACGACATTGAAATTGTCGCCGTGAGCACAGATGGCTTGCGTGCTGTCTCAGATGTGGTTGCTGCAAAACCGGATGTCATTATCCTTGATGTTGAAATGCCGCGTATGGATGGTCTCACAGCGCTGCCGCAGCTGTTAAAGCTTGCGCCGCACGCACGGATCATCATGGCATCTACGTTGACGCGGGAGGGTGCAACAACGACACTCCGCGCAATGTCACTGGGTGCGGCGGATTATATTTCCAAACCTGAAGCAACTGGATTAGGTGGAGCGACAGCTTACCAAAAAGACCTGATTGCTAAAGTGCGTGCTTTAGGTGGAGCTGCACAAGCAGCTGCAAACCCTGCACGCCGTGCACCATTGCCGCCACCTCGACCACGACCTGCTTTAGCTGCTAGCAAATCTGCAATTTTTCGCCCTAGAGCCGTTTTAGTTGGTTCATCGACAGGTGGACCACAAGCATTGCAGAATTTTTTAGGGCCGATCGCAAATAGCATAAAAGCTCCGATTTTTATCGTGCAGCATATGCCAGCCACTTTTACGACGATTCTTGCTGAAAAGCTGACTCAGGTAACTGGGCGTAAATGCATCGAGCCGCAAAATGGTGATTTGGTTCAGCCTGACCACATTTATCTTGCACCTGGCAATTGGCATATGCGGATTGAAAAACAAGGTGTGGGGCAGGTGATCAAGCTAGATCAGTCTCCTCAAGTCAATTTTTGTCGTCCTTCGGTGGACCCGTTGTTTCAGTCGGGTGTTGAGGTTTTTGGAGGATCAGTATTGAGCGTTGTTTTGACCGGCATGGGGCATGACGGCCGAGATGGCGCGAAATTAATAAGTGAGGCTGGCGGACGGGTGATCGTCCAAGACGAAGCTTCAAGTGTGGTGTGGGGAATGCCGGGCGCAATCGCACAGGCTGGATGGGCTGATGAAATTAAGCCAATTCCTGAGCTTGGTAAGTTGACGCTTAAATATATGAATGGAGTGGCATAGGTGAATAGTTCGGATTTTGATTTTGTTTCGGGGCTTTTGCACCGTCGAGCGGGTATACAGTTAACGACAGACAAAACTTATTTGCTAGAAAGCCGTCTGGCTCCTTTGGCACGTAAAGAAGGATTGGCCTCAATAGAGGACTTGCTTCAAGTGGTTCGTTCTCGCCGTGATGAGCGATTAATTGCTCAAATTGTTGATGTAATGACAACGAATGAAACATTTTTCTTTCGTGACAAAACACCTTTTGAATTGATGAAAGATGTTGCTCTCCCAGGTCTTGCTGCGCAACAAAAACCTCGTATCCGTATTTGGTGTGCAGCTTGTTCAACAGGGCAAGAGCCATATTCTTTAGCCATGATGCTTGAAGATAATCCTGCTCTAACACGTGGTGTGCCAGTTGAAATCGTAGCGACAGACATTTCACCTCGCGTTTTGGAAAAAGCAAAAACAGGATTGTATTCTCAATTTGAAGTGCAGCGTGGTCTGCCAATTCAAATGATGATGAAACATTTCAAACAAAAAGATGACCTTTGGCAAATTTCGGACAAAATCCGCTCCATGGTGACTTTCCGTGAACACAACCTCATGGAACAGCCCACAATGTTTGGAAAATTTGATGTGGTGTTTATTCGAAATGTGCTGATCTATTTTGACCAACCTACGAAAACACAAGTTTTGGAACGCGTGGCGACTGTCATGAACCCTCAAGGGTATTTATTGTTAGGTGCTGCAGAGACCGTTATTGGCGTGACCAAAAAATTCCAAGCGATGAAAGAACGTCGTGGCTTGTATCAATTTTCAAGTGACGGCAATGCGAATGGTGGAATCCGCGCGGCGTAGTGAATATGGTTTGAGGCTGGTTTAATGGGATTATACCGCACACAGAATGATGGGTGCGGCATATTGGTCGTGAAAAACACGACCAATCGACGATCTCAATAGTTGTCAGCTCTCAAACCCCATGCTACGACCCGCGCGATTGAGGTGTCATCTCCGCGAAAGATAGAAACTACCTCATAAATTTTTGGGACACTAATTCCTGTAGCATTGTCGCGGTGATGCTCAGAGTAAGCGGGCAAGATTTTGGGCGCATCATCGAACTCCTCCTCCTCAGGAGCGGCACAACGCTACGCAAAAGCGTTGTTCGACCTGGCATTGGAAGCAAATGAACTAGACAGCGTTGAGGCTGGTCTGAACGTTCTTGCTGACCTAATTAATGCCGACGGTTCTCTTTCTAAAGCATTGGCATCTCCACTTCATTCTGTTGAAGACAAAGCAGCTGTGCTTGAAAAAATCGCAGCCAAAATAGAGTTGCCTGAATTAGCAGGGCGCTTTATTGGTGTCGTTTCACAAAATGGCCGTGCGGGCGATCTTGTGGGTATTGCAAAAGCATTTTCCGAGCGCGCAGCTCAACATCGTGGTATGACCCGCGTTGTTGCAGTGAGCGCTCAAAAATTAACGGCCGCTGAGGCCACTAAACTGACTTCTACAGTCTCTACAGCACTTGGTCGTGATGTGGATATTGAATTAGAAGTCGATCCCGCTCTCATTGGCGGGCTTCAACTTCGTGTGGGATCTCGTCTCGTAGACGCGTCTCTTCGCACGAAACTCGATGGTTTGACGAACGCGATGAAAGGGGCCTAGCCCAATGGACATTCGTGCCGCTGAAATTTCAGAAATCCTGAAGGCGCAGATTACTAATTACGGTGCCGAGGCAACTGTATCCGATGTTGGACAAGTTTTGTCCGTAGGTGACGGTATTGCTCGTATCTATGGTTTGGACAATGTTCAAGCTGGTGAGATGGTACAGTTTGAAAGTGGTGTTAAGGGTATGGCCCTTAACCTCGAGAGTGACAACGTCGGTGTTGTTATCTTTGGTGACGACCGTGGAATCAAAGAAGGCGAAAACGTAAAACGCCTTGAAGAGATTGTGTCTGCACCAGTTGGTAAAGGTATGCTTGGTCGCGTTGTAAACGCACTTGGTGAGCCAATCGATGGTAAAGGTGAGCTTGAAGGCGTTGAAACACGTAGCCGTGTAGATGTTAAAGCGCCTGGTATCTTGCCACGTAAATCTGTTCACGAGCCAATGGCGACAGGTATCAAAGCGATTGATACTTTGGTTCCAATCGGTCGTGGTCAACGTGAGCTTATCATTGGTGACCGTCAGACAGGTAAAACTGCGATTGCGATTGATGCAATTTTGAACCAAAAAGCAATCAACGAAACAGGATCTGAAAGCGAAAAGCTTTACTGTATCTATGTTGCTATTGGTCAAAAACGTTCAACAGTTGCTCAAGTTGTTAAAACTCTCGAAGAGCGCGGCGCACTAGACTACACAATCGTTGTTTCTGCGACTGCATCTGAGCCTGCACCTCTTCAATACATTGCACCGTTTACGGCAACAGCAATGGGTGAGTATTTCCGTGATAACGGTATGCACGCTTTGATCATTTATGATGACTTGTCTAAGCAAGCTGTGGCTTACCGCCAAATGTCTTTGCTTCTTCGTCGTCCTCCTGGTCGTGAAGCTTATCCTGGGGATGTGTTCTATCTTCACAGTCGTTTGCTTGAGCGTTCAGCGAAATTGAACGAAAACAACGGTTCCGGTTCACTAACAGCTTTGCCCATTATCGAAACACAAGGTAACGACGTGTCTGCGTTTATTCCAACAAACGTGATTTCGATTACAGACGGTCAAATCTTCCTTGAAACAGACTTGTTCTACCAAGGTATCCGTCCAGCTGTGAACGTTGGTCTATCAGTATCTCGTGTGGGGTCATCAGCTCAGTACAAAGCAACGAAACAAGTTGCTGGTACAATGAAATCTGATTTGGCTCAGTTCCGTGAGATGGCTGCATTTGCTAAATTTGGTTCTGATCTAGACCCAGCGACACAGCGTCAATTGGCACGTGGTGAGCGTCTAACAGCTCTATTGAAACAACCACAATACTCTCCATTGTCATTGGAAGAGCAAGTTGTATCAATTTACGCAGGTACACGCGGTTACTTGGATGGTGTGAAAGTTGATGATGTTCAGCGTTATGAAGCAGAACTTCTGAGCTTTGCTCATGCTAACCACGCTGATTTGCTTAAAACTATTCGCGACGAGAAGAAATTGTCCGGTGACACTGAAGGTAAAGTGAAAGAGTTGATCGAAGCGTTCAACAAAACATTTAGCTAAAGTAATTCGGGCAAACAGTTGAGAGGCTGATAAATGGCCAGCTTGAAAGATCTTCGCGCTCGCATAGCGAGTGTGAAGTCAACGCAAAAAATCACGAAGGCCATGCAAATGGTGGCCGCAGCTAAGCTGAAACGTGCGCAGGAAGCGGCTGAGGCCGCACGTCCTTACGCTCAGCGTATGGCTGCAGTCATCGGCAATTTGGCCGATTCCGTCGGTGTTGGTGAAGGCGGTCCTCGTCTTCTTGCTGGCACTGGAAGCGACCAAACACACCTCGTTGTTGTTCTAACAGCAGAGCGTGGTCTATGTGGTGGTTTTAACGGAAACGTCGCTAAATTAGCGCGGACAAAGATACTTTCACTTCAAGCTGATGGGAAGGACGTAAAAGTTCTGACAATCGGTAAAAAGGGAAATGACTCTTTAAAGCGTGAATTTGGAAAAATTATTGTCGATCATATTGATCTGCGTGGCGAAAAAGAACTGAATGGTGAAGTCGCCGGACGGATTGGTCGTCAAATCACAGATATGTATGAAGATGGCGCATTTGACGTCTGCTCATTTATTTATGCAGAGTTCAAGAATGTATTGAGCCAGAAACCTGTTTCTCAGCAGCTTATCCCTGCTGTAGCCCCAGAAGACGCACCGAAGGTGGATCTTAAAGGCGCAACATATTTATATGAGCCGGGTGAAACGGAGATTCTTGAAGCGCTTTTACCGCGTTATTTGAACACTCAAATATTATCAGCACTTCTTGAAAGTTCAGCTGGTGAGCAGGGTGCTCGTATGACGGCTATGGATAACGCTACACGCAATGCTGGCGAAATGATTGATAGCCTGAACTTGACATATAACCGCGCCCGTCAGGCGCAGATCACAACAGAACTTACAGAAATCATCTCGGGTGCGGAAGCACTCTAGGACCGACCGGGAGCATACACTATGGCGACGACAGCCAAAGGAAAGATTAGTCAGGTCATTGGGGCCGTTGTTGACGTTGAATTCGACGGCACACTTCCAGACATCCTGAACGCACTTGTAACTGACAATAACGGCAACAAGCTTGTTCTTGAGGTTGCTCAGCACCTTGGTGAGAACACTGTTCGCACGATCGCTATGGACGCGACTGAGGGACTTACACGTGGTCACCCAGTGACAGACACTGGTGAGCCAATCATGGTTCCAGTTGGCCCAGCAACACTTGGCCGCATCATGAATGTGATCGGTGAGCCAATTGATGAAGCGGGTGAAATCGCGACTTCAGAACGTCGCGCTATCCACGCATCAGCACCTGATTTTGTTGATCAGAACCCTGAGTCAGAAGTTCTGGCCACAGGTATCAAAGTTATCGACCTTCTTTGCCCATATGCAAAAGGTGGTAAAATTGGTCTCTTTGGTGGTGCCGGTGTTGGTAAAACCGTTTTGATCATGGAATTGATCAACAACATCGCGAAAGCATATGGTGGATACTCAGTGTTCGCTGGTGTGGGTGAGCGTACGCGTGAAGGTAACGACCTTTACTGGGAGATGATCGAATCTAAAGTGAACGAAGAAGGCGGCGGCGGAGACTCTCGTGCAACGCTTGTTTACGGTCAGATGAACGAGCCTCCAGGTGCGCGTGCGCGTGTTGCTTTGACTGGTCTTGCTCAAGCTGAGTATTTCCGTGATGAAGAAGGTAAAGACGTTCTGTTCTTCGTGGACAACATCTTCCGTTTCACACAAGCTGGTTCTGAGGTGTCTGCGCTTCTTGGTCGTATCCCATCTGCTGTGGGTTACCAGCCGACACTTGCAACTGACATGGGTGGACTACAAGAGCGTATTACATCAACGCACAAAGGTTCTATTACGTCTGTGCAAGCGATCTACGTACCTGCGGATGACTTGACTGACCCTGCGCCAGCCACATCATTTGCTCACTTGGATGCGACAACAGTTCTTAACCGTGCGATTTCAGAGAAGGGTATTTACCCAGCTGTGGACCCGCTAGACTCAACATCACGTATCCTTTCTGCTGACGTTGTTGGTGAAGAGCACTACCAAGTGTCTCGTGACGTTCAAGAGATCTTGCAGAAATATAAAGAGCTACAAGACATCATCGCGATCTTGGGTATGGACGAATTGTCAGAAGATGACAAAATGACCGTTGCCCGTGCGCGTAAAGTTGAGCGTTTCTTGTCACAGCCATTCCACGTTGCTGAGATCTTTACAAACACACCTGGTGTGTTGGTTGACCTTAAAGAAACAGTGGAAAGCTTCCGTGACATTATTGCCGGTAAATATGATGACTTGCCTGAGCAAGCTTTCCTCATGTGTGGTGGCATTAAAGACGTAGTTGAAAAAGCTCAAAAAATGGCTGCAGAAGCTGCTTAAGAGCTGATATGAAAAACGGATCGCTCGACATAAAGGATTGTGTGAATAGCATATGTCCTTGGTCGGGCGAACCAGTTAACGCCGATGCGTTGACACTCTACAAAGGAGAAGTTGTCGGGTTTTGCAACACGGGTTGCCGCGACAAATTCGAAAAAGCGACACAGCTTTTTGATCCTTTGGTTGATAAGAATTTGGACACTGGAGTTCAGGAATGAGCGACAAACTACACTTTTCTCTCGTATCGCCTGAGCGCGAACTTTTCTCTGGTGAAGTTGATCAGGTAGATGCACCCGGTTCTGAAGGTCAGTTCGGTGTATTGCCGGGCCACGCACCATTTATGACCACCTTAAAAGCCGGTGTTGTTGAAGTATTTGAAGGTGATGCACGGACGCGTCTTTTCGTGCGTTCTGGCTTTGCAGATGTAACGCCTCAAGGGCTGACAGTACTTGCTGAAGAAGCAATTAATCTTGATGGTTTTGATGCATCTGCGTCAAAAACAGCTTTAGCAGAGGCACAAGATGCGCTCATCGCAGCTGAAGATGACCATGAAAAAGAGCATTTGACTGAAACAATCACTTACCTTGAAGCATTGATTGCTGCTGCTTAAGGAAGTTTCACGATCAAATATTTTAAGCCGACGAGTCATATAGATTGGTCGGCTTTTTTGTATCTGAAATTGGAAAGTTTGTTATATTGTAGGGCCGCAATCGGAAAAATCGGCCCATTCGCTTTTATTAAGCTGCATGTGAGAATACTGGCTGCTTGATGTGGTTTTTAGACCAGTCAAGAATGTGCGAGTATAAGTTAGAAGCTTGTGCGGACTCAAATATCCAATGCCCCAAATCTTCAAACTCAACATATTCACCAGCGATGTCTGCGTACAGCCAATTACGTGCCGTGATTTGGCTTGACTTACTGGAGACGACACGGTTTTTCCCGCATCCAATTGTAAGTGTCGGGTGTGCAATGTTGTGAACATCAATCTGTGCTGTGTTTCCCGCAATGGTCTCTAGGTTTGCAAGTTCCGCTCTTAATCTGGAAGATTCATATCGCAGATTGCTGATCAATTCAGAGCGTTTCTCTGAGGGTATGCAATTGAGGAAACCCCAATTAAGACCGATTGAATGAAAGGGTGTTTTGTTTGCCTGAGGTGTCAGCAAATAGCTTGCATATCCCAAAGCACTGGAATGTTTCTGACCTTGCGCGCGTGTGGTTTCATCAGCAATGGGGTTGATGAAAATACCGCCTTGAACATCCCCATATTCCATAAGTTTTTGAGCAATCAAACCGCCGAGGCAATGACCGATAACAAGGGGCTTGTCGCCTTCTTCTTCTTCAATTTGATTTGCATAATGGGAAGCGGCTTTGACCCAGTCATTAAACCCAAGATTATTCAGCGCTTCTGGGGGAGATTTGCGGCATCTTAGGTGAGGGAACATGGTTGGTGCTTCGCAGCGCCAGCCGTGTTTTTCAAAGAGTGAAACTGCATTTTTCCAGTCTTCACCGCTGCCACCCAGTCCATGTAGGAACAGAACTGATTTACTCATTACTACCTCAACCCATATTCTATTTGGTTAAGAGTTAATGTCGGTTATAATGGTTAATGACTTAAGTAATCAGTCTGTCAAATTCGTCCATTGTTGGAATTTTTGCGAAATAGATTCATAGATATCGCGTTTAAACGGAATAATTAATTCTGGCACATCTTGCAGTGGAATCCATTTCCAAGCATCAAATTCTGGTTCGTGCAAATCAAGCTTAATATCACTTTCCAGGCCTTTAAAACGAAAGGCGAACCATTTTTGTCTTTGACCAAGATATTTGCCTTTAAACCGCTGTAAGACCTCTTCTGGAAAATCATAATACAACCAAGGTTCGATCTCTTCGAGGAAGTCGACTTTATCTTGTGTGATGCCTGTTTCTTCCTCTAGCTCTCGGTATGCACCGGCTAGAATATCTTCTCCAGCGTCAATGCCTCCTTGGGGTAGCTGCCATTGGAAAGGGCCAGTCGCACCCGCGCGATGGCCTGCAAACACATGCCCTTTTTGTGAGAATACAGCCAGACCAGCATTGGGTCTGTATTTTTGAGGATCACGTGATCCTTGCAATGTCGTATCAATAAGCTGAGTCAACGCCATTACTTTCTTCATTGGCTGTTTGTATACCGGTTAGCACAGAAGCTGGTACTAGCTCATAGCCCTTCATATCAAGTGTATCAGACCATTGTTTAAACTGATCAACAGTGACGGGGAAAGCAAAACCAACACCCAAAGCTGCTTTGTTTTGAAGGGCTAGAGCTTCAATATGAAGAAGGTTTTTGTCTATGGCATCTGCAGAGGGGACTGTATCAACAATACGGTCTGCTTCTACAAAATTCATATTTATTTCTTTGGCTACAGAAGGGAAAACCGATCTATTTGCTGCACCATCATAGATCATTGCCAAACCGCGATTGTGAATTTCGCGCATGATAGGTGATAAGACGCGTGATTCTGTGGCGAGTCTTGCCCCCTGATAATTGATGACACCAAAATAACCGGTTGTTTGTCCGAGAATAACTTTAAGTCTGCGTTCATTCTCTTGGGCCGAAAGCGTTGTTAGCAATGTATCTGGGCCGGTATCTACATTTGGATAATCATAAGGCTCCATAGGCACTTCTAGAAGAACTTCATGACCTGCATCTCTGGCACGGTTCACCCATGTTTGTAGATCGGAAGAATAGGGAACAAATGAAAGTGTAACCTCAGGAGGTAAGTCGTTAATGGCCTGCATGGTGAGGCTACGCTTTATACCCAAACCACCAACGATGAGCGCCACTTGGGGTTTGCCGTTAGGTGTGTGTGGGCGTGCATAAATGTCTGCTGGACGTCGGCCATCATCGGCTATTTTGGGTAACCGGCCAACAGCACCATTTTCATATAGGCCTTGTATAGGCGCACGAACCAAAGCTTTTCGTTCTTCGGAAACAGGTTGAATTTTTTCAGCTTGCGAAAGGCGCGTGATACGCACGTCCTCGCCGGAATCTGTTTCTGCATACTCTGCATAGCTTGGTGCCTGATGAGTTGGATCAGATACTGGCAGACTAGGCTCTGTGTCTTCGTGAGAAGCCGTTTCGACATGATGTTCCGTCGGGATATCGTGAATAAGTGGTTGATCGGCCAAACGCGTTTTCAAAACGGGAGCAGGCGCATTTCTATCGACAAATAAGCCTACACTTGCATGAGGGCTGCCTGCATCTTCATTTCCAGTGAGTTGCACAAAGCCTGCACTTAAGCCAACCACTACCGCAATTGCTGCAAACCCTGCTGCAAAGTGCTTTAAGCCTGTGTTCAGGGGAGATGCACCTAGTTTGATATTTGAAGACATAATAGACATTACCTACTGCATTTTCCGGCGGGACATTTGGGCAATTGCAAATGGTCTCGGAAAACAAATTTCAAACACAGTATCGGAAAACGCAGTTAACAAGTTGGAAACATAACGAAGCAACCGGGCAGATTTTACCCAGTTGCCACGATAAATTTACACAAAATTTGAAGCTTTATCCTTTTTGGGAAAGATCGCTTGCAAAATCCATCGAACGTAATTTAGTCAGCGCGCGTTCCAATTGGTAATCTTCACCTGAATAACCCACTGGCGGTTGATCATTTGGGATATGAGGCGGGCGGCGCTCACGTCCTTGGTCGTTTTCCAGTGCATTGCGAAGATTTGCTTCGGAATAACGTTTTTGACGCTTCTCTATGTGTTCCATTTCCTCATCAGAGAGGCGTGTTTGTGCAACTTCGATGTCTGGTTCAATTCCTGCGCCCTGAATAGATGCGTTGGAAGGTGTGTAATAACGTGATGTGGTTAGTCTTATCGCGCCTCTTTGTGGACCTAAGGGGATAACGGATTGAACAGATCCCTTACCAAATGAAATCTCACCTAGAATGGTCGCACGGTTATGGTCTTGAAGGGCTCCGGCCACGATTTCAGCTGCTGAAGCGGAACCACCATTGATAAGAACAATGATTGGTAATCCTTCAACACGTTCGCCTTGGCGCGCATTATAGCGTTGAACATCATTGGGGTGGCGACCCCGTGTTGATACGACTTCACCACCATCAAGAAAGGCAGACGACACACCTACGGCCTGATTGAGTAGGCCACCAGGATTGTTGCGAAGGTCTAAAATCAAGCCGGACATTTTGGTTCCAAGCTCTTTTTTCAACGCGGTCAGGGCATCATTGACGCCATCTGTGGTTTGTTCATTGAAGCTAGAGATACGGATATATCCAATTGTATCTTCAGTGTGGAAAGAAACTGAATTTTGTTTGATGATTTCACGTGTTAGGGAAACATCAAATGGCTCTTCATTCTCGCGCAAAATAGTGAGCAGAATATCTGTACCCGGAGCGCCGCGCATTTCTTTGAGACTGTCATTCATAGGTTGACCGACAATGGGTTCACCGTTGATTGCAGAGATATAATCGCCCGGTTGAATGCCTGCGCGACTGGCGGGTGTATCATCCATGGGAGATACAACAAGAATGAAACCGTCTTGCTGGGTTATCTCAATACCCAATCCACCATATTCGCCTGATGCCTGTACTTGCATTGAGCGATATTCTTCGGGATTGAGATAGCTTGAATGTGGATCGAGAGAGGTGAGCATGCCGTCGATGGAGGCTTCCATGACTTCGGCTTCGTCGACGCCAGTGACGTATTCTGTTTGAACGCGAGCGAGTATTTCAGCAAATAAATCAAGCTGTTGATATGTTTCAGCGTGGCTGTTTTCTGGTGCACTGTCTGCGTTCCAGACGAAGGCACTTAGCCCCAGAACTCCCGCAAGAGCCGGTCCAATAAACCTTAACCGCATATAATCACGCTCCATTTTTTCGCGCTCGCCTCGCATAATTCACTATAGTATCAATCTAGTGATTCAGTGTCACAAAAACCAGTGTTTCACAAAGTCACTCTGTATCCAATCAACCATTTGAGCCATTCGTACTTTTTGCGAGTAGCACTTCTGGATCAATAGTCGTTCCTAGGTGTCTTAATTCAATATACAATTCGGGCGTTTGTTTGTCCGAAACTGACATACGTCCGACGGGTTCGCCACTTAGGACACTTTGTCCGACTTCCGCATATATAGCATCCAATCCGGCGAGTACCATCATGTAGTCTTCACCTAAATCAAGAATTAATATTTGCCCATAAGTGCGGAAAACGCCAGCATATTCTACACGACCATCGCGAGGCGAGACAACATGTGCGCCTTTTCGGGTTTGCCAAGTTTGGCCTAAAGCTTTGCCTGTCGAGGTTTTGGGGCTGCCATAGGCGTTGACCAATGTGCCAATTACGGGCCTTTGAATACCCGATATTCCACCGAAGCCATTGTAAATGGGGCGATTTTTTGGAGCTTCTATTTTGTTTTTCTTGAGCTTTGCAAATCGTGGGGGAGGAGGCGGTTTTTTGCTTGGGGCCGTTGGGGCTTTGGTTCTGATAGAGGCAAGCAAGATTTGTAATGTGTTGGCTTCTTTAGCTAGATTCTCGTTTTGAGTGCGTAGAGACATGGTTGCTTTTGTGAGTTCGATACGTCGCGCGCGCTTTTCTTTATAGAGCGCTTCAATCTCTTGTCGGCGTGCGAGTAAAGTTTGTTCTGCGCGCGTTAAATCGTCTTTTTCTTCACGAATTTTGTTCTGGAGTGTGGCTAGTGTATCGAGTTCTTGTGCAAGTTCTTCAGCTTCAGTGGCGAGTTTGGGTGCAATATCTCCCATTAAAATGGCAGCCCGTATCGCCGCGCTTGTGTCTTCAGGACTCGTGGTAAGAGCTGGGGGACGTTTTGAGGCGAAACTCATAAGAGTTGCCAACACATCTGCTAGCGCCTCTTCATCCGCCAATAGCGCGCGGCGTGCTTGCACTTCTTTGATCTCTAATTCATTGAGCGCCATTTGGGCATCATTGGCAGCCGTTTCTCGGCGACGACTATCGGCAGCAGCGCGAACAAGATCATCATCAATTTCTTGAAGTTCGCGGTCAGCCTTTTTTTCGCTTTTTTCGAGTTTTTTGAGGCGTTTTAGAACTTTGTCGCGTTCAGCTTCGACGCGTTCAAGGTCACTGATGGAGAATGTGTCTTTTTCAGTTGTTTTATCGTCTGCACTAACAGGTGCCGCTATCATAGCGAGCAAAGCAAACAGCAAGGAAGAAAAAGCATAACGGGACAACATGCGCCAATCTATAGAATGCGTTTTGCTAACCGAGGGTGAACACTTTTTGTGTGACTAACATTTGGCTATGGCCATGTGTGAATAGGAAACACTATTTTCATTCTCGATGATAGGGGGAACCCGCTTCAATTGATAATGCACGATAGATTTGTTCTGCAATCATGACGCGGACAAGTTTATGTGGCCAAGTTTGCACACCAAATGAGATGGCTTCTTTAGCTTTGCTTGCTAATTCGGGATCATGTCCATCTGCGCCGCCTATAAGAAAGGCGATGTCTTCGCCAGTATCACGCCAATTTGCAATTTTCTTGGAGAATTCCATAGATTTTAGCGCTTTACCGCGTTCATCCAGTCGGATGAGTTTTGCATTTCCTGTGCGCGCTAAAATGCGTTCGGATTCTTTTGCTTTTCCTCCGCCTGCATCGACTTCTATTTCTTCGACGGAGCGTATTCCAAGTCCGCGTCCGGTTTTGGCAGCGCGTTGGATATAGTCATTGACCATGTCGCGTTCGGGAGAGTCTTTCATGCGGCCAACACAGACTATTTTAATGTGCATGAAAATGTCCTGTATAAAAAACGCCAGCTTCTCCGTCATGAAAAAGCTGGCGATATAATCAATAAGCTATGAGTGCTTAAGCTGAAAGATGGTCCGAAGAGGGTGTTTCAGCACCCCAAATACGTTCTAGATTATAGAATTCTCTTACTTCAGGACGGAATAGGTGAACAATTGTGTCACCAGCATCTAGCAATACCCAGTCGCAGTTTTGAAGTCCTTCAACACGGACACCATGTACGTCGGCTTCTTTAAAAGCACGCGTTAAGTGATCGGCCAGAGCGCCAACATGACGTGTTGAGCGGCCTGATGCGATAATCATTGTGTCTGCAATTGAGGATTTACCCATCAGGTCAATTTCTACGATGTTTTCAGCTTTATCGTCATCAAGACGGTCTAAAATCATCTGTGGAATTGAGTTTGTTTGGGCGGATGAGGCCATATGCGGGGCCTCTTCGTTGTCGCTAACAGTGTTATCAGCGGCGGTACGCATATCTTGAGCGGACAGAGCTAGAACCTTTCATAAATACTAGTGGCCAATTGCGGCCTTATATATCTTTTAACACGTTGTCCGAAATTGGCCAAACATGAATTTCAAATCGCATTTTTACCAACTGCTAGAGTTGCCGCGTAGACGGGTTGAACTTTCGCTATTTAGTGGCGCGCGAAGATGTACCCAATGCGGCGCGCTGGAGGTTGCCAGAGAAGCCGCGCGCGCATCTGCAATCCTTGCATGACTATAGCGGCGAGCAAATTTGGAAAAACGCGCGCGCGCGCCAGCGCCCGGCCTTGCAACCACAGCGATGGGGACAGCTTCGGCAATCTGGTTCCAGCCCTGCCAGTGGTGGAAATTAATGAGATTGTCGCCGCCCATTATCCAGACAAAGTGTGCTTTAGGAGCGGTTGTTTTTAAATGTTGAATGAGGGCGTTTGTGTAGCTTAGATCGAGGCGTTTTTCGATGTCGGTGACCCGCATATGCGGACCTTTTGCCATTTTTTCAGCCGATGCAAAGCGCTTTTCAAATGCTGTCTGTGTTGATTTTAAAGGATTTCCGCGTGCAGGAATCCACCAGACATAATCCAGATTCAACCGCTTTAGAGCCGTTTCGGCGACATGAGCATGGCCTGCATGGGCAGGATCAAAAGATCCACCAAACAAGCCAATTTTCATGCCATCCGTCGCTGAAGGCAAACGCAATAGATGGCGGCTCAAGCGTGTGCCTCCAATGCAATTGCGTTTATCTTCATTCGGCGTGTCATTGAGTGGTCCTGATTATGTTGGTCTTGTCTGGCCCGTTCCACGAACCTGATATTTGAATATTGTCAATTGTTCTGCACCGACAGGTCCACGTGCGTGTAGACGTCCCGTTGCGATACCAATTTCAGCACCCATTCCAAACTCGCCGCCATCTGCAAATTGTGTAGAGGCATTGTGCATGACAATAGACGCATCGATATCATTGAGGAAACGTTCTGCTGCCGCAGTGTCTTCAGTGATGATAGCTTCTGTGTGGCCAGAACTATATGTTTCCACGTGAGCGATGGCTTCGTCAATATTTTCAACAACTTTGATGGATATGATTGGTGCAAGATATTCTGTGCTCCAATCTTCCTGCGTGGCTGCTTTCATATCGACAATTGCTTGAGCTTTGTCATTGCCGCGCAATTCACATCCTGCTGCGACAAGAGACGCGGCAATTTTGGGCAGAAGATCATTTGCGATACTGGCATCAATCAACATGGTTTCTGTGGAGCCACAAATACCCGTGCGGCGCATTTTTGCGTTGGTGACAATATCAACTGCTTTTTGTGGGTCTGCATTCTCGTGCACATAGGTGTGGCAAATGCCTTCAAGGTGTCCGATCACAGGCACGCGCGCGTCTTCTTGTACGCGTCCGACCAAACCTTTACCACCGCGCGGAACGATGACATCTAGATTGCCATTCAAGCCTTTGAGCATGTGGCCAACAGCATCGCGATCCGTGGTTGGCACCATTTGAACAGCATCTTTGGGCAGGCCTGCATCTTCAAGACCTTGTTGCAACGCTGTTGTTATGGCTGTTGCGGAATGCACGCTTTCTGAACCACCGCGCAAGATGGTGGCATTTGCAGAGCGTACGCAAAGGGAACCGGCATCGGCTGTCACATTTGGACGGCTTTCATAAATGATACCGATCACGCCGATTGGGCCACGTACACGCGAAATTTTCAGGCCATTGGGACGTTCCCAACTTGCGAGCACATCGCCAACTGGGTCGGCAACATTAGCAACGTTTTCAAGTCCTTGCGCGATGCTCTCAAGGCGATCAGCGGAAAGTTCTAAGCGGTCTAGGAGTGAGGGCGTGAGGTCTTTAGCGCGAGCGGCGACCATGTCTTTGGCGTTTGCTTCTAAAATTGAAGAGGCGTTTTCACGGATACGTGTCGCCATTGCATTTAAAGCTTTTGTGCGTGCTTCTGGGCCGGCTTTTGCAAGCAATGCGGACGCGGCACGTGCGCGTGCTCCCATGTCCAGCATGACGCTTTCTAATTCAGCGCTATTAAAATTCTTTGTCATAGTCTTGATCCTTGAGGGGCTTAGAATCGAGTAAAAAATTGTCGTTGAATCTTAGGATTCAAGAACGAGCATATCATCGGTGTGGATTAGGGCTGGTCGACCTTTATATCCAACAATGCTTTCAATCTGGCTTGAATTGCATCCAATGAGTTTCATGGAGTCGCTTGAGGAATAGGCGCTAAAACCACGCGAAATTAATACGTTGCCGGGCCCGACGACATCAATGCCGTCACCGCGATCAAAATGGCCTTCAACAGAGAGTATACCCGCAGGAAGGAGGCTTTTTCCATTTTTGACGGCGCGTGCTGCACCTTCATCGACATAAACCGTGCCGGATGTCTGCAAGGCACCCATGAGCCATTGAATACGCGCAGTTTCCCGTGTGAAACTTGGAATAAACCATGTCGCCAAGGCACCATTATTGATGGCGCTGAGTGGGAGGTCAAACTCGTCGCTTTCTGGTCGTCCAAGAGCGATAACTGTTGCACACCCTGCTGTCATGGCGATACGGGCGGCTTCTAGTTTTGTGGCCATGCCGCCAGAACCCATACCCGTTTCAGCATTAGGCTCGCCGCCCATGGCCATGATATCGGGTGTTAATTCTCTGACGAATGGGATGTGTTTGGCCTTGGGATCTTTGCGTGGATCTGCTGTGTAGAGACCATCAATGTCTGAGAGAAGAATAAGAACATCAGCACTGATCATTTGAGCAACACGTGCAGCGAGGCGGTCATTGTCACCAAAGCGGATACCGTCTGTTGCAATGGTGTCGTTTTCATTGACGATCGGGACAGCGCCAGCTTCGAGCAGAGTATCAAGTGTCGCGCGCGCATTTAGCCAACGGCGGCGGATTTCTGTATCATCAATTGTGAGGAGCGCTTGTGCGACCGGAATATTGTGGACGAGGAATGCATCTTCCCATGTCCGCATCAGGCGTAATTGTCCTGCGGCTGCAGCGGCTTGTTTTTCTTCTAGTTTTAATTTTTTAGAACCAAGGTTTAATGCTTCCCGACCCAGAGCAACTGCGCCTGAAGAGACAATGACAACTTGTTTGCCTTCTCCTAATAGAAATATGACATCGCGAGATATAGCTTGAATGCGAGCTGCATCGGCCAAGCCATCCTCATCGACGATAAGGGCTGATCCAAGTTTTATGACAACACGTTCGGCTTTGGCTAATAAGTCCACGCCTTCAGTGCTTGTTATGGTGTCCATCCTTCTTGTTCTTCTCCCGTTTCACGTGCTTGTTTGGCGGCTGCTTTGTCTAACTCGATTTGGCGTTGCTCGTTGACCGCGCTGAATACATGTCCGAGCACTTCTTTAACATTTTCTCCTGTTGCGCCTGAGATGATATATGGTTTCTTGCCACATGCTTTTTCAAGTTTTTGAGACTGTTCCTCTAATATTTCTGCATCGAGGGTGTCTGATTTGTTTAAAGCGACAATTTCTATTTTTGTTTCAAGGTCTGCGCCGTATTCTACAAGCTCATTTCGAACAGTTTGGTAGGCTTTGTCTGGATCGTCCTGAGAGGCGTCAATTAGGTGAAGTAAGACGCTACAGCGTTCAATATGGCCGAGGAAACGCGTACCAATGCCAGCGCCGTCTGCCGCGCCTTCGATAAGGCCGGGAATATCAGCGAGTACGAAAGAAGAACCGACTCCAAGGCTGACAACACCCAAATTAGGCGTGAGCGTGGTGAATGGATAATCTGCGATTTTGGGTTTGGCTTCAGAAGTCGCAGCTAGAAAAGTAGATTTTCCGGCATTTGGAAGACCTACAAGACCTGCATCTGCGATGAGTTTTAGGCGCATCCAAATCCAGCGTTCATCGCCCGGTAAGCCCGGATTAAAACGGCGAGGTGCCTGATTGGTAGAGGTTTTAAAGCGAATATTTCCCCAACCACCATTTCCGCCCTGAGCAAGAAGAACCTTGTCGCCAAGTTTGGCTAGGTCTGCAATTAGAGTTTCTTGGTCTTCTTCGAAAATTTGTGTGCCGACAGGGACTTTGATGATTACATCCTCTGCGCCGGCACCAGTGCGGTTGCGGCCCATACCGTGCCCGCCACGTTCAGCTTGGAAGTGTTGCTTATATCTATAGTCGATTAGGGTGTTGAGACCTTCAACAGCTTCGGCCCAAACGCTGCCGCCTAAACCGCCATCGCCGCCATCAGGACCGCCATGCGCGATGTATTTTTCACGTCGGAAAGACACACATCCATCTCCGCCATAACCGGCAGCGATATATAATTTACATTGATCCAAAAACTTCATCGTGTGTGTCCAGTCGTGTGTGCGCTATATCAATGCAGCGCAGAAAGAGGTGTGATAGCAGCCTTTTGTGCGGGCCAAATATACGTATATCCCGGGGCTGTTGTGCCACGTGCTAAAGAATACATAGGTATTGTTTCATCTATACCACCCACACGGCCAAAGCCGAGCTTATCGAGAATACGGCCTGAGGCTGGATTGTCAGCGAAATGGCCAGCGACAATCATGTCTGGGTTTAAGGCTTGTTTTGCCCAATCCATTACGCATTTTGCTGCTTCGCTTGCTATTCCTTTGCCCCAATAGGCCTTGCCAATCCAGTATCCAAGCTCAAATGGCGCATCTGGCGTGCGCTTAAACACACCGCATCCACCGATAATGGCTTTTGTTGTCGGGTCTACAATTGCAAAATCATAGCACATACCGCGTAGATATCTGCCGTGACGCGTTGCGATAGAGCCGTACGCCGTGTTTGGCAGGTAGGGAAATGGTTTCGAACCTGTCATTTTTACGACGTCTTCGTCACTGAAGTGTGTATCGACTTCGGGCGCATCCTTCAAGCTCCATTCGCGTAAAATGAGGCGTTCAGTTTCCATGACAGGTAGAGTTGCAACAAAGCTAGATTGTTCCTGGCTCTTTTTCATTTTGCGTACCTCACAATGCATGTAATTTGTTTAAAGGATAAATATAGGCGAAAAAAAAGGAGAAGCGGTGACCCGCTTCCCCTTTTTTGGGATTTATCGCGAGCGCAGCCTTCAGCTATGAAGCGGCTCGGTCCTGTGTCTCAGACGTTTACCGCTATTCAGCTGCCTTCGGCGCGTCGACGGGAAGAACGTTGATATATTGGCGGCCACCAGCGCGTTTGCGGAAGTTTACACTGCCTTCCACTTTAGCGAAGATTGTGTGGTCTTTACCCATGCCGACATTGTCGCCTGGGTAGTATTGTGTTCCGCGTTGGCGAACAATGATGTTACCAGGGATAACAACTTCGCCACCGTATTTTTTTACGCCAAGACGTTTTGACTCTGAATCGCGGCCGTTGCGGGACGAACCACCTGATTTTTTGTGTGCCATAACAGCATCTCCATGTTAGGTGCGCAGTCAGCGCTACGTTACGATTAAGCTAGATCTTTTGATTCAGCTACGATTTGATCAAAAGGTACACGACCTTTGAAAATGTTTGTGTCTAGGTCAGCAAATTGCTCTGCTGTTAGAGCTGCGAGTTGTGCAAAGCTTGTGAAACCGGCTTCGGCTAGTTTGCCAGCTGCCACTTTACCAACACCAGTTAATTTTGTGATGTCGTCAGTTTTTGCTTCTGCTGGAGCAGCTTTAGGGGCCGCTGCCGCTTTAGGAGCAGCTTTTGCAGGTGTTTCAGCTTTAGGTGCTTCTGCTTTTGGAGCAGCCGCTTTAGCAGCAGTCACTTTTTTTCCGCCTTTGGCGAGAATGTCAGTGATGCGAATAACTGTGTGGTGTTGGCGGTGACCCAACTTACGACGGTAAGTGTTACGTTGACGCTTCTTAACAGTGATAACTTTCTTACCACGTGTTTGCTCAACTACTTCACCTACAACTTGAGCGCCTGCCAATACTGGCTCGCCCATGTCTACTTTTTCACCTTCGCCAATCATCAGTACGTTGTCGAAAACGAACTCGGAACCAGCTTCAACAGCTAGCTTCTCTACTGTGATGACGTCGTCTTGAGCGACTTTATATTGTTTTCCGCCCGTTTTGATGACCGCGAACATAACTTAACGACCTTTTGCCTGTCGGTTGTCGCGTCAAGGAGGCCTCTTGCCAGCCTGCGCGAATTCTTCCAAAATCTTGAGACACTCTCAACAACCAACCGAGTATAACCCGTCAAGTTTAAGAGCGCGAAGCGCGCATATAGACGAAGAGCGGAACGAAAGTCAAATGTTTCGTGACATTGAATCGATAATATCTGCGGTTTTTCTGCAAACCTGCGGATAAATCTCTTTGAATCGCTTATATAGAGCCGTCCAAATGCGCAAGTGACGGAAAAAATAAATTCCGTCACCATGAATTGTTTCTACCTAATTTGGGTTTACGCCAAGTCTCTCCAAAGTTGCTAAAGTTAGCCCACCTGTTGGCAGACCTTCGCGTAGTTGGAAATCACGAACGGCTGTCAGTGTTTGACGGCCAACCTGCCCATCAACTGTACCAGCATCAAAGCCCTGATTGTTTAAAGACTGTTGCAATTGGCGAATAGTGTTTGGTTTTGTATTGGTTTCACACAAAATTTCGCGCCATTCTAGGCGTTCACTTCCCGTTTGAACACGTTGCTCAACCTGATCATATACAGGCGGCACATATTCTACTTCTGTGCGCTCAGGCTCAACAACGCGGCGTGTTTTGCGCGTGTCGTATTTGGCAGGTATTTCTTTGCGTTGCACTGTTGCTTGTTCCACAACGACGCGGCGGCGCACTGTGTCGTATTTTGCTGGCACTAATTCTTCGACAATGCGCTCAGGCTCTAGAATGACCTGACGTTGGATTGTTTTATATTCCGCTGGCACTTCGACGCGGCACATGATTTCGCCTGTTGCGTCATCAACACGTTCGAGGGCACCGCGACCGGGTTTCCATTCAACGCGGGCAGGGCGAACCATGATTTTTTCTTCGACCGTTTCTGTTCTTGCCGGAATAACTTTCTTTTCCATGCGTTCTGGAGAAACAATGACGCGCTCTTCAACATAATCATAACGCGGTGGAACGGGCACATATTCAAAAGAAGCATCCTGAACTAGATATGTTTCTTCGATTGTTTCGTATTGGGCAGGGATTTTTTTGATTTTTTGAGATTCAGGTTTCACCAAAATCTGTTGGACTGTTGTTGAGTATTGCGCAGGCACGAGCACTTTTGCGTAACATTCACCTGCTCTGGCGTTGGGTGGGAGGTCCACCTGTGCAAAAGCCGGAGCACTAATCGCGCATAAAGAGACTGCTGCGAGCGCTCTAGATATTAAGTTCATTTGGTCCACCCTGCGAAAATACGTTTAATTTCATATACTATATTAACTTGCCGTTAATAATAGATCGCGTCCAGCGGGTTCGTCGCTTAGGGGTAATTCAGCTTAAGAATGATGCACGAAAACAACGTATAGGGGATTTTTAAAACGATCCGGCTTGGATTGACCCGTTAAATACCGGCGTTAATCGCGTTTTGTTGATGCTTAAGGATATTCACCGCATCGGTTTGCTGTGTGAGTACAAACGTAATTTTATCATTCGGGCGGATTTGCCCTAAACGATGACGGTCGGCGCGTATCACTTGCCCTATACGTGGATAGCCTCCCGTGGTCTGGGCATCAGATAAAAGAATAAAGGGTTTTCCGTTTTCAGGGCATTGGATTGTGCCAGGGAAAACTGGTTCACTTTTCATGCGGCCATCAGAGATTAGAGATAGGGTAGGTGTCTCCAGCTGTATGCCCATGCGGCTTATGCGTGTTCCGGCTTTGAAATTCTGGTTTAGGAACACGTTTTTGGAGCTTTCGCTTAAAAGACCAAATTCAGCCCCTTCGCCGATACGCAATAGCCAATGATTGGAGAAAAAAGGGTAGATCTCTTTAGGGATAGGTTTGGGCGATGGATTAAAATTAGAATTGGCAAATTTGATTTCGTCATCTGGTTTAAGTGCGCGGCCAGAATGCCCACCTAGATGAGCGGGCATATATGTGGATGTGCTATCAAGAAATGATGACGCTTCTAATCCACCTGCAATGGCTAGATAGGTGCGAAACCCAAATGGTGGTGGCTCCAATATCAGGACATCATCGGCTTTGACTTTTATAGGCTGATAAAAAGGTATAGCTTGGGTGTTGAGATAAGCAGGGCATGGCGCGCCGCTTAGAGCAATTGTGGCGGGATGTTTGATGATGGTTTCAAATCCGCCAGCTGTTATTTCAACACAAGTTGTATCGACGGAATTTCCGACAGCAAGATTGGCGAGCGCGAAGGAATGTTCATCCGCAGGTCCACTGGCGGGGACACCTTGATGGCGATGATGGAGGCGCGGTCTGCCTTGTAGACTGGCTTGCATGCCGGGGCGGATGATTATCAGGCTCATGGCGAGACAGCTTCAAATTTTACCCGCATGTGCGGACTAAGAATAAATGGATCTTGTTGATCTGGATCAAATAGTTTTTTTGTTGTGCGCCCAATAATGGGCCAACCGCCTGGGCCTTCAAGGGCGTAAATGCCGGTATAGCCCGAGGTTAGACCAACAGAACCAGCCTCAACTTTAACACGGGGTTCTTTTAAGCGTGGGATATCAAATGCAGCACCGCCGATATAAGCAAAACCAGGGGTGAAGCCGATAAGGTCGACTTTATATATTTGAGATGTGTGTTGCTGGATGAAATCATCTACGCTGAGGCCCAATGCCTCGCAGACATGCTTTAAATCAGGCCCAGTTGTTTCATTATATATGATGGGGATGGTGATGACATCTTGCAAAGGAGCGCTTTGGTTTGTGATTTGGGTTTCAAGGTCTGCAATTTTGCTTTTGAGGGCAGTTATATCCGTTGAAAGCGGATCAAATTGCAGGGTGATTGTTTCCATGCCTTCAACGCATTCGTCTATGCCTGACAATGTGCGCAGCTTTGCAGCCAGATTGGTGCGTTCTATCGAAGCAGCAATTTTAAAGGATAGAAGGTCGTCCGCTATCTGGATAAATTCAAATGCCATAACTTAAGCGCCATGTATATGCGCTTGCACGGTGAAATGAGCAGATGTGAGTGCGCGGTTTATCGATTGTGCACTTTGGACAGCGCCTTTGGAATCGCCATGCAAACATATGCTATCAACTTTCATGGATATGAAATTGCCGTTTAATGTTTGTAGAGGGGCACCCTGAGCGAGGGCTAGAGCTTGGCCGCAGCGTTCGACATTATCATTGATCACTGCATCAGGATTTGCGCGTGAAACGAGTTTGCCGGCATCATCATAGCGCCTGTCAGCAAAACCTTCTGTGATATATGTACGTTTATGTTGTTTTGCCACTTGTTCAAGTTTGCAATCGGGCAATCCCATAATCGCGGCATGTGGCAGAACTTCACGCACGATATTGACGATGTTCCAGCTTAGTTTTTCGCTATTGGCGGCTTCATTATATAGTGCGCCATGCGGTTTAACGTGGACAATGGGGACGCCCATGTCTGCGGCGACGTTTTTTATAAGGTGAAGCTGTTTGCGCAGGCTGGTTTCAAGGTCGTAATCGCTAATCTCGATGGGTTTGCGACCAAAGTTTTCTCTATCAGGGTAAGATGGATGTGCGCCTATGCGTACATTGCTGAGTTTGGCCAATGTCATGGCTTCGGCAATGCTTTCGCGGTCGCCGGTATGTCCGCCACACGCAATATTGCAGCTCGAAATATAAGGCATGATATCCACATCGGTGGCGCAACCTTCTCCAAGGTCTGCGTTTAGATCTATCATGCGTGTCATGGCCATATTGAAAACGCCCTTGCTATTCCACGTAAACCTAATCCCAATGTGACCAGCAAGACAATAGCGCCAGCTATGTTGGAACTAAGTGAATTGGCATATTGGCCCAGCAATGCTTTGCGGTTCATGACCATAAGCAGGAATGTTGCGATGATGGGGAGCAATAAGCCATTTGCAGTTTGCGCGATCAATATCAGAGAGATGGGTTTGATACCGGACACGCTGAAGATAACGCCGGTAGCTAAGACGATAAGAGAGGTCGCGCGAAAAATGGTTTTGCGCTTGCTCTCATCATTTTGGGGCCAGATTTCTGTCACGACATAGGCCGTCGCCATTGGGGCTGTAATGGATGAAGTTAGGCCCGCTGCGAGCAGGCCAGTTCCAACGAGGTATTTGGCCGCTTCGCCAAAAGCGGGTTCTATACTGCGAGCAAGGTCAGCGGCATTGGAAACGACTAAGTCCGAGCCGAACATGGTTGCGGCGGCGGTTGTTAAAATTAATATGGAGACAAGCCCGCCAAGTCCGATTGATACTAATGTGTCAGTTCTAGCGGATTGAACATCGTTTTCGCCATGCCAGCGTTCGCGTGCGGCGGCCGCATGTAAAAAGAGATTATAGGGAACAATTGTTGTTCCGATTAGGGCAATTGCAGTGAGTAGCCCGCCTTCGGGAATGCTTGGTATGAGACCATTAAAAAGAGCTCGAAAATCGGGTCTCACCATAATGGCAGCAATTAGAAATGCAGCGCTCATGATCAATACGAGCATAACAAGAATACGTTCTAGTAATTTGTATTTCCCATGCAGTAAAAGCCCCGCCGCCAGCGCGGCTAAGGCGAGTATAAATATACGGCGGTCAGGTGAGGCCTCCCCAAAAATGGCTTCTATACCGAGCGCGCCGCCGGCTAGATTACCTGCTTCATAGGCTGCATTTCCAATGGCTAGCGCAGCAAATACCAAAATAGCGGAGGCAATTTTCAACGCTGGGCTCTTAGCGTTTTGCATGAGCGCTTCACCAAGACCAAGTTTTGCGCCCGCACCAAGGCGCGCTGACATATCTTGCAGGATGATAGTAGCAATGGTGGCAAATAAAAGTGCCCAGACGAGCGCATAGCCAAAGTTTGCGCCGGCTAATGTGCAGGCCGTGACTGTGCCAGGGCCAATAAAGGCCGCAGCGACAAGTGCGCCGGGGCCTATCTTTGGGAGAGTAAGTTTCATTCTGTGATCGTAGTGTTAGAAATACCGCGCTTTGTTGTGAGATATGTTGCGAAACTGCCCAGCCAGTGACTACCTGAATAATGTTCAGCCGATACCGCCGCGATGCCGGTTTCTCTATGGAGCGCAGACGAAGCCAATAGGCTTGCAATTCTGGCATCATTCTCGGGCAGTGCTGATGCAATGCCTTCTAATGCCCATGCGCGCGATAGGTTTACGCCATCGAGATGGACAAGTTTTCCGTCTGTTGCGTCCAATACAATACCGGGTTTGAGCCAGTTATCACTGCCATCTGTCGGGATGTCTGGAAGAAATTCAGTTAGCCAGTTTACATAAGCTTCTTGGGGCATAACCCGGCGCATTAAGTCAGCTTCCATCAAGCATGGAGAGAGAAAGTCTTCTCCTGATGGTTCATAGGCTAAAGGGCAGGCTGTATCGTCTTTGTGAAACTTTAGAGCAGCTTCGACGAGTTGTGTTTCAAAAGCTGTGTTCTCGACAGTGCGCGCATAATCAATCATGAGGCCAAAGGCGAAGGCGCTTTGATTGTGTGTTCCTATACGGATGGGATAGGCGAGCTTGCCGAGCCATTCTTGGGTTTGTTCAACAATGACATTTTCGAGCGGGCGAAGATTTTCCCGCCATTGCTGCATAATGTCTAGGTCGCTTTCTTCAAGTTCAGCGGCGAGCTGCAGCAACCATGCGCGGCCATAAGGGCGTTCGAATGCACCTTTGCCATTGGTTTGGAAATAGGCGACTTCTCCAGCCAGTTTTTCTGCAGAAAGATTGATACCGACTTTGTGCTCAATCGCTTCGCGCATTGGCGTATCTGGATCAGTGTTCAGGATGCGCGCTAAAAGCCAGTGTCCGTGTACGGAAGAATGCCAGTCGAAGCAGCCATAAAAACTTGGGAATAGATCAGCAGGTGTTTTGGCGTCGGTATCATTGTTTAAAACAACGGATATCTTGTTGGGGTATTTTTGATCAAGGCAGGTCAAGGCTAGCAAAGCAAACCGATCTTCAACAACACCTTCTCTGGGTGAGGGAAGGGAGATGGCTTTTGTTGTTGAGGCTTCTGTGGGTGTTTCAGTCACGGGAGTTCCAGAAAATTCGGGGGCTTGTTCCTCTGCCGAGCAAGCAGATAAAATCAAAGCTATTGTTATTGCGCAGCTACCAAAAAGAGAATTGTATAAGTGTTTCATGTCTTTGCCCCGATGATTTAAGGCAAAGGGAGCATAGATTGCTGACAAAGAAAAGCGGGATAGAGTGGGGTTTTTTGCGTTCAGTTAACCTTAACTCTTTCCCTGCTCGCAAACCCTGTTACATCTTAGCGCCTCAAAGGAGACGCTTCTATGCCTGTGACACGTGAACTTAATGAAGACAGCCATCTTTATCTGGTCGATGCATCTGGATATATTTTCCGCGCATTTCACGCATTGCCGCCTTTGACGCGCAAATCTGACGGGCTGCCAGTTGGGGCTGTGTCCGGCTTTTGCAACATGCTGTACAAATTGCTGGCTGAATCCAAAGAGGTGACTGGAAATGGAAAAGCCACTCACTTTGCCTGTATCTTTGATGCGTCCAGCAAGACATTTAGAAATGATCTTGATCCAAGATATAAAGCCCAGCGCCCGCCCACGCCTGAAGACTTAGCGCCGCAATTCCCATTGGTGCGCCGCGCAGCGATTGCTTTTGGTACGCCAGCCGTAGAATTGGATAATTATGAAGCTGATGATTTGATTGCGGCTTATGCACGTATCGCTGAAGAAAAAGGCGCGAAAGTTACGATCATTTCCTCCGATAAAGACTTGATGCAGCTTGTGACTGATAAAGTCTCCATGATGGATACGATGAAGGATCGGCATTTATCTTTTGAAGCGGTGATGGATAAATTTGGCGTGGCACCTGATCGCGTCACGCATGTGCAAGCGCTGGCAGGAGACAGTGTGGATAATGTGCCGGGTGTGCCGGGTATTGGGCTTAAAACAGCGGCGCAATTGATCAATGAATTTGGCGATTTGGAAGCGCTTTTGAAATTTTCAAGCGAGCATGTGCCGGATAAAAAGAACAAGGCGCATGAGCTTTTGACATTTAAGCGGCATGAAAATCTTGTCGAGTTTGCCGATGATGCGCGTATATCTTTCAAGCTGGTGACATTGGACGATCACACACCAGTGCCAGTTGCTATTGAAGAGTTTGGTGTGTGTGAACCTGAATTGGAACAGCTCGTTCCGTTTCTGGATGAGATGGAGTTTCGCACAATAACACGGCGTGTGGTGCAGGCGCTTGGTGATGGTGCTGAACCTGTTGCGACACCTGCATCTGGCGAAGCGACTATTCCGGTCACTGAGACAAATAATGTTTTTGATACATCCCAATATACAACACTCATCAAGCCTGATGATTTGGTGGAATGGATGCGGCGCGCGCAGGCTGTGGGTGTTATCGGGGTTGATACTGAAACAGATGGGCTGGATGCGATAGGCGCAAATCTGGTGGGTGTGTCGTTGGCATTAGGGCCAAATGATGCGTGTTACATTCCGCTTGGGCATACAGGCGATGGCGATTTGCTAGGCGATGGTGCACCTGAGCAAATGGATATGAAACTGGCATTGGGAATTTTAAAACCGATGTTGGAAGATCCTACGATTTTAAAAGTGGGGCAGAATTTCAAATATGATGTGAATGTCTTCCATCGCGCGGGTGAGAAATTTTTGGATGAACCGATTATTCCTTATCCCATCGATGATACTATGCTGCTATCTGCGGCGCTTGAAGCGGGGCAACATAATCATGGCATGGATGTGCTGTCTGAATTGCATTTTGATCATAAGCCTATCCCTTTTAAAGAAGTGGCGGGTACGGGCAAAAAGCAGATTACTTTTGATAAGGTTCCTGTGCCTGAAGCAACAAAATATGCAGCGGAAGATGCAGATGTGACCTTGCGTTTATGGGCATTGCTAAAGCCGCGCCTGTCTGCTGAAGGTATGGCGACGCTGTATGAAACGATTGAGCGGCCAATGGTGCCTGTTGTGGCGCAAATGGAGCGCGCTGGGATATTTGTTGAGCGGGAAACATTATCGCGTTTGTCGGGCGATTTTGCACAACGCATGGCGCAATATGAAGCTGAGGCGTATGAACTTGCAGGACGTGAGTTTAACATGGGTAGCCCCAAACAGCTTGGTGAGATTTTGTTTGGTGAAATGGAATTGCCAGGCGGGAAGAAAACCAAAACGGGCGCATGGGCCACGGGTGCGGATGCGCTGGAAGACCTTGCAGCCGAAGGTCATGAATTGCCCAAAATCTTGCTTGGCTGGCGTTCTCTTTCCAAACTAAAATCGACTTATACGGATGCATTGGGTGAGTGCATAAATGCTGAGACAGGGCGTGTGCATACCAGCTTTAATCTGGTGGGCGCACAAACAGGGCGTTTGTCTTCCTCTGATCCAAACCTTCAAAACATTCCGATCCGCACCGAAGAGGGGCGCAAGATACGCGCGGCTTTCGTGGCGCAAGAAGGCAATGTGTTGATCGCGGCGGACTATTCACAGATTGAGCTGCGATTATTGGCGCATATTGGTAATATTGATACGCTCAAAGATGCGTTCAACAATGATCTCGACATTCACGCCATGACGGCATCGGAAATGTTTGGTGTGCCCATTGAAGGCATGGACCCAATGATTAGGCGCAAAGCCAAGGCGATCAATTTTGGGATTATCTACGGAATTTCAGCCTTTGGTTTAGCGAGGCAATTGGGGATACCACGTGGAGAAGCGTCTGAGTATATCAAAGCTTATAATGCGAAATTTCCCGGCATATTGAAATATATGGATGAGATGAAAGCCTTTGCACGCGAGAAGGGGTATGTGGAAACAGCCTTTGGGCGCCGTATTTGGATGAAGGGGATAAATGGCAAGGGCCCAGAGCGCGGCTTTGCTGAACGCCAAGCTATTAACGCGCCATTACAAGGTTCGGCTGCGGATATTATCAAGCGGGCAATGGTGAAAATGCCAGCGGCTTTAGAAAAATCGGGTCTGCAAGCTAAAATGCTATTGCAAGTGCATGATGAATTGATCTTTGAAGCGCCAAAGGCAGAAGCTGAAAAGACGATTAAGCTGGTGAAAAAAATCATGGAAACAGCGACATTTCCAGTGATGGATTTATCTGTTCCACTATTGGTGGAAGCAGAAGCAGCGCATTCATGGAATGAGGCGCACTAGAAATAAGGCACAAAAATAACTGCATCGGGAAGAATTTCCGTGCAGTTACAGCTTTTAGACCAAGTTGGGGCGCGAGGCGCTCAATTGGCTTTAATGCCAGCCGAAGCTAGCGGGGTATTTCGTGCCGGTCCCGATCCAAACACGGGATGCCGGCGTTTTTGGCAGCCAATTGGCACGCCTCGCATGGGATATACCCATTCACCTCCTCAGCACGTTTGATCGCGAACCGCCCCTGTGAGGTGTGATGGCCTTAATATGGGGGCGTTTATCGAGGCGGGGATAAGTTTTCAGATTTCCACTTATGTTATCGCGATTGCATCGTCACTGTCTGACCAAGCCATTGATCATTATCTAGCGCTTGAGCGAGAACAGCGGCAACATCACCGCGCGCTGCAGTGGCTTTTTTATTGACTTCATCGCCAATAATTATTTCCCGCATTCCTTCTTCGTCGGTGAGAGAGACCGGACGTAAAATGGAATAATTAAGCCCTGATGCTTTGAGATGTTCGTCTGCATCATGTTTGGCTTGAAGATAGTGCGCCATATCGCCTTCTGCCGGTGGATCATCTGCACCAACAGAACTTAGCATGATAAAACGCTTTGTATCAGAATTTACTGCAATATCGGTGAGGCGCATTGCCCCGTCACGATCGACTTTATCTGTCATTTCCTTGCTGGTGTCTCCACCAGATCCGGCTGCAAACACGACACTTTCACAATCGGCGCATATGTCATCCTGCAAATTTGTTAGATCACCTTCGCGCAATACCACTTCGTTCGGTAGGTTTGAAGTATCTGAACTTTCGCGAACTAGGGCGACAGGTTGGTGACCTCTAGACAGCAGCTCACGGACGACGCGTTGTCCAGTTTTACCGGTAGCTCCGGCGACAAGAACATTCATGTTGGTCTCCTTTAGAATAGAGTTTGGATTTTAGGGTTTAGGGGAGGTAAATTGCTTTGGCGTTGACAAATTCTTTCATGCCAAATCCACCATGTTCGCGCCCATAACCAGAGTCTTTCACGCCGCCAAAGGGCATGTTTGGATCAGCGGCACCGAAGGAGTTGATCCGTACCATGCCGGTATCAAAATGATCTCGTGCGAGACGAAACGCCTTATCTTCATCTTGGCTGAAAATTCCGCCGCCCAATCCATACCGGCTGTCATTTGCAATGCGCATGGCGTCTTCATCATCTTTGGCGCGGATTAAAGAGGCGACTGGTCCGAAAATTTCGTCATCATATGCAGGCGTTCCGGGCAGGCAATTTTCTAAAACTGTTGCTGGATAATAATAGCCTGTTTGGTCTGTCGGATTGCCGCCGCACAAAAGCTTTGCACCGGCTTCAACACTTTTGCTGACTTGCTCGCTCACAGTCTCAAATTGGTCTTTGCTGGAAAGCGGACCTAATTGGGTCTCTTCGTTTTCAGGAGACCCCATTTTTATCGCTTGCATCTGTTTTACAAAGGCCTCTTTGAACGCGTCATAGACTTTATCCGTGATGACAAAGCGTTTCGCAGAGACGCAAGTCTCACCATTGTTGAACAAGCGCCCTTCAACGCAGGTTTTTACGGCCAACTCGATATCTGCGTCTTCTAGTACGAGGAAAGCATCGTTTGAGCCTAGTTCAAGGACTGTTTTCTTGAGTGCTTTGGCTGCAACATGGCCAATATGCCTCCCGGCAGTATCGCTACCTGTCATTGTCACAGCACGGACCCGTTCATGTTCGATAATTTTATCGGAAATGTCGTGATCAATTACCAGAACCTGAAACAGATTTTCAGGTAAACCCGCATCGTTGCAGATTTCTTGGAGTAACAAGCCGCTGCCTGTACAAATGCTTGCATGTTTTAGAATGACGCCATTTCCCGCCATGAGATTGGACGCCAAAACTCTGATAGGTTGGTAAAGGGGGAAGTTCCAAGGCTGTATGCTATAAATGACTCCAATGGGCGAGTATGTTACCCAGCCTTTCTTAGAACCAGCAGAGTGGGCGCGTTCCTCGTCGGCAAGGATTGAAGGGCCATTTTTAGCCGTGTATTCGAGGATTTGAGCGCAAAGCTCTACTTCCATTTTTCCATCTTGCAGAAGCTTTCCTGTTTCTTTTGTCATCAACAAAGCGATGTCTTCTGCTCTATCTCGAAGCCCATCTGCAATTCGCTTGAGATAGTTGGCGCGTTCATCATGAGTTTTTAAGCGCCATTTTAGGAAAGCGTCGTGACATGCTTCTACTTTATCCGTTGCAGCCTGCATGCTCATGAGGGTGTATGTTTCTAGCGTGGTTTCTGTGGCTGGGTTGATCGTAGAAATATGTGACATGCTGAACCTCCAAGGTGCGTTCCAAAATAGGGTCGTGGCGAACCAACAGTTGAAGCGTCACAAAGTTCCGCTTGATTTTAACTTTGGAGGCAAAATGGCGTCGAATTTCAGTTTGGTTTTTGAGGGGGTAGCGCAAAGTGTATGCAGAATTATTGCTCAGGTGCCGTCTTCTTCGCCTTCGTCGAATTGGCAGATTTGTGCGGTCGCGCTTGGGATTTCCTCATCAGATGAAATTGCTGTTTTTATTCTGTCGGCAGAAACGACTTGGGCGATTTTTGTCTGGAGCGCTTTGGCCAGCATCAATCCATTATGGGGGGAGAGCTTAAAAGCAGCTGTGCCAAATGTATCTTCACTAAGTGGGTGTTTGGATTTTAAGACGATCACGACTTCATCGTTTTCGTTGATTTCAACATAGGGTTTTTCACGTGCATCTATCGTCAACATAGCATTCTCCTTTTGAGTAGGAGGCGCATGTTGTTAGAGGGCACACGTCCTACGCTGTGGGTTTGGTGCTCAAACCCATCATATGCGTAAAGAACGTGTGGAGTATGTGGAAAGTTCCCGTATGGCATTTTAGTTTGGCCGCAGGGACTATATTAGTTTTTCAAGTTTGCTTTGTTTTAGCTAAGGTGAATTCTACGACGAGTGGTTTGTCATCTGGGTCCGGGTAAGATTTTGTTTCTATATGACTATTGGGCAGGAGGGACACATAAAATTCTGCCGCTTCCTCTCCTTTTTCATCAAAGATAAAACATGTGCGGACTTTTGATTTGTAGGACATGTTTATAACTTCCTTATTACTGGGTATTTAAACTAAGGATTGGGCGAGAGCATCTAACTGATCGGCAGCGGCATTCCAACCGGCTTCAAAGCCCATCTCTAGATGTTTTTTTACATCATCCTCATTGGAGTGGCGGGCGCTCCAGGTCATTCTGGTCTTGTCTTCGCCGTCATCAGAAAGCTCAACGACGCCTGTCATGAAAGAAGTGGGACGTGGCATGAAGCCTTCGCTATAGGCGTCTGAGAAGACTAGGCGCTCTAGGGGAGTAACTTCAAGATATGAGCCGATGTTTTCCACGCGCTCGCCATCTGGTCCGGCCATGACGATATTCATGCGGCCGCCTGCTTTTAAATCTATATCAGCTTCAGGAACGCTCCACGGTTTGGGGCAGAACCACTGCTTGAGCAATTCTGGTTCTGTCCAGCAGCGCCAGACGATAGGACGTGGAGCCTTTATCGTGCGGGTGATGCTGAGCACGTAATTGGAAGGCACATTCATACTGCATACTCCATTGTCGAAGGGTAGTTGAACAAGAATTCAATATAAAGTTTGAGGTGATCCACGCTTTCTAATGCAACTGCTTTGTCATTTTTGGCTTTGGCGAGAATGAAAGCACCTTGCAGGACGGCTTGGGTATGGTTGGCAAGGCTTTGAGCTGTCCAGTTGGTATTGTTAAGATGGTGCGCTTGCATTGCGGCTTCTATGTCGGGAATGAGTGTGTTTGCATGATTGAAAATACTATCGGCACACGCATCACGAATTTCTGGGTGAGAGCCATAAACTTCCTGTGTCATCGTGCCGACAAGGCAAGTAAATTGAGCGATATCTCCATCAATTATAGCTTTACGAAAATCGATATAGCCAAGCACACGGTCGAGTGGGTCTGCGTGTTGGTGATAGGGGGCGGACTGAAAAAAAGCGCCTGTTGTCTCGCCCCAAAACTGGGCCGCTGCGACGCCGAGTTCTTCTTTGCTTGAAAAATGATGAAAGAACGCCCCCTTGGAAACACCTGCTGTGCGGCAGAGGTCTTCTACGGAAGTGGCTGTGTAACCGTGTTGTCGAATAACCTGCATGGCGGCTTCCAGTAAGCGTGTTTTTGCGCTTTTGCGTTCGGGCTTTGCTTGTGTTTTCGTGTTCATACAAAAAACATACCGACCGGACGGTATGTTTGTCAAGCGGATTTCATCAAGGAATTGGTTCACGAATAAATGGAGGGAATTTGTTTAAGGTGGTTTTGCCCACAATTTTAAAATTGGACTGGCAGCATCTTCAGCTCTGAACCATATCGGCTAGTTTGCCTGTTGTATTTGAATTGCGTCTGGTCATTTCAAATCCCTTGCGCCACTTTTCCTAATTTCTCTGCCAGTTTTGATTGGCTTTTTACCCGATCTGCTCTCCGTCTTCTTTGGTGAAAGTTTCGGCGAGCGGGGTTTCAAGAAGATCTAATACGGCTTCACTAGGGCGGCAGAGTTTGACGCCTTTGGGTGAACACACAATTGGGCGGTTGACGAGGATAGGGTGTTTGATCATCTCGTTGAGAATTGCATCATCATCGACATCGTTTTCTAACAATCCTAAATCCATTGTAGGTGATTTTGTTGTACGCAAAGCTTCTTTTGGCGTGATGTCTGCGGCGGCGAATAGTCCTAGCAATTGGGCGCGTGTCCAACCTGTTTCCAGATAGGGAATAATAACAGGATCAGCGCCGGAAGCTTTGACCATTTCAACAACATTGCGTGACGTGCCACAATCTGGATTGTGATAGATAACGATCATGATGGCTACACCTTAATTGGGTTAGTCTGTGGGTGGGAAATGTTTGCGTGTGCGGTTTGCAAAAGCCACAAGCGAGAGCATGACGGGAACTTCAACGAGCACGCCAACAACTGTGGCCAAAGCCGCGCCGGAGTTTAGGCCAAACAGGCTGATTGCGACGGCGACGGCGAGTTCGAAAAAGTTCGACGTGCCGATCATGGCGCAGGGGGCGGCCACATTATGCGGGACTTTCCAAGCCCAAGCTGCAAAATAGGCGAGTGCAAATATCAAATAAGATTGCACAAGAATTGGCGCAGCGATTAGCGCGATGATGAGCGGGTTATCCCATATCATTTCGCCTTGGAAACCAAAGAGCAAAACCACAGTTGCGAGCAAACCGATGACGGAAAACGGTTTTATTTTGCCGATAAAGGCATTTATTGCATTTTCGCCGCCGCGTTTTTGCAAAGAGAGGCGGATAAACAACCCCAATACAAGCGGGATAAGCACATAGAGCACCACAGATAATATCAGCGTGGCCCAAGGCACAACCACATCTGTGACGCCGAGCAAAAAGGCGACAATGGGCGCAAAGGCAAACACCATGATCGCATCATTAATGCTGACCTGCGCAAGGGTGTAGGCGGGGTCTCCCTTGGTGAGTTGTGACCACACAAATACCATGGCTGTACATGGCGCAGCGCCCAATAGAATGAGGCCGGCAATATAGCCCTCGGCATCGGCGGGGGGGATAAAATCGGCAAAAATGTGCTTGAAAAATAACACACCCAGCGCCGCCATAGAGAAGGGTTTGATCAGCCAATTGACGACAAGTGTGATGACCAATCCGCGTGGTTTATCGCCGACACGTTTGAGGCTGGAAAAATCCACGCCAATCATCATGGGCAGCACCATCGCCCAGATAAGCAAAGCGACGATCAGGTTGACATTGGCATATTGCAAATCTGCCAGCACGCCAAAAGCTGATGGAAATACATTGCCCAACACCATGCCCGCGCCAATGGCCAAGGCGACCCATAAAGACAGATAACGCTCAAATAAACCCATGATCAAACTCCTATTGAGCGCGTCATGTAGCATTTTGTTATCAAAAATTCAATATTTCAGGAAAATACGAAATATAAAATAAAATTGTTTAAGGGCAAACACAGAAATCTCCGCCGCTGTGACCAGCTCGAGAGGATAATCAAGGACAGATAAAAGGGCGCGAGGCGCACTTATCGTCGGCAGTGAAGGCTGGCGTCCTTAATACGGATACCAGCGAAAGTGGGCCGCCAATAGGCGCGCCTCGCATGATGGTTTAGCCTATTCCAAAGCCGCTAGGGGAGGCGGGCATAGCCCCTAAAACATCTCACGCAGGCAAAATGACGCCCATGTGTTGGTTTCTCCCCAGCCCTGCCACCTTGATTGCGCACCTGTTTCGCAAACGGGTTTGGCAAGTCCATCATTCCATTCCCCACACGTAGGTCGCGCGCCGCCCATAGAGATTGGATGAGGTGAGTATGGGAGGGAATTTGAGGGAGGGGGATAAGATTGGGGATATTGGAAAAATTTTACTTGATTAGTTGTCGAGTTTGCGCTCAGTGGTTGTGTGGATTTGAAACAGATATACGAAGCTGAAAAAGAGCTCCAAGGCGAATTGTGCTGGTTCGAGAGTGATGGCGTATTGAGGCTATCATGCTCCTTGGCCATTCATGGAGTTTTGCTAGAGGGGTTAGAGCTATATGCCCGTACCAACGTAGAAGATGTCGACAAAGATGTAGTTTTTATGTTGAGAACGGGTAGTAAAAAAAGCGGTTATGAACTCTTAGAGCGAATTTGTTGGAGACCGAAAAGACCGCATTCCAACAAAGGTAGAGGGCCTAAGAAGCATCGTTTTACTCTTATAACGGGAGGCCATGTTCACTCTATGTACTTGAACTGGTATGCTGAAGAAGGTAGAATGTTAAAATCGAATTTGCCGATCGCAGAGCCATTAGATATCAACTCTCTAAATATCGAGGAAGTTTTTAACACTGTGATTACTCGTTTTAGTATTAAACTGATCGGGCAAAAATTTGAGGCACCACCCTGGCAAAGGGATTTGTTTGACTATGAGTAAGTTCAATTTGAGTGATGAGAAACTGAAACGGGCTGTAGACAATGCAGTGTTGGAGCTTATTCGCGTGCAACATGAAGGCAGGTATTCTACAGTTGTGTTGCCTATATGGTTGAGTAGTGGAGCAGCTGTTTCCGTGTGTATTAGAGCAATCGGTAATTCCGTTTCTATATCTGACCAAGGAAACTCTTATCTCGAGGCTGAAGATGTAAATGCGCAGCGTACTTTTTCACAAATCGCTCAAAGTATCGCGGAAAAGCATCATGTGTCATACAAAGATAAAGCTTTTTCACTCGATAAAGTATCATTTGATAACATTGCTGGTGCAATTGGCGTTGTAGCTGAAGCATCTAGAGCTGCTTATGACTTAGCGATAGATAAAGTATCTGAACGATCTGAGAAGAACGCAAAATTCGAGATAGATCAAAAGCTACGGTCTTATTTTCCTTCTCATGCAGTTGCGAAAGACGTTTCAATTAGAGGTGCTTCTAATCATGAATGGAAATTTTCTAATGTTGTAACTTTGGATTTTAGGCGCAAAGCTGTATTTGAAGTTGTTTCAAGTGCTCCTGTTGCAGTTTATTCTGTTGTTACCAAATTCACGGATTTGAAAAGCCTAGAAAATTCACCTACGAGGGTGTCGGTTCTCAATGATCGAAATGGGATTGGGGATCTCATCCGTGTATTGCAACAAACTTCAAATGTAATGGACGCTCAATTCACCGCCGAAGAGATTGAGGCGGTGGTCGCCTAGTGAACACTAGTCTGGCTTAAATCGCCTAAATTAAACCTTATATGCGTCAGGACTTGGCCAAGATGTGGCTTGCGTTATAGTAGGTGTAACTGATTTGCATTTTTGACGCGTAAAAAGCGGCCAAATATAAGGGGATGCCCATGACAACTATCGCTTTGGTCGATGATGACGAGAATATCGTTGAAAGCTTGAAAGCTTTTTTTGAGGCGGAAGGTTATACAGTCCGCGCTTATCATGATGGTGAGGCGGCCTTGCAGGGCTTGGCCGAGCATCCGCCAGAATTGGCTATTCTTGATGTGAAAATGCCGAAAATGGACGGTATGGAATTGCTGCGCCGTTTGCGTCAGACATCCAATCTGCCAGCGATTTTCCTGACATCGAAAGATGACGAAATTGACGAAGTGGTCGGCTTTAACATTGGGGCGGATGATTTTATCCGTAAGCCTTGTTCTATGCGCCTCTTGTCTGAGCGTGTGAAAGCTGTGTTGCGTCGCTCACGCGGGGCGGGTGTGTCTGAAGAGGGCGACAAGAAGCCTATCGTGCGCGGATCATTGACGCTGGACCCGAACCGTCACGCCTGTACATGGAAGGGTGAAGTGGTTCGCCTGACTGTGACCGAATTTTTGATCTTGCAAGCATTGTCGACACGTCCGGGCTATGTGAAGAGCCGCGATCAGCTGATGGATGCAGCCTATGATGATCAGGTTTATGTGGATGACCGCACAATCGATAGCCACATTAAACGCCTGCGCAAAAAATTCCGCGATCAGGATGATGAATTTGATTCAATCGAAACGCTCTATGGTGTGGGATATCGCTATAAAGAAGCATAAGGCATCTTATATGATGTTTGCTGAATTGGATTGAGGTTTTAGCCGAATGGCAAATACAGACGAGCTTGGCCTCATTCAATCTGCAATGCGAACGGTGCGTTCCTTGTTTACGTCGCGTATTGCGCGGCTGATTCTGGCGTCTAATCTTGCCGGCTTGCTGATTTTGATAACTGGCGCGTTATTCGTCAATGAAATCCGTGCGGGGTTGGTGCAGGCGCGCACCGAATCGCTGGAAGCGCAGGCGCTGACATATGAATCCGTGTTATCTCTGACAGCGACATCTGGCACGCCGCGCCCGACGCTGAATGAAAGCCTGTCGCGATCATCGCTAAAACGTCTGCAAGCGCCGCCTCACACGCGCGTGCGGCTGTATTCATCTGATTTGAAACTGATTGCTGATAGCTTTTTGCTGGAAGAATTTATCAAGACAGCAGAGCTTCCGCCCTTGAAAAAACCGGGTTTGTTGGATCGTTGGGCTGTTGGTATTTCTAGGCATATCTCTAATGTTTTTAACGAAGAGAGCGGCGCAACACATGCGAGTGCCGCAAAATCATTAGAAGAAGAATTATCCATCGCTTTATCGGGCAAGAATGCAGCGGCGCAGCGTTTTTCTGAGCGGGGCGAGCGGCTGATTTCTGTGTCTGTGCCTGTGCGATATGTGTCGGCTGTTGTGGGTGTGCTGACGGTTGAAGCCAGTGATGTGGAAGATATTATTCGCGCTGAACGAGCAGCCCTCGCGCCGATTATTTCTGTGGCGGTGTTGATGTCGTTGATCACGTCATTCTTGTTGACGGCAGGTATTGCGCGGCCATTGCGGCGTTTATCCATCGCGGCTGACCGTGTGCGGTCTGGGAAGACAAACCGGTTGGATATGTCGGGTATTTCCAAGCGTAAGGACGAGATTGGTGATCTGGCGAAAGCGCTGGATGCGATGACGGGGGCGCTGCACGACCGTATTGTGCTGAATGAACGATTTGCGGCGGATGTGGCGCATGAGCTGAAAAATCCACTCACCTCTATTCGGTCTGCGGTGGAAACATCTGAGGCCGTTGAAGATGAGAATGTGCGCGAGCGGATGCGGCAGGTGATTTCGCGTGATGTTGTGCGTCTGGATCGTCTGATCACGGATATTTCGAATGCATCGCGTTTGGAAGCGGAAATTGCACGCGAAAAAGCGACGAATGTTGATGTGCAGCGTTTGTTGGAAGATCTCGTGTCGATCTGGCGGGATACACGCAAAGAGGGACAGCCGGAAGTTGAGCTGAATATTGATACGGTTGAAGGCCCACTAATACTGAAAGCGCGTGAAGGCCCATTGGCGCAGGTTATCCGAAACCTTGTTGAAAATGCACGTTCATTCTCTCCTGAAGATGGTGTTGTGACGATTACAGCCGTGCGCGAACCAAAAGCGATTTGCCTCACATTTGAGGATCAAGGACCGGGTGTACCCGAAGACAAATTAGAGAAAATCTTCGAGCGCTTTTATTCTGATCGACCCAAAGGGGCCAAGTTTGGCAATAATTCCGGGCTTGGACTGTCTATCGTAAAGCAGATTGTTGAAACGCATTATGGAGAGGTTTTTGTACAAAATCTTAGACAGATGAATGCAGATGGGTCTGAAGGTGAGGTATTGGGGGCACAGTTCGTGGTTCGATTACCCGTTCGGTGACCAAAGCTGATTTTGGGTCTTGACCGCGCGCCAATTCAGTCGTCAGATTTTCACCGGTTGATTTTGGAGAATGCTGTATGATTGGTGTGGTCGTTGTGACCCATGGCGGGCTAGCTAGAGAATTTGTAGCTGCGACGGAACATGTCTTTGGCGCGCAGGATGCGTTTGAGGCGATTTGTATCGATGCAGATGATGATATGGAATTGCGCAGGCAGGAGATAATTGATGTCTCTGAGAAATGCGATACGGGTGATGGTGTTATTGTCTTTACAGACATGTTTGGCGGGACACCTTCTAATTTAGCAATCTCTGTTATGACGCAGGCAAAAATTGAAGTCATTGCTGGTGTGAATTTGCCAATGCTGATCAAAGTTGCAGAAGTGCGTAAAGACCGGCCTATGGATGAAGTTGCATTGGCGGTTCAGGATGCAGGTCGTAAATATATCTCCATTGCTTCGGTTGTTCTCCAAAAATCAGCATGACCGAAACGCTTACTAAATCAGCCACCATTTGTAATACACGTGGTCTTCATGCTCGCGCTTCAGCCGCTCTTGCCAGAGAAGCTCTCAAATTTGATTCCAAAATAATTGTTTCTCATGAAGGCGAAAAAGCATCTGCTATTGCCGTCATGGATTTGCTTATGTTGACCGCTTATAAAGGCTGTGTTGTTGAGGTGAGTGCTGAAGGCAAAGATGCTGATCAGGCGATAGTGGCAATTGTTGATCTGATTGAAAACCGATTTGGTGAAGACGATTAAACCCGCATGCGAGCGGGGTATTTTATCAACACTGTATAATTAGGCGTTGTTTAGCTTTTGGGTGAAGAGAGGCGTTGGGGCGCATCTTCATTGTCGCGTTTATCAGCATCTTTTCCATTTGGCTTGAAAAGCAAGCTTGCAAACTGGATCTCGGTTTCATCTGTTCTCATGTAAGATTTTGCAAGCCGTTTTAGGCCAGCCGTGAATTCTTCCTGTGTCACTTGGCGGTCAATATTTGAATCAAACGTCATTGTATTGGCAAGCGGGCCATCATAGGAGCCAACAGCGGCAGCCCAATCTTGTTGTTCAAATATTGAGAGCGTTCCGCTTTGATTGACGTCAGCCCGCGCAAAAGCAGAGACGGCATTTGCATCAATTTCAGCAAATGAAATGCTGAGGGAGTGATCATCATCAAAACTTGCAAACAAGAGCGCACCCGGTTTTGCAACACGAATGCCGCGTAAATCCTGTCCTCTACCCACAATGCGCTGTGGAAGTAGCTCCATAGTGGGAGCCTCTGCACTGGTTTCCTCTAAATCGGTTGGAATTGTACCAGTTGTCTCTGGTTGAGGGTCTGATTGGGCTATTGCCGGCAGGCAAAATAGGGAAAACAAAAAAGCAAAGCTCGCCTTAGACAAGGAAGTTTTTAATGTGCGTTTCATGTTTTCTCCAGAATATTAGTCAGCTTTCTCTTAATTTTGGCATGGATTGGGGCAATTGAAAGGCTTGAACTGCAACTTCTTTGATATTTGTTTGATATAAGGATATAAAGAAATCTTTATATCATTTGCGAAATCTAAAACTTGCTGTTATAGGGTCAAGCATCACAAACGTTGGGCACTCGCGGTCAGGACGCGCTTACCCATAGACAAATATTTAGGATACTCACCTCATGGCTTTCACAGATTACTTGGTCAAAGATATTTCTCTTGCTGAATTTGGCCGTAAAGAATTGGATATCGCCGAAACCGAAATGCCAGGACTAATGGCGCTTCGTGAGGAATACAAAGATGCGCAACCGCTAAAAGGCGCGCGTATTGCTGGTTCTCTACACATGACAATCCAAACAGCTGTTTTGATGGAAACATTGACATCTTTGGGTGCTGAAATCCGTTGGGCATCATGTAACATTTACTCAACGCAAAATCACGCGGCTGCGGCAATGGCTGCGGCTGAAATTCCAGTGTTTGCTGTGAAGGGTCAAACCCTTGAAGAGCACTGGGATTATCAAGACCGTATCTTCTTCTTCAAAGAAGGTACAGCAAATATGATCCTTGATGATGGTGGCGATGCAACGCTTTACGTTCTTCTTGGTGCACGCGCAGAAGCTGGTGAAACTGAACTGCTCGAGAACCCGCAATCAGAAGAAGAAACAGCGGTATTTGCTCAAATCAAAAAACGTATGGCAGCATCACCGGGCTGGTTCACAAAGCAACGTGATGCGATCAAAGGTGTTTCAGAAGAAACAACGACAGGTGTGCACCGCTTGTACGAACTTGTTGAAAAAGGTCTTCTTCCTTTCCCAGCTATCAACGTAAATGACAGTGTGACCAAATCAAAATTCGACAACAAATATGGTTGTAAAGAATCTTTGGTTGATGGTATCCGCCGCGCAACTGACACAATGATGGCCGGTAAAACTGCTGTTGTGTGTGGTTATGGTGATGTGGGTAAAGGTTCTGCTGCGTCTCTACGTGGTGCTGGTGCACGCGTTAAAGTCACTGAAATTGACCCAATCTGTGCGCTGCAAGCGGCTATGGATGGGTTTGAAGTGACGACACTAGAGAAGACAGTTAAAGATGCTGATATCTTCGTCACAACAACAGGTAACAAAGACATTATCCGCATTGAACACATGCGCGAAATGAAAGACATGGCGATTGTGGGTAACATTGGTCACTTCGACAATGAAATTCAGGTTGCCAACCTTAAAAACCTAAAAATGACAAATATCAAAGACCAAGTGGACATGTATGAATTGCCATCTGGTAACCGTATGATCCTCTTGTCTCAAGGTCGTCTTCTAAACCTTGGAAACGCGACAGGTCACCCATCATTCGTGATGTCTGCATCTTTCACAAACCAAGTTCTGGCTCAGATCGAACTTTGGACGAAAGGTGACCAGTACAAAAACGACGTTTACATCCTGCCTAAGCATTTGGATGAAAAAGTTGCGCGTTTGCACCTTGCTAAAATTGGTGTTGAATTGACTGAGCTTTCACAAGAACAAGCTGATTACATCGGCGTCAAAACACAAGGTCCATTCAAGCCAGAGCACTATCGCTACTAGGTTTAGCCTTACAATTTAAAAAGAGAAAACCAATCCTGCTTATGCGGGGTTGGTTTTTTTATTGGGTCATGTGCTTTCTTTGAATTCAATGAGAGGCATTATAAGATTGGTCGTGAGAATTTCTGCATGGAAGCCTTGCTATGATGAAATTTTATATTGCAATGGTTTTGCTATATGGGGGTGTGCTTTTCTCTGGAATAAGCGGGCATTCTCTATGGACTATCCCAATATTTTCAGGGATTTTCTTATTGTATATGCATCGCTCTCGCCCTCGATTACTGGAAAATGCGATAGGTGTATTAGGCGTTTGGAGCGTCCAGATTATATTGGCAGCAATTGTTTACGCGATGGGATGGGGTGTGGGCCGGTTTTTTTCTGTTGATATTCAAATATCACCACTGATCCCGATTTTAATGTCTGCATCGGCTGTTGCTTATGCGTATCTCTTCAAACTTCCGACGGCTGATGATTTTGATAAATTGAATACATTGCTGGAAGAGGCTATCGACGAAATAGAAGCGATAAATATAGATAAAGACGAAGATTGATTGGAGATAAATTAAAATCGATCTGACAGAGAGTATCTTCCTCGATTCATTGAACAATTTAATGTGATGACTGTTCTTGTGACTTTGTTCACACCCATTAACGACCCGTTAAGTGAAAATGAGCCATTCCGTTAAGCTAAGAAATCCTTTATTAGGATTGTGTTGGGTTTAGTTAACAGACAAAAGTGCGGTGCGACATGGAAAATGGAATGGTTCAGGCTTTCACAATCCTTGTAGCGGGTGGAGCTGGAATCGCGATCGCAGCTTTGCTTTGGGCTTTGCGAATTTCTGATGGTGCCAGAGGCGCTGCCAAGAAATATCGTGAGCGCGCGAGAGAGCTTGAAGAAAAGCTAGCCCGTTCTGACAGTGTTTTTGGGGCGCATCCGGGTGTGGTTCTTGTCTGGGAAGAAGATGAGATTCTCGAAGGGTCTTGGGGAAAGCCTAGCGTTTATGGTTCCCATGTTGCGCTTGCTGCTGTTTTAAACTTTACCGATGATTCTATGTCGTCTGATCCTGCTGTACGTTTGCTTGAAGGTCTGGGAGACCTTGAGGCGCGTGATGGGGCAGGGCGTGATGCCACTCTGCGTGAGCGTTTAATGCAGCTTCGCACCGAAGGCGCACCTTTCTCATTGACGATTATTGGGCCTAATGGTCGCTTCCTTGAAGCAGATGGCCGCACAGCTGGCGGTCGCGCTGTGCTTTGGGTGTCCGATTCAACAATTAAAGGTCTTGAAGAATCTGGTGCGCGTGGACGTCTTGAAGAAGCGCGTCAGATTATTGCACGTGATCCAACTGCATTCTTGGAAATGCTGGGTAAAGCACCATTTATCGCTTGGCGTTTGTCAGGTGCTGGCCGTTTGCAATGGGTCAATGAATCCTATCTTAAGGCGGTTGAAGGCAAAAACTTAGACCATGTTCTCGATCGTCAGATCATGCTGGATCAAGAAATCGCGAGCCAAGCCCAAACGGTTTTAACCGACAAAACAGAATCGCGTAAGACGCGCTATATTGTGATTGATGGTGAACGTCGCGCTATGCGAGTTTTGATGTTCCCATTATCTGGCGGTGTGGCAGGTATGGCGTTTGATGTGTCTGAGGAAGAAGCAGCGCGTGAAACACTAGAACGTCATAGACGTGCGCATGATGACACGCTTAATCATGTGTCGGATGCTGTGGCTATTTTTGGGGCTGATCGCAAACTATCATTCCACAACAAGCATTTTGAAGAATTATGGGATTTGAACCCGCGTTTCTTGCTTGAAAAACCATCACACGGTGAGTTCCTTGACCGCCTGCGCGAGAGCAAATTGTTGCCAGCGCAGCAAAAATACTCTGACTGGCGCACCAAAGAACTTGATTACAATACAGGTGGCTCTAAGCGCTCCATTGATGAAAATATGTGGATGCTGCCGGATGGACGTACATTGCAGGTGACGCGTCAGAAACACCCTCTGGGCGGTATATTGCTATTGTTCAAAGACATCTCTGATGAGCTGACTTTGAAAGCCAATTATAACGCTCTGATTAATCAACAAAAAGCGACACTGGATAAATTGAGTGAAGCTGTGGCTGTGTATGGCGGCGATGGTGGGTTGCGCTTGAGCAATGCCTCTTTTGAAAAGCTATGGCAGCTTGAGCCGGCCAAACTGAAAAATGCACCTGAGTTTGATGAAGTTGCGGAAATGTGCGCGCCATTATTCCATGATAAATCTGTGTGGGCAGCTATTAAAGGGCGGGTGACAAACCCAACTCCTGAAGCGCGGCAGGAATTTCGTGGTGAAATGAAACGCTCTGATGGGTCAATCGTGACTTTCCTCACCCAGCCTTTGCCGGATGGTGCAACATTGATTGCCTTTGTTGATGCGACTGCATCTCGCCGCGTTGAAGGTGCATTGCGCGAACGTGCAGAAGCTTTCCAAGCGGCAGATCGTTTGAAAACCGAATTTGTGCAGAATGTGTCTTATCAATTGCGTTCGCCGCTGACGACAATTTTGGGATATGCTGAGTTTCTTGAATCTGGCAAACAGGGCAGTTTGAACGCGCAGCAATTGGAGAATGTGAATTCTATTCTTCAAGCGTCAGATCACCTATCACGTTTGATTGAGAATATCCTTGATCTAGCAACAATTGAAGCAGGGCGTATGGATCTGGACCTCAAGGATTTAGATTTGAAATCGCTTATTGATGAAAGTGTTGAAATGGTTGTGGCAAATGCCGCAGACACGAAGGTTTCTATCAAAGTCGATTGTCCGGCTACGATTGGCTCAATGCATGCTGATGAGCGGCGTATAAAACAGATATTGTTTAATCTGTTGACGAATGCACTGCGTTTCACAACAGCAGGTGATACGATTAAAGTGAAAGCTGAAAAAGCTGAAGGTGTTATTCGTCTGCAAGTGACCGACACAGGTAAAGGCGTGGCTTATGAGCAGCAGGCTGAAGCTTTTGATGCGTTTACAAGTGGTGATAATCGCGGAGCGGGTCTTGGACTGGCGCTGGTGCGTTCTTTCGTTGAATTGCATGGGGGGTGGGTTGCTATGAAGTCTAAACCAACCAAAGGCGCGACAGTTATTTGTTGTCTGCCTGAATTTGCATCGCCCAAAGACATGCCGCCAACATTAGAATTGGCCAATCCGAGCGTTGCAGCTCAATAAATTGAATTTACTATAAAAAAATACGAAAGGCTGCTTGCAAGAGCAGCCTTTTTTAGTTTTGAAGATAGCCTATTTAGGCATATATGCTGCTAGACGAGCTTCCCGCTGATAGTCGATCTAGGCCCGCTTGTAGGTTTGCTTGCTGAGCTATCTGATAGGCAGATGCTTGCGTGCTTTTACCCTTACTTGTTGTATCTATTTGTAAAGTTGGGTCATCAATCGCATGACGATAAGCGGTACGAATGCCGGCCAAAGCCACATCGAACATACTCAGGATTTTTGTCACCGGTTTTTCAACTTCAGTGAGCTTACCATCTTCATCGACATCATATCTGGAGGTTGATGTACTTGTCAGAGAGATTGATTGTGCCAATTCAAGTGAGATTAAAGGCGGCGCATCTGAACTTGTATCTTTATCTAAAAGAGAGGGTTCATCATAGAGAAAACCGCTTGTCATACCGATCGCTTTAAGAAGGTCTGAACCTTCTTCTCCAGGTATTAATTCTATAACGACTTCTTCAGCTGGTTTGATACTTAATGATTGATCACCAGTGCTCGAACGACGCGCCTGTGCAGAGCCATCAGCACCTAATGCTGCATTCAGTTTAAAGGTTAGTGCTCTGTATGTATCTTCTTTTTCCAGTGTAATAACAGTTTTTTCGCCATCAACAACGAGGGTGAAATAATCACCAACACGCGCAGCGGAACTGTCACTGACATAGGCGGTGCCACCAGTGGTTAGCAGACCGTTGGGTAGCCCGAATGCGTCAAGGTCACTTGATCCATTCACTGCTATTGTTAAGCCCGTTGCATTGGCATTGCCGCCGCGTCCGGCAAGATTGGATACCCAGTTTTCTGCACCTGTTGTCGCGTCGATGGATGCGACTACGGCTTGTTTTGAGCCGTCTTCAATAGCTTGACTGCCAAAGGATCCACTTGCTGTTCCAGCAAGGAAAACGCTGCCTTCATGCGCGATGATTTTAGAAATGCCTTGTTCACCAGCGCCGCCAAAAGCCTGGTACCAGTCTTCATTCACGCTCATGCCTGATCCAGTGTCAGTGACATTGAGCTTGATTGCAAAAGCATCGTAATTGTCTGCAGCAGCTCCTGTGAAAGCTGATCCTGTGCGTTCAGGGAAGAGGGTGGAGCCGCCTAGATAAAGGCCGTCATTGTCGAAATCCATCGTTGTGACATTGGCTTTGCCGATATTATATGACCAATCATTCGCGGTAAATTCAGCATCTGATACAGATTGTATGGTGGTTTCGTTACCACTTTTTGTGGCGACAATGGGTGTTCCGTCATCACTAATTGTTATGGCAGTGACGGTATCTTCACCCGTTGTGCCAAACTGGTTGATCCACATGCGGTTTCCAAGGATGTCTAGTTTTTCGACATAGGCATCCGTGCCGCCTGCATTTCCATTGCCGTCAATATTTCCTGTGGTGCTGCCACCAACATAAAGTGCGCCCGCAGCATCAAAAGCGATAGATGTGATTTTATCTTCATATCTGGTGGCTTCCTGATATGTCGATGTTTCCAGCCCCTCGCTGCTATACATGATGACAAAACCATCGGTACCGCCACCAAAGGCTCCAGCATCTAGTTTGTCTGTCGTCGAGCCAGCAATTGCGACACGGCCGTCAGGTGCAACGGCTAAATCTGTGCCTGTTATTTCAGCTGAGTTACCAACGACACGCGACCATAACTCTCGACCTGTGCTGTCATATTTGACGAGTGCGAGGTCGTTGTCGCTAAGTATCTTTTGTCCATTCAGATCGTTTTCGACATTTACGAGCGCATAAATGGAGCCATCTGGACCTGTTTGTGTCGCAATGAATTGGGAGTCATTGTGTTCGGTTAGGTCGATAGAATCTTCATCTGCTGCTTCTGTCGTCACTGTTGCATCAGCGGCTAGAAGGTTTGTTGCTGCACGCGTGGGCTGTGTGCCGCTTAAATCTGTCCATTTGGAGATTTGCGCTGTTAGCGTGTAGTCATTGCCTTCGCGACCACTGCCACCCACCATGAATAAGGCAGGTTCAGATGAGAGTGCAGAAAAGGTGAGTTTTTCACCCTGCGTACCGGCAATTTTCATGCCCCAGTCATCGCCTTCATACACCCCGTAATCGTTTTGTTCACCGATTTGTTGAGGATAGAAACGGGTAGACGCGCCAACGGCTTCAATTTGTTGGTTTATGAGGTCTGTGACGTTTTCTAGCGTACGTTCGCTGTCGGGAAGACCGGTCAGATCTATTGTTAGCGTGTCGCTGGTGTTGACGCGTTTGAGGTCTATGTTGAAACCGTCAATGCCAGCCCATGCTTCAACGGGATCATCTTTTGCACCGCTGTGAACGATATTTGTTGTGTAATCATATGCAACACGCGCGATTGAAACTTCGGATGTGGTTTTATCCAATTTAGCGCTGGCAAGTAGAGTGACGGATTCAAAATCTGAACTGCCTAAGAATGAAGAAATTTCTGCGATGCCTTCGTTTAGCCGCTTTTCTGCCAATTCTAGGTAAGAATCGTTGAGTAGGCCTTTTTCGATCGCTTGTGCAATTGTCTTCATGGATTCCAAAGCTTCATAAGCAATGAAAAGTTTCGTGGAATCATCCGTCGCTTCAGCCGCGTCTTTACGATCTGAGGCTGATATGAAATTACCTGATTTTAGTGCAGCAAATGCATCAGATAGGATGTCGTCATCAGTTTGAGTTTCTTGAGTTTCTTTCCATGGGGGAGTACCCGCCGCCAATTCTTCAGTGGCTTGCGCGGATGGCTTCTGTTGGACGTTGCTCGCTTGAAAGCTCGTCCCAACGAGTCGTTCATTGATTCGAGCATTCATGTATGCTCCAACCAGAGAAAAATCGACATTTACAACCATTGTAACGTATCCATTGACGAAACCCACAGAAATTGCCAATCAGGCATTAATTCACCCTTGAATATAACTGAATGTCGTGACGAAATAGCTAACAAGAATGATTTGATTTCGATCCAGTCGTTTTCCATGTTTGATTTTTGGCCAAGAGTTGAGTGTCAGGTTGCAAATGCATCATAGAAGAAAGCGACCGGCTCCATTTGCTTGGCTTAGTGCAACGCTCTTTCTCATATTATTGATGCTTGTGCCTTTGCTAGCAGCGCGAGTGGTGTCGGATACTTTTAGTCGGCGCGGTATGGATTTCGATGTCACTGGTGCATCGTTAGCTGCGACGCGTGATGCGATTGATCAAAGATTTGAATCTCTTATGTCAGGACAAGATTCTCGTCAGGAGACTTGGTCCAGATTGGTAGGAGAGCAAATTGAACGCGGTAATTTAAAAGCCGCTCATGGCATGCTGCTCGCTGCGCCAAATATGCTGGACCCTCAAAACTCCGCCGCCTTGCTTGCGTCAGCACAAGTGCTGGATTTGCGTGGAGATGATGCGATTGAGCAGGCAGCCTTAAAATACCTCGAAGAAGATGTGCGCTATGCCTATGAACTAGCTGTGTCACCTCTACGCGCGATTTGGCGAGCTGCTGTTGTGCCGCCTGCAAATGGTGAAACAACTGATGAGTTTACTCCTTCTACAGCAGGGCTGAATGTGTTGGGCGATGAGCGTGATTTGGCATTGCAGGCTGCTCGCTGGGTGCGCGGGCAAAAGATTGATACTTTTGCCTTCACTTTATCTGGCGTTGGTTTGAGTGCTTTGAATGATCAAGAACGTGCGGGAGCTTCTATTGTGCGTGCGGCGGATAGAGCGGGGCGATTGAATGAAGATTATCAACGCCATATCCAGCGCCGTTTGTTTAATGTGGCACCGCCCGAACGTGTCAAACGCGATTTGACGGTTCGTTTTTCAGGGGCTTTGGGAATAGCCGCTCAAGGGCAGGTTGTTCTGGATATTATTCGCTCAGATATTGATGAGCGAGAGCTATCTGGATTGGTTGAACAGCTAAAATTAATCCATGATATTTCGGTCAAAACATCAGCGCCAGCCACAATTCGAATGCTCTCTTATGTGCGCAATGATTTAGATTTGCAGCGCGCACGTTTGTTGACAGAAGCGGGTGGCGATAGAGCGTTAGCACTTTTGTCGATGGAGGGTGCAACAGCGTTAACAGCGGCGCAGACACCTGTGCGTTGGACTTCCAGACTGCGGATTATGCTGTCCTTGCTGATCGGGATGGGATTAACTCTGCTCTGGTTGTCTGTGGACACGTTTATCAGATCTATGCGCCGTGGACGACAGGTCCGCCGCAGTGCGATTTATGGATTAGATCAACGTGAATGGGATCACGATAACAGACCGTAAAATAAGCTATCGACCCATTTTCCTTCGGTGAAATGGGTTTCTTTATGCGTGCCTTCTAGCTTGAAACCCAGAGAGGGCAAAAATTTCTGTTTGGGTAAATCTATTGAATAGATTTCCGCCCATATGCGATGCAGGTTTAATTCTTCAAATCCGTATTTGATAAGTAGCTTACCTGCGTCTGAGGCGAATTTTTCGTCTATATAGAGATCATCGATTCCCAAATAGATTGAAAAATCCGCATTTTGGTTGATTGGATCGATGTAACATAACCCACAAGCACCCATTAGCGCGCCATCTGATATGCGTTCGATGGCGAACATACGCACGCTTGGATCGCTCAACACGCTTTTTTCAAACCATTTTTGTTGCATTTCGGGCGATATTTCACGGTATTCTCTAAAATAACGACGTAGTTCTGGTTTGTTACGCCATTGACGCAAAGGCTCTAAATCAGCTTGCTGTATGGCGCGAAGATTAACGTGTTTGCCGCTGATCATGATTTTGCAGCCTTTGTATTTTCAGGCGTTAGAGCATCTCCAAACACCATTGCTTTTTTCAATGTGCGGCCAATCACTTCATCAATTGTATGGGGTTCATAAGCGCCGCGCGGGGCTGGCCGGAGGGCTTCAATATCGTCGATAGTGAGGACATGGCCGGCAGGTAGGTCATGTTTTAAGCGCAGGCAGCGACGTTGCACAACAATGCTATCACCTTCATTGGGTTCAACACGTTTGACGCCGTCACCCAAGGCAGATTCTAGTTCGCGGGTGCGATCAACCATATCGCGCCATGTTTGGGGCGTCATTGAGAAACCATGGTCTGGGCCATCGCGGTTGTTATCGTCTGTGAAGTGTTTTTCAACGGCGCGCGCACCCAAGGCGACGGCACCTAAAACGGCTGAATGTCCCGGTGTGTGATCTGATAGGCCAAGCGGAAGGCCGGGGAATGCTGTTGCGAAAGCTTTTAGAACGTTCAAATTGACGTTGGAGAAATTGTCATGACTGCCCGTGTAATTGGTATTACACTGCATGAGACACAGCTCTCGATTGACAGCGAGTACAGCTTCTGCGGCGCGAATGGATTCTTCCATATCAGATGCACCCGTTGCGACAAACATGGGTTTGCCGCGTTTGGCGACTTCAGAGATGAATTGTGGCCAGCTGACATCGCCTGATCCGATTTTCCATGCGCCGCATAAATCATCATTCATATCAATTGCGGGAATATCATAGGGCGTGGTCATGTAGTGAATGCCGGCCTTTTGACATTCTTCTGCGAGGATTGGCGTCCATTCGCGGGGCAAATGAAATTCATCGAAAATATCGTAGACAGATTTTTTCCATTTGGATTGGTGGGCCATCTGGCCGCCTAATTGTTTGAAACCGCGATCTGAAACAATGTCTTTGGCGAGGAAGTGTTGGAATTTTGCGCATTCTGCTCCGGCTTCTTTGGCTTGCCAAATTAGGGCTTTTGCGCGTTCAAGGTCACCATCATGAGAGGCTGCGATATCGGCGATAAAATATGTTGGTTGGTCTAGCGCGATTTCGCGGTCATAGATTTTAAAATGGTTATTGTATCGCATGTCTATAAAGCCTCATTGGCCAATGCATTGGCTGTTTGTTCGAGTGTTGGCAGATGATAGCCTAATGTTTTTTCAGCTTTGCTGACATCTAGCCCAAGACACATGGCGCGCTTAACTGCTAATTGATGACCGGAGCCTTCGACGACCCAGTCTGGATTGACATTCAAAGCCTTGGCAACGGCGTAGATGAATTCCCCTTTGGAAGAGACATCTCTGGAACTGACATTGTAAACGCCATTTGCGCCCTTGGCGGCTAGATCGAGACTGATACGCGCCATGTCTTTAACGTGAAGCGGTGAAGAATAGAAATCCATGAAGAGCGTCATAGCACCTTTATCGAGAAGGCTTTCCTTGACCCATCGCCCATGGCCTTTTTGTGCGCCGACTATGTTGGTGCGCAATACAAGTGCTTTAGGCGCTGTGAGGGCGAGGTGTTCGGCTAGATATTTGGTGCGGGCATATTCATTGACGAGCGAAACGGGCGCGGTTTCTGGTTGGGGTGTACGGCCGCCCTCGATGAAATAATGATCGGTTGAAACTTGAAGCAAGGGTTGGTTGGTCTCGCGGCTCCAATTGGCTAGAGCAGAGAGTGGACGTGTGTTGATGAGATAAGCATCTGCTGGGTTTGCTTCGCATTTATCGACATAGATATTGGCCGCGCAATTGATGACGCCATCGGGTTTAATCTCTTCGAGTACAGTGGTGAGCGCATCTATATCTGAAAGATCGAAATTCTCATCCGCATTCGATCTGGCGGCGGAAATGGCTTCATGTCCACGATTTTGAATGTCGTTTACGAAACATGGACCTAGAAGGCCGGTTGCACCAAGGACGAGCCAACGCATCTCGATTAAGCCGCCATGTCCATGGAAACGGGAGATGTTTCGATATGAGCGCGCTCTGACAGGGCAAGCCTGTTGAGATCTATGTGGCGTGCGTTTATGGCTTGAATATCGGGCCGCATGAGACAGATGCGAGCATATTCTGCAGCGCTGGCAGTGGGTGCTTGATCACCCATGACATCATATAATGCCTGCATGAATAGCAAGTCTTCTTTATAATCTAGTGTCCATCTTAGAGTTGAAACTGGTTCACCGGGACCTTGCAAAGATGCGCGGCGCACGCCTTTTTTGGATCTTATCCACGGTGTGACATGTTCCCTGTCATATTTAGATTCCGCGTGTTTATCGGCTTCATGCAAAAGTTCGGCAGAAAAAGCATCGCAATCGAGACCATGGGGAAAACGCGCCGGCATATTATTGCAAGCATAATGGACACCAGAGCGATTTAGAAGTTGCAACACGCTGCCACTGATTTGAGGATCTATCATCGGGCAATCTGAGGTCACGCGCATGACTGTGCTTGCATTTACGTCGCGAGCGGCTTTTGCATATCGGGAAAGTACATCATCTTCAGAACCACGCGAGACTGTATATCCCCAACTTGCGGCAGCTTCGGCAATGACATCATTTTCGGCAGTGTCTGGCACAGCGCAAACGACGATATCTGATTGAGGGATCATATCGCAACGGTCCAGACATCTTTTGAGCGCGGGTGCGTCTCCGAGATTTTCCAGAATTTTACCGGGCAATCGACTCGAATTCCAACGTGCTTGAACGATAATTGCGAGCGTCATGGATAACCTCAGACACGTTTTGAAGCCAGCAATATGCAAATCCCATATTCGCAAATTGATTGTGCTTCTAATTGAGCCTTTAAACTTACGTCTATCCTGTAAACCAATGCTTAAGCCCTTTAGGAGAGTTTAAGGTTAATGAGGACTTTATCACTTGTTTAGAATCTGATGGATCGAGCAAAAATTATGACCAAACCTTTCTTTCGCGATTTTATGGAATCGTCACCGGATTTAAATGGCAAAACCATTCTGATTACAGGTGGAACAGGAAGCTTTGGGAAAGAGTTTGTAAAGATTGTTTCTGAACGCTGGGAGCCCAAAAAGCTGATCGTGTTTTCACGCGATGAGCTAAAACAATATGAAATGGCGCAGCAATTTCCGCCAGCTGATTACCCGTTTATGCGCTATTTTATTGGTGATGTACGCGATCAGGCGCGCCTTGAAATGGCGATGCGCGGTGTTGATTATGTGATACATGCGGCGGCGCTTAAGCATGTGCCAATTGCTGAATATAACCCAATGGAATGTATCCGAACCAATGTGTTTGGTGCTGAAAATGTGGTCAATGCGTCTATCAAATCTGGTGTGAAAGCCGTTGTGGCGCTTTCAACCGATAAAGCGGCTAATCCGATCAATCTTTACGGTGCATCAAAGCTTGCGGCTGATAAGGTTTTTGTTGCAGCGAATAATCTTTCTGGTGCGGATGGTACGAAGTTTTCTGTTGTGCGTTACGGGAATGTGTTGGGATCGCGTGGCTCTGTTGTGCCTTTCTTCCGCAAGTTAATTGCTGAAGGTGTCGATCATTTGCCAATCACAGATCAACGCATGACACGTTTCTGGATTACGCTGGAGCAAGGCGTGAATTTTGTGTTGTCTGGTTTGGCGCAAACTGAAGGCGGAGAGATTTTTGTTCCCAAAATTCCATCTTCGACAATTGGTACATTGGCCACAGCATTAGCGCCTGATTTGCCACAAAAAGAAATTGGCATTCGTCCGGGTGAAAAACTACATGAGATTATGGTGCCCGAAGATGATGGTCGTTCAACCGTTGAGATTGAGGACCGCTATATCATTTTGCCAGCTGGCCGTGAGCAATTGATGGATGATTGGTTGGCAAAAGGTGCAAAACCTGTTGCTGAAGGTTTCGCTTATTCATCTGACCAAAATGATGAAGTGCTTGATGATATGTCGGTTCTTGAAATGCTTGCGCTGACATTTCCGGGTGAGAGTTTAAAAACAATGGCGAACACGATGCGTCGACGGAATGGCGACGCACCAGATTCGCTTGCGGATACAGACCTTGCGGTATCTGCTGCTAAGAAGCGCAAACCCCGCAAGCGCGGCTGATTAAATTATACAATTTCCTGATCTTGCCAGTCAAAACTGAGTGGCGCTTCGCGGAATGCGAAGCGATCAAGATGGGTTTGTACAGTGCTTTTTAACTTGTCCAACTGCTCAGCTTCACTGGCTTGAAGCTGACATGTGAGTTGCGTCTGTCCTGCATTCATGAGGAGCGTGGCATCACCTTTCCAATTCGCGCCGCGATTGTTCGCGGGAAAAGTGATCCGGGCTTTCTCGCTATCAAATTCCACTTCCAGATTATGGGACCAATGTTTGCAAAGTTGTTGCAAATATTTACTAGCGCTTTGGGTTGGGGTTTCAGATTGGCTTGAATAGATTTGGGGTGCTGAGTTCGTCATGGGGTTAGAGTCTCTCGATTTTGTGGGTGGCTTCATCGATGATTGCGGCAATATCTAATGCTGTTGCGTCTGTTGCATCCGATTGGGTCATTCGGTTGCGCAGGGCTGTTTTGATGTTTTCCATTGCGCGTTTGACTGGGGCGGGGTTTAGGCGTCCATGTTCACTGGCGAGGCTTTCTAGGCGTTGCAATAAGGAGGACGTCGTTTCTGATTGTGTTTGAAGTTCACTTTCTCCGTCCGGCGTAATGCTGAAAGCCTTTTTGCCGCCTTCTTCTTGCTGGGCAGAGATAAAGCCAATGTCTTCAAGCATTGAGAGAGCGGGATAGACAACACCCGGGCTTGGCGCGTAGCTGCCGCCGGAATGTTCTTCAATAGCGCGGATCAGATCATAACCATGTTTAGGGTTTGTGCTGATGAAGTGAAGGAGGACAAGGCGAAGTTCGGCAGCGTCAAATACACGTCTGCGTCCGCCATTTCGGCGCATACTTGCATGGCGATGGCCATTTTTGTGACGACGAACTGACCTATGTCTGTGATGTTTATGACCGTGTTCTTTGTGGTCTTGGTTTATGTGTGAAAATCTCAAAATTATGTTTCCTTTCATATTTAAGATAAGCTCAAGATATATCTTAGAAATAAATAATCAAGTGCTACTTGCGAGATATTCTCAAATATCTGCTTGGAAAGGTAGTCACATTCGCGTGAATTTCAAAAAAACGAGCGCTTAATTGGGCTAGATGCCGAACGCACCTTTGATACCATCAATGAGAAGCTGGACAGAAAGAGCTGCCAATATCACACCAAAAATACGTGTGACCGCACCTGCTACGCTATCGCCCATAATACGAATGAGCGGCGCAGCACCTAAAAATACGAAATAGCATAAAAGCAAGTTGGCAAGTATGGCACCTATAACAATGCCTTGGTGAAGCAGGCTTCCGCTCGCATTTTGCATGTATAACATGGCGGTCGCAATAGATCCGGGGCCAGCCAGCATAGGAATGCCTAACGGGAAGACTGAAACATCATCAAGGTTTTCATGTTCTTCATCCTCGAGCAATGCTTCTGCGCGACTTTCGCGGCGCTCCGTGCGTTTTTCAAACACCATTTCCAACGCGATGAGGAATAGCAAAATTCCGCCAGCTGCTCTGAAAGCATCGATTGAAATGTGCAAGGCACCCAATAGCCAAGCACCGCCAAATGCAAATCCGACAATAATTATACCGGCAACAATAACAGATTTATAAGCCATTTTTCGTGCAAATTTAGGACCGCCACCTGCGGTTAAAGACGCAAAAACGGGAGCGACGCCGGGAGGGTCGATCAAAACAAAAAATGTCACGAAAGTCGCGAGTGCAAGGCTTAATAATTCTTGAGTCATCCAGCGCGAATATATGCGCAAATGAAAGTTGGCAACACCTAGCGATAGAGATTTTTTGCAAAGAAATGTTTCTGGCTGTGTCTAATTTGGCTGAAACATCACTAGTTTGAGGCTAATTTTCATATATCCACAACGAAATGAGCAATTCTATCGCTTAAAACGAAACAAAGCGCCGACGAGGTCGACGCTTTGTCTGGGGTCTTGCCATGCGAAAGCTTTGGAAATTATTCCGCTGCTGTTGCCGTGGCAGAGTCATCTAGAGGAAACTCTAGTCGAGATAGCATTTCTTTTGGACAAACTTGTTTGAAGTTTGAGAGCTCTAGTTCCCAGTTTGCTAAGATTGAGTTTGCAAGCGCAGAAACAGTACGGTCCTGATGGTCTATAATGAGAGATTTAAGCTCATTTTCCCAATGCTTGGATTTGATTGTATCCCAAACAATTGCTTCAGGGTTGGCCATGACTCCAAATTTATCGTCTGGATCATAGATATAAGCCATCCCACCTGTCATACCTGCACCGAAATTGTCGCCAATTGGTCCAAGGATTACAGCGCGGCCACCTGTCATATATTCACAACCGTTAGATCCACAGCCTTCGATGACAGCTGTCGCACCAGAGTTACGAACCGCAAAACGTTCTGCAGCTTGTCCAGCGGCGAATAGATAGCCGGACGTGGCTCCATATAGACATGTGTTTCCGATGATGGTGTTTTCATGAGCTAGGAAACGAGCACCGGATGATGGACGCAAGATGATTGTCGCACCTGAAAGACCTTTACCAACATAATCATTGGCATCACCGATCACTTCGAGTGTGAGGCCTTTCACACAGAAGGCACCAAGTGACTGACCAGCGGATCCGTCGAGTGTGACCCATAGGCGACCTTCTGGAAGGGGATCATCCGTTCCAAATTTACGCACAATGTGAGACGAGGCACGTGTACCGATAGCACGCTGAACATTGCGTACTTTATAGTCCACTTGCATTTTCTCGCCTTTTTCAAAGAAGGCAGCTGCATCGCGCAGTATTTCTGCATCCAAAGAATCCGGCACTTCATTGCGAAGATTAGGTTTGTATTCAATTTTCTGATCAGCATCCGCACGAATGAGAAGTGGGTTTAGATCAAGATCATCAAGGAATTCAGACCCACGTGAGACCTGAGAGAGAAGGTCTGTGCGACCAATCACTTCATTGAGGGTTTTGAATCCGAGTTCGGCAAGAATATCACGAACTTCTTCAGCAATGTGTGTCATCAGGTTGACTACTTTATAGGGTTTCCCTGTGAATTTCTCACGTAGATCATCGCGTTGAGTACACACACCAACAGGACAGGTGTTGGAGTGACACTGACGCACCATGATACAGCCCATAGCGACAAGAGATGCCGTTCCAATACCGTATTCTTCAGCACCCAACATGGCTGCCATAACGATATCACGCCCTGTGCGCAGGCCACCATCCGTACGAAGTGTGACTTGGTCGCGCAAATTGTTGAGCGTTAGGACTTGATGGGCTTCAGCAAGACCGATTTCCCACGGAAGACCAGCAAATTTAACGGATGTTTGCGGGCTAGCACCTGTACCACCGACATTACCTGCGATCAGGATGATGTCAGCTTTCGCTTTAGCAACACCAGCGGCAATTGTTCCTACACCTGAACGCGCAACAAGCTTCACACAGACACGAATGTCAGGGTTGATCTGCTTGAGGTCATAAATGAGCTGCGCCAAATCCTCGATTGAATAAATATCATGGTGTGGCGGAGGCGAGATTAGCGTCACGCCGGGTGTCGCATTCCGGTTTTTAGCGATGAATTCAGTCACTTTGAAGCCGGGTAGTTGTCCGCCTTCACCTGGTTTTGCACCTTGAGCGACTTTAATCTCAACTTCTTTACATTGGTTAAGGTATTCAGCTGTGACACCAAAACGACCTGAAGCCACTTGCTTGATCGCGGAGTTCATATTGTCGCCATTTGCCATCGGTTTATAGCGTTCACGAACCTCACCACCTTCACCGGAAACTGATTTAGCCCCAATGCGGTTCATGGCAACGTTGAGTGTACCGTGAGCTTCTGGACCAAGCGCCCCAAGCGACATACCGGGTGTGATGAAGCGTTTGCGGATCTCATTGACCGATTGAACATCTTCTTGAGAAAGTGGTTTTCTCGTTGATGCAAAATCAAGCAAATCACGCAATTGAAGCGGGTGTTCGCGTGCTTCTTTTTTGATTGCTTCGGCGTATTTTTTCCACTCAGTGTAACTGCCTGTGTCACATGCTTTTTGAAGTTGGTGAATAAGATCACCTGTCAAAGCGTGACGCTCGCCTGAACGACGGATGCGGTAGAAACCACCAACAGGCAGAGCCATAACTTGACCCTCCCAAGCTTTGTCGTGAAGGCCGAGTGTTTTTTTGGCAAGACCATTTAGGCCGATACCTGAAATTTTGGATGTCATGCCCGGGAAGTAATTGTCCACGAGGGCGCGTGATAATCCAAGCGCTTCGAAGTTATATCCGCCGCGATAGGAGGATATAACCGAGATGCCCATTTTGGACATGATCTTAAGAAGACCAGCATCAATGGATTTTTTGAAATTCTGACAGGCTTCTTTAAGTGTAACACCTTGAACAAGGCCACGAGAAAAACGATCAGCAATAGTTTCCATTGCTAGATAAGCATTTACACATGTTGCTCCAACACCGATGAGGACGGCGTGATAGTGTGTGTCCAGACATTCAGCAGAACGCACTGTGATAGAACAGAATGAACGCAATTCTTTTTTCACAAGGTGAGAATGTACAGCTCCAACAGCAAGGATCATCGGAATGCCGGCTAATTCACCATTCTGGTTTTCGTCGGTAAGAACAATGTGTTCTTTGCCTTGAGACACAGCGTCTTCTGCTTCCTGACAGATGCGGATCAGGGCTGCCTGCAATGTGCCACCAGCGGATTGAGAAGCGGCTGCATCAGCATCAAATGTACAATCGATAATGGAGACGCCATCGCCAAGAATGTCGATGAGGTTATTGTACATGCCAGTCGTGAGGACAGGGCTTTCTAGCAAAAACACGTTTGATTGAGCTTCATCATCGGCAAGAATGTTACCGAGGTTTTTAAAACGTGTTTTCAAACTCATCACGCGGTCTTCACGCAATGGGTCAATCGGTGGGTTTGTCACCTGTGAGAAGTTCTGACGGAAATAGTGGGATAGAGGGCGGTAGCCTTCGGATAGAACAGCGATCGGGCTGTCATCTCCCATAGACCCAATGGCCTCTTTTCCATCTTCAATCATAGGCGATAGAATGAGCTCGGTTTCTTCCATAGAGAAACCGGCAGCAGTTTGACGGCGCAATAATTCATCGCGGTCATATGTTTTTGGTTCTGTGCCTTCCGTGACGCGCTCATCTAGCTCGATCACATTTTCTAGCCACTCATCATAAGGGTGTTGTGCAGCGAGTGCATCAATCACTTCTTTGTGGTTATAGAATTTACCTTCTTCGATGTTGACTGCGATCATGCCGCCCGGAGCTACACGGCCACGACGGTCAATTGTGTCAGGATCAAGCGGACACATGCCTGTTTCAGAACCACAAGCAAGCACGCCATCATTTGTGAGAGCGTAACGCATTGGACGAAGACCGGAACGGTCTAGTCCAGCAACTGCCCAACGTCCATCAAACGCACATACAGCGGCAGGGCCATCCCATGGCTCCATCACAGCATTTGCATAAGCATAGAGACCTTGGTGGGCTTGAGGCATCACGTCTTCACGTTTGGACCATGCTTCGGGAATAAGAAGTGTTTTTGCCATTGTGGCTTTGCGGCCAGCACGTACGAGCAATTCAAATGCGGCATCTAGAGCAGCAGAGTCTGATGAGCCAAGTGAAATGACGGGTTTAATGTCGTTTTCATAACCTTCAAATGTCTCGGAAACCATGCGGATTTCGTGTGACTTCATCCAGTTTACATTTCCGTGAATGGTGTTGATCTCACCATTGTGTGCCAACATGCGGAAAGGCTGAGCCAACCACCATTGTGGGAATGTGTTTGTTGAATAGCGTTGGTGGTAGATTGCGACTGAAGAGACAAAACGTTCATCCTGAAGGTCAGGGTAGAATTTATCGATGTCCTCAGCCAAGAACATACCTTTATAAATGATCGCTTTGGCAGAAAATGAGCAGATATAAAAGCTTGGAATACCTGCTTCACGGACGCGTTTTTCTATGCGGCGGCGGCAGATATATAGAATTTTTTCAAGCTCAGCTTCGTCGCGTCCTGAGGGGTCACAGAACATGATTTGCTGGATTTCAGGACGTGTTGCATCAGCTTTTTGTCCGATGACAGATGTGTCGATAGGAACTTGACGCCAACCATAAACATGGAAGCCAAAACCAACGACTTCTGTTTCAACAATTGTGCGGGCGCGTTCTTGGGCACCTAGGTCTTCACGGGGCAAGAAAACCTGACCAACACAAATGGGTTGATCTTCGTTGGGTGCGTGTCCTGTTTTTTGGATTTTGGCGTGGAAAAATGCTTGTGGCACATCCAGACGGATACCCGCTCCATCACCGGTTTTACCATCGGCATCAACAGCACCACGGTGCCAAACGTTTTTTAGTGCTTTGATACCGGCTTCAACGATTTTACGGTTGGGTGTACCATCCATTTGTACAACAAGACCAACACCACACGCGTCATGCTCATCAGCAGGATTATATGCGTGTGCATCCATCAAAGCCTGACGTTTGGCTTCATAATCAGCTTTGTAATTGTTTTGTTCGGTCATCGGTTTTCACCTATTTGGGTGGAGAACGGTCGTGTTTTTGCCTGACCATCCCCAGAATTTTGTCCAATTGCGCAAAATTATTTTGTTTGCGCTTATTCTATTTATTCAGCAGCTATTTTCGAACTAGCGGCCTGAGCTTTCATGTATTTGTGCATGTGCTCGGCTGCGTCGCGGCCATCTTTTACGGCCCAGACAACAAGAGACGCACCGCGCATAATGTCACCAGCTGCAAACACACCATCAAGAGATGTCATCAGGTTTGCGTGATTGACTTTCAGAGCACCCCAACGGTTCACAGTCAAAGCTTCTTCATTAAAGAGCTGTGGTAGGTCTTCAGGGCTGAAACCAAGCGCTTTAATGACGATGTCTGCTTTCACTTCGTATTCTGAACCTTCAATTGGTTCTGGAGAGCGACGACCGGAGGCATCTGGCAGGCCAAGCTTCATGCGAAGTGCTTTAACCGCTTTAACGCCGCCAGTTTTTTTCTCGACGACTGAGCTAGGCGCAGAGAGCCAATCAAATTTGACGCCTTCTTCTTCTGCATTGAGAACTTCGCGTTGAGAGCCTGGCATGTTTTCACGGTCACGGCGATACATACATGTAACGGCCTTAGCGCCTTGGCGGATGGCTGTGCGGACACAATCCATTGCCGTGTCACCACCACCGATGACGACAACGCGTTTGCCTTCAGCATTTAGTTCGCCCGATTCAAAACGCTCGACCTTGTCACCAAGGCTGAGTTTGTTTGATGTAATCAGGAAGTCTAAAGCAGCGTGCACGCCTTTGGCATCTTCACCTGGCATATTCAGGTCACGTGCTTTATAAACACCTGTCGCGATTAGCATTGAATCGTGTTTCTGGCGCAGTTCTTGGAGTGTGACTGTGTTTCCAACATCTGTGTTGTATACAAATTCAACACCGGAATCTTTGAGGTATTGCTCACGGCGAAGCACGATTTCTTTTTCAAGCTTAAAGCCGGGGATACCATATATTAGAAGACCACCAGCGCGGTCATAGCGGTCATAGACTGTGACTTGATATCCTAAACGGCGCAATTGTTCGGCCGCAGCGAAACCAGCAGGACCTGCACCAATAATACCAACGGATTGATCGCGTTCTTTGGGTGGTTTTACAGGTGTAACCCAGCCATTTTCAAATGCTGTGTCAGTGATGTATTTTTCAACAGCTCCAATGGTGACAGTGCCATGTCCTGATTGCTCGATAGTACAACTGCCTTCACACAAGCGATCTTGCGGACAGATGCGGCCACATATTTCTGGCATGTTGTTGGTTGAAGATGATAATTGATACGCTTCTTCCAAACGGCCTTCGGCGGTGAGTTTAAGCCAATCAGGAATATTATTACCTAGAGGGCAATGTTGCTGACAAAACGGGACACCACATTGGGAACAGCGAGAGGATTGTTCTGCTGCTTTTGCATCAATGTAGTCAGCATAAATTTCATGGAAATCTTGCTTGCGGTTTTTGGCGTCACGTTTTTTTGGCATCTCTTTGTCGAGCGAGATGAATTTCAGCATTTTCTCAGGCATGACTGACTTCTTTGATCTTAGTTTTATATGAGTGAGACCTTCATAATCCGCTAGAACGAGGCCTGCAAGCCTCAAAATGTATGATTGAAACCATATGGATCTCAAATAGGCCGTGTATTGGAGATTTAAGCTAGTAGTTGATAATGGTTCTCATATTTTATGCACTATATGGTTTGTAATAATTTTTAACACGTTTTATGGCTGGTTATTGTGCTGTAAACGCTTGCATCATTATGACAGTAGCAGTTTGGTGCATCACGTTGGTTTCGACCATGTTTTAAGTATGGGGTATTATATGTCGTATTTGCAATTGGCTTTGATTGCTTTGGTGCAAGGAATAACGGAATGGCTTCCGATTTCATCATCGGCGCACGTTTTGTTGGCAGCAGACTATTTTGGTTTAGATGGTCCTGAAGAATTGCTGATTAATGCGATGGCGCATTTGGGAACATTGGGTGCAATCCTCATTTATTTTTGGAAAGATTTCGTCAAAGCGAGTGTAGGAAGTGTTGAGCTTGTGTCTGCGCCGATGACAAAAAAGCCTTTGTCTGAAGCGGCGCATTTAGCCTTGATGATTATTGTTGCCACCCCTGTCGCCCTTGCGATTGCAGCGGGATGGGAAATTTTCGCGGATGATGCAGTGAAAGACAGTATGCGCAATGTGTATGTGGTGGCTGGTTCAACAGTTTTCTTTGGTGCTTTGCTGTGGTGGGCAGATGTAAAAGGTAAAACACACCGCACAGAAAAAGACATGACGATGAAAGACGCTTTTCTGATTGGGATTACCCAGCCGATTGCAGCATTAATTCCCGGCACTAGCCGGTCGGGTATTACAATGACGGCATCTCGTGCGCTTGGGTTTAGTCGTGAAGAAGCAGCACGTTTTTCAATGTTGATTGGTGCACCTATGCTGGCTGCTGTTGGTGCTTATGCATTTCTTGAGTTGACGAAAGCAGGGGGCAATACAGGAGATGCCACTTTGATGGATGGGCTGTATGTGGCTGCATTGTCTTTTGTGTCAGGGATTGTGTCTATTGCAGCTTTGATGGCGATCCTTAAGCGTATGAGTTTCTTGCCATTCGTGCTTTATCGCTTCGCGTTGGGTGGTCTTCTATTGCTGATGGCCCCGCATTTAATGGCTTAGATAATTTAACCCAAAAGAAAACGGGACCAGTTGGCCCCGTTTTTTGTCTCTGATTTTAATCAGTCAATTAAATATCGACGCGAGATACGTCTTCTTTTTCAGGAATGTGGAATTGACCATATTCACGGTGACGCCAAAGATAAGTTGGAACGATAGCTTCCACAGTTTCTAAACTTGTGACGCCAAGATCTTCGATTGTTCCAAAGTTTTTGTCTGTTTCTAGGCCGACAATGTTATCTGATTTTAGCATCCGCACTTGATCACGCGTGATTGGCGGTGCGTGGAAAGGCCAGAATTTAAATAGTCCGGCAAAGACAAGGCCTTTAAGTTCAGCAGCAAAGAATGGAATCGGGAGCAAAGTTTTTTTGCGGTCTGTTTGCTCAGTAATGAATTCTAGCAATTCTTTGAATGTGTATGTGCGTGGGCCGCCAATTTCATATGTGCGTCCCTGTGTTTCAGGGATTGAAAGGGCGTTTACGATCGCATCAGCTAAATCACCCACAAAAACGGGTTGGAATTTGGTTTTGCCGCCGCCGACCAAAGGAAGGAAAGGCAAAAATTTGGCAAAGGTCGCAAATTTGTTGAAGAATTGATCTTCAGGGCCAAAAACAAGTGATGGGCGCAAAATTGTTGCCGTCGGGATTTGATCAAGGACGGTTTGTTCTGCTTCAGCTTTAGTGCGGGCGTAATTTGCATTGGACTCAAGGTCTGCACCAATTGCTGACAATTGTATAAATTGCTTAATACCAGCATCTGCGGCGTATTCAGCAATATTTTGCGCACCTAAAGCCTGTGTGCCATCAAAGGTGTTTCTACCTTTTTGGTATAATAGGCCGACAAGATTCAAAACTGCATCGGCACCATCAAGTGCGCGAACAATAGACGGGCGGTTGCGGACATTGGCTTGGATGATTTGGACTTGACCAACTTCTCCACCTATACGCATGTCGCCAGCGTTCATCGGATTGCGGACAGCGACGCGAACACGCCAACCTGCTTTACACAATGCGCGTACTGCATAGCGGCCTATAAAGCCCGAGCCACCAAATACTGTAATGAGTTTGCCTGACATGACACCTAGTCCTGTGTGATTCATTCGTCCGCTGACTATAGACGAGAGTGTGCTTAATCAAAATTCGCTGCAAATGTCTATGCAGTTTGGCGCGAAAGAACGTCGCGCCGGCTAAATAGAGGCTTTTTTCCCGCTTATACCGTAGCGATTGCTAACAAATTGCAATTTCGACATCAGTTTTTAACAGACTGGATCTTTTGAGTTTTTGCTATTGGCTATCTGCAATTCCATTAATTCTAAGTTGTTACTACTGTTGACAACGTAGTCATTTGTGACATCTATTGCAGTCCCCGGATTGTTTGAGGTGTGCGAGATGAAAACTAGTTCAGCTTTGAAATTAGTGAGCCTTTGTGTGTTAGGTGGTGTTATGACTGGTTGCGTAAAGGCATCCGATGTTCAAAAAGTATCTGATCAAGGAGCAGCGTTTACAGAATTAGCTGCCTCTACGCAAGAATCAGGCGTTGCGAATCCAGATATCTGGCCAGATCTTGCCCCTTTACCATTAGACCCTGAAGTTGAAGCACGTGTCGATGAGCTGCTTGCTCAAATGACATTGGAACAAAAAGTTGGGCAAGTCATTCAAGGTGACAGTGACTCCATTACACCTGAGGACGTTAAAAAATATCGTCTTGGTTCAATTTTGAGTGGCGGTAGCTCCGCACCTGGCGATAAAGCATATACAGATGCTCAAACATGGCTGGATACAGCAGATGCGTTTTATGATGCATCAGTTGACCCTGAAGGCGTTGAAGTCGCTATTCCTTTGATCTGGGGAATTGATGCTGTTCACGGGCACACAAATCTAGCAGGCGCAGTGGTATTCCCTCACAATATTGGATTGGGTGCTGCGAATAATCCGGATTTGATAGAAAAAATTGCGGCATCTACGGCAAAAGCGCTGACAATTTCCGGTCATGATTGGACGTTTGCACCTACTCTGGCTGTACCAAGAGATGCACGTTGGGGCCGCACTTATGAGGGCTTCTCTCAATCACCTGAGATCGTTTCAGAATATTCCGCTCGCATTGTTGAAGGATTGCAGGGCGTTTATGGTGCGGATGACTTCATGACCGAAGGCCGCGTTATTTCCAGCGCCAAACACTTCCTTGGAGATGGTGGAACTGAAAACGGTGTTGATCAGGGTAATGTGACGATTTCTGAAGAGGAATTAAGAGACATTCATGGCGCGGGTTATATTGGCGCTGTTGAGTCTGGTGTGCAAACGATTATGGCGTCTTTTAATGCTTGGCACGGCAAAAAAATGCACGGTAATAAATCGCTGTTGACGGGTGTTTTAAAAGAACAAATGAATTTCCAAGGTTTTATTGTTGGTGATTGGAATGGTCACGGACAGATTGCTGGCTGTACGAATACTGATTGTCCTCAAGCTATCAATGCTGGTCTGGATATGTATATGGCACCAGACAGTTGGAAAGGGCTGTGGGAAACAACATTAGCGTATGCAAAGAATGGGACAATCCCAATGGAGCGTCTCGATGATGCAGTTCGCCGCATCCTGCGCGTTAAAATTGCATCTGGCATATTTGAAAAAGGACGTCCAAGTGAGCGCGCCAATGCAGGTGATGCTGCTAATTTAGGTGCAGATGAGCATCGTGCTATCGCACGTGAAGCAGTACGCGAATCTTTGGTTCTTATAAAGAATAACGATCAGATTTTACCATTAGCAGCCGCACAGACGGTTATGGTCGTCGGTGATGGTGCTGATAGCATATCTAAAGCATCAGGTGGATGGACGCTCTCATGGCAGGGGACTGGTCACACCAATGATGAATTCCCGAACGGAACAAGCATACTTGATGGTATAAAATCAGTTGTTGAAGCGGGTGGCGGTAAAGTTATTTTCAACCCAACTGGTGAAGTGATGGATGAAAAGGCTGATGTTGTTATTGCTGTATATGGTGAAGATCCGTATGCGGAATTCCAAGGCGATATCGAGCATTTGGCATTTTTAGACAATGGGTTTGATACGTCTAGCTTGAAAGCTCACAAAGATGCAGGCGCAAAAATCGTATCTGTATTTTTGTCTGGGCGTCCTCTTTGGGTCAATAATCAAGTTAATGCGTCTGATGCGTTTATTGCGGCTTGGTTGCCGGGTAGTGAAGGTGATGGGGTTGCAGATATGTTGTTCCGTACATCAGATGAATTTGAATTTACGGGACGTCTTTCTTACCCGTGGCCAAATACAGCCAATGCAAAAGACGCTTTAGAATCTGAGCCATTATTTAATATTGGATATGGTCTAACTTACGCTGAAAATAAAACACTTGCAGCGCTTTCTGAAGATGCTGGTATCGCTTTATCTTCTCAAGGCGAAAGAGGGCAGCTCTTTGTTAAAGGCAAAACAGTTGATCCTTGGAGCTTTGTTTCCATGTCGGCAAATGGCGTCACATCTATTGGGCCAGAAGGATTGCAATCTGATCTTCTGAATGTGACTAGAGCTGACTTTTCGGCTCAAGAAGATGCGCTTGCCATTGAGTGGAAAGAAGCCAATTCCCGTGTCCTTACCGGATTTGTTTCTAATGCGCCGGTGGACTATATGCGCGAATCAAATGGAGCCATGGAACTGGCTTTTATGCTTCGTTCATTGTCGGACACAAATGCTAAGCTAGATGTTCTTGTTGGATGTGAAACAGGTGCGTGTGAAGTCGTTTCGACAATTGATGCACCAGCAGATGAATGGAGTGAGACTCGCATTTCTCTCAGCTGCTTTGCTGAAAAAGGTGTGAGCATGTCTAATCTGAGATCTATCCTTGCTTTGAACGCATCATCACCAAGCAAAATTGGTTTGGCGAATGTGCGCCTTGAAGCCGATGCTGATGGCGTTCAGACCTGTCCAAAAGAGTAGTTCATCCTATTTCTTCGGAGTGAAGCCTAATACATTTGATTTTGGTTTTATGTCCTAACTTGCCCTCTTGCTCTGTATATAAGCATGAGGGCATATTTTTGTGTGATAATTTATCGGCAGCCGAATTTGATGGTTGGTTGGGAGAAAGATTACTATATGGCGGGTATTTGTTGAGTTGTTTACGCTTTAACCATTCCCGTCATGGTTGAATTAATTAAAAATTAACCAGTGTTGAGTAATAGTAAATATAATTTAATAAATTCTTTCTATATGAAAGAATACATTCTGCGTTGAAGGGGAGCTGGAGAATGGCCGGATTATCCTTAGAGAGCATAGTCGTTGAAAACGATAATTCTGAAGACGTAACTCAATCAGAAACATTGCCAATGCCTGCAAGGCGCATTGCAGTTGTGGATGATAGCCGCATAGATTTTCGACTTTTGCGCCGCCAACTTGAAATGTCCAATAATTCAAATCTTGTTATTGAGCATTATTCGACTTTGGCTGAATTTCTTGATGACGCGACAGTTTCACCAGATGCGGTTATTTTAGATAGACACTTGCCTGAATCAGGATTGAGTGAAGGGCGTATTCGCGAAATTCGCGCGCGTCACAAGAATTGTGGTGTGATTATACATACTGGTATGATGACGCCTTCCCTGCGCTCAACAGCCAGCCATGAAGGCGCAATTGCTGTCATTGAGAAGGGCACTTTGGATAGTGAAGCTATCGGGTTATTGGTTGAAACGGCTGCTGTGCTCGGCCCGCAAATGTATTTACCAGGCGGACGCCATTAAGCCACCGATTTTGCCCGCACATTTTTGCTGCGGGCATTAATGTCCAAAATCCATGAGTTGAATTGGCTTGCCGTCATCGGGCGAGCGATGAGGTATCCTTGGACTTCATCGACGCCAAGGCGGCGGACATATTGCAGTGTTTCTTTGGTTTCGATACCTTCAGCGACGACACGTAGATCAAGCTGCTTTGCCATTTTCATAGCGGTTTCGACAGCAATTCGGCTGAATGGATTTTCAACAACGTCTTTGATAAAAGACTGGTCAATTTTCAATTCATTGAAGGGATAGAGCCGTAATTGTTCAATGGACGCGGCACCGGTTCCAAAATCATCCAGAGACAGCCTGAACCCTTTAAGGCGGAAGCGTGCTAAGACATCCAACATGTCAGCACCATAGGACATGACTTTGTTTTCGACCACTTCCAGAGTGATCAAACGTCGGTCTATATCATGCAATTTGAATATACGTTCCAATCTGTCAGGAAGCTGGATATCTGACAGACTTAATGGACTGAAATTCAAAGAGGCTTTTAGGTGACGTCCCTGACGTTGCCATATTTGCAAATCGCGTGCGACTTGTTCGGCGAGATCTTCAGTTGCTCTTGTAATCGTGCCGTATGTTTCAGCAGCTTCAAGGAAATTCATGGGCGATTCGTATTCACCAGAATCGTTCAAAACGCGCCCCAGCACTTCAACGCTTTCGACACGTTTTGATATCAAGCTGAGTTTGGGTTGGTAAAATGGGTTGAAACGGCGTTCGTCGATATACTGGCTTACTCTTTTACCAGACCATAAATGCGCATCGGAAGGAGATGATGTTGTGCCCATCATTGGCGTTGAAATATGCGACAAAACAGTTTGCAGCGCTTCGGCAGTAAATGGTTTTTTGATTGTGCCTAGAACATCAATCCGTTGGATACGGGCAAGTCTGGTTACAGTGTCGAGCAGGTCAAGATCTTCACTTGATACGATTACAAGCGCGCCGTGATAAGAAAGTTTGCCTAATTCGCGGATAAGGGTCACGCCATCCATATTAGGCATGTTGAGGTCACAAAATATAATCTCAATCAGATGCTGATAGCGTTGTAGGATTTCCAGAGCATGTTGACCATCAAGTGCAGTGTCAACTTTTTCAATGCCTTGCGCACGAATAACGTCTTGCGCCACAATGTGGAACACTGGATCGTCATCTACGACTAGTGCATGTGAAAAACTCATAATGGGAACTCATCAACTCTTAGTCGTGTACTATATCCGAAACCCAATAATAAAGCTTAACAGGTGACGGAGAAATTTCATCGTTTAAGGCGAATAGTCACTTCCTGTGAACCCACACCTTGTGGAACGGGGATATCTGATAAGTGGTAGTCGGTTTTAATCACAAGGTTGGGTCCGTTTTTGAGCTTAAATGAATTGGCGACAATAACTGTATATTCTGATTCATCAGCAACGGGTTTGTCACCATCAATGGTGAGGTCGCTAAATGGGATGTAAATTGTGCCGACGAGCGTGCCCGCATTGTCGCTTGTAATACGGTGGTTTTTCCTGACGACTTCACCAAGTGTGTTGTTTTGAACTTTACCTAGAACGCCGCCAAGCTTGTTACCTAATTTTCCCGCAACTTTGCCGCCAAGGGTATCGGTGAGACCACCAAACCCTGCATCATAAATGAGGAGGCCAGCCATTGGACCTGAGCGTGGTGCACGTAAGGAGATTGAAGAATGTTTACCAAAATTGATTGTTGCCAATGGCCCGGACAAGAAAAAGCCTACGCCATCACCTTCGATATTGCCTGAGCTCTGCACATTTAAAGGACCATTGAGAATAATGTATTCGCCGGGTTTAAATTTTACATCAGCACCGTTTACATATAACCCGCCACAATAAACACCGGGTTCGAGAGTAACGTTCTCTCCAGGGTTTATGTGCACGCCATGTAACAGCCCATCAACACAATCCAAAGCATCAAAAGGAGGGTGAGGGCGGTCTCTAAGAGGGTCAGTAATTGGGGGGCAGCTTGTGATGACATCTCCGCCAATAGTGTGTGGGTCTCCTCTTAAGCCACCAGCAATACAGACAAAATCCATATTAACTTGCGCCATATCTCTAACGATCATGGAATATCTATCGTCTGAATTGGAATAGACCTGACAGTTCTCTGCTGTGATACGTGCTCTTTGTTGAAGATTAATCGTGCCTTGCTCGTGATCTGATAATCCGATCAGACAGACATTTCCTCCACCTGAAACTTCAGCGACAGCTTCGGCATAAAAATTTGTTTCTTTTTGATCTTTTTTCAAAATCGAGGCGATGGTTTTAGGAGCCGTGGAGGAAACAGTAATAATTCCTTTGCTCACATCAAGTACAGCATGCGTTGTTGCTTGTTCGCCCGTCCAGTTCGCGTCAACATAACTACTTGCCACAGATTGCACGCGGGTTTGATCGGCTGAAGATACCGCCATCTCGCGCGCTGCTGCGAGTGCGGCCGCATCAACAACGGATTGCAGTTCGCGGTTTAAAGACGATTTTTGAGAGATATCTATTGTGCCGGCTATCACAGCTATCAACAAACCAATGAATAGCGCAGCCATGACGGAGACATTGCCTTGCGTTGATTTGCAGAACTTATACAGGCTCAAAAAATTGGCTGTTTTGTGATGATTTTTCTTGGTCAAATCGTAGATCTGTCCTCGGGCAAAACTGATATTGTTTTAAATATTAACATGGTTATTTCAATAATTAACAAACTAAGCCACCAAACTTGATGAATGAGCGTTTAAGTTTTGGAAACCATAAGTTGCCAAGACTGGCTGGTAACTTATTTAATCTGAACTGATCATGAAAACACACAGCGCCTTTTCCTATTTCAAATCTATAAGGTTCCGCCTTTCTTTCATGATAGGTGCGATTATTTTTATGAGTGTGTTGATGGTTTCTGGTTTTTCCAGTTGGCGTGAATTTGAACGTCAGATTGAAACCAAACGACAATATGTTGAAGGCTCTGCACAAGGGTTTGCAGCAGCAATTTCCGACCCATTCTCGCAAAATGATAGAGCAGGTGTGGTCAATGCTTTGCGGGGCGTACGCAGTTTATCAGGCATTGAGTTTGCACAGGTCAAGGATGCCAATGGGCGCGATTATTTTTCTTTGGGTGCTGGCGCGAGTTTACGTGGACGCGATGGTGACCCTAAAACGATGTCGACATTGCAATTGCTGAAAGCTGACTTCTTGAGGGTAGAAACACCCTTATTGGATGACGGGGCTACGATTGGTAGTCTGCATTTGCTGACCAATATTACAAGTTTCCGCAAAACGCTGATCAATGATTTGTCATTCATTGCAAAAGTAATGCTATGTATCACGTGTATCGGAGTGTGTGTGGCGCAGTTTGCGATTGGAAAATTGATTGCGCCTATCGCACATCTTGCCAAACTGATGGAACAAATTGGGGAGAGCAATCAGTTTGATACGCGTGAAACGAATGCCGCAGCGTTTGTGAAACGAGAAGATGAGACTGCTCAACTCGCTCGCGCCTTCACTGACATGATGGATAAAATCAAAGAGCGCGACGATAAATTAGCCGACCACAGAGCATCTCTGGAACGCACGGTTGAAGAACGTACGCATGATTATCGTATGGCGAAAGAAGACGCTGAAGCTGCAAATGCGGCAAAGTCTGACTTTCTAGCGACGATGAGCCACGAGATTAGAACGCCCATGAATGGCCTGCTTGTTATGGCGGAGATGTTGTCAGCGGCGAATCTATCTATGCGGCATAGGCGTTATGCTGAGATTATATCGCGTTCGGGTAAAAGCCTGCTGACGATTATAAATGACATTCTGGACCTTTCCAAAATTGAGAGCGGTAAATTGGATCTGGAGACAGCTCCATTTGAACCGGACGCAATGGTTGAAGATATTGCGTGTCTTTTTTGGGAAAAAGCTCGATCCAATAATGTAGAAATAGCTACATATATATCGCCCAACACGCCTCAGAGCATTCTGGGAGATGTTACGCGCCTGAATCAGGTTGTAACGAATTTGGTGAATAACGCTCTGAAATTCACTGAAAAAGGTGGTGTGGAAATTCGGGTGGATGGGCGGCTCAATAAAAATGGTCAGCGTGTTAGATTGCGCATTGATGTGATCGACACTGGGATAGGTATTCCGGCGGACCGTCTGGATCAGATATTTGAAGCTTTTTCTCAGGCAGATCAAAGCACAACGCGTAAATTTGGCGGAACGGGCCTTGGCTTGGCGGTATGTAAACGATTAATGCACGCTATGGGCGGGGATGTGAAAGTTGCATCTGCTGAAGGTAAGGGAAGTTGTTTCACCGCTATTGCTGACTTTCCTATTGTTGAAACATTCGCCATGGCGAAAAGCCTAACAGAGGACAAGCCAGTATTCGTGATTGGCTATGATTCCCAAAAATCTTCTAAAGTGTCGACGCGTATAGCATCTCGCGGTTTAGCCAAAAGCTTGTATGACGCTGGTGCGGCAGTTTCGATAAAAGATATAAATCTCATAGAATGGAATGACTTAGAAGATAAAACGACGGTGATTGCACCTTCGAACTTGATCAAAAAAATCGCTGACCCAGAAGGGCGTATTTTCAATCGTTTGAATTTTGTCTGTCTGTCTGATGTTGGGGATATGCAAGCTGATACTTTGGTAAGCGATGGGTATGTGGTGGATATTTTACCTCAACCAACTGGGCGACGCGCTATTGCGGATTTGGTGTCGCGTGCCGTTTCCTCAAATTTCCGTGGCGCTGCTGCATTGAGTGATAATACTGCTGAACAAAGTCATGCCCAGTTTGAAGGTGTGCATGTTCTTGCTGCTGACGATAATGCCGTAAACCGAGAAGTCTTGCGAGAGGCGCTCTCGACATTGAGCGTGACTGTCGATTTTGCTGAAAATGGACAAGAAGCGCTTGAGATGGTGAACGACAAAAGCACCAAGTACGACATTGTGTTTATGGACGGGTCTATGCCAGTCATGGATGGTTTTGAAGCAACGCGTCGTATTCGTGCTGGTGAAGACGCGCGTGGCAAAGAGAAACGTTTGCCAATTGTTGGGCTGACAGCTCAAGTGCAAGGTTTAGGTGCCGATCATTGGAAAGATGTCGGTATGGATGAGTGTTTGTATAAACCTTTCACAATTGAACGTCTGGTTTCCACGCTTTCAGCTTTTGTCGCTGCATCAAAAGAAGGTGGCAGTAGGGTGAATGTAGAACCTGATGTTGTTGAACTAACAAGTGGAGGCGCGGCTCCTTTATTTGAGCAATCAACGCTCGATATGTTTGAGCAATTATCGTCTTCTTCGGGTGGAAATTTGCAAGAAAAAGTATGGGGTATGTTTGTATCTACAGCGCCTGCCTCACTGGAAGAGCTTGAAAAGCTAAGCCTTGAACCTGAGTTGGATGTGAAAATGATTGCGAGCACGGCGCATGCTTATAAATCCATGTGTCTAAGTGCAGGTGCAAAACGCGCGGCTGATCATGCATTGGTTTTAGAAAAGACAGCAGGCTCAGGACAAAAGGAAGAATTAGTCAGTATCATCAAAGATATGCTTATCTCCAGCAAAGCAACGATTGATGCGATGGAAGAAAGTCTCGCTGAACACAGAGCCATCGCGTTAAATCGAGAAGCGGCTCTATCCAACTAAGCCATTTGCATTGTCTATCTTAGTAACAGGTTTTATTTCTAGATTTTTCGTCCGCTGAATTTCGCGTTTCTTATTGTTGCTAGCAAACACAGCAACGCGATATTGAATGTAGATGCCAGCCCCAAACAGAATAATGTCCATCCAGAGAGTTGGAGGGATAACGGCTCTAAAGCATTGAAGAAAAATGGATAATACAGTTCCAACAGCAAACACAGGTAAGCCGTGTTTTCCCATTAGCTCGACGGCGTTCCACAAATTGGATGTAGAAATCCAGCTTGGCCATTTCGTGTTTATGACAAGGTATGTCAGCGATAATACATGCAATAGGCGCGGCAGAGATAGATAGGCTTTGTTGAAGTCCCTCATAATTCTGGGAAGGTCATCATTGAAGGGTAATGCACCCATTCTTTGCTGAATCCAGTAGAAAGAAAACAAAGCATAGGTAAGGGCTAGAACATATAAAACAGGATGGAATGGTGCTATGCGTTTGCCTGTTTTTGCGCTCATGCCGCCTAGAATTCCAATGACAAATATAAATTGCCACGCAAACGGGTTTAGAAACCATCTGCCATTATGAGGCCAGTTGGGCATGTTTATGTAAATACGCTCATAAAACAGGATATGCAGAGCAAACCAGATCAAGCCTGAAATAAGCAAAAGCAACCAACGGTTTCTTACGCCTAACCACAAGAATGCCGGAGCCATTAACAGCAGCATCATATACAGAGGTAAGATGTTCACATAGCCTATTTGATAGGTCAGTAGAGGAACGCCTATAGATGCGAGTATGGGGTGATCTATAAGTGGTTGTAGGGAGACTGCGCGGATCATTTTTTCAGCGCCGAAAACGCTGATTGTAACAGCAAGTATGGCAAGGCAAGCTGCAAAAACAAGTAAATGAACCCAATAGAGTTTGAAGGCGCGCGCCCACATTTTTTCCAGTCCGCTTTTGAATTCGCCGCGCTGGAATGTGCCCGTATAGGCTAGTCCAACTGCAATGCCGGACATGAGGACAAAAGCTTCTGCGGCGTCAGAAAATCCCCAGTTTCTGGAGGTGAAAGCTTCAAAGGCGTTGCCAGGTACGTGGTTGATGAAAATCGTGAGGACTGCAAATCCACGAAACACATCCAGACGTCTGTCCCGCATAGGTTTTGAAGCTGGAGGAGGCAGTGGTGCAGCATTCGCTGATGCTGAGTTATGCATGAGATGGCTTATCTATATTTAGCGAATTTTGATCAGACGTTTGAGTTTCATCAGGTGAATTGCTGTCAGTTTCTTCCAGCCATCGAGTCAAAATAGATGTTTGAATCTGCATCACATCAGAAGGTGCATATTCCATTGGCGTCCAGAATATGCCCATTAAGGCACTGATTTTACCACTCATTTGAGACGATGACAGTGTGATGAGTATCGAAGAAAATATTTGCGGCACAGCGATAGGCATAAACCAGTAAATCAGTTGCGGTGCTAGAAACCAGCAAGATGTCATAATGGCGAGACCAGATAGTGTTATCCACCATGAAGCTTGAAAGCTTTCCTTCAGACCTACAGTGTCGGCTTCTCTGTTAGAAGCTGGCCATCCGCCATCTTTTCCTAGAACGATTTCTAGGAAGGCGCGGGTTTGGAACATCAGCATAATCGGCGCAAATATTGAAGACCATATAATCTCGACAAATGTGCTCCAAAGCGCGATGAGGCTGCCGCCAAAATTTCTGTTTTCACCGGTAAGTAAACCACGCAAAACGATTAGGAATTTAGGCCCGATTAGCAATACCAATACACCTATAATGAGGGTAAAAGCCTGCGTTTGAGCTGAGACCGGAAAGACAGGATGCTGGCCGGGATTGGGGAAATAATTTGTCGTTGTCTCTACCAAAGTAGGCGCAATAATAGAGGCGATTATAAATAAGGCCCAAAGCGGAGAGGCAAGATAAGCCATAATGCCTTGAGTGAAAGTAAAACGACACCAAGTCGTCAGGCCCGGTGCACCGACAAGGCGTGTATGTTGAAGGTTTCCTTGGCACCAGCGACGGTCGCGCTTGGCAAAATCTATTATGTTTTCAGGGCCTTCTTCATAAGATCCTTGCAATTCGGGATCTACGATGACTTTCCAACCTGCGCGAGATAATAGTGCTGCTTCGACATAATCATGGCTGAGAATATGGCCGCCAAAAGGAGGTTTTCCTTTCAAAGCTGGCAGGCCGCAACTTGTCGCAAAGGCGTGTGTGCGTACAATCGCGTTATGTCCCCAGAATGGACCTTCAGTCCCCTGCGTGCTGGCAAGTCCACGTGCAAATGAGGGGGAGAAATAATTGGCGGCAAATTGAATAGAGCGACCAAACCAAGTACGCGCGCGAATGACTTTGGGGAGTGTCTGGAATAGTCCGATTTCGGGGTCGGATTCCATGCGATTGACCATCTCAATCAGCGTGTCACCTTCCATGAGGCTGTCCGCGTCTAGAATGATTAGGTATTCATATGCTGCACCAGAAGTGCGGATGAAATCTTCAATATTTCCTGCTTTTTTGCCAACATTGTTGTCACGTCGTCTATAGAAAATGTTGCTCTTGTTTTGACATTCTGTGGAAAGTCTGTCGAACCATTGTTCTTCTGTTGCGATCACGTCCGGCTGATTGGTATCTGACAAAATTGCGAAATCAAAAAAGCGTCCAGCTTCCGCAATTTCCAAAGATTGGACCATAGCGGCGATATGGGAGAATGTTTTGGACGGATCTTCATTGTAGACAGGTACTAGAATGGCCGTACGGTTTTCGGGTTTTAATAATAATGTTTGCGGGGCGTTTTTGGAGCCATTATTTTGGAACAATAGGCCGCCCAATGCCATTGAACCGCCCCATGCTATCCACGCTGACGAAATTGCAAGAAGCGCGATACGAACATAATCTAATATGTCCTTACCATCAGCAAAAAACACTTGCGCAGAAAGCTGCGTCGCGCTGATGGCAATAAGCAATGCATATGCAATTGATATGAAACGGCTGATAAATAACATAAAGCAACCTTACAGCTTCATGCCTTAGTGAACAGGTCTAAGGCTCTAATAGAAGCTGATACATACGAAATTGCATCTCGTTTGTCTTTATTTAGTTGCTAAACGGGCAGCAAAAGGAAGTACAGATGATGTACGACGCTCACGACGACGTTCTAGTGATTGAGCTGGCATAGCCATAGGTGCGTTTGGAAGGCCGCGCATTGTGTTTTTAGAAACTGAGTTCATTTTGTTAGTATGGTTTTTCATCGCCTGATCTCCATTGATAAAGCCAAATTTCAGAAAGGCGCTCATTTCCATTTTCGAGGAAAGCATTGAGCTCCATAGGTGCATCTGAATCTGTTCGTGCATCGAGTACCAAGCGCCATACATTGCTATCGCCTATACGAGACAATGATGAGTGTACGAGCTGACCTCGACTGATATTAATTACTGATTTTACATCGCTGCCTTCAGGAAGGTTTTCTAAAGCTCCCCCTTCAAAATCAACGACGAATTTACGTAGTGTGTTTTTACCAACTGTGCCGGATACTCCACCCATTCCACCTCTAAGACCGATAACTCGAGCGAACTCTTTAGTATCTGAATTGTCAGGCGAAATTGTGTCAGAATTGCCCAATTGGGTTACATCTTGTTCATGATTGGGGCGTTCAACATCCCCCCAGCTTAGGCGGTATTCATATTCTCTAAAGTCGCCTGCTTTAGGGGCATCCGCTGGTGTCCAGAAGGCAACGATATTGTCGTTGATTTCAAGATCCGTTGGGATTTCAACAAGTGAAATTTGTCCTTTTCCCCATTCGCCTTTGGGCTCCACCAATAAAGATGGGCGACGTTCATAATGGGCCTCAGCGTCCTGATACATATCAAAGTCGCGGTTTCGCTGCATCAAACCAAAAGCTTTTGGGTTTGTTTCCGTGAAATAGGAATTAGCCAGTTTTTGCGGGTTATTTAGATTGCGCCATAATTCGTCGCCATTCTCACGAATGATCTTTAGGCCATCACTGTCATGTACACGACCGCGATAATCATCAAACCGGTGATTTGAGTCTGAATATAAATACATGCTGGTCAATGGAGCCACACCAAGGCGGGCGACATCATCACGGAAGTAAAGCCGCGCTGTGACATCCATAATTGTATCTGGTCCGGGTGTGATCACAAATTTATAGGCACCCGTGACTGATTTACTGTCGAGGGCTGCGTAAACAGTGATGCTTGTTGCATCTTCTTCAGGTGTTTCGATGTAAAAATCTGAAAAACGGGGAAATTCTTCACCAGCAGCAGTTGCTGTGTTTACGGAAAGTCCACGTGCTGAAAGCCCATATAGACTGCCTTCACCCAGAGCACGAAAATAACTTGCACCGATAAAAGAAACCAGTTCGTCTTTATAATCTGGATTGTTGAGGGGATAGGCCAACCTAAATCCAGCAACACCTGGCATGACGAAATTTTCAAAATTTGCAGGGTCTAGAGGCGGTCTGTAAATAAAGTCGCTCGAGCTGAACCCAACTGGTGCAACTTTGTCATCTTTGATTTCATAAACGCGCACTGTTTCCCAGAAAATACCACCAAGATGAAAAGCTTGCATTTCAAATGTAGACTGGTCTTTCCAGTAAGCTTTTTCAGGATTGTGACGGATAGCGCGGTGCTCGTCATATGTCATGCTGCTCAATAATTCGGGTAGTTCATCCCGAGACGGCGCTTGATATGGCGCTTTCGAACGCGATTCCATGACTTGAGATAAAAGATCAAACGAAAATGGCGTATTTGCCGGCGCAACCACGTCCGGCGTGTTCGCGGGAGCGGAACTCGCAGGTAGACAGGACGCGATGGAAATAATCATCCAAGATAGAAGTAAAGTGACGGATGGGCGCGACATTAAGCTTTTGTTAACCTTTAGATCGTGTTGCGGGCGTTCAAATGATTGGATTTGATCATTTGGTGAAGTTAGCAGTTCGAAATATTTTTGAGCCGTTTGAGGAGGTGAGGACCGGTTGATAGTGTGTGTTTAGTTGTTGAATGAAACGATTGAGTCGTTGTTTTGGTTCCCGTATCTAACGAATAGATTTGCTGTCCTAAAATGTCCTCCCGTTAACGGTAAGTGCTTATTGCCGCATTTTCGAAGAAGTTTCATGTGAAAAATCAGTAAGCTAAGGCTGAAACCTAATCTAAACACGATAAACCCCGCTATTTGCTGAAGAATCTGGCGCTCGTGAACATTTTGTAAGCATTGAATTTTAAGCCTGTAGAAGGACTAAAAATTGCGCAAAACGTATTTGTTAGGCGAATTGCTGCGTTTTTTATCATGTAAAGAAGGTGTTAGTGGCATAGAACACACACTCATTGGCTTCACAGAGTGTGGTTCGCGCGTTTAAATAGATATCTTCTTGTGATTTGCACGTGATTTCGCATAAGTGGACAATATATATGAATTTCAACCCTACGCTTTTTAAATGCAGGGATAGTTGGGGAAATCTTTTTGGCATCTGATCGGACACGCTCAAAATCAATAACATTGTCTGATGTTGCAAAAGACGCTGGTGTATCACCGATGACGGTGTCTCGCGTGATCAATGGTGAGATTAGTGTACGTGAGTCCACTCGCATATCTGTGCAAGAATCTATTCGAAAATTAAAATACCGTCCCAATATCGGTGCGAGACGGTTGGCAGGCGCGAAAGTTGCCCGCATTTGTCTGCTATACGGAAATCCATCCAGTTCGTATCTTGGTGAACTTTTGCTAGGCGCTGTCGAAAAGGCAGGGCGCTTGGGCCATCAATTGGTTGTTATTCGTGCGAGTGAAGATTTGACGGCGGAAATGCTGGCGCAACAATACCGCACTCAATGGGATGGGATTATTCTGCCGTCTCCAATGGGAGATGAAAAAGCAACGCGTGACATTATCGCAAAAGAAAAAATTCCAGCAGTCTTTACAACAGGTGGCGTTGGAGGCCGTAGAAAAAAACTGCCTCACTCTTTTGAGCTAGGGATAGATAACCGGGCGGCTGCACGTGCGATCACGCAAAAACTAATTGATCTGGGCCACACGCGGATTGGCTTTATTAAGGGGCGTCAGGATCAGGCTGGCAGTTTGCTTAGATATAAAGGCTTTTGTGATGCGATGGAGGCGGCCAATCTGGAAGTTAATCCTTTAATGGTCGAGCAGGGTGATTTTACCTATCTGTCCGGTATGGAAGCAGCCGAACGTATGTTGACTTTTGATCCACGTCCAACGGCTGTGTTTGCAGCAAATGATGATATGGCAGCTGGCGTTATTGGGGCGGGGTCGCGACAAGGTTTAATGTTGCCGGGTGATTTGTCAGTTGCCGGATTTGATGATTCTCCTATCGCTACAAGTATCTGGCCACATCTGACAACTATCCACCAACCCGTGTCTGAGATTGGTGCGTATGCCGTGGAATGTCTGGATCAGATTATTTTTCCAAAAGACGACGAATCGGTTGTTACGAAAAAGCAGTATGAGTGGCTGGAATATACATTGATAGAACGCGCTTCCACAGCACCGCCCAGCCGGTTCAGTTGATTTCTGCGTTTCAAGTCTGGTCCCAAGTGTGGGTTTTTTGCCCCGTTTCCAAATCATATGCACGCAATAGAGGTAAATAGGGTTGCACCTATGGGCAAACCCTTCATATCTACGTTAAATGCTTGTCGCATGGTGTAATATATAGTGAAGGAATGAAGATGGCGATTAAATATCATGAAGGTGATCTGCCCAATGGTTTAAAGCTAGGTGCCATTCTTGCTGTTGATACAGAAGCCATGGGGTTGGAATTTCACCGAGATCAATTGTGTGTCGTGCAACTATCTGACGGCACAGGTGATGAGCATGTTGTTCGGTTGGACCGTAAAACCTTTGATTGCCCAAATTTAAAAGCACTTATGTCAGATACTAAAGTGTTGAAGATTTTCCACTTTGCACGCTTTGATGTGGCGATGATGAAAAAATGGCTGGGTATAGAATGTGCCCCAATATTCTGTACTAAAATCGCTTCCAAATTGGCGCGCACTTACACGGATCGTCATGGTCTAAAAGATGTGAGCCGCGAATTGGTTGGGGCTGATATGTCCAAAGCGCAACAATCTTCAGATTGGGGAGCAGATTCACTTAGTGAGGCGCAGCTCGCCTATGCGGCTTCTGATGTGCTTTATCTTCATGAAATTCGCGAGAAACTCATCCTTATGCTTGAACGTGAAGGACGGATGGAATTGGCGCAGGCGTGTTTTGATTTCCTTCCTAAGCGAGCAGATTTGGATTTGGCTGGATGGCCAGAGACTGACATTTTTGCGCATAGTTAAAAATTAGAGCAGCAAAGCCATAGTACAGACACTGTTTTGTCCATAAGCTATGTGCACAATCTCAACAATACTGTGACACTTGAGGCAGACTTTGAACGCAATTACTCAAAACAAGATGCAATTATGGGAGCCAAGGCGGGTCACGACTCTGACTCAAGCGCGCTTTCGTTCTAGTCTTGTCGGGCTTTTGCGTATGTTGTTCATGGCTGGTATCGCAATTTCGGCGGGGTGGTTGATTGGCCCTGTGGTTGTGCATGCGTTTACGTCCGGAGCATCCATTCAAGAAAACTCTGTAAATGGTGTGACGATGCTAAACCCTCGCTTTTCCGGGCGAGATGAAAACGGGAATGCATTCACCTTGACAGCCGGAACAGCCCAGAGACGTATTGATGAATTGGATGTTGTGGATTTGCAGCAGCCAGTTCTTGAAGACGGACTTGGCGGCGTCGTTCGGGCACGAACAGGTGTCTATGACAAGGGTAAGGAAATGCTGACCCTGACGGATAACGTGCATTTTGTAGACGCCTCTGACTATGAGTTAACAACAGACAGCGCTGTTGTGTTTATAAGTGAAAACCGAGTGGTGGGGTCTACTCCATTGCGGGGTGAAGGTCCCTTGGGGGAATTCCGAGCTGACAGCTATGAAGTTGTGGATGGCGGGAAACGCACTATCTTGATTGGGAATGTGTGGACTCAAATTGTAAGTGTTGACCCTGATGAAGAGGGCGACAATTGAGATGTTAGACGATATAGTAAAGTTGTGCAGTCATGAGGAAGTTGAACATGTTTAAATTCAAACAGGTAGCGCCTGTATTTGTTGCGATCATAACTATGCTCGTGCCGGCTGCGCATGCTCAATTGGGTAATTCACGTGGACCAATTGAAATAACTGCCGATAGATTTGAGCTTGATGATGTAAAACATGAAGCGATTTACCAAGGTAATGTTGATGTTATTCAGGGGCAATCGCGTATTCGTGCAAACAAAGTTGTTGTGAGCTATTGGAGCAAAGAAAGCCAGAAAGAGCGTGCTGCTGCGGCAACCGGATCTATTGGTGCCTTGAAGGAAATAATTGCAACAGGTGAAGTATACTACATTACGCCTGTTGAAAAAGTAAAAGCTGAACGCGGCGTATATAATGCGGAAAAAGAGCGTATTACGCTGTCTGGCAACGTACTTGTGACCAATGCTGAAGGTGTCATTGCGGGGGCACATCTCGTGATTGATATTCCTAAAGGACGTTACAATATGGATGGAGGCGGCCTTGGTGGTCGTGTGACATCTGTGTTTGAGAGTGTCGGTGAACCACCGATTCAATAAATTAATCATGTCTACGAAGATTTGTAGACAAGTTCTAACCTGATTTTAATGGTGTTGAGTTCTAATGACCGAACAGACGATTATTCAATCGAGTACTGAAGGGGAAGAAGGCAAGGGTGGCCTTCAAGCATTAAACATCGCGAAGTCCTTTAAAGGGCGGAGCGTGGTTAAAGATGTTTCTCTTTCTCTTCAGCGCGGTGAAATAGTTGGTCTGTTAGGGCCGAACGGGGCGGGTAAAACCACCTGTTTCTATATGATAATGGGACTCATCGCTGTGGATAACGGACGTGTGGAAATTGATGGAGAGGATGTGACAGCGTTGCCGATGTACCAACGTGCACGCCTTGGCGTCGGTTACCTTCCTCAGGAAAATTCGATTTTCCGAGGCATGACTGTTGAACAAAACATCATGAGTGTTGCTGAACTCACAGAAAAATCCAAAGAGAAACGCCATGAATTAGTGGCGTCTTTGATGGATGAATTGAATGTGGCTCATCTTAGAGACCAAAGTGCGAATTCTCTTTCCGGTGGTGAACGCCGCCGTGTTGAGATTGCGCGTGCACTTGCTTCCCGGCCAAGTTTTATTTTGCTGGACGAACCCTTCGCCGGGATCGACCCATTAGCAGTATCTGATATTTCGGATTTGGTTCGATATTTGAAGCAACGCGGTTTAGGCGTGCTGATTACGGATCACCAAGTTCGTGAAATGCTGGATATTGTTGATCGCGCCTCCATTATTTATGAAGGTGAAGTGCTCTTTGAAGGTCAACCAGAAGAAATTCTGGCGAACAAAGATGTGCGTCGGGTCTATCTTGGGGACCGGTTCGCGGCCTAGGGGGGCGCGTATGGCTATTTCTCAACGTTTACAAATGCGTCAGGGCCAATCACTGGTCATGACACCACAATTGCAGCAAGCTATTAAATTGCTGCAATTATCCAATATCGAACTCGCCGAATATGTCGAAGCCGAGATCGAAAAAAATCCTCTGATTCAAAAAGGGGATGGATCTGAAGATAATTCTCCTAAAACAGAAGCTGTTGAGAGCAATTCTGCAACTGAGCTAGATCTTGGTGCAGGTGAAGCACAAAATAATCTTGATGCACCCCGCGAAGACGCGTTTGAAGCAGATTCCCCGTCTGAACAAGTTCAACCTGACGGCGCGAGTGGTCCATCTGCATCTGTCGACTGGTCCGGTACTGGTAAAGGTGGAAGCAGTTCTGGCGGCGGTGATGATTATGATTTTGAGAGCAATCTTTGTGAAGAAGTCACACTGCGTTCGCATTTAGAAGATCAATTGAAAATGTCTGGTCTTCAAGGCGTAGATCAATTCGTTGCACAACGATTAATCGATGAACTCGATGAAGTTGGGTATATGCGGACAGAGCCTGCAGAAATTGCGGAAACGCTTGGAACAGACATAGCGCATATTGAGCGGGTTCTTGGTGTTTGTCAGGGGTTTGAGCCAACAGGTGTTTTTGCGAAAAGCTTAGAAGATTGTTTGGCTATTCAGCTTAAAGAGAAAAACCGATTTGATCCGGCCATGGCGGCTATGCTGGATAATTTGCAAATGATTGCCAAGGGAAACCTCAAAGGTTTGGCTGAAATTTGCGGCGTAGATCGTGAAGACCTTTCGGATATGCTAACTGAATTGCGGGATTTATCGCCGCGTCCGGCGGCTGGTTATGCGGGAGATGCAGCGCCAACAGTGGTGCCAGATGTGTTTGTGCGTGAGATGAGCAATGGAATGTTTGCCGTTGAATTAAACTCTGACACTTTGCCGAAAGTGCTTCTGGATCGCACTTATTATGCTGAAGTGAATAATGTCACGCGAACTGAAGATGAAAAAGAATTCGTGTCTGAATGTCATGCAAATGCAAACTGGTTGATTAAAAGTTTGGATCAACGTGCTCGCACTATTTTGAAAGTGTCTCAGGAAATTATTCGTCAGCAAGACGGATTTTTTGTTCGCGGTGTTCAGGCGTTGAGACCTTTAAACCTTAAAGCAGTTGCAGATGCTGTTGATATGCATGAATCAACGATTTCGCGTGTGACTTCTAATAAATTCATGTCGACGCCGCGCGGTGTTTTTGAGTTGAAATATTTCTTCTCAGCCTCAATTCCAGCGATCCGCGGCGGTGAAGCGCATTCAGCAGAAGCTGTCCGATATCGGATTAAAGCGATGATTGATGATGAAGCTTCAGACGCTGTATTGTCAGATGATCAGATTGTGGAACGTCTTCGTGCCCACGGAATCGACATTGCAAGACGAACAGTTGCTAAATATCGGGAATCTTTGCGAATTCCCTCATCAGTTGAGCGCAGAAGGATCTTGGCCCGCTCGGCATAATGTGCTTCACTATACGAACTGAGACGGGTCTGGCCGTCTTCACCGTAGATTTGTCGCGGTGCATGATGGCTTTCAGCCTCAGGGGCGTCTGACGTATCTCGTCAGACTTGTTTTTCGTATAATTGGAGACCCCACATGCAAATTGAAATCGCTGGAAAACAAATCAAACTTGGTGATGCACTTAAAGAGCACATCACTGCAGGTCTTGAAGGAAGCGTATCAAAGTATTTCGACCGTGCAGGAGAAGCATCTGTTTTTGTTTCAAAGCCTGGACGTCCGTTTGAAGTCGATTGCTCGGTGCACTTACCCTCCGGTGTTACATTGCAGGCACATGGCGAAGGTGCAGATGCGCATATTGCCTTTGAAGCCGCTCTAGAAAAAATTGAAAAACGCGTACGCCGATATCATAGGCGTCTCAAAGATCATCACAAAAATAACAAGGATACACTGCCTGTTGAGGCCGTGATGGAGCGCGTTATTGCGTCCAGTGATGATGAAGAAGACGACATGGCGTCGCTTGGAACAGCACCAGCAATCATTGCTGAGACTGATACAAAATTAAAAACAATGACTGTTTCTATGGCAGTGATGCAGCTGGAATTGACTGATTCTCCAGCGATTATGTTCAGAAATGCGTCTCATGGCGCATTGAATATGGTGTTCCGCCGGACTGATGGGAATGTGGGGTGGGTTGATCCGGGTGTCGCTTAGCGATATCTGCTATCCGATCGGCTAAGTATTTCCGAAAGTAATGGACGAGAATATTATTGAATGACTGACGTTCTGGATTTGCTTCATCCCGAAACTATTGCACCACGTGCAAAATGGGGAAGTCGAAAACTCGTTATTTCTGAATTGGCAGAAATCATTGCAAAAGAAACAGGTCTCGATGGAAATGAGATCTTTTCCGCTGTGATGGAAAGAGAACGTCTTGGGTCTACTGGTGTGGGCGAGGGGGTGGCTATCCCTCACGCCCGCATTGCCGGTTTGAAAAAGCCAATTGGTGCTTTTGCGCGGCTTGTAGAGGGAGTCGATTTTGAAGCGATTGATGAACGAGATTGTGATCTTGTATTCTTATTGCTTGCCCCCAAAGAAGCTGGTGTTGAACACTTAAGGGCATTGGCTAAAGTATCGCGTATTATGCGTCAGGAAAAACTGCGAGAAGGTCTTCGTAAAGCCCTTTCCGTGGATGCTGTGTTGGCTGTGTTTACGACCTCTTCCAAATCTGAAATTCCAGTTGCTTAGTTTCCCTTGCGCGGGGAATTTAGCAATAATCCGAAATATCGCCTTCATACTGTTGGTATAGTGTATTGGGTATTGGTAAAACTTACGAGCGTGTTCTAGTTTATATAGATCTCGGCAATCGACCCGTGGGAGCAGGCTGATGAATGAAGAATTTATTCGAGCGGAAATTGAGTCTGCAGATAAAGCGCTAAATGAAGCGTTTATTCGTCGCTTGCGGGCCATTAGCGCGCTGAAAGAGGCTAAAAGGGTCGATGATACTGAAATATCGGCTGATCTGGCGGCTGATGCTGCGCTCGTGCGCCGCCTCATTGAAGAAGCTCCTGATGACGTGTCCATTGATGCTGTTGCGCGGTTCTGTCGTGCCTTTATCGGTGAATGTGTGGTGTATCAGGGTGTGAAAGCCGTGCGGTATGCGGGAGGGGACGCAACACGGCTTGTTGCAGCTGCACGTGGTTTCTTTGGATATGCCGCAAACCTGACTAGCGCTGTTGATCCCAGAGAAGCTCTAGAAGCTGTTGCTGAAGAAACAGGTGTGGTCGCGTGTCTACCGTGGCCTGAGCTTGCTGGCGGCGGTCAATGGTGGCCCATGATGAATGAAAGCCGCTTCTCAGGGTTAAAGATATTATCAGGTTGGCCAAACCTGCCAGGTGAAAATGCACAACCTTTAGAAACCGCAATTGTGGCGCGCAAAGAATTGTCACCCTCTGGTGCTGACGATATGTATGCAATTGCACATGATGATATTCATGATGCGCATCGTATCTTGAGAAATCTCGATATGCCGGGAGAAGTTGTTGCCCGCGTGCGGTCTTTGGCGCTTATTAAATTATCCGGATATATCACAGAGGACGATTCTCGACTTGCTGAAGCACGCCAAGCTGGGTTAGACGGACTACAGATAATAGGCGTGTTACCACGTCCTTGAGGCTTAAAGCCTTAAACCCTGATGAAGTCCGATGAGATTTTCAATTCACAAGATGTGAAAATCCCAATTGTGAAAGCAAGAATGATGACGAAGAAGCAGCGCCCAGAGCCATTGCCGCAAATCTTGGACATATCGCCATATGTGCCGGGTCATGCGCCTTCTCCAAGCACTGGACGTGTATTTAAGCTTGCTTCTAATGAAAACCCATTAGGTGCGTCGCCTGCTGCTAGACGTGCGGTGGAAGAAGCGACATCGCATCTTGAAGTTTACCCTGATGGTAATGCGACACGGCTTCGCGAAGCGATAGCGGAGCGCTATGGGCTTGATGCAAATAGAATTATTTGCGGTGCAGGATCAGATGAAATTTTTCAGATGCTGGGTAAAGCTTATCTGGAAAAAGGTGATGAGATTATACAGTCAACGCACGGCTTTCTTGTGTATGAACTTGTGGCTCAACAAGCTGGGGCGATTACGAAAAGTGCACCAGAAAAACAATTACACACGGATGTTGATGCGATTTTGGATTGCGTCACTGAGAAAACAAAAATCGTTTTTATCGCAAACCCGAATAATCCAACAGGGACATATATCTCCTTTGAAGAAGTGCGCAGATTACATGCGGGGCTACCTAGCCATGTCATTTTAGTGCTTGATGGTGCGTATGCAGAATATGTGCGGGCGAATGATTATGCGGCTGGGATAGAACTTGTCTCAGAGTTTGAAAATGTTGTGATGACTCGTACATTTTCAAAGATATATGGCTTGGCTGCGCTGCGGCTTGGTTGGGCGTATGCACCAGCGCACATTATCGATGCGCTGCACCGTGTGCGCGGGCCTTTTAATGTTTCAGAGACGGCGCAGCTAGCTGGAATTGCGGCGATTCAGGATCAAGCATTTTTAGAGACATCTTTGGCTCACAATAATGAACAACGTGAACGTTTATTTGCGGGGCTTGAGAAACTTGGGCTTGATCCAGTGCCTAGTGTTGCTAATTTTATTCTAGCAAAATTCCCTGAAAAATTAGGGCAGTCCGCCGTTGAAGCTGCGAAATTCTTGGATACTAAAGGCGTGTCTGTGCGTGCGATGGTAAGCTATAAACTTCCCCATTGCTTGCGTATTTCTGTTGGCAGCGCCGACAGTGTGGATGCTGTGCTTTCGGGCCTAGAAGAATTTCTGGCGGCATCATGATTACAAAAATATCAAATCCAATATTTGACACCATCACAATAATTGGGGCTGGCCTTATAGGCTCGTCTATAGCCCGCGCGAGTGAAGCAAGCGGCGTGGCTAAAACTATCCGCATTTATGATACGAATGAAGCTGTTCGCGCCTGTGCTGCGCAAATTGGGTTGGGCGACGTGTCTGATACAATTGAAGCAGCTTGTACGGGAGCTGATCTTGTTGTTCTGTGTACGCCGGTTGGTGTTTTGGGAGCCGCCGCGCAAGCAGCTGCGCCTTTCTTGAAAGAAGGGGCTATTTTAACAGATGTAGGCTCTGTGAAGGAAAGTGCACTCAATGACATGGTCGCTGTGAGTCCGGCGCATGTGCATGTGATTGCGGGGCATCCGATTGCTGGAACGGAGCATTCAGGGCCCGATGCTGGGTTTGCAAAATTGTTTTCAGGGCGTTGGTGTATCCTCACACCTTTGGAGGATCAGAGCGATTCCTACCAAGTTTCTGTGCAAAAACTGTCGCGTTTCTGGGAAGCTTTTGGGTCCACAGTCGAGATTATGAGTGCAAAGCGTCACGATTTGGTGCTGGCTATCACAAGTCACCTTCCTCACCTAATTGCATATAATATTTGTGCAACAGCTGAAGACATGGAACAGGTCACTGAGGGCGAAGTTGTGAAATTCTCTGCGGGTGGTTTTCGAGACTTTACCCGTATTGCAGCCTCTGATCCGACAATGTGGCGTGATGTGTTTTTGAATAATAAAGAAGCTGTTTTAGAGACACTGGGGCGATTTACTGAAGACCTCGCAGCATTGCAGCGGGCCATTCGTTGGTCAGATGGTGATCAATTATTTGATCTGTTTACGCGGGCGCGGTCTATTCGAAAATCCGTGATTGATGCTGGACAAGATACAGCTGCTCCCAATTTTGGTCGCCGTAGCGATGAAGATGATACGCCAGCAGAATAGACGGATGAGTTTTATACTTCTGTCTAATAAAGCGGGTCTATTTCGGCGATATCCTGAAACATGATTTTTACCTTGCCTTGGTGAAGTGAAATAGGAAGGAATGCGTCTTCTTTTTTCATCATGTTTTCTGCGATCGTTAGAGCTTGTATTTGATTTTTATCTAACGCGTTTTCTGCTTGCATTGCAGCTTTTAAGTCGGCGATATTCTCAACGCGCAAATTGACCAATCCTGTTGGTCTATGGGCATTGTCGATTTTGATGCTGTCTGTTTTTGCTTTGAGCTCTAAAGCACCCCATTTAAATTCTGTCAGTGGAGACATAAGGCTTGGATCTAGTTCATCTACGAGCTGAACAATATCGCCGCCTTGCTTTAAAGCTTTAACACCTTGAGTTATTGCTATGCGTGCTTTCAATGGGCCAATTTCAGTGCCCAGATATTCTGCATCCGAGACTGGGTCTGACAGTGTGAGCGTGTCAAAGCCTGCATAGATGCGTAAATCGTCGGGACTTTCTGGCATGGGAGAAATATGCAAATTGGGACCGGTAATTGTGTATTTATCGTTGGCAGACGTGTTGGTTACCAATGAATTTGCGATGATAGATATTTGATTTAACTTTTCGCCCTTTCGGCTAAAAGATGCCTGAAACCCAGAACTGTCAGTGGTGTAGATTACGTTTTCTGCATCGGTCAGAATGTGGCGTCCAGGTGCAAACCCTATGAAATGATTGTAGTTATAGGTTTGCATGACAATGAGAAGTTTTTCGCCTTGCCATGTCCAGTCTTTGTCGGGTGTTGATAGGATGGGACTGTCAATCTCAAGTGTGAACCGATATGGAAAACCAGTCACTTTGGTGCCGCTATGCTCAATGCTGTATCCGGCAGCGCGTTGCTCTTGCATCCAGTTGAGCACACCTTTGTGAATAGCGTTGGAAGCAACAAACCAATAGATTGTATAAGCGATTAGGACCAAAGCAATCGCGGAAAACAAAATGATGAAGGACTTTGATTTTCCTTTTGTTTTTGTCTCTTCCATTATGCTTGCGCCTCTTTTTTAGCCTCATCTAATTTAGAGGGTATGGAGTGTTGTTCTTGAAGTAAAGCATTGGATGCTGGTTCTATATTGTCTTGCAATCTTTGCATGAATTCCTTGCGTGGAAGACCTGCTTCTATGGCGGGGAGGATATCAAAAACAAGCTTTCCGGGACGGCGCATGAAGCTGCCGCGTGGCCATATTGTGCCTGTGTTCAAAGCAACCGGAATGCAGGGCTCGTTTAATTCTTTGTACATTGCGTACACACCTGATTTGTAATCGGGTGTGGCACCGGGAATTTGACGTGTGCCTTCAGGGAAAATCAGAATTTGTCTGCCGCGTTGCGATTCTTCTTTGGCACGCCCCAACATTTTTTTGAGGGTTTTTACATAGCCACCCCGGTCGATTGGGATCATATCGGCGCGCCAACCATACCAGCCCAAAATTGGGTAGAAGAACAGCTCTCGCTTCAATACAAATGCCGGATTTTTGGCATAAATAAACGGCATCAATATATCATAAGTGCTTTGATGTTTAGACGCGATGAGGCAGGCCCCATCGGGCATGTTTTCAATGCCACGTATTTCTGTTTGAACGCCGCAAAAGAAACGTAAACCAAAGCGTGTCGCCTTAGCCCAAGAACGTGCAGCAGCGATGGATGCTTTTTGCGGTAAAAATAAAGCAGGAATGAAAACGACGCCCAGAACACCCATAGAAAGATAGTGCCAGATATAGAAGGCAAATGAACGCAACCAGATGAACATTATGGTGGAAAGTCTTTCTTTGGATTATTAGTCTCGTATTTCACTTATTCACGCTTTACAGGCTTGGCAAGCGTTAGCCGGATTGGAAAAGACGGCGTGTTTTGATTATACGCCATTTAACCCACTCAATACCCATGCGTTTTGCTGAACGCATATCAGTCCACCAAGCATCCGCCTTAATCGCAGGGGAAGCAACTGCCAATCCAGTCAGTGTGACGTTTGGCATTGCACGTTCCAATTCTAGAAGCGCACGTTCCATATGGTAATTTGAGGTGACGATTATGAGTCTGGTGTATCCAGATTTCGTGGACCATTGGGCGACTTCCAAACCGTTTTCATAGGTTGTGCGGGCCTTATATCCGAGTGTGGTGCAGCATTCAAAGAAAGCTGTATCAACGCCGGCTGCAATGGCAACTTCATCTGGCTTGGCTTCTCGATTAACGCCAGAAATAAAAAGGGGAAGGTTTTGGTCTTTGGCAATTTCCGCAGCAAAAGCGATGCGATTGCTACCGCCTGTTAAAGCGATGACCGCATGTGGGTTTGACGTGTCAAATTGGGGTGTCGCCAATTGCGCGGCCCGGTATGAAAAACTCACAAAGTCATAACCTATCAAAAATAGGCAAAATACCAAAAAGGCATTCCTGATTTTCTTTGTCAGACTTTTCATGCGTCTCGTCGGGTTCCTATATTACACTAATTCTGCGAGCGAGCGAATAACAGTGATTCGCGCAGCCATCATGGCGGATAGTCCCGCAATGATAGGTGTTAGCCCAAGAATCAGCCCATCTACCATCGATAAGGATAATTGTGGCAGAAGCCAGACCTGACCGTCCGATTGTTTGGCCATATATAAAAGTATAGCAGCGGAACAAAGTGCTAAAACAGCGCCGACAGTGCCCGCTTGTAATCCAAGTCCCAAAAATCGTCGTTCAAACATGCCGGCAATATAGCTATCTTTTGCACCGCATAAATGCAGGACATTGACGATTTCCTTGCGCGCTAGCAGGGCTGAATGCGTTGCGAATGCAATCACGGCGATTGCTGTGGCCGCCAAAAGCGCCACGGCGATAAGGGCAACCAATCGCGCTGAATCTGTTGCTTTGCGTACATCTTCAGACCAGACAACATGATCATCTACAGTGGCCGTGATTTTTTCGGCTGCAAAGCTGGCTTCTAGTTTGGGACCAAGACCAGAGACGCCTGCAAATGCTTCGGCAGCGATGAGTTTGGGCAGAGGCAATCCATCAGGGACACCGTTTTTACCCAGCCATGGGCTGAGCAATTCTTCAGCATCGCTTTTATTCAGAGCACGAGCGGATGATATCCCTTTCTGACGGCGAGTGATTTCCAGTGCTTTTTTCAAATGAAGCGGTGTGCCTTCGACGCGGATCGTGATTTGACCGGTGACATCATTTGTCCAGTCATTTGCAGCAGAATAGGCCGCGCGTGCTGAAAGGGCCGCTAAGGCTCCTAGAAAACACAAAGCGCAGACAACAAAAAACAAAGCTGCGTCGCGGGCATCTTCTTTAGGCAGGAGGGAGGATGTACTCATGAAATTGTAAAACTCGGCCTATTGCTTACTTGATGCATGACACTTCCATCGGCGAGGCGCAAAACTTCTGCGCCTGCATTTTTAACCATATCCTGATCATGTGTGGCAATCAAAACAGTTGTTCCCAAACGCTTATTTAATTCCTGAAACAATCGCAGCAGACGATCACCCATTTCTGGGTCGACATTCCCTGTTGGCTCGTCCGCAATTAAGAGGTCTGGCTTGCCAACGATTGCACGCGCGATAGCGACACGTTGTTTTTCGCCGCCAGATAATGTTTCGGGGCGGGCATCTAGCCTGTCACCCAGTCCGACCCAACGCAGTAATTCGATGACATCATCTCTATAGTGTTTTTCAGGTTCGCCGACGACACGAAGCGGCAAGGCTGCATTTTCATAGGCGGTGAGATGATCGAGGAGGCGAAACTCCTGAAATACAACGCCGACACGTCTGCGCAGTTTGGCTAATCCTGTGCGGTTTAGTCGTCCGGTATTTACCCCAAACAGGGAAATGTTTCCCGACGTCGGCAGCAGGGCAAGATAGGCCAACTTCAAAAGCGTTGTTTTTCCTGCACCAGATGGTCCCGTTAATAGGGTGAAGGATCTTGCGTGTAATTCCATCGATACCTGAGTCAAAACGTCCTGATCTAGCCCATATGATAGGCTGACTTGATCAAATTGCACTGCAGGCTCTTCCAAAGACATATTTTTCATGGTTACCAAAAGTTTCCAATTTTATGTGACTATATCAGGTATTGGTTGGACATTGTTAACTGAAAGTGTGTTTTCGATAGCATTATGATTTTGATTTGTCCGTCTTGTCAGACACGATATTTTACTTCCGAGGCAGCTTTAGGCTCTTCTGGACGCAATGTGCGCTGCGCAGCTTGTGATCATTCATGGTATGCGAAACCTCCAGAAACTCTAGAAGCGGCTTCACAATCAGAGGAAGATACTGGTTTAACCCGTTCTCAGGTGGAGAGGCTACGCCAAAAAGCAGTTGAGAATGCCACTAATCGGTCTGGACCGCACGCCGAGCTTAGGGAAAAGCAAGCAAAGCGTCGTAGCCGCAATCGTGTTCTTGCAGCGAGTGCAGCATGGGTTGTTTCTGGGATAACATTTGTTGGTGTGGCAAGTGGTGCAGTGAATTACCGTCAGGAAGTTGTCGAGTTCTGGCCCAAGTCAGCATCTGTCTATGCCATGATGGGCATGGAAGTGAATCGTTTTGGTTTGGAGTTTGGTGAATTATCGGCGCACCGCTCATTTGATGGTACAACACCGATTCTGACGATTACAGGGTCTGCCTCCAACATTTCTGATCGGCATCGGGCATCACCGATTGTAAGAATTAGCTTGCGCAATGAGCATGGTGAAATTGTGCAAGTTGAGCGCGTGAATTTGCTCGATAATGTTGTTGCGCCCGGACAAACATCAAGCTTTATGGCGCATATCGTATCTCCGCCCATGGATAGTTTTGATCTTCAGGCAAATTTTGAAAGTCCGCAAAAGGCCGTTGACGGGTTTGAAGATCATTATTCAGCGCCTGTAGATAGCGAGCCGCACTCGACGAATGAAGAGCATGGTGATGCTGCTGGTGAGCACGATGTAAATGACCATGAGGCAACTAGCCATGACGGTGATAGTCATGATACGCCTGCCAGCAACTCAGCTGACCATGGAACCACTGATGAGCACCACTGAGATACCTAATTTTGATGTCCTTTTGACAAAAGAAGAAATCGACGCTCGCATAAAGCAAACAGCAGAAACGCTTGTGCCTATGCTTGAAGGTAAATCCTGGACAGCGATTGTTATTCTTTTAGGCGCTGCACCTTTTGCATCTGATCTATTAAGAGCGCTAGCAGATCGCGGTATTGATGTTGGGTTTGATGCGCTTTGGTTAGAAAGCTACCGTGATGCGCGGGAAAGTTCTGGGCGTGTGGTTGTGCGGGCTGATATTCAAAGGTCCATTGCCGGTCGCGGCGCACTTATACTCGATGATGTGTTTGATTCAGGACGTACGCTCGAATTTGCACGTACACACCTAATGGCTAAAGGCGCAAGAGAAGTGCGCACATGTGTATTTGCAAGAAAACCCGAAGCTGCGCCAACGGGGTTGGATGCTTGGGCATATGATGCGCCGCCACGTTATCTTGTCGGTTATGGTATGGATGATGCTGGACATTGGCGTGGATTGTCATATCTAGGCGCGGTGCCAGAGTGAAATTATTATAGAACGGTGGGTTCCATATTAAAAGCGTTTTAGCAATCTTAGCAGATAATCCATTTCATCATCACTAAGACCTTGTTTTGATGAGCGTTCGCGTAGCTCTTCGAGGATTTCGTAGGCGCGTTGCCTGTCCATTGTTTCTGGCACTTTGATTTCGTCGCCATCGCCGATAAGGCCGTTACCTGTTGGTCGACCTAGAGGGTCAGAAGCATCCTGTGCCTCATTTAAATCTGTGCCATTGCCTTGTTCGCCGCGTGCCTTATCCGCTTCAGCAGCCATCTCAGTGGCTGCGCGAGTGAGTGCTTTTTCTGCATCCTTTTGGTGACGCATTGCTGTTTCTAAATCGCCTTCAGATAAAGCTTGTGCCGCTTTGCGTTGCGCTTCTTTAGCTGCGGTTACAGCATCTCCTTTAGGTGTAAGGCGGTAGCCGTCCTCATCCATAGGATAGTCACCTGTCATACCTTCGATTTCACCATTTGAGCCAAATGATTGAGAGCCATTTTCTGAACCCGTACCGTTTTCATTTGAAGGTGAGGGGCTGTTGAGATGTCTCTCTGCTAATTCTTTTTGGCGCTGTTCAAGGGATGGTCCACTGCCATTGGGCGCTGAAGGTTGCCCTGATTCACCGGGTGTGGCGTTTTGTTGTTCGCGTTGTTTTTGCAATGTGTCATCATTTAAATCACGCTGATCACGTAATTCTTCTGCGAGTTTTTCTAATTCTTTGGATGTTGGGTTTTGTTGACTGCCCAAAGGGTCACCAGACATGGAATTGGAGAGTTGTAGATTTTTCATTGCCTCCAGAAGATCGCTCATATCAGACAATAATTGTCTTGCTTGCTCGGTCGCGCCTGTTTCTGTGAGCTCTTCTAGTGTTTTCAGCATTTTTTCTAAGTCTGAGCCGCCAAGTTTCATTGAGTTGGGAGCTTCACCATCAAGGTCTGCTGGATCAATGCCGCGCCTTAAAGCTTCAGCAAGACGCATATCGACATAATTCTGGACGGCTTGCTTATACGCTTTCATTAGGCGTTTGATGTCTTCTTCAGAGGCACCGTCCCGCAAAGCCGTTTCGAGGGCTTTTCTGGCAGCTTCCAGTGCGCGGGCGGCATCAGCAAGGGTGCCATATTCTGCACGCATGGCGACAGACCATAAAATGCCTTCGGAAGTATCAGCTTCCGGTTTGGATTCTGCGGATGCGATGATGTGTTTGGCCTGACGCAATCCAAGATAAATGACACGATCATTGAAATATGTGTCTGGTTTATAGGTTAGCGAATCCAGCATGATAGCGGCGCGTTTAATCTCTTTGGGCGCTTTTTCTAATTTTGATGGTGGTATTGGCGATATTTGCCCATTGTCCATGATTTCAGCGTTGGCTGTGGGTGCTACATCATAATCTTGCCATTCCCGCAAAACGACAGACCGCACTTCCATAGCTGCCCTTGCCATCGGTTGCAGGAATAATTTTTGAGGGAGGGTGAATGCAACTTCGCGTGAATCGCTTTTTTGTCCCGCCGCATCACTCACTCTTAGAAAAGCAATGATAGGTATGCCGGCCCATTTATGGCGCGTCAGATTGAGGGCAGCTTTATTCTTGGCTTTTTGAGGCTCGATGCCCGGAAGATCCAGTTTTATCGTATCGGTGAAGTTTTCCTCGCCGGCTTTGGGCTTAGCTGGACGAATGATAAGAGACACATCCGTTATCCCATAATCATCTTGGGCGCTCCAACCAAAGGCAGTGCGGTCATTGTCATCAATTTTCGGGTAGCCATCAAATGTAATTGTTGGGAATTGATCTGCATTTGTACTGATATCGTAGGCTGCGCGTTTTCCCCACCAGTGTATTTCAGCGGTGACTTCTTTTTGAAGGTCTAGTTTGAGTTTGGTTTCATATGTGCCATCTGCGCCGCGTTTTAGCGGGAGAGATTTGGTTTTTTTGCCATAATGCAGTTTGAGTTTTGGCTTACCATGCGTTTCAACGCGTATCGTAAATTCTGAGCCTGCCGGTGCACTAAAAGTTTGGTTTGCCGATACATCAAAAGGGGCGTGGCCCGTATAAGCAGGGGGCGTGACCCAAGCTTGCGCGATCAGGTTATCAGCGCCAACCAATGTTCCAAAATCTGCCTTGAATGTATTTTGTAGGCGAGGAATAGTTAAATTCCCAGCGAAGACGATGGATGCAATGAGGGCAATCGGCGTGATGAAACGAAGGAAAAGTGGATCAATGGCTTGCGCCTTTTTCCATAGAGATGGCTGAGGAAGGTTTCTCGCTTCCGCTAGAACTTTTTCTCTATGTTCTGCCCACATAGCTGCAGCTTGAGCATGAGGGCGTACGGGATTATCAATCAAAGTTGATGCGGGGCGGGTCTCAGATAAGGCATCAACTTCAGCAAAAGCATCTTGCTGTGTTGGTTTGGAAAAGTTTTTGATCCCGCGAATGGCAAGACCAATGCAGATTAGAATAGTGGTTAGTGTCGCTGCAGCGCGGAGTTTGGGGCTAACAGCTTCTAGCGCGCCCGTGAATGACAATATCAACCAAAGGCCAAGAATGAATGCCAAACCACCAAATGCCGACACATAAGCAAGCCAGTTTAGCCGCTTATGTGTGGATTTTATCATTTGGCTTATACGTTCTGCGCCATTCATTATTATTGATCAGGCCTTAGTTTGTGTCGCGTTGGAATTACTCTAACCAGTCAGGCTGTTTTTCCAAAGCGATGATGTCATCATAACTTGGCCTTGGGCGGATTACGCTAAATGAATCGCCATTGACCAATACTTCTGCTGCGAGAGGTCTGGCATTATATTGTGATGAAAGAACGGCACCATAAGCCCCAGCTGACATAAAGGCGATTTTATCATCTTGCTTTAACGGATGCATTGGGCGTGCTTTTTGGAAACGATCGGTTGTTTCGCACACTGGTCCAACCAAATCTACGGGAGCAATAGGCGCATCGCTTGCCGGTTCGATAAGGGGCTGCACCTCGTGGATTGAATCATAAAGTGCGGGGCGGGCAAGGTCGTTCATGCCTGCATCGAGGATTACAAAAGTGCGACCATCGCGTTCTTTTACATACTCAACATTCGCCAGCATAACGCCTGCATTTCCGGCAATCATGCGGCCGGGTTCAAGGATGAGTTCGACATCAACGCCTTGTTTTACTTCACGAATCATTTGTGCGTATTTGGCTGGTGAGTCTGGGTTATCTTCAGGGGCGTAGGGTATGCCTAATCCGCCACCCAGATCCATACGTTTAATTTCTATACCTTGGGCACGCAATTCGCGCACTAATGCGACCACTTTTTCAAAAGCAATACGCATGGGTTCAATGTCCATAATTTGGCTACCAATATGAACATCCACACCGATTGGGTTAATGCCTTCCATAGCTGCAGCTTTAGCGTACATATCTGCGGCTTCGTGCCAAGCAATACCAAATTTGTGTTCTGCACCGCCCGTGGAGATGTTGGCATGGCCGCCAGCGTCTACGTGTGGGTTTACGCGAAAAGCGATCGGCGCGACTTTGCCCAGTCCGATCGCAATTTCATTGAGGCGCTCCATTTCAGGGAAGCTTTCAACATTGAATTGGTGAATGCCTGCATTTAACGCAGCTGTTAGCTCTGCGTGTGTTTTTCCGACACCTGAGAAAACGATTTTTTCTGCTGGAATGCCTGCGTGTAGCGCTTTGGCCAACTCTCCACCAGAGACGACATCCGCCCCAGCGCCAAGCTTGGCCAATGTGGCGATGACACCAATATTTCCACAAGCTTTCACAGAATAGGCGATAAGGTATTTTGACCCTTCAAAAGCCTCTGCAAGCACATTGTAGTGTCGCTCTAATGTTGCCGTTGAATAAACGTAAGTCGGGGTCCCAACTTGGTTGGCGATGTCATCCAATGGAACGCCTTCACATTGAAGACGGCCATTCACATAGTTGAAATGGTGCATTTAATTCGGTTTCATTTTGAAAATCCATGTGAATAGATGGGCTGTTTTTATTCACATGGATTGAAGATAATTGTGTTGTGGTTAGCCTTCAGGGCCGCCAAGAAGTTCATCATCTGGAATTTCTTCTTCGATGATTTCATCTTCAACGACAGGAGGCTGAGGTGGCGCTGCAACGGGTTCTGGATCATTGCGGAAGATTGGTTCAGGACGTTCCAAATCTCCGGGTAGGCCACACGCTGATAAAGATGCAAGGGCTGTCAGGCCCAGAATGATTTTCATTGGTCTCATAATAGGCGTTCCTTCCATGAAGCAATTTGCTCGCGTACACGCACCGGGGCTGTACCACCATAACTTTGACGGCTGGCGACAGAGGCGTCCACACTCAATATATCAAATACATCATTTGTGATGCGTGGTTCAATAGCTTGAAGCTCTTCAAGTGACAGATCCCACAATTGCACGCCTTTTTCTTCAGCTGCTTTCACGCTGGCACCCGTAATGTGGTGGGCTTCACGGAATGGGATATTCAAATCGCGCACCAGCCAGTCAGCAAGATCAGTGGCAGTTGAGAAACCGCCTGAAGCTGCCTTTGCTAGATTCTCTTTATTGAAGGTCATGGTTTCGATCATGCCTGTCATAGCTTGTAGAGATAGGTCTAGGCTATCAAAGGCTTCAAATGTGATCTGCTTGTCGTCTTGCATATCCTTGGAATAGGCAAGCGGCAGTCCTTTCATCAGGGTGAGCATCGCAATTAATGAGCCATTTGCACGGCCTGTTTTGGCGCGCACGAGTTCTGCTGCATCAGGATTGCGTTTTTGAGGCATGATGGATGATCCAGTTGACCAAGCATCAGACATACGCACGAAGGAGAAAGGGGAGGATGACCAGATGACCAATTCTTCGGCGAGGCGTGAGAGATGTTGGGCACAGATTGCAATGCTGGATAAGCTCTCAATCGCATAATCACGCGCTGATACGGCATCGAGTGAATTTGCCATTGGGTGATCAAATCCAAGGGCTTCTGCTGTCATTTCTCGGTCGATGTTAAATCCTGTACCTGCCAATGCAGCAGCACCGAGCGGACATTCATCCATGCGGTGGATCGCATCCGCAAAACGAGAAAAATCACGCGAGAACATTTCAACATAGGCCATTAAATGATGGCCAACTGTGACAGGTTGAGCAGTTTGTAAATGTGTGAAACCCGGCATAACCCAATCCACATGGGTTTCAGCTTGGCTTAATAAAGCTTTCATCAGGGTTTCGATCTGGTCTAGCCGCGCTGTACAAGAGGCTTTCACCCATAGCCGAAAATCGGTTGCAACCTGATCGTTTCTAGAACGGGCAGTATGCAAACGCCCCGCTGCGCCACCGATTAGTTTTTTTAAACGTGCTTCGATATTCATGTGAATATCTTCGAGTTCAACCGAAAAATGAAATTTATCGTGACGAATTTCATTTATGATTTTGTCGAGCCCTTCGACGATATCGTCGCAATCGACTTCGTTGATAATGCCTTGTTCACATAACATTTTGGCATGGGCGATAGAACCAGCTACATCTTCCTCGGCCAGACGTTTATCCACGTTGATCGATGCATTTATAGACGTCATGATTGAATCAGGCTTTGCGCTGAATCGTCCACCCCACATCTCTTGTCCTTTGGTGTCGGAGGGCGTATCTGAACTGTTCTTGTCTTGTTTACTAGTCATATCTGATCAAGTCTCGTCGTAACGTGTAGGAGTTTGCGTTCATGCCTAAAGCTATTACTCGATTTGGCATACCCGCAATGTTGATAGTGGGTGGATTATTTGTCGTTGTCGCATTGTTTTCAGCGAGTAACCAGCCAAAGACAGGTAGTTCAGGACTAAAACGTTATGCAAAAGGGGATTTGGCAAGTCTAGAATTGTCTGCTGGTAAAGCTGCACCAAGTGGTGAATTTGATAATGCAGAGGGTAAAGCCGTAAGTTTACAGGATTTCAACGGGGAAGTTGTTGTTCTAAATATCTGGTTTGAGGCTTGTCCACCTTGTGAAGAAGAGATGCCGTCTCTGGGCCGCCTGCAAGAGGCCGTTCAAGATGATGGTGTACGTGTTGTCGCTGTTGCGGTTGATCGTGAATACAATCGGGAAAATACACGCAAATCATTAGAGCAATGGACAAATGGTGTGTTGGATTTTTATTTCGACACGACCTACGGCATTGCCTATGATACGGGCGCAAAGGGTATGCCGACAACAATTATTTACAATAGAAACGGTGAGGAAGTCGCCCGCTTTTCGGGTGGTGCTGACTGGTCGAGTGAAAATGCGATTGCCTTGATAAAAGAAATCGCATCTACAAAATAGGCCGACAAAAAAAGTCAGTGAAATTGGAAATCTAAATAAACATCGTCACGGCTAGTTTATTTAGAAAGTCTGAGTGCTTTTGAAGCAAGCTCCTGAAACGTCTCATCCAGCTCGTTACCTTTAATATTATAGGCGTGACTGTCGCTTCCGGCACATTCTCTAAGTAAAGCAATCGCTGTACTGTCATAATATGAATGCAGGTCGAGCGCGATGGTAAAAAGCTCAACGTCTTTGCTGCGGATAACTTCACATGCATCCAGCATTAAACTGTTGAGATCGTTATTGCTAATTTCATCTTTGTTTATGCCTTTAGGGACTTCACAATCTTTGGTACTGCCGGTGTACCGTCCCCATTTATTGTAATGATTAGTATAGGTGCACCATCCATAATAGCTGTAACCTTCTGAGTTGGTTGCTGTGTTTTCACCATCAGTCAACATAATCATGATTTTACGTGACTTTGTTGAATGGAAGCTGTCTGGCTTAGTATCTGAATTATAACCAAAAAAATTGTTCCAGTTTGCCTGTTGTGAGAACATGCGATACCCCCACATGAGGCCGATATCGGCATGTGTGTTTCCGCTTGGGTTAAGCTGGTTGAGCTTTTTAATAATCTGTGGGCGGCTCTGAGACATAGCTAGCATAGGGCTTGGGCAGTCTGAGTTTGGGTCCCAGCCAGCGACTTTTCGGGCAGGCCATTTCATTTTGGATGGCGGAACGTCTGTGAGAGGCGTTACATTACCTGAACTGCTTATTTTGCGCTCGTCTTTTGTCGCAGTGATGCATCCAAGCCAGCCTGATGAGCCAAAATCATCGTCAATGTCGGAATCACTATAGCTTCCAAAGTCAGAAAAACCGGGTGGATATAAGTTCTCCGTAAAATCCTGAAAAGACGTAACTTGGTTGGTTCCATTTCCATAATTGGAATTGTGGATTGCGGGGCCAGGAGAGGCATCCCATGTGCCCGGTCTATCCATATTGATATTTACTGTTGCGTTCCAAGGTACAACACCAACCTGTACTGTGCGTTCGTAGACGGCATTGTCGAATACACTGTTTACAAAGTTAATTGAGGCTGTGCGAAGCTGCTTCATGCGGTTTTGAGAACTCATTGATCCTGAAGTATCGAGCACCAACACGATTTCTAATTTTCTGGAATCTCCAACTGTCGCTGCGGCAAGTGCTGGTAGTACAACATCGCTTTTGCCAAATAATCCACCAAAGATGAGTTTTATTTTGGTTGAAGCATTTCCGACAATTTCTCCGTCTTCCTTGAAGACTAATTGAATTTGGTTGTTTTCGAAATTGTTTGAAGAAGATAGAAGATTTGCGGTGAGATAATCAGAAGCGATTTTCTGAGAATCTTCCTGTCTCTTGGTTTCTTTGACTTGAACTGAGCTTGTTAAATATGCGCGGGCAGCTGCAAGAACGGCGGAATCTGTGGCTGCTTGAAGGTGCATTTTTGCACTATCCATACGCCGAAAATCTATGGTGAAGCCGATAATGAAAAGTATGACTGTGAGAAAAAGCGCAAACATAGGCGCGACACCCGCATTGGTCGCGTTTAGAAACTGCTTCAACGTTTTTTGAATTGAACGCACTTAAATATCACCTTTATACAGTCACCCACTGACTGGTAGTGATACTGTATAAACATTTCTATTTCTTTGCTTTTTGCGTATTCAACTTCGTACATATTGTTAGCGTGGGCTTAACTATACTGTTCAGAAATCGCCGTTTGTATTGATGTCATTCAATTTTTATAAGCAAGATTTGGAATATATCAAAAGTAGAAATGTTCTGTATATCGGGACAGAATTAGCGAGTTGGAATAGGAGTTTCGCCGCGGTAATCGTAGAAACCACGATTTGTTTTGCGGCCCAGCCAACCCGCTTCAACATATTTCACCAAGAGTGGGCAAGGACGATATTTCGTATCTGCAAGGCCATCATGTAAAACCTGCATTATGGACAAACATGTATCGAGACCAATGAAGTCTGCTAGCATGAGTGGGCCCATTGGATGATTAGCTCCAAGCTTCATGCTTGTATCAATCGAATCTACTGATCCAACGCCTTCATAAAGCGTATAAACAGCTTCGTTGATCATCGGCATTAGAATTCGGTTTACTATAAAACCTGGAAAATCTTCAGAGTTTGTGAGTGTTTTTCCCAATTTCTCGACAATGAAAGCAGCTGCGTCGTATGTTTCCTGATTGGTCGCCAAACCACGAATAACCTCAACAAGGTTCATGACGGGCACAGGGTTCATAAAGTGGACACCGATAAAGCGTTCAGGTCTGTCAGTCGCTGCAGCTAGGCGTGTAATGGAAATAGATGACGTGTTGGTGGCGAGCATCGCGTCATCTTTTAGATAGGGTGTAATATCTTTAAAGATTTGCGCTTTGATTTCTTCTTTCTCTGTTGCTGCTTCAATGACCATATCAGCAGAAGAGAGCCGTTCTAAAGGTAGCCCGGACTTTATCCGCGCTAGGGCATCGTCCATTTCTTGTTGGGTAATGGTGTCTTTGCTGACCTGACGCACCATATTTTTTTTGATGACATTCAATGCAGCTTCAATACGGTCTTGCGTTACGTCATTTAGCAAAACGTTGAAACCAGCCAAGGCACAAACATGTGCGATACCATTGCCCATTTGCCCTGCGCCAATTACGCCGACAGTTTCGATGTTGCCCATGCCCTAAACCTCTACATTGTATCTGAAAATGCATGCGTTCGTGCTACGTATTCAGAATTTATACCCGTATCATAATGTTTTAGATGACATAATCCCTAAAACATTATTGAAAATTGTTTCGAGCTATTATGTCTAAATAGAATGAAAAATGCCACCCATGAAGGGTGGCGTATAAATAGTTCTTTGTGGTGTCTATTATAAGGTTTCAGCTAGCCCGTTGAAGACTGTGAACTAAATCAGCGATGACGTACTTCATCTTCGTTTACGGCGCTGAAAATCCGATATCAAGCTCCTGTGGTTCGACACTTCTAGATTCACGTATGTGTTTAGGGAACTTTATAGCTGCAAATAGCGTTGGTTGGTGGAAGGGAGACAAATCTCATGACAGATATTTTTGAAGTACTCAAAACCGACCACGAGGTTCACAGAAAATTACTGGAGCGCTTATCTGAGACTTCAGGAAATTCTTCTGAACGTAAAAAATTATGGGAAGAATTTTATTATGATGTCAAATCCCATGCCGCCGCCGAAGAAGAAACTTTCTACGCGAATTTAATGAAGACTGAGGATGGTCAGTCTAAGGCGCGTCATTCGGTGTCTGAGCATAAAGAAGTAGATGATGTGCTGGATGAGTTGAATGAAATGGATATGTCTTCCAGTGGTTGGTTGAATCGATTCAATTCAATGCGCCATGATTATGAGCATCACATTGACGAGGAAGAAGAAGATATTTTTCCTGTCGGCAAACAAGAACTATCTACGCAAACTGCGCGTGAATTGGCAGCAAAATTTAAAGAGAGAAAGTGTAAAGAACACGATCTTGTTGAACAAAAGACTGAAGAAAAGCTCGAAGAATAATTTTGGAAATTACTCAATAAAAAAGGCCCACAACAAAACATGTTGCGGGCCTTTTGTCGTTTCTTTACAGACGTTTATAGAGCGTCAGTCAGTTCTGGAAGAACGTTGAATAGGTCAGCTACGAGGCCATAATCAGCGATTTGGAAGATAGGTGCTTCCTCATCTTTGTTGATGGCGACGATGATTTTTGAGTCCTTCATACCAGCCAGGTGTTGGATGGCCCCAGAAATACCCACAGCGACATAAAGTTCAGGCGCAACCACTTTACCAGTTTGCCCCACTTGATAGTCGTTTGGTGCATAACCAGCATCCACTGCCGCACGAGACGCTCCAACAGCAGCGCCAAGTTTATCGGCCAATGGGAAGATGAATTTTTCAAAGTCTTCTTCAGATCCAAGCGCACGTCCACCAGATACAATACGTTTGGCAGATGTTAGCTCTGGGCGGTCAGATACTGACAAGTCTTCTGACACAAAGCTTGATTTGAACGGACCAGCAGCTGCTTCGATTGTTTCAACAGAAGCTGACCCTGTTTCGCCCGCAGCTTCAAAAGCAGTTGTACGAACGGTAACAACTTTCTTGGCATCAGATGATTTAACAGTTTGGATCGCGTTACCTGCATAGATTGGGCGCTCAAACGTGTCAGCATCCACCACAGCTGTGATGTCTGAAAGCTGCATCACATCGAGTTTGGCCGCGATACGTGGAGTAACGTTTTTACCCATCGTTGTCGCGGGTGCAAACAAGGCGTCATAGTTTGCCATCATCGGTGTGATAAGAGCATCCATAGCTTCAGCAAGTTGTGTTTTGTAAGGTGCACCATCAGCGTGGAGAACTTTACGCACACCATCGATTTTTGCAGCTGCTTCAGCAACTGCGCCAGCACCTTCACCTGCCACTAAAATATCAATATCACCAAATGTTTTGGCGGCAGTGACTGTTTTGTGTGTGGCATCGTTTAAAGAGGTGTTATTGTGGTCTGCAATGATGAGAACAGCCATTAGATTGCTCCTGCAGCTTTAAGTTTGGATACAAGTGTTGCGACGTCTTCAACTTTTTCACCCGCTTCACGTCCAGCAGGTTCAGTTACTTTCACAACAGTCAGGCGAGGTGCGATATCAACGCCGAAAGAAGCAGCTTCTTTTGTGTCGATCGGCTTTTTCTTCGCTTTCATAATGTTTGGCAAAGACGCATAACGTGGCTCGTTCAAACGAAGATCTGTGGTGATCACAGCAGGACCATCAAGCGCGAGTGTTTGCAATCCGCCGTCAATCTCACGCGTGACATTCACTTTACCATCTTCAACAACAACTTCAGATGCAAATGTACCTTGCGGCCAGTCAAGCAAGGCTGCAAGCATTTGCCCTGTCTGGTTGTTGTCATTATCAATCGCCTGCTTACCAAGAAGCACCATGCCTGGTTGTTCTTCATCGGCGATGGCTTTAAGGATTTTGGCAACAGCCAAAGGCTCTACATCACCTTCAGCTGTGACGAGGATACCGCGATCTGCGCCCATCGCCAAAGCTGTACGCAATGTCTCTTGTGCCTGTACAACACCGATAGAAACAACGACGATTTCAGTGACAATGCCCTTTTCTTTAAGACGAACTGCTTCTTCAACAGCAATCTCACAGAATGGATTCATGGACATTTTAACGTTCGCGAGATCTACACCTGATTGATCAGGCTTAACGCGAGGCTTAACATTGTAATCAATAACCCGCTTAACAGGTACGAGAACCTTCATCTAGGCGTCTCCGGAAGTTTATTGGTTAGCGTGGACATGCCACATTGTTTAAAATTCAAAGTATCATCCCGATACAAAATTCGGCTACCATCCGTAAGGTTCATGCTGCAATGCGTCAAGATCACTTAAGGGCAGTTTAGAGACTATCGATTTGCACCGGGAATCCATTTTACATCTTGTTTTCCGTTTCCATTTGCGTACCGAGCTGCAACGAATAAAAAATCCGATAATCTATTTATGTAGGCAAGGGCTGGAGGGGAAACAATTTCACCTTCGGTATCATTTAACTTGGCGATGAGTGTTTCTGCACGTCGGGTAATTGTTCGTGCCATATGTAGATAGGTCGCCAAAGGCGTACCTGCAGGCAAGACAAAACTATCCAATGGCGGGATATCCGTGTTCATTCTGTCGATTTCAGCTTCCAGCCATTTTACTTGAGATTCCACTATACGCAACGGTTCCCATTCTAAAGGTTTGTCTTGTTGTGGATCAGGTTCAGGTGTTGCGAGATCTGCACCTAAATCAAACATATCATTTTGAATACGCTCAAGGGCAGTCGCTAGCTTTGAGTGCTGACCAATGTGCAATCTAGCAATACCAATTGCACTATTGGCTTCATCCGTCGCACCATAGGCTTGCACCCTTATGTCATATTTGCGAACGCGTTGCCCTGTTGCTAAACCTGTGGTGCCGTCATCACCGGTACGCGTATATATCTTGTTGAGTTTGACCATATTAAGCGCCTTTAAGTTTCAATTCCTGCTTTGAGAATGCGTATTCTCTGGACTTGGGTTCATCCAATTGCACCGGAAGAAAAGCCTATCGCGATCAATATAAGAATAGCGATAAACTGAGCAAGAACGCGTAGCCGCATCAATTTATTAGAACGCGAAGGTTGTTTGTCTGATTTTGAAAATAGGTTTATTAGCCCCAAAACAAGGATAATAAACACTGCCGCCATTGCGACATAAAGCAAAATGCTGAGTGGAGTATTCATGTGTGCCAGTCTAACTCACTTATTTCGCGCTGGCGACCCGCATTTTGAGCGTAGTAAGAATAATAAATCATATCAATATTCACACATGAAGGAAATGTACGTTTTCTTCCAGAGTATTTTCGCTAGTGTAGAGAAAATACTCTGATGATGAGAATGGAGCAATCCCAATCCGGTATGGTAGAAGTGGTATGAAAAATGAATGCAGGCTTTTGTGAGCTTTGATGTCGCTTTTTTTAGACAATTTAATGTACTGAGCATTCGCCTATTTGATATTATTTAATGTGTGAGGATTTGAATTTGTCCCAAAACCAACCTTTATCACGAAACAAAATTTCAAAACTGAAATGGTCGGTGATCGCTGTTATTGTCTTAGTGGGGGCTGTGTTGGTAGGTGCGCTTTTTACTGCGGCATTTGTTCCTGTGGGTATTTCACAAAAAATTCAAAATAAAATCAGTGAAGTTCGCGCCAAGCCAGTTGTGCGCGGAAATAATGTTGTGTCTGAGTGGACGCAATTTGAAACAGCTTACCTGACCTTAGAGAAAACAGAAGTTAGCTTGGGAGAAGTTGACGGAAGCGCGACTGGTGGAGGTATAGATTATTTTGGAAATTCGCTCGTTTATGCGGCTGCAAATGGCTTGATTGGCTTTCTGGATATGGCGGAGAGCTCGATAGAATATTCAGATATTCGAGTGCCTATGGACTATGATGAAGTGCGCCGAGACTATTTTTCAGAACAGTCTGAATTTAATCAAAATTGGTATCGTGTCGCGGATATTCTAATTGCGCCAATTCCTAACACACAGCGCGCCTATTTATATGCCTCGCATCACCGCTTTACTCCAGATGACATGAATATATGTCTCTATGTCAGTCGCATAGAAATTGAAAACACGTCGAATGGAGTCGAGTTTGTATCTGGAGAGTGGGACGAAGTTTCCAAGCTCAATGCTTGCTTGAACATGGAAGAGCGAGAGTGGAAATTTTCGGGTCATATGTCCGGCGGTCGAATGACGCTTTTGGGTGATGATCAGATGCTCGTCTCTGTTGGGACTTATGCTTTAGGTAATTTTGAAGGCGAATGGGATGCTGTTCAAGCAGATTCTGGAAATGACCTAGGGAAAATTATCAATATCAATCTCACAACGAAAGAAACAAGTATTTACGCCACTGGATTTAGAAATCCCCAAGGACTTGTCTTTGATGCATCTGGACGTTTGTGGGAGGCTGAACATGGCGCGCAAGGCGGCGACGAAGTTAATTTAGTAACGCAAGATGCTAATTACGGTTGGCCGAATGTATCGTACGGATTTGACTATGGCGGACCGCGCAAGCCCTTTGAACTTAATCCTGAGCAAGGACGTCATGAGGGCTATACCAAACCCGCATTTTCTTTTGTGCCTTCAGTTGCTGTTTCGAATATAATTCCAGTTGAGAATGCAAAAGGTTTTAAACTTTGGGATGGTGATATTCTAGTCCTATCTTTGAAGGAAAAGACAATTTTCCGCTTGCGACCAGATGATGGGCGTATCGTTTATGCCGAGCCTATCGCAACGGATCGACGTATGAGGGATGGCTTTATACTGGAGAATGGATGGTTAGCTTTATTGACTGGCCGAAATTCAGTGATTTTTATTCGGACTGTTAAGGGCAATGAAAACTCTACAAAAGCCCTTTCAATTTCAGGCTATGACTCAATTTTGCCCCTTGAACAAAAGGCTGCTGATTTTGAACGAGAGTTCAGTTGGGGACAAATGCTTTTCACTGGGAAATGTGCGAGTTGTCATGAAGTCGATGAATCAAGCAAAGTCGGACCAGGGTTAAAAGGTATTGTTGGCCGTAAAATTGGAGGCCAAGAAGGCTTTCCCTATACAGATGCGTTGGCAAATGCATCTGGAAAATGGAATGCCTCCAAATTGAATGCATTCCTAGCTGATCCAAATGCTTTCGCCGAAGGTACATCCATGCCGGGAGTTGGAATGGATAAGTACGAACGCAAAGCGCTGGTCGAATATCTTGCTGAATTAGAATAACTAGCGATGATCTCAAAGTCAGGGCTTTATGTCTTGGCTTTGAGGTATTCTTCTATCGAACGTCGGGCAATCACCATTGCTTGGACTTCGCCGGCACCTTCGAAAATGTTGAGAATACGTGCATCGCATAAGACTCGGCTAATGGCATATTCCAAGGCAAATCCGTTGCCGCCATGAATTTGAAGAGCATTGTCAGCTGCTGCCCATGCGACGCGGGCACCAATGAGTTTGGCCATGCCTGCTTCTAGGTCACAGCGCTTGCCACTGTCTTTTTGTTTCGCAGAGTAATAGGTGAGCTGGCGTACACCTACGAGTTCTGCTGCCATCATGACAAGCTTGTCTTGAACGCGAGGAAAATTAAATATTGGGCCGCCAAATTGTTGTCGATCTAGCGCGTATTGCAAGCCAAGTTCTAAAGCAGCTTGAGCAGTACCGATGGCACGAGCTGCGGTTTGAATGCGAGCACCTTCAAACGTGGCCATCAGGTATTTAAATCCCATGCCATCGCCTGCTTCACCGCCAAGAAGGTTTTCTTTAGGGACCTCAAATCCATCAAAACCTAATTCGTATTCTTTCATCCCGCGATATCCGAGAACTTCGATTTCACCACCTGTCATACCATCTGCAGGAAAGGGGGTGTCTTCTGAGCCGCGAGGTTTTTCGGCGAGGAACATGGATAGACCTCTAAAGTCGGTCGTGTCTGGTTTTGTACGTGCCATGACGGTCATCAAGTCTGATCTTGAGGCGTGGGTTATCCAAGTTTTATTGCCAGTGATATTCCAATATTCACCATTAAGCGTGGCTCGAGTCCGAAGGGCACCTAAATCAGAGCCTGTATTTGGTTCTGTGAACACTGCCGTTGGCAGTATTTCACCGGATGCTATTTTAGGCAGAAATGCTTCTTTTTGAGCTTGGGTGCCGCCATTGAGAATGAGTTCGGCTGCAATTTCGGAGCGAGTTCCAAGGGAGCCTACGCCAATATAACCGCGTGATAATTCTTCAGACACGACACACATGGCGAGTTTGCCCATGCCAAAACCGCCAAATTCTTCAGGAATGGTTAGTCCAAAAACACCCAATTCTGACATTTCATTGACAACACTCATGGGAATGAGTTCGTCTTTCAAATGCCATTCATGAGCATAGGGGACGACTTTTTCGTCTGCAAATTTTCGAAATTGATCACGCACCATAGACATGGTTTCATCAAGACCGGAATTTTCAACTGTAGCTTGGCCCTTAGCATTTTTAATACATTCGGCAGCGCGCAGTCTTATTGTTGGCGTGTCGCCAAGTTGTATCAATGTCTCAACTGCCGGGGTTGTCACGAAATCTGCGATAGTGTTTTGAGAAATACCCAGATCAGACGGGCGCGCCATTTCGCACTGCGTCATTGGAATACCGCTGGATAATTGTTTTAGATATTCTGAAAATAATATCTGGCTTAGCAGGGCGTCAGCCTCACCAAATTCTCCTGCTTCAGATAAGCGGTTTGCCCAATTTGATGTTTGGGTCAATGTTTCAGCATAAGCACACATCCACCCTAGGCCGTGTGTAGAGCGCTGTTCTGCATCCATGAGTGAGCGGTTGATTTTTCCGTCAGGTGCTATCTTTGGCACAACAGAATTAAGAGCACAGGTGTAAAAAATGTTGGCAGCTTTTGCTGCGTCAGCAAACAACTTAGGAAGTTTGTCTCGGCTAAGTGCTGTTTTATCTGTATTTTCTGTGTTCTGTGAAGATGTTGTATTCGCTGTCATCACTCATTTCCCTATTATGCTGCGGTGCAATATAGCAGAAATAAATGATTTGTCGCCCCTACCTTTAGGAGAGGAGGATTACAAAATAAGCTTAGGCGCTGTTTCGGCGAACTAAACGCCTGCTTTTAGTGTTAGTAGCAGCTTGAATTTGGGCGGATCGTAAGTTCCGAAGCTGATGAGAAAAAGCATTTCTCCATCTGTTCAGGTTTGGCACCGATGTAAGTTACCTCAAATGAGCAGTAGAATTTTCCGCGTCCAAGATCTTGGCAACTCAAATCATTTATAGATTCAAGTGGTGCGCCGTCCGACCATTCAGATATAGCTGCTTTTACTTTTGAATTAGTAGGAGATTCATACCCACTATTGCATGCGCTAGTCAAAGCTGTAGCTATGCAGATAACTGCCCCCAATAGATATTTCTTCACGATGATTCCCCTCAAAAACGATCGGTAGTTTGCAATTACAGATTGCGCCCCTCGGTCTTGGATGTTCATTTCCCAAAATTACTCAGTTAATTCAATAACACGACTAAGTTAACTGAGCGTTTCATAATATTGGGAAAGACAAAAGTAGGAAACTAAGCCTTTTTATCTTTTAAAAAGAGAGGGGAGGTGGCTTCTACACTTCATGATGAGGAGCATCTACAATATCAGCAGGGTTTTCACCTAACAATTCTTTTTCTCGCATTGCCCAGAGACGTTTTTGATAACTTGTTTGAATAATATCGGTGATAACAAGTACACCAATTACTAGGTAGAAAGTTGATTTTGAAAGGGCTTCAATTTCGTATCCGAAGAAAGATAAGTGTGCGAGATGCCCCCCTTCTGACACAAGAAGTACACCTACGAGGAATAGGATGAACAGACCTAACACCTCATACATTCTATTTTTCTTCAAGAAATCGGCTACATAATCAGCCATGACTATCATCAAAATACCAGAAGCGATAATCGCGATCGCCATGATGACAACTTGGTATTCTGTTGTTCCATCGGCTGTCTTTGTATTGGCGATTGCCATAGCGGAAAGAATAGAATCAAAAGAAAAAACAAGATTCATGGCAACGATCATTGAGATCGCCTGAGTGACTGATTTTTTCTTTTCGCCTTCGGAACTCTCAATATGATCAACGACCATAAGGTGAGAAATTTCTTTGATGGCTGTGTAGATGATGAAGCCGCCCCCTGCGAGTGTGACGAGTGCTTGTAGGTTGAAATGGCCTTCTATGATGCCTTCAAAGGGAATGTGAAACAAAGGTGCTTCAAGAGCACTAAATAGTGAAACGATCACAATAAGAAGAACAATACGAAACAGCATTGCCAAACCTATTCCCCATTTTCGAACCATCGAGGCTTTTTCTTCGCCCACACGTTTGGATTCAATGGAGATGTATAACAAGTTATCAAACCCGAGTACGACTTGTAAGGCCAATAGCATTAATAGGGTGAAAAAGCCTGAGACTGATAATAATTCGGCCATTCTGGTGTCATCTCCGCAGGAGTATTTAGTTAATGTCGCATAAATCGATGTTATCGGAGCTTAAACGCACCAATACTGATTTGTGAAGGTGATCAGCGTGTTCGCTGAATTTTATGGGTGATGATTTAAGGCTGGAAACCATAGTTTAATGTTCAAATTGGCGTAGTCTTTCTGAAACTGCCTTGGCAGCGGCCGATTCAATTGCATCTGCTTCACCAAAACGTTGCAAAGCAAGTCGCCATAACCATTTTGCCCCACCTGGGCGACCAGATGCTGCGGCGTGATCGCCAGCGAGGGCAGTCAGCTCGGCGAGTTCAGGTGTGTTTTCGTCTCCCTCTTGCACCAAGCTTCTACGGATATCGGCAAGTAGAGTGTCAGCATTTTCGAGTTGTCCAGAATCTAATGCATCTCTAATTGGTTGAAGTCTTGGGTAGGTGCCGGATTCAAAATCAACGCTAGAATCTGAAATAGGGGCAGGGGGTGGTAATTCTGACGATGTATGGTCTTCGTCACTCATTTCGTGATGGGGGCCAGACATAGTTGTTTCAGCGAGAGTTTGAATGTCCATGGGTTTGCTGGAAGATGCGGCAAGCTCAGGGGCTGTTTCACTGTCTTCTATGATTTCTAGCTCCGCCAGAGAATCTATGGTTTCCAATTCGTCAAGTGCTTCAACGTCTTCTATTTCTGGTAAGTCGTCTTCAGGTAAGTCATCAGGCTCTTCAATATCAACGTCTTTTATATCTATGTTTTGAATTGTCGCTTCGTCTTCTGATGCTTCTTCTGGCAGTTCTTCTAGCTCAATTTCTTCTAAAACATTTAGATCTGATACATCAGAAATGTCCGATACTTCGTCAGTTTCTAGTTCCGTCTGTTCATCAATACTGGCATCGAGTTCTTCAATATCTGATAACTCTTCTAGTTCCACATTTTCCAATGGTGACGCATCTGTTTCCCCCTCCAAAGAGGTTTCGGACAGATTTAAAGTATCTAGATCTTCGTCTGAGTTTTCCGGGGTTGAATTCTCTAATAGAGGTTCATCCTCATTTAGGCCGGAAACGTCGAGTTCAGCTTCCTCTTCGAGTTCTGGTAGCTCAACGTCAGCTATTTCCAAAGGCTCTTCAAGTGTTTCAGTTTCTAGTGCTTCTTCATCTTCGAAGCTAGCTTCCAGAGGTGTCTCATCTGCTTCTTCCAAAGAAACTTCAGATATTGTCTCTTCTTCTGAATTGATGCCCTCTTCGTTCGCTTGAGCCTCCGTTATGGACAATGGCTCAACTTCACTTACCTCTATGTCGGGAAGTTCAGATTCAAGTTCAAATGCATCTATTTCAGTCGTATCAAGTTCGGGCAAATCATCCGCTGTAAATGACGCTAAATCTTGAGTTGGGCTAAGTGCTTCTATTTCTGAGTTAAACTCTTCAATGGTTGCACTTATTTCGTCTTTCTCGGAGAGGTCTTCTGATGTCGTCGTTTCAGTAGATTGATCCTCATTATCTAATTCAACTTCATCCAATGTTTCAACTGGTTCTAATTCTTCAATCACATCTGATTCTAGGGCTGATTCTTCAACAATATCTAGCGGTTCTTCGCTAATCTCTGCGTTATCAGTGATAGTGACTGGTTCAAGTTCTTTAATTGATTCCAGATCTAGATGTTCAATCGGTTCAAGGTTGGAAATAGGTGAGTTTGATCCTAATTCGTCTGTTCTTGTTTCTAGAGTTTCGATATCAAGGTTTTCGTGTTCTACGTCTGGTTCTTTTTCATCTACATCTAGATCAAAATCAGTCTCGAATCCCTCTATTTCGACTGGCTCAGTCTCATGTTCAGGTTTTTCGTTTAACGCGAATATAGCTGCGCTTCCGCCAGTTGATGCGACTGCTTTTGCTGTTAACGCGCCGAGTTGCTTTTCAAAAGCATCATCTTCGTCGATAACTTCTGCTTCGTCTTCATCGGAAGAGTGATTTTCATTTTCTTCGATGATGGTGTCTGCATCGGTATCGGCTTCGTCCATCGCAGCATTTGCAGCTTCTAGTGCAAGCGTTTCGATATCGTCATCGTTGAATTCGGTGTCCATTTCCGAGGCAAACTCTTCAATGACCTGTTCCTCTTGCGAGACATTGCTGGGCGTATCGAATGTTGTGCTCGAAGATGTATCTTCTGAATCAGGACTTTGTCCTGATGTATTGTGAAAATCCATAGGTTCTTCGACAAGCTTTATATCAGACGTGTCTTCAAGGTCGCTCGCGCCAAATCTAGGGCGTTCAAAAGGTAATTCATCTCTTGGGTAGGCTGGGCCTTCGGAATAATCTTCTTGTTCATCTTCCTTGGAACGTAGAGTATTGGCCGCAACTCCTCCGGCGACACCAAGCGCTGTGGCCCCAATTATGCTATCGGTTGAGTTTGCATTGTCTTGTTCAGTTGCGCGAGGTCTGTCGAGGTCCTCGGCGGCTTCTTGTAACCAGCTTGGGCGTTCATGTGGATGTGGTTCATTTTGAGTGTCTTGATCCGCAAAAGCAGGACCGGATAAATCAATTTCAGGAGCAGGTTCAGGATAACGCCAGTTAATTTGCTCAATTTTGGCGCGAGGGGATAACCCCATTAGGAAGAGAACAAGCCCTAGCAATGTAAGGACAAGGCCGACAGCAACTAACCATAGCGTTTCAGTGTCGGTGACATTGAAGACGCCGCCCGGCGAATCCTTTCGTAACCAAATGAACCAGCCTCCACCAATTGCCAAAAGAAGGCCCGATAGCAGTTGCAGCGCTCTAATCATTTTGAATCTGCGTCCTTGTAATCATTTACACTACTTCACACCCGATATCTCGCCTTCCGGCTATTATACTGCTCACACCTAGAAAGATAAACGGTTGGTTAATTCAATACCTAATTCTTGCAATAGTTCAAAGGCAAAGCAGCATTTAAACACAGTCTTTCACTAGAAAGCCCAGCTTTCTTTCACATAATTTGACAGTGAAGCCTGCGATTGGGTTGCTTTTGAACTATTGCGTACACAAAATTCCTAGCTTGCGTCCATCTTTATCCACTGGTTAATTGCGATTTCCAATTCGCTAAGAGGGATTGGACCGCTTGCCAGAAGGATATCATGGAAATCTGCTAGGCTGAATTGTTCACCAAGTTCAGATTTTGCTTTCTCGCGTAACTCCAGTATTTTGAGCATACCAATTTTGTAAGCGGTCGCTTGCCCTGGCATGACGATATACCGGTCGATTGCTTTGATACAATCACCTTCAGGGTTGGGTGTATTGGTCATCAGATATTGTGTCGCTTGCTCACGAGTCCATTTTTTCTCATGTAACCCTGTGTCCACAACCAGCCGTGCTGCACGCCATAATTCCATGGCCAAGCGCCCAAAATCTGAATATGGATCTTGGTAGAAACCCATTTCCTTAGGCAGGTATTCTGTATAGAGCCCCCATCCTTCAGTATAAGCAGTATAGCGCCCATATTTTCGAAATTTTGGTACGTCTTTAAGCTCTTGAGCAATCGCCAATTGCATGTGATGCCCCGGAATGCCTTCATGATAAGCAAGAGCTTCCATTTGGTAGGTTGGCATGCTGCTCATTTTGTACAAATTGGCATAATATGTCCCCGGACGTGAACCGTCTGGAGCAGGACGTTGGTAGAAAGCTTTTCCGGCGCTTTTTTCGCGGAATGGTTCAACGCGTTTTACGATCAAATCAGCCTTAGGAAATGTATTGAAAGCAGAGGGGAGTGCTTTTTTCATCACGTCAATGAGTTCGGTGGCTTCTGCCAGATAGCGGCTACGTCCAGCTTCGTCTTCACTGTAGTAAAATTGTGGGTCAAAGCGCATAAATTCGAAGAACTCAGAAAGGTCGCCTTCAAACCCGACCTTCGCCATGATCGTTTTCATTTCATTATGAATACGATCGACTTCAGACAGCCCCAACTCATGGATTTCATTGGCATCCATGTCTGTTGTGGTCATTAATGCGAGGCGTTTTTTGTAATAATCGGCTCCGTCAGGAAGTTTCCAAGCACCATCATCAGTGTCTGCGTTATTTATGTCTTCCTTTACCCATGCCTCCACTTCCTCATAGGCTGGCTGCACATTTGTTAATAATGCGGCATTTGCCTCCATGATGAGCGTTAGCTTTTCGTCACCGGAAATATCAAGTGCATTTATTTTTGTTTTGAAATCTTCAAATAGAGGACTGTCCTCTCCTTGAGTAAATGGAGCGCCAGTCAAGACATTTTTGATATCTGAAAGTACATATTCATAGACAAATTTGGGAGGGCGGATTCCATCTTTCGCGCGGCTTTGCGCATTTGAAAGATGGCCATTGAGATAATTTTTTATTCCGTTTAGACGTCCAATATACGCTTTGGCATCTTCAACTGAGGTCACACGGTGCTGGTTTATGAGGAAAGCAGGGGTGCGGCTTTGTTGGCCGTACATTTGATCAAAAACATATCCATGATTGCGATAGGGGAACATATCGGCTTGTTGTTTTGCACGCAATTTGAACAAACGGTATGATAGTTGAGCGTTGGACGGAAGTTTGTCGTAATCAACGAGATTTTCCATGAGACCAACAGCTGCTTGCTCTAATTTATATTCAGCAATTTGGGCTGCGTCAGATGTGTCGTCCCATTTGTCATAGTTGGTTTTCATTCCCAAGCTGGTTTGAAACATTGGGGATCTGGAAACCCGAGCATCAAATTGTTCTTGAAAAAATGCATTTAGCTTTTCGGCTTCGGAGGCAAAGTCCATGATTTCTTCGGTTGAAGTTAGAGCCTCTTCTTTCACATGCGCAGAAGCTGCGGATTTTTTAACGCCGGCTGGAGATATTGTGCTTGGGGGAGTTTCTGCTGTTTCGGTATTACTCACGCAGGCTGCGGCAAATAAAAGTGCAAAAATGGAAATGGTATTGCGCATATTGATTAGGACTCCAGAATATTTGTGCAGACATACAATGCCTACTGTAACGTATTCGTCAATCGCAGGAATTTATTAACCTTTTTGAACCAAGAGTTAACAAAACGTGTTTAATTTTTCCCAAGAGTTCAAGGTTTCTTGATTTGTAATGCTTTGTGACCGTGGGGCGATTGGATTGGTAAGCTAGGGCATAAAAATGACGGGCGCTGAGGTACTTGATTTGGGGAGAGATGCGCTATGGGCGACCGTGGCGATGGCGACTCCTGTCATGGTGGCTGGTTTGGTCGTTGGTGTTGTCATTGCGCTTATGCAAGCGTTGACACAAGTTCAAGAAATGACACTTGTTTTTGTTCCTAAAATTTTAGCTATATTTCTGACTTTATTGCTTTTTTTGCCTATGATGGGTGCAACTTTGGCCGGTTTTTCCGATTCAATATTTGCTAGAATTGCGGGGTATTGAATTGAATGGAAGCGCTGATGCCATATGCATGGGCTGGTTCTCTTCTTTTCTGTCGGATTGGAAGTGTTTTGATGCTGGCTCCTGGTTGGGGTGAAAGTTCTGTCCCAGCGCAGTTCCGTTTGTCTGCCGCATTGCTGGCAACAATGGCCCTTGTACCCAATTTAATAGATCAGATGCCGCCTGTTCCTGAATTGGTTAGTCAAAGTGCTTTGTTAATTATCAGTGAGATTCTTATCGGGATCATGATGGGGGCAGGCGCACGAATTTTGATGAGCGCTTTGCAAGTTGGTGGACAAATTATCGGTATCTCGTCTGGTTTAGCGATGGCAACCCAATTTGATCCGACAATTGGGTCCTCGAGCGCAATTATTGGGGTGTTCATGTCCATGACAGCGATTGTGCTCATTATGATCGCAGGCATTCACAGAGATATGCTTCAAGCTGCTGTTGATAGTTATCAATTATTCAAACCCGGAGAGCCTTTACCAATTGGAGATGCTGCTCAATGGGAATTAGGAGCAATGTCGTCAGCATTTAAACTGGGGTTGCAGATTGCTGCCCCCATCCTCGTTGTAGCTTTGGTTTTTAATCTTTCAATTGGTTTGGTCGCGCGGCTTATCCCTCAAGTGCAAGTGTTCTTTATAGCTATGCCAATTCAGGTCATGCTTGGTTTGAGTATTATGACTTTTATTTTGGGAGGTGGGTTACTTGTTTGGTTAGATGCCTTGGGCCGCTATGCGCGTCTGGAAGGGCCATTTTAGGGAGGGATGAATGGCTGAAGACCAAGATGATTCGCAGAAAACCGAAGAACCAACCCAGAAACGCCTCGATGATGCACGTAAAAAAGGTGATATCGCTAAAAGTCAGGACGTACCCGTCTGGTTTATACTTCTAGCAGGTGCAGCTCTAATAGCGGGTGCTCAGCCTTTAGCGAGTAGCATAGGTGGTCCGCTCACAATGTTGCTTGACCATCCGCATGATTTTCAGCTTTCGGGCGGCGGTGCTCAGCGGTTGATGACCGCTATATTGGGTGAATTATTGGGCCCGATGGCAATCGTTTTTTCCATTATCATTGTTTTCGCGATATCAGGGCATGTGGTTCAACATATGCCTTTATGGACCGCAGAAAAAATGAAGCCGAAGCTAAGTAAATTGTCTCCAATAGGTGGTCTGAAGCGGATGTTTGGGCCTCAGGGGTGGATGAACCTTTTTAAGGCTATTTTGAAACTGATCGCGGCAACTGTGGCAGTTGCTTTTGCGGTATGGCCAAGTCGCCATGAGTTGATCAAAGTTGGTGAGATGGATATCTCGGCATTGCCTCTGATGATTCAAGATAAAGCTAGTCGTTTGTTTTTAGCTGCACTTATTGTGGTTGGTTTTATTGCCGCCATAGATTACGTTTTTCAAAAACAAAGCCACGCAAAAAAAATGCGGATGTCGCGCGAAGATATCAAGCAGGAAAACAAACAAAGCGATGGTGACCCGATGGTCAAAGCAAAATTGGCTGCTTTGCGTCGTCAACGCTCACAAGGACGAATGATGGCGGCGGTTCCCGAAGCGACTGTTGTGGTTACAAACCCAACCCATTATTCGATTGCATTGAAATTTGATCCAGAAGTCGATGCTGCACCTATATGTGTGGCTAAAGGTGTTGATGAAGTTGCTTTACGTATTCGCGAAATTGCAAAAGAATCAGATGTGCCACTTGTGGAAAGCCCGCCTTTAGCGAGAGCGCTCTTTGCAACAGCTGAATTAGAACAAGTTGTCCCCAGAGAACACTTCGAAGCGGTGGCAAAAGTGATCAGTTTCGTTATGAGAACTGGTAAAAAGAAATAATTATGGTTAACCGCACGCAGAAATGCCTTATATACTACCTAAGTACACGCTTAATGCATGACCGTAATGTCACGTTGAACAATGAATCGAGCCGCCATGTCAGATTTTAACGATACTCAAATGACCAATGAACCGTACACAGAAAAAAAGAAGATTGATTTTCTTCAGACTTTTTTCTGGCTGAGTGTTGCTGTTGCAGGGGCGGCGGCGGGTGTTGCGCTTATGTGGGGTGAAGAAATTGGCTTTGCATCGATAGTGCTTCTGATCGCGCTCGGTAGTTTGGCGATGGTGCTGCTTCTGTGGGTGACGCGCGGTGCGGGACGAAAGCTAGGTGTATTTCCTGAACGCGGCGCTGCGGAAGAGGCGGCGCAAAAAGCCGTTAAAGGTTTTGCTTGGCTTGAAAGTTTGAGCGAGCCGGCATTGGTAACCGAGCGCGGCGGTGCTGTTGTAACTGCCAATAGCGCTTATCGTAAATTGGCGGAAGAAGCTCACGAAATGGGCGAAAGCGGCCCGATTCCAACTGTTGATCGTTTGTTTGGAGCAAATCCGGGTTTGGCGGCCCCGATTTTCCGTTTGGCAAAGGCAATTAAAGCAGGTGGTGCACGCGAAGAAACACTTCCGGCTTTGATGTTTGGTGATAGTGATTCACCTGTCCAGTTTACAGCGAATGTATCTCCGGTTGGAGCAACACGCGCACTTTGGCGTTTGCGTAAAACCGATGGTGGAGGGGTTGATAATTCTGCTGTTGATCCGCGCGCTTTGTATGTTGAAGATGCGCCTGTTGGGTTCTTCTCGGCGCGTAGGGATGGGCGAGTGGTTTATGTGAATGCAAGTTTGCGTAAAATGTTGAGCTTGCCTGATGAACTCGGCGGCCTTCGTATGGATGATTTGATGCGTCCTGAAGGGTTGAAATTGATGCGTAAAGAAACACGCGGCGGCGCGAGTCAACGTGCGGATGTTGTGCTTCGTTCGCGAAATGGTGTCGAGCTTCCTGCGTTGTTGACGACATCATGGACTGGCAAAGGGCCAGATGCGCTTTCTCGTTCTGTTGTGCATTTGGGATATCGTGCTGAAAATCCACCCCAACAGGAAAAAGAAGATAAAGCACATGGGTTAGTGTCCCCCGGTCAAGTTAGTGACGACACAATGTTTACTGACGCACCATTTGGTGTTGTGCGGCTTGAGGGTGACGGTGTCGAAACTGCTGTCATGATGGACCTTAACCGCGCGTTGCGCGACATGACAGAGGCGCGGGCGCAACCGGGAGCGAGATTTGCCGATCTGTTCATCGCAGAAGATGGAGAAGAAGGTTTAGCTTCAATGCTAGCCAAGGCGCTCGACGGTGCTGTTGAGCTTAAGCTTGCATCAGATACTGTTAAAGACCCAAAAGATGCCAAGACTGTGGATGTCTTTATTGCGCTTGATCGGCGCGGACGCCCGGCAGCGGCATATGTTATTGATACCACTGAGAAGAAGACGCTTGAGCTGCGTCTTGCGCAAGGTGAGAAGATGCAGGCGATTGGCCAATTGGCTGGTGGTATCGCACACGACTTTAATAACCTTCTTCAAGGTATTATGCTTAACACAGATAAACTTCTTATTCGTCACCCGCCGGGCGATCCATCCTTCTTTGACTTGAAGCAAATGTATGAACTTGCGGCGCGTGGTGCGGAGATGATCTCCATGTTGCTGGCGTGGTCACGCAAACAGACATTCCGTCAGGAAGTGCTTGATCCATCAGAAATGCTATCCAGCTATTATGTATTGCTACGTCAGATTATCGACGAGCGGATTAAACTTGACATTGTGCATGGGCGTGACCTTCCGCAAATCCGCGCGGATCGTGGACAGCTTGAAACAGCGCTGACAAATCTTTGTACAAATGCCCGTGATGCAATGCTGGAGAAAAATGGTAGCGGCGAACTGATCGTCAAAACATCACGCGCAGATGCTGCCATGGCCCGTAAAGATGGGTTCAATCATGTTCAAGAAGGTGATTATCTTCTTATAGAAGTCATTGATAATGGGACTGGTATTCCTCCTGAACTTGTCGAAGAAATCTTCCAACCTTTCTTTACAACAAAAAAACAAGGTGAGGGAACAGGTCTTGGTCTTGCCTCTGTTTACGGGATTGTAAAACAGTCTGGTGGATATGTTTACCCTGTTTCAAAAGTTGGACGCGGAACAACGTTTAAAATCTTTATGCCAGCCTATGTGGCGCGTCCTGAAGAAAAAGCAGCAGCTGATAAAGCAGCTGAACGTGCAGCGAGTGAAGCTGAAACAGCGGCACAGGTGAATGAGATTGCCGAGAAAAACCGTCCGAAAGATTTAGCGGGGCGCGGTCGTATCATGCTGGTTGAAGATGAGGATTCTGTTCGCGGACTTGCATCTCACTTGCTTTCAACATTCGGCTATCAGGTCATCGAGGCGGCAGATGGAGAAGAGGCGCTTGAACTCATTAAGGAAAATGCGGGTCAGATCGATCTATTGATTTCTGATGTGGTGCTTCCCGGAATGGATGGGCCGGCATTGCTTAAAGAGGCCAAGCAATATCTTACAGGTGCTCGTGTGATGTTCATATCTGGATATGCAGAACGTGATTTGGCCAAAACGCTAGATGAGGAGCGAGAGATATCATTCTTACCTAAACCGTTCACATTGCGTCAGCTAGCGGAACGCGTGAAAGACGAACTTAATATCGTTGAGGCTGCATAAGCCCTGCTCGATATTATAAGAAAAACCCAATCCATCACCTATATCTAGGTGGTGGATTTTCTTTTTAGCCCATATTTTGTGTGTGAAAATAAAACGAGAACAAAATTATATTCTCTATTTGTTCTTTTGGAACATTTGTGGTACAAACTTATCCAACAGGCGATGGAAACCGTTGTGCAAAGCCGTTGAATAGTCACTGGCAGTGTGCAACATATGATGGAGAATCAAATATGGCGCGTGCGTCTTTGCAAGTTGTGGAAAATAACGGAATGGATAAGCAAAAAGCCCTCGAAACGGCTCTTGGTCAGATCGAACGTAATTTCGGTAAAGGCTCCATCATGCGGTTGGGCGATAACGCATCAATGGATGTTGAGGCGGTATCAACTGGTTCTCTCAGCTTGGATATTGCACTAGGCATAGGTGGTCTGCCTAAAGGGCGCATTATTGAAATTTACGGACCTGAAAGTTCCGGTAAAACAACATTGGCGCTACATTGTATCGCGGAAGCTCAGAAAAATGGTGGCGTAGCTGCATTTGTTGATGCAGAGCATGCGCTTGACCCTATTTATGCAGGTAAGTTGGGTGTAGATCTTGGAGATCTTCTTGTGTCTCAGCCAGATACGGGTGAGCAATCTTTAGAAATTGCTGACACACTCGTGCGCTCTGGTGCTGTGGATGTGCTGGTTATTGACTCCGTGGCGGCTTTGACACCACGCGCAGAGCTAGAAGGCGAAATGGGGGATAGTCTTCCAGGGCTTCAGGCACGTTTGATGAGCCAAGCTTTGCGTAAACTGACTGGATCTATTTCCAAATCTAAATGTATGGTCATTTTTATCAACCAAATCCGTATGAAGATTGGTGTGATGTTTGGGTCTCCTGAAACAACAACAGGCGGAAATGCGCTGAAATTTTATTCTTCAGTGCGTCTGGATATTCGCCGTATTGGTGCCTTGAAGGATCGCGATGAAGTTATTGGTAACCAGACGCGTGTCAAAGTCGTTAAGAATAAAGTCGCACCTCCATTCCGTCAGGTTGAGTTTGATATCATCTATGGTGAGGGTATATCTAAAACAGGTGAGTTGATTGATCTTGGCGTGAAGGCCGGCGTTGTTGATAAAGCAGGGTCTTGGTATTCATACGGATCAGAACGCATTGGTCAGGGGCGTGAAAACGCACGTACTTTCTTGAAAGCAAACCCATCAATTGCTGCTGAAATTGAAGAAAAAATCAGAGCTGATGCAGGTTTGATTTCTGAAGAAATGTTAGCAGCAGGCCAAGCAAATATTACAGATGAAGAAGATCCTGACGTAGCAGTAAACGAATAGAGCAAGCTGAATTGGTAAAACCGCGTCGAAATACGTGGTTTTATCAATTAGATTAAGCGTCATTTGGCCAAATCACTTGGCCAAATGATATCAGCACTATATATCGCGGTATGGAATTGATTTGCTCCGCTCTTTGAAAGCTCATGACTGACTCTAGTCATTTCTGAACATTGATAGCGGAGTGCCCACGCACGAAATAGGAATGCTCTATATGTCTGATACTACCGCAAGCTTTAAAGCCAATCCGTCCAATAGCGTAAACGGTGTGCGGTCTCAGTTTTTAGAGTATTTTAATTCCAATGGCCATGAAGTCGTTCAGTCTGCGCCTTTGGTGCCTCAAGGTGGTGATTCAACCCTCTTGTTCGTCAATGCCGGCATGGTTCCGTTTAAAAACTTGTTTACGGGTGCTGAAACACCGGCATTCTTGAAGGCGACGTCATCGCAAAAATGTGTGCGTGCAGGTGGTAAGCATAATGATCTTGACAATGTCGGATATACAGCGCGTCACCATACTTTCTTTGAGATGCTTGGAAATTTCTCTTTTGGAGATTATTTTAAAGAGCAAGCGATTGTTCATGCTTGGAATGTTGTTACGAAAGTATTCGGCCTTCCCGTCGACAAGCTCGTGGTCACAGTTTTCTCTGAAGATGATGAAGCGGCAATGCTTTGGAAAAAAATTGCTGGCCTTTCTGATGATAAGATAATTCGGATCTCTACCTCAGATAACTTCTGGTCCATGGGTGATACTGGCCCTTGCGGACCTTGTTCTGAGATTTTTTACGATCATGGCCCAGATGTTTGGGGTGGCCCTCCTGGATCACCCGAAGAAGATGGCGACCGTTTCATTGAGATTTGGAATCTCGTGTTTATGCAATTTGATCAATCTAAAGATGGATCACGCGTAAGTTTGCCAAAGCCATCTATTGATACTGGGATGGGGTTAGAGCGGATAGCTGCCGTGTTGCAAGGTGTGCACAATAATTATGAAATTGATTTATTTCAAAATTTGATTGCAGCTGAAGAAGATGTTTACGGTCTCAAGCAGTCTGAAAAAACTTTGGGTTCGCTACGTGTTATTTCCGATCATTTGCGTTCTTCAGCATTTTTGATTGCAGACGGTGTGACGCCTTCAAATGAAGGGCGTGGATATGTATTGCGCCGTATTATGCGCCGTGCCATGCGTCATGGTCATTTGCTTGGATCTAAAGAACCGCAAATGCACAAACTTGTGCCGGCGCTTGTTGCGGAAATGGGAGTGGCCTTTCCTGAACTTGGTCGTGCACAAGCCTCTATCGTGAGTACGCTTGAACAGGAAGAGGGACGCTTCCAACGCACTTTAGGGCGTGGACTTGCTCTCCTTGAAGATGCAACCTCTTCTATGGGGAAGGGAGATGTACTTCCCGGAGAAACAGCATTTAAACTTTATGATACTTTTGGTTTTCCAGTTGATCTGACGCAAGATGTTTTGCGGGCTAAAGGCATCGAAGTTGATGAAGTTGGCTTTGAAAAAGCAATGAAAGTTCAACGAGAAAGTTCACAAGCCAGCTGGCAGGGCGCTGCTGAAGGTGATGCTGTTAAAGTCTGGTTCCAGACGCGGGATGCACACGGAGCAACCGAATTTATAGGGTATAGTGAAGAAGCCTCTGAAGCTGAATTAAAAACAATCATCATTGATGGTGAATTGGCGACAACAGCGAATGAAGGCCAGAAAGCAGAGCTTGTTTTTGATAAAACACCATTTTATGGCGAATCTGGTGGTCAGGCTGGCGACCGTGGTGAAGTGCGTTTTGCTGGTGGAGCTGTTTTCCGTGTGCTTGATACACAAAAGCGCGCAGGCGATGTATTTTCTCACATTGGTGAGATGGTAACGGGCGATATCAAAGCAGGTGTGAAAGCCTTGTTAGAGGTTGATAGCGTGCGGCGTTCAAATATACGTTCAAATCACTCAGCCACGCACATTTTACATGCGGCATTGCGTAATAATCTTGGTGATCATGTAACCCAAAAAGGGTCGCTTGTTGAAGAAGATAAATTGCGTTTTGACTTTGCTCATTCAGGGACGCTCTCCCAAGTTGAGCTAGATAAAATTGAAGCAGAAGTGAACGCTGTCATTCGTCAAAATAGCGAAGTGTCCACAAAAGAAATGGCTCCAGATGCTGCGATTGAAGCGGGTGCAATGGCGCTTTTTGGTGAAAAATATGGAGATAGCGTCCGTGTGTTGGCTATGGGTGAGGCGCTTGAAGGTGGCGATAAAGCCTATTCTGTCGAGCTTTGCGGCGGAATTCACGTAAGACGTACGGGTGATATTGCTGTGTTCGCAATTACGAGTGAGTCGGGTGTTTCTGCGGGTGTGCGCCGTATTGAAGCGGTGACTGGTGCTGCTGCGCTTGAGTATCTAAAAGGTAAGGTTGCAATTGCGCGGTCGATTGCGGATCAATTGAAGTCAACAATTGAAAAAGCGCCTGAGCGGGTCGCGGCTTTGCAAGATCAAAAGCGAGCCCTAGAAAATGAGCTTTCTGACGCGAAAAAGAAGCTTGCCATGGGAGCGAGTGCTGGCGGAGCGGCTGCTGGTCCAGAAGAGATCAATGGTATCAAACTTTTGACGCGTGTGGCTGATGGTGTGCCGGCCAAAGATTTGCGTGGTTTGATTGATGATGCCAAGAAACAGCTTGGATCAGGTGTAACTGTCTTTGTGGCAGTTAATGACGGCAAAGCTGCTGTTGCAACAGGTGTAACAGATGATTTGAAAGACAAGATCAGTGCTGTTGATCTTGTGAAAGTTGCTGCGGCAGCTGTTGGCGGTAAAGGCGGTGGTGGTCGCCCTGACATGGCGCAAGCAGGTGGCCCTGATGGTTCAAAAGCAAATGATGCTGTTGATGCAGTCCGCGCGTTTCTTAAAAGTTAGTCGGTATTGAAAATGGCGCTAATGTCTGTTTCAGACATGATGCGCCATTGGCCCTGTTGTAAATCTTCTGGAAGTGTTAGTCCGCCAATGCTCTCGCGGTGGAGGGCATTTACGTGGTTTCCAACCGCAGCAAACATGCGGCGTACTTGGTGATATCTGCCCTCATGTAGCGTCAATATGGCTTCGCGTTTACCAAGCGCACTTAGTTCTGCAGGCAAAAGCGGCTTGGTTTCACTTTCCAACATTAATTCGCCGGCAGCAAAAATAGAATCTTCATCGCCATTTAAATCTCGATCAAGAATGACGTGATAGCGTTTTGGGGTTTGAGTTTTGGGGGATGAGACGCGGTGATTGAGTTGTCCGTCATCTGTTAGCAATAAAAGACCGGACGTTTCCTTATCTAATCTGCCAATTGGTGAAAGTAGCGGGTCGCGTTTATCCCATCTTGATGGAAAAAGTTCAGTTATTAATGTGCCGCTATCTTTGCGACTGCATGTGACACCAGCAGGTTTGTTGAGCATCACGGCAAATCCGGGAAGCGGGTCAACAGGTTTGTCGTCAATCGTTAGTCTGTTTTGCAGATCTTCGTTTGGTGTGACTTTATCACTACCGCTTTTAAAACCTTTATCCCCCAATAAAATGCGTTGATATCGCGCTAAAGCATCTATTTCTTTGCGCGTGCCATAGCCCATATTTGAGAGAAGCTTGTCGAGCCTTACCGGCTTGGCATTTCCGCTCATTTAATGGCCTCGATTACCTTAAAGCCATGTGAGTCTGCTTTGGGAGTGAAGGATTTGAAGTGTTCATTGATGGCGCGTTCATAGGGCAAATGGCGGTTCGCCACGAGCCAGCAAATGCCGCCCTTGCGAAGCATTGAGCTGGCGCGTGCCATAAAAGCTTTTCCCAAGCCATGATCTTCCTCACCAGCATCGTGGAATGGTGGGTTCATAACAATGAAATCGAGGTCGGTAATGTCTTTGGGGCCTTTGCGCGCATCTTGCCATAGGAATGAGATACGTTCATCAGACACATTACGGTGTGCCATTTCAATGGCGCGGCGATCAATGTCTATCAGGAGAAGTGATTTAACTGCCTCGGATTGCAGGACATGGTGAGAAAGCAGGCCAAGACCGCATCCAAGGTCAGCACCGCGACCGGACAATTCAGGCAAATGTTCCATCAATAACAGCGAGCCGGGGTCAGGGCGATTCCATGAAAAAATGCCTGGTTGGCTCCATAGGCCGAGTTCTTCGTCAAGTTGGGGGCCATTTTCTTCAATTGCTTTGTGAACCTGTGAGAGATCAGCAGGCGGCGCGCATGAAGCGATTTTCTGGTGTTTTTTAGAATCTATACGAATATGTGTGCACCCAAGCAATTCCAGATCGGCTTTGAGACGCTGCCCGCCTTTTTTCTTGCCCGCAATGACGGAAATTTCACCGCTTGGTTTTAGAGCACGTAGGGCGTGAGCAAGGACGAAACGTCTTTCCTGTGTGCCTGCCGGCGCAGCTATGGCGAAATAATCAAGTGCAGCGTCCGGGCTTTCCGCTATATCAGCGCTTTCTGGAATGAGCGGTGAGCATTGTTTCGCATCATCAGGAATTAAAACAAGTTCTTTGTCCGGTGTTCCATAAACGCCGGATAGTGTGGAAGTGTTGTTTGTCATATACTGTCTAAATTCAGTTATTTAAGAGTAGTCGCAAATGCGCGCGATTAGATTGTTTTCGATTTCAAAAATCGTAGCACCACGAATTGCAACTTGATCGCCGGGTTTGACGCCGTCGCCAAGTTCGGCAAGTGCGGTGCCGGTAAAGACTGTTTCGGCCGCAACGCGGTCACCTTGCACAATTATAGAAGCTAAACGATGGGAACGATCTTTAAAGGCTGCCATTGTGCCAGAGAGCACTTCGCGTAGTTGAGTTTTTCCTTGTAATCTCATAGAGCCACGAGGGTTCATAACCGTTTCAAACAAAACATTGTCTGAGCAGCAGGCTAGTACGCCGTCAATGTCGTCTTGGTTGCTTAATGTGACGTAACGTTCAACTAGGTCTGCTATGTTAGTCATCTTAACTCCTGAAAAAACTGTGTTCATTTTATATCACAGCGTATATCTTCTTCATATATAATACATCAACCTTTGCATATATGCTAAAAGTGCGCTAGATCGCCTCCTCTGTTACAATTATAGTAGTCTATTGGAGACCCCCATGGCTCTTCGTGTCGCCGTTTTAGGCGCAACCGGCAATGTCGGTCGCGAAATGATGAATATCCTTGATGAACGCAAATTTCCTGCGGACAGCGTTACTGCTGTTGCATCGCGTCGTTCTAAAGGTTCTGAAGTAAGCTATGGCGATAAGATTCTCAAATGTGTGGATATTGAACAAGTTGACTGGTCTCAGTTTGATTTGTGTTTGATGTCCGCTGGTGGATCTGTCGCCAAAGAATGGGCACCTAAGATTGCTAAGGCTGGCTGTATTGTGGTGGATAATTCATCGCATTTCCGCATGGACCCAGATGTGCCTTTGATCGTTCCTGAAGTGAATGCTGATGCAATTGAGGGTTATACAAAAAGAAATATTATCGCGAACCCGAACTGTTCAACAGCGCAACTGGTTGTGGCTTTAAAGCCATTGCACGATGCTGCTGGTATTGAGCGTGTTGTGGTATCAACTTACCAATCAGTTTCTGGTTCTGGTAAAGCTGGTATGGATGAACTTTGGAACCAAACCAAAGGCATATATGTCAATGATGCGCCGACACCTGACCAATACACGAAGCAAATCGCGTTTAACGTGATTCCGCATATTGATGTGTTTATGGAAGATGGTTTCACTAAAGAAGAGTGGAAAATGTCTTCTGAAACTAAGAAAATTCTTGATCCAAAAATCAAACTCACAGCAACTTGTGTACGTGTGCCAACGTTTGTCGGTCACGCTGAAGCTGTGAACATTGAGACATCCAAGCCATTATCTGCAAAAAAAGCACGTGCTATTTTGAAAGAAGCTGACGGTATCGTTGTTGTAGATAGCCCAGAAGATGATGGTTACATCACACCTGTAGAATGTGTGGGTGAATGGGCAACATTCATTTCTCGTATCCGTGAAGATGTGACTGTTGAAAATGGACTGGCTTTTTGGTGTGTTTCTGACAATTTACGCAAAGGTGCTGCACTGAATGCTGTTCAGATCGCGGAATTGCTGGTTGAGCGCGGCGCATTGAAACCAGACAGCTTGAAGCCTGGCGCTCTCAATGACGAGATAACTGCTTAAACCGATTTAATCATTGCAGAATGGTTTGAGAGGCCGGGCAGAAATGTCCGGCCTTTTTGTATTTAATCACCCGGATGAATAATCAACATTACCAGTACGCAACTGGTCGAATTGTGGCTAGGGGCATATGTGCTCCTCTATGGATATGGGGAAAGAAGATGAACACGAAACCCGCACAATTATCTGACAATGGATTTTTATATGCCCTCGGCTGTTATTTTCTTTGGGGAGGGCTGCCGCTTTATTTTAAAATTCTGGAAAAAGTTCCTGCTCTGGAAATGTTGAGCCATCGGATTTTATGGTCAGTCCCTACCGGCATTTTACTCGTGTTTTTTGCGGGTAAATTTGATGTCATTTATGCAGCTTTCAAGAATAAGAAAAATTTGTTCTGGCTCACGCTTTCTGGGATTCTTATGGGAGCAAATTGGCTGATCTATATCTGGGCTGTTCAAAACGGACGTGTACTTGAGGGAAGTTTGGGATATTTTATCAACCCGCTTTTTAGCTTTGGTTTGGCCGCCATCTTTTTTGGAGAACGTTTCACTAAATTTCAGATCATCGCGATTTTGTTGGCAGCGGCGGGTGTATTGAACCAAGCACTTGTCGTTGGGCAATTTCCATGGGTTGCGATTTCTCTGTGTGTGACTTTTGGGGTGTATGGTGCCATCCGAAAAAAAGTTCAAGTTGATAGTCGGGCTGGTTTTTTGTTCGAAGTCATTATCTTACTTCCGATAGCTTTAGCTTTTTTAACTTACGGGTGGTTAAACGGTCGGCCTTTTCTTGCGACTGATCCCACCGACAGCATATTGATAACGCTTGCTGGTGTGGTCACTGCAGCTCCTTTAATAATGTTTGGTTTAGCAGCAAAACGGCTTCGTTTATCTTCACTGGCCATGATGCAATATATCGGTCCGACAATTCAGTTTTGTGTGGGTATCTATCTTGGTGAGGCCTTTACACCTGAACATGCAATTACTTTTGGTTTCATATGGTTAGGCGTGATTTTGTTTTCTTTTGGTGCCTTACAAAATGAACGTCGTGCTAAAAAATTATTGGCCACCAAACCGACATAGACTTAATGTTTTTTTCGAATAGAGGGTTTGATGCGAAAATTTCAAGATGGAAATACCCCTGTTCAGGCTGGTCTAATATGTGCGTTGGGCGCATTTTTATTATGGGGGTTTTTGCCTCTATATTTTAAAATCCTTGAAAACCTTCCTGCCTTGCACGTTCTGGCGGAGCGCATTGTCTGGTCTCTACCTGCGGGTATAGCACTCGTGTGGTTTGGACACAGAAGCTCAGAATTTCGCGCTGTGTTTCGTGCGCCCAAGCAGTTGGCATGGTTGTGTCTTTCTGCTGGGTTAATGGGATTAAACTGGTTGATTTTTATTTGGGCAGCGCAAAATGGCCATGTGCTAGAAGCGAGTCTTGGAGCTTTTATAACACCGCTTTTTAGCTTTTCCTTGGCGGCAGTGTTTTTTAAAGAACGCTTTTCGTTTTTGCAATTTATAGCTATCTTTTTCACAACACTTGGTGTGCTGAATCAGGCGATATTTGTCGGGAAACTTCCGTGGATCGCGCTTTCTCTTTGTTTGTTGTTTGGCTCCTATGGGGCCATTCGCAAGAAACTTGTTGTGGATGGCCGAGTCGGATTTTTGCTTGAGGTATTGGTGCTTTTTCCGTTTGCGATGGCATTTCTGATTTATTCTTGGATACACGGAGCGCCATTAATCGCAGATACGGTTCGCGATTCCGCTCTTATTTCGCTGTCAGGAGTAGTGACAGCAGGGCCATTAATACTCTTCACAATGGCAGCCACGCGGTTACGATTATCGAGTTTGGCAGTCATGCAATATATTGCACCTTCGATTCAATTTTTGGTCGGATTGTTATTGGGAGAGCATTTCTCAATATCCTATGCGGCCACTTTTATTTTTATTTGGATAGGTGTTGCATTGTATGCTGGCGCAGCATTGAGGCAAAATCGACAGGTGAAAAAAAATCCGCATTAAAAACAAAAAAAATCCCCCGTGCCTCGCTATGCAAGGAGGGACGGGGGACAAAGAGTTACCATGAAGTTCGCTGCGGAGCGAATTCCCTTTATAGATTTCAAGTCCCGTGCCAGTTTTCGCGCTGTTGGGGAGTTGGAAATTGCGTGTTTTTGAGCGAAATAAACGTGTAAATCGAAATTTCCATACCAATTTGAAAAGAGGTGTCTCTAATCGGTACAGATTTAGCGTTTCCTCTAATTCACTTGCGCTCCAATGGCAGACTTCAAAGTCTGGTTCTAATTGGGAAGTTCAACAAAAGTGTTTTATAGGCACCCATACAGTGCGCTGATCAAGCGTTGTGAACGTTCATCCGTTTGCAATTGGTTGGATTGTCGGTTCATCACATAAGCCGCTGACAAATTGCGGTCTGGATCACCAAAGCCCATAGATCCACCCCATCCAGCATGGCCGAGTGTATCAATGTTTGGTCCATAAATGCGATTATTATTGCGCATCACACCAGCTGCAAATTCCATAGTGTAGGGAAGAATGCGGTCTTGACCGAATGAACGACGTTGTTTGAAAGCTTCAAACTGCCCCTCAGAACTAATGATATGATTATCGCCAATATTGCCTTCATTCGCGAATGCAGAATAAAGCCGTGCTACTGCTTGGGCAGTTCCGTGACCATTGGCTGATGGAATTTCCATTGTACGCCATTCAGATCCGCCGCGATTAGGCGAGGCCCATTTGGTCAAAAAGGCCGTTTTGCGAAATTCATTTAGCTCGCCCAATTCGGGTGCTTTGGTCGGGCGCACAATCTCGGAAACGCGTTCATGCTCGCTGACAGGTGTTCCAATCCAAAAATCAATGATTTCTTTATTTGGATCAGCACCATCAGCGTTTGTGATCTTGTTCTTTAATTGCGTGCCTAGCGTTTTACCTGATACGCGCCAGACGAGTTCTGCAATCAGATACCCCCACGTCAATGGGTGATATCCAGACCCATCTCCAGGTGTCCACATCGGTGCTGTATTGGCAAGTTCATTTGCAAGTGCATGGCTATCAAACCATAGATCGGGATTTATCTCATTGACGAACCCGGGAAGGCCCGCTTGGTGAGACAGCATCTGGCCAATCGTGACGTCTTCTTTTCCTTGGGCAGCAAATTCTGGCCAGACTTGAGCAACTGGAATTTCATAGGGGTTTTCCAGCTTGTCGAATAATTCCATACAAGCTGTCAGCGCGGAAATAGGTTTTGTTGTTGAATATACGGGAACAAGTGTGTCCTGTGTCCAAGCAATGCTCTTGCGACGATCTTTCCATCCGCCCGTTAAATTTACAACCAATTCATTACCGATATAAGCGGCGAACCCAGCACCTAAATCTTGCAGATCTGATGGAGATCTTTCTCTCGCATCCGCAAAGTTCAGCTCAAACGCGTCCTGAACGGCTTCAAAGCCGGGCGCGACATATCCAGTGATGTTATCTGTCATATCTGCTTCGTTCAATGCATTGCAGGCTGCGTCAAGTATTTTTCATCAAGTATCAAACAACAAGCGTTGATGTGATGTTTGAGTAACTAGTGTAGGCGCTTGATTTGAACTTTGGGCGGCATTCGAACAACATCGCCAGATGCCGCGATTGGCAGGTCTTTTAGTTGTTGCGTGACAGCGGATTCAATTATTGCAGCCGTGCCGCCGATTGCGCGTGCGAGGGATTCTTTAGGTTCATGGTTTTCACATAGATAGGCAGATAAAAGCAAAGTTGCTAAATCACCCGTTCCGCTAGGAATATAGCCAGTTTGTCTGGGAGTTTCACAAAGCCAAGCTGAATTGTGCTTTCGCTCTATCAGTAGATTACCAAGACCGATTTCAGTTGGAATAGATGTTACCATGACATCACATGGCAGGCCTTGGCAGGCTTTCCAGACATCTTCAGGTGTACGTAAGACATTAATGTCGGTGCGTGTAAGATAAGCAAACTCCCATAGATTGGGTGTAATCAAATCCGCGCGTTGTATTAGCTCAGATTTAATCGCGTTGGCTGTGTCTTCGCGAATATACAGCCCTTTATGCGAATCTCCCATAATAGGGTCCACAACAATCCTCGCATCGGTAGGGGGAAGCCACGCTTTTGATTCGGGGCGAGTCGTCGCGCGTACTTTATCAATTGTTGCCGCAGCCACATGCACTTGATCTGGAGAAGCAAAATAGCCAGTGATGACGCCTCGGCAGCGTGCAAATTCGCCATGTGCTTCCACGCCTTCCAGCATAGAGGCGAGCCTATCGGCTGGAACTGCGCTACCGCCGGGCGAACCTAATCCAGGGTGACGACCAAGGAGTGTTGTTGGCGCAAGGGCGCAATCAATTCCCAAATGCGCCAAAGTTGCTGGTGCAATAGAGCCACCAACACTAGAAGCCGCAACAAATGACGAGATGACCAGAATTTGTGTCATGAAAATTCCTTGCGCATTTTGAAATTGATTAATGCTACACCATTTGCGATCGGGTGTTGCTTGGCAAGCGTCTTATAACCTCGCTTTTCAAAAAATGGACGAGCAACCAGACTTACATCAGATGTGATGGCATTGATATTCTGCCCGCGTGCATATGTTTCTAACGATGAATAGGCTTGTGCGGCAGCACCTTTTCCAGCGCTGCGCGGGTGTGCGTATGCAAAATCTAAATGGTGCTCGGGCGTGAGTGTCATTAAAGCTGCTATGCCGTCATCATCAGACGCAATAAAGAAAAGCTGATCACCAAATCGTTTGCGTGCACGCTCTCCTGCATATGGATTGGGTGCCCATGCGTTTAGCTGTTCTGGAGAATAATGGGTGCCGGCTAGTGCATGGATGCTGTCATAGATTAGTTGACCCACAGCATCGAGGTCTGCTTTTGAGTCTGGCAAAATTTCTATTGTGTATGCCATTTATTATCTCTTGGTTGAATTTTGATGGGTGATAATATTGAAAAAAATGGCATCTTGATAGGGTGAATAAGATAAGCTGAAAATCACCTCTTGCTGCACCGCACAATTTTCTGCTAGTTTGTAGAAAAAATATACGGGACCCTCTAAAGGGATAAAAAAATGCCAGCACCATTCACGACATCACGACCGCGCCGGTCTTGCCTTTATATGCCGGGTGCGAATGAGCGCGCTTTAGAAAAAGCTAAAACCATTGCTGCCGATACATTGCTGCTTGATCTTGAAGATGCCGTTGCGCCAGATGCTAAAGTTGAAGCACGCGATCGTGTATGCGCAGCCGTGAAATCTGGCGGATATGGCAAGCGCGAAATTATCATCCGTATGAACGGCCTTGATACGACATGGGGCGGTGATGATTTGGTTGCGGGTGTGGCTGCTGGTCCCAATGGTATTTTAGCACCTAAAGTTTCATCTGCTGCCGAAGTCCATGCGTTGAATGATGATTTGACGGAAGCCGGGGCAAGTGATGATTTCGCGCTTTGGATTATGATTGAGACGCCGCTATCTATTCTCAATCTAAAGGAAATCGCTGCTTGCGCTGAAACAACGCGTCTTACAACATTTGTCATGGGAACCAATGATCTTGCCAAGGATATGCGCGCACTAATGACGCCTGATCGCTTGGCTTTTCAAACACATCTGACTTTAGCTGTTACCGCTGCCAAAGCATATGGCGTCACTGCGATCGATGGTGTTTATAATGACATCAAAAATGCTGAGGGTTTTGAGGCTGAATGTCAGCAGGGCCGCGTTATGGGATTTGATGGAAAGACGTTGATCCATCCAGCTCAAGTTGAGGCTTGTAATAGCGTGTTTTCGCCTTCCCAAGCAGATATAGCTCAGGCCAAAGATGTTATCGCTGCTTTTGCTGATCCAGAAAATGCGGGCAAGGGTGTGCTTAAGGTAAATGGAAAAATGACAGAAATTCTTCATTTGGTCGAAGCTGAGCGCCTCATAGAAGTTGATAAAGCAATACAATTGCTTGCGCAGGACTAGCAAGTTATGAAAGCGGCGTTAGTTTGCAGCCAAATCTTTGGTTGGCATTACGCCGTGTATAAGAAAGACGAATGAAATGACCTATATTCTTCTGACCAATCCAGCTTGTTCAACGTGTCGCAATGGTCTCGCGCTTCTGCAGGAAAACGGAATCGAGCCAACATTGCGGAAATATATGAATGTTTCCGAGCAATTATCAGTGGAAGAATTACGAGATATTGCCAAAAAGCTTGGCAATGTTTCCCCCAAGGCATTTGCACGTCCCAAAAATATTCAGGCAGAGGGCCTCGATCCAGACATGGATGATGATGCTATGTTTGCGGCTATGGCTGAAAACCCAAAATTTATTCAGCGTCCAATTTTGATCAAAGGTGACGAAGCTCGCCTAGGGCGTCCGATCGAAAAAATGCTGGAATTGATCTAAAATATTAAAAACGCTGTTCGCTATAAAGCGGGTAATGCGTCAGGAGAAGAGATATGAACCAATCACTCAAAGATGCCATGGCAGGTGCTTTTGGAAAAGAAGTCGCTGATAAGGTTGAAGCTAAATCCAAAGTGAAAGCGAATGCAGGTAATTTCTTTGAGGATTTTTTCGTTGGTATGCAGATCGTGCACGCCACACCAAAAACGGTCACGGAAGGCGATGTCGCACTCTACACAGGGCTAACAGGTAGTCGTTATGCGCTTTTTTCAGCCGATAGGTTTGCGCAGGATTGCGGGCTCGAGTCTGCACCGATAGATCCGCTCTTAGCCTTCCATGTCATCTTTGGGAAAACTGTCACTGATATTTCATTAAATGCAGTTGCAAATCTTGGATATGCGGACGGAATGTTTGTCGCGCCTGTTTATCCAGGTGATACACTACGTTCCGTATCTGAAGTCATCGGTATTAAAGAAAATTCCAATGGTAAAACCGGTGTTGTGTATGTGCGCACATCTGGTGTGAACCAGAATGATGAATTGGTGCTGACATATGTGCGCTGGGTGATGGTCAAGAAACGTGATCTTGATGCACCCGCTCCTGAAGCAGTTATTCCAGAGTTACCAGCTAATGTGGATGCGGAAAATCTTGTGGCTCCAATGATGGATGCAGAAGATTGGGACTATGAATTAGCTGGCAGCCCGCATGCTTATGAAGACTACACTATTGGCGAAAAAATTGACCACTATGACGCTTTTACCGTAGAAGAAGCTGAACACCAGATCGCGACTCGTTTGTATCAAAACACCGCTAAAGTGCACTTTAACCAGCATGAACAAGCACAGGGACGTTTTGGAAAGCGCCTTGTTTATGGGGGGGTGGCAATTTCTATGGCGCGGTCTATTGCGTTTAATGGATTGGCGAATGCAGCGCAGATATTAGCTATAAACGCGGGTGCGCATGCTAATCCGCTATTTGCCGGTGATACGGTTTATGCTTGGTCAGAAGTTATTGATAAAGCTGATATTTCTCAAGGTTTTGGCGCGTTGAGATTGCGTTTGGTGGCGACAAAAAATCTGCCGTGTACTGATTTTCCGTATAAGGATGAAGACGGGAAATATCTGGAAAATGTCATTTTAGATTTTGATTATTGGACGGCAATTCCAAAACGCGGATAATCAATCGATAAATTAAACCTCTTGATTGCAAAGCGATTAATCCCAAGGTTAGTGTGATCAATCGCTTTTTGCATTTTATCTACAAGGTTGTTTTATGGACTCTTTTTCCGTTGCCGCGATAGCGATTGCTATCTTCCTATCGGCCATTGTCCGTATCATACGAACCGATGCGGCGTGGAAAGCGGTCGATGAAAATTACGCAGGCGCAGATCATCTTCGAGATTTAACAGGTATTATCAAACGTGCTGGGCTTCAGGATATATTCGGACCACCAACTTTGGATGGGATCTTCCATGTAACACGTATGGAGGTGGTTCGGGCGCGTCGTTTCACGGGTCATTTGATGGGAAATGTGCGGCTAGATGCACTTTCCTTAGCAGTTTCTGTGGTATCTCTGGTGTGGCGGCCCTACGGTTCTGTGGGAGATGTGTTGAATATGTTCCTATTTTTTGCGCTTTTGTATCAGTTGGCGGGGTGGGGCGCGACGACGATGTTAATGAAAGACAAAAGCTAGTTTGTTTTTGCTATCCGTTCTTTTTGCCACCGATCAAAACGCGTCACGCCAAAAGCGGCTCCAAGCATTGTCAGTCCTGATGTAACTAACACGATCGGATTTGCACCGAAGGTTTCAAAAAGCTGCGTGTAAAAATGTATTGCTAAAAAGGTGACGGCTGTGTTGGCGAGGAAGCGCCTATAATCTTTTGTGCCGAGCCAGATACAAACACCCAGAAAGATTGCCCAAGCAAAAGAAAAGACAGATTCAGGGACATGTAACGCTTGTTCTCGCCAAGCTTGCGCGGCGCGCCATCCATCATCACTAGACCATAGTTCGAAGACATAATCTCCCCAAAGCGAGCCGACCCAGAAAGCAAAATTGATCATGAAAAATGAAACTCGCGCAGCCATAGTTGTGACGCTGTGCCATTTTTTATGCAGTTTTTCCCGGCAGTAATATAATCCACCTGCAATCGCTGAAAACACGATGATTGTGACAAGGCATTCGCGGACAAAAATGGCGTAGCTCGCATGCCAATACATTGTACCTGAGCCTATAAGTGAACCAAAGGCGAGAGGGACAAGGGCTGCTAAAAATGGTTGTTTAAAGAAAGCGGCTCCACCAGTGAAAAGCACAAGTGCAACAATTTGAGGGAGCCAGTTCATTTTGTCTGGCCAGACTTCTTGACTTTGCCATGCCGTCCACCCCGCTAAACCTAGACAGCCAATGACGATAAGGCCGTGGGATAATATGCGCCATTCTTCAGATTTAATCTGGAATAGATAATAGCCCAGCCCTAATGAGGCTGTTGCGAGTATGAGTCCAACAATAGCGGAGGGTTGCAGGGCTAAAACGCCTGTTGAGACGGCAATCGCGCCTAAAATCATGAACAAATTGGCAAAAAGGCCAGCTCTTTTCTTGCCATCACTAAGAGACAAAAGATGGTCTGCCTCTTGTTGCGAGATTTTGTCTTCTTTTAGGAGGCGGTCTAGGTCCAATGAGATTTTAGTCATGCTAATTCCCCTCACCATCATGCATTTAGGACTTTTTTTGAGCCTTAGAAGAAAGCTTACGTCGTGTTTGAGGGTTAGACAATAAAGATTGCAATAGCATCAAATCCATAAGGTGGTTAAGCTTGTTTGATTCTGAAATTACGCGAAAAAATAATGTCTAAACTCTATTTTCACTACGCCGCAATGAATGCGGGAAAATCCACCTTGCTTTTGCAAGCATCCCACAATTATGTCGAACGCGGAATGCGGACATTGCTTCTTACTTCTTCGCTTTATGCTGGCGATAGCGCTATTTCATCCCGACTTGGGCTAAGTGCTGATGCCACACTTATTGAGGCGGACTCGGATGTTTTTGAGATAACGAAAATCGAGCATGCAAAAGGAAAACTCGATTGTGTGTTTGTCGATGAAGTGCAGTTTTTAACATCTGCGCAGGTTTGGCAATTGGCGCGAATTGCAGATCGATTGAATATTCCAGTGATGTGTTATGGGTTAAGGACAGATTTTAAGGGTGAGCTGTTTGAAGGTGCCGCACAGCTCCTCGCTATTGCAGATCACTTAAGAGAAATTAGAACGATTTGTTTTTGCGGTTCAAAGGCGACCATGGTTGTTCGCAAAAATGCAGAGGGCGGGGTGTTTCATAGTGGTGAGCAAGTTGATATTGAGAAATCTCATTATGTTTCACTATGCCGAAAGCATTGGGATGATGAAATGCAGCGGGCTGCTCAATAGTTTTATAGATATATGATGACCCATGTTAGCGTGAGTGAATAAACTGCAAGCATCGTTGCAGCTTTTCCCAATGCGAGGCCAGCATGCGTGCGTACAATTGGAACGCTGGCCGTTGCTGCTATTTTAGATATGGCATCGGCAATGTGTTGTGAAATGTCTTCTTGGGAATAGCGTGAAAGTGCAATCCAATATTTTACTTTTGCGTCTTTGGTTTGATCCATTACTTGTTCATAGGCTTGGTCGAATACATTAGCGGCGACCATTTCGCGTAAAGCTTGAAATAAATTCCATTTATGGCGGCGGCTTAAATTCCATAATTGTGCAGCAGTGGGATAAAGGGCCCAAATATCTCGGATTAGAAATAAACCAAGCGCGGCAGTGATGACATAGCCTAGTGCGGTACGGTCGAAAATTCCTAAAAAATACAGGGCGACAAGAATGGCAATAAAACAGGCTTTAAAAGCTAGGTTTTGAACAAAACCTAATAATTGCTCGCCGACAATTGTTTTGATCTGCGCTTCCAAATCCCCGAGGGCAATTTGTTGTGCTTCTTCAATCTTGGCATCGATTTTTTTCTCGATGGTCTTATCTAGCTGGTTGCGCGCTAGGGCTGCCCCACCCGACAGGGCGGCTGCGGCAATCCCTATGACTCTAAATACTGACATTGAATCCTAGATCATATTATTCGTTTGGCGCTGGGTCGCATTCCAAAATATTGTCGTATAATGGGTGGCGTGGTGCAAGGTTCTGCGCTTTGGTTTGTGCATCCCATGCTTCGTCACATTTTCCAAGTGTCGCAAACGCTATTGCTTTGTTGAAATGCGTGTTTGGATTTTTAGGTTCTATTTCCAAGGCGGCATCGCAAAATGGCAAACCTTTATCAGCAAGCCCCATGCGGGTCAGCAAAAGGCAATGGCTGCTGAGAAATAGCGGGTTGTCTGGTTGTCCGGTCACCACTTTGGCAGAATATATCAAAGCAGCGTCAAATTCTTCGATATTAGATAAAACGCCTGCGCGACGCGCTGCATCCATCAGGGAACTAATAGGTAAGGACTGATATTTTTTTAGTATCTCATTGGCGTTTGGTGTGTTTAGGTGTGACGTGACGGGGACCAGAATTTCCAGCACAGGTTCCAGCAATTCGTCATCCAGTTTGATCTGGCTTGCGCTACCTAAAATTCCAGACTTTATCCAATAATAAGCAAATTCAGCATGATTGCGCGCTTTGGAATCTTGTCCCGTTCGCCAATAAGTGCTGGCACGCAGGGCATGGGCATAAGCGTCAAGCTGTTCTTTGCCGCCATCGGCAGGCGTACTTAGATCAAAGAAACGTGCGGCGGACTGATAATCTTCGTTGAAATATGCTTGTCCACCTAGATTGGAATAGGCAAGCATTGAAGCTTCGCTGCCGGGATTTGCTTCGGAAGCACAATCTACCCATTTTAGTGGTTCATCAAATGCCAGAATGCAAGATTCAGGTATGTCGGAATCAGTTTCTGTTGGAACGGACGTAACGTTTTGCGCTATTGTCGAGCCAGTCAACATCGCGGAGATGCTGAGGGCAATCATTGCTGTTCGTATTGTGTCAACCATTAGCGGCCTCCCGTTTTGACGGCGTTGAACCATCTTAGTAGCACCTGATTTTGCTGATTCAGGTGAGATATATGCGTATGTCTGCTTATGCTGGCAAAAATGTGTTCTTAAAGCTTAATTGGTTTTATTTTTCACAGTGATCTTCACAAAATAATCAAATTTGGTGTGGCATAAGATGGCATGATTTCTTCACGCACACTTCCTCAGTTCATCTTATTTGCCGCCGGAACAGTTTTCGGTGGCCTTGTGGCATTTTTTACATGGGGGATGCTATCTCCCGGTGATCCAAGTTCGGCATTCATGCCATTTGAAATACCATATCAAGATAAATTCCTTCATTTTGTTGCATTTGCGATAATGGCGCTGCCTGCAGGCATTGTTTTACCACGGCGGTATCTTGGCTTTATATGCATGAGTTTGATTGCTTTGGCTGCCGGGATGGAATTTGCACAGCATGCCAGCGGAGTAGGGCGCCAAGCGTCGTTGTTTGATTTTATAGCGAGTTCGTTAGGGGCAGGTCTAGCAGGATTGCTAGTGCTTTATTCACGGCGTGCATATGGTCGCTATCGCCAAAAACACTCCAAAAATGAGGCGTTTGCGGCAGAATAATTTGAGTGCGCCGGTGTTTCACCTGATTGCAAGCAATTTAAATTCTTGTGTGACACGCTTTGATGGTTAATATGGTACTCAGTATCGTGTAAACTAGTAAGGCTGGTGGGACGCATGGCCGACGACAAGCAGGCGAAATCTGGGTTGTTGAACCTTGATACCGATAATATCGATGTTGTTCTGATTGCTCCTTTTTCACCAGAAGGTCGCGCGCGCTTTGACGAATTTCTCGTTGATACCGTTGGGCCAGCGATCCTGCGTGTTGAAGAGCGCACCCAAAGACATGTGGAAGTTGTTCTTCTCAATGATCTTCTTGAAGATGAATTGGTAGAGCATGAAGCGATTTACCGTATGTTGCACCTTGCTGATATTGTCATTGCTGATGTGAGCACATTGGAAGGCGTTTTGGATGCTAAAGTTGTATCAGCTTTTTCTATTCGTCAGTCACTGACACCAAACCCAGCCATTGCTGTTACACTTGATGAGAAGTCGGTAGACTATCCCTTTAATATCGGATCTATGGTGATAAATGCAGGATCAGACCATGGGCGCGTGAATGCTCAGGCTATTTTGTATGCAGAGGTTTTGGCCGCAGTTGAAGGTAATCCTAGCCGAAAATATGTCAGCGATGTCTATGCTAGTTTGAGTGCATTGCGCACTGACCTGCGAGGCTCTCCCAATAGTGCAGGGAAAGAGCCTGTATATGAAGAAATTAGCTATAAGCCATTGCATAACCGGCCTGATGTTCGTCCACCAAGGTTTAACGTGGCAGTCGGAGATTTAAGACTCGTCAAGAATATCGATGTGTGGATCAATCCAGAAAACACCCATATGGAAATGGCGCGTGTTTTTGATACATCAATATCAGGTACGATCCGTCATATGTCTTCACAATGGTCTCATGGCGGCAAGCGGTCTGATGATTATATTCGACGTAAACTCGCCGAGGCGATGACAGGTGAGGATGTGCCACCCGGTGCTGCCTTGATGACATCATGCAAGGGGCAATTGCGCAGTGAGCATTTCGTCAAAAAGGTTGTTCACGTGGCGGCAGTTAAGGTCAATGGAGATGACCCCGGGTGTGGCTATGTTCCAGTTAATGATGTTGGTGTGTGCCTGACGCAAGCGCTTTATAAAATACAAGACTATAATCTGAGTTGGATGGGACGGGGTCACAACCGTCTTGCTAGTGTTATTACACCTCTTCTCGGTGTGGGGTCTAATCCAGAAGTCGCGCAAAAAAATGTGTATTCATTATTATTGCATGCTGTGCAGTTTTTTGACTCAAACCCTGATTGCCTTATCGATCGCTTTGTACTGCTGGCATACTCAGTTGAAGATCGGCGTTTGATCAAAAAGGCGCTGAAAAGGATACCACAATTAAACAATGTCGCGGTTTCCGGTGTCGATACTCACACACATGAAGCGGATGATTACTCTTCGGGTGGTATTTGATGGCCGTTGAGTTTGAAAAGACATTAAGTTCCGGGAAGACCGACCAAATTTCGTCGGTCGATGTGCGCCAAAGGCGTAGGCTGGCATTGAAATTACGTGCAAAGCTAAAAGCATCACGAGATTTGGGGTTTGATCAAGAGCGTTCTACATATTGGAGCCGTTGGCTAACAGTCTGGAATATTATTCGACCGATCTGGCCGCTTTTTGTCGCCAACCTTTTTGTGTGTGCTATCGCATTTGGCACCGACCAAGGACGTGAAGCGGCGAAGTTTGCTATGACCTATTCTGGGCAAATTTCTTTTTTACGGCCTATGGCTACAGCTTTGGCCCTTACTTGGTTTGCCATATCGCTGCATGAAGTGTGTTTAAGAGCGATCACGCGTGATTACCCTTTTTCGACGCGCGCTAACCCTCTGCTTAAGCTTCGGTTTATTATAGCTTTTATTGTCGCGTTACTTACGCCTTTTGTTTTCTTTATTTTCTATGTGAATACGCTTGTTGATGTCGCAGGTCGTGATCCGTCAATTATGTATAGCATGCCGTTTGATGGATTCCTCATTGCTGGAAAATACTTGGATATGGCGCTTGTCACGCTCGTAATTGCGATTGTGATTTCAGCGACATATGATGGGTTTGGGTATTTTTTTCGTCATCGAATTATAAATTTTTCCAGACCTATTGAGAGGTTTGCTCTCAATCTTTTCCCAGTTTTGTTATCTCTATTTTTGATCATGCTGTTGTGGAATTATGTATTGGCCCCAATAGTTTGGTTGATCATTGCCATCATACAATCTGGTGGCATGATTGAAGAAGCAGCGGGACGTCAGGCAGCACGAACGGGTACAATATTAACAGCACTTTCTCTAGGGTCTGCGGTTTGTGTGATCAAATTTGTGCATCGTGTGAGCGTGCGTCGACATTATGCGAATTTCCATCAATTCATTGTCTTTCGGCGGTGGCATAATTGGGTGATGGCGGTGCTGCTGCTGGTGTCTTTGGGAATGGCAGCACTTTTTCTAATTATTCCCGGCACGATGGCATCAATGTTTGGGCCAGTGTTTACGCTTTTAGCAAGCGTTGGTCTACTCGCGGGCATTTTCACTTTTCTCGCCATATTGGCATCTCACTATCATGGGTTTCCAACGATTGTTGCTGTGGTGTTTTTGATGGGCTTGGGACCCGTTCTTGGGCCAGTGAAATTTCATAACGTAGCTGTGACAGAGCCTGAAGCTTTGTTGGCGAGCAAAGTCGACATGCAATTTCCAACGCATGCTGACCTGCCAAGCATGGCAGATGCTGTAAGGTTGTGGCGAGAAAGTCGACCAAGTGATGCACCCGCTATTGTTGTTTTAGCTGAAGGGGGCGGAATACGCGCGGCATTACATACAGCAAGTCTTTTATCCTGTTTGGATGAAACACTGGGCGGTGAATTATACGACAATGTATTTTCGATGTCTGGTGTGTCAGGCGGAGCTGTCGGTGTTGGTAGTTATCTTGCAGCTCGTGCAGATGGAATGGCCAGAAATTCTGAATTCATTTCACAAGACGAATGGTTAGATAAGCGATGTGGTTTTGAATTTTCTAAACGACAGGGAGAATTTAAAGCAAGTGAGAATATGACAGCTCGTAATCTCTCCGAGTTTTTACAAGCAGACTTTTTCTCTCCAGCATTGGCGGGACTTGTCTTTAGAGATTTACCGCAAGATATTTCAATTATCTGTGTCGTGTTTGATTGCGGAATAGCTGACCGCGCAAAATTGTTTGAGGATGCATTTATATCGACTTATAGAATGATGGGAGATCGGCGCAGCCACGAAAAAACACAAAAAGCACTCGCTCCAGGATATGATGGAGACTGGTTTGCGGCACCGTTTTTAAATGTTGTTGAAGCAGCTAATCAACAAGCCAATGTTGCTGAAGCTGGGCCGATTGTGTTTCTCAATACATTCGATGCAAAGTCAGGTCGTCCTGCTGTTGTTTCTAACGTGTCGCTCAAATTAAAAGCTCTTGAGGGTGAAGCGGCAGCCAGTGAAACTATCTATGGTATGACGAATTTGCTTGAAAAAATGTGCGGCGGTGAAAGCCTTTCTTTGGCAAGTGCAGCGCACCTCTCAGCGCGTTTTCCATTGGTCAGCCCGCCCGGTCGTTTGGAGCTAGATGCCTGTGGGGACAGGGCGGAGCAAGGCAGCGCAGACAATCCTAAAGAGGCTGGAATTGGACTTTATGTTGATGGGGGATATTTTGACAATTCGGGTGCTGCATCTTCTCAGGCTGCTTTGAAGCTATTGAGAGAGCAAGATCAAGCGCAATGTCAAAGTGACGTACAGGCTGCTCGAAATGGCGGTGTCAGTGCGTTTCGTAATTGTTCGCGCCCGGTTATCGTCTTGCATGTTGTACACAGAGGTCATGCAGGTAAGGCTCGAGATACACGTCTAAGTCCATTCTATGAAGTTGCAACACCCGCTGAAGCTTTCTTGGCTGCACGCGGCGTGCATGGAGACGTACCTATTCAACGTTTATGTGAAAGCGGTGCAGGGCGCGTCACGGCACCAATGGGGTGTCGATATTTAAATGGTTGGCTGGCAGATGTTGGTTTGGACGTGACAGAAGCTGAATATGGCGAAAAACTTATTTATGATGAAGACGTTGAATTTGAAAACTGGATTGATATTGACGAGCAAACAAACACGCCGCGTTTGCTATGGGTGCGCTCGCCTTTACAATTCGCAGCTGATGTTGAAGATGTAGGTGTGCGTTTGCCTCTTGGCTGGTTGCTTGGAGAAACAGGGCCGACAATCTTGAAGCGTGTAGATGCTCATGTTGAGAGAATGCGTACAGGCCTGCAATGTTATGTGCGTGACGATTATTCTTCAGAAAATTTCGGGAAGTGTAAGTTCCAAGCTTCAAACTAAGTGGGTATTCGTCATTGTGTCTAGCGGTGTCATCAGCTAGTTCCATCCATAAGCATAGATGGAGGACTGGAAGATGATCAGATGGGGTATGATTGGGTGCGGGGATGTTACCGAAAAGAAAAGTGGTCCTGCTTATCGTATAGAGAATGAATCTGTTATCCACGGGGTGACGTCGCGCACATTGTCTCGGGCTGAAGATTATGCCAAGCGACACGGCATTGAAACTGTGTTCAACTCAGCTGAAGAATTGATAAATTCTCCAGACATTGATGCGGTATACATTGCGACTCCACCTGCAACGCACTTTGAACTTGCGATGAAAATTGCGGAAAGTGGCAAGCCGTGTTCTGTAGAAAAGCCGTTGGCTTTAAATTATTCTCAATCCTTAGAAATGGCAAAAGCGTTTGAAGCTGTAAATCAACCTTTATTCGTGGCGTATTATCGCCGAACTTTGCCTCGATTTGATCTGGTAAAAGAGCTTTTAGAGCGCCAAGAATTGGGTGAAGTTCGCCATGTTCACTGGTCACTAACGCGGCCTGAAGGGTTTGGGCTGGATGCGGGGTGGAGAATTGAACCAAGCCAAGCTCCAGGTGGCTTGTTTGATGATTTGGCGTGTCATGGCTTAGATTTGCTCGATCATTATCTTGGGAAAATTAACATCGCCAGCGGTGTCATAGCCAGTCAGCAGTTAAATAGCACGATTACAGATTCAGTGGCAGCGAGCTGGATCCACGAAAGTGGAGTAACAGGCAGTGGGTACTGGAATTTTGCTGGGTTTGAGCAAGATGATGATATCGAAATCATTTGTGTTGACGGAAAGATTTGCGTGTCTGTTTTTGAAGATAAACCTGTACGGATCGTCACGCGTGAAGGCGTCAAAACATATGATATTCCTCATCCCGATCACATTCAGAAACACTATGTAGAGCAGATGGTTTTACACATGAAGGGCCAAGCTACGCATCCGTCATTAGCTCAAAGTGGGTGCCGCACTGCTTGGGTGTGTGATCAGATATTGGGTCAATAACAGTCTAGATCAGATAATTTATTTTTTGAGGTGAGGATTTTTAGGTAGTCAATGTAGGCTCTGATTCCTGCCAAATATAAGCAAAATGGTATACAATCCTTAACGAAACCCATTAAATTCAATACGTTATTAAATGAGGCTTTAATATTAATGTATTACGGGAAGTAAAGTAATTTTATTTTCAGGCTTCGTTGTTCACATGATAAGTGTTGTTTCTTGTATTATTTTTGAGCATGATTTGCGTCTGGTTTTAATGGCTGCAATTATGTGTGTGGTCGGCGCTATTACCGTTGTTAATTTGTTCAGAAGAAGCTGTGCTTCTGTTGCGCACGCGCGCATAGCGTGGAGTATTCTGACCTCAATAGCGACTGGTGCTTCTATTTGGAGTACGCATTTTATCTCAATGTTGGCATACCAGGCCGAGATACCAGTAAGATTCGACGTTATACTGACAATGGTTTCGCTGCTTATTCCTATGACATTGATGAGCCCGCTGATATATTTAGCGACGAAAATGAGAAAGCAGAATGTTTCTATTGTCATAGGTGGAGCAATTGGACTGGTCGTTTCTAGTATTCACTATCTTGGAATGGCGGCATATCGCGTTGATGGTGTCGTAGAATGGAATACGACTTATGTGATCGCATCGATAATTATCCCTGTGGTATTTTGTACAGCCACTTTTGGTCATTTCCCCAAATATAAATTCATGAGCAAGCGACTTATCTCGATAGGGGCTTTTACAGTTGCTGTTGTTGGTCTGCATTTCACTGCTATGACTGCCATCAACATCATTCCATTTAACCTGAGTGACATGCCTATGTCGACGGATGCGTTTTACGGTATGGCGATGGCCACAGCGGCGGGCGGATTCCTTGTCCTAGTAACTGGGTTGGTGAGTTTTGTTATTGATAGCAGCACACGTGAAGCAAATAGCCAAGAAATTGAACGTTTGGTGGCTACAGATGCATTAACAGGTCTACCTAACCGCAGAAGTTTTCGTGAGCACATAGAAAACACGCTGGCTGGATTTGAAACAAATCCGCTATCAAATTTTGCGGTTTTATATATCGACATCAATGGATTTAAAGTGGTCAATGACACTTTGGGTTATTCGGTTGGAGATGTTGTGCTCAAAACGTTTGCTGACAGGATGTCAGAGACATTGAGTTCTGGAGAGTATATAGCGCGTTTAGGTAAAGATGAGTTTGCTGCGGTTAAAGTGTATAACAGTGCAAATGAACTGGAAGCTTTCGTTCAAAAAGTAGAGGATTCAATAGAAATCCCTATTGAAGTGGAAGAAGAGTCCATTGAATTGGATCTTGCTATAGGCATAGCCTGTTGCCCAACAGATGGACATTACGCCGACGAATTGACAAGCAATGCTGAATTAGCGCTGCGTCGTGCGAAGTCTAACGCATCTGACTCTATTTGTTATTATGACGCCAACATGGATGACGTGGTTCGTCATCACCGCGAAATGGTAAGAAACCTTAGACAGGCAATTTTGAAAAATGAATTGCAGCTATATTACCAAATGCAGGCAAATGTCCAAACGGGCGAATTGAAAGGCTTTGAAGCTTTATTGCGGTGGACCCACCCAGAAAAAGGGCCAATATCGCCAGCTCTTTTTATTCCTATTGCAGAAGAGAATGGGTTAATTATTCAATTGGGTGATTGGGTTTTGAAGCAAGCATGTAAAGAAGCTGCTCTCTGGGAAAAGCCATATAAAGTCGCAGTTAATCTATCGCCAATGCAATTAATGCAGCCGAATTTGCCAAAACGTATCCATGAGATACTTTTAGACACGGGTCTGTCTGCAAATAGACTAGAGATTGAACTGACCGAAACGGCCATTTTTGAAGATCGTGAGCGGTCGGTTCATGTTCTGCGTCAGATCAAAGCGTTAGGTGTTAATGTAGCACTTGATGATTTTGGAACGGGTTATTCCTCCTTGGAAGTTTTGCGTTCATTCCCATTTGATAAGATTAAATTAGACCGTTTTTTCATGGATGAAATTGAAACAAGTAGTGTTGCTAAAGCATTTCTTCGGTCAGTGCTGGCACTTGGCAGAAACTTGTCCATTCCGGTTCTTGCTGAAGGTGTGGAGACTGAGAACCAGTTGAGAATACTGCAAGAAGAAGGTTGTGATGCAATTCAGGGGTTCTTGTTGCACAAACCTAGCCGTGAAGTTCCGTTTGAGCACAATCTTGATTTTGCAGATACGCATTCAGTAAAAAGTGCTGCGGGACCGTCTGATAATCTTTTTTCTATGGTCAAATTAGAAACGAGGCGTGGTTAGGGGCGTCTCATACCCTAATTGTTCAAAATGGCGACCCTGGCAGGACTCTAACCTGCGACCTGCCGCTTAGGAGGCGGCTGCTCTATACAGCTGAGCTACAGGGCCAAGTCATTGTTGGTATCAGATGAAGGTCGAAAGACGCAAGCGCTGTATATATGTGCGGATCTTTCCTTCTGCTGATAAATTTAATAACCGTTTGATTTATAAATGCTTTGCGTCAACTTCTTGGTATTGTTGAGCAAGAAACGCAAAATTTGCAAAAGGGGACAATGGCCAAATAATTAGGCCGATGTCCCCTTAAAAATCTAAACAGGTACGGAATGTTTAGGTTTGGAAAAACTTTTTAACCCGACCAGAATTGCAATTGCAATTATTGCACCTGAAATTGGCCATGATGCAGCACTCATTATATGCGCACTATTGGTCAGTGCATGAATAACCACGATTAAAACCAATGAGAATGTAAGGCTCATTTGCAATAAGCGAGACCAATCAATAGATGGACGAAAGCCTGCTACAGATATAATTGCGCAAAGTCCAAGCCAGAATGTTGAAACCAAAGATGAACCTTCCCAACCAAGTGCCAGGCTAAACACTAAACACACGGCTAGGATTGATGGTGTCCCCCAAACCAAGCCAGACCACATACTTTCTAATATAGGTGCTGGGCGGCCTTGGTCGCGTCGACGAGCGAAATAAATCCTCAAGCCTGTCGCCGTGATAATGCTAAGCGCTGCCCCAAATATAACATATGCAATCTTGACCCATGTACCGCCCCAATTGCCGAAGTGTACATTGTAAATGGAGCCTGCTATTTGCTGACCAAGTGTTCCATTGGACATGCCGGTTACGCCTTCAAATTCGCCGTTGGAATTGAAATTGTAATATTCTCCGAAAATCAGACGATTTGAATGCCAGCCAATCACAGAGATATGCTGTCCGGCTGTGCCGGGATCATGATGGATATAGTAAGTTGGCGTTAAGTCTGGATAATTTTCTTGCACATAAGCGATAGGCTTAGCGATATCGCTAATATTGCTGGATGTTTCATCCATGGGCGCTTCTTCGCCAAAAATAGGTGAGAATACTTTTGTAGTATCGCCTTCAAAGTCGACTGCAGCAATTGCAAAAGCAAGCACGCTTGCCAAGCCCAATATTGCCCCTGTTAAAGCGTTGGAAATATGGAATGGTGCTGTCCATACGCTTAAGCGATTGTGTAGATCTGCTTTTGCTATTCGGCTTTCACCGCGCCTGAAAGTAAATGCATCACGAAATATACGCGGATGCGCCAAGAAACCAGATAAAGACAGACCTAAAAGGATTGCTCCGAGCGCACCAACAACTGTTAGCCCCAAGATATGTGGCAAGTGTAGATAATAGTGCAGGTCCAGTAAAAATTGCGTCCACGGGAAATTTTCAGCTTCGCCAACTTCTCCAGTTTCTGTCGCAAAAAAAGCTTGTGTATCAGTGGAGATCACAGTGCGAGGTAAATCTGGTCGCGGGAAATTGATATAAAGATGCGTTGTGGAAGGAGTCTCACTTTCGAAAACTGCTTTTGCAGCTTTTGCTGCTGCTTCTGGTGAGATTTGTGTCATTTCTGGCGCAGAAGGTTGCTCCCAGCGCTGAAACTCGCGGTTTAGAACTGAAAGGGTGCCTGTTATTGCAAGGATGTAAATTAATCCACCTGCGGCCAATGCGAGTACCATATGGGCTTGCAATGAACTTGCGACGCGTCCACTGGAAGCCTTGGGCCAAATACTTTTAGACATGAATTACATTCCCACCATCATATATGCCAAGGGGATTAGACCTGTTCCCAATGTGATCAGACTCTTCCGCCATAACAGCTTGTCCGCACCAATAATAACGGCCAATCCAGCCCATAGCAGGGGGAATAAAATCATTACCGTTACGAGGTTGGTAGTGTGCTCTGCACCAACAGAATTCAACAATGAAAATATGCCAGTTGATAAAGACAATGCTGCAAGACCTGCCACAAATGCGATCATCACAAACACAAGCGAGCGTCGCAAAATGACTGTCCAATTGACCCTATCTACTTCGGCTATTCGCTCAGATGTACTTTTGGCTGCTTTGGGTGTTGCCTGAATGTATTGCCACGCTAAGAAAGCTAGCGCGAATATCGCCATTCCGACCAAGCCCAGCGCTATGCCTTTTTCTGGTCCATTCTTAAATGAAAAGAAGACAAGTCCTGCTAAAACAAGCCCCCATCCGACGAGAATTTCTTTTGCTCGGCTTTCTTTTGAACGCCAAGCGGCCTGCAGCATGAAAATGCCGCAGGCCAGAGAAATGAGCGCAAATCCGCTCAATGCCAAACCTTGGATCATAAATTAGAACCGTTTTTTTACACTTGCCACAACAGAACGAGTTTCACCGACGAAGCAATCACCACGCGCCAGACATGTTGCATAATACTCTTCGTCTGTCAGGTTACGAACATTGAGGGTAAAGTCCAGATCATTGTATTCATACCCGATAAGGGCATCAAACACTGTATATCCATCGGTTTCGACGCGAATTGGTGTTGGCGCAAATCCAGCAGACGCTGGATAAGCAATTCCATTGCTTTCATTTTCGTTAGCATATCGCGCACCTAAACCAATGCGGAGCCCTTCAAGGGCACCATCTTCAGGTTCCCAACTTGCCCAGATTGATCCAGTTGTGTCCGGCAAACTTGGACGTGTTGTGCCGACGCCATTTGCATCCACATTTTCCGAATCAAGTTTTTGTAGATCTAAGTCGAAAGCGAATGCATTCACTTTTAGCAGGGCTTCTAATTCGAAACCTGTTGTTTCAATGCTTAGTCCTGGTTGTGTGCGACCACCCGCGACGTACTCCACCAAATTGTCTTCTTCAAGATCAAAATAAGCAATTGTCACATAGCTTGCGCTGCCAATTGGTTGGTATTTTAAACCAATTTCAGATTGCTTTCCTTTTCTTGGCTTCAAGGATGTACCTGTTACGATATCAGTTCCGATTGTCGCACGAAATGATTCTGCATAACTAATATATGGGTTTAGCCCAATGTTCGTTTTGTATAGTGCACCTAATGTAAGCGGTGTTTCATTGTCATCTTGGGTGCTCGCTGCGTCATTGGATTCAACTGCGGAGAAACGCACACCAGCATTCACAATAAGATTACCAACAGACATATAGTCTGTCAGATAAACATCTGTTGCCTTTGTTGCATCTTCTGCCAGCGTTCTTGCGGCATTAAACTCGGCCATTGTTGGTACTTCAGAACCATCATATACTGGATCAAATATGTTGAATGTTGTTGGACGAGCGTAGAAAGAGGCTGAGTTGTTGAATGATTCAACATCTTGATAGTTCACACCTGTAAGAATTTCGTGCGCAATTGCACCGGTTCGGAATTTAGCCCGCAAACGCGCGTCGAACGCATATTGTGTTGAACCAGCGTCAGAACTTGACCAAGTGCGTCCGAATGCAACTCCATCAGGGGAAACCCTTGGCGTGCCGGCACCTAGGAAAGAAATCCAAGTTTGATCATAATCTGCTTCATTGTCACGGTAGCGCGCTGTGCCTTCAAACGTGAAAATATCGTTGATCTGGTGTGTTCCGATTAGACTAATCGTTGTCGCTTCAGTGTTGTATTTGTTGAAGTTGGGGTCGCCTACATACACAGATGGGTCAACCTCCTGGCCCGTTGATCCCGCACACACATCCGCCAGTGAAATTGTCACGTCACTACTTCCGCACGCTGTCGCGGCCAAAGGTAGGAATTGTGAAGATGTATCACTTTCACGGTCAGTGTAGTTGATCAGTGCCGTAAGCGTGGTTTTATCATTTGTGTAAGTTAGAGATGGCGCGAGCACGATTGCATTATCTTCGACAAAATCAATTGGTGTTTCGCTATCACGCACAAGACCTACAAAGCGCGCAGTCCATTTGCCATCACCAGATAGATCGAAGCCAAGATCAGTTGATGCTTGTAGACGATTATCTGTTCCAGCAGTCAGCACGACCTCTTTACCGAGTTTATCGGCACCGGCAACCTTAGATATAGTACTCACAATACCACCGGGAGCCGCTTGACCATAAAGAACAGATGCTGGTCCTTTAAGAACTTCGACCTGATCTAATGTGTATATGTCTGCGCGTGCATTGTTATAGTTACCAAATAGAACTTGAAGGTTGTCTTGGTATTCTGGTGCGTCGAGGCCGCGAATACTGGTAAAATCGCCGCGTGTTGCATATCCAAATGCATTCCCAGTCACACCGGCTGTGTAGTTTAGCGTATTGCTTAAAGACAAAGCACCGCGATCAAGAAATTCCTCTGCCGTAATAATGGATAGTGAGCGAGGTGTTTCTAGAAGGGGTATTTCAGATTTAGTCGCACCAAAAATTGAAGGCGTACCGGTAACAACAACTGTTTCTTGCACAGACGTTTCATCTGCTTTTGTCGTTTGCGCACACACTGGGCTGATAGCGACAAGTGCTGAAGTGATTAAAAGTCCGTATTTGAGCATAATGTAACCTTGACAATGATAAGCATTCTTAATTTTGAGGAGTTCGTACACGTGCTCACTGAACTTGTAAAGCATTCTCATTCTCATCTGGTGGGTAATTTATTTATGCTGGAAATTTACTGTCGTGGTGAGCGCGGAAAGTTCGAGAACCAACTGGTAAAATTGTGATGAATAACGGATTTTTTGCTCCATCATCCTTGTATACGGTCGGTGGTTGGAGCTTCCAGATTATCCCAAAGTTGACATCCTATGTAATTGAGACAGGTTAGAATGAAAAAATAAGGGAGGGTTTGATATGCCAAAACCAGATGTGCGTATTTCTAGCTTTGCAGACTTCTATCCATATTACCTCACTGAGCATTCAGATCCTGATTGCCGTAAACTGCATTATGTCGGTACGTTTTTCTCTATCCTTGCTGTAATAGCGGCAATTTTTATAAATCCCTTTTGGTTGATTGCAGCCCCGCTAGCCGGATATGGCTTTGCTTGGTTTGCTCATTTTAAAGTCGAGAAAAACAGGCCAGCGACATTTACATATCCGGTATGGTCCTTGATGGGGGATTACAAGATGTTTTTTAGTTGGTTGACTGGTAAATTACCGGCACAATTAATGGCTGCTGGCATTGTTGATGCGCCTGCAGATAACGTTTCTGAAACTTAGGAATTATTAATTGCTGTTTTTGGATTTAAAAGCCTGAAAAAAATGAGTTAGACACAAATTTCACATGACTATTTTTTACATTGAGCGACGGATGCAGGCTAATACAGACGTTTAAGTTTTAAAGCCCGTTTGTTTAGTCCGTTTGATGTAGAGAATTGCGTTTATGAAGAAATCACTTGTTGTTGTGAGTTTGTGTGCTGGTTCAGTTGGTTTGACTGGCATAGCAGCGGCGCAGGATGAATTAAATTTAGATACGATTGTAATTGAAAGCTCAAGAATATTAAATCCTGAATTGGGTATTATCAAACCTGAACTCACTTTGGATTCTTCGGATATCAGTGCGTATGGGGTAACTAGTTTAGAGGACCTTCTTACTGAAATCTCGACAGTGACAGGTGGAGGCAGCGGGCGCCCAGAAATGTTGCTGAACGGCAAACGTATTTCAGGATTTAGAGAGATCCGTAAATATCCGCCTGAAGCTTTGGAGCGCGTTGAAGTTCTTTCAGAAGATGCTGCTCTTCGCTATGGGTTTCGTCCAGATAAAAAAGTTATCAATTTCATTTTAAAAGAAAATTTTCATTCTTTAACAGCAGAAGCAGGTGTTGAAGCTCCCTCTGATGGTGGGCAGTTTATAACAGAAATTGAGCTAAATAATCTTCAGCTTTCAGGTGAAAACCGGCGATGGAATACTGATTTTGAATACAATACTCAGGATGCACTTTTTGAAAGTGATCGCGATATTGTATATGCTGATGGTGAAGATGGAACAATGCGTACATTGGAACCAGAACAAGATACGCTTGATCTGGTTGGCAGCTTCTCACACATGCTTCCCGGTGAAATAAGCGCAACATATCTTGGCTCTATTGTGAATGAAAATGCCAATAGTGTGTTGGGTGCGGATAATGACGGTAATCTAAATGTTCGGGAACAAGACACTTTAACTGGTGAGGCCAGCTTCGTTCTGAACAAAATGCTTGATACCGGAAACTGGACGGTGAATGGCGCGTATTCCTATGAAAATGTAGATCGGGTCACAGGAATAGCCACTTCTCCAGAAGATGATTCTACATCCCAGACGACGACGGATGGCTTGTCGGTTGACGCTGTATATTTCCGCAATTTGTTTTCATTGCCAGCAGGATTTGTCGGCACGACGATCCAAAGTGGGTATAGCAAAACTGAGCTTTCAAGTTCATCCATGTCTGGTGGGGAAGAGGAGCAAACGGAATTATCGAGAGACAATTTAAATGCTCAGATTAGTCTCGATGTGCCGGTTCTAACTGAAGAGTTTGTTTTGGGAGCCATTTCAACAAACTTTAATGGTCAATTGAGTGACGTCTCTGATGCCGGTGAATTGCTGTCGTATGGTTATGGGCTGACATGGCAACCCTTGAGCCAGTTGCAGCTTATGGCTTCGTCGACATATTCAGAGAATGCACCGACTGTTTCACAATTGGGAGCTGCCTATCAGGTGACACCCAATTCGCGTGTATTTGATTTCTCAACCGGGCAGACTATTGAAAATGTAGAGAAAATAACTGGTGGAAATGCTGATTTGCAAAATGAAGAAAGCCAGCTTCTACGTTTGAATGCGTCATGGGAGCCATTTTCTGAGCGGCGCGTGAACATTGTCGCGACTTATACCGATGAGCGTATTGAGAATGTTATCTCTTCGTTTCCTGATTTAACCCCCATTATCGAGGAGGCATATGCTGACCGTGTCGTGCGCGATGATGATGGGCAGCTTGTATCTATCGATACACGTGCTTTGAATTTTGCCGAAAAAATTGAGAAGAAGCTGAGCCTTAGTTTAAATTGGTCCAAATCATTAAAGGCAAATGAGCGTCCTGAATTATCAACTGAAGAGCGCCAGAAATTACGTGCGGTAATGAGTAAGCGCCGCAGTAAAGATGAGGCACCACCAAGCGAGGGGCCGCCAGAGGAGGGTAGTCCAGACGCGGGTGCGGCTCCTCCTAAACAGGCTGCTTCGGCGCGCGGTGGGGCAGGACGAGGCGGCCCTCCTGGTGGAGGTCGTGGCCCCGGCCCAGGAGGACGCGGTCAAGGACGTATTTATTTCTCAGCATCTTATGATCTTGCCTTAGAGGACACGCTGTTAATCTCTGAAGGTGGCACAAAACTAGACTTGTTAAATGGAGATACGATTAGTTCTGCTGGTGGTACATCCGAGCACACATTTTCAGCGCGAGGCGGGTATTCCAAAGGTGCAATTGGTTTGAATACGCGCATGAATTGGGAAAGTGGCACGCAGGTAAATGGAAGTCAGTTAGGGACGCTAGATTTTGATCCATTACTGACAATAGATGCGCGGATACGCTATGATTTTGACAATAAACCTAAGTTGATTGCGAAATATCCATTGCTGAGTGCGACGAGTATTTCATTGAGCGTTGATAACATTTTCAATGAAAAGCGTAATGTCACAAGTGCTGATGGAAGTGTACCTATCAGCTATCAACCTGATATTCTCGACCCGTTGGGCCGAGTTATTGAAATAAAGTTTCGGAAATTGATATTTTAAATAAATAGCTGGCCCGCGGCTTTGGTTTAGCTGCGCCAGCTTAGGGTTTTTGGTTCGATAGGGTTGCTGAACTCACGGCTTTCTGTGCGTGCAGTGGCCCATTCGCGTTTAAGCTGTTGATACCATTTGGCCTGAATGTCTATGTCGTCAATCCACAGCATGGCTTTTTGATATTTCATGCCTCTGTTTTGAAGATTCACCATTTCCTTATCTTGCAGCAAGAAAGTGCGACCCATGCGTTTCACAATTGGTGAGGCTAATTTCAACAAAGGTGCATTTTCTATCCATGTGATTTGCGTCACTTTGGTTAGCTTTTCCTGTTGCGGCGTTAGGCAGGTAAGTGTGAAAAAACGGGCTGTTTCATTTTCAACAACTTCCCAACGCATGCCCGGCAATTGAAAAACGATTTCTGTTGTTACTTCGTTACCAAAAACCATGGAGTATAGTTTGGAGTTGCCTGATGGTTTGTGGCGTGCAATGGCCCAGCCACGTGTGCGGGGTTCAAAGGGCTTTTGTTTGATTTTGAAACCGGAAGACGGCGGACGCCACCACCATTGATTATGCACAAACGGCACGTGTGCTGGGTCCATCAATCCAACGACGGCGTCATCCATATGTGCGTTAAAGTCCTCTTCAATTATGAAACTGGGCGCATATGGAAGTTTGCCAAATTCGGGTGGAGCAATAACAGGTTCGCCATCAAAACGCGGATTATGCGACACATAGATATACACAACGCCATTGGCTTCATGCAGCGGATATTTGCGCACTTTGACCCTTGTCGGCTCCATGGTGTCATCTGGCGTAAGAGATGGCATATGCTTGCATTCGCCGTCAGATGTGCCAAATCGCCAACCATGATAGGGGCATTCGATTGTAGCCGATCCGTCAGTATCTATCTGTTTGCCGGAAGACAGTGGCACAAGACGGTGTGGGCAGATATCTCGCAGTGCAAATGCCCTGCCATCGCCAGATCGCCCTAGCAGGACGGGTTGGCCGAGAATTTCACGGTTTATGTGCTTTCCTGCGAGTAGTTCTTTGGATGTGGCGGCAAAATACCAACAATCGGTCAGCCAGCCCTCTTCGGTAATACCAACTTTCTTTTTGGCAGGCGAAGGTGTGGATGAAATATCTGTTGTGTCTGCTGGCATGCTCGCGCTCTTTAAACTACGCTAATGGGTAAGTTTGGGTGTGCGTAGTCTTCCATGCGCTTTTGTATTCATCAAGGCAAGATGCACAATGGCTAAAAGCGCGAGCAAGTCGTTTCTTAAGTTATTTCATGCCTTCTAGGGTTTTCATGCCAGCTTTGGGTGCGTTCACCAGAACAGCCATATTTCCTGGAAGGTGTTTGTTATCGAGCATTTTTTCATGTGCTGCTGGAATTTCTGCCCAAGGGAAGACTTCTGACATACATGGGTCAATGCGTTCCTGACACACAAGTTCGTTTGCTGCGGCTGCCTGTTTTAGATTGGCGAAGTGAGAACCCTGAACGCGTTTTTGGCGCATCCACAGGAAGCGAGCATCCATTGTTAGGTTAAAGCCTGTTGTTCCTGCACATATGACAACCATGCCGCCGCGTTTTACAAGGAAAACTGAAACCGGCATTGTTGATTCGCCTGGGTGTTCAAACACCATGTCTAGGTCTTTGCCGCCTGTGATTTCACGAATGGCTTTGCCGAATTTGCGGCATTCCTTCATATAATCCCCAAATTCAGGACCGTTCACTGTTGGCAATTGGCCCCAACAATTAAAGTCTTTGCGGTTGAGAACGGCCACAGCCCCCTGATCGAGCACGAATTGTTTCTTATCTTCTGATGAAACAACACCGATTGCTTTGGCTCCAGCAATTGTAGCAAGCTGAACAGCAAATGACCCAAGACCACCTGAAGCTCCCCATACAAGTACGTGTTGGCCTGGTTTGATTTCATGTGGTGCATGTCCAAATAGCATGCGGTAAGCTGTTGCTAAGGTAAGCGTATAACAGGCGGCCTCTTCCCAAGAAAGATGGGTTGGGCGCTTCATTAGTTGTCTGTCTTGTACGCGGCAAAACTGTGCAAACGAGCCATCTGGTGTTTCATATCCCCAGATACGTTGGGAATCGGAGTACATTGGGTCGCCGCCATTGCATTCTTCATCATCGCCATCATCCTGATTACAGTGGATGACAACTTCATCGCCGGGCTTCCAGCGTTTTACGCTTTTACCAACAGCCCAAACGATGCCTGAAGCATCAGAACCGGCAATGTGGTAGTCTTGATTGTGTACATCAAAAGGGGAGATAGGTTCACCAAGGCCTGCCCAAACACCATTATAATTTACACCTGCCGCCATAACATAAACGAGGACATCATGTTCACCCAATTCTGGTGTATCAACGACTTCCAGCTGCATGGATTGGTTAGGGCGGCCGTGTCGTTCGCGACGGATTGCCCAAGCGTGCATTTGTTTTGGCACATGATAAGGCGGCGGAAGCTCACCTAAATCGTACAGATCTTTCTTTGGTGTATCTAGCATGAAATTGTGTCCTAAGATTTGGCCGCACTGATTTTGTTTGTTTTTATGCGGTCAGAGCCGAATTTGTTTCCTCGTTTCCAACACTATATTGCGATGCAGCAAAAATATCAAGGGTGATTGTTGTGATGCAGCAAAATGAGCGACGTGCATAAAATAATCTTATCGTGTAAAAGGGGGTGTTGGCTGACAATTGCCCGTTGGTTTCAACACTGAATATAAGGAAACTTGCGTATGAAATTGGATATAAAAAAATCGAATTCGATTTGTTGCATTATGGCGATAGCTACCTCACTGGGTGTAGCAAATGCGCAAGTGAATCCTAAAAAAGATATTGTAATTCAAGATGTTTTGGCATGTCAGGCATTGCAGAGTGGTGTGGAGCGCCTAAGTTGTCTGGATGCGGCGTTGCCGGCTTTGGCCAGTGCTTTTCCTGAAGCTGCAATGTCACTTGAGGAAATCGCTGAAGCTAAAATTCGAAGAGAAGAACAACAGAAAGCTGCGGCAGAAGCAGCATTTGGTCAAACTTTAAAAGATGTCGAACCGCCTAAAGAGGTAGAAGAAACTGTTGTTTCAAATCGGCCTGCTGTGGTTGTGCCAGACGAGTTGAAACAGCTTGGTTCCAAGATTTCAAAAATCAAAGAAACAACGCGTGATCGTGTTATTGTCACGTTGGACAATGGACAAGTATGGCTTCAGACGAAAGCGACCAGCCGACGGATCAGTGCAAAAAAATATGAAGGTGCTGAGGCCGTGGTGACGAAAAAACGTTTGGGAAATTATTCTATGCGCATCCAAGACAATTTCAATATCGATGTAGAGCGCATTAAATAGTCAGTTTCTGTGCCAAACATCCTAATAAAATGATGTTTGGCTGTTGGTTTTATGTGCTTTTAATGCGCCGAGGGAAGGACAGATTGAACGTCAAAATCAATTGTATGACTTTCATTCTTTTTGCCTGATTTAGTGTTCAAAACTTTCATGGTGAGAATGCTTGCGGCCAGAAGGAATGTAATCAGGTTTGCAATGATCACTGGTAAGCTTATCACCATTAGGCCATAAACAAACCATAGAGCGACACCAAGAGTAAACAGAGCATACATCGCTAATGAAATACCGTCAGTGTTTCTTGTCTTTAGCGCCAATATGGCTTGCGGTAGGAAGGACCCTGTTGTTAAGCTGGCGGCGATTAGACCAATGATTTCTGAAATTGGCATACTTTTCTCTTCTCATTTTTGTGACGGATGCTCAATTTGCATCCGAGATGATAGCGCAATCATACCATAAGCGTAAGATATGCGAAAGTGAATAATTGTGCATATATACCCGCTAAAAATGCATGTCTCTACTTTTAGGCATAAGGGCTTGTTGTTTTTATAAATTCTGTCATGCTGCAATGCAACATGGAGGAAATGAGAATGGGTAATAAAACCTATCAACATGCCGCAGATAGACCGTGGATCTTCCGCACTTATTCGGGACACTCAACGGCAGCTAAGTCGAATGCTTTATATCGCAGCAATTTAGAAAAGGGCCAGACAGGTCTTTCTATTGCTTTTGATCTACCAACTCAGACTGCTTATGATTCTGATCATATTCTGGCGAAAGGCGAAGTCGGTAAAGTTGGTGTTCCGGTCGGTCATCTTGGTGATATGCGAACATTGTTTGATGGTATTTCTGTTGCTCAGATGAATACCTCCATGACGATTAATGCGCCGGCAAGTTACATGTTGGCGCTTTACGTTGCGCTTGCTGATGAGCAGGGGGCTGATCGCTCCGTTCTGATGGGGACAACGCAAAACGATATTATCAAAGAATATCTTTCACGCGGCACTTATGTCTTCCCGCCAGAGCCTTCCATGCGTTTGATTTCTGACATGGTGTCTTGGTGTTATACAGAAACACCCAAGTGGAACCCGCTGAATGTGTGTTCTTACCATTTACAAGAAGCAGGTGCGACGCCTCAGCAAGAGCTTGCTTATGCCTTGGCGACTGCTTGTGCTGTGCTTGATGCAGTCAAAGCTGGCGGTCAGGTGCCTGATGAAGATTTTGAAACTGTCTTCTCTCGGATATCCTTCTTTGTGAATGCGGGTGTGCGCTTTGTGACTGAGCTTTGTAAAATGCGGGCGTTTGTTGATTTATGGGAAGAGATTGGCAGAGAACGCTATGGTGTCAAATCTGAAAAAGCGCTGCGTTTTCGTTATGGGGTGCAGGTTAATTCGTTGGGTTTAACTGAGCAGCAGCCTGAAAATAATGTTTATCGTATTTTGTTAGAAGCGATGGCTGTGACGCTTTCAAAACGTGCGCGGTGCCGTGCTTTGCAATTACCAGCTTGGAATGAAGCACTGGGCTTGCCTAGACCTTGGGATCAGCAATGGTCATTGCGTATGCAGCAGATAATGGCGTTTGAAACAGACCTTTTAGAATATGAAGATCTCTTTGATGGCTCCCATGTTGTTGAAGGCAAAACTGATGAACTTAAAGGCGGTGCTCGCAAACAACTTGCTGAGATTGATGCGATGGGCGGGGCGGTCAATGCGGTTGAGTTTATGAAGGGTGAGCTTGTTGCGTCTCAGAAAAATCGCGTTATGGGAATTGAAGGCGGGGATCAGAAAGTCATCGGTGTGAATGCATTTACATCAACTGAACCTAGCCCGTTGGCGACAGGTGATGATGCGATAATGACAGTCGACCCAGCCGAAGAATACGCCCAGATTGAACGTTTAAAGCAGTGGCGCAAAGATCGCGATACTGCTGAGTGTGAGAGGGCTGTAGAGCATTTGCGCGCGGCGGCTTCTGAAGGACGAAACCTTATGCCGTCCACTATTGAAGCAGTCAAAGCGGGCGTTACAATTGGTGAGTGGGGAGAAACTCTACGGGGTGTATTTGGGGAATATCGCGGACCAACAGGCGTTTCGATTGTCATTTCGACTGAAGGTGATGAAGATATTGAGGCGGTAAAAGCTAATGTGGAACGCGTGTCTGATCTTCTTGGTCGCACATTGACATATGTATTGGGTAAACCGGGCCTTGATGGGCATTCAAATGGTGCTGAACAGATAGCGACGCGTGGGCGCGCATGCGGGATGAAAGTGATTTATGAAGGCATTCGTTTCACACCGGAAGAAATCGTGCAGCAGGCCATAGATAATGATGCGCATGTTGTGGGTCTGTCTATTCTATCAGGTTCTCATCTGGATCTCGCCCGAGAAACAGCGCGCTTGATGCGTGAACGCGGGTTAGAGAATATCCCATTGGTTGTGGGCGGTATTATCCCAAATGAAGATGCTTTAGCGCTTAAACAAATGGGCATTAAGCGTGTCTACACACCGAAAGATTTTCAGATAACAGACCTAATGGGAGATATTGTGGAGTTGGTTGAAAAAGCCCACTTAGCATAATTGTGTTTGGCTAGCGGCTGCGGCCTGCTAGCCAGACGCCGCATAAGATTATTCCAGCACCAGCAATTTGAATGGGTGCTAAAGCTTCATCAAATAAAGGCCAAGCTAAGACACCAGCGACAACGGGCTGAATAAGCAAAATAACGCCGCTTATGGCTGGCTTGGTAAGGCCTACGCCGTAGATGAGTAGCCCTTGTCCTATGCATTGTGCCATAACGGCGAGAAATAGTGGAGCGCCAAAATAGCTGATATCTGATGGAATTAATTGCTCTCCTGTAAAGAGTGCAAAAATAAATGTCACGGGGATTGCGCTTGCGGTTAGCCAGAATGCAGCCTGGAAGCCTGAGGCTTTATTACGGGCAATCGTGGCACATAATAGATATCCGGCAACACAGAATGACGCCAATAATGCAAGCCCATCACCAAGTAGGCCACTTTGTTGATCTGTAGGCGCACCTATTGCCATTGCAGCAGCGCCCGATAAGGCCAAAATGGCGGCTATTGGCCATATTTTACTCGGCTTTTGCTGTAAAAAGACCCACGCAAGTAGACCAACCCCTACCGAACCTAAATTGACGAAAAATGTCGCATTTGCCACAGATGTGTGTGTGAGGGCTGTATGCCAAAGGCAGATATCCAATCCAAAAAAAGCACCTGATGCAATGATTGCAGGAGAAGGGCGGCCTATGGTTTGTTTGAATATGATTCCAAAAGCAAATAATATTGGTAGCGCAAATGTGAAGCGCCACATGCCTGTAACGCTTGGCTCCATTTGGGAAAAACGTAGCCCGATAGGAGCAAGACCAATACACATGGCGGCCAATATAAGGACGAGCGGGCCTCTGACATTGTCTTGAATTTTAAGTGATTGCGCAACTGCGCCAGTTTTATTGTTTGTGAGTTGCATAGGGTATTATTTTCAAACACGAAAAATGGAAAAGACTGTTGAGAGCTAATTCATGTATTTCGCTTTTCAGCAATGTATAAGATTTATAGACTCAAGTAATGAGTGGTAGTTAATATTTTTGCGAAGTGATTTTATGCCGCCTAATGAAGTCCGCATATTTGGGTTATTCTTATAAAAATTAATATTTTCTCTTGATTGTCACCAGAGTGTCGTGAAGAATCGTTTACATCTAAGGAGACAGAGAGCAATTATCTGTTTTCTGCATGGTTTTCGGCTGCTAGCCGCAAACGCGGCGAAGCGGCCTCTAGTAAAGGAGGATCGTCGTGGCTGAGTTTCTAACTAAACAAATTGCGTCGTCACCTGCGCTGGTCTTGAATGCTGATTTTAGGCCGTTATCTTATTTTCCCTTATCGCTTTGGCCTTGGCAGGAAGCAGTGAAAGCTGTGTTTCTGGAAAAGGTGGATGTTGTGGCCGAATATGATTTCGTCGTACATTCACCCTCTTTTGAAATGCGGTTGCCTTCAGTGATTGCACTTCGTGATTTTGTGAAACAAGACAGATCACCGGCATTCACACGATTTAATTTGTTCCTGCGGGATGGGTTTAAGTGTGTTTATTGCGGTTCACCAGATGATTTGACATTTGATCATGTTATTCCTCGCCATAAAGGTGGGCGGACAACTTGGGAAAATATTGCAACGGCGTGCAGTCCTTGCAATCTACGAAAAGGCGGGCGTATGCCTTCTGAAGCGGGCATGGTTATCAGTCCTCCGCCGTCTTGCCCAGATACATATCATCTTCAGCAAATGGGCCGGAAATTCCCGCCAAACCATCTGCATTCAACTTGGTTGGATTACCTTTATTGGGATATTGAGCTTCAAAATGACCCCAATAATATGGCCAATGAACAAGTAAAAAGCTGAGCTTCGTTTCCTTTGTGAAATGAGGCTCTTTTTGTATGATGGTAAGCTCAGTTTTTGTTCAATAAGGGTGGATAAAGCTATGGCTTTGTTTTGCCTTTTTGTTTGGCTTTGGACTGTGCTTTGCCTGCGAGGCGCAGGAGCTTTTGGAATTTAGGGCATTCAATGTGGCTTGGTGCTTGGCATTCTGAGACATGGATCAAGCTATCGCGGACAGCTGTCATTCGTTTGATTTCATCAGTTAGTGTTTGGGCCTTTTCTTTCAATAATGAGCGGTCGATCTGGTAAGATCCATTTTTTGAAAACATAGCGGCAATATCTTCAAGGGAAAATCTTGCGATTCTGGCCAGTGCGATAAATTCCAATTGCTCAATAATATTGGGTTCAAACAGACGCGTAATGCCTTTGCGGCCAACGGATTGGATAAGGCCTTTTTCTTCATAATAGCGCAGCGTTGAGGCCGGCAAGCCTGATAATTTTGCTACTTTTGAAGTATCTAACATTTACAGCTCCTAAATCATTTGACCTCAAGTGTGGTTGAGTTTGTAGAGTGCATCCTACGCAATGAGTTTGAGAAAATAAAGACAATTTTCTTGGGCGCTAAATTTGCTATAACCTATTGAAATAAATGGTTATTATTAAAGTTAGGAGATTGAGGGTGTTGGATAGTTTTGAGATTTTTTCTTTATTTATAAAGTTGATGGGGTGCGTCATTTTCATAGGTATTGGTGCGACTGCTATTATGGATTTGTGGACGTTTTTTTTAAGGTGCGCATTTAATATCAGAGGGTTGGATTTTGCATTGGTGGGACGCTGGTTGGCGCGTATGCCGAGCGGAAAATTTATGCATCAAAGTATTGGCAATAGTCCTAAAATATCAGGAGAAGCCGTAATCGGCTGGACGGCGCATTATGTGATCGGGATTATATATGCTGCAATTGTTGTGCTTATATGGGGAGAAGCGTGGATAGATACCCCAAGAGCGATGCCCGGAATTATCGTAGGCGTGGCGACAGTTACTGTCCCATTTTTCGTGATGCAGCCTTGTTTTGGAATGGGAATAGCAGGCAGCAAAACACCAAATCCACTTTTTGTGAGAGTAAAAAGTGTTACTTCTCATTTTGTGTTCGGATTAGGTATATATGGGGCGGCATTGCTGATCAGCAGTGTCGTTTAAAAGGTTTCAAAACCCCACGAAAATCCTTGTTGAGGGGTTAAACCTTTTCGGAGATTTTGATCGCTGCGCGGCAACCTGCTTTTATGAAGGCTGAGAGAAGTGGGTAGGCTGGAGCTTCGTGGGCACCTTCTTCAACGGCCAAGTCTTTATGGGCGGCTTCTTCATCTCGAAATTGTGCAAACATGGGAGAAAGCTCTGTTTCTCCTTCAGCCTCTAATTCTTTGACCTGATCATCATAATGCTTTTCGATGACTGTTTCGACCGCTTCAGTGCAGGCGTGAGCGGCCTTTTCACCGAGCAATGCGGTTGCAACGCCTAGCCCGTATGCTGCAACGCCCCAGATGGGCGTCATCGCTGTTGGGCGCACGCCTTTGGTTTGGATGAGATCATCAAAGGCTGCGAGGTGGTGTTGTTCTTCAGCTTCCATCTCGGTGAGTTGTTCAACGATACGGGATTTACCGTGAAGCTTTTCAAAAACAGCACGTTGGCCCTGATAAATAGCGACGGCGGCATATTCACCAGCATGGTCAACACGCACCATTTCTTCTGTGCGTTTGGGAAGAGGTCTATTGCGAGGCATTGTGTTCACTCCCAGCTGGTGGTGTTGCGTTAGCATATGAAAGCTAGATCAATTTTTTTGCTTACGAAAGGCGCAAACAAAAGAGGTGAGCATTAATAGCATTGATCCGATTGCATTCATATTGGCCATAGTGACGCCCATAATAACAAGGGGTGGCTCGTCGCATTTGCCAACAACCATAGGGCTATCAAGCGCTAATGATTGTGATGGATCAAAATCCACGCTCTGGCATCCTGCATGGAAAATGCCCCATTCAACCCCGGAATGATAGAGCGCGTAACCAGTTCCATAAAGGAAGGTGAAACCAAGCAATATGCATGTTGTTTTAAACATTGGCCAGCTGGGTTTAGCGCGGGAGAGGATGATACCAGATAAGGCAATAAAAATCGCAACCCAGTATGGTTCTCTTTGCTTGAGGCACAAATCACAAGGATACATTTTGCCAAAAGTTTCAAAGACATGAGCGCTAGCCAACATGAATATGCTGGCCAAAAGGGATACATAAATCCATGTGCGCTGTGAGAGAATAGAATTCATCATGAGATAGTTTTTATTGCAAATGCCAAACAACGCAATGCATTATGTTGGCATTGTGATTTAACGTGATGAATATCGCAAAAGCTTAGCCGCCTAAACCTAGTAAGAGCTTAATTCCGGCGGTTCCGACAGTCAGTAATATGGCAATCCAGGCTGAACCTAAAATCAGACCGCCTGTCGTTAATAGGCCATCTCGCTCTAGCATACCAAAAGAAACCATCGCAACAGCAAAACCCGGAACTGTGTTTGTGCTTGGTAAAGGTGTAAGGATAGAGAGACAAAATACCATCAAAACAAGGCCAATAACGCGTTCGAGTTTGGAGCTAGTTAGGAAAGTTAGGCGCGGGCGGGAGAGTTTTTCAACCCAACCAAAATATTTGCGTCCGCCTTTGGCTGTTTTTTCTAAGCCTTCTTTTGAAATTTTGCGTTCTGCAAATTTTGAAGGAAGCCAAGGTTGTTTGCGTCCCATAACCATTTGCGCAGCAATGGCTGCCATCGGCAATGATACAATTTGAGGGACACCATAAAGAAAAGGAATACAACAAGGTAGAGCCAGAATGAAAAGCGCCGCGCCAAATGCTTGATCACCTAAAGCATGGGTGAGTTCTTTGAGGGAGATCCCTTCTTGGGGCGCTTCTTCGGCTAGTTTTTCGATCGCTTCAATAAGACTAGGTTTGTGAAGAGTGTCTTCAGTTGTGGTATTTGATGTCGTGTCTGAAGCTAAATTAGTCATCGCCTGATACTCATACTGGAAGTTAGGATTCACTGCGAGAATCCCCTTGTCGACAGGACTAAAACATCATTGTGACAAGAGAAAGTTAAAGGTCTTATTACCTGTTAAAATATGACCCCTAAGCATAAATAAAAAAAAGTCTATAAAATAGTTTGACCTTTGAGCATGTCTCTGCCATTTTCCCGCCTCGCTTAGGTTGCCTCTGTGGCGGAATTGGTAGACGCGCTGGATTCAAAATCCAGTTTCTTCGGAAGTGCCCGTTCGACTCGGGCCAGAGGTACCAAGCGAAATTCTCAAATCTGTGTTGATGTCGTGTGATCAAGCTGTCGAGTTAGTGTCGAGCTGGTGCCATTCTTTTGTGTCTTGAATGCAGATCTTTTGTTAGCTCGGTGCTGGTTTTCTATACATTCGATGAATGCCGCTTCAATATTGCGAAGGTGGCACGGTAATTGCTGCTTTTCAGATTGTTATGTTGCAATCTGGGGGTGTGGTAATGAATTTTCACGATCGACAATTTTATGCGTCTGGTTATAGCCAATCAAATCCAAAAGATTATGGGCGTTTCGGTGCACAAAAGCGGAGCATGTCTAAAACTATCTTTGTCGTCTTTGGATTGTGTTTTGTGTCGACGCTTCTCTATTTAAACAGAGACAAGCTGGAGGATGAGTTGCAAGGCTTGCACAAATTATCCTCGCAAGTAGAGCAGTTTATATCCCGTATTTAACTGAGTTGGAATAAGACTTAGTCGGCTGAAGATTTTCAGTTTGCTTTTGCTTGTAAAAATGCCCACATCCATTGCGCAACATTCGCATTGTCTTCTTTTGTGTCCTTCAGGGAGATGAGGGCTTCATCTACCATATCTGAATCAAATTTAGTTCCGCGCCGAATATTGTAGAGTGCGGCAGCATACTCATCACTAAATTCTGGATGACCTTGAAATGTGAGGGCGGGAGCATCTGGATAGTAAACGGCCGCTAATTCACAAAAATCAGATAAAGCGATGAGCTGGGCGTTTGCGGGAAGCGCGACAACTTGATCTTGATGGCTGACAGATAAACTAAAACCTTCCGCATCCGTATTCATCCATTCTGGCTTATGTACAAAATTATAGTGGTGGCGGCCAATTCCCCAGCCTTTGGGAGATTTGATAACCTCTCCGCCAAGTGCTTGCGCGATGGCCTGATGCCCAAAACAGACCCCAATAAGAGGTTTGTTTGCTTTTGCCGCTTCCTGAATGAATGTGAATAGAGGCTGCATCCAAGGCCAGTCTTCGTATACGCCAGCAGGAGAACCTGTAATCAGGAAGCCATTATATGCTTTTATGTCTGGAATATCGTTTGGCATAAATTCATGGTGACAAAAGCTGAATGTTTCAAATTCTACGTCTTGAGTAGCTAAACCAATAAGCTGTTTGAACATTTCAGGATAGGAAATGAAATCCGCACGAATATCTTCAGGAGGTAGTCCAGTTTCAATAATTGCGATTTTCATGACGATTCCCAAGATAATAATTTACGATCAGAGATTTCGTAGATAAGGGCGCGGCTAGCCTTTGAAAAGATGGAGTTTTTAAGAATGATCCGCAAGTAGAGAAATGTTAGCGCTATAACATGAAATATAGTGAAGACTATTTGGTTCTGTGACTTTGGAACACGTTGACACCTCTTTAAGAGCGTCTAATTACAGTAGACAAAAATGATGAAACAGCATTCGCAAATTCTTACGCGGAAAAGGGGCATTCATGGCCAATCAGGTCGAGGCAGACAAGCGTCCATTGTCGCCGCATCTTCAAGTCTGGAAATTCCACCCGACAATGTTAACGTCGATTCTACAACGTATTACTGGCGTTGGAAATGCAATCGGTGTTGTGTTAATCGTCGGTTGGTTGTTCGCAATAGCATCGGGCAGCGATGTTTTTAAATGCTTTGATGTGTTCTTCACATCTATCTTCGGCAAGATCATCTTGTTTGGTTTTACTGTTTCAGTCATGTACCACCTAGGGCAAGGCATTCGTTTCTTGTTTTGGGATGCAGGTAAAGGTTTTACACCTGCCGTAGCTAACTTCTGGTCATATTTCACAATAGCTTTTGGTCTACTCGGCGCGGTCGCTGTCTGGATCTTTGCGGGGCTTGTGCCCGGCATAGCGATTTAAGGGAGCGCTTTATTATGTCTAACTCTATGCGCACACCACTTGGTAAAGTTCGCGGTCTTGGGTCTGCACGTGATGGTGCAGGTCACTTTATTGGGCAACGCGTTTCAGCCGTCGCTCTCGTATTCTTAGTACCTTGGTTCCTGATTTCTCTTTTGGGCGCAACGCGCGGTGATAATACACTCGAGCGTTTTGCGAACGCGGAAGCTTGGCTTTCTCAGCCGTTGAATGCCATTTTGGTGCTTCTAGCCGTTTGCGGCACAATTTATCACATGCGTCTTGGATTGCAGGTTGTGATTGAGGATTATATCTCAGGTCACATGCCCCGCATCGTTTTGTTGATGCTAAACACATTTCTCAGCTTCGCGTTGATCGCTGCGACTGTGTTCTCCGTATTTAAAGTTGCAGTAGCATAATTTTTGATCGCCCCCATAATATTTGGCGCGGGCGCATGAAAGGCAAGACGAAATGAGCGAATATGAATGGGTAGATCACACATTTGACGTTGTGGTTGTTGGTGCTGGTGGTTCTGGTTTGCGAGCTGCCCTTGGTGCTGCTCAAGCTGGATTGAAAACAGCGTGTATTTCTAAAGTGTTCCCAACACGTTCTCACACAGTTGCGGCTCAGGGTGGTATTGCTGCTTCTCTGGGTAACATGGAAGGCGGCGATGACTGGCGCTGGCACATGTATGACACTGTAAAAGGGTCTGACTGGCTGGGTGACCAAGATTCAATTGAATATCTTGTACGCCACGCACCAGATGCTGTGTATGAACTTGAGCATTGGGGAATGCCTTTCTCTCGGACTGATAAGGGTGAAATCTACCAACGTGCTTTTGGTGGAATGACGCGTGAATACGGGAATGGGCCTGCGCAACGTACGTGTGCGGCGGCTGACCGTACCGGCCACGCCATGCTTCACACACTTTATGGTCAGTCTCTAAAGTATGATGTTGAATTCTTCATCGAACACTTTGGTATGGACCTTATCATGGATGATGAGGGTGCTTGTCGTGGTGTAACAACATGGCAGCTAGATGACGGCACAATGCACCGTTTCCGCGCGCAACGCGTGATTTTGGCGACAGGTGGATATGGGCGTTCATTCTTCTCATGTACATCAGCGCACACATGTACGGGTGATGGGAACGCAATGGTATTGCGTGCTGGCCTCCCTCTGCAAGACATGGAGTTTGTTCAATTCCACCCAACAGGTATCTATGGATCAGGTTGTCTGATTACTGAAGGTGCACGCGGTGAAGGTGGATACCTCACAAACTCTCAAGGTGAGCGCTTTATGGAGCGTTATGCGCCATCTGCAAAAGACCTTGCATCGCGTGATGTTGTGTCTCGTTCAATGACAATGGAAATTCGTGAAGGTCGCGGTGTTGGTCCTGAGAAGGATCACATCTTCTTGCACCTTGATCACCTCGACCCAGATATTTTGGCAGCACGTTTGCCGGGTATTTCTGAGAGCGCGCGCGTGTTTGCCGGTGTGGATGTAACCAAAGAGCCAATCCCAGTGATCCCAACAGTTCACTATAATATGGGTGGAATTCCAACAAACTATCACGGTGAAGTTCTGACCAAGAAGGGTGATGATCCTGATGCGGTTGTGCCTGGTTTGATGGCTGTGGGTGAAGCGGCATGTGTGTCTGTTCATGGTGCAAACCGTCTTGGGTCTAACTCATTGATCGATCTTGTCGTGTTTGGCCGTGCGGCTGGTTTACGCTGTGGCGAGAAGCTTGAAGTGAATGGCCGTCAGCCAGAGCTTCCAAAGAATGCTGGTAACAACGCAATTGAGCGTTTGGATAAATACCGTAATGCTAAAGGCGGTACACCAACTGCTAAATTGCGCTTGCAAATGCAAAAAGTCATGCAGTCTAATTGTGCGGTTTACCGTACGGGTGAAACACTGGAAGAGGGTGTGACGAAAATTGCTGAATGTTATGAAAGCATGCCTGATCTAGCCGTGACTGACACAAGCTTGATCTGGAATACAGACCTTGTGGAAACACTTGAGATGGACAATCTGATCGCTCAGGCTGCTGTGACAGTGAATGGTGCTGCTAACCGTAAAGAAAGTCGTGGTGCGCACGCACGTGAGGACTTCTCAGACCGGAATGATCCAGAGTGGATGAAGCACACATTGGCTTGGTGTGATGACAAAGGTAATGTCAAAATCGATTACCGTCCGGTGCACGAATATACAATGTCTGATGACATTGAATATATTGTGCCAAAAGCGCGCGTTTACTAGCGTTTTCTGAGTATAAAAAAGAAAGCCCGCGTCAAGTTTAATGCTTGGTGTGGGCTTTTTTATTTGCGCTCCAAAACTAGCGTGTGCGTTGATTTTGGGCAAAAATCTAAAAAACAAGTTGAATAAAAATACAGTAAGTTTCTGAGTATTGATTGACCCAATCCTGTCTGGGGCGTTAAAACTGAGAGATGAATATATGGGGACCGGAAACTGATTTTGGCATGTCGAGCGAAGACATGCGTGACGCGCTGGACCTCCATCTGGCGCGTAATATTGGTGAGTTTCAGACAGTTTTTACTGATGAAGATGGATGGTCAGGAAATTCGTCCGAGGACGGACCACCTATTGATGTTTTGGTTGTGCCGCCCGACGGTGAACGTAAATTTGCTTATGTGACGAGTTTTGGGTGTTCTTTCGCGCCGCTTCCATCCAAACAATATAGCGAACAAAAAATTGTGAAGCGTGTCGAATTCGTGTTGGCTGCCCAGCAAAATGGCAATGACGAAGATGACTTAAAGGCCTTAAATCTTGCTGCGAACACTGTGCGCCAATTTGCGAAACTCGTGCATATAAACGGGGTTGCTGTGGAGGAAGGGGAAACAGTCATGTTTTCTGAAAAACCGCAGCCTGTTTTTGAGGGTGCAGATTTTTGTGGCTTTGGTTTTGCTAAACCGCTTTTACCCGGCGTGGGGTTTGAATGCATGCATTCCGAAGAGGGCGATGAAAACAGCTATGTGCATTTTGTTGCGCCTATCCCTTTGTATAAAGAGGAAATGGAGATTTCTTCTGAGCAAGGGCCGGATGTACTTTGCGCAAAATTGGTTCAAGCCGGTATTACTGAAATGATCGATTTAAAACGTACAAATATTGCGCCTGCAAGCGCTGTCTCTCTGACCCCAAATAAGAGAGAAACCAAGAAAACGATATGGGATAAAATGTTGTCTTGGATTGGTATAGATTAGCCAATAAACTATTCTAAACATAGAAATATCCTGAAAAACCCGAAATATATTGAGAATGATTTTCAGGTGCGAAAATTTTTCTTGTTTTTAGCGCTACCAAAGACTGAAGCACACTAGGCATTTACGATTAGCTCGTTAGATTGCCGATAAATAAATAAAAAAGGTTGTGGACATCATGGTTCAGCTAACGCTTCCGCAGAACTCTAAAGTTAAAAATGGTAAGACTTGGTCTGGCCCTAAAAGTGAAGGTGCTTCCTCACTTAAGACCTTTCGGATTTACCGTTTCGATCCAGACACTGGTGAGAACCCGCGTTGGGATACTTATGAAGTAGACACCAAATTATTTGGACCAATGGTTCTTGATGCATTGATCTATATCAAGAATGAAGTTGACCCGACTTTGGCATTCCGTCGCTCATGTCGTGAGGGTGTATGTGGATCATGTGCCATGAATATTGGTGGTCGCAACACGATTGCCTGTACGAAAGGCCATGATGAATTTAAAGGCAAAATCACAATTTCGCCTTTGCCTCACCAGCCAGTTATTAAAGACCTTGTGCCAGATCTTTCTCAGTTTTACGCACAGCACGCATATGTTGCGCCATATTTGCAAACAACAACACCAGAGCCTCAGCGTGAGTGGAAACAAACACCACAAGAGCGCGAAAAGCTTGATGGTCTATATGAATGTATCATGTGTGCATCCTGTTCGACGTCTTGTCCGTCATATTGGTGGAATGGTGACAAATATCTTGGGCCTGCGGCTTTGCTTCAAGCTTACCGTTGGTTGATTGATAGCCGTGATGAAGAAACAGGTTCACGTCTTGATGATCTTGAGGACCCGTTCAAGCTTTACCGTTGTCACACGATTATGAATTGTGCGCAGGTTTGCCCGAAAGGCTTAAACCCAGCCGAAGCAATCGCAAGCATCAAAACAATGATGGTCGAGCGTCGCGTTTAAATTATTATTTGGCTGTTATCTTGCAGTTCAAATTCAAAAATAAGAAACGAGCAGGATGATAAGTCTTGCTCGTTTTTCTTTGCGTTCTAATCTGTTCATAGTGTACTCAGGTTAGCTGTGTTAATAATCGGCTAACGATTTCAATTATCAAGGGGGCTGTTATGGCTGGTTTGAATTTAATGGACATGCTTGCATCTGGTGCAGGCCAAGGTGCTCTTAATCAATTAGGCAAGCAATTTGGGCTAGATGAAAGCGCAACACAATCAGCGGTAAAAGCGCTATTGCCAGCGATTTCCGGTGGATTGAAGCGCAATGTCGCTCAACCTGGCGGCCTAGAAGCGCTTATGGGTGCTCTGCAAAATGGTGATCACGCGAAATATCTTGAGCAGCCTGAAACATTAAATACAGCTGAATCCGTCAATGATGGAAATGCTATTCTGGGTCATCTCCTTGGTTCAAAAGAAGTGAGCCGTGAAGTCGCCGCTAAAGCCAGTGAGCGTGCAGGTGTATCAACTGATCTTATGAAACAATTGCTGCCAATGGTTGCGACGATGGCTATGGGTTCACTTGCGAAGCAATCAAAGGATCCAGATGTACCGGTAAACCTAATGGGTAATTTTGGTAGCATTGCGTCAGCAGCACTTGGTGCGGCAGCTATGAGTGGCGGATCAAGCCAATCTGGCGGTGGCCTTCTTGGTGGATTACTTGGCGGTCTAATGGGCGGCGGTAAGCAACAACAAGCCTCTGCAAATAGTGGTGCAATGGGCATGATTGGCAACCTACTTGATGCCGACAAAGATGGCAGCGCCATGGATGATATTTTTGAAATGGTTATGAAGCGCCGCTAATCGGCTTTATTCATCGATATTTTAATGAAAACCGCTCTGAAGAGGGCGGTTTTTTTTGTGTTCTAAAATCCTGCTGGCGACGGCAAGTCTTTCGTAGATAAACATAGCGCTTGAAAGCGCTCTCCCATTTGATCCGGTGCCATGATGCGCATGGCTCCTTCAGAAATTTCGTCAATTTTATCAGGGTTTTGGTTGATGAGTGCGTTAACGCGCTCGACGCCGCCCAGTGCATTTAAAAACCATCCTTGAGGGCTTGGGCCAGCAATTTCTAAGCCGTGTGTTTTTGCTGATTGTACGACTTTAGCAAAATCAACATCTGCTGTTAAATCGACATTTCCAACATTGGAAAGGGGATCAACTTGTTTGCCATCTGAATAGGCGCGCAATGTATCTCCGGGTGTTGAATTGGCTGGTCCATAATCTATGAAAAGGGCACGCGAATTGTCATGTTTGAGGCGGTCTGAAATTAATTCAATAAATGCATCCAAAGCCGAAGATATCTCAACGACATCTTGCACCATGTCTGACAGATTATCGGGTGTGTTTTCGGTCTCAGTACTTATCGGACTAGATATGCCGAGCATAAAGTTTCCGTTTTTATCCAAGCCGATTTTACGTTCACACCATGCGCCGTCTTGGCGAATAAATTGCCGAATGGGCAAGCAATCGAGCACTTCATTGGCGAGGATGATGGATGGGCCATTTGGAATATCCGTTAGCTCATTCACCCATTGGGGGTTTTTTAGAGCTGATAATCGTTTTGCCTGTATTTTTCGTAGAGATGGCGAAGGTTCTATAAGATAAGGGTGGGCAGCGTCGTGGAAGCCTGCAATTTTTGCGGTGGCACGCCAGATGTCTTTCATCATGATACCGCGTCCCGGGCCCATCTCGATAAGATAGAAGGGGGATGGGCAGCCCATTTGTTGCCATTCATGAGCAGCCCAAACACCAAGCATTTCACCAAATATCTGGCTGATTTCAGGTGCTGTCGTGAAATCTTTTCCAAGGCCTGGACGCGTGGCGTAATAGCCTTGTTTTCTATCAAACAAAGCAAGCTGCATGAAAACTGACAGTGAGATCGGTCCATCAGTCTTAATGAGAGACTTTAGGCGTTCCTCTAATGTTGGCTGCTTAGACACGGCATTCACGATTGAGAGGCTGGGTCTCTGTTTGGCTTCTTCTTGCCGCCATTGGGTTTATTAGCCCGATTGATAAGATAGAGACCACCAATTATCATTGGTGCTGACAGCAGCATGCCCATGGTGACGCCGCCCGGCAAGAAGCCGATATGTGAATCAGGCTCTCTGAAATTCTCTACGATTGTTCGTGCAGATGCATATCCAATGAGGAAAATACCGGTTGCCATGCCTGGTTTGCGATAGATTTTGAATTTCCAGATAGCAAAAGACACGATTGAGAAGAGCAAAAGTCCTTCCAAAGCAGCTTCATATATCTGGCTGGGGTGAACAGGCACTTTTGATCCTACTGGTGCACCAAGGGAATTATAATACCATTGATGAGATCCAAAATCATAGGCTGGGAAACGGATAGCCCACGGAACATCTGTCGGGCGGCCATACAATTCACCATTGATGAAGTTTGCAATGCGCCCAAGGAATAGTGCGATAGGGGCTGTCGCTGCACCGATATCGGATAGGTTTAGCAATGAAAGGCTGCGTTGTTGGGCCGTGTAGGCCATCGCAAAAGCAACACCAATTAAGCCGCCGTGGAATGACATGCCGCCTTCCCACATTTTGAAGATCATGAGCGGATCGTTGAATATGCGGTCTGGTTCAAAGGGAAGCTGATAGAATAGAATATAACCAAGGCGACCACCAATAAGCACACCCATCATGGCCCAGAACACAAAATCATCTAGGTCATCTTTGGAAAGCGGGCTTTTGCCATTGGCGGCTGACCAGAGTTTATTCTTGGATATGAGGTAGCCTGCATATTTCCATGCGAGCAGCAATCCAACAATGTAGGATAGGGCGTACCAACGCAATGGGAATGGACCGAGTGTAAAATCACCAAGCGATAATGCGGGTATTGTGAATACTGCCGGATCTATTTCCGGAAAAGGTATTGCCACAAACATGCTGTCACGTCCTTTTAAACCAAGCTCTTTTGAGAAACGCCTTTGCAAGCGCGCTCATAGTCCACTATGTGTAGTGCATGCAGTGCCACGGCGAGGTCGCCGGGTCCAGAGGCGAGACATTAAGAAATGCAAACAAAAAACCCAATTTTTGACGAAGCAGCGAAATTTGTCACAGGTGCAATGGGCGCTGCACAAGCAGCAGGCGATGAAGCTAAGGGATTGTTGCGTGCTCAGACAGACCGCGTGATCTCGGAAATGGATTTAGTTAGTCGTGAAGAATATGATGTTTTGAAAGAGATGTTTCTGGCTTCTCAGAAGCGAGTCGAAACATTGGAAGAGCGCCTTCAAACATTAGAGAATCGCCTTAATACTGAGATTGAAGGCTAGAAGCCAAAAATATTTACAGAGGTTAACTTTACCGCTGTTGTGTATGGCGCTAACGCCGTTTAAAGCGATCTGCTGTTTTGTCCGCTTATTTTTAAAAGGGTGCCTATATGACGGCTCTTTCGTCTCACCAACATGAAGCAAATGATGATACAATGGAGATCATTGAACAATGCTTGACGTCTGCCGAGTGGGGTGCCGAACGTTCTGATGAAAAGAGCGTGAATTGTGCCGCTCCGACGCGCTGGGGCGAGTGCGGTGGATTGTTTGTTCTTAGAGATGAGCCACGTGCTGTGCATTTTTCTTTGTCAGTAGATATGCGTGCTCCAAATACGCGCCGGTTTGCTGTTCTTGAATTGCTATCCATGGTGAATGAACGCTTGTGGATAGGCCATTTTGAATATTGGAGTGACGAAGGCATTATCATGTATCGTCACACTTTGCCTTTATTATACCGTGAAGCGCCGGAAAAAGGCGAAGTGGAAGCTGTTATGCATGCATCTGCTGAAGCGATTGAGCGTTTTCTGCCAGCCTTTAACTTTGTTATATGGGCTGGAAAATCCCCCAAACAGGCTTTAGAGGCAGCCTTGTTTGACACTTTGGGTGAGGCTTAGAAACTCTAGCTTTATCCTGCCACTATAATTTATCGGGTGAATTTTATGTCTACCGCATTACAATCTAAATCTGTTGCAACACTCATTGGTGGGGGGCGGATGGGTATCGCTATGGCGAAAGGTTGGTTGAACAATTTGGATGCGGCTGGATTGCAAAGCGTCAACATTGTGGACCCGACACCTTCTGATGCGTTGCGTGAGTTGAGCGGTAAAACTGGCGCTGTATTAAATCCTGAAGCTCCTGGGCCGGTTGATGTGCTTATTCTTGCTATTAAACCGCAGGTGTTTTCTAAAGTGACAGCCGATGCAGCCAAATGGGTTGGGTCAAATACATTGGTCATTTCCGTCATGGCGGGCATCACGATTGAGCGATTGGCAGAAGAAACAGGCGCACGCAAAGTTGTGCGTGCTATGCCTAACACACCCGGTGCTGTTGGTGCTGGTGTGACAGCTTTTTGTGTCTCTGATGCGTGTGATGACGCTGATAGCTCTAAGGTAAATGCTTTGTTGGCATCATTGGGAACTGTTGAAGGTCCGCTTGAAGAAAGCTTGATGGATGCCGTGACCGTGGTGTCTGGATGTGGTCCTGCTTACGCATTTTTGTTGGTCGAAGCTATGGCTGCAGGCGGTGTTGCGCTTGGACTTGAAGAGGGGATGGCACAGCGTCTGGCCCGTCAGACGGTTATTGGTGCAAGTGTCCTCATGGAAAATGATCCAACTTCGGCGGAAGATTTACGTAAGGCTGTGATGTCTCCCAATGGTGTAACCCAAGCAGCAGTTGAAGTGATGATGGCTGAGGGTGGCATTCCTGATGTCACGAAAGAGGCATTAAGAATCGCTAGAGACCGTTCCATCGCCTTGTCTAAGGGAACATAGTCCCTATATCTACCCTATTCCAGTTATCGCTTTTGCGCTAGACTGGACATAGTGGGAGATTGGAAGGGATTTATGTTTTTTAATCAAAATCGAGCCGATAATCCACCATTGCAAGCAGCTGCAAAAGCAGCATTGCTGTTAGCTGGGTCTACTGCATGGGAAAAAATCAATGTGCAGGATATCGCCAATACGGCGGACCTGAAGCTCGCTGATATATATGATTTGGGTGGAAAACCCGTATTACTGGCTGAAATAGACAGCATGTTCGATCGTGTCATGGGGGAGGGTTTATCGCCCTTGCTGCCGGACGCATCAGAGGATGATCGGCGAGAACGTTTATTGCATGTGATTATGCAGCGTTTCGATGCTATGGAAAATCACAGATCTGCCATTGAAAATATTCAAGATTTTTACGCCAAAACACCAACCGAATTGGCAAAAGCGGGAATGCGGCGCACGAAGACAGCTAAATGGGCTTTGTTTGTGGCGGGTGTAGATGAGAAAGCAATTGGAACCAAAGCATTGGGGCTAACGGCTATTTTACTACGCGGCATGCGCGTTTGGTTAGCAGATGAAGATGCTCACGATAAAACAGCGGAAGCGATAGAAAAAGACTTAAGCAAAGTGCGGGGCTGGAAACAGGATATTGTTAGTTTCTCCGAGAACTTTCACGATCGCTTTTCAAGCTTCACGAAGAATGCTTGGAAACGCGGGCGTCATTCTAAGGATGAAGAAGTTTAAGATCGCTCTTGCAAACTGATTAGTTCAGTTTTGTTCTGCATGTGTAATTCATTATAATCTGCGAGATGATGTTGGCATATTCATCGCGGCGCTTAATCCACCTAGCTCTGATCGTTCTAGTTTTAGAAAGCCGCCATGCGCTTGTGCGACATCATTGGCAATACTGAGACCTAAACCGACACCGGATTTGTTTTGGTTACGGGCCGCATCTAACCGACCAAATGGTTTTAGTGCTTCATTGTAATTGTCGGAATCTATGCCAGGACCATTGTCTTCTACGCATATTTTCACAAGGCCGGGTGCCTGAGTGATATGGATATACACCGTATCTGCGTGGTCAGCGGCATTATTGGCGAGATTGGCAATAGCTCGTTTTAGAGCTAGGGGGCGCCCGCGCATGAGCAAATGTTCGGGAGCATTTAAAGTAATTCTTGCGCGATTTGAGGCCGCATGAAACGCTTGGTTGACCAATTCAACAGCGTCAAATTCTATCGTGGGTTCGTCAGCTTCGCCGCGCGCAAATGCGAGATATCCATCCAGCATTTGTTCCATTTCCAAAATGTCTGCTTTTGCGGCAGTTAGATCGACGCCTTTAATGTTTTTGAGCAAAGCGAGTTCTAACTTTAAGCGAGTCAGCGGTGTACGAATATCGTGTGATACAGCGGCCAGCATTTGCGTACGTTGATCAACATATCTGTGAATACGGTTGCGCATTCGTATGACCGAACGAGCCGCTTTGCGTACTTCTCTTGCGCCAGATGGCTTGAAATGGGGCGCATCTTCTCCGCGACCAAAGGCGTCGGCGGCATCGGCAAGGTTTAAGATAGATCGCACATGGTTTCTCAAAAATCCGTGTGCGATAAGCAGCAAAACGCCAGAGAGAATAAAGGTCCAGAAAATAAAAATATGCGCTGTAATCATAACAGCACGTTTACGCGGGAACTCGATGACCAATACTTCGCCAATATTATCTTCAGGCGTATCGAGAGCGTATTGAATGCGGATTAAACCATTGTCTGGAAGGCGTTCGATATTGAATCTATTGGGGAGTGTGTCTTCCAGTGTATCTTTAAGGACGCCGCAGCAGGATGAATCTACTGACATAATCGGCGGAGTTGAGGTGATCCGTGTCTGCATGAGGTCGGCAATGTCAAACTGTGTGCTTATTTTTTGGAATAAGTCTCTGTCAGAATTTGCAGCGGAAATGAGGACGTCGATTTCTGAACTAATTGAGAGTGCTAGACGCCGGTTAACTTCTTTGACGTGCGAAGCAAAGAACATGGTCGTCATTGCAGCTATTAAAAGACCGATGGGTAAAATTACGATCAGGTAGGAGCGAACCAGATAGCCACGAGGGAAAAAGCGGGACAGTCTCATATTTTATTATTTCTGCGGACGTCTAATGCAAATACTAATCGCCAATCAGGCGATAGCCAATGCCACGAACTGTTTGAAGATGAATGGGTTCGCGAGGGTCTTGTTCTATTTTTCGGCGTAATCTCGTTACCTGCACATCGACAGAGCGTTCAACACCGGCTGAGGTCAGGTTTGCCAATTCTTGACGTGATACTGGTTCGCCGTAACGCTGAGCAAGGATTCGAAGAAGTTGAACTTCATTTTCTGTCAGGCGCATAATACGTCCGTCACGGCGTAACTCACCTTTTGTTACATGAAAAATTTGACCGGAAAGATTGACCTCTTCAACTGGTTCGGGTGGAGCAGAGCGGCGCAAAATGGCCGCTACGCGCAAAAGCAATTCTTCAGGTTCAAAAGGTTTGGTGACGTAATCATCAGCACCGCGGCGAAGGCCTTCTATACGGTCAATGGCAACATCTTTTGCTGTGAGCAATATGACGGGCGTGTCAATTGTTTCTCGAATTGAGCTTAACAGACTAAATCCATCTTCACCGGGCATCATAACGTCTAGAATTATGAGATCAAATGCCATGGATTTCATAATTTTACGTGCATTAATTGCATCTGATGCTGTAGTGACGCCATACCCTTCAGACACAAGAAAGCGCTTTAGCAAATCGCGAATGCGATCATCATCATCAATGGCTAAGATGTGAGCAGTTTCGGTCATGAGTCTTCATCTTTCTCTGGCGAAGATTTCGCGACGTGTTGAAGCAGTTTTTTGGCATTTGCGACGACTTCCGGTCCTGAAGCGCGATAGGCTTCAAGTAGCACATCTCGCCAACCATTGGCAGCCTTGGAAATAACTTCCTTTCCTGATTCTGTCAGGTTTAATAAGCGCCGTCTACCATCTTTGGGGCAAGGGACGCGTTCTATATAGCCAGATTTCTCCAACGCATTTAGATTGCGGGCAAGCGATTGCTTTGGGGCAAATAAATGGGCCCGCAGTTCGGAAATGTCACAGCCTTCCATTTCAACCAATTCAATCAATGTATCCAGTTCAGCCTCTAATAGCCCCGCTTCTTGCGCGACACTTCCGACCATGTGCCGGATTTTTCGAGCTGATTGACGGATCAATGAAGCACCTTGATCCAGATCGGACTCGCGCAAATACAGACGCGACTCTTCAGCCGAATTGCTAGCGCCTCGAGAAACTGGGCGACTCATGGATTGATTGACAGGTCTAATCACTCTAAGAGAATGGATTGACATCCAAAGGAACTCAAGTCGTTGGGTGTTAGTTTTTCAATTTTTTCGAGGAATTTCTCATGTCTATTCTGCCCTATGATGATCGCGATGGCTGGATCTGGCAGGACGGTGTCTATGTGCCGTGGCGTGAGGCGAAGGTCCATGTTCTAACACACTCCTTGCATTACGGCTCCACAGTATTTGAAGGAGAGCGTGCATATGAAGGTCAGATTTTCAAATCAGAAGAGCACACAAAACGCCTCCACAAATCTGCTGAGTTGCTGGATTATAAAATCCCGTACTCTGAAGACGAAATCAATTCTGCCAAAAAAGACCTAATGGCAAAAATGGGTTTCACCGACTGTTACATCCGTGCTTTTGCATGGCGCGGTTCTGAAATGATGGGTGTGTCTGCGCAGCAAAATACAATCCATCTTGCAATCGCTATGTGGGAATGGGGCAATTATTTTGCTGATAAGATGAAGGGGATCCGTGTGACTATGTCAAAATGGAAACGCCCTTCACCTGAAACAATTCCATCAGCTGCGAAAGCAGCTGGCCTTTACATGATTTGTACAATGTCAAAACATGCAGCAGAGCAAGAAGGCTATGCCGATGCTTTGATGCTTGATTATCGCGGATATGTGTCTGAATTAACCGGTGCAAACATTTTTCTGATCAAAGACAATGTTATCCATACACCCATTGCAGATTGCTTCCTTGACGGGATTACACGCCGCACAGTAATTGATCTTGCTAAAGCGCGTGGGTTTGAGCTTGTTGAGCGTCATATCAAGCCAGAAGAATTATCTGATTTTTCTGAATGTTTCATCACTGGGACAGCTGCTGAAGTGACGCCGGTATCGGAGCTTGCGGGTCATATGTACAAGCCGGGTACCATCACAGAAGCCTTGGTTTCTGATTATGACGCTTTGGTACGCGGCCAATTGACACTTTCATAATGTCTTAGCTGACACAATATTGATCCATATAGGGTGTTTCAGTACGGTATGTGTTGAAACATCCTATCAGACTAGTGTGAGGTGATTGCTCAATTGCTTGGAACACACTATGTCTGAGGACAGACAGGCTTATTTTTGCGCTTTTGGCCTCAGCGCTTTTATGTTTTGGTTTTCTTCGGAGAAACTCTTATGACAGCTGTTTACGCACTCGTCGGTACTTTCCTAGTATTCGCTATTCTCAACATCCTAGAATACAAGCGGCTCGACTAGTCTCTTCCTCCTTCTGTTAGGAAATACCGTTGTCTACTGACATGATTATGCAAATCGTCTGGCTGTTATGCGGCTTAGGCTTACTTTTGTTCGCCGGTGATGCACTTGTGCGTGGCGCTGTTGCAGCGGCATTGAAAGTGGGGCTGTCTCCACTTGTTGCTGGTATTGTGGTGATCGGATTTGGAACCTCTTTACCTGAAGTTCTTGTATCTGTTGATGCAGCGATTAGCGGTGCTGAGGATCTCGCTCATGGGAATATCGTAGGTTCTAACATAGCAAATATAATGCTGGTGTTGGGTTTTACGGCTATTTTTGCACCTGTTGCGACAAATGCTCTTGGGACGGGGCGTTCTGCTGCTATGACGCTGGCTGCAACGTTTCTCTGGATTTTCGTCACATACTATTTTGGACTCAGTCCGATATGGGGGGCGATCTTCCTAACTTTATTGATGGTGTATATCGTCTTTTTAATCCAATCCAGTCGCAAGCAAGTTGGTATATCAGGTGTTCATCATGATGAGATTCCTGAAGAGGTTGATGAAGCAGATAAAGACATGCCTGTCTGGAAAGTTTGTACTTTTCTGCTTATCGGATTGCTCGGGCTAGCTCTAGGTGCGCGCTTGACTATCAATTCAGGTGTATTCATTGCGCGTGAGTTGAATGTATCTGAAGCCTTGATTGGTCTAACTTTGCTGGCTGTAGGAACATCCCTTCCTGAAATTGGTGCAAGTGTCGCTGCTGCGATGCGTAAGCACACTGATGTCGTGTTGGGAAATGTCTTGGGGTCAAATCTGTTCAACCTGTTTGCAGCAGGTGGTGCGGTGGCATTGGTGAAGACACAGACAATCGGTAATAGTTTTCACGATTATAGCCATTGGGTTATGGGGGCAGCTACAATCGCAGTGACAATATTTGTCGCTTTTAAATGGAAAATTGGACGTTTTGTCGGTGTAATTCTACTCGCGACATACATTGCGTATATCATCGGCTTGGTGAATGGATTTTCGTTTGTGGATTTACCGGACCTCGTTGTTGAGCCTCCAGCGATTGAAACTGTTACACAGTGATAGAGAAGCGTGCGCTCATAACGGGGGCTGGGCGGCGGCTTGGCCAAGCTATGGCGACGTGCCTTGGTGCACGCGGGTTTAAAGTTGCTATCCATTATCGCTCATCCAAAGAAGGCGCGCAGCAAACTTTAGATGCTGTCCGTCAAGCCGGTGGCGATGGCGCTATTGTGCAAGCTGATTTGAAAAGTGAAGCGGATCTGGCTTCTTTGGTGCAAACATCATCAAATTTATTGTCTGGGCCATTAGGTCTGTTGGTAAATAATGCATCGGCTTTTGAAGAAGATGGACTGCAAAGCCATACTTTTGAAAGCTGGGACAAACATATGGCTATAAATCTGCGTGCGCCGATAGCTTTATCTCAGGCGTTTGCAGCGCAGATTGATAAAGACGCGAAAGGTTTGATTGTAAACCTGGTTGATCAACGCGTGTGGAAACTTAATCCAACATTTTTCAGCTATACCTTGTCAAAATCTGCTTTATGGACGGCAACTCAGACAATGGCACAAGCGCTTGCGCCCAATATCCGTGTCAACGGAATTGGTCCGGGGCCGACATTGCAAAATGAACGTCAGTCTACTGCAGATTTTCAGCAACAAGTTGATGCGACTTTAACAGGCGAAGGTTCTTCACCAGAAGAAATATGTAAGGCTTTGCTTTATTTTCTGGACGCAGAAGCAGTGACGGGGCAGATGCTTGCAGTGGATGGCGGTCAGCATTTAGTATGGAAGACGCCAGATATAGATGGCGTTGTGGAATAGATTATGACGATTTCATATGAGCGTAACCCTGAATACACAGAAATTTTTTTAAAGCGTCTCACGGTCAGAGCGCAGTTGGGTGTGTTCACACATGAAAAAGGACGAACGCAACCGCTTATTCTAAGTATGCGGGCTTGGGCGAAGGTCGCACCAGTGAATGATGATTTGGTTGAAACAGTCGATTACAATCTGTTTTCGGATTCTGCACGTTATTTAGCTGACAATCAGCACTTCGATCTGGTGGAGACTTTTCTGAACGCGTTGGCTGATAAAGTGATGAAAAATTCACAGATTGTGGCGGCTGAGTTTAGAGCGGAAAAGCCTGAAGCTATAGCTGGAGCTGAATGCGCTGGAGCGGTCATATATCGCACACGATAAGTGAGGGCGGATACGCTCGGGATTGCTTATCCGTGCTTCAATTCTTTGGGTGTGATGAATGTATTCAACGCCCAATCCTGTTGATCATTTTCTCTACGATAAAATGCTGCAGCAGACGTTGGGAAGGCCATACGAATGCGGATGTCGTTTTCTTCCTGACCATTGGCTAAATCCATCGCCAGTAATTGTAAGCCAGGATTGTGGCCGATGAGAAGGATGCTTTTGCAGTCTGTCGTCGCTGCCATCAAATTAGCCTGCGCCATAACGACATGTGATTCTGCTAAATAGAGTTCAGGTATTGAGCTGGCTGGCGGTGTATTAAAAATTGATTGCACTGCGTTCAAAGTCTCACAACAGCGCTGCGCGTCAGAATGTAAAATAAGATCTGGTCGCGCGCCAAGACTGTATAATTTGGTTGCGACAAGTTTCGCATCGTTAATACCGCGTGGTGTTAAACGTCTATCATGGTCAGATTGGCCATGTTTAGCAGGTTGAGTTTTTGCGTGACGAAACAGAATGAACTCGATCATAATATGCCCTGCGAAGTCTTTGAGTCATTTAATTTTTAAGAAGATATACTCTGTGTTTGTCATAGCTGGCTAGCGCATTCTTCATTTAGGGGACGCACTTCGTTTAAAAAATATAGTGCAATAGGTGTTTCTTATTAGCTCTAAGCATTTTTTTGTGTCGAGCAAGGGTGTAATTTTCTGAGCATCGGTTATGGGTTTAAGCAAATTGGAATTTGAAAGAGCTTGAATCGAGATGAGATTTTTTCCGTTTATTTTGAGTTGTTTATTTTTTCTGGTGGCGCTAGCTGCGGGCTTTTACTCAAAATGGGTATGGATCGCTGCCTTACCGTTCGCTATTTTGGTTTGGATTGGTTTTTCTGATCTCATTCAGGTACGACATGCCGTGCGTCGTAATTATCCTGTGACTGGGCGTTTCCGTAGTTTCTTTTACTGGCTGCGTCCATTTTTACGCCAATACATCGTCGAAAGTGAAACAGAAGGGCGTCCCTTCAATAATGAGCAGCGTGCTTTGGTCTATAAGCGGGCGGAGAATGTCAGTAGTGTGGAGCCTTTTGGGTCACATGTTGATAATGACAGGGCTGGTTTTGAATGGATCGCGCACTCAATTGGTGCCGTCCAACCCGCACCAATTGAGACGTTGCGGGTCAAAGTCGGCGGGAAGAGTTGTAAATTACCCTATTCAGCGAGTGTCTTGAATATTTCCGCCATGAGTTATGGGTCACTTGGTGGACATGCGATTGAAGCTTTAAATCGCGGGGCAGCTAAGGGAGGCTTTTATCACGATACAGGTGAGGGCGGGGTATCACGTTTTCATAAAGCGGGTGGTGGTGATCTCGTTTGGGAATTGGGGTCTGGATATTTTGGATGTCGCACTGCGGACGGAAATTTTGATCCAGATAAATTCAAAGATACGGCTGCACTTGAGCAGATTAAAATGATCGAGATTAAATTATCTCAAGGCGCAAAACCTGGCCATGGTGGTCTGCTTCCGGGTGCGAAAGTGACAGAAGCTGTTGCTGAGGCACGCGGTGTACCTATTGGTGAAACCGTTGTTTCACCACCATTTCATAAAGCCTTCTCAACGCCTGTAGAGTTGTTGCAGTTTGTAGAAAAATTGAGGGATTTGTCTGGCGGTAAGCCTGTTGGATTCAAATTGTGTATGGGTCCGGCCTATGAATTTCTGGCGATTATCAAGGCGATGCTAGAAACAGGTATCAAACCTGATTTTATCGTTGTTGATGGCGCAGAAGGCGGGACGGGTGCGGCACCAATGGAATTTCAAGACCACATAGGATCGCCATTGCGAGATGGGCTTATTTTAGCAAGGAATGCTCTAATTGGTGCTGGGTTGAAGGATGAGATACGTCTTGCAGCATCAGGTAAATTAGTGTCTGGCTATGGTATGTCGGCAGCGTTAGCATTGGGCGCTGACTGGATTAATTCAGCACGTGGTTTCATGTTTTCGCTTGGGTGTGTTCAGTCTTTGCATTGTCATGACAACACTTGTCCCACGGGTATTGCGACGCAAGACCCAAGTCGAGAACGTGGTTTGGTAATCCCTGAAAAGGCGGAGTATGTCTATCATTTCCATCACAACACATTACATGCACTGGCGGAGGTGATTGCAGCTGCTGGTGCGAGCCACCCTTATGAATTGGAACCTGATCGTTTGATGATTAGAGAGGCAAATTTGAAGTCAGTTCCGGCATCTGAATATTATGAATTGTTAGAAAAAGATATTCTGCTGAATGCGCCTGAAGAGACTTATCTTGCTAAGGATTGGGCTAAAGCGAACCCGCATGTGTTCCATTAGAAATATATGTATTAGGTAGCAGCCAGCTCTCTACATGTCCTGAGAGAGCTGGGCTTTTATACGGGTGTTATTCGGCTGATTTACTTTGCAGCTGGATGTAATTTTGAATACCCATTTTTTCGATGAGAGATTGCTGTGTTTCAATCCAGTCGACGTGCTCTTCTTCGTTTTCTAGGATTTTGTTGAATAGGTCACGAGACACATAGTCACGAATGCTATCACTATATTCGATTGCGTCTCTTAGAAGTGGAATAGCGTCATGTTCTAGTTTTAGGTCAGCCTCAAGAATTTCTTCTACGTTCTCACCAATGCGCAATTTTCCCAGATCTTGAAGGTTTGGAAGTCCTTCTAAAAAGAGAATACGATCGATGAGCCAATCGGCATGTTGCATCTCTTCTATAGATTCTTTGTATTCTTTTTCAGCTAGAACAGAAACGCCCCAGTCTTTCAACATACGTGAATGTAAGAAATATTGGTTGATCGCTGTGAGTTCATTCTTCAAAGCTTTGTTGAGGAATTCAATGACTTTAGTATCGCCCTTCATGGCCGGATCCTTTTTTTTTGCAGCCCAAAGGGGCGAGCCTGAAATTTGCGGCAACACTAATTTTATTTGGTGCACGAAGCAACGAAATTTTCAAAAAAATCTAATTTAATCAGTAGCTTTTGAGAATGTGAATTACTTCGGTATGCGAATGAAAATCATTCAGCAGCAATATCATTAGATGTTTCAGAACCTTGGCGCTCTGAGATCATATCTGCGATATCATGGCGGCATTGGCCGCAATTGAAGCGTGTTTGGTGATGTTTCATAACCGCAGGCGCAGAATCGGCACCGGCCTCGATGGCTTCGGTTATCTTTTTCTCATTAAGACGGCGGCAAATACAAACGATCATAAGAATTATTTGCAAGCGTTGCGAATGATTGTCAAGCTCATTCACTACGTTTTTTTAGAATTGGTTTGGTAGACAGTTGTTCTTTTTTAACGACTGAATGAAAAAGTGGACGAAATATATCGTCTTGCTATGGGAGGCAGCCAAACGTGCCAGTTTCTTTAAATCGCCGCCGTCTTGTTGCTGCTATGCTTTTGGCGGGCGTGAGTCCATCTGCATTTGCGGGCGAATCTAAGTCTGAAAAAAAAGACGAAGAATCCGAAGATGAAGTCATCACATGTGGAAAAGAATTGGTGGGCTCATGGCTTATTGAATATGATGCCGCGACATGGCGGGTGATGAGTGACACGACCGAGATTGAGTGGATGATTGCGACAACTTTGGATAAGGTTGTTACGACAGGTTTTTTCATTGAAGTTAATAAACAGCGCCGGACTGCGGGTGGTTATGTCTATCAGGATGAAACCAAAGTTTGGTATAATGTGCCGGAGATAGAATTAGCCAGTTCACACGGAGAACCTTATTTCGTGTTCGGAAACCAATTGGGACATTCCTACCACCGTACAGTCGGATTTGGGACGCGTCGTTATTGGATAGAGAAAAATGAATTCTGGTATCCTTCTGATGGGCAATTCAGCACGAAGATGGATTTGGAGAAGCCAAAGATTGCAAAAGCATTTGCACATGCATTGGCCCATAAACATACGCCTTTGCGGTTGGAATTATATGTCCCCAACTGGTCGGATCAAAATGCGATCGCTATCGGGAATATGGTGGACCAAGCTGGACTTGAGGCTGCTGTTAAAGTTGCTGAAGAACGCGTGGCTGCGCTGGCGGCTAATCAAATGGAATGCTCAATCCCTTCCGAACCTGATTTCTTGCCACCCGAAAAGGAAGGTTGTTTCTTAACGACAGCAACAGTTGGTGCAATTGGATTGGCAGATGATTGTTGGGAATTGCAGACGCTTCGTAAATTCCGAGATAATGTGTTGAAGACGACCTTAAAAGGACGTTTGTTGGTCAAAGAATATTATGACATTGCACCTGATATTGTGGATCGTATCAATGCGCGATCAGATGCGGCTGATATATGGCGGCGCACATGGGGATTTGGAATTGTTCCAGCGGCTATTGCTGCAAAATTTGGATTGAATTCCGTTGCGCGGTCTATCTATTTCAGTATGACCAAGAAACTGCAAAAACTAGCGGTTTAACGCTTCATTCTTAAAATTGAGACCTATTTGAGCGGTGTTGAGTATGTATTCAACATCGCAATATTGACCCACGCTTAGAGCAAGGCTAACTGCCATGTTCTAACTGGAGAAAAAATCTAAAATGACAAACCCTGTTCTATCAGCAGATATCCTTACGCCGCTTGCTGAAGCGGCAAAAGCCTGGCCTTTTGAGCAAGCGCGCGCTTTGCTTAAACGTATCCAGAAGCTAGAGGAAAAACAGGGTCGTTCTAAAGATCAGCCGGTTATATTTGAAACAGGCTATGGTCCATCTGGTTTGCCGCATATCGGAACTTTTGGTGAAGTCGTGCGCACCACGATGGTGATGTCTGCGTTTGATCAGCTAACGGCTGGTGCATACACAAGCAAGCTTATCTGTGTGTCAGATGACATGGACGGGATGCGCAAAGTGCCACCGCATTTGCCGCAACAAGACATGCTAGCTCAGCACATGCAGGAGCCGCTAACAGCTATCCCTGATCCGTTTGGCACGCATGACAGCTATGGTGACCACATGAATGCGCGTTTGTGTGCATTCCTTGATAGCTTTGGCTTTGAATATGAATTCCACTCCGCGACGAAATTTTATAAAAACGGTGATTATGACGCCGCGCTTTTACAAGCGGCTGAGAAATTTGATGACATCATGAAAGTGATGTTACCAACACTGGGGGCTGAGCGTCAGGCGACGTATTCACCTTTCTTGCCAATCTCTCCTAAAACAGGGCGCGTGCTTTATGTGCCGATGAAAAATGTTGATGCGCAAAAAGGCGAAATCACATTTGATGATGAAGATGGCACAGAGACAACACTTGTTGTGACTGGCGGAAACGTCAAACTTCAATGGAAGCCGGATTTTGGTATGCGCTGGGCGGCGTTGGGTGTGGACTTTGAAATGTTTGGAAAAGATCACCAAGCCAATGCACCCATTTATTCGCGTATTTGTAAAATCTTGGGCAATGAGCCACCGACACAATATGTCTATGAGCTATTCCTAGATGATAAGGGTGAAAAGATCTCCAAGTCTAAAGGAAATGGGATCACGGTGGAGCAATGGCTGCAATATGCGCCGCAAGAAAGCTTGGCCTTATTCCAATTCCAAAAGCCACGTACAGCCAAGAAATTGCACTTTGATGTGATTCCTAAAGCTGTGGATGAGTATCTGACATTTCTTGGAAAATTCCCTGAGGAAGAGCCTGCGCGTCAGGTGGAAAATCCCGTTTGGCACATTCATTCGGGTAACCCGCCAACAGAAAGCTCACCTATCTCATTTGCCTTGCTTCTAAATCTTGTGTCGGCGGCCAATGCAGACACAAAGGAAGTGTTGTGGGGTTTCATCTCTAAATATGCACCAGATGCGACACCTGAGAACACACCCTTGCTAGATCATCTTGTTGGTTTTGCGATGGAATATTACCAAGACTTCGTGAAGCCGACTAAGACATATCGTGCGCCAACAGACCAAGAGCGTGCTGCGCTTGAAAGCCTTGCCGAAAGCCTTGAAAGCTATGACGGTGAAGAAACAGGAGAGGCGCTTCAATCATTGGTTTTTAGTGTTGGTAAAGAGCATGAATTTGAAAACCTGCGTGACTGGTTTAAGGCTATCTATGAAGTTTTGCTTGGCCAATCTCAAGGCCCGCGTTTTGGTGGATTTGCCGCGCTTTATGGCGTGAAAGAAACAGCAGCACTTGTGCGCAAAGGTCTAGCGGGTGAGTTAGGTTAGTCTTCTTTATGAGCATGGCAGACCGCATTGAAGCGAGGTTGATAGAGTTGGAGCTGTCCCCTCGCGCTGCGTCGCTTCAGGCAGGATTAAATTCTCATTTTCTACAAAAAGTTTTATCGAATACTTCTAAGGGAATAAATACTGATAATCTTATTGCTCTTGCAAAAGTTTTGGGCGTCCATCCCGGTTGGTTGTTGACCGGAGAAGGTTGTGTGGAAAATGAAAGCTGTCAATCAGTTTTGGACATTTGGAGCCGCCTTATTGACGAAGGTGACAGACAAACATGGTTGAATGTTGGTGAAGCTCTAGCGAACAAAAATGTTCAAAGTAGATAAAGGTTTGAGTTTGGATTTGGCTACTGGCTAGCCCACAAAATGCGTGCAATCCATTCTATGTCGCTCGCGGCAAATTCGCGTGGCGGGTAGGCGGGGTTGGCAGATATCAACTCAACGCGGCTAGCTGATAAATGACCAAGGAATTTGGCCAGCACTTCGCCTTCTTTTGTCTTTGCGACCACGCGGTCACCGCGCCGAACATCCATGCCGGGCGCGACGATGATGCGATCACCTTCGCGGAAAACGGGCTCCATTGAATCGCCTGATATTTCCAAGGCATAGACGGTTTCATCGCCCATATCGGGGAAATGGATATCATCCCAGCTCGCGCCTACGGGAAAACCTGCATCATCAAAGAAACCGCCATCACCAGCTTGCGCCAACCCGATTAGCGGGATTGTGCGCCCTTGGCGGCCTTGCGCCATATCTGCAAATTCTTCCCAGCCAGTGCCAACGGCAGCAAGCGCTTTGGATAGACTTTCGGTAGAAGGCCAACGCGGTTTGGAGCCATCTGCACTTGCGCGCTTGGATTTGTTAAATGCCGTGGCATCAAGGCCCGCCGCCCGCGCTAAGGCTGAGACAGATAATCCATGACGCGCCGCCAGCGCATCAATACCATTCCAGATATCGCTATGTCGCATATGTTTTATGTCCTGTCATCGTGAGATAATGGGACTATATACTATATAAAAAGGAAAATAAACCTATACGTTTTTGCTATGTTCTAAAAAAGACTCTGCAAAGTGTATGAAATCTAGTAAAAGTAAGCACCCAAATGATTCGCTCGTCGAAAAGGTCTCATTTGGGTGCATCTAACAATCGCAGGACGATTGAAGGGGAGTATATCGCTTGAATCGGGACTTCCCGTCAATCACCTGCAAATAGCAGGAGACTAAATTGACAGAAGAAACGGTTGTGCATATCGGTGAGAACTCACCTGAACAAGTTGCATTTAAGCTTTTAGAAAAAATTATGAGAAGCGAAAATAAAGGAGTAGGGTTTAACGATTCTGGTCCAAACCGCGCTGATCGTATTTATATCCTGGATACTTATGCAGAGTGCTTAATAGCTGTACGAGGATATAGGCAGACAGACTAACGGAGGACACACCAACTCAAATTTTTTGGGTTAGTGTTAATCTTTGTGAACTTGATCAATCTTGCGTACGTAGGAACCTCTTTTTAAGAGATCTTACTTGAGGTTTTAGGTTCAGTGTCTGAGGTTGATACAAAAGTGGCGTATCAGAATGATATTTTATATCCCTAACTCGGGTTGAGCAAAGACCTAATCCAGCTACTGGCACCTTCGACTAACTGAGTGCCGGCCCAACCATGTTTGGGTTTCATTTTGATGACAAGAATTGTGTCATCTTCATCGAGCAGGCTTTGCACCCATTCGCGTACTTCGCGAGTACTTGCGTGTAGCTCTCCTAACCATGTGCTTTCTAATATGCGGCCCACATTTTGTTCGTCAAATGCTTCATACAATGCATCATAATTTCGGTCGTTGTGCAGATCATAGGAAATAAGAAAAACGGCCATTTAAAAATCCTTATGGATGGAAGGGTTTCGATCTATAAACCAAGCTTACGACTGAGTGCAATTGCTTGATATAAGTAGTTGTGAGGGGCTTGGTTTTGAGCCCCCTTCAAATCTATTCAAAATTGTGTTAACCTAAGGGCATACAAAATAGAATGATGAGCTTCATTGGCTTGGTCGGAGACTGACGGCACTTATTGCCAGTGCCCACCTGCTAAGGTGAGAAGTAGGGCTTGCTTACAAGCCATATCCGGCGGATTTTTAAAGCCAATATGCACCCCGCCAGAGGGTTTTGCCAGATCGATTGGCGAGGGACCTGACGGGGTGTTTCTTTGTCTATAGATCAAACTCTTTCGCATTCAGGCGTTTCGCTAATCCATTACAACGAATGGCAGTTGGTTTATCCGTGCGCACTAATTCCATGGCTATTTTATAACTTTCGGCATCAATCTGCTTTTTAGCTTCTTTGTTTTGGGTCGCATTCAAGTTGAGTTTCATTATGCTAGCCAGTTTCAGCATGTTGCGCTTGGTGTATGCATCATGAGCTGTTTTGATTGTTTCATAATCTTGTTTGCGTTGCATATTTTGCATGCATAACATGCTGGCTGTCGTGGTGCCGGATGCTAGCTGAATTTTCTCTAGATTTTTATCAGAGAAGGCTGTGCCGTTTGTTGTGGCTTCAGGTGAAAGTGCCTGAGGGGGAGTTTCATTCTTACATGCAATCAGAGCGAAGCTGGATATGCCAAAATATAGAGCAAGTATTGAGTGTTTCATGGATTAAGCCCCAGTTTCGTTATTCCATTAGTAGTTTGGGGCGTTTCTTTTAATAAATCGCTTCAAATAATAGTTTTGCACCTAGCAGGCACATCATTACATAAATAATCAGGTAGAATTTTTCGGTTTCTATCCGCTTTACAATTGCGACCCCGATGAATGTGGAGATGATGGCGAGAGGCAATAAAATTGCGGATGTTTTCAGGTTCTGTGTTGTCATCTGCCCAAGCGCAAGGAATGCTGGGACTTTGATCCAATTAACATATCCAAACGCGATTGATTTGGTGCCCACAAGAACATCACGCTGAAGTTTTTGCGGTAAAATCCACATATAGAAGGGCGGTCCACCTGCGTGGGCTATCTGGCTGGTAAATCCTGTTATAGTTCCAAAAAGCAAACCTGAGCTTAGTTTAGAGCTGGCTGCGATTTGAATTTTGCCCTTGAATTTTTTCCAGAGATTATGAAGTCCGAAAAATAACGAAATTGCACCCACTGCACCCATAATGGCATCGCGTGAGAGCATGTCCGCATAAAGATATCCAATATAGACACCCAATGTCATGCTGGGGAGCATTATGAAGACAATGCGCTTATCGACGGTTTTACGATAGGACCATATGCCGACAGCATCCTGACAGATTAGAATAGGGAGTAAAATGGCTGCGCCCGCAATAGGATCTCCGCCCAATGCCATTATTGGCATGGCGATCGCGCCTATGCCAGCAAATCCACCTTTAGATAATCCGGTAAAGAATACAGCGATAGCAGCGCAAATATAGAAGAGAATGTCGGGGGTCATTCAGACGCGGTATCGCTTAGTTTGAAATATGTCAAAATCTATCTGGCCAAACTGAACTATTCGCGGTCAGGGCGTATTTCTAGTGCATCTATAAGATAAGGTGCTGCAAATTCAGCAAAATAAACCGCTTGTGTTGGATCGTTGCGAACACCGGCATAAGTATCGGCAAAAGCAAGGACGGTGTCTTTGCTGTGTGTGGGGGGGCCGAAAGTATCTATAAATGCAGCTTCCAGAGCTGGAATTTCATTTGGCTCAACATTGATGACCGTGACTGCAAGTGCGTCATTCACGAAGAGGAATTCAGCAAGGCGGGGTTGTCCGAAATATTTGAATCCGTAGCAATTTAGCTGAAATTGAGATGTGACATCTGGGCTATCAATCATGTCGAAAGGAATAACTTCGGTGGCGTCACATTTGCCTTTGAGGTCATTTTCCATTGACCCCATGCGGCTAGCAAATTCGATAACGGTTGGTTTCTTAACCGACATTGGATCGCGGGGAAGATTACAGGCCGATAAAAAGGGAGCAGCGAGCAAACCAATTGCAGCGATGTGAAGGCGTTTTGAATTTAGCATTCGAACATTCCTTTTGCTGGTAACTCAGATAGGAAGCTTCAATTATGCCAGTATCACTCAATGATTTCGTTAAACCAAGTCTTTGATACAATTGTTTCTATTAAGCTTAATCTCGGTCAGGTAATTTATTGACGCGATCAATGACAAATGGGGCTGCCGTTTGGCTATAATATAGCGCTTCAGGCGTATCGTTGCGAACAGCCGCAAAATTATGGGCATACGCTAATATTGTATCTTTTGAAGAGGTTGGCTCGCCAAAAAGACTTGAGAAAGCCAATTCCAGCGCCGGAATTTCTTCTGCTTCTACCAAAATCCATGTGAGCATAAGAGCATTATTTACAAACACAAATTCAGCCTTGCGTGGCGCGCCAAAATAACCAAATCCTTCGCAATCAATTTGAGTTTGGCTGTTCACATCAGGGATACGTGGTGGATCAATTTCCCGAATCTCCAATGATGAGCACTTGTTTTTAAGGGCGGATTCCATGTCTGCCACGGAAGATTCAAATGCGATGACGTCCGGCTTCTGTACACTCATTGTGATGGTGTCGTTTGTTTCAGCAAATGTGCAAGCGGACAAAGCTGTAATGGCGACGGTTCCTGCCAAGCAAGACCGAATCAGATTTGGGGTCAACATTTGAAAGATTCCTAATTGGTAAAACTCTCTCCTGACACCATAAAAATATCAGGAGAGAGCTGTTAGTCGTTTGTTTTACCAGATTTTTATGCGTTTCTCTGGTGGTAAATAGAGAGCGTGATCTTCGGTGATCCCAAATGCTTCATACCAAGCGTCTAGGTTACGCACGGGGCCGTTTACACGGTAATATGGAGGGGAGTGAGGGTCAGTGATGAGTTGCTGGCGTGTCGCTTCATCACGGTATTTAGACCGCCAAACTTGTGCCCAAGACATGAAGAAACGTTGATCGCCAGTTAGGCCATCAATGACTTTGTCTTCTTCGCCATTCAAGGACAATTTGTAGGCTTTATACGCCAAAGACAAACCGCCAAGGTCCCCGATGTTTTCACCAAGAGTGAGTTGGCCGTTTACACATGTTTCACCATCGTCTAGCGGGCAAAAATCATTGTATTGAGCAACTAATGCTTTGGTAAGTAAGCGGAAACTTTTGAGGTCATCTTCTGTCCACCAATTGGATAAAGATCCGTCAGCACTGAATTTTGATCCTTGGTCATCAAAACCATGCCCGATTTCGTGACCGATCACACCGCCGATGGCACCATAATTTACGGCCGGGTCGGCTGATATGTTGAAAAATGGTGGTTGCAGAATTGCTGCTGGGAACACGATCTCATTAAAGAGTGGGTTATAATAAGCGTTGATTGTTTGGGGTGTCATGAACCATTCATCACGGTCCATTTCAGTGCCTAGTTGCGAAATATTGTCTTTCCACTGCCAGTCTGATGCTGCGATTTTGTTGTCCAAGGCATGGTCTGTTACAATAAGAGTGTCGAATGTTTCAAACTCTTTTGGGTATCCAATTTTCGGGTTGAATGTGTCGAGCTTTTCTTTGGCTTTGACTTTTGTGTCATCGCCCATCCACTCAAGCTCTTTGAGGTTTTCCGCCATTGCAAGGCGTAGGTTTGCGACGAGTGCATCCATTGCCACTTTATTTTCTTCAGGGAAGTGACGGGCAACATACTCTTTCCCGATGGCTTCACCTAGAATATTTTCTGTGGCACCAACAGCACGTTTCCAGCGTGCGCGTTGTTCTGGCTGGCCACGCAAAGTTTTGCCGTAAAAATCAAAGTTTGCGTCATCAATGTTTGATGGAAGTACACTGGCGTGATCTGATAAGAAATGCGCTGTAAGATAAGCTTTCCAGACATCCAGTGGTGTGTCTTCTATAACTTGGAAAGCTTCAGGGAAACCGCCGCCCAATTTTGCTGCGTCTTCTGCTGATAAACCAGCTTCATCAAGCTCTTCTTGAGTTGGCGGGATTTCGCCTACGATAAGTTCTGTTTGTCCTGCTAGACCGATTCCATCGAGGAAAGTGGCAACAGGAAATTGCGTGGCCATAGCTTCTAAAGTTTCAACAGAGATTTTGTTGTAGGTGATTTCAGGATTACGTGAGATCGCACGATCCCAGTGTGCTGCAGCGATTTTCGTTTCAAGGTCCATCACTTGTGTTGCGGCTTCCGATGGAGAATCAAAGCCCGCTTCTGTGAGAAGGAATGTCAGGAATTCCACATATTTGGAACGCTGTTCGACAGATTTCTCATCGCTTTTGAAGTAATAGTCGCGGTCAGGCAGGCCAAGTCCAGAAAGTCCAGCTTGGAAAATGTAAACATCTGTTTCTTTTGGATCCGCAAAGACATATCCACCAAAAGGAGACGCAAAACCTGCGGACGCGAAGATGTTTGCAAGGTCGTCTAGGTTGTTTAACGAACTAATGCGATCAAGATAAGGCTGGGCAGGTGTGAGGCCGGCTGCATTGATTGCATCTGTGTCGGAGAAGGCTTTGTAGAACATGCCAATCTTGCCGGAAGATGTGCTCAAATCTGGTGTGGATTTGGCAAGGTCTTCAATGATTGTACGAACTTGAATTTCTGATTGGTCAGCAAGTAGGTTGAATGAGCCATAACGTGATTTGTCGGCTGGTATTTCAAACGTGTCATACCATTTCCCGTTCACGTGACGGAAAAAGTCATCACCAGCAGCAGCGCTTTCATCCATTGCGCTCAGGTCTAGACCAAATGCGCCAAAGTCTGGTGTTTGGGGTGTGACTGCAGTTTTGGTCTCTTCAACAACTTCCGTGACTTCAGTGACGGCTTGTTCTGCAGCGTTAGTGTCTTCGATGGCCGGCTCAACGCTTGCGCACGCCGCCGCTAAAGAAAGAGCTAGCACTGATGTTGCTAGTTTTAAGTGTTTTAGCATGTGGTTCTCCTAAGATATGCGCAAGAGCTAATACGCACTACTCTGAAAAGTAAACAAACGCACAAAATTATTCTGTACGTTTGTTAAGAATACGACTTATTCAGCCGGGACTGCTAAGCCCTCTGCATCTGCATCACCAGAAATGTCGAGTGTCTCTTCATCAAATGTGTGGCCAATCGGTTGATATTTCTTGCCTTTAAAGATTCGCGCAGAGATACGGCCGATTTCGACACCAATTGCATACAAGGATGGCACAAGAAGTAGGCTGAGGAAGAGAGCGAAGATCACAGCGCACCCAAGCGAGACAACCATTGGCTTTAGGAATTGTGCCTGCATGGAGCGATCCATTATCATCGGCAAAATACCGATGAATGTTGTGATGGACGTTAACAAGATGGGACGGAAACGGGACACACCTGATTCTACTATCGCCTGAAATGCGCCCACTCCGTGCTCTCTCCGTTTATTGAGGTAGTCAATCAGCACGAGGTTATCATTGATGACGACACCGGCTGCTGCCGCGATCCCAAAGATGGAGAACATCGCCATGGGTACACCCAAAAGGGCATGCCCAAATACAGCACCCGCAAATCCAAATGGAATAGCTGACATGATGAGGAGCGGTTGTGAGTAGGATTTGAAAGCAATCGCTAGCAAACAATACATCATAAAGAACGCACCAAGCTGAAGACCAATGATTTCTTGGAAGAACTCAGCTTCACGTTCTGCTGAACCAAGTGCTCCAGACGTCAGGCCAGGATATTTTTCTTGCAAACTTGGCATGAAGTCCTTGTTGACGGCTTGAATGATTTCGCGCTGCGCTTCTCCAGCAACTTCGGCAAATACGGACACTGAACGCTGGCGTTCACGGCGTAAAATGCGGTTTATTCCTGGTGCAAACTCGATTTCGGCAACTTCCATAAGTGGAATTTCGCGGCCATCGGCTGTGCGAATACGGAATTGATCCAAACTATCAAGGGAACGGCGTGCCTCTTGAGGGAGTTTCACCATTACGCGAACATCATCACCGTCACGGGGTAGACGTTGGGCTTCAATCCCGTAATAAGCCTGACGTACCTGACTAGAGACGTCACGTAATGTTAGTCCAAGACTTTCAGCACCCGGTTTCATCGTTAGACGAATTTCTTGAGCAGCGGCTGAAAAATTGTCTCCTACATTATAAGCTTGGGCATAAGTTCCCAAATGGGTGCGTAATTCATCGGCAGCTTTACGAAGAACGTCTAAGTCGGGGTGGTTCAGAGCAAAACGTAGCCGTGGGTCATTATCATTGAATGAGAATGCAAACTGGGCATCTTCAGCGTCCGGAATATCCCCAGTAAGATCACGAAGTTCTTCTGCTAGTGCTTTGGTTGAAACAGTACGTGGCCTAATCTCGGGAGCGGCAAGCCCGATCCAAGACATGACTTCACCTTCTGAAGCAACAATAGATGCATCACGGACGATATCGAAATCGAGTTCACTCCATTTTTCGTTTTGGCTGTCTTTCAACGCCTGAATACCTGCATTTAGCTGTGCGCGAACCTGATCGACACGGCTGAATGGCGTGCCATCGGGCATTTCGATCTGTACGAATATGAAATCACCTTCTGTTTCAGGATCGAATTTGAAGGGGACATATCCGTGCTGAACAAGACCAAGTGCAAACATGAATAAAGCAATGAAAGCAGCTGCTGTTGCATAGCGCATTTTAATCGCAAATTTCAAAATCGGCATGTAAATTGTGCGGGCGACCCAAAGCAGGCTGTCAGCAATAATACGTTGGAAGCGTGTGAATTTTGCCCCTATTCTGGATTTAAGGGATTCGCCACCTTCGGTTTTTTGTTTCTTCAAATGTGCAAGATGAGCGGGCAGAATGAGGAAAGCTTCAACCAATGAGAATGTTAGGGCGGCAATCACCGTTAAGGTGAAGTTTTGTGTAAATTGACGCGCTCCGCCAGAAATCATAGCCCAAGGCGCGAAAGCAATCATTGTTGTGATAACACCAAACAGTACAGGCTTGGCGACCGCTTTTGCACCATGTATGGCCGCTTCAACACCTTCTCGGCGTCCGCTTTCTACTTCGGTGTGAATGCTTTCACCAATTACAATTGCATCATCGACGACAACTCCAATCACCAGCAAACAGGCAAAGAGTGATAGAATGTTGAGAGATACGCCCATCATGGGGAGTAGGAAGAAGCCACCGGCAAACGCCGTCATAATTCCAGCCGCAACCCAAAACGCCACGATAGGACGCAAGAACAGCAATAGGACAATAAGAACAAGTATTGTTCCAGTAATGGCAGAGTTGGTTATGATTGATATCAACTTGCTCATAAAGTCATGGTCTGACCATAACAAATTTAGAGTGATTGATTCTGGGAGAGTTTCGTTTTTCTCTTCCATGTACTGCTTCAGCGCTTTTGAATACTGAGGCAAGTTCATTTTTTCTGTTTGACGCATCATAATGAAAGCAGCTTTTTTGCCTTCAAAAGATGTTTGTAAGTCAGCATCGACAAAACCATCAATAACGCGTGCTACATCTCCTACACGGATAACGCCGCCATTTGCAGTTTGTTTGACAATAAGATTGTTAAACTGGTCTGCAGTATCAGCGAGGTTACGTGTCTGGATAGATACATTGCCCGTGTCAGTGCGGACTTGGCCGCCGCTTCCATTGATGGAACTGCTTTGTACAGCGGACGCAATATCACTAAAAGTGAGTCCGTACTGACGCATAGCCGATTCCGAGACTTCAATCGTGACTTCTTCTGATAAAGTACCTTGAACTCTTGCCAATTCACCACCGGGAATACGTGCAATCTCATCACGGATTTCATCTGTAATATGCTTGAGTTCGCGTGTGCCGATATCACCAGCGACAACCAGACCGAAATATTCGTTATTTTGTTTCCACTGCTGTACCTGAGGTCTGTATGCAGAAGGGGGGAGGTTGTTGATGGAATCTACACGTAGCTTGATTTCATCAAGGAATTTTTGTGTATCCACCGAATTTAGTGCTGCGATGTTGACTGTTCCACCGTCTTCATAGGCAATGGATGTGATGCGATCGATACCGTCGACATCTGATACAGCTTCTTCAAGGCGCAAAACAAGCTGCTCCTCAGCATCCTGAGGGGAAGCGCCAGGCCAAGCAATCGTTACAGATACACCTGCAAATTCACCGCCGGGAAACACTTCTTGTTCAAGGCGTGAGAAACCAAATAGCCCGCCGACAATACAACAAATCATCAGCAAATTGGCGGCAACTGAGTTGCGTGCCCAAAAGGATATTATGTCACCCATTAGTTTGCTCCAACGTTAGAATCTTTAGTATCGGCGGCAAGTGCAAGCGTCTCTTCCGTTTCTGATGGAGCTTGAGATGTTGCGTCGGCATTGAATGTACGCACACGCATGCCTGTCATCGCAGCTTGTACCGGTGAAATAATAACACGTTCGCCGTCGCTTAAACCTGCTTCAATATACACAAACTCTTTCGTTGAGCGGAGCACATCCACTGTCCGTATTTCGAGTGTTTGAACGATTTGAGTTTTTGCGTCTGGTTCTTTTTTTGCAGCACCGTTTTTCGCTTTTTCAGCATCTTGTTTTTTGTTTTCTTGAGCAATTTTTTCGTATTTTGCGTTGATGTCCGCTATTTTCTTGTCGATTGCATCAGCAGGAATATCATATCCCAGCTCTGTTTTTGTGCGCTCTACAGATTTGCGTGCCTCAGCAATTTCATGTTGTTTTTCATTTTCCAGACGGGTTTCGCGGTCTTCTATCTCTTCTTCAGTTTCCTGAATGACATAGACAGTGTCTAATCCACGTAGTGCGGCCCGTGGTGCACGGATAACATCAGTGAGGACACGCCCTTCGATGTTAGCTGAAACGAACAGGCCGGGGGCTAAAGGCGTGTCTCCATCTGCACCTTCTCCAAATGGATCATTGACTTGAGCAAAGATAGAGACAAGGCGGGTGCGTGAGTCAATTGAAGCACCTGTACGCGTTACATATCCTGCCCAATTGCGTGGCTTTCCGCCAACATCCGCAGTGAAAGATACTTTAGGGCCAAGTGAAGATTTAGAAGCATTGAATGCGATTGGGAGACCAAGGTCACCCATTTCGTCATTTGGAATGGCTAGCTCAACCTCCACTGCATCTTTCGCAAATACGACACCGACTGGCGTTCCTGGAGATACAAATTGTCCCAACTCAACATTTTTCTGTTCAACAAGCCCATCAAATGGCGCGCGCACTTCAGTACGTTGAAGTTGGAGATCAGCATCTTCAGCCTGTGCTTCAGCGGCAGCTAGGGCAGCACGTGCTTCGGCAAGTTGTGGTTCACGTAGAGCAAGTGGGCTTGGGTTTTCTATTCCGAGCTCTTTGAGTTCAGTTTTGGCAACTTCCGCCTGCGCCATAACTGTGGCTAAGGCTTGACGCGCGCTGGCTACAGTTGAATCCGCACGGACTGCGGATAAGCGATAGTCTGCATCTTCCAGACGGATCAGCACTTCGCCGCGTTTGACAAAACCACCATTTTCAAGGTTTGGAGACACATATTTTACGCGTCCAGACACTTGCGGTGACAGCTGAACCTGACGTTTGGGTTTGACAACGCCTTGTGCTTCCACGGAAAGAGAAACATTCGCCAGAACGGCTGGTTCGGATAACACAGCCAGACCAATAGGGCCGCGATCTTTAACTTCGGGAGGCGGTTTCATGGCACCAAGGGTGCCTTGAGCGACAACTCCAACACCTAAAAGAGCGACGGGTATGACAACAAATTTGACGATAGTTGTTATTTTCATTGTTTTAGCTTCCTGCAGGGGCGTTGATCACTGGCGCGTCTCCGCCGCCCAACGCAAGGTGATAATTAATACGGTTGATGCCGCGAGATGCGCGCGCAGCGATAAGCTGGCTCTTCGCACTGATGCGGCGGGTTTGGGCATTGATAAGATCAAATATTGAAATCAGGCCCTGTTGATATTGTCGTTCAGCGATGACCTCAGCTGCTTGGGCTTCTTCCATGGCTATTTGCAATGCATATTCTTGTTGTTCTAGTGAAAGATCGGCTGAGCGTGCGCCTTCCACTTCTTGCCATGCAGCAAGCACAACACTCGCATAATTGGCGGCTGCAGCTTCAGCATTTAATCGTGCAGATTTTGCTTGATTAGCTAGTTTCCCACCATTGAAGATTGGGGATGCAATGTTTGCTAGGACGCGACCGGCAAGTTGATCTACGTCAAGTAAATCACCTATTTCAGTGGTTTCTATTGTGCCTGAAGCTGAAAGGCTCAGTGAGGGGCGCATTGCGATTCTGGCCAGATCTGCTCTTAAACCAGCCGCAGCCATACGCGCTTCAGATGCTGCAACATCTGGGCGGCGGGCAAGAAGGTCCATCGGTGAGATGTTTGCATCAGCCATAGGACCTAAAGTTGGTGGTGTTTCTGGCGCATTTATTTCAGCGGCTGGATAACGACCAAGTAAAACTTCTAGTGCACGTGCTGAATCTGATACGTCTAGTTGTGCGCGTGCAATGGAAGATTCTGCGCTGGCTTCAGCGGAGCGAGCTAGTCTTACATCTAATGTCGTTGCGAGACCTGTTCCGACACGGCGTTCGGTTAATTCTCTGGCGCGCTTTCTGGCGGCAAGTTCATCTTCTGCCAAGGTCAATTGAGCGCGTGAATTGGATAGGCTTATCCATGCATTTGCTGTGCGCCCAGCTATAGAGAGGCGTAAATCATCTAGGTCAGCTTGGCTCGCATTGAAATCTTCATCAGAAGCGGAAATCCGTTTGGAAACCTGTCCCCAAAGATCAACTTCCCAGCTTGTTGTAAGGGAAATGGAAGCAGTGTCAGATTCAGTTTGTCCTAAGCCCACGCGTCCTAGAGTCGAGGACGCTGAAAGGTCGGGCAATCTGTCACCGCGAGCTGCGCGTGATGTTGCATATGTTGCGCTAGCTCTAGCGCGGGCTGCCAATAAGCTTGGATTGGCTTGGATGGCTTCCTTAATCAGACCATTCATAACGTCTGAATCAAATTGGGTTGTCCAATCAGATTGTGAGGCTGGAGAAGGAAGTGTTACAGCCCACTCATTTGGAATGGAAGTTGTCGCTAAAGTGTAATCAGTCGCAATATCGCCACCACCTATACTGGCGCAGCCGCTGGCCAAGATTGCAATTGCTGACGCTGAGTAATGTTTCATGCGAATTGTTTTCCGTGTCTTTTAGAAAAGTGCTTGCGCTGGCAGCGCGAGTTTGAGCTATATATCTTTCAATATGTCACGAAAGTCAACAAATAATTATCGAAAAACAATAATTGCATGATTGGCAGACTTTTTTGTGCGTCTGACATTAAAGTGACATTACGTTTAGGATAAAATAGGATTGTCGCTGTAATTTTCGGCTTAATAGAAAGAAAAACTACATAACTTTGTCTTTGATGCATGAATATTGCGTTGGAGCATGTCAGCTTAAGTGTTGAGAGAATAAAAATAGCCGACTTGGCGGTTTTGAGGGAAAGAGAGCTGAAATTTAAGATGCTAATTGAGAGCTTGCGTGCGCAACGTGCGACTTTTATGTGGGTTTGCGGCACGGCTGTTATTGTGCTGGGGAGTTTGTATCTACTGGGTGAAGTACAATTGTTGCCGGCATTAATAGGTATTGGTGCTTTTGTGGCAGTGGTCGTGGGACGAAGTGTGATTACGCACTATCTTGGTCGTGAAGAATTGCCAGATACTCTTAAACATAGCGGTGAATTGACCAATAAAGAATTCCGTTCTGTTCTTGTTAAAGCAATGACTGAGCCGTGTATTTTTGTAAATCCTGAAGGGCGTGTTGAGGTTGCTAATGAAGCAGCGCGTCAGAATTTTAGGTTCCGTGGTGAAATGCCAATCCTGTCTTCTGTCGTGCGCCGGCCTGAAATGTTGGGTGCTGTTGAAGATGCACTTAGTGAAAAAGAACCACAGGATTTTGCCTTTGTTGAACGTGGAGAATATGATCGCACATATGCGTGTGTGGCTGCTCCTGTCAAAACAAATTCTGGGCTTGGTGTACTGATTACAATGGAAGATCTGACAGCTGTTAAGCGTGCGGAATTGGCCCGTGCAGACTTCCTCGCGAATGCAAGCCACGAACTTAGAACACCGCTGACATCTTTGGCTGGATTTATAGAAACCATGCGTGGGCCTGCAAAAGATGACCGCGAAGCATGGGATCATTTCCTTGAAATTATGGAAGGGCAAGCTGAGCGGATGCGTCGCTTGATCAATGACTTGCTATCTCTATCTAGGATTGAGTTGAGTGAGCATAGGCGTCCGTCAACGAATGCGGATCTGGCTGCTGTTGTTAGTGAGGTGGGGGCCGCTTTATTACCTGTTGCTGATGGTCAGCAGGTGAAAATAAACATTACAGGGCAGGCCAATGGAATTGAAGTGATGGGGGTGCGTGATGAACTGGCCCAAGTTGCTCAAAATCTCATAGACAATGCGATTAAATATTCCGAACCTGATGATGTGGTTGAAGTTGAGGTGCTGACAGGGCTGAGCCAAGACGAAGCATTGGAAAAAGCAGGGCGACGTATGGATGGCGCGGCGCAATTTTCTATCACGAATAGTTTGGGTGGCGCGGCGACAAAATATGCCGTTTTACGTGTGCGCGATAATGGTCCGGGGATGGACCGTAAATATTTGCCGCGTCTATCTGAGCGTTTCTATCGCATTGATCCTGGTCGTGGCCTTAAAAAAGGGACAGGTCTTGGGCTAGCTATTGTAAAGCACATTATGAACCGGCATCGCGGCGCATTTCTTGTCGAGAGTGAGCTGGGTGTAGGAACGGCGTTTGGGGTATTGTTTCCGCTTTCGCATGAAGACAAGGAATTGTCTGATTTGGATCAATTGCTGGAAGAGCGTGCCTTTCGTAAAAATGTGCCCAAGGAAGCGACAGGAAGCTAATTCCTTTTGCTGGCATTTAACATATAATCGCTTTGTTCATTATCTGGCATTCAAATGAACGTTTACGGACGTGTTTTCCGTGTTAACGCGTTAATGCAACAAAACCGTCGCAAAAACATGGTAACGCGATCTTGAATTATGTGGTCGTAAATTCTCAGTGTACTGAATTTGTTGTCCCTGATGGGGGTGATCGAAAGTCGACTGAAGTGCGATGTTGAGGTTTGGATTTAGCGCGGCAAGCATGTATTAAGGGTGTTATGAATAGCCAAACTGTATTAAATATCTCCAATGAATTGGAGCTGCTCACAGGCGAATTGTCAGGCATGGGTGGTCTTGTTGAAGACATGCTCAGTGATGCGCTATCGGCTGTGATTACCTATGATGTCGAATTGGCACTTGAAGTTGTTGATAGAGACGCACAGCTAGATTTGCTTAAATCGAAGGTAGAACGCAGTATTTTTGATCTGATTGAGCGCAGACAGCTCAAAGGACAGAATTTACGTCAGGCTCTCGCAGGCATGAAGGTCGCGGTTGAATTGCGCCGTATCGGAAATCTGGCTCGCAGCATTGCTAAACGCACCTCCCACCTAAAAGATTATGAGCGTTCAGATCAGACCAAATCACTTGCACGGATGGGGCGGCTGGTTTCATCTCAATTGAAACGCGTTCTGGATGCTTATAGCGAGCAGGATATTGAAACTGCTCTTGATGTGCGTGAACGTGATGAGGAAGTAGACGAATTTTACAATTCAATCTTCCGTATCATGGTGACGTATATGATAGAAGATGGTCGTAAAATTGGTGCGTGTGCGCACTTTATGTTTATGGCCAAGAAACTTGAGCGCGCTGGTGATCATTGTTCTCAGATAGCTGAAATTATTCACTATTCTGAAACGGGTGACTATCCAGCGACCGAAAGGCCGACAATAGATGACGTATAATTTTAACGAGACTCCAAAAGCTTCTGGGAATAAGCATTCTTCTACAACGCCTTATGCTTTGATTGTTGAAGATGAAGAGGCGCTAGTTCAATTGCTTCAATATAATCTGCAAAGTGAAGGTTATGAAGTTGGCGTTGCAATGGATGGTGAGATGGCGTTGCTTATGGTTGAAGAGCGCCAGCCAGATATTGTTCTGCTTGATTGGATGTTGCCAAAATTATCTGGTATCGAAGTTTGTCGTCGGTTGCGTAGTCGCGACACCACGGGAAATCTACCCATCATTATGTTGACGGCTCGCACAGAAGAGGCTGATCGTATACGCGGCCTAGATACGGGAGCAGATGATTATATCGTCAAGCCGTTTTCTATGACCGAGCTGAAAGCGCGTATCCGTGCGGTTATGCGCCGTATTCGACCTGGTTTAACAGAAGATAAAGTTGTGGTTGGTGATCTGGAAGTGGATCGGACGGCGCATAAAGTCGCGCGTGCTGGCCAGCAAGTTCACTTGGGCCCAACAGAGTTTCGTTTGCTAGATTATTTGATCCAGCACCCTGGGCGTGTTTTCTCGCGAGAGCGGTTATTGGATGCGGTCTGGGGCTCTGACATATATGTTGAGGCGCGAACTGTTGATGTGCATGTTGGGCGTTTGCGTAAGGCGTTGAAAATGGAGGGGTTAGTTGACCCTATTCGCACTGTGCGTTCTGCTGGCTATGCATTAAATGCGGGCGAAAAATAGCGCGTGTACATCGGGTGCTGAAAGCGCATATTGAAATTAGCTTTTATAAAAAAATAAGCGGCGCTTCTGGGTGAAATTGAAGCGCCGCTTTTTATTAAGTTGGGTAAGATAGTTTGGGTGGACTAGCCGGCCATGCGAGTGGCTTGTCCATACGTGTTAGTGCGCTTGCGCTTTGATGGTTGGAAAGCAAGCTTTGCATGTTCTGAGCAATAGGGTGAATCGCCATCTGAAGAGTGTCCACAGAAACCAAAATCTGGATCTGCTGGGTCCCCGATTGGCCATTTGCACATTGAGTCAGATACAGTCATCACAGTGACCATGTCGCCATTTCCAAGGCGTTTTGGTTTCACATAAGCTGCTGGTGCCATGCGCGATGGTAGAGCAGGTAGAGACTCTTTTGGAGTTCTGTTTGGTGAGCTTGCCGGTTTTGCTGTTGCTGCAATCGGTTGCGTTACTTGCGGCTTTGGACGCGCCAAACGTGGTGGACGCTTAACTGGGCGTGAAGGTGTTGCTCGTCCTGAAAGTCCTAGTCTGTGTACTTTTCCAATAACAGCATTGCGCGTTACGCCGCCCAATTGTTTCGCTATTTGACTTGCACTGTGACCTTCGGCCCAAAGCTTTTTTAGCTCAGTTACACGTTCTTCTGTCCACGCCATTAGTCTTTTCTCCATCAGCCCTAGCGAAATAGGTGAATCAATATATTGTTTTCACTCGCCTAAGTCGCGCCCTAGTTTCCAAGATATTGTAGTTAACAAATCATTACACACAACATCTCGTGAGGGTTATTCACAGCTGATTCTAGATATAGGTGGGGATAAATCGAATGTTCATGGTTTGATCCATATTTTTTTTGTTTTTGGCCTTTCAAATTCGGCATCAGTTTCTAAATGGATAGTAATTGGAGGCTGTTTGTCATGGTAGATAACGTAGCTGTTGTTGAGAATAAGAGTGCAGAGTTTCAGAATTTGGCGGAAACGGGCGTCATTGCGCGCCCTCGTCAGTTCGGTGCTTTTAACTGGATCGGTCTAAAAACCCTTTATAAAAGAGAAGTCAGTCGATTTTTAAAAGTCGGTATGCAGACGCTTTTGGCCCCTGTGGTGTCGGCGCTTTTGTTTATGGCTATTTTCAAACTAGCTTTTCCAGATCGCGGTGATGTTGGTGGTGTTCCTTTTGGAGACTTTATCGCGCCGGGTATTATCATGATGGCGATCATGAATAATGCATTTCAGAATACATCCTCTTCAATTACGATTGCGAAAGTTCAAGGAAATACCACTGATTTCCTTATGGCACCGCTTTCTTCTTTAGAATTAGCACTTGGATTTTTAGCCGGCGGTGCCTCTCGTGGGCTATTGGTTGGCGGTGTGACTTTGGTGTGTATTGGTCTGCTTGGTGTTGCCGATATCTCTCTGCATTCCATTCCCGCTTTTCTATTTTATTCCGTGACCGCATCATTTATGATGGCTGCAATTGGCTTGCTGGGCGGAATCTGGGCAGAAAAATTTGACCATCTTGCAGCGGTTACCAACTTTGTTATCTTACCGCTCACTATGCTTTCGGGTACATTTTACCCTATTACGGTGTTTTCAGAGCCATTTGAAACCATGTCGCATTTTAACCCGTTTTTCCATTTGATTGACGGCTTTCGCTATGCCTTCACAGGCTCATCAGATGGCTCTCTTATGGTTGGGATAGTGGCTTCTTTAGTGCTTGCAGTGGTGCTTTGTGGTGTGTGTTGGGCTGTCTTGCGATCTGGCTATAAGATGAAAGCCTAAGCGCCCCTTTTATTTCAGACATTGACATATTGCCTACGGATGCTCATAGACCATGAGCTTCCGTAGGTTTTTTCCCTCCAAACGCAAGAGGACACCCCAATGCGTGAAGCTATGATGCCCGTATATGCTCCCCCTGAAGTCGTTTTCGAACGCGGCGAAGGCTTGCGACTATACTCATCAGAGGGACGAGAATATCTAGATTTTATTGCAGGTATCTCGGTTAATTGTCTGGGCCATGCGCATCCAAAACTTGTAAAGACCCTTCAGGAACAATCTGAAAAACTATGGCATATTTCAAATATGTTCCGCGTACCCGAAGGGGAACGTTTAGCTGAGCGCTATACTGCTGATACGTTTGCTGATCGTGTGTTTTTTACAAACTCAGGAACAGAAGCTATTGAATGTGCGATTAAGACAGCGCGCAAATATCAATATGTGAGCGGCAAAGAAGACAAATACCGTATTATCTCGTTTGAGGGCTCTTTCCACGGACGCACACTTGGTGCTGTGAATGCGGGTGCTAACCCAAATTATCGTGAAGGTTTTGGTCCAGCCATGGAAGGCTTTACGCATCTGCCATTTGATGATGTTGATGCTTTCAATGAAGCTATGGGCGATGATGTCGCTGCTGTTCTTATCGAGCCTGTGCAAGGCGAGGGCGGTTGCCGCGAAGTGCCAGAGGCATTCTTGAAACTCCTTCGTGAAAAGTGCGATGAGTTTGGCGCATTGCTTATCTATGATGAAGTTCAGTGCGGTGCTGGCCGTACCGGTAAATTGTTTGCTTATGAATGGTTTACGGATGTTGAGCCCGACATCGTAACTGTTGCCAAAGGTGTCGGTGGTGGTTTTCCTTTGGGAGCTTGTCTAACAACAGAAGAAGCTGCCAAAGGCATGCAGCCGGGGTCACATGGTTCAACATATGGCGGAAACCCAATGGCAATGGCCGTTGGTAATGCTGTCTGGGATGAGCTGACAAGTGATGGGTTTCTAGAAAACGTTCAGCGTGTTTCTGGTGTGTTGACGCAATCCTTGTCTAGCCTAATTGATCGCTATCCTGATCTTGTCGATGGCCTACGAGGTAAAGGTCTGTTGCGCGGTATTGCGCTTAAAATTGATCCAATGGCTATTCGCAAAAAGGCATTGGAAAAAGGACTGATTATCGGAACCGCAGGCGGCAATGTTGTGCGTCTTGCGCCGCCATTGATCGCAACAGATGAAGACGTGTTGAAGGCCGTTAGCCTGATTGATGAATGTTTGGCTGAAGTGCAGGCTGACACACAAGGGGAGAGTTCGTCATGAGCGTTCGCCACTTTCTAGATATATTCCCGCTTCCCGCTTCTGAGCTTCGTGCTATTTTGGACAATGCCAAATCACGTAAAAATGCGCGCGCTGGTATGCCTAAAGGCAGTGTAGATCCTGATGCTGTGTTGGCTGGCTACACATTAGCTATGATCTTTGAAAAAAGCTCGACACGTACGCGTCTTTCTTTTGATATGGGCATACGTCAGCTTGGCGGGACATCTATTGTACTTAACGCAGCAGACATGCAGCTTGGGCGTGGGGAAACAATTGAAGATACGTCACGCGTGTTATCGCGTATGATCGATGCGGTGATGATCCGTGCAAACAGTCATGCAGATGTTGAAGCATTTGCTGCTGTTTCTGATGTGCCTGTCATTAATGGGCTGACGAACACATCTCACCCTTGCCAGATCATGGCTGACCTTCAGACACTTGAAGAGCATGGCCTTGATCTTAAAGGCGCTCGTATTGCTTGGGTTGGCGATGGCAATAATGTTGCGGCGAGTTTTGCGCATGCTGCGCCGAAATTTGGCTTCTCTCTCGCACTTGGTACGCCTCAAGGGTATGAGCTTCCAGAAATAGATATTGAGCGTGGGCGTCAAGAACAAGGCCGCATTGATATTTACAATGACCCTGCCGAAGCTGTTGCAGGCGCTGATGTTGTTGTCGCTGATACATTTGTATCTATGGGCGACACGGATGCTGATAAGCGCCTGAAGGATTTAATGCCTTTTCAAGTCACGCAAGACTTGATGGATAAAGCCAATGGCGGCGCGAAATTCCTGCATTGTCTACCAGCTCACCGTGGTGAAGAAGTGGCGGCTGAGGTTATTGATGGTTCCGCCTCGCTTATCTTTGATGAAGCGGAAAATCGCCTTCATGCACAAAAAGCCGTGCTTGAATGGTGTTTGAAGAGCTAATCATCTTTCATAATAATGATCTAGAAAAGCGCTGAGAAATCGGCGCTTTTTTTGTGCCTATATTCCCTAATGCATGAGTTTACCCAACTGCTACTGTTCACTCGCTTGTAATCGCGGTAAATTGTTACCAAATATTGTGCACATACTCTTATATAGTGAGGAAAACTCCATGACAGGTACACGCGATTATAATGGTGTCACATTGGACGAAGCTGGCCGAGGCCGCATATATGGTTCAATTCTTGAAACTGTCGGAAACACGCCTCTGGTACGTGTCCCAGCCCTTTCAAAAGCAGAAGGTCTTGAGTGTGATTTTCTTCTAAAGCTTGAGTTTTTTAACCCGATGGCGAGCGTGAAGGACCGTATTGCTTTGGGTATGATTACCGATATGGAAATGACGGGAAAATTAAAGCCGGGCATGACATTGGTTGAGCCAACATCGGGTAATACAGGTATTGGGCTTGCATTTGTGGCGGCATCTAAAGGTTATCACCTTATTCTGACAATGCCGGAGAGCATGTCGATTGAGCGCCGCAAAATGCTAACAATTCTTGGTGCAGAAATAGTGTTGACGCCAAAAGAAAAAGGCATGGGCGGGGCGATTGCCAAAGCCAATGAGCTGGTTGAAAGCATTGAAGGCGCAGTTATGCCTAGCCAGTTTGACAATGGCGCAAACCCAGCCATCCATGAAGCAACAACAGCTCAAGAAATCTGGCGTGATACAGATGGTGCCGTTGATGCGGTCGTATCTGGTGTCGGAACTGGAGGCACGTTTACAGGTTGTGCGCGTTATTTAAAAGCGCAAAAGCCAAGCGTTCAAATGTTTGCCGTTGAACCTGAAGCAAGTCCGGTCTTGTCAGGTGGCGAACCTGGCCCGCACCCTCTTCAAGGTATCGGTGCCGGCTTTATTCCTGGCAATATGGACACGAGTTTGATGGACGGCGTTGTTAAAGTCGCGAATGCAGATGCACTTGGAATGGCGCGTCGCTTAGCACATCTTGAGGGCGTTCCAGTTGGCATTTCATCCGGTGCTGCGGTGAAAGCAGGGCTTGAAGTTGCAAAACGTCCAGAGATGAAGGGTAAGACGATTGTCGTTATAATTCCTTCATTTGCAGAGCGTTACCTATCAACAGTATTGTTTGAAACACCTGACGTTTAAGTCGAAATGAAAAAAATAAGGCCTCACCCCTGCAAATGGGGTGAGTGAAGTGTTATCTGCCCTCAATGACTCAATTTACTTCAACACATATTGCGTCGCCAACTGGCGACATAGATACCGTTTCTAGCTTCCAGTTGGAAAACGCGACGGTTCGCGGTCGTGTCACCAAGCTTGGTGATATGACAATTGACAGCATTTTAAAGCGTCATGATTATCCGTTATGGGCTGCGCAGATATTAGGTGAGGCGTTAGCATTAGCTGTGATGACAGCAGCCACGGTGAAGGTCGATGGCCGGATCATGGTGCAAGCTGAAGGCGATGGCCCAATCAAATTGCTGGTGGCCGAAGCACGCACGGATGGTGATGTGCGTGGCTATGTGCGCCTAAATGACGAAAAGTGGACCGCGCTTGTCGAGACGTTTAAGGATGGGAAGCCTAAAGTTCCTGATCTTATCGGTGAGGGTGTTATGGGGCTGATCATCATTCAAGATCAGGAAAACACAACGCCTTATCAGGGTATAGTGCCGATCGAAGGTGATACGCTGGCGGAATGTGCGCAGCATTATTTTAATCAGTCAGAACAAATCCCAACACGCGTGCGACTTGCTGTTGAGCAAATTGCAGAAGAAGGTGGAACTGTTCGCTGGCGTGTCGGCGGTATGATTATCCAGAAAGTTGCTGGTGATGATGCAAGGGGCGATACTGAAGAGGAATGGGACACAGCGCGTGCCTATTTCGACACCTTAAGTGATGAAGAGCTTACGTCCGAAACATTAGCTTCTTCTGGATTATTGTATCGTTTATTCCATGAAGAAGGTGTGCGCCTAGAATTGCCAATCACCCTTCAGGATAAATGCCCATGTTCTGCTGAACGGTTTAAAACCACTTTAGCAGCCATGCCAAAATCTGAAGTGCTTTATCTTGCAAAGGATGAGGATGAGCTTGTTGCTGATTGTCAGTTTTGCGGCCGTATCTACCGGATACCCACCGAAGACGTGCTTAAACTTCAGCTTTAATTTCGCCAGAATGAAGGCGAGAGAATAACAAAAATGGAGATGAGTTCTAATCGTCCAAGTAGCATGGCGGTGATACACATCCATTTCGCGGCGTCCGGCAGGGGCTGAAAAGTTCCTGCTGGCCCAACGATTTCACCCAGCCCAGGGCCGACATTACATATCGTCGCTGCTGCTGCTGAAATGGCTGTGAGTGGGTCTAATCCAGTCATGGCGAGCCCGCAGGTTAACACTGCAAAAGATGCCAAAAACAGAAATACGAAAATCATAATGGATTGAAGTGTCGTTTCCTCGACGCGCTTTCCAGCATACCGCACTGGAGAAATTTGGTTAGGCCGTATCATTTGCTTGGTATAGGAAATCATGGCTTTAAAAGCGATGTGAACGCGGAAGGTTTTCAATCCACATGATGCTGAACCAGCAGTTCCACCCAAAAACATCATTAAGATAAATATAGTAGCTGGAAAAGGCCCCCATGTATTGAAGTCTTCAGTCCCAAATCCTGTGCCTGAGAGAATAGAAATGACATTGAACGCCACCATTCTTAGCGTGCCTTCAGGCCCGACCTCAACTTCCTGATGGTAGGCAATATACATCGCCATAATGACCGAACCTGCTATTGCAAAACAGCACCAGACCAAGGGCTGGGGATCTTTGATCACAAGCTTCCATTTTCCATGAAGTGCAATCACCATTAATGCGAATGGCATGGAACAAATCGACATGAAAATCATCGCGACAATATCCGCATGACCTTCAACATATGGTGCAAAACTAGCATCGGTGACAGCAAAACCACCCGTAGATACTGTGGACATCGCCATGGTGATAGACACAAATCCGCTCATGCCAGTCAGGCGATAAAGCCCCGCGCATATTACCGTAAGTCCCAGATAAACATAGGTTGTTTGTAGGGCAATTTCTCCAATGCGAGGCAGAAATTTCTCTGATGTATCCGAACTTTCAAGGTGAAATAACTGCATTCCCCCCAAGCGAAGGGACGGCAAAATGGCGATGGCCGTGACGATAATTCCAATACCGCCAATCCAGTGCAGAAGTGATCGCCATAAATGCAGGCTGGGTGGGTAGTTTTCAATCCCTGTCATGATGGTGGCACCAGTGGTTGTCAGGCCAGACATGCTCTCGAAAACAGCATCTGTGAAGCTCATTCCAAAGCCAATAAAGAATGGGCCGGAAGCAACAAACACAAGGACGACCCATAACAATACCGTCAATACAAAGGCATCATGCGTTCGAATTGGCACTTTCTCGACGCGAGCAGATAAGGCCATCACACCGCCAAGCGTGATCGAGGCGATAGAGAGAAGAAAGAATATTCGCCATTCGTCCCGGTCTGCTTCAAGGTCGGCAACAACACAGGGCAGCATGAACAGGCCAAGCCCCAGCGTCATCAATCCCATGGCGTATAATAATGGCCTGAGTTTCATATCTAATATGTTGCTCTAATTGGGTCGCGATGAGTCATAAGGGCTATCTAGGGAGAAAGCTGGAATGTCGACGAACATATCTTCGCCGCTGCCATTGTCGAAAGTAAACTGGCCTTGCATTATACCAGATGGAGCGGTTAGCGGCGCACCAGATGAGTATTGGAAGGTCTTGCCAGGTTCTATTGTCGGCGTTTTTCCGACTACGCCTTCACCTTCAACTTCTTGCATACCGCCATTGCGATCAGAAATCTTCCAATAACGTGTCATGAGTTGAACTGGATGATCATTGAGGTTTTTAATCTCTATGGAATAGGCCCAGACATAGCGATGATCCTTGGGAGAGGATTCGGCATCCAGAAAACGCGGCGTCACCCGAACGATGACACCATTTGTTTCTAACTCATATGTATGGGCTTGGCTCATGCCTGCCGCACTCCTGATAATGGACGAAATACATTTCGACTAAGTGATACCGTATTGCAGCAGACATGCCACTTTATTTCTTGCTAAATTCTATATCTGCATAAAACTTGTAAAACTATAGTGCTTTATCGAGGGCATTTGAGAAATCGGCAATCAAATCATCAGGGTGTTCTAAACCGATGGACAAACGCGCCCAGCTATCATTTAGACCCACTTCAGCTTTTTCCTCATCAGATAAAGTTCGGTGAGTTGTCGTCGTTGGATGACAGATTAGCGATTTCGCATCGCCGAGATTATTAGAAATCGTGACGATTTCAAATGCATTGAACGCCTTGAAAGCAGCTTCTTTGCCACCTTTAAATGAAAGTGCAATTAGCGTTCCGCCACCAGTTTGTTGTTTCTGGAAGATGTCATATTGGGGATGATCTTTGCGGCCCGGATAGCGCACTTCAGCAATGGCAGGGTGATCTGCAATAAAGTCGGCCACTTTCGCAGCTGTGCTTGCCATGCGTTCAACCCGTAATTCCATTGTTTCTAGTCCCTTAAGAACTACCCAAGCGTTGAAGGGGGAAATCGCTGGACCCGTGTGTTTAAGATATCCATCGAATATTTCGTCCATGGCTTCTTTTTTACCAAGGATAGCACCGGCCAATACACGCCCTTGTCCATCCATGTGTTTGGTGCAGGAATAGACCACCCAGTCCGCGCCTAGCTCAAGCGGTTTCTGACACATTGGCGTAGCGAATACATTATCGACAACAAGTTCAGCGCCAGCAGCGTGAGTGAGGTCTGCAATAGCTTTGATGTCAGCGCCTTCGAGGAGAGGATTTGATGGGCTTTCGATTAAGACAAGGCGCGTCGGCTTAGAAAGCGCTGCTTTCCATGCGTCCATATCCACGGCATCGACAAATTCCACCTCAATGCCAAATTTTGGCATTAGGTTTTTCAAAATCCACGTACATGATCCAAACAGCGCTTTGGCAGCAACAATGCGGTCGCCTTGCTGACAAGGTGCAATCAATGCAGTAGAAATCGCAGCCATGCCTGAGGCTGTACAGCGACATGCTTCAGCACCTTCAATAAGGGCGAGCTTGTCTTCAAGCATCTGGATTGTTGGGTTTGCATAGCGTGAGTAAACAAAGCCGGGTTCATCACCAGCCATGCGCGCTTGAGCCGTTTCTGCATTCGGGTAACAATAGCCAGATGTCAGGAACATGCCCTCGGATGTCTCACAAAATTCCGAGCGCATACGTCCGCCATGTACTAAAGTTGTTGCAAGTTTAGCAGAGTCGCGGTTTGACTGTTCGTTCTTGTCGGCCATAGGTGGATCTTTCCTTCTTGTTCGGTCTGCATAGGGATCTTGATAATTACAAAGGGTCAAGTCATGACCGGACGCAAAATTGAAAAAACTCCCATTGGAGTGCTACCAGATACCCAAATTCAGTCATTGTGTGACTCTGAAGTTATTTCTTCGGTAGATGGACTTGCAAATGATCAAGTTCAACCCGCTTCCATAGATTTACGGTTAGGGAAAACAGCTTATCGAATGCGCGCCAGTTTTTTGCCTGGGCTGGGTAAAAAAGTAAGTGATTATTTCAATGATGATCTGGTGATGCATGAGCTGGACCTCACGAAAGGCACAGTGCTTGAAACAGGGTGTGTTTATCTTGTGCCATTGAAGGAAGTTCTCAATCTTCCTGAAGGTTTATCCGGCGCGGCAAACCCTAAAAGTTCAACTGGTCGTATCGATGTGTTTGTTCGCATGATTACCGATGGTTCTGATAGGTTTGATGCAGCACGAGCAGGTTATTCTGGTCCTCTTTATGTTGAGATTTCACCACGTACATTCTCTATTCTTGCGCGAGAAGGCGATCGCTTGCTCCAGCTTCGTTTAAGAAATGGCGAGCAGAAAACCATTCGTGATGAAATTTTCTCTATAGATCTAAAACCGGGCAATGATGATATTGCCGGTTATCGTGCCAAGCGGCATTCTCGCGTCCTCGATCTAAAAAATATAAACGGACACAAAATCGAAGATTTTTGGGAGCCTGTGCGTCCCTATAATGGCGCTCTCGTGCTTGATCCGGGAGAGTTTTATATTCTTGCCTCCAAAGAAAAAGTTGTCATCCCGGTAGATGAAGCAGCAGAGATGGCACCCATTGCGCCCGAATTTGGTGAGTTTCGCGCCCATTATGCTGGTTTCTTTGATCCAGGTTTTGGGGTGGAGGGATTAGAAGGCAAAGCTGTGCTTGAAGTTCGTTCACGCGAAGTGCCATTCATCCTGACAGATGGCCAGCCAATGGGGCGTTTGGTCTTTGAACCAATGGTCGCAAATCCAAAAGTACCTTATGGGGCTGCGGGATCATTCTCAAACTATCAAGGGCAGGGTCTCAAGCTCTCAAAACATTTCGGAATGAAATAGGTTTGTAAAGTTAGCTTGACTAAATGACAATGAAGCCTTACATGTAAAGCGAGCTTTACATGGAGGTTGATCGTGGCAAATTCTTATTCCCTAGCAAACAAACGCTATAAGCGTGATTTTGCGATTTTGATGTGTTTTTATGTGGTGGCTTGTTTCGCTGGGCCGCTCCTAATTAGTGCTTTTCCTGAAAAACCAGTTTGGATGGCGGTTTTAGTTTCAATCCTAACGGCGGCACCTGTCATTGGTGTGTTTTATCTTACTTGGCGGTTGTTGCGGGAAACGGATGAATATACGCGAGCTAGAAAAACCGAAGCGATTGTTTTAGGCGCAGGTATCACCTTTTCAATTTGTATGCTTTGGGGCTTTCTCGAATTGTTTGAAGTTGTCCCAAACATGTGGACATTCCTCGTTGTTCCGATGTTCTTTGCCAGTCAGGGGATAGTGTCGTGTGCTCGCCATTTATTCGAAAAGAGCGCGGCTTAGAATGGATATGTCGATAAACGCAAAAGAGGCGATTGTGATTGAACAACGCATTGTGAAAGATTTTGATTATCTTTTCGTACTTCTATGGGCAGTCTTACAGGTGGTATTGGCTTTTTTCTTTTTGAAACCAGAATCTCATCAATTCCTTGCTGCTGGAATGGCCTTAATATCTGGTATTTTAACGCTAGCCGTAATGAAGGTTATATTCACTAGAATGAAACGGATGGACGAACTTCAGTCAATCATGGTTTTTAAGGCTTTAGCGTCAGCTTTGTTTTTTGGACTAAGTTGGGTGTTTTTTATGGCCGCTTATCATATGGCTATGAATATGGCACCGTATGAAAATACTGTGAGTTTGTTGTTTGTGTCGCCACCATTAGCAGTGGGATTTGCAGCTGGTATGATCCATCTTCAAGAACGAAAACTTCGACAGAATATGGACTGAATTATATGAAAAACCATATCAAGGTTTTCAGGGCACATCGAAAAATTAGTCAGGCGGCTCTTGCAGACTTACTAGATGTGTCGCGTCAGTCTATCAATGCCATCGAAACGGGCAAATATGACCCATCTTTACCTCTCGCATTCAAAATCGCGCGTCTTTTCGAAGTACCAATTGAAGAAATATTTGAATACGAAGCAGATCAACAATTGGCCGACACTAAATAGAGACCAACACAACATTTTAGGCACACTAGGCTGAACAAGACCCGCCACCCAGCACACAGAAAGTCGCACAATATGTGTGGTTTAGTGGCACAGGTTTGCGGGCCTCTTGAAGTGTTTGGCCCATATCAAAGCGCGTATCATAGGGCAGCAATGTGCAGGGCAATGCGGTTGTATGCGTCTGCCCTTTACGTTTGACGATCATTCGCTGACTGGCGCACATAATGTCTTTGGGGTCTTTATTTAAAATGCCCCAGCATGCTGTTGTAATTTCTGGAGGGTCAGAATTAGGCGTCATTTCTGGGAACAATACCAGCGATTTCGGGTCGCTGGCATTGATAGAAAATCCTTCAATATCAAACAATTCCGCATAGCCTTTTCGCGCTGCGGGTTCACACTCATTATACAAAGCACGCCCTGCTATCGTGATTTGAAAGCCATGCTCTGATAGCCACCGCAATCCCATCATCGCGGTTTCAAAACTGCCTATACCGCGTTCTTTATCGTGATATTCTGAGGTAAAATGGTCGAGGCTGACACGCAATGTGAGCTGGTTTCCAAAGCGTTCTTTTAGGTTGATAAGTCCGGCCTGAATGCGGGGGCGCATCATGGGATGCATGGCATTGGTCAAAACCAAAACTGAGTGCCCACGAACCAAAGATTCTTCTAGCATATCAATAATTTGCGGGGCCATGAAAGGTTCGCCGCCAGTAAAACCTATCTCAACGCCGCACTCATTCTCGCTTTCCAATTCATCAAAAAAGGGAAGGATATCTGCAAGCGTAAGATAGACGAGTCGATCATTGGTGGGTGAACTTTCAATGTAGCAATTCGCGCATTCAATATTACAAAGCGTACCTGTGTTGAACCACAGTGTTTTAATGCCAGAAAAAGGCACAATTGCCCGCGTTTCACCCTTCGCTGTGACACGGGGATCGTCGAACTTTTTCAAAGAATAGAGCGCTTGTTCCATAAATTCCGTTTTAGAGATGTTTTACTATTTTCATAGTCACTTTGCCGTTACGACATGTGAGAATAATTTCAAAAGAATAGATTTTGCGCCTGAATGAAAAGTTGAATAAAGAGCAGATGAGCAAAGGAAAAAGCCATATGGACCTCTCGCAAACGGCTCAAATGCTAGAAGCAACAGCGCGTGCGATCTATAAAGAACGCGGCCCAAATGCCATGCATCCCGGTCAATGGTCTGTGCTGCGTTTTCTCGCTGGTGCAGATGAAAAAGCAAGTGATTTAAACGGTGTGGCTAAGTATTTAGGTGTCACAGCAGGACCAGCCTCAAGAGCTTTAGCAGCCTTGGAAGAGAAAGGGTTAGTGATTGGCGAGGTGAGATTAGATGACCGCCGCAAACGTCGTATGCGGCTTTCTAAATCCGGCATAGCGGCACTAGAAAATGACCCGATCAAACGCGTGGAAACAATACTGAAAGACTTGCCGCAAGACCAGCAGACTGTGTTTGAAGCAACGCTCAAGCATCTTCATACAAAACTAATTGAGGACTGAAACATTGATATTGCTATTGCGGATCTAGGATTTGACCGTCCTGCATGCCGGCATCCATTGCTAGCGTAAAGGCTTGAAATGCCTCAGCTTCTGTGGCCCATGGGCCAAGATAGACACCGTAAAAATCCTTGCCATTGGCACGGCGCGGAATAATTTTAGAAGACCCGATCGCGTATAGTTTGGCATGTAATTTTTGAGCGTTTTCAAAAGATTGAAATGAGCCTGCTTTAATCGTGTAACCTGATGCATTGGATGGCAAGGTCTGCAATTGGGGCGTGTTGGATCGCGAAATTGGGTTGATTTGGCTGGAGGCAACTGAGCTTCGACCCAGGGGAACACCTTGTGTGAAGGTCAGTGTGCGCCCTGCATATTCTTCATCTGTTTTTTGACGTAGGCGTGCATCTTCCAGCTCTCTTTGCTCTTCAATTGGCATAGGAACAGGCAGAGATTGGGCGGAAGCGGCATTCATCACGCTAAATGAGAGGGCTGCAAAACCAGCGCAAATCAGAGTGGATTTTTTGAAAACGGACATGGCATTCGGCCCTAACTACTATAACGCAAACATCTATAATAAACGCAGGAATTGGTTAACCATTGGCTTAGAATGCGGCATGTTGATGACGGGATATTGGTTTTTGTAGCAGAGTTGTTATGTACACGCATAGATCAATTTCTAGGATGCCACCCCATGTCTCATGCGCCAATGCAATATTCAGCCGATAAAGCCACCAAATATGATGAGGTGTGCGCTGAGATTTTGTCCGTAGTCTCCGGTGAGACGAGTGTGACAGCACGTTATGCAACGGCAGCATGTCTGCTTGCGCAGGCTTTTGCACCGGTGTTTTTCTGGACTGGCTTTTATGTTGTTGATCCGCTTAAAAAAAATGAACTAGTCGTTGGCCCGTATCAAGGCACACTTGGCTGTTTGCGCATTCCATTTGGGCGGGGTGTTTGCGGGGCAGCAGCCGCAAAGCGCGAGACGCAAGTGGTTGAAGATGTGCACGCATTTCCCGGACACATTGCCTGTGATAGCCGCTCAAATTCAGAGATCGTGGTGCCTGTGTTGAATGCAGATGGCAGCTTGGCGGCGGTGCTGGATGTTGATTCAGAACAGCACGCTTCTTTTGATGACATAGACAAAGAAAAGCTTGAAGTATTATGCGCGAAGCTGTTGGTGATTTAAAGGGAATGATCTGATTTTATGGATCAATCTGCAAAGCTGAATGATGAAGCAGGACAGACTTTATTGGATGCTTCTCACTATAGGATCTCTTATTTTGACAGAGGATCTGATCAACTCGTCATTACCTTCAATTCGATGGGGCAGATATTAGAGGATGATTTTGGCAGGCATTTTTTTAAGTCGATAAATATTAGCCAGATAAATGTTGCTTGCTCACACAAGGATTTCTTTCAAAGCTTATCACGAGAAAGCTTTTTGCAGGCCGTGAGTTCGGTTATTGCGCAGCACTCAGATATTGTATTTTATGGAACGAGTTTGGGTGGGTATGCTGCCATTTACTTTGGAAGCTTACTCAATGCACGCATATTAGCGATAGCGCCGCGTTTGCCTATCCATAACTATATGGAAGGGCTGCGTTCTTACCATCCCGATATTGAACTTCTGCATACAGACCTTAATCAAGTAAATAGTATGCAAAATAGCGTGCTTGTTGTGTTTGATCCTGAAGATGAAGCAGACTCTAAATTTGTGTCTTATTTTCTGACGGGGCGAAAGAATACCAGATTGATCACGCTAAATGGGGCTGGTCATTTTATTCTCAAACAGCTTAACGCTATCAATATGCTGGGGCCTTGTATTGAGGGGTTTATAAGGTCGGGAGATTTTGGGGAGGATGCGATTGATGTCAGCGCGTTTACACAGCCTCGACGCGCTAAGGCGGAGGCTGCTTTAAATCATGGCGATTTAGCTGCTGCGCGCATTGAGATTGAATATCTTATAAAAATCAGGACCGGACATGACCCGTTTATGACACCATGGGGATTGGTAAAACAATATGTTGAGCTGTGCGATGAGATTGATATTGAGTTGCCGCACATATTGCCGACTGAACATGCTACTTTATCGCGCCGCATGGGGCAGCCTTCAACCCCGCAAAAAATGATGGAAGCGATTATCAAGCATAATTATCTAACATGCCAATATCAGGCGTGTTTGTCGCTCGCAGAGTTGGCGCGTGTTCGTTACCCTGAAAGTCAAATTGCTCGAACTTATGTTGATAAAGCAAGGATTGTGATTGGTAAAATTGGGCCAAATTAAATTCCAGATTGTCGCAAATAAAAAGGCCGCTTCAATTAAGAAGCGGCCTCGCATTTAAAAATCCGGAGGGGTCTCGCAATATCATCAACATATTGCTGAATGAGAATCCGGTTTATGGCTTGCTTATGAAGACTGCCCCATAAGTTTACCATTCAACAAAGACCCAACCTGACCAGTTAAAATGCTCGACATCGGACCACCTCCTTTCAATACGTTAAACCTGATTTGAGTGTGTCAGAGGTTTTTATTTCTTGCAATAGGCTATTATAAAGTCGGGGAAGAAACGCCAGTCTTTACTCACTCGGTTTCAAATATCGGTCCAAGAAAGCATAGCGAGTATTCATCAAATGGATGCTCATATCTGTATCGCGGACACCGTGGCGTTGGCCGGGGTAAGTCATCATTTCAAAAGGTTTTTTTAGCTTTTGAAGTTCTGCATAAACGCGGGTTGAGTTGTCGAATGTGACATTATCATCTGCCATGCCGTGTATCATCAGCATGGGAGAGTTGAGGTTTTTCAGGTGTGGGAAAACTGAGGATTGTTCATAGCCGTCTGGGTTGTCTTGAGGGGTATCCATATAGCGTTCTGTGTAGAATGTATCATACAGAGCCCAGTCTGTGACTGGCGCGCCAGAAACCGATGCCGCGAATGTGCCTTCGGGTGCTTTTAGCGTGGTCATTAGGGCCATATAGCCGCCATATGACCAACCATTCAGGCCAATGCGAGAGCTATCGATGAAGGATAAGGATTTAAGATATTCTACACCTTGAAGCTGGTCGCGCACTTCGATTTCACCTGTCAGGCGGTAGATGACATCTTCAAACTTTTTGCCGCGATTGAATGTGCCGCGATTGTCCAATCGGAAGACGACATATCCCTTTTGTGCGCTCATCACATCAGAGAGTAGCCATTGCTTATTTACACGCTGAACATGCGGCCCACCATACACTTCGACGATGGCTGGGTATGTTTTAGTGGCGTCAAAATCATGAGGTTTTGTGATGGAATAGTGCAAAATCTGTCCATCTTCTGCGGTAATAGTGCCGAACTCTGGTGTGACATGTGCGTCTAGATATTCAAAATAGGGGTGAGTTTCATCAAGGGCGTTTTCTTCTACCCATGCGATGCGAGATCCGTCCGCTTTATACAAAGCAGTTTGCGGCGGTGTTGTTGGAGATTGGAAAGTTCCAACATAAGTTTGTGCATCTGCCGCCATGTTGATTGACCACAAACCACCAAGTTCTGTGATGCGTTCAATTGGGCTGTTGGCTTTTTTATAAGAGGTGCGGTAAAGGCCGGTTTCAATCGGGGTATCTTTATTGGCAGAGAAATACACATAGCCATTTGCTTCATCCACAGCTTCGATGGATTTGACCACCCATTCACCGCTTGTGACTTGATGCGCTTTTGAGCCATCTGCATTGTGAAGCGTGATATGGCGGTAACCACTTTCTTCTGTGGTCCAGATGAAACCACCATTTTCAAGCGCGTTGAAGTCTTTTGATAAATTGATCCAGTTTGGCTGTTCTTCAACATAGGCTTCGCGCACGCTGCCGGTTTTAAGATCAACTTGCAGCATTTCAAGGCGAGTTTGGTCGCGGTTGACGCGCTGAATGAAGAGAGAATTATTGCCTGCCCAATTGACGCGCACAAGATAGGTGTCGGGTGATGCATCAAGCGCGACCTGAACAACGTCTCCTGTTTGTGTGTTTTTGACAAACACATCAACGATTGCGTTTGGGCGACCTGTACGCGGATAGCGTTGGTTGATGACTGTCACATCATTGGCTGCGATATCAAAACGCGGGATTATATCCACAGTGCTTTCATCAACGCGTGTGTAGACAATGTGTTTGTCATCAGGTGACCACCACGTGCCGACATAGCGGCTCATTTCTTCCTGGGCGACAAACTCAGAAACACCATAAGAGATAGCATTGTCTGGATCTGCATCTGGAGAGATTTGGCTTTCCTTGCCGCTGGCGAGGTTGATTGCATAGAGTGCGCCATCACGGATAAAGGAGACGGTGTTTCCCGATGGAGAGATTTCTGCGTTGTATTCAAAGGCTTCTGTGGCTGTGAGTTGTTGAACTTCTGGTGTGGCACCCGTGAGTTTAACAACATAGAGGTCGCCGCCAATTGGGATAAGAATTTGTTCGCCGCGTTTATCCCAATCATAGGATACAATACCCGTGGTTCCGGCGATGCGTTTGCGTTCGCGCAGGGCTTTTTCTTCTTCGGAAAGTTCAAAGCCTTCTGGTTCTAGCAATTGGGAATCGACCAGCATGGTCGCTTGGCCGGTGGAGACATCATAGGCCCAAAGGTCTTGGCGTTGGCGATCATCTTCGCGCGCTTGTAAGAATGTGAGTTTTGAGCCATCGGGCGAATATTTTACGGAGCTGGGAGAAGGGCCAGTCAAAGAAGGGGAACCGGCAATACGTTCAGGCGTCAAAAGTTTCATTTGAGTTTTAGCTTCTGCTGATGTGGGTGTCCCATCAATAGCGCTATTTGTTGGCGCATCAATTGGTGAAGTTGTTTGGTTGCTTGCGGGAAGAGATGCACAGGCGCTTGCTAGCCCGAGACTAAGCGCGAGAAGAGAAACTTGTTTCAGCATGATATGATTTTGACCCCGAGATATGCTCGTTTTTAGATATTTAGGGCAATCTATCCTAATGCGATTTTGTGGCAAGTGTTCAAAGAAACCCAAGAGAATTTGTCTCAGAGAGACCCTAGAACACGCTTTTGTGTGATTTGGTGTCATTCCCAAATTTTAGGCTGTGGGATATGAAATGTGCAAATAGATAGAGGTAATATGATATGAAACTGCTTAAAAAATACGGCTTCGCTGTTGTGATGGTGTTAGCAATCTGTGGGTTTGCTGCGTTCAACGGCATGGGTTTTTTGAGTAAAACTGCCTCTGAATCTGAATATGTCTATGATGGCGAGCCTGAAATTATTGCCGCAACTTTCTCATCTGCTTGGTGTTCTGCTTGTAAGATTTTGGAACCAAAACTGGCGCAAGTGGCACCAGAATTTGCAAACAAACCTGTGAAATTTGTGAAGCTGGATTTTAGCTTGGGCCAAGGCAGCGGGCCGGCTGAAATTGCAGCAGAGAATAACTTCTCTTCTGTTTATGAAAAATATAAAGGCGGAACGGGTTTCACGCTTCTGCTTGATGCTGATTCCGGCGAGATTGTAGATCAGCTGACAGTGAAACTATCTGCTGATGAAATGAAGCAGGTTTTGAAAAATTCCATTCAACAGGTTTCTTAAGGCTTAAAATTAAGCTCTTGAAATAGCAAACTGAGATCGCAGATAGCTGACGATTAATTTGCGGTGTCTGTATATCGCACGAATGGTTAGATTTGTGAGGAACAAAAAGCCATATATAAGCGTGCCGACAAATGTTCCATAAGCAAGACTTTTTAAAACGGCGACATTCGTTTCAACGATCACAACATGCTGCTGGGATTGATTTGTGATTTCTACATCGGTGAGGTGATCTTGTAGCCATAGGGGAATGCGGGTTTTAATATTACAACCAAATTCATTGACGCAATTGGGTTGGATATCTGGTGGCATGTAATATTGGGGTTTCACCTTCACGGAATGGAAAACCATATGCGTGTTCTTATTGAGCAATGCTGCACCGGCCGCGCCTAGAGCAAGCGCAATGCTTATAGCAATAAATATCCGCTGAACCCGAGACATTTTATTGTCTTCCCCAACACTTTAAAAATAGAATAATTAAAAATAATCTGAGAATAGTTCTGCCAGATTGTGTTTTACATGCCGTTAAAAAGCATTGTGAGAGTTTTGGTTAATGGCTGATTTTTAGGGAAGATGAAGAGATATTGTGGTTTCATTTGATATGCGCTGGGGGGATTAATGACTGACATAGACACAGATGAAGAACAAGCAGAAATAATCCAATTTATTACCGCCAGTATGATGGAGGGAGTTAGATTAAGCCATCAATTGGCTATTCAGTTAGTTATCTGGCTGGTTGTCGGCAATGGCGTAATGGCGATGTTCATTCTAGATGGCGTTGTGAATTTAAGAATTTCATTTTCATTACTTACTCAAATCAGCTTGGGCGCTTTTGCTTTTGGGGTTTTAGCAACAATTGCGTCGGCAGGATATTTATACTCGTTGAATCTTCGCGCATTGACTAGTGGGTCAGAAGTGATCGTTGCTTTAATTAAATCAAAGTCAGCTGACGAGAAGAGGATGAATTTGCTGAAAGATGACGTTAAATTGTTGCAGGATACTAAGGAAGAGGTAGAAAAAGGGAGCGCGATATTGTTTGGTTTAGCTGCTTTCTTTTTTATCTTGGGAGGTGTTGTGCTTATCTTCTCATTCAACCTGTCATTGGCGCATTGATCACACTTGCTTTCCGTGCTCATTTCCGGCATTAACTCTGATCTCAATTCATCCCCATTTAGAAGAGTTATCAGCGCACATGGCTATTAAATACGTTTACCAGCTTCAAGGTTTGTCCAAGACTTATCCGGGCGGCAAAAAAGTATTTGAAAACATTCACCTATCATTTCTACCAGATGCGAAAATTGGTGTTGTGGGTTCCAACGGTGCGGGTAAATCGACACTTATGCGCATTATGGCGGGTGTAGATAAAGAATATGGCGGGGAAGCACGCGCAGCTGATGGCGCGAAAATCGGCTACCTTCCACAGGAGCCACAGCTTAGTCATGGTGACACTGTTTGGGAAAACGTGATTGTTGGCTGTCCTGAAAAAGAAGCTTTCGACAAGTTCAACGAAATCTCCATGAAAATGGCTGAGGAATACTCAGACGAGTTGATGGAAGAAATGACGGCTCTGCAAGAGCAAGTGGACCAGATGGATGCTTGGGATATCGATTCCAAGATCGAAATGGCGATGAATGCGCTTTGTTGTCCGCCGCGCGATGCATTGGTTGCGCCGCTATCTGGGGGTGAGAAACGCCGTGTCGCCATTTGTCAGCTACTATTGTCTAAGCCAGACATGCTATTGATGGATGAGCCGACCAACCACCTTGATGCGACGACTGTTGATTGGCTGCAAAACTATCTGATGAATTTCCCGGGCTGTGTGATCCTCGTCACGCACGACCGTTATTTCCTTGACCAAATCACCACATGGATGCTGGAGCTGGATCGCGGTCAGGGTGTTCCATATGAAGGCAATTACTCTGCGTGGATTGAGCAAAAAGCCAAACGTATGGAGCAAGAAGCACGCGAAGAAGCTGGCCGTAAACGCACGCTAAACAAAGAGCTTGAATGGGTACGTTCATCGCCTAAAGCGCGTCAGGCGAAATCAAAAGCGCGTATGTCTGCATATAATGAAAAAGCACAAGCAGCTGAAAAAGAAAAAGTCACAACAGCGCAAATCCGCATTCCGCCCGGCGAGCGTCTTGGGAATGTGGTTGTGGAAGCTGAAGGCTTGCACAAAGGTTATGGCGACCGCCTGCTGATCAAAGATCTAAGCTTCCGTCTGCCTCCGGGTGGTATTGTGGGTGTGATCGGTCCAAACGGTGCGGGTAAAACTACATTGTTCAAAATGATCACAGGTAAAGAAGTTCCAGATGAGGGGACATTCAAGGTCGGTGATACTGTGCAGATGGGTTATATCGACCAATCTCGTGACAGTTTGAATGACGACAATAATGTTTGGCAGGAAATTTCTGACGGACTGGATTATATCGACATTGGCGGTGTGGAAATGTCCTCACGTGCTTATGTGTCTGCATTCAACTTCCGCAAGACGGACCAGTCTAAAATCGTGGGTAAGCTGTCAGGTGGTGAGCGTAACCGTGTGCACCTTGCCAAAATGCTTAAAGAAGGTGGAAACCTGCTTCTCCTCGATGAGCCGACAAACGACCTTGATGTGGAAACACTACAAGCACTGGAAGCGGGTCTGGATGACTTCCCGGGCTGTGCTGTTATCATCTCGCACGATCGCTGGTTCCTTGACCGTATGTGTACCCACATTCTTGCGTTTGAAGGCAATAGCCATGTGGAATGGTTTGAGGGTGATTTCTCATCCTACCTTGAAGACAAGAAGAAACGTTTGGGTGAAGAAGGGGCTACTCCAAAGCGTCCTACTTTCCAAAAATTCTCTCGCGATTAGAATGAAGGGCCTCCATTGGAGGCCTTTTTATTGCCTTATGTTCGTATAATCAGAAACCAGTTCAAGCTTAAATCATGTCAGAACGCATCAAAATTGAAAACGAAGCGCTTATTGTTGAAATCTCGACTTTTGGAGCCGAAATTCAATCCATCAATTCCAAAGATGGACGGCAATGGCTGTGGAATGGTGATGAAGCATGGTGGAGTGGGCGCGCGCCATTATTGTTTCCAATAGTTGGTGGATCCCTCAATGACACAGTGTCTATCAATGGCAATGATTATACGCTTCAACGCCATGGTTTTACCCGCAAAAGCGAGTTTAAGCTGGTTGAGAAAACAGAGACAAGCTGTGTGTTTGAGCTTGAATGGACTGATGCCACGCTAAGCGTTTATCCGTTCAAGTTTACTTTGCGGGCAGCTTATATTCTGGATGGGGCGAAGCTGACAAATTCGCTTGAGGTTATCAATCAAGATGATCAAGACATGCCTTTTGGTGTGGGTTTCCATCCTGCATTTAACTGGCCACTGCCGGGGGCGTCCGCTGATGAACCGCATTTTATCACGCTGGAAAATGGCGCAGAGCCTCAAATGATGCGTCTCAACGAAACATCTTTGTTTGCTGAAGCGCTTTTGCCATCGCCATTTAAAGACGGGAAAGTGCAGCTTGATCATTCTCAATATGAAGATGACGCGATGGTGTTTCCGGCTGGGGCAGGTTCGAAGTTAAGCTATGGCACGCAGGCGGGTGCTAAACTGCATTTTGAATTTGAGAATTTACCAAATCTCGCGCTGTGGCAAAAGCCCGGTGCGCCTTATATTTGCATTGAGCCGTGGCATGGTATGGCGGGTGTGGATGGCAAAGGGACTGATATAATGGAGCGTCCGTCAACATTTGTTTTGCAGGCAGGACAAAGCCAGAGCTTTCAATACAGTGTACTCATTTCTGAAAATTGATAATCACACGCGTTAGTCAAAGCTAGTCGATATAGATATTGTCGGAGCTGGCTGCCTTTACAGCGAGTTTGCTTCCCATTGCTGCCCAGCTTGTGACTTCGCCTGTTGAGATGGTTGCGATAGCTTTCCATTGATTATCAATGCGCTGGAGAATGTATGTCTGTTCCCAGCTGACGATTACTTCACCATCTTGGTTGAATATCGTATCCTTGGTTATTGCGCTGACAGTTTCGGGGGCGATTTCGCAATTTTCGACGACGATTTTCTGCATTTTTGTCATGCCGACGGATTTGCCGAACGTACCGAGCTTTGTGAGGCTTTCCAAAAATTCCGTGGGGTCAGAGAAAGCTAGGTTTCTTTTGTTGGATGTCACAAGGCATGGCAGCGACCACATATTTCGAATGGCCTTGAAGTCATAACTGGCGAATGCATCCGCATAATCATTAAAATAGGTCTGGATCTCGTCATTCACTTCCTTGGATATTGATGAGTTTGTAGGGAGGTTGCCCGTTGTCATGAAGAATTTGCCTTTGCATCTTGTGTTGCGAGTTTGTATTCCCTGTCGCGTTCATGCGCGATGATGCCGCGACTTGTTTCGCTATCATATCCAAATTCTTGTAGCGTGCGTGACGCCATTTGAAGGCCGGCTTCGATTGTCTCGGGTACGACGAAATCAGCGCCTGCCGCATATAATTCACGAGCATGTATGGCGTCATTTGCGCGAACGATAATGGGCATTTGTGGACGAATGGTGCGCATTGTTCTGACAATGGCTTCCACTGAACCTGCATCATCAAGGGTGAGCACAGCCATTGCAGCGCCTTGAATACCGGCTTTTTCCAGAATTTCTTTGCGGGCCGCGTCTCCAAGATAAACTCGCCAACCTTCTTTGCGCATGATGTTGACGCGTTTAGGTCGGCTTTCCAATGCAACAAAGCTTGTTTGTTCTGCTTCCAGAATGCGCGCAACTGTCTGACCTACGCGGCCAAATCCGGCAATAATGACATGACCTTCAAGGTCTGAGTAATTGTTTATGCCTTCTGCGGATTCTTCGCCTTCAACATCAAAGCGTTTTGCTAATATCTGGCCAATTTTAGACATAAGGGGTGTGATCATCATGGATAGGCCGGCAATAGCAGTAATTAATGCGGCTTCCTTGGGGGTGACGACACCGCCTTCGCTGCCTGCGGCCAGTACCACAAATGCAAATTCGCCCGCTGGTGCTAGAAGGAAAGCAGCCTCCAATGCAGTCGACATTTTGCCAGTAAATATTCGACAGGCAATGATAGCAACGGCCAGCTTTATAACAAGAAGCAAGATCAACCCTAGAATGACAATAGGCCAATATTTAAACATTGTTGGAAGGTCTAGGCCCATACCGACAGTCATAAAGAATAGGCCTAGTAGAAGGCTTTTAAATGGTTCTAGATCGACTTCAGTTTGGTGTTTAAATTCGGTCTCACCAAGCATTAAGCCTGCGAGAAAAGCGCCTAACGCCAAAGATAAACCAGCGCTTGCGGTAATAACGGCAGCTCCGACCACGGTTAACAAGGTTGTCGCGATCATAAAGTCACGGCCACCTGTTGTTGCTGCAAGTCGGAAAAGAGGGCGAAGCAGAAAGTGCCCTATGAATAGAATGGCGACCAGAGCGGCAAATCCGTTAAAGGCGGCCTGAAGAATGGCTCCTGAAAGGGCGGGCGTTGCATCTCTTGATAAAAAGCCTGCAAGAATAAGAATGGGTGCAACCAAAATGTCTTGGAATAATAAGACACTTAGTCCTGTTCTGCCGGCTGGAGATGTTGCGCGGTGATCATCTATCAAAAGCTGCATCACGATTGCAGTGGATGATAATGCCAGTGCAAGACCGATAAGCGCGGCGGCAGGCGCTGTCAGGCCGATCATATAGGCGACAATGCCTATCAGGACAGCGCTGATACTTGCCTGCAAGCCACCGGCTCCAAAGACAAGTCTTCTCATTTCCCAGAGCTTTTTAAATGAAAGTTCAAGCCCGAGCAGGAACAGCAAGAATAGGACGCCCAATTCGGCAAAGGGTGCTGCCGCTGCCGGATCGCTCATCGTTAAATAGCTGAGAAAGGGCCATTGGTGTGTGAGGGAACCAAGCCCGATTGGCCCAAGTGCAATTCCGGCTAGAATGAAACCTAGAACTGAGGGGATGCGACAATAGCGTAATGCAGGAATAACAAGACCAGCAGCGAAAAGGAAAACGATCGCATCTTTAATCAAGATTTCCTGACCGGCATGTTGCATGTGGAAGCAGCTCCTATGGCATTGACAATGTTAACTATGAGATGTTCGTGAATGACTTGTCCATATAAGTACATAATTATGCTGTTTTTTCTCTACAACATATGAATAAAAACAGATTTTTGGTTAACCTTTCTACACAAAGTTCGAAATATGAAGCACACTCCCTCAGAGTGATGCTTGAGAGAGAAGCAAGTCTGTTTTGAGAAAGATAACTAAATAGGATTATGAAACTTATTTATTCAAATACGTCTCCTTATGCCCGCAAAGTCCACATTGCGATCCTAGAAAAACAGCTGGAAGGTGATTTTACATTTCAAGAAGTCGACACTCAGCAAGATGCGGAGATTGTGAGAGCTATTAATCCTCTAGGAAAGGTGCCGGCACTGATTACCGTCGAGGGAGAGGTGGTTTTTGACAGTCCTGTCATTTGTGAATTCATTGATACGCTGAGCGGAGTGGTTGAGCTAATTCCGCAGATTAAAAATGCGCGTTTTGTGGTTTTGAGAAATCAGGCGTTAGCAGATGGCTTGATGGATGCTGTTGTGGCGATGGTTGCATTTGAAAAGCATTCTGGAGAGGCTTTGCCTAAGGTGTTGGTCAATAGAAACATCGACACTATTCATCGTGCATTGAATGCAATGGAAAATCAGATTCCAGCTTTGGGTGAAGCTTTTGATCTGGGACAAATTTCATTTATGTCTGCTATTGGATATATTGAATTGCGTTTACCCAAATTGCGGTGGCGTGAGATGAGACCTAAATTGTCGGCATGGTTTGATGAACGAAGTACGCGACCTAGCTTTAAGTCGACTATGCCTAATAGATAGTATTTATAGAATACTTGCTTGGTGACTACTGTTTACAACGTTGTCTAATCTTCATTTTTTCTTAATTATAAATATTAGTGCCGGCTGGAAGCGTATTTTGAGAATTGGTTAGGGGTATATTAGGGCAATTGGAATAGTATTCCTCCAAAGAGGGTGGAATTAGCAAACGTCTCGGGGCTAAGCTATGCAAGTATTCAAGTGCTTATTGTTAGAAGATAGTGCTACACAAGCTAAAATTATGTCTTCTATTCTGAAGCAGGCCGGCTGTGAATGTATGGTCGCTTTATCTGTACGTGAGTACAAAGGGAAGCCGGAATTATTCGACGCTAAATTTGATCTTGTTCTGATTGATATTAATTATGGCGGTATATCTGGCCTTGAATTAATTGGTGATGTGAAGAAGCGTTGGCCCAAAGCTGTTGTGGGTGTGATGACAGCGGATTCAACAGATAATTATAGTGGTTTGGTTGAGGCACGTGAAAGAGGCGTTAAGCTTGTTTTGCGCAAGCCGTTTGGTCTTGAAGAAGCGCGTTCAGCTGTTTCCGATGTCGCATCAATTTTGGCCGGCGGAGGGGTGCGGCTTCACGCTGTCGTGATTGATGATAGTAAAACATGCGGGAAAGTCGCGGCAGGCGTTTTACGTCCCAATGATTATCGTGTGACTGTTTTTGATAACGCTCAAGATGCAATAGGTCGATTAAGTTATGATCACGTAGATGTGGTCATTACGGATCTCTTTATGCCGGGCACTAATGGACATGAAGTTATCAAGCTTGTCCGAGATGTGTGGCCCCATGTTGCGATAGTTGCCATGACAGGCGGTACAGAGGGGTCTGATATCGCCGGACGCGAGTTGAAAACAGCTAAGAGTCATGGTGCAAATGCATTGCTGTACAAGCCGTATGGTGCTGAAGAAATGCTAGCTGCAGTGCGCCATGCATTGGAAGCTCAAAAAGAGATTTATGGTGAGAAAGTTACACCGCTCCCAGGTGGCTTACAGCCAAAAGTAGACAACCGTAACAAGGTGTATTTAGATATCTAATATAAATTAGCCTCCGTAAATAAAAATTGCGAAGGCTAATGTTTTAGATCGAGATAGATCTATAGCTGGTAAAGGCTATGACTGGCTTTTGTTAGCTTTCATCACCCGTCAGCTTTAGCTGGTTCTTAGCCAATTCTTTTTCATTTTTCAGTTTTTCGGTCATCGAATTGATACGCTCGATGAGGACTTCCGCGTTTCCGTTGGATCTATCCAGCAAAGACACAAATTGCGCTCTTTGTTCTTGGGCAAGCCAGATTTGGCTGCCTTCGATATTGAGAGCAACGTCTAGGACTTGATAGTTCGCTGAATCTTTATCTTTCAGTACACGCCATTCGACATTGAATTTTTTATTGTCATTTGTTGCCAATATACGTGTTTTAACAACTGAATCACCTGGGCGAAGATCGACAGAGCCTACTACTTCAATTTCTTCACCACGGAAACGGTCGAGCTGAACTTCGTATACAGCGAGTGCATATGTAATGAAGGCATCAGAATAGGCCTTGAATTCAGCATCCGAAAACTGACGACCATAGCGGCCAACAGCAAAACGGGCGACTTTGTCCATGTCCGCAAATGTATTCATATAGAGGTTGAATTGAGCTGTGCGATCGGCCTCAGTCAATTCTGGTTGGTTGAGTGTGTGAAGAACAGCGTTCGCATTTTCTTCAACAAAGGCTTCGGAGTTTGCGTCAGCCCACGCTGCACCAACGAACATAGTCGTGGCGAGTGCGATCGTAGTGATCTTTTTTAGTATATGCATTGCAGCCCTCCCGGAGGCCTTCAATTGTGTGTATCTTTAATATTCATCATAACTAGGCAAATCTTCGTATGCATTGGGGTTTTCTTGCCCATTTCTTATCGCAGCATCCCTAGTTTGGTCATAAATTCGCCTTACAGCAGTATATGGATCGGCTTGTTGTTCTTTCAGCTCATCAATAGTTTCTATGAAAGCTTCTCGTGCTGACACTGTACCAATGACCGACTTGGCTATTCTAAATTCTGAATCACCCTCAAATTGTGCATAATTGAGAGGTTGCAATGCGCTATCAACGCCTTTTCCAAACAAATCTCTAGGGTTGGTAGACCCTAAGACCGGCAATACAAGGTAGGGGCCGCCTGAAACGCCCCATTTACCCAAAGTTTGACCAAAATCTTCTTTTGTACGTTTGACGCCAAAGCTTCCTGTGACATCTACAAAGCCTGCGACGCCCAATGTAGAGTTCATGGCAAAACGACCCGCTGTTTCGCCGGCTGCGACGAGGTCGCCTTGTAGAATTTCGTTGGCGAATGTGACAGGTTCTCGTAGATTAGACAGTGCGTTCGAGACACCTTCGCGAATATCTTCTGTTGTGATTGCCCGATATCCCTTGGCAGCCGGTTCCAGAATAGCTTTGTCTAACGTATTGTTGACTTCAAACATTTTACGGTTAAAGCCCTCGAATGGGTCATTTGCGTCTGATGATAAATTGCCATCCGCAGATGCACAGCCTGTTATTCCAATGAACGCTAAGGCTGAAACGCATACATATTTATTCATTTCGCGAAATTCCCCTCACATCTAGGCTCGCATATGAGTCTATTGATATCGAAATTCAATAGTCTTAACTGCATCTCTTCTCACGTTGTTTCATAAAGGTCACAATAAATAGAACGATTATTCTAAAATAGTTGTTGGTGGGTTAAAACGCAAGCGCGATACAATTTTGTTTTTGTAAAAACCAATAATATCGCTTGAATGATCATATAAAGATATGTTTATATGATCATATGGATAAAATATACATAGATAATATGGTGGATTGCCTTAGGGCTGCAGGTGAAACCACACGCGCGCGCGTGTTGGCACTGCTTAGCCGTGGGGAATTGTCGGTTGGAGAACTTGCACAAGTTCTCGGGCAGAGCCAGCCCCGTTTGTCGCGCCACATGAAATTTTTGACTTCCGCAGGTCTTGTCGAACGTATGCCGGAAGGAGCTTGGGTATTTTATAAATTGCCTCGCAAAGGTGTAGGGCGAGATCTCGTTGATTCCATATTGAAGCTTATTGATCTAGAAGGTGACGGACTACAAAGAGATTTTGTGCGTCTTGAAGAAATTCGTGCGGCTCGTCAAAAAGAGGCCGGTGAATTCTTTGAACGTTCTGCCAAAGAATGGGACGCTATTCGCGCATTGCATTATCCAGAAGCGGATATTGAAGCAGCCGTGTTAGACGAGATTGGCCAAGGACCTTTTGAGCACATCATTGATATGGGCACAGGTACGGGACGTATGCTGTCGTTGATTGCGCCATTTGCGAAGTCTGCTGATGGTATAGATTTGTCTCATCAAATGTTGACCATAGCGCGCTCAAATTTATCAGATGAGAAATTTTCTCATGTCGATGTCCGGCATGGAGATGCAACGCAAACCGCGTTTAATAATAATAGTGCGGACCTCGTCATTATTCACCAAGTTCTGCATTTTCTTGATGAGCCAGAAAGGGCGATTCAAGAAGCAAGTCGATTACTAATGCCGAATGGATTGTTGTTAGTCGTCGATTTTGCACCACATGATTTGGAGTATTTGCGACGAGATCAGGCGCATCGTCATTTAGGTTTCTCTGACGATTATTTCGCAGATTGGTGCGAAGGGGCTGGATTGATTGTTGGTCCTACGCGACGATTTGATGCTCCGACTACGACATTGAAACAAGAACAAGCAGGAATTGCGGTCAATATTTGGACTGCAAATAAATCAACATCACCAATCGTTCCAATTATGCCTACTGAACATTTGGACTCTAAGGAATTAAACGCGTGAGCAATCTCAATATATCTTTTGAATTTTTTCCGCCAAAATCAGATGCGGTTGAAAACCGGTTATGGGATTCTGTTCATCGGCTTTCGCCCTTACAGCCTAAATTTGTATCGGTGACATATGGCGCTGGTGGTTCTACCCGTGAGCGGACACTAGATGTCGTTGGCAAAATCGCTGCTGACACGTCTCACTCCATCAAAGCAGCAGGCCATATTACTTGTGTGGCAGCCAGCAAGGCTGAAGTGAATGAAGTTCTGCAAAGCTATTGGGAGCGCGGTGTTACGAGTATCGTCGCATTGCGAGGAGATCCTGCTGAAGGCATTGGTGCCAAATATACCCCTCATGAAGATGGTTATGCTTATGCATCTGATCTCATTCAAGGCGCTAGAGAAATTGCAGATTTTGATATTTCCGTCGGTTGCTATCCTGAGTCTCACCCTGAAGCGCGCAGTTTGCAGGACGAGCTGACCAATCTTAAACGCAAGTTTGATGCGGGCGCTGACCGTGCGATCACGCAATTTTTCTTCGAACCAGAAACATTTTTGCGTTTTCGGGATAAAGCAGAAGCTGCTGGTATGGATAAGCCAATTGTGCCGGGCATTATGTTGCAATCCAACTTTAAGGGTTTGGCGCGTATGGCTGAAATGTGCGGTGCCTATTTGCCGCCCAAATATGCCGAACTATATGAAGGGTTAGACGATGATCTTGAAACAAGAGATTTGGTGACCGCTCATTTGACGGCCGAACTTTGCAATAAGTTGGTTGATGAAGGCGTTAAAGATTTCCATTTTTACACCATGAATAGGGCGGGACTGTCTTTGGCGACATGTCGTCTATTAGGTGTGAAGCCAAGCAAGGGCATAAGCGCATGAATCGCGAACAAAGATTAGAAAAAATCACCAAAATTGCGAATGAGCGTGTGCTTATTCTCGATGGAGCAATGGGAACAGAGCTTCAGACATTTAAGCTGACTGAAGAAGATTTTCGTGGTGCGCAGTTTAAAGATGTGGATCGCTTCCTCAAAGGAAATAATGATCTACTGAATTTAACAAAACCTGACGTGGTGAAAGAAGTGCATCGCCGTTATTTTAATGCTGGTGCGGATATAGCGGAAACCAACACATTTTCAGCTACCACAATTGCGCAAGCTGATTACGCATTGGAATCCCTTGCTGCAGAAATTGCGCGTGAAGGTGCGAAAATTGCGCGTGAAGTTGCAGATGAATTTGAAACTGAAGATGCGCCCAAAGCTGTCTGGTCTGCGATTGGGCCGACAAACAAAACCTTGTCACTTTCTCCCGATGTGAATGACCCAGGATTTCGTGAAGTCACGTTTGAACATGTTGCTAAAGCGTATCAGGAACAGATCGCCGCAATGGCTGAGTTTTCAGATGTGTTTTTGATTGAAACGGTGTTTGATACCCTCAATGCAAAAGCTGCTATCAAAGCGGTGAAAGATTGGGAATTTGAGTCTGGTGAGAGCCGTCCGATTGTGTTGTCAGGCACGATCACAGATGCCTCAGGACGAACATTATCGGGACAGACAACGGAAGCATTCTGGTATTCTGTGCGTCATGCAAAACCGTGGGCGATTGGATTAAATTGTGCCTTGGGTGCTGATCTCATGCGTCAGTATGTGGTCGCGCTGTCTAGGGTCGCTGATACACGCGTGTTGGCTTATCCAAATGCTGGTTTACCCAATGAATTCGGGGAGTATGATGTGACACCGGACGAGCAAGCTGTACACCTAAAAGCTTGGGCGCAAGATGGTATCGTCAATGTTCTTGGCGGATGTTGCGGGACAACGCCTGCACACATTGAAGCAATTGCAAAAGCCGTAAAATCGAGCGCGCCGCGAAAAATACCAAGTATTGATCCGGCTATGCGTTTGTCTGGACTTGAGCCGTTTGTTTTGGCCTAGAGAGCATTTGAAATGACTGATCAACAATCGGACAATTTACAATCTGGTGAAGCTAAAATCGGTCGTTTCGTTTTTCGAATTACGGTTGCGCTTGCTTGGTTTGTTGCAGCCGTTGCAGTTTATACGAGTGCCGAGAAATTTGATATTTCATACACGATGAAAGTGATCATCGCTGGTTTTGCGGCAGTCATGGCGCTGGTGTCATTTGTTCAAGCGCTAGGTAATTATGGGCCGGAAGATAAGCGTCCTTCTGATAAGCCCGATGACGAAATTGAGAAGAAATAAATATGACCGATACTACAGCCACTTTCGTCAATATTGGTGAGCGTACCAATGTGACTGGTTCTGCCCGTTTTAAAAAGCTCATCTTAGATGATGATTATGCGACGGCAGTAGATGTTGCGCGCCAGCAAGTTGAAAACGGTGCGCAGATCATCGACATCAACATGGACGAAGGAATGCTTGATGGCCAAAAGGCTATGGTGACATTTCTTAATCTGATCGCCGCTGAGCCTGATATTGCGCGCGTTCCTATCATGATAGACTCGTCTAAATGGCATGTGATCGAAGCGGGCCTTCAATGTGTGCAGGGTAAAGCGGTTGTAAACTCGATTTCCTTGAAAGAGGGTGAGGCTCAATTCATCGAGCAGGCGCGCAAAGTGCAGTCCTATGGTGCTGCTGCTGTTGTCATGGCTTTTGATGAAGTGGGGCAGGCTGATACAGAAGACCGTAAGGTCGAGATTTGTGTGCGCGCTTATAAAGTTCTGACCGAAAAAGTTGGGTTTGATCCAAACGATATCATATTCGACCCTAATATTTTTGCGGTCGCAACAGGTATTGAAGAGCACAATAATTACGCTGTTGATTTTATTGAAGCAACGCGTCGGATTCGTAAAGAGTGTCCGGGTTGTCACATCTCGGGCGGGCTTTCAAATGTATCATTCTCCTTCCGTGGAAATGAACCAGTGCGCCGCGCAATGCACTCTGTTTTCTTATATCACGCCATTCCAGCAGGCATGGATATGGGGATCGTAAATGCAGGCCAGCTTGATATTTATGACAATATAGATGCTGATCTTCGCGTGGCTGTTGAAGACGTTATATTAAACCGCCGTGCTGATAGTACGGAACGTCTTGTTGATCTTGCTGAAAAGTATCGCGGACAAAAAGGTGCGGAAGTCGTCAAAGATATGTCTTGGCGCGAGCAATCTGTTGAAAAACGTATCGAGCACGCATTGGTGCGCGGTATCACTGAATTTATTGTTGAAGATACTGAAGAAGCCCGATTGGGTTTTGATCGTCCACTCCATGTCATTGAAGGTCCATTAATGGACGGGATGAATGTTGTGGGTGACCTGTTTGGTGCTGGTAAAATGTTCTTGCCGCAGGTTGTGAAATCTGCTCGCGTGATGAAAGCTGCCGTCGCGCATTTGCTTCCTTTTATGGAAAAAGAAAAAGAAGAGCTTGGCACACAAGATGAGTCCAACGGTAAGGTCTTGATGGCGACCGTTAAGGGTGATGTTCACGATATTGGTAAGAATATTGTGGGTGTCGTGCTTGCCTGTAATGGGTATGAGATTATTGACCTTGGCGTGATGGTGCCAGCCGAGAAAATTCTTGAGGAAGCTATCAAGCAGAAAGTTGATATTATTGGGCTTTCGGGACTGATCACGCCGTCACTTGATGAGATGGTATTTGTGGCTGCGGAGATGCAGCGCCGCGAGATGAGTTTACCGCTCATGATTGGTGGGGCAACGACAAGTCCAGCGCACACGGCTGTGAAGATTGAGCCAGTATTTAACCGTGCGCCAGTTATTCACGTGCTTGACGCCAGCCGCGCCGTGCCTGTTGTGGGCCAGCTTTTGTCCGATGACGATCGTCCGGCTTATTGGGAAGAAGCAAAAGCAAAATACGCAAGCATTCGCGAGCGCCGCTCTGGTGGCAAAGCTAAACCGCGTATGCCGATCGAAGATGCACGCAAGGATAACACAAAGATTGATTGGTCTAGCTATACGCCGCCTAAACCGCTTAAGCCGGGTTTGACAACAATTGATGATGTCGATCTTGCTGAATTGGCGCGTTATATTGATTGGACGCCATTTTTCATGAGTTGGGATTTGAAAGGCTCTTACCCTGCAATTCTGGAAGATGAAAAACGCGGCGAAGCAGCCCGCACACTCTGGGCAGATGCGCAGGCCATGTTGCAGCGTTTGATCGGAGAACAATGGCTCACGTGTAAAGGCGTTGTCGGGCTTTGGCCTGCCAATGCAGATGGTGATGATATTATCGTCTGGAATTCAGAAGAGCGTGACGAAGAGGCGGCGCGTTTCTTCTCTATCCGCCAGCAAATGATCAAAGATAATGATCGCGGCCAAACGGCACTTTCTGACTTTATCGCACCTCAGGGTGAGGGCGCTGATTGGATGGGTGGCTTTGTTGTGACTGCTGGTCATGGCGAACTTGAAAAAGCCAAAGAATTTGTCGATGCCGGTGATGATTACTCATCCATTATGGTCAAAGCTCTGGCGGACCGTTTTGCCGAAGCTTTCGCCGAAATGCTGCACGAGCGTGTGCGTAAATCTATTTGGGGATATGCACCCGATGAAGCCTTCGACAATGAAGCGTTGGTTAAAGAAGCATATGACGGTATTCGTCCAGCGCCTGGTTATCCATCTCAGCCTGATCACACTGAAAAAGAGACGCTCTTTAATTTGCTGGAGGCAACAGAGCGAGCAGGTGTTGAGTTGACGACATCTTACGCAATGAACCCGCCTGCTTCTGTGTCTGGTCTTTATTTTGCGCATCCCGAAAGTGCTTATTTTGCAGTTGGCCGCATCGAAAAAGATCAGGTTGAAAGTTACGCCGAGCGTAAAGGTTGGGACCTTTCCAAAGCTGAGCGTTGGCTGGGCCCTATCCTTAACTATGATGCAAATGCGCTTTAAACGCATGGATTAAAAAAACTGCCTTCCAGCTTGAATGCCATTTCTGCGTGTGTAATGCTCGGCTGAGATTGGTTGGAGGGCATAAAATGAAATTTGTAATAACTTTGTTTTTTAGCATTGTTTGCTTTTCGGGAAATGTTGCATACGCAGCTAAGTCTCAGAAGCCAGATGTAACCAAGATGGCCTTTGAGGAAACTTGTAGTCCTGATTTGGCGCGTTGGGAAATTATTTATCAACTTGGAAAAATTCATGAAAAGCTGGAGGCCAAAGACTGGCAAGGTGCTTATGATGCAACCGCACCTTTGGAAGGCTTTGGAGCAACTTGTTGGGAATGGTTGACTTTACAAAGATATAAATCTGTCATTTTCGCAAGCGAGGGGAAGATAGATACGGCTGTTGAAATTTTAGATAAGTCCTTGAACCTTAAAGGGTTAAAACCTTATCAAATTGAGAGCATCTCAAAATTCAAAACAAAATTACTCGCAGGTGAATGGCAGTATAAATCATATGTCGAGAGAGATGCTCAAGCTAAGGCGGATGCTTTGATTGGCGCACTTGATCGAGATGAGTACGAAATAAAGAAGCCTTCCGTTTGGAAACTCAAAAGAACGGCAAGTTCTTACTCTGGAAATGCAATGTGCTATGTTTTTCTTGATCTGACCGAGGAAGGGAAGCCGGAGAACTTAGTCGCGAAATGTAGTTTCGATAAGTTTGAAGAAGCTATGGTTGAAGCATTAGCCAGCGTGCGTTTCTCGCCGCGCTATGAGGGTGGCGTTGCCGTTAAAACAAAAGAAGTGATGTACCCGTTTGAGTTGGTTATGAACCAATAAGTGTTCTGTGGGGGGGATATGAAGTTACTATTTTGTATTGGAATGAGTGCTGCCATATTGGTAATGGGAATAGAGTCTGAGGCTGTTGCTGATGCAAATAATCAGGCAGTGACGAAGGATTGGTCGAAATCTAAATGTATGAATTTTAGTTCCAATAAAGATATCGAGGATTCTGAAAATGCGCTTAAGGAGGCGCATTCTAGCAAAGACTTTAAAGGCGCCAATGCGTTGGCGAGTGAGTTGATGGATAACAAATTAGGTTGTCAGCAACGTTATGAAATTGCTGATATCGGTTATAAATCAGCAGTTGCCTTGAGGGATTTTTCTAGCGCTCAGGGGTTTCTTCCTGTCATGCGTAAGCATCTCAAGAAAAAGGGAGAAGATGTTAATTTTTTTGATCGATTAATCCAATGGGTCGATGAAAATAAAGCCGCGCATGATGCTGATATTGAAGTAGCTGACAGAGATGCTTTTGCTATACGGGACCGAACATTACACTACGTGTATAAGGATTTTATTGACAATAGAAATTATGCTGGAAAAGTTCCAACGACACTATGTGAAGTGAATTTTGCAATTAGTGAATATGGTCAACCGATCTCAGTGGAGGCGAAATGCGATCAGAATGAAGTGCAGGCTTCTCTGATCAAACATATTCCGAAAATGTTGTTTGCACCTAAAATTGTAGATGGAAAACCAGTTGTTCAAGAGCGTTATGGCCTGAAAGTGCGAATTGAATAAATGTATATCATTACGTGCTGTTGCGTGGCATTTTGTGCAGCGATAAATTCTACTGGTCGGCAAAAATAGATTGAATGCTAGCCTTTATACCCAAACTCCGTTTATCCTCTCTTTATTATGTGAAGAGGGGATTTTTCATGAAGCGTGCATCTTTGATTTTGGGGTCAATTTTTCTAGGGTTTGCTATACTAGGCGGATGTGCATCTGCACCTGACCCTGCTGTGCTTGAGCAAGAGCGCTTGGCCGCATTCGCGAAAATTGAAAAACAAGCCGAATATGATATTCGCGCTCTGCTTGCTAAGCAGGATGCTGCTTGGAATAAGGGAGATATTGACGGTTTTATGGAAGGTTATTTGCCGTCAGAAGATCTACGTTTTGCATCCGGTGACAATATCACTTGGGGATTTAATGAGACACTTGAAAGATATAAATCTCGTTATGACAGTCCTGAAAAAATGGGAAAAATCTCTCTAGAAATTCAAGAATTCAAGCTGTTTACTGAAACTGATGCGACTGTTTTTGGGCGTTGGTATCTGACCCGCCCTGAAGCTGGCGATGCGGGCGGGTTATTTACGCTCATCTTAGAGAAACAAAATGGAAAATGGCTGGTGGTTTCTGATCATACTTCGTAAAAATTCTATTTTGGTTTTGATAAAGCAATTAAGGCTGTCATACATATTTATAGGGTGTTGGACGTGTACGGATTGATTGGCAAAATAACCGCTGTGGCGGGTAAAAGTGATGAATTGGCGAGCATTCTTGTAGAGGGCACTAAAAATATGCCGGGATGTGTGAGCTATACGATCGCAAAATGCACAGAAGAGAGTGATTTGCTCTGGATTACAGAGGTTTGGTTGGATAAAAGCAATCATGAAGCCTCCTTGCAGCTTCCGGCTGTTCAGGCTGCGATCGGTAAGGGGCGACCATTAATTGCGGGCATGGAGCGTGTCGCAACAACTAATCCAGTAGAGTGAGTTTCTATTAAATGAACGGCGAAGATTTGGTTGCGGATGACAATTTGATAGGTCTGCGTAAGTGGGCGGCTTCTGTTGTTGAGCATAAATGGTTTGCGCCTTTCATCACGACAGTCATCGTATTGAATGCGATTACGCTTGGTATGGGCACATATGATGTCTGGCCACCTGCGATGATGCAGGCGATGATTTTATTCGATGGCGCTGTGACTAGCGTTTTTGTACTAGAAATCGGACTTAAACTAATCGCGTATCGCTGGCGCTTTTTTCATAGCGGTTGGAATGTCTTTGACTTGGTGATTGTGTCTGTCGCGCTTTTCCCCGGTGCGGGTGCAATGTCGGTCTTGCGTGCAATGCGTGTCATGCGTGTGTTGCGATTGATTTCTGTGGTGCCAATGTTGCGCCGTATCGTCGAGGCATTGTTGAAGGCAATTCCGGGCATGGGAGCCATTCTCGCCGTGCTGGGATTGATGGTTTATGTGGCCGCCGTTATGGCGACGACGCTTTATGCTGAATCCAATCCAGATCTTTTTGGTTCCCTTCCAAAGAGTGCCTTGTCTTTGTTTCAGGTGATGACAATGGATGGTTGGCGCATGGAAGTCGTGCAGCCTGTCATGGATGCGGGCCATCCTTATGCGTGGGTGTTTTTCCTGACATATATTATTCTGGCTAGTTTTGCGGTCTTGAATTTGTTTATGGCGCTTATTGTTGAATCGCTGAACGAGAATGTTCGTGAAGAGGTGCAAGAGATTGAGGATGCCGCTGAAGAGTTGCGAGAAGGCCAGCATGAAGCTCAGCTAGATCATGATGAGCTTGTGCTGTTGATAAAATCCATGCGTGAGGAAATGGCAGAGTTAAAAGATGCTGTATCTGATAATGCAGAGGCTCTGAGGAGTGTTGGGATACCTAAAAAGTAAGCGTTACACTATCGCTTTTAGGGTGCGACATCTCGTTTATCAATAAAACGTGAGCACCCCTTCAATAGTTTGCAAAATTCAGGCATACTAACAGTATGAGTATTTGGACTCGCCTCGCGAGCATAGCCCACACTTTATTCGCGCCTACGTCGAACATTTCAAGTTCAGGAACGATGACGCTTGCACGATGTGGAAATATGAAACCCGCTAAGAGCCATACCGCTGGAAAAGCGATTATGCGCGCTGATGCGGTGTGCGGACCTGATCCGGGTGATGTTAGTTTTACAGCAGCAATCGTTGGATTGGGCGCAAAATTGGCAAAAGCTGATGGCTTGGTAACTGAGGATGAAGTGGAGACTTTTTCTCGTGTTTTCCGCGCGGCTCCAGAGGATCAAGATTCTGTAAGGCGTGTCTTCAATCTCGCGCGGCAGACTGTGCGTGGTTATGAATCTTATGCCAAGCAGATCGCGCGGCGTTATGGTGATCGTCCTTGTTTGCTCGAAGGTATATTAGACGGACTGTTCCAAATAGCGCTCGCTGATAAAATCATGACGCTGGAAGAGCTTGAATATCTAAAATCTGTATCAGATGCATTTGGCTTCTCTGATGATGACTTCAGACGTATTCAGGCAACTCACATGGGTAGCGAAAAAGATGACCCATATATTGTGCTCGGGCTTACGCATGATGCCGATTACGATGAGGTCAGAAAAACTTATAGACAATTAATGATGGATCATCATCCTGATCGTATTGTTGCCACAAAGAAAGCGTCTGATGATTATGAGGCAGTTGCGCATGAAAAAGCGGCTGCAATTACTTCTGCTTTTGCAAGAATTCGCGCAGAAAGAGGAATTCTCATAAGCCCCGATTGACGAACTGCCTTTGAGCACACATCTTATCTGTATCCCCAACTCAGAGACCATAAATGACCCTATCTGCATCAAACAATGATTTCTTCTCAAAAATAGCTTATTATATCCGGCGTATTAGTGCGTGGTTCGCGCGTGCGGGATTTGGCTTTTTTGTTGTTTTTGCCGCTGGTGCTGCGTTGCTTGCGACAACAGTCATTGGCGTTTTGATTGCAGTGGCGGCTTTGTTTCTAAATTTTGGTGTGCGCATCATGCGTGGATCTAAATATCAGCACCAAAACACAGGACCTAAAACTGGTGGTACTGAGCGGATATTCACAGGGGCAACACGGACAAAAAATTCCAAAGCAGCTGGCGAAACGCTGGAAGCACATAAAACAGCAAATGGCTGGGTTATCGAGCCTGATTAAGAATTATAAGGCTAACTGGCTTTGGCTTTAATTCGTGAGACAATAATACAGGCACCAAGTGTCAATTTTGACGAGCGTCGACAACCATTGTCGATGCTCGTTTTGCATTATACTGGCATGCAGACAGGGCAGGCCGCTTTAGGGCGTATGTGTGATCCTGAAGCGAAAGTTGCTGCGCATTATATGGTTGAGGAAGATGGCCGCATCTTTCAGCTAGTGGATGAAAGCAAAAGAGCTTGGCACGCTGGTGTCGGGACATGGAGAGGCTTGGATGATATAAATTCGCGCTCCATTGGAATAGAGATTGTGAATGGCGGCCATGATTATGGTTTGCCAGATTTTCCTGAAATTCAGATTGATGCTGTCATCGCTCTTTGTCGAGACGTGTTGTCTCGTCATCAAATATTACAGTCTGATATTGTGGGTCATTCCGATATTGCGCCGGGGCGTAAGGATGACCCAGGTGAAAAATTTCCTTGGGAAAAATTGGCGCATGCCGGTATTGGTTTATGGCCTGATGAAAGCAAAAAGGCCTTAAGCGTTGGGAGTGTTGAGCTTCTCGCTGAAATTGGTTACGGCCTAAATGCTTCTCCTTCTGATCAAGAAATTACTTGCGTTATAAGGGCGTTCCAACAGAGGTGGATGCAGGATAACGTCACGGGAGAGCCGTGCTTAGAGACTTTGTGTCGCGTGGCTCAGATTGCCAGCATCTATCGAGAGAATACAATTTAGCTAGCTTTTCCAAAATGCATTTGGTAACAGAGCCATCTGACTAGGTGGCTAAGCGATCGCTGGCAATTTATTGCGAGAGGAAAGTCCGGGCTCCACAGAAACAAGGCGGCGGGTAACGCCCGCCCAAGTTATATGCACATTGGTGTTTGGCTTGAGGGAAAGTGCCACAGAAAGTAAACCGCCGGATGCTTTGGCTGATGGTAAGGGTGAAAGGGTGCGGTAAGAGCGCACCGCGGTTTTGGCAACAAGACTGGCAAGGTAAACCCCGCTTGGAGCAAGACCGAATAGGAACAGAAGGAGTTTAGTCTCCACATGCGTTTCTGCGTGCTGTTCGGGTTGGTCGCATGAGGTGATCTGCAAAGATCATCCTAGATGAATGGTCGCTCACTCATTCCAAAGAAATTTGGGTTGGGGGACAGAACCCGGCTTATAGGCCATCTAGTCAGCAATTAGCCGTCGCCATAGGGTGTAACGGGCTGTTGCTGAGTAATTTATGTGCATCTCTTTAATGTTCAGATTGGAGAGCTTTGTTCGCACATGAGTCAAGCTGCATTTTCTTAAAATATTTTGGAAATTTAAAATAAGAACATTCTTATTGTGTTGGGATTTTGTGGGAATTCTTATGGGAATGTGTGGGGTGATGTAGAAGTGTGTATGGGTGTAGAGCACACCTTCTACTGTATGTAGTGGTTTTTTGTATAAAATTGCTATGTATATTGATTTTTTCTTCTTTTAGGCGAGCTGTTTGTCTTGAATTCACTTTCATTGCCAGAGTGTTTCAAAATGAGAATTTGGGTTTGGTTTTGACGTTGCTCGACCGGTTTTTCACAAGCTATTCACAGATAATAGTACATGTTCTCATTATGTATGCGTAATGTTCTGCGCTAAATAAAGTTAATAAATGGTTTAGAGGGTCGACGTCCCAACAATTCCCATGGTATCCCTATACATCACTTTGGGGCGGGGCTGTTGTTCCTGAAGTGATGAGTACCGCTCGCGTATAAGAGCAAATTTTTATCACTTTATCAGGGCTACCGACGGGGCATGTTTCTTTCCACCTATGAAAGTAAGATCGACGCGAAAAATCGGGTATCCGTACCCGCTTCGTTTCGTAAAGCTTTGGGTGGTGATGATTTCATCTGCGTCTGGCCGTCATTTGGTAAAAGTAAAAACTGTTTAGAAGGCGGGAGTAAAAAACTGGTGAATAGCCTTTACAAATCAATCCGTAAGATGAAGCCGATGGATCCGCGTCGTCAGGCGCTGGAATATGGTATTCTCGGGGAGTGTAAAGAGCTTCAGTTTGATGGGGCTGGTGGCCGTGTCGTTCTCCCTCAAAAATTTGTAGATGCTGCCGGTATTACTGGGGAAGTTGCGTTTGTTGGTCTTGGAGAACGTTTTGAGATTTGGTCAAAAGAGCGCTTAGAAGAGAAGCGAGCTGAATTTATGGAGCTTGCAGCGGAAAGCGGCGATTTGATCGAGGCGGCCGATATTGATTTTGACTTTGATGATGAGGATGTGGCGTGACCCAAGAAGGTACTCATATTCCTGTCTTACTAGAACCTGTTGTTGAAGCTTTGGCTCCAACAGATGGTCGTGTTTATATCGATGGCACTTATGGTGGTGGCGGTTATTCGCGTGCCGTGATGGCTGTTGCTGATTGTACTGTTTTGGCGGTGGACAGAGATCCAGATGCGATGCAACGCGCTTGGGATCATGCAGGTAAAGACCCTCGATTGAAGCCCGCTCCGGGACGTTTTGGAGAACTTGATCTAGCGGCCCGTGCAGCCGGTCATGAATATGTTGACGGCGTTATGCTTGATTTGGGTGTTTCATCTTATCAGATAGACCAAGCCGAACGCGGTTTTTCTTTTATGCGCGATGGCCCTCTTGATATGCGAATGGAACAGCACGGCCCTTCAGCTGCAGATGCTGTGAATTTGCTATCTGAAAAAGATCTTGCATCTATTTTCCATTTTTATGGTGAAGAGCCAGCATCTCGCCGCATTGCAAAATTTATCGTGAAGCGCAGGGACGAAGAAAAATTTACACGCACTTTAGATTTGGCAAACTTGATTGAATCCAGTGTGGGTGGTCGTCGCGGTAAGAAGACTCATCCCGCAACACGTGTATTTCAAGCGCTGCGCCTTTATGTGAATGATGAGCTTGGTGAGTTGGTGCGTGCACTGGTCGCCAGTGAAGAAATAATCACGTCAGGCGGTCGTTTGGTGGTTGTTACATTTCACTCACTTGAAGATCGAATAGTTAAAACATTCCTTCGGGAACGCGGCGGTGCAATGGGGGGCGGCTCTCGTCATGCGCCAGAAGCGCCTGCTGGAAAATCACCTACATTTGAGCTTGTTGCGCGCAAAGCGATAGACCCAACGGATGAGGAAGTCGCAGGCAACCCTCGTTCGCGATCATCTAAATTGCGCTGGGCGATTCGAACAGATGCACCAACATGGGGGGAGAAAAGTGGCTTAAATTCTCGTATCCCTTCATTAGATGTATTGGAGGCGCTGCTAGCAGAATGAAGCGCTTATTTGCAATTTCCTTTGTCGTTATCGCCCTTCTGGCTGTTTCGGTTTACCGAGCAAAAGAAGGGGCGCAAGCATCTGAAATTAAAATCCAGAAACTTGAGCAGCAGATAGCGGCGGCAAAAGAAGAATTGCGCGTGCTGAAAGCGGAAGAGGCGCACTTGTCTCGTCCTGAGCGTATTGGGCCATTGGCGGCAGAAAAACTTGGAATGGGGCCTGTGCGTCCTGAGCAATTAAAGGGTGAAGCGGCGCTGCAAGCAACGCTTGCCGAGAGCGCGAGTGATGATGCAGCTGCATTAGTGGAGGGGCAGGATGCGGCTGAGTAATTCCTTCCTTCATTCTCTTAATCTTGATGGTGCAGGCGATCGTTGGGCTGCGCTGCGGGCCATTATGGTTGCGGGTGTGATTGCGTTGATGTTTGGTGTTGTCACATGGCGTGCCTCCGTGGTTGCAATGGGCGGAACGCATGAGGCAAGCGTTGCTGAAAAAAGTGTACATGTTGCAGCACAACGGTCTGATATTGTGGACCGAAATGGGGAGTTGCTCGCAACTTCGTTGACAATTGATAGCCTTGCCGCAGCACCTCAGGAAATCTGGGATGCGCGCGAAGTGGCCGAAGGTCTTGCGACAGTATTTGAAGATTTAGATGTCGACCAATTGATTGCCCGTTTAGAGGACCCCAACCGCAAATTTGTCTGGATACGCCGTAAAGTATCTCCGCGTCAGCGTCAGGCTGTTTATGATTTAGGGCTTGAGGGTCTGCGTTTTGAAAAAGAAGTGCAACGTATCTATACTGGCGGCGCGCTTGCTGGACATTTGATTGGTTTTACAAATGTCGATTCACAAGGCATTGCTGGGCTAGAGCTCGCTCATCAAGATCGCTTAGCGGCGGGTGGTAAGCCGCTTAAGTTGACCATCGATACCGGCGTACAATTTGCCTTAGAAGATGAATTGAAATTTGCGGCTGAAGCTTTTCACGTAAAAGGCGCGGCCGGAGTCGTTATTGAAGCGAAAACCGGTGCGGTTCGCGCGATTGCATCTTGGCCAGCCATTGATCCAAACCGTCCCGGCGATATGACTGGTGATCAGCGCTTAAATCGTGCGATGGGTGCTGTTTTTGAACTTGGTTCTGTTTTTAAACCACTAACTGTTGCTGCTGCTCTTGATGCGGGTGTATTGCGTCCATCTGAAACATTCAATGTCGCTCAAAATATCCAAATCGGCGCTGTGACTGTGCGTGATCGTCATCCAATCAGCTCAATTGCGAGTGTGACGGATATCATTGTGCATTCTTCCAATGTGGGAACGGTGAAAATCGAGCAATTATTGGGACTGCGTCAACACAAAGAATTCTTGGACAGAGTAGGCTTGTTGTCGCGTCCGCAAGTTGTTTATCCGGGGGCTGCTGCGCCAATCTTGCCTGTAGAATGGGATGAGTTAACTGGGGCTACTATTTCATATGGGCATGGGCTTGCCGTGTCTCCGTTGGCATTGGCGGCTGCATATACAGCTTTTGCAAATGATGGAGAGATGGTTCGTCCTCGCTTTGTAGAACCGGAGCCTGAAGATGAGATTGCGCGGACGCGTGTGGTTTCTGCGCCGACTGCACGTTTAATTACGGACATGATGCGCCGTACGGTCACGGACGGAACAGGTACGCGAGCAGATGTTTATGGTTATGAAGTTGGCGGAAAAACGGGCACTGCCGAGAAACCGGGACCCGATGGTTATGACCCACACAGAAATATCTGTTCTTTTGTGTCGCTCTTTCCCACATCTCGCCCTGAATATGTCGTTTTAATCGTATTGGATGAGCCTGAAGCGTTGGAAGGTGAAGGAAAAACAGCTGCGTTGAACGCGGCTCCTCTCACAGGGCGATTAATCGCGCGGATAGCGCCAATGTTAGATGTTGCTCCAGTTTTGGAAAAACGTCGTTCGACATCCGATAATTCGTCTGGCGTGCGCGCCGTCTCAGATAAGAGGGCGTTATGAAACTAAGCCAAATTTTTGACAATGCACCAGATTGGGAATTCACAGGTCTGACGTGTGATAGCCGAAAAGTGGCGCCAGGCTTTGTGTTCGCAGCGTTGCTAGGCACAGTGTCTGACGGGCGCGATTTCATTCAAGCAGCTATTGATAATGGTGCGATTGCTGTCTTGACAGATGAACGTGATGGGGAATGGGAAATTCCTGCTATTAAAGTCGCGGAGCCACGTTTGGCGTTTGCGAAAGCTGCCGCCGCTTTTTATCATAAACAGCCAGAAGTCATGGTTGCTGTGACGGGGACAAATGGCAAATCGTCTACTGTTGATTTCTTGCGTCAAATATGGACAGAGCTTGGGCATGTTTCAGCATCTGTTGGAACGTTGGGAGCCGTCGGCCCATCCGGTGCGGTTGAGCTTGGTCACACGACACCAGACCCTGTGGCTGTGCAGTCTACTCTAGCGATTTTGGCGAATGAAGGTGTCACCCATTGTGCAATGGAAGCTTCATCTCATGGGTTGGCGCAATATCGTATGCATGGCGTCCAACTGGCTGCGGGTGGTTTTTTGAATCTTTCACAAGATCATTTGGATTATCACAAAGATTTTGAAGACTATTTTGCTGCTAAGATGAAGCTGTTTTCCGAACTTCTTCCTGAAGGCGCACCAGCAATAATCAATGCTGACAGCGATATGAAAGACAAGGCTTTGGCGATTGCGACAGCGGCAAATTTAAAGCCATTCACTGTTGGTTGGCGCGGTGATCATCTTTGGATTGATGAAATTTCACCTCGCAACACAGGACAGAAACTGCAATTGCAATGGGAAACGCCTGAGGGTGATAAAGAAACAATCGTAAATCTTCCATTGATCGGTGAATTTCAGGCGCTCAATGCTTTGGCTGCGGCTGGTATTGCGCTGTCTCTTGGTGCTGATCCAATGGCGGTATTTGCCGCTATGGAAAAGCTAAAGGGTGTGAAGGGGCGGCTTGAATTAGTTGCTGAAACTCAAAACGGAGCAGGAATTTTCGTAGATTTCGCTCACACGCCTGACGGACTGGATACATTGTTACGTGCGGCGCGTCCTCACGCAGCTGGACGCGTGATTTGTGTGTTTGGATGCGGCGGTGACCGTGACGCAGGTAAACGTCCAATCATGGGTGAAATAGCAGCAAAATATGCTGATGAAGTTATCGTCACAGATGATAATCCACGCTCGGAAGATCCAGCATCCATTCGCGCGGCAATAATGGCAGGCGCTCCCAATGCAACGGAAATTGATGGCCGTGAAGCTGCGATCAAAGAGGGTATTTCCCGTTTGAAAAAGGGTGATGTGCTCATGATTGCCGGTAAAGGTCATGAGACAGGTCAGATAATCAAAGGCGAAACATTCCCATTCTCTGATCATGAAGCTGCGTTGACAGCTTTAGCTGAGATAGAGGGAGGCGCTGAAAAGTGAATAAATCTCTCTGGACCTCAAAAGAAATAGCTGCAGCCACAAAAGGCGAGATGACAGGAGACTGGAAAGTATCCGGTATTTCCATTGATAGCCGAGAAGTTGCAAAAGGTGATTTGTTTGTTGCGCTGAAAGATCTGCGTGACGGACATGAATATGTGTCTTCCGCCATCGAAAAAGGTGCTGCCGGGGCGTTGATCTCTAGCGATTGTGGCGATGTGCCATGTGTGACCGTAGATAACACGCTGCACGCGTTGGAAAATCTTGGTCTAGCTGCACGTGCGCGCTCAAAAGCCATCCATGCTGCTATCACTGGTTCGGTGGGTAAAACCAGCGTGAAAGAAATGATCGCGCAAATTTTCCGCTCCAAAGGAAAAGCGCATTGGAATGTGAAATCATTCAATAATCACTTTGGCGTGCCGCTTACCTTGGCGCGGATGCCGCGCGATACAAAACGCGCTATTTTCGAGATTGGGATGAACACGCCGGGAGAGATTGCGCCTCGGTCTAGAATGGTGCGCCCGCAGATAGCGTTGGTAACTAAAATTGCCGGTGCTCACCTTGAGGGTATGGGAACGATTGAAGCCGTTGCTGACGAAAAATCAGATATTTTTTGTGGCCTTGAGCCTAATGGTGTCGCCATTCTGCCGCGTGAAGATGATTTTTTTGATTATATGAAGGCACGTGTCTTTGATTGCCAGCCGACAGCCTCGCTTTTGTCTTTTGGTGGTGCTCAAAGTGAAGCTGATGCGCGCTTGATAAGTTTTGAACCAGAGGGAAATGGCTCGCAAGGCACTGCAGACATTCTGGGCGAGACTGTTTCTTTCCAGCTAAATGCAATTGGTGATCATTGGGGCATGAATGCAGTTCTTGCTATTTTGGTTGGTCGCCTCTCTGGTATGTCTGCCCAAGAAGCGGCAGACGGTCTGAAAGGTTATACACCGCCAGCTGGTCGCGGTGCGGCTGAAATACTGAAAATGCCATTTGGCGAAATTACGCTGCTCGATGATTCCTATAATGCAAACCCAGAAAGCATGCGCGCTGGTCTTGCTGCATTGGGGCAGCGTTCCGGTCGTAAAATAGCAATCCTCGGAGAGATGCGAGAACTGGGGCCGGACGCGGATAAATTACACGCAGATTTGAAAGATCCTATCCTCAAAGCGGGTGTTTCAGAGCTCTTTTTGGCAGGTGATGGATTATTACCATTGCGTGACAGTTGCAGTAATAATGAGAACGAACCGGGGGTTTGCTGGGCGTCAACCTCAAAAGAACTAGTTTTAATGGTTAATAAGTCGTTAATAAGTGGTGATGTCGTCTTGATAAAAGGCTCGAATGCATCCGGTATAGCGAGTGTCGCAAATGCCCTGAAAGCACTCAGCCAAGGGCCTGAAGAGAGAAACGAAAAAATGTCAGCTGCAATCACAGGAGGCGAGTAATGCTCTATCTATATTTAACGCCTCTAGCTGAAGACTTTGGGTTTTTGAACCTATTCACATATCTTTCGTTTCGTTCTGGTGGTGCTTTGCTTACAGCTTTGTTGGTTGGTGTGTTGTTTGGCGACACAATGATCAATTGGTTGCGGTCCCGTCAGGGGAAAGGGCAACCTATCCGCGATCTCTCCCTTGAAGCGCAAATGTCGAAACAGGGCACACCGACAATGGGCGGATTTATAATCTGGCTGTCTATGCTCATCGGCACGCTTTTGTGGACCGATCTTACCAATCCATATATTTGGGTCGTGCTGTTTGTAACTTTATCATTTGCTTTGATGGGGTTTCTCGATGACTACGCAAAAGTCGCTAAGCAATCGACTGATGGTGTATCTAGCCTTGTGCGGCTGGGCGTTGAGTTCGTTGTCGCCGCGATTGCTTGTGCATTTATCATGGGCCTTCATGGCGCTCACACACCGCTTGGTTATGCTGATTGGGGTAGTTTCAATGATTTATCTCAAGCGATTGCATCATTAGCGCCGCACACAAGTGCAGACCCCAACCCTCAAAGTTTCGCAGGCGGCGTCGCTATTCCGTTTGTGAATGATTATTTCTTCCCGCTTGGTGGTTTGTTTATTGCGTTTGGCATGATTGTGATCGTTGGATTCGCAAATGCAGTGAACTTCACAGATGGCCTTGATGGTCTTGCAATCGTTCCCACGATTTTCTCGGCAATGGCGTATGCACTGATTGCATATTTAACGGGTAACTTCGTGTTTGCCGAATATCTGGGAATTCAATTCACGCCTGGAACGGGTGAGTTGGCTGTTTTATTGTCTGCCCTTATTGGCGCTGGAATGGGCTTCCTTTGGTATAATACATTTCCAGCAAAAGTGTTTATGGGCGACACGGGATCTCTCGGTTTGGGAGGATTACTTGGTGTTGTCGCCGTCGCGGTAAAACACGAGTTTGCATTGGTGATTATTGGCTTCTTATTCGTATTAGAAGTGATGTCAGTGATGATGCAGGTCGGATATTTTAAACTTACTCGTAAATTGACCGGTGAAGGTAAACGCATTTTCAAAATGGCTCCTTTACATCACCATTTCCAAAAAGATGGTTGGCCTGAAACCCGCGTTGTCGTGCGTTTTTGGATCTTGTCAGCGGTGTTCGCGCTGATGGGCTTAGCCACGTTGAAACTGAGGTAATGGCAGCATGATCCCCGTTTCCGTATACAAAGGTAAAGATGTTGCTCTCTTCGGCTTGGGCCGGACAGGAATCTCTGCGGCGCGTGCTCTTATGGCAGGTGGTGCCCGTGTTCATGCATGGGATGACAATGAGATCTCACGTGAAAAAGCAGCAGAAGCAGGTCTGACAATTGCTGACATCAATAAAATGGACTGGCAAAAATTCTCAGCGTTAGTGCTATCTCCGGGCATTCCGTTCAAATACCCAGAGCCTCACCGCGTTGTGAAAATGGCTAAAATGGTTGGTGTCCCCGTTGTGGGTGACATGGAGTTGTTTGCGCGTGCTGTGGCAGAATTGCCCGCTTATGCACGCCCGAAAATTGTTGGAATTACTGGCACGAACGGTAAATCAACAACGACGGCTCTTATCGGTCATATTCTAGAACGTGCTGGGCGCGATGTGCGCGTTGGAGGGAATATAGGTGTTGGTGTTCTTGATCTAAAAGCGATGAATGCGAACTCTATTTATGTATTGGAATTGTCTTCATATCAGCTGGACTTGATTGATAGTTTACGTTGCGATGTCGCTGTGTTCTTGAATGTTTCTCCTGATCACCTTGATCGACATGGTGGAATGCAGGGTTATGTTGCGGCAAAGAACCGTATTTTCCGCAACCAGACATCTGCTGATACTGCCGTGATCGGTGTGGATGACATGCGTACTCAGATATTATGCACACGTTTAGCTGCTGAAAACACGCGCCGTGTCTGTCCGGTATCTGCTGAGATGGCGCTAGGACGCGGTGTATCAGTTCTAGAAGGAATGTTATCTGACAGTCTTTCTGGTCATGCAGAAACGTCCGTTGATCTTTCATCCGCGCGGGCATTGCCGGGACAGCACAATCACCAAAATGCCGCCGCGGCTTATGCTGCATGTCAGTCTCTTGGTTTGGATGCCTCCGAAATAATTGATGGTTTGAATTCATTCCCTGGTCTGGAGCACCGTCTTGAAAGCGTTGGAAGCGTCAATGGTGTCGCCTTTGTCAACGATTCCAAAGCGACAAATTCACAAGCAGCTGAGCAAGCCTTGCGCGCTTATCCCAATGCTTTCTGGATTGCAGGTGGCCGCGCCAAGGATGATGGCATTGATGCGCTAGCGCCGTATTTTTCAAGTATCAAGAAAGCCTATTTGATTGGTCACGCTATGTCTGATTTCAGCAATACGCTGAAAGGCAAGACGCCAACAATGAATTGTGGAACCTTGGATGTAGCTGTTGCTGCAGCGTATAAAGATGCGTTGGCATCAGGTATCAAAGATCCTGTTATTCTCTTTTCGCCGGCATGCGCCAGTTTTGATCAGTTCAAAGATTTTGAAGCGCGTGGTGATGCTTTTAAAAACCAAGTTCACGCGATCGAAATGGACTTTAAAAAAAAGAGTAAAATCATCGCCTGATAGGCTGATACAGAACCGGGAATTGGCTATACATGACTAGCTTTGCGCGTTCCGATAGATCACTGTTGGCGGAATGGTGGAGAACTGTCGATAAATTGATGCTAGCCAGCCTTTTTCTCTTAATGGGCGTGGGGCTTCTTGTATCGTTGGCAGCAGGGCCGGCTGCGTCTGAACGGATTGGCTTTTCTGATCCTTATCATTTTGTGTATCGGCAGGCCTTTTTTATGGCGTGTGCTGCTATATTGCTTGTCGGTACGTCGATTTTGACGCCGCCTTGGGCGAGGCGTGTTGCGGGGATTGTATTTTTCTTAGGGTTTCTGCTGATGGCTTATATTCTGCTCTTTGGGCATGAAGCCAAAGGCGCGCAGCGTTGGATTCGTATTGCGGGAACGACTTTTCAACCCTCGGAAATTGTTAAACCCGCTCTTGTCTTGATTATTGGCTGGCTTTTGGCACAGCGTGAGCATTTCCCTAATGCACCGTGGACATTAGTGGCGTTTATTCTCTACGCGGCAACAATGGGACTTTTATTGCTTCAGCCGGACGTGGGGCAATCGGCACTTTTAACAGCTGGTTTCCTTGCTGCATTTTTTGTTTCTGGGATTTCCTTGTCTTGGGTGTTTGGTTTGGGCGCTGGGTTTGTCGCCTTGGGTGGAAGTTTGTTCACATTTTTTCCGCATGTGCGTCACCGCGTGAATTCATTTATAAACCCCTCTGAATATGACACTTATCAGATTGATACAGCACGTGAAGCAATTGAACGTGGCGGCCTTATGGGGGCGGGTATGGGGGAAGGGCAAATCAAACATGATCTTCCTGATGCACATACAGATTTTATATATTCTGTGATTGGCGAAGAGTTTGGCTTGTTTGTGTGTGTGGCGCTTATTATTTTATTTGCAGTCATCACAGTACGCGGCGTACTCACTGCGTCACGTCATCCAGACCCTTATCCGCGAGCAGCAGCTGTTGGCTTGTTCACATTGTTTGGCATCCAAGCTGCGATTAATATCAGTGTGAATATTGCACTTATACCCAATAAGGGAATGACGCTTCCTTTTATTTCATCGGGAGGTAGCTCTTTATTGGGATCGGCGCTAACTCTGGGGTTCGCATTAGCCTTAACGCGGCGACGCCCTGAAATTTCGATGAGACGGTTTATTCCCTGATGACAAATCTCCCTTCAAATGATGCTTCTCCATTGGTGATAATTGCAGCTGGCGGAACGGGTGGACACATGTTTCCCGCGCAAGCTTTTGCCACTGAAATGGTCAAGCGCGGTTGGCGGGTTGGTCTGGTCACTGATGATCGCGGCATGAAATATGTTGAGAATTTTCCAGCCGAATGGATTGAGCAGGTAAAAGCAGCAACCATTGGTTCAAAACGTCCTGACAAGCTGATTGTGTCTGCATTAAAAATCAAAGCAGGCATCGGTGCCGCAAAAAAACACATGAAGCGAGTGAAGCCTGCACTTGTGGCTGGTTTTGGTGGGTATCCAAGTTTCCCGTCTTTATCTGCCGCTAAGGCGTTGCATGTTCCAATTATCATTCATGAACAAAACGCAGTCTTAGGCCGCGTGAACCGCTTATTTGCAAAACATGCTGTAACAGTTGCGTCTGGTTTTGGACGTCTTGATCGAATACCCAAAGAAGCTGAAAGCCATCGCATAGAGGTTGGAAACCCTGTGCGCGCGCCGATATTGGCGATCCGTGATCTGCCTTATCCAGCGGTGACCGCCGATACTAAAATCAATTTACTTGTAACGGGCGGAAGCCAAGGCGCAAAAATGTTTGGTGAAGTTGTGCCCGCTGCTATTGAGCAATTGCCAGAAAGCCTGCGCAGCCATTTGCATATGGTGCAGCAAGTTAGGGAAGATCAAATTCCAAACGTACAAGCAATTTATGATGCCGCTGGCGTGACATGTGAGTTAGCACCATTTTTCAATGATATGGATCAGCGACTTGCCGTAACGCATCTTGTTATAGCCCGCTCAGGCGCAGGCACAGTGACAGAGCTTTGCGTAGCCGGTCGTCCCGCTATCTTAATCCCTCTTGGTATTGCTATGGATGATCATCAGCGTGCCAATGCGGAAAGTCTAGAAGCTGGCGGCGGCGCTGAAGTTATTCTCGAAAAAGAGTTTACAAAGTCGGCTTTGGCGCATGTCCTAGAGGAGCTATTGGGCCCTGGAGGTGACCTTGAATTGCGCGCAGCAGCGGCCAAAGCGTTAGGCCCATTGACGGCAGCTGAAGAATTAGCCGACATTGCCATAAAAGCAGCGAATCTTTAGCGTATTTCCCTGTCAGGAAGATACCAATTGAAGACTGCTACACACAGACCACTAGACCAGAAGATCAATTTCTATGAAAAACCCATCACCATTTGACCTCGGCCCCGCACATCTTGTTGGTATTGGCGGAATTGGAATGTCCGGTATCGCTGAGATCATGCTCACCATGGGATATCAGGTTCAAGGGTCTGATATGAGGGAAGGCCCAAATCTGGACCGTCTTCGTAAAAAAGGTGCTAGGATCTTCATTGGTCATGAAGCGGAAAATGTTGCTAATGCTGGTGCGGTGATTATTTCTTCAGCTATTAAAGCGGGAAACCCTGAAGTTGATGCGGCGCGTGCTGCGGGGATTCCGGTGGTTCGCCGCGCAAACATGCTGGCGGAATTAGTGCGTATGAAATGGACCGTTTGTGTCGCTGGTACGCATGGAAAAACGACAACCACAACTATGGTGTCATCTTTGCTGGATGCTGCCGATATTGACCCTACCGTTATCAATGGCGGTATTGTGAATGCATATGGATCAAATGCCAAAGCGGGTGCAGGTGACTGGATGGTACTTGAGGCTGATGAAAGCGATGGTACTTTTACCAAGCTTTCGCCAACGGCTGCCATCGTTACGAATATAGACCCTGAACACATGGAGCACTATGGCTCTATGGAAAATCTACGGGCTGCTTTTGATACATTTGTTGAAAATATTCCCTTTTATGGCTTTGCTGTTTTGTGTACGGACCATCCTGAAGTGCAGGCGCTTGCATCGCGAATTGTGGACCGCCGCCGCATTACTTATGGGTTCAACCGTCAGGCGGATGTACGTGCAGTTAATCTAAGAACAGATTTAAAAGGCGCACATTTTGATATTGCGCTACGTCGCCCTGGTTCTGCGACACCGCGCATGATTAAAGGTGCAACTTTGCCAATGGCGGGCGATCATAATGTGCAAAATGCTCTAGCTGCTGTCACAGTTGCGCTAGAGCTTGGTGCAAGTGATGATCAAATCCTTGCAGGTCTTTCTGGCTTTGGCGGCGTCAAGCGTCGTTTCACGCCGGCAGGGGAGTGGGAAATCGAAGCAGGCAAAGAGCCTGTCCGCATTATTGACGATTATGGACATCACCCTGTTGAGATTGAAGCTGTGCTCAAGGCTGCGCGGTCCATGCAAGGCCAAGGCGGCGTAATCGCAGTTGCGCAACCTCACCGATATTCACGTTTGAATGACCTTTTCTCAGAGTTTTCAACCTGCTTTGACATGGCTGATATTGTGTTGATCCCGCCTGTGTATGAAGCCGGAGAAACACCAATTGAAGGCATAAATCACGAGACGCTTGTGAAATCTATTCGTCAGCATGGCCATAAAGATGTTGGTATTCTTGAAAGTTTAGAAGCACTCCCAGAAGCCATAAAAGCGTATGCAAAGCCGGGTGATATGGTCGTATGTTTGGGAGCGGGTGACATCACAAATTATGCAAATTCACTGGCGGAAAACCTGAAGAAATAGCGCGCTGCCGAAAGCTTGATTTGCGGGAAAGGAACATCATGTCTAATGTATTAGAAACAGAAAGACTGATCCTACGCCCTCCCATAGCAGACGATTTTGATGCTTGGGCAGCATTTATGGCCGATGAAGAGGATGCGCGCTTTATAGGCGGTGCGATGAATCGCGCAGTCGCTTGGCGTGCCATGATGATAATGATGGGAAGCTGGTCAGCATACGGCATAGGCATGTTTTCTGTTATTGAAAAATCCAGCAATGAATGGATTGGTCGCATCGGTCCATGGCAACCAGAGGGGTGGCCAGGAACTGAAGTGGGATGGGGAATACGAAATTCCGCTCAGGGAAAAGGCTACGCGCTTGAAGCAGCAGCTATCAGCATGGATTATGCGGTCGAGCATTTGGGCTGGAGTACAATTATCCATACAATAGACAGTGAGAATTTGGCGTCTGAAAAGTTAGCAAAACGTCTGGGATCTGTATTGATGAAGCGAGATGTTTTTCTACCTGCTCCGCTCAATACTGAACCTGTCAATGTTTGGGGGCAAACAGCACACCAATGGGCGCTCAATCGCCAATCGTTAACAAATTCCTCAAAGAGTTAATCGGTTTTGAGCTCGCGCTACATCTGGATTTAAGCAAAATGTGTTTGGATAAACATTCAAAGTGAGTGTTTATTATGAGTTTGTTGATCGTTCAGTCGAATGCGACCCTCTATCGTCAGCCTATTATAGGCGAGACGCAAGGACGTGATTCCAATAATTCTGAGACTTCGCAAACGCAACTTTCTAAGAAAACCCCAGAAGAATTTAATGCGATAATTCGTAGTCAAATTCATGCAAACAAGACGGATGAAGACGTGAGTGAGCTTGAGGGCGATCCCGAAGAAATAGCGCTCCAACGGAAGAAAACTCAAGCGCGGGAAGATATACAGCGTCTGAGGGAAGAGTTTAAAGTTATCAAAGAAGTCTGGGCTAATGATCCAAAAGAAATGGCACGCCAGCTGGGGCGTATTGCCAAGCAATTAAAAGCGGCTGTTAAAATGTTTTCCGATGCGTCCAAAGCTTTGGGAGAAATTGGTCAAAGCGCTCCAAGCATGACGACTATGACAGCAGGATCTAATTTATCAAGCACCAGTGAAACCGATGAACAAGCAGAAGATCAGCCTCCAACCGAAGATGACATTGATAACACGGTAGAAGATGCGGAACGTAGTGCTCAAAACGGGGGAGACTTATCAGAGCAGAATATGGATGGAACAGATAGTTCTGTCAGTGCGCTGGCGTCTCAACGCAATGCCGCTCAGGCCGCATACAGTGAGCAGGTCGAAAAAGCTGATATTAAATGGGTGAAAGCAAAAGATTCACCTCAATATGCTGCCTATATGGACAATATGAACTTCATCAATGAAGTGCGAGGTTTTAGTAAACTGCTCGAATTAGAGTTTGAGCACACCAAGAAAAAAGCGGTCTTCACAATTCCAGATAAGGCAGAAAAAAGCAAAGAGTTTGAAGAGGCTGACAAGGAGTTTGAGGAATTGCGCGAGGACGTGATCGACTTTGAACGCGATGTCAAAGCGGCCATGCCTATTCCGGGAACGCTTGTATCCGTGGCAGCCTAAAACTAATTATTTGCCTTGTATTTGGTTCAAACTAGTCAATTCAAATCTGTCTTTTAGGTTTCTATAGACAACACCAGAGAAAACATCACGCGTGGCTTGTGGACCCGACATTTCAATACGGAATTTATAGTTTAATCCAGCCACGACTTGTACCTGCATCTCAACTTTATCGACGAGTGCCCGCGTAGGAAATTTCTTATAAATCGCGTCAATCACCATTTCTTTTGCTTTAATTGCGCTTTCATCATCGATATCAGCAGGTGCATACCCGCCGACAAGCAAATCTTTTTCAGAAAAATTATCTATTTCTGTGGTTTCTGGGTTTGTTGGGGCTTCGAAGGGTGGCGGCGGAAGAGCAGGTGATTTTGGCATTGAATTATGTGTTTCATGACTGTTGCAGGAAATAAGAAGTGCGAAAGGTGTGAGCAGGCTTATCACTGAACGTTTCATGAAATGTCTCTCATATAAAATGGTTGAGATTATTTGATATTCTATTGGCTAGCATAGCTTTGAGTCATTTTCACGCAAAAGTGAGGAAGACGCCGCTTTGAGCCACAGTATTCAACACTATCTATGAGTGAGGCAGCACTCATATTCTCTAAGGAGACGATAATGACTGAATACACACTTCACACTGCAGAGACTGCACCTGAGGCCTCCAAAGAGATTTTGGAAGGAGCACAAAAAGCCAACGGTTTTGTGCCAAATTTATATGCGACAATGGCGCAAAGCCCAGAGCTTTTAAAATCTTATAAATACCTAGCAGAAGCGTTCAGCTCCAACTCATTGACTACAGATGAGCGTAATGTTGTCTGGCAAGTGATTAACTATGAGAATAATTGCCATTACTGTGTGCCAGCGCATACAGGGATTGCAAAATCTCAAGGCATATCAGACGATGTAATTGAAGCGCTTCGTGAAGGTAAAACTATTCCTGATGCAAAACTTGAAGCCCTTGCAGAATTTACCCGTCAAATGCTGGCACAGCGCGGCGTGGTTACAGACGAGCAAACGCAAGCATTATTTGCGCATGGCTATGACACAACAACCGTTTTGGATGTGATTTTGGGCTTGGCGCATAAAACGCTGTCTAACTACACAAACCATGTCGCTCACACACCAGTAGACGATGCTTTTTCTAAGTTTGCATGGACTCACCCAGACGAAAGATAAAACACTCCATCGTTTCAATACTCAGAATTGAAAAAGGCCGTTCCAGAAATTTGGAGCGGCCTTCATCTTATTTGCGGCTATTCTTTTTCACTTGTTTGATTAGCTTGCCTAAGGATTTATCTTTGGATTTGCGCTGGGCCAAAGTGGATGAATTGAATTGTTCTTCTGCGACAAGTTTCTTCCATCTTGCCACGCGTACTGAGTCTATTTCTTCAGTCTCAAGTGCTGCTTGAATTGCGCAACCCGGTTCGGTCTCATGCTTGCAATCCCTGAAACGGCACTGATGTGCAATCTCTTGATAATCAGAAAATAAATCACTTACACCAGCAGCAGCATCGGTGAGCTGTATCTCTCTCATGCCGGGTGTATCCAAAATCGTGAAGCCTTGAGGGGACATGTGCAATTGCCGCGTTGTTGTGGTGTGGCGGCCTTTGTCATCGTCTTCGCGAACAGCCTGCGTGGCTATATCTGATTTTCCCGCAAGGGCATTGGTGAGTGTGGATTTTCCAACACCCGATGAACCAAGAAACACAAGCGTTTGTCGCGGACGACACCATTGCGCGAGCTTTTGTTGTGGTTCTTCTCCACGCGCATCAAGGGTAACCACCGTGACGAGATCAGAAATGGATTGTGCTTGCTCAATATAGGGCGTTGCATCCTCGCACAGGTCGATTTTCGTTAAAATGATAACTGGCGTTACCTCAGCCTCTAACGCTAAAGCGATATAGCGTTCTAAGCGGGCAATATTAAAATCTTGATTGCAGGATGAGACGATAAAGGCCGTGTCCACATTGGCCGCGATGAGCTGTAAATCCCATGCCGTACCAGCAGCGCGGCGTTGAAACACGCTTTTGCGTTCAAGGACTTTGCTCGAATTTGGTAATTTGGGATTATAAAGCAACCAATCGCCGACCGTCGCATCCGGTCCTGATGGGATGAGCGTATCTATGTCTTCACCTAACACATGCAGACTATTGCGATGGATTTCGATGATCCGCACCGGCGGCGTTTCTAATATTTCTTCAGCACTCACTTGCTGCGCAAAAAAAGGCTGCCAGCCTAATATGTCTAGGGTGGATAATTTATGTTCTGTTTTTTGGGCTTTGGATTGGTTTGGTAAAAATTGAGAAAAATCACGCGTCATGCGTTTGAGCTTTCATGTATTTGCAGCTGGCATAGCCAGAGCATACGTGTCCGTTTAGGGTGAGATTGCAAATGATCAATCCCGATACCGATCGTTGGTAGGGTCTCATGTGATTCAAATTTGCATTGGGAAGCATTCATACTTCCCTTCCTTAACGGGACATAAAATCTCCAAACTGATACACCAAGTTCGCATAATGCATGATTTAATTCAAGTAAGTCATATTGTTGCAAAGACGATTTTATGTCGCTGAATGCATAAAAAATGCGATCAAAATTGGGATTTTACCATGAAAGCTAGTCATCAAATGCAAACCGCGCTATTGGCCTTTTATGACTGATTTAATCTCTAAAATGCCTGAAGTGCGCGGCAAATTGATTGCTGATGCAGAGCTAAAACCCTTCACATGGTTTCGTGTGGGCGGAAAAGCGGATGTCTTGTATCTGCCAGCTGATCCAGACGATCTGGCTGATTTTCTAAAAGCGCTTCCCCTAGATATACCCATCACAGTTCTAGGTGCTGCTTCCAACACAATTGTACGCGATGGCGGCATAGAAGGTGTTGTGATTAGATTGACGCCCGCTTTTGGTAAAATCCGTGTGCAGGGCAATGAATTGGTCGCAGGTGCCGCTGCGCTTGATAGCAAAGTATCCCAAAAGGCTGCGATGTTTGGATTAAGCGGCCTTGAGTTTTTCTCTGGTGTTCCCGGCACAATTGGTGGCGCTTTGCGTATGAATGCGGGCTGCTATGAACAAGAAACCGCTGATGTGTTGGTAGAGGCAATTGCACTCACGCGCAAAGGCGATTGGGTGACACTCGTCAACAGAGATTTTGGTTATTCCTATCGCCATAGTGAGGCCCCTGAAGATCTCATATTTGTGGAAGCGTTGTTTCGGGGCAATATTATCGAGCCTGCCATTGTCAAAGAGCGGATTGAAGCCTTAAAAAAACGCCGTGAAGAAGCACAGCCCATCCGTGAGAAAACAGGCGGATCAACTTTTGCCAATCCAGACCCTCCCGGAACGCCTGATCAGCGCAAATGCTGGAAATTAATTGATGAAGCAGGCATGCGCGGTGCGCGCGTTGGCGGTGCTCAGGTGTCTGAAAAACACTGTAATTTCATGATCAATACAAGCGATGCTACAGCTTCTGATATTGAAGAGCTTGGCGAAAAGGTGCGCGCCAAAGTTAAAGAAAATTCCGGCGTCGATCTGCGCTGGGAAATCAAACGCATAGGCCGCGCCATTTAATGGCACGGCCTGAATTGCGTCTATACCACGTCTGATAATGTATTATCTATGGTCATATGCGGTTCGCCATCGCTTGTAGAGTGAACACTCATACCTTCACTATCAAGGGTGATATTGATGCGCTGACGATAGGCTGAAAATGAGTCAAAACTCACCACATCAACAGCTTCATCAAAATGTACACTGATTTGATAATGGCTACCGCCGCCCATCATGCGAACGGATAAAATCGTGCCGGTAAATGGCTGTTTTAGATATAGGCCTTCGACCATATCTCCAATTTGAGGTTCAAATTTAGGTCGATTGCTCAGCCGCGCCGCTGCAGTGTTCCAATCAACAAAACCCAATTTCTGTGCTGCTAATTCCAGCGCTTTGGAATGTGAAATGGGTGTATGGTTTTCTGCATGCGATCGGCGCAAAGATTTGGCAAACTCTTTTGCACCAGAAATCGTGGAGGGTAGGCGTTTAGAAGATGTCTTCATGAGACGAAATCCTTTTAAAACGCGGTCAAATTAAAGCTGGTGCTCGTATTACCAACAGACCGCCTGATGAAAGGCCCCGAAAACGGGAAAGGCTCTGAAGAAAAAGATCGGTTACCCGACCAAGCAATTCACCAATGGCATAAACCAACGAGCGGCAGGCTGCATGGACCTTGCTGCCATTTAATTTGGAAATATTAGATTGTCAAATATGCGTTAGAATTCACCCCTCAGAGAAAACGTAACATAAGGCTCATATCTGCGCGTGCGGTATTCAGTGCGTTTGACGGGCCCATCTCGGCGATCAACATAGATTTCTTTAAACAGGCTTTCTTCTTGGTTTCCAAGATTACGAACACCCAAAGCGGCTTGCATGCCGAATATGTCTTTATGCTCGAGGATTATTTTTGTGAAAGGAATGTCGTTATATTCGCGAACGTTTAGATTGAGGCGAGGGTCAAAAGTCGATCTGACGCGATGGTAATTTCCATAAATTGCCCAATCTGTATTGGGAATATCATAGCGTAGATCAAATTCGACATCAGACATTGTTTGTCCGCCAATGCGACGGTCATTATTGGTCAGAGGGTCTTTGAGGTTGGAATCATATGCGGCTGCTTGGTAATCGAGTTTGAGGCCGTTAATCCCTAATGGCTCGAATTTAAATGTGCCAGATATCTCGGCTTCAAAACGTTGCGCAGAATCAAGGTTCCCGGGAGCTTCGCTAAAAGCATCAAGGGGAATTTGTTCAACAATATCTTCAACTTGTTCACCTGAAACAACCAAAGTGACAGACCCATAGGGGCCGTGCTGTTTCGTCATTTCTAGCATCAATTTCCATGATTGCTCGGGCACGATATCTGTGTTGGTCGCGTTGTCATTGCCTTCTGCAATATCACGAGAGGCTATGAAATCACCAAAATTGAGTTGACCAACTTGGCGTTCCAACCGCGTGGTGAATGTCAGATCGTCTTTAGGCACATAGCTGAGATTTAGAAACCCTTTAGGGCGGAAGAATGAACGCTCAGATTCGCCAGTTCCCGTTTGTGTGATCTGTGAATACTCACCACCCAAAGAAGATTGTAGATTAATCTTGGACGAGATCGGGCTTCCGTAAGTGATATTTAATTCAGCTCGTTGTTCTTTGACTTCGTCGAATGTTGCCGTGTTTTCCAATGCCTCGAATTTGGGGTTGTCCACTGCTTGCCTATATTCAAGACTGTTGCTTTCTAAAGTATTGAAAGCTGTCTCAGCCGATATCTGCCAATCCTTATTTCCATCAACAGACCAAGAATATTCGCTGCGAAGAATGGATTCTGTTTCTGTGTCGGTATTTGTGTAAGCGCGACCATTTTCAAAATCGGTATCATTTAAGGCTGTATGAATCTGATTAAAATAAGGGCTTTCTTCTATACCATGAAGGCCAATGAGTTTTAACCGTCCACCAGCAATTTCAAACTCATAATCAGCGTTAATTTCAGCTATTGTTTCTTGCTCTGACTCGGTGAAAATATGTAGGTAAGCGGTGTCATTTACAGGTGTGCGTTTAGACCATTCGGTAAAAGCCCAGTCTTCCTTTTCATAATTGATATAAAGTGAGCCGAGGTTTCCTGTCGGGCTCTCATATCCGATGAAAGTGGATATTGAAGGAGCATCTTCATCATAATGAAAATATTCATCGCGTCTTTCGAACAATACACCATTGTTATCGCGTAATTCTTCGGGGCCACGGCTATTATTTCTACTGGCTGCGTTCTCTAGAGATAAATTGAAATCAAAAGGGCCTTTTTGTCCTGTCATTGTCATTTTGGCAGCCGACAGCGAAGCGCTTCGGTGATTACGAAACACAGGGTTCCATTCCCATTGAGTTTTAAAGCCCGTTGATTGGGTTTCGATATTGGCGATAATTCCAGAAAGGCCCGGTATATTAAAGTAGGATGCATCATCTACGATAATTTGGATAACATTCGATGCGGGTATTTGATCAAGAATATCTTGCAGGCTGCTAGATTTGGTTGAAATGCGTTTTCCATTGATAAGAACATTTCCACCCGCCTGTCCGAGGCCGCGTTTTTGGTCTGCTTCTACAATATTAAATCCGGGAACATTCGAGATGAGATCTTTAGCAGTGCGCGGTGCAAATTGGATGAAATCTGATAATTTATAGACAGATGATGAGGTCTGCTGGGCAGGTGTGTTTTGCGCAAAGGTGTGTGGTGTCGTCAGACATAAAGCTGCCAAACCGGCAATATATTTGAAGCTGGACATATGAAACCTTTAGCGAAATAACTATCTAAGTAGCACCTGTGTTACGCATGTAGCTTGATTCTGTCAACTAGATTAATTTTCTGTAATGTATATTGGGTCGGAACACAATTTCTAAAACGCAAGTTCTCACAATTTCCTGACTTTTTGTGGCTTAGCTTAGGTCAAATTTCGTGTTGAAGAGCGTTTCTTAACCATCAGGAGGGGCGGACGTAACAAAAAATGGTGTTTTGTAGGTGTTTATCGCAATGTTTTACAATTCTTAAGCGGATGTAATTTTTTGTTAAGAGTATGATTTTTAATGATATTTATAAATTATAGTATGTGGTTAGAAAAATAGATCAAATTTTATGTATTTTCGCGCAGGTTTGTTTAACCTTAAGAGGCCAGAATTGAGGTCCAAGGAGATCAAAGAATGAATCGCGTAGCAGTCATAATGGGTGGATGGTCATCGGAGCGAGAAGTCTCGTTATCGTCTGGCCGTGGTATGGCGCAAGCTGCCCGCAATGAAGGTTTCGACGTTGTTGAAATAGATATCACGCGTGATTTATCCAATCAGCTAAAAGAAGCTAATCCAGACGTCGTACTGAATGCGCTGCATGGCCCGTATGGAGAAGATGGGTGCGTACAGGGGCTGTTGGAAATTCTTGAGATACCTTATTCGCATTCAGGTGTTTTGGCTTCAGCTTTAGCAATGGACAAAGCCAAATCTCGCAATGTTTATGCGCGTATGGGGCTGCTTGTCGCTGAGGGCGGCGTCTATGCAAAAGAAGATGTTGCCGCAGAACATGTGATGAAGCCGCCTTATGTTGTAAAACCTATTGCGGAAGGGTCTTCTTTTGGTGTGTTGATTGTGCCTGAAGGGGCTAATCGCCCACCAGCAGAATTACTTGATCCTAAATGGGGCTTTGGCGACTCTGTTTTAGTCGAACAATTCATTCCTGGACGAGAATTAACCGTATCAGTCATGGGAAATGAAGCTTTAGCGGTCACAGAGATCACGACTTTAAGAGATTATTACGATTACTCAGCCAAATATGAGGCGGGAGGATCAAAACACGTAATTCCTGCAGAAATATCTGATGCAGTGACACAAGCCGCGCTTGATGCCGCGCTTATCGCTCATGATGCATTAGGGTGTCGCGGCGTATCACGTTCTGATTTTCGGTATGATGACGACACAAAAAGATTGGTAATATTAGAAACAAATACCCAGCCAGGCATGACCCCGACTTCGCTTGTACCTGAACAGGCAGCGCATAAGGGCATTAGTTATGAGAAGCTGGTACGTTGGATGATAGAGGACGCTTCATGTCACAGGTGAGAAGCAAGTCACAACAAGGTAAGAGGCAGGCAAAGCCTCAAGAAGTTGTACCGGCAACGATATTGACGGAACAATTATCTACTTATGCTTTCGGGACAGTCACAGCTGGTGCCGTCATGGTCGCTGTTGCGGCGTGGATGGGCGGGTCTTTGGCCTCCATTGATGAACGTATTCAAGGTGGACTGGACGCTACGGCTAAATCTGCTGGATTTACAGTTACGAAAATTTCGATTGAGGGATTAGACCCACGCACAAAAGCAGATGTTTTAAATGCGGTCGCTATTCCTGTTGATTCAAACATGTTCCGTGCTGATCCGTTCGTTATTAAAGAGCGTATCGAAGCGAGCGTCGAAAATGTTTCTGAAGTGCGCGTACTGCGTCAATGGCCCAATGACATATGGATTCTAGCGGAAAATCGTCGTCCATTGGCGCTCTGGCAGACAGATGGCGAGTGGAAAGTTGTCGATCAGGTTGGAAAACCGATGGATGGTGAAGATCCAGCTGAATATGTCGAGCTACCGCGTGTTGTCGGACCGGCAGGTGGATATGCTGCTCCAGAATTGCTCGCACAATTAAAATTACACCCGCAAATTTCAGAACATCTGGAAGTGGCTATGCGTGTTGGTGGGCGCCGTTGGGATCTGCGTTTAGATAGCGGTCTTGAAATTGCTTTGCCTGAAGATGCACAAGTCGATGAAGCTTTGCTTGCCGTTTATAATTTAGATGAAGCCACCGGTGTGTTAGCAGAAGATTCAGAAGTCACGCGTATTGATGCGAGAGACTTAGAAAGATTTGCGGTTGGTTTAGGCGAAGCACGTGCTGCCTATGATCAGAGTTCGCAAATAGATGACAAGTCCGGGGGGGCTTAATTATGTCGACTTTGGCTAGCCGAATAACAATGCGAGATAAACTTGCTGGCAAACCGCCATTCTTGGCGGCGTTAGATATTGGTTCCTCCAAAGTTGCATGTTTGATTTCCAAGAATGCTGAAGGCAGTAAAAGTGTCCACGTCGTTGGGGCTGGGCATCAGCTGTCACGCGGCGTAAAAAATGGCGCTGTGACGGATATGGATGCGCTTGAGCGCTCTATCCGCGTTGCAGTCGAGCAAGCTGAACGCGCCGCTGATACTCGAATTACAGATATTGTGCTGGGAATTTCTGGCCCTAACCTCAAGAGCAATTATCTTGAGGGCGGTGTGAATGTTGGAAATCGTGAAATCACCCAAATGCATGTGCGGGATGCGATAAATTCTGCACTTTCAACCTATCAAGCACCTGATCGCCAAATTTTACATGCCACACCTTTAGGCTTTGGCCTTGATGGCGCAGGCGGTGTTAAAGATCCGCGTGGTATGATTGCGACACGGCTGACGGTGACAATGCTTGTCGTGTCTGGTCCATCTGCACCGCTGAAAAATATAGCGCAGTGCGTCACGCGCGCACATCTAAATCCTGTGTCTATCGTGGCTTCTCCTTATGCTGCTGGCTTGTCTGTTCTTGTCGAAGATGAGATTGAGCAGGGCGCAACTGTCATTGATATGGGCGGCGGCGTCACAAGTGCGGCGTGTTTCTATGAGGGAAATCTTGTGTATCTTGACAGTGTTCCTGTTGGTGGATCACGTGCGTCATCGGATTTGGCGCAAGGCTTAGGTACAACATTTGCGGCGGCTGAACGTTTAAAAACACTACACGGCGCTGTGGCGCTCACCCAAGTGCATGCCTTTGATGTGGTCGATGCGCCAAGGTTGGGTGAAGATGGTCGGCTTGAAGCTGGAACCACGTCAAAAGCCGAATTGACAAATATGTTGCGCCCACGTTTTGAAGAAATGCTGGAATTGCTCGAAAAGCGTTTGTCCAAAGCGTCTGCACAATACCGGCCGTTGCCGAGACGTATCGTACTTACTGGTGGCGCGAGCCAAATGCCGGGTATTCGAGATGTGGCTGAAGAAGTCTTCCGCGCACCTGTTCGCATGGCGCGTCCTGCGCGGGTAACCGGCCTTGGTGAAACCTATCAAGTACCAACATTTTCTGCTGTTTCAGGTCTGCTGAAATGGGAAATGAGTGGCGGTGCAGGTGCTGTTGCGCCAATGCTAGGCAAGATGCGAGTCGCACCGACTGGCGCATCCATTTTCCGAAAAGCCACGAATTGGCTACGTGAAAATTTCTAGAAACGCATAATTTTTTCGGCTTCGTCATAGTATTTCCTAATTTTGGGAGATAATACCCGTTGTCTCGTCTGATAAACGTAAAAGTTATTGCAGAAATACTGTAACAGGTTAACTTGCACTTAGGCATATTTGCTTAGTTTGATGAGTAAGATCCCCTATGGACGGCCAATACTTTAGCGGTACGGATCGTTCTGGCTATATTTCTGACGAGGTGCGGCACCATGCCGGTAGAGTTGAAACCACGTATAATCGTTTTTGGAGTCGGTGGTGCCGGAGGCAATGCCGTAAACAACATGATCGAATCCAAGCTTCAGGGCGTGGAATTCATCGTAGCAAATACCGATAGTCAGGCGTTGCTTCAATCTCAGGCGGACCACAAAGTTCAGCTGGGAATGAAAACGACTGAAGGTCTGGGTGCGGGTGCCAAGCCATCAGTTGGCGCGGACTCTGCCGAAGAATCAATCGAAGAAATCAAAGCTCAGCTTGAAGGCGCACACATGGCGTTTATCGCAGCAGGCATGGGAGGTGGCACCGGAACGGGTGCAGCTCCGGTCATTGCGCGTGTTGCCAAGGAAATGGGCGTGCTCACAGTTGGTGTTGTCACCAAGCCTTTTGATTTTGAAGGTAAGCGCCGCATGATGATTGCGGATCAGGGTGTTGAAGAACTTCGTAATTTTGTCGACACACTAATCATTATTCCAAACCAAAATCTTTTCCGCATCGCCAATGCAAACACAACATTTGCTGATGCCTTCACCATGGCTGATGAAGTCTTGTATGAAGGTGTGCGCGGTGTGACAGACCTTATGGTTATGCCGGGTCTGATCAATCTGGATTTCGCGGATGTGCGTACGGTTATGTCCGGCATGGAAGCGGCTATGATGGGAACGGGTGAAGCCGATGGTGAACATCGTGCTTTGAAGGCGGCTCAAGCTGCTATTGCAAACCCATTGCTTGATGATGTGTCCATGAAGGGTGCCAAAGGTGTGTTGATCAACATTACCGGTGGCTATGACATGACATTGTATGAAGTGGATGAAGCGGCCAATGAAGTGCGCAAGGAAGTTGATCCTGACGCGCAGATTATTCTTGGATCAACTTTTGATCACTCTCTTGAAGGTAAAATTCGTGTGTCAGTCGTAGCAACTGGCATTACATATGACGAGAATGGCAAGCAGGATATGCCAAGCCGTCCTTTTGCGCAGCCTGTCACAATCGAAAACGAACCAACAGCTGCTGATGCTATTTCTGCTGCTCTAGATGCAACACCTGCGGTCGAGGACGTCGAAGAAGCTGCAGAAGACGCAAATATAGATGAAGCAGAACCAAAAGCTGCGCCTCCAATTATCAATCGCCGCCCAAGTTATGATGCGGATGACGATGCGTCGGACGCTGAAGAATTTGACGACACGCAAAGCGTTGATGATGAAGCAGTAGCCGAAGAAGAGCCTGAGCCTCAAAGTGAGGTCGCTTCTAAAGGTGGAAGAAATTCTCTTTTTGGATGGGGTAAATCTTCAAGCGGCGATGAGAAGAGCGAAGGTGAAGCTGTAGCTAAGCAAGATGCAGATGAATATGAAGAAGATGAGCTTGAGATTCCTGCTTTCTTGAGGCGTTCTGCGAACAACTAGAAATATAATTTGCTATAATTTCTTGGTGAATATTACAATTTGAAACGTCCTTATGTATTGATATAAGGACGTTTTTTTATGTAAACATGATAAATTGCAACATCCCGAAACAATCGTTTAATTGAGTTTAGGGCGATCAAGTACAATATTGTACTTCTTGGATCGACGCAGAGGAATCTGTGTTTTGTAGAGTACATTCCAGAAGGTTACAGTATGGCGTATCAAAAAACTCTAGCAGGACCTGCCGTTTGTGCCGGCATAGGTGTACACACTGGAGAACGCGCGAGATTGGTGCTTAAGCCTGCCAAAGCAAATACTGGAATTGTGTTTGTACGCACTGATATTACTGACAAAGATAATGAGATCAAAGCCATTGGTACAAATGTGACCACAGTTCAGCTGGGCACTACTTTGGCCAATGAAGCTGGTGTTACTGTATCCACTGTTGAGCATTTACTTGCTGCATGTTCAGGTCTTTGCATTGATAATCTGGTTATTGAAATCGATGGTCCAGAAATGCCAATTATGGATGGGTCTTCCAGTCTGTATTGCCAATTAATGAAGCATGTTGGCATTAAAGAATTGAAAGAGCCGCGCCGTCGTTTGCGTATCCTAAAACCGATTGAAGTTGTCGAAGGCGATAAATTTGCACGTTTGCTACCTTCTAAAACAGTTGGCGCACCGTTCGAGCTGCGCGTGCGCATCGAATTTGATAGCGCCGCAATTGGTGAACAAAGCTATACATTCAAACTGACACCTGGTGCCTTTGCGCGTGATTTGGCATTTGCGCGCACATTTGGATTCACAAGTGATTTTGAAAAATTGAAGTCCATGGGCCTCGCACGGGGTGCATCCATGGATAATACTGTTGCGCTAGAAGGGGACAAAATCTTGAACCCTGAAGGTTTGCATGTCGCAGATGAGTTTGTGCGTCACAAAATCTTGGATGCTATTGGTGACATCTTTCTCGCAGGTGGCGCAATCGCAGGTGTGTTTGAGGGCGACCGCCCCGGACATGCGATAAACAACAAGCTCGTGCGTGCATTATTGGCTGATACATCTGCTTGGGAATGGGTTAGCGATGAAGTACGTGTATCCGAACCTGCACCCATGTATGCAGCTGGCTTGAAAAAAATTGATGCAGACATGATCGCACCGGCTGTCTTCTAGTTTTATTTCCGTATTTTTTTCCTATAATTCTGCCATAAATGGCTGACAAGCAAGAAACTGCACACTCTCTTGTTTCTAAAGCTTGGCGCGCGCGCGCCTGTGGGGTAGACAAGTCGTCAGATTGTATGGAGTTGAACGATGGCGAATAAACGCAACACATTTTTGCTTGTGACTATTAGTGCATCTGCATTGATAATGACGAGCTGTTCGTCATCTGACCGTAAAAAAGATTTAGCTTATATCGAAAAACCAGTTGAGCAGCTTTATAATGAAGCCGGCCGTAGTGTTGATCGCAAGCAATGGGACCGCGCCGCTCTCGAATTTCAGGAAGTGCAACGCCAGCACCCATATTCAGAATGGGCTGAGCGCGCAATGCTTATGACGGCCTATGTGCAATACAAATCCAGACAATATGCAGAAGTAGAGGCAAGTGCCGGCCAATACACAGCATTATACCCAAGTTCAAAAAGCGCAGCTTATGCTTATTATCTGATTGCGCTTTCGCATTTCGATCAAATTACAGATGTCGGGCGTGATCAAGGTCGGACTGAATTGGCGTTAAGTGCGCTTCAGGATGTCGTGCGCCGTTACCCAACAACAGAATATGCGCGTGATGCCGAACTGAAAATTGATATGGTGCGGGATCAATTGGCTGGTAAAGAGATGGAAGTTGGCCGCTATTATCTCAAATCATCTGAATTTCTTGCTGCCATAAATCGTTTTAAACGTGTTGTAGATGAATATGAAACCACGACGCACGCACCAGAAGCGCTGCACAGATTGGTTGAAGCCTATTTATCCATTGGTCTTGTCGGACAAGCTCAAGCTGCAGCCGCTGTTTTAGGGCATAATTACCCATCGAGCCGCTGGTATAGAGACAGCTATAAACTCATGGAAAAATACGGCTCTAAGCAGAGCTAAACAGCAAAACTGTAAAAAAGAAACAAAAGCGGAACATTTTTAGTTCTGTTTTTGTTCTAGATGTGTTATCCATAGGCTTATGTTGATAGCACTTTCCATACGTGATTTTGTTTTAGTTCGTACCCTCGATCTTGATCTGGATACGGGCTTTACCGCTCTGACCGGTGAAACCGGTGCAGGTAAGTCAATTTTGCTCGCTGCTTTAGGCTTCGCCTTGGGCGCGAAAACGGCGAAAGGGGCCATTCGGGCAGGGTGTCAATCCTCCACTGTGATAGCCACTTTTGATCCACCGGCTAATCATCCGGTCCGTCAGATCCTGAAAGATAATGATATTGATGTAGATAGCGATGAAGCCATCGTTATTCGCCGGATTTTGCGCGGCTCTGGATCAGCCAAAGGGTATCTCAATGATGCGCCTGTAAGCGCGCGTTTATTGCAGTCCTTGTCCGAATTATTGGTTGAAGTTCACGGCCAACATGCAGGCCAAAGCCTTTTGGCGGTTGCGCAGCATCGTAAATTATTGGATTCCTTCGCTGAAACGGAAAAAGAGCTAAAAGCTTGCGCTGATACATGGGATGCATGGCGCGCCGCAATCGCAGCTCGAAAAGCTGTTGAGGGCCGATTATTACGTGCACAGGCTGATCGTGAATATCTTGAATTTGCCGTGGATGAATTAGACAAGCTTGATCCGCATGAGGGCGAAGCTGAAGCGCTCGCGAAAGAGCGGCTTGAATTACAATCAGCTGAAAAAGTCGCTCAGGCTGTCGAAGATGCCTTGAAGCAATTGGATAAATCCAATCCGGCGCAAGTTTTATCTTCTGCCTCGCGTGCTTTAGGGCGGGCCTCTTCCATGCCAGCTGTTGTGGAAAGTCCTGATGATGCGCCTTTAAAACTTCAATTATCTGAGGCGGCGGATGCATTAGAGCGCGCCTTGATAGAGGCTAGCGAGGCCTATGAGAGTGTATCGCGTTTAAGGTCTGCATCTGATTTTTCATCATCGGATCTGGAAAATTCAGAAACGCGATTATTCGCTTTACGGGCGGCGGCACGAAAATACGATGTTGATGTGGATCAGCTTGCCGCTGTGCGTGAACGTATGCGCATGCAATTGGATGAAATTGTGCATTCCGATCAGGCTTTGCTCAAAGCAAAAACAGCTGAAATTGAAGGTGAAAAAGCCTTTATTGCTGCAAGTGAGAATTTATCTGTAAAGCGTACAAAAGCAGGGCATGCTTTATCCAAAGCATTGAAAAAGGAATTAGGGCCGCTCAAGCTGGAAAAAGCTGAATTTCGGGTCATGCTGAATAAAGTTGCACCTGAAGAGGCTGGGCCGACAGGGTGTGATCGTATCGCCTTTGAGGTGCGTACAAATCCGGGGGCGGAATTTGGTCCATTGCATAAAATTGCTTCGGGCGGTGAGGTGGCGCGCTTTGCGCTTGCTCTTAAAGTGTGTCTGGCGCGCGATGGTCAGGCAGGAACACTCATCTTTGATGAAGCAGATGTTGGTGTCGGCGGCGCGGTGGCAGCAGCAATTGGGAAGCGATTATTGCAATTATCCAATGGGCGTCAGGTCTTGGCCATTACACACAGTCCGCAAGTGGCGGCAATGGCAGATGCGCAATGGTGTATTTCTAAAAGCGAAGCCAAGAAAGGGTCTATTGAAACCGCGATTGACGTGTTGCAAAGTAATCAACGTCAGGAAGAAATCGCGCGTATGTTGGCTGGCGCGGAAATTACACAAGAAGCACGCGCTGCTGCCACAAGACTGCTAGCGCGCGCTTAATCGGGATAGTATATGGCTGGTATGAGCAATTTATCTTCTGATTCTTCGCCTGCCAGCCTCACACTCGATCAAGCGCGCGAGCGCTGGGAAGAGCTTGCAGAGACAATCCGCCAAGCCGATAGCGCGTATTATGAGCATGATGCCCCGCACTTATCCGATGCGGATTATGATGCGCTTCGTCAGGATTTATTGGCATTAGAAAGCGAATTTCCCCAATTAGTTGCCCAAGATAGCCCCAGCCAGAGTGTGGGTGTCAAACCCTCTGGGCGTTTTGCAAAAATCACGCATTTACAGCCAATGCTCTCTTTGGATAATGCATTTTCAGACGAGGATGTTTCAGAGTTTTTGGGCCGTATCCGGCGTTATCTCGGCATGGATGCCAGCGTTGAGCTGCACGTGACTGCTGAGCCAAAAATTGATGGTCTGTCGGCCAGTCTTCTATATGAAAACGGTGTACTGATCAGCGGTGCTACGCGCGGAGATGGGCGTGTTGGAGAAGATGTCACCGCCAATCTTAAAACCATTGCCGATATTCCCCATACGCTCGAAGGGGATGACTGGCCAGAACGCATCGAGATTCGCGGCGAAGTTTATATGTCTCATGCAGATTTTGCTGCATTGAATGAACGTGAAGCTGCGGCGGGCCGTAAAACTTTTGCCAATCCGCGAAATGCGGCGGCGGGGTCATTGCGTCAGCTCGATGTTGAGGTCACAAAATCGCGTCCGCTCAGGTTTTTCGCCTATGCATGGGGCGACACATCAAAAGAATTTTCTGTCAACCAGATGGGGGCTGTTGAAGCATTTTCCAAATGGGGATTTTCGATCAATCCACTCATGAAATGTGCTGATAGTGCAAGCCAATTGATCGAGATTTATAATCAAATTGCCAATGATCGCGCCAGCCTTGGCTATGATATAGATGGCGTGGTTTATAAGGTCGACAGGCTAGATTGGCAGGCGCGTCTTGGTTTTGTCTCGCGTTTTCCGCGCTGGGCGATCGCGCATAAATTTCCAGCTGAACAAGCCACAACCATATTGCGTGAAATTGAAATTCAGGTCGGGCGTACAGGGTCTCTTACACCTGTTGCCAAATTAGAGCCTGTTACAGTTGGCGGCGTTGTTGTCTCCAATGCCACCTTGCATAATGAAGATGAAATTGCGCGTAAAGATATTCGTGTGGGCGATAAAGTTGTCATCCAGCGGGCAGGCGATGTGATCCCGCAAATCGTGCGCGTCATCGCAGAAGAACGCCCAAGCCATTCAAAACCCTATGAATTTCCAACCACATGTCCTGCTTGTGGATCGCATGCTGTGCGAGAAATGGATGAAAAAGGTGAGGAGGATGCGCGTCGGCGGTGTACGGGTGGGTTAATTTGTCCAGCTCAGGCAAAGGAACGCCTCAAGCATTTTGTATCCCGCAAGGCGCTCGATATTGACGGTCTTGGTGCCAAGCAAATCGAATTATTCTTTGATAAAGGCGTGGTGACTGCCCCACAGCATATTTTTCAGCTTGAACAACGTATCAATGAACTAAACCTTCCGCCGCTCGAAGAGTGGGAAGGTTTTGGTAAAACCAGTTCTGAAAATATCTTCGCAGCCATCAATGCAAAACGCCAAATCCCATTTGCACGCTTTTTGATTGGTTTGGGTATTCAACATGTCGGCCAAACAAATTCTGGTTTGCTCGCACAAAATTTCTTATCTTTTGATGCTTTTCAAACAGCCATGCACGCCGCCATAGATGCGCGTCCGGGGCCAGCTTATCTTAAATTGAGCAGCATTGATCGCATCGGTGACACGACGCTAGAAAATATCCTAAACTTTGTGGAAGAAAATGGCCTGCCTGAAACGCCGCCCGCAAGCTTAGAGCCAAATCTATCGGGCCAGATCCCTGCTTTGCAAATGAAAGGCGTCAATTCAGCAGCATGTGAAGCTATGGCTAGACGTTATGGTAATTGGGATGAGTTTCGAAATGAGCTTTTAAAAGCCAATGACACCAAACCTGCATCCGCCTTTAAATCCATTTCCAATATCGATGGTATGGGGGATGTCTCAGCTGAAGCGCTGATTGATTTCTTTATGGAACCTCATAATCAGGACATGCTGACCCAATTACTTGCTGAAATTGAGATAGAAGCTGCTCAAGCGATCCAAACAGACGGCGCAGTGGCTGGGAAAACTGTTGTTTTTACAGGAAGCCTAGAGCTTATGTCTCGCGATGAAGCGAAATCTAAGGCGCAATCCTTGGGCGCGAAAGTGGCGTCATCTGTTTCGAAAAAAACAGATTATGTTGTGGCTGGTCCAGGGGCTGGAAGCAAGCTGAAAAAAGCACAGGATTTAGGTGTGACTGTACTCACAGAACAAGCTTGGCTGGATATGATCAGCGCATAAAAAAGGGAGCCGATTGGCTCCCTTTACAATTTTATAAATCTTTACAGGCTTGTTTTAGCCATTCCAAATCTTCGCCAGAAAGCAGCGGTGTTAGCTCTTTTAGCACACGCTGATGATAACGATCGACCCAGATCCATTCATCTGGCGTCAGCATACCCCGCTCAATCAGGCGCGAGCAAAGCGGCGCAAGTGTGAGTGCCTCAAATTCCATCATAGGAATATCGCCGCCAACAATATCTCTTGGTTGCGTAACATATTGAAGGTTTTCTATGCGAATACCGTACTCATTTTCTTTATAATATCCCGGCTCATTCGATACGATCATACCAGGCTCAAGCGCGGTAAAGTTAGGCATTTTCGAAATGCGCTGCGGGCCTTCATGCACACCAAGATAAGATCCAACACCATGCCCCGTGCCGTGTTCATAATCCAATCCCAGCGCCCACATAGGTTGGCGTGCGATCGCATCAATGGCTGATCCTGTTGTTCCGGCAGGAAAACGCAATCGCGCTAGCGCAATATGCCCTTTAAGGACTGTGGTATAGCGTTCTTTCATTTCTTGGGTCGGCTCACCAATCGCAACAGTACGGGTGATATCCGTTGTGCCATCTAGATATTGGCCACCTGAATCAACAAGATAGAGTGAGTTCTTTTCTAGAACTTGAACAGTCGCTTCATTGACGCGGTAGTGACAATGCGCACCATTAGAGCCAGCACCGGAGATTGTCTCAAATGATAGATCTTTTAAGCCTTGTAGCTCTTCACGGTGTTGTTCTAAGCGTTGAGCGGCTTGAATTTCATTGATTTTGCCCGACTGGACTTCTTCAGAATCTAGCCAGCGCAAAAAACGGGTAATGGCAGCACCATCTCGTAAATGTGCCTGTTTAGAACCAGAAATTTCAACATCGTTTTTTATCGCGCGTGGCAGAGCTGACGGATCGGCTTGCACAGCTATTTTCGCGCCAGCTTCAGTAACTGTTTTGAAAAACCAAGCCGATGCTAAAGCTGGATCAAGGGAAACTGTTTTGCCTTTTAATTTGGCGATGCGCCCCTCAAGCTGAGACATTGGCATCACGGTCACATCGCTAAGATGGGTTGTCAGTGCATCATTCACCTTCACTGGGTGTAAGAATAAATCAGCGTTTCCAGTGGCATAAACAATGGCGCGACCTAGCGGAAGCGGCGAACATTTCACATCTCCGCCGCGAATATTAAATAACCAAGCTAGAGAAGCTGGCGATGTGATAATCACAGCGTCAGCCGCAATATCTAAAAGCGATGCGCCAACACGTTTTAGTTTGGAAGCGTGTGTTTCACCTGCATAAACAACATCATGCGGCACCACTAATTCTTTAGGTTCAGGCGGTTGATCATGCCATGCGGCATCAATCGGGTTTGTCTCAACCGGCACAATTTCAACGCCCGCAAGGCTCGCTGCATCAGCTAATTGTTCAAAAGCATTTTGGCTGACAAGTTCAAGATCAACACCAAGGCGTTTGCCGTGTAGCTTTTGTTTGGCCAGCCAATTGAACGGGCCTAATTTGTCCAAACTTTCCCGCGTGAAAAGCTTTGAATCCACCTGTTTGGCTGCTTGAAGTGTGTAGCGCCCATCAACGAATAGCACGGCTGAATTCATCAATATCATGGCCGCGCCAGCAGAGCCGGTGAAGCCAGTTGCCCATGTCAGTCTATCAAATGCGCTGGGCAGATATTCATTTTGATAGGCATCTTCATGCGGAATATAATAAGCATCCAGATTTTGCGCTTTCATCTGTCCGCGAAGCAAAGGCAGATTGCTTTGCCCGAGTGCTGGTCCGCCAGTGACTTCAAATGTCTGTCGCATATCATACCTATCCGTAAATTTAGGGTCTATTTGTCTAGCTTATATATCTAGAATCGTAAGCTGTTATTCAAGCCAGATCCTTCTAACGATTATCTATATGCCAAAATATTCTGCTGGATCAAATAGATTATCATCCATCCATGGGTCACGTGCAGGACGTTTCTTGGTTTTTTGTTTTAACGGCTTTTTGAAAACCAAAGTCGACCACGCGCCCAATCTGCGGCGGTCCACAAGCGCTAGATTGCGACCAGCAAAAGCTGCTTTCACTTGTGGCTCTTGATGGTTTAGCAAACCAGAGAGAATGATATAACCACCATCCTTGGTCAGTTTGTTGATATCAGATGAAAGCGAAACAAGCGGGCGCGCCAAAATGTTGGCCATTACCGTATCGTATTTGCCTTGATTGCGAATAAATGCATTGTTTGCGCCTGTTGCGACTAACAAATGCAGATTGCGGCCCATTTTGTTGTTTTCTGCGTTAATTTTGGCAATGCGAATTGATTCAGGGTCAATGTCGGACGCGACAGCCATGCTAGCCCCCGATTTCATCGCGGCAATCGCCAAAACAGCAGATCCGGTCCCAATATCCAGCACTTTGCCCAATTTACGCTTCTTGGCGACATCGGCTAGCGCTTCAAGGCAGCCCTTCGTTGTGCCGTGATGGCCTGTTCCAAAAGCTGGACCTGCTTCAATCCATACAGGAATACGGCCACCAGCAAGTCGTGTTAATTCATGGGCACCCGCAACATAATAAGGGCCAGCCTCTACTGCAGGCAAACCTTTCAAGCTTTCAGCAACCCAGTCTTTATCATCTAGCTTTTCGTGTGCGGCGGATAAACCTTCGCCTTCGCTTTCAATGATGGAGATACAGGCTTGGACGCTCTCTTCATCATGGCAAAATGCATCAATGCGCCAAGATACGCGCGTGGCTTCTTCTGTTGAAACTGCGCCAGCAGGAGATGGGTCCATGTCTGCCAATACATCAGAAATACGTTCAGCAGTTGCGCGGTCGCAAATGGCGCTCACTTTATACATTCAAATCAGCCTTAAATCAGGGGATGGGTTCATGCCAGCGTTGATAGAACAAACTCAGCATTTGGGGAAGTCTCAGTTTGCAAGGCTTTATTGCCGTTATGGTGAACGCTGCATTTAGGATAAAAGTTTTGCTATTTTTAAATCCAGCTTTAAATGCGATGCGCGATACATACTCTATGAGCGCAATTTCTTCAGCCACTAGCGGCGTGCTACACGCCAGCCAAATGTTCAACAGAGCAGCCACCAACACGGTGAAAGCTGCCAATGAGCAGGGCGATCTCGTCGGTGCAATCGTGGATCAAAAACAGGCTGAACATGCACTTAAAGCCAATACGGCAGTCTTAAAGGTGGCCGATGACATGCAAGAACGATTATTGGATATTCTTGTCTGATTGTTTTGAGATAATCTCAGCATTAGCGGTTGGCAGTCCTTTCCTAAAATCATACGCTTAGGTAAGTTTCTGGTTGAGGGAAAAGATGTTTCAATTTTCAAATCTAGTTAAATCCGTATTTCTATCGTGTTCTGTGCTGCTTGTTGCGGCGTGTGATGCCTCCTTCCACAGAAATGATGTGCATGTCATTTCAAGTAAGGATGCAATTACTAGCTTTCCTGAAGGTGAAATCTACGGAGTTGTCACCCAAAGCAAATTGAAACAATCAATCGCCAAAGAAGAACTTTCAGGCATGGATTTTCTTTCTTTGCCAGAACAAAAATTTATAAAATCCCAAGAATGGATCGCTTTACCTCTGGATAATCTCAATCATCCCACACTTGAACGAGTTGGTCATTGTTACAAAGTTGAATCCGAAGACGAGAACCATTTTTTCATCGTTGAGCATGTCACAGGGCCTTTCCATCTTTATTCTGCAAATCGAGATGGATGTTTTGATAAAGGCATGGAAGTCAAGCATGATTACGGTGTGCTCTATATCGAAGATGGTTTGTTCTATGTGCTAGAGCAAAGTGAAGAGCATTTTCGTGATTGGGTGGGAAATCTGAATCCAATACAGCGTATGCAATTGGGTGTGCAATATACGTTGCCACCAGGCGACCAGTCTGTTGCGCAGGTTCAGGTAAAGTCTTCCAAAGCCTATCACGAATATATTCGTCAAAATAAAAATGATTTTGGCTTTCAAGCCGATGGTATGCCGCTTTATGTCGGGCCTCTAAGTGAAGACCAGCAAAAAGCGCATAGACTATTGTTGCTCGCTGAAGAAAAATACAAAGCCTTTAAAGCAGAACAAGCTAAAAAAGACGCCGCCTCTGCTGTGAAATAGCGTCATATCCTCCTGAGTGAGTGGGGGATATCTGCAAAGTTTTCCAACGCGATCGCATTTCGCCCCATATTATGGCTATCCATTCATTGGGGCGGCTCGCGAACGCTAGTGTGATTGGAATGGTGCTTAAACGCATCATACGAGGTGTCGTGAGGCATTTAGGCCGCTGGCATCCTGAATCATTGGTCAGGACCAGCACATAATATCCGTCAGCCAAGCGCTGACATCACATCCGCCAAGCGCGCACCTCGTGCCCCTGCTTCCGGCTTTATATAATATACCCGCATAATGTCCCTATGCGGATGTTTCTGTTTGTTTTGTTTCTTTCAATACATCAATTTGAATAGTTTGATTGAGTGCAAGCTATTAGGCGGCGTTTTTGTCGTAAAACTGTCTAACAAATATCACGAAAGTGTCGCTTTACAGATGATAACCCACTGGCTTCAGCCAAGAGGGGAAAATCATGGCATTATCTCGATCAAAATTATTGTCGGCAACATTTTTGGGGCTTGGGTTAGCAAGCGCCGCGAGTGCACAAGTGCTTGATGGACGTGTGACGGATCAAACAGGTGCAGCACCTCTTGAAGGCGCACGCGTCGTTCTCGAAGAGCTGAACCGCACAACGACAACAGACCGCTTTGGTAAATACCGTTTTGGCGGCGTACCTGAAGGCACATACAACTTAACTGTTTCATATATCGGTGCGCCGAACGCGACTATGCCAGTGGTTATCGATACAGATCGCGCTACGCTTGATGTAAAGCTTGGTGACGATGTTCGCTATATGGAAAACACAATTATTGTGGGTAGCGCGGCGGCTCAAGCGGGGGCTTTGAACCAACAGCGTGCATCCAACTCTTTTCTTTCAGTCATCGACTCTGATGGCCTTGGAAGTTTCCCTGACACAACTGTGGCAGACTCACTTCAACGCCTGCCAGGTCTCTCCATCAAAACAGACCAAGGTGAAGGCCGTTATGTATCAGTGCGTGGGATCAACCCAGACCTAATCTCTGCCTCTATCAATGGTGTGCGTACACCTTCACCGGAAGATCGTCGCGGTGTGTTGCTTGATGGTGTTCCCTCTGATTTGCTTGACGGTATTGAAGTTCAAAAATCTCTGACCCCAGATGTCGATGCTGATACACTAGGTGGGGTGATCAACCTTAAAACGATTTCCGCTTTTGACCGTGATGGGCGCTTTATCCGCGCAAAAATTGAAGGTGCATACAACGAAATTTCTGAAGAGATTTCTCCTAAAGCCGCACTCACATATTCTGAGGTTTTTGCTGACAAATTCGGTGTTGCTTTGTCCGCGAATTACCAAGATTTGCGTATCGAAGCACACAATAACGAAGCCGATGAGTGGAGCCAGTTAGACGATGGCACATTCTACCTTTCTGATGGTGCTGAACACCGTTGGTATGGCCTAAACCGTGAGCGTCTTGGCTTTGTTGGGAATTTTGACTGGCGCGTCAACAACAGCACAGACCTTTACCTTCGTACGCTCTTCAACAATTATGAAGACGATGAAGTGCGTAATGTTCTTGCCTTCCGTGATCTTGGGGATGTGGTCGAAGAGGATGATGATGAAAATGAAGTTGTTGCAGATGGTTCAACTCTGACAGACACTTCAGCCAGTTTCCCATTGAATGAGACACAAGCAGAAGTTCGTGTTCGCCGCGAAGTTCGTCAAATCCAAACAATCGCCATCGGTGGTGAGACAGTCTTGAATGACTGGAAAACAGATTATGAAATCTCCTATGCATATGCAGAAGAAGACGACAGCGACAATCACGACGCAGCTTTCCGGTTTGAAGACATCCAAGACGTTGTTCCGGGCAACATCACGCTAGATTATTCAGACCCGAAAATTCTGCGCTTAAGCGAAGGTGCAATTCTGGATGCGATTTACGATCCTGCCAATTACAATCTAGATGCGTTTGAGCGTGAGTTCACTGCGAATGAAGATACTGAAGTCGCAGCAAAGTTTAACATTTCCAAAGATGGACTGCTCGGTCAGATTCCTGTCACTTGGAAGGGTGGACTAAAAATCCGCGATCGTGAAAAAATTCGCGATGTAAATGTGCTTGTCTATGAAGACGATTCTATCAACCTCGCAGATTATTCCACTGGTAACCTTATCCCAGACTGGCGCATCGGGAATGAGCAACCTACATGGCCAGATGCAAACCTGACGCGTTCATTGCGCAATGCGTTCACCGATGATGATCTTGATGTTGAAGGCAGCTTCTTTGACTCCAATGGTGAAGATTACAAAATTGATGAGCAGATCTTTGCCGGTTACGGTATGGGTACTTTCAATATTGGTGACCTAACCCTTGTTGCTGGTGTTCGTGTTGAGCAAACAAATGTTGATTTGGAAGGGCGCGTCGTCCTTGAAGATGAATTAGAGGCAGTCACCACTAATTTCTCCAATGACTACACGCATGTTCTACCGAGCATAAATGCGAAATATGCATTCTCTGACACGTTGATTGCACGTGGTGCTTATTACGCGGCTGTTGTGCGTCCTGCATTTGGCGAGATGGCACCATTCTTCTTCATCAATGATGATCGTGATGAAGCTGAAATCGGAAACCCAAATCTTGACCCACTTGAAGCAAACAATTTCGACCTTGGTTTAGAATTCTACCCAACAGAGCTTTCTGTTATGTCAGTCGGTGTGTTCTACAAGGATATCTCTAACGCGATATTCCCAACCACATATGACATTGAAGACCTTCCAGACAGTATCGACCTCTCCGCTATCCCGGGAGAATTCCTCAATGGTATCGAAGAGGGTGATGAAATTTCTCCAGGTGTTGTAGACACAGGCGAAATCGAAGAAGTTGCCACCTTTATCAATGTCGGTGACAGTGAGATTTACGGGGTTGAGTTCAACTATGTTCAAAACCTTGGTGATTTATCAGAAGCATTAAATGGTTTCCTTCTGTCCGCCAACCTGACATTAAGCGACTCCGAAAGCACATTGCCGGATGGCCGCAAAGTATCCTTCCTTCAACAATCTAACACAGTTTGGAACATGGCACTTGGCTATGACAAAGGTCCGTGGGATCTGCGCGTATCTGCCAATTTCCGTGGCAACCAAATTGATGAATTGGTTGATGAAGATCTCGATCGTTACACAGATGATCGCACATTGGTCGAAGCGTCTGCCAAATACACTGTAAATGACAATATTCAGCTCTATGTTGAGGGTAAAAACCTCACTGACGCGCCAGAATATTACTATTTTGGAAACCAACGTCGTCTGTCACAATATGACGAATTTGGACGTACATTCATTATAGGCGCACGCTTCACTTATTAGTAAAGTTCAAAAGATCAGGGCTGGAAACGGGGCTTCCTGTTTCCAGCCCTCGCTTTATTTATTTTATAGATCGGATAATCCTATGTTGCGCTCAATCTGTCTTGCTCCGCTAATGCTTGCTGCTTTTGCTTGTACAACTCCAGAAGTTCTTCCTTTTGAAATCAAGAGCATTCCTGCTCAAGTTGAAACAGACCCAATGGTCGGCGTTGGTGATCGCGCTGATGATCCAGCCGTATGGGTATCGCCAAATGATGTCGCGAATTCACTCATTCTAGGCACAAACAAAGACGAAGGCCTGCATGTGTATTCGCTTGCAGGTAAAGAACTTCAGTTTCTTGATGTGGGTGCTGTCAATAATGTTGATGTGCGCGGTAATCTTGCTGTTGCTTCCAATGATGAAACCGGCGGTATTAGTTGGTTCTCTATCGATCCGGCCACAAGCAATGTCCAACACCTAAACGACACACCTGTCGACATCGTCGAGCCATACGGCATTTGCATGGGCAATCTTGATAATAGCTACCAAGCCGGTGTGACCTATAAAGATGGGACTGTTCAAATCTGGACAGGCACGCTCCAAGAAGATGGCACAGTCAGCGCGAAATTTGAGCGTTCAGCCAAGCTCGAAACTCAGCTTGAAGGCTGCGTGTTTGATGATGAGCAAAGCCTGCTGTTCATCGGTGAAGAAACAAAAGGCATCTGGTCGCTTGATCTGGCCAATGCGGATTCTGCACCCCAAAAAGTTGACTTCATCGAAGATGGTAACGGCCTTGTCGCAGACACAGAAGGTCTTTCTCTGTGGCGCGGTGAAAACGGCGAGGGCTATCTTGTCGCTTCTGCGCAAGCTTCCGACCGTTTCGTCGTCTATGACCGCAAAGCGCCGCACGCACCACGCGGCATTATCACAATCACAGCCAGTGCAGATGGTGCAATTGACGCTGTCACGCACACAGATGGCCTTGATGTGTCATCCGCATCATTGCCGGGTTATCCAGCGGGCATATTGGTTGTTCAAGATGATGGAAACCCAAAAAGCGGTGTCGACCAGAACTTCAAAATCGTAGATTGGGAAAGCATTCAAACTGCGCTCCAAATCGATTAATCCATAAAGTAAAACGAGCGGGCTTTTCTTTATTCAGCCCGCTCGTTTTAAGCTTTCAACGCCTTCCCGATCTATGGATTGAGGCGGGCTTTCGAGCCAGTATATTCACGTTCACACGCAAGAATTTTCGACCCTTGTCGCGGACTATTTTTCGCAACTTCCTGTGCTGCACTTTTACAAAAACGCGCGCATTTCAAGAAATTAGGCTCTCTATTATTAGCTGACATTTGCGGATATTGCTGCGCAAGTGCGGTGCATTCATCTGAAAAAGCCAACAATTCTGTCTCCGTAAACAGGGTTTCGGCTTTGGGCGTTACCTGCCCATTGTATTTGGATGAAATAGAGGCGGGTAATTCTGAAAAAGATTGATCGCAAACCAACACATTATTTTTCAATTGCGGATGATTTAAACCCTGCTGCATCATGTCGGCAGCTGTCTTACAAGACATTTTACACCGGTTCAGATTCTTCACTTGATTGGCTTCTTCAGTCGACTTTCGCCAATCAAGCTGACTGGCCTCCAGCGAGCAGAATGTGCTCATAGATTTATATTCATCAACCGATTTCGTCTGACCCATCGCAGCGTTGCAGACAAATAATGCGGCGACACCAAGCGCTAAAAATTTCATTCGCATTTAGATGCATCTCCCCAAAAAAATACCTAAACGAAAATCTATATTCTGCAATTTTAAGCCATGATCAAGACGGAGATTAAATTAAGCGTACAGATTGCTGAACCAGCAAAGACACGCCAATATTTGTCATGGAATAGAAGGGCCAGTCTTGTTGTGGCGTAGATCCCAAATCAAGTTTGGGATGACATTTAGATATTTGCCGACCACTCACCCAACACGCTCAACCTGCCATCCGAACGCACGCCGTCACCCATATGCACGCTGTCACTGCGACGTTCAACCTGTCACCCTGACGAAAGTCAGGATCCACGTATCAATGCAGACTGGCTCCTGTGTTCAAATCGTCCCCCGAAAATTTCCTGCATCTGATTTGCTTTTGGGGGCGGTGAGGGGTGTTGTGTGAACTAACAGCGTTGTTATTCATGACTTTATCCGTTTTTCTGTCACGAATTTGTATTCTAAAATGGCTAAATAGCTGTTATCGAAGATGAAAATAAAAAATTAGGAGTTGGGGGAAATCCGATGAAATTAAAATCGTGCGTAGCACTTGGAGCATTCGCGCTTGCAACAACACTTAGCGCATGCGGTGGCGGCGGTGGATCTTCCAGCCCGACGCCTCCTTCACCAAGCGCACCCGCAGTGAACACGCCTCCAAATGCTGATATATCCACGACCAATGTGGTCACGGATGAACGTCAAGAGATTTCCCTTTCCGCCGCAGGATCAAGCGATGCTGACGGAGATAGCCTCACTTATAGCTGGTCGCAAATCGCCGGACCCGACCTTGGCGCAGGCACGCAAACCGGAGACACTTTCACCGCTCAAGTCCCAGAACTCACAGCCGATGAAACCTACACAATCGAGCTTACTGCCTCCGATGGGCAAGCCTCAACAACCCAAACAATCGAGATCATCGGCCGCAAAATTGTGCTGACTCCTCTGGCGACAGAGTGGGGCAATCAATTTGGTGGGTATCAAACAGATGGACAGATCGTTCCACCATTCTGGTCAAATAATGGAAGTTATTTCCTGACCAATGTTTATACACCAGCTACTGACACGCAAGAAGGTAAATATTCTGAGTATTATTACGAACCTAGAGGGGCCGGAAACTATGATTACAGCTTGAGCTATAATCATCCAGCCAATTTTAGCGAGCCTTTTACGCCCCCAGTTAATTATAGATTAGATACGTCTGTTTGGAATGATTTTTATCAATACGTATCTTCCAATAACACCATTGAAATTAGAGATAATGCGGACTTAGAAAACCCTCAAATACTTCAGCTTCCTTCGGCAGCATGTGCTGTGTTTAATTCTGAGTTTATAGAGGGTTTTGATTCAGTCGCCAATTCAAATTCGCCAAAGGTATTTCCTAATTTACTGGTTGCGCTGGATACGGGGGGAATCATTGAATATGAAAACCTTGGCAATAGAGTTTTGACCGCTACAGGCTTTCCCGATACTGCAAATTCGATGAATTGGGGTAAATATGCAGAGACTAGCAGCGTTTTTAAAGAAGGCGGAAATTATTGCTCAGGCTTACTCGGTAAGCAGGTGGTGAAAACACCTACAAGTGACGGACACGCATTGGAGGTTACCGGTCATAATTTTATTCTCTTTGATGAAGATAGCCAGAATTTGCAATTGTTCGCGGCCTCAGGTGTAGAGCCATTTGTCAACGCAGCGCCGATAGCCCAGATGAGCACAGCTAGCATCACCAGCGAGACACTCAGCGGGATACCGCAAGTCCAAGCCAGCATTTATGAAGACCATGGCACCGCAAACCACTTTTGGGCAATTGGTCTAACTACAAAAACGCATGATGGAGAGCATTATGTCATTGTCATAAATGAAAATTTCAACGAAATGAAATACATGCGCCTGCCCAATGGTGTCCCCACGGATATTTATGCCATTCCGCATCAATCAGATGGCATTCCCTATAATGAGCAAACATCAGACCTTTTTATTATCAGTCCAGATAGTCCTTATGTTGTGTATTTTGAAAATAATGCCGCTCAAGGCACAGGCTATGCCGACGCAACGAATTTCGAGGATGCGCAATACATAGATGTCGGGTTTGGCGGCTCATTTCTCAATTTCGATTCTGATGACTATTATCGCGTCGACGAAGATATGTATGTGGCCTATGCAGAAGAAGGCCGAGTGCGTGTGTTCTCGCATTCAGCCACGGTGAATTAGCCTTCCCCGTAAACCCAAACAGTCTGATATCCATCGCAATGGAGATAGGATTGGCTCTCTGAGGGGAAGTAATTGTTTGAGTGACTGTGACACTGTCACATGGTTAATCACGCCAAGATTTGTCATGGAATAGAAAGGCCAGTCTTGTTGCTGCGTGGATCCCAAATCAAGTTTGGGATGACAGTTAGATGTTTGCCGACCACTCACCCAACACGCTGAATCTGCCAACCTAACCTACGCCGTCACCCTGACGCACACTGCCAAGCCCGACATTCAAATTGTCATCCTGACGAAAGTCAGGATCCACTGACCAATGAGACTAGCTTTTCAATCTCTTCCCACATCATGCCCGATAGCTAGCCATCAGGAATAAGGCGTAAGGCATGTAAAAACCAAGCTTCAAACCCTGTCCGCTCATGCCTGCGAAGGCAGGTATCTTGCGCAATTGAGACTGGCTTTTCAATCTCTTCCCGCGTCATGCCCGATAAGCTCACTATAACAAGGAAAAATATAAGTCTGACCAATGGGGATTGTTTTTGACAATCATGTTGATCTTATTTTGACGTCGATAGGATTTGAGAGATTTTTCTCGGCGTATAGCTTCGCGAATATCCTCGTGCAATTCATACCAGACGAGATTTTTGCATCCATATCGCTTTGTATACCCATCAGCGACGCCCTGTTTATGTTGGTGAATGCGTTGGATTAAATGACTGGTAACGCCTGTATAAAGTGCGCCGTTTTTGCGATTTGCAACAATATAGACGGCTGTGATGCGATCCCAATGTGCCACGTGGTTACCCCCCTGATATCCCGTTTATATCATGTGAAAAAGCTTAGTTTGTATGCAATGGGATTCTTCTTGGAGTTGAATCTATCGTGTTTGACGGAGGGATTATTTAGCGCATATTGCGCTCTTATCACCGTCATGCCCGATGAGCTAGCTCATCAGGGTATCCATCACGAAGCGGTTGCTTGGTGAGACATTGGGAGATGGATCCCCAGACGCTCCGCGTCGGGGATGACGGTTAGGGTTGGGACAAGTCTGTGAATTATTGGGTTTGAGTGCCTGCGTGTTTTTGTGCCAGAGGTTGAGAGCGACATTGCGCTCTTATAACCGTCATGCCCGATGGCTTGCCATCAGGGTATCCATCACGAAGCGGTTGCTTGGTGAGACATGGGGAGATGGATCCCCAGACGCTATCGCGTCGGGGATGACGGTATAACTATTCATAAATATGGAATGGTTCTTTGTCGCTACTCTCTAGCAGGGTGGTGTGATCCATTTTTAGCCAAATAACTCTAAATTTTGGGATGAGTGTTTTTAATTCTTCGTCTGATTTGTTACAACGAAGAAAATAGTAAAATGACCAAATATCCTCAGGCGTGAGTTGGTCTTTTAGCAATTCGGTATAAAAATTTTTCTCGATTGGAGAGGGGAGGGTATTGTCGGCCTGTATAGCAAGTTGAGCTGCTGAAGAGATAGCGCTGAAATAGTTGAATGAATTGTTGTTTGCGTAAGTTTCTTCGCGGGCTTCTTTGAGCTTTCCAACATGAGGCCATTGAACGCCTTTTTGGCCGTTGAAGCTTTTTTTGAATATGTCCACTGCATTATCGATTACCACTCGGCCATTTTTTTGATTCTTTGTTACGTTGTTCAGCGCAGTATCCACTCTGTCTAAAAGTTTGAAAAATGTGTTTTCGATGTTCTCTTTTTCTAAAGCATTGGCAGTGCGTTGAAATTCTTTTCTCGCGTCTGATAATTCGCGTTGTTGAAGTATGATCGTGATAATCAGAGCCATAAATGAAATGAAGGTGAGTATCGGGTTTAGGACACCGCCAATGAAGTCTCCAAATGCTCCAATTTCACCAAGTTTTTCCGTTGTAACGAAGCTAGGAATCTCTCCAGTAAAAAGATAAAAACACCATCGCAGAATGTGCGGTATTAGTGCTAGGAAAACTACTAAGGCAAAGGCAATTCCAGCGACCCAAAACAATCTAACGAGAAAGAAATTTGTACTTTCCTCGTCTTTTGTTGCTTTTTTGAACCAGTTATCCATATCCCCCAACCCCTTACCTAAGCCGCCTCAACAAACTTTTCGACCACCTTTTTCACGCCGGCTTTTTCAAAGTCGACGGTGAGTTTGGTGCCGTCGATTTGTTTGATTTTCCCATAGCCAAATTTGATGTGGAAGACGCGTTGGCCCAGCTTCAGGCCAGAGGCTGCTTCGGGGTCCGATGTGGCGGTGAGGCGGCCTGATGGGTTGATATCCGGCGGGCGTTTTTTCTGGGGCCAATTGCCATATTGGGCTCTGCCATCGGTTGTGTTGCGGGCCGCTTGGGCGCGTTTCCAGCCGGGGCTTTCATAGGTGGAGCCACCAAAGCTTTCATCGCTATCAAATCGGCTTACCCCGCCAAATCCCGCGCTATTCAAGCCATCGGGCGCAGCCGAATATCCCGTTTCCGAGACGGCATCCACATGTTCAGGCGGCAATTCATCCACAAAACGAGACGGCATCACAGATTGCCAGCGGCCAAAAATCATGCGGTTGGCCACAAAGGATATATAGCAACGCTCCCGCGCGCGCGTAATGCCCACATAGGCAAGGCGGCGCTCTTCTTCCAGCGATTTTATCCCGCCTTCATCAATGGCCCGTTTGGATGGGAAAACCTCTTCCTCCCAACCCGGCAAAAACACTTGTGGCCATTCCAGCCCTTTGGCCCCGTGCAGCGTCAGAATTTGCACCTGATCATCGGATTCATTGCCCTGTGATGCATCCATCACCAGCTCAACATGCTCCATAAATGCATTCAGGCTTTCAAATTCACCCATAGCCCGCACAAGCTCTTTGAGGTTTTCTAGGCGGGTTTGCGCTTGGGGTGTTTTGTCGGCCTTCAGCATGGCGGTATAGCCGCTCTCATCAAGGATGATTTCCATAATGCGCGGATGCTCCATTTCCCGCGCCTGCGCCCGCCAGCGTTCTAAATCATTCAGGAAAGCCCGAATACCTGTTTGCGCCTTGCCGCGTATCTCATTGCCGCGCAGCATAATCTCGGCGGTCACGGTGAGGGGGCGTTCCATCTCCCGCGCCACAACTTGGATTTTCTGGATTGAGGTTGCGCCAACGCCGCGTTTGGGCTGGTTGACCACGCGCTCAAATGCCAAATCATCATTTTCAGATCGGATCAGCCGCAGATACGCCATCGCATCGCGAATTTCAGCCCGCTCGAAAAAGCGCGGCCCACCAATCACCTTGTAAGGAATGCCCAGCATGATGAAGCGTTCCTCAAACAGACGCATCTGCCATGAGGCCCGCACCATAACCGCGCATTCCGCATATTTGCGGCCAGATGAGCGCCAGCTTTCAATATCTTCCCCAATCAAGCGCGCCTCAGCTTCGCCATCCCAAAGCCCGCGCACTTTCACCGCGTCGCCATCTTCGTCTTCTGTGTGCAATGTTTTGCCAAGCCGGTCTTGGTTGGCCGTAATCAAATGCGAGGCACAGGCGAGGATTTTTGCGGTCGATCTATAATTGCGCTCAAGCCGGATCACTTTCGCGCCGGGGAAATCTTTCTCAAATCGTAATATGTTGTCCACTTCCGCGCCGCGCCAACCGTAAATCGACTGATCATCATCACCAACACAACAGATATTACCCGTTCCTTGCGCAAGAAGTCGTAACCAAAGGTACTGCGCCACGTTAGTATCTTGATACTCATCGACCAGAATATACTTAAAACGCTTGTGATAATCGGCCAGAATATCGGGGCTTTTTTGGAAAATCGCGATACAATGCATCAGCAAATCGCCAAAATCACATGCATTCAAAACCCGCAAACGGTGTTGATATGTCTTGTAAATTTCTATGCCGCGCCCATTGGCAAATTCATGCCCTTCACCAGCAGGCACTTTATCCGGCGTCACAGCGCGGTTTTTCCAGCCATCAATCAGCCCCGCCATAAAGCGCGGAGTCCAGCGCTTCGTGTCGATGTTTTCGGCTTCAATGATTTGTTTTAAAAGGCGTAATTGGTCATCCGTGTCGATAATGGTGAAATTGCTTTCCAGCCCCACAATCTCTGCATGACGGCGCAAAATCTTCGACGAAACAGAGTGAAATGTCCCCAGCCAACTCAAAGATTGGGCTTCATCACCAATCAATTTTTCAGCCCGTTCGCGCATTTCTCGCGCGGCTTTGTTGGTAAAAGTCACGGTCAGTGTTTGGCTGGCCCAAGCTTTGCGTTGGTTCAGAATATGCGCCAAACGTGTTGTTAATACACGGGTTTTTCCTGTTCCTGCACCCGCCAATACCAATAAAGCACCGTCGGTTGTCTCCACAGCATCGCGTTGTTCGGCATTTAGCCCGTCCAGATAATCGGCATCTCGCGCAGGCGCACTCGGCGGTCTCGCCATTGCGCGCTGGGAAATGGGTAGATTATCAAAATCGTCTGAATGGCTCATTATCGGCTCTTCACGTCTGGGAAAACTAATATGCGGTCAACCGTTTAGCGCGCATCTCTGTGGCCCAACGATTCGCATTTTGTTCTATAGTAAACAAGTGGCAGGAATGAGGAAAGGGGGAGTCGGCTTAAAGCTTATTTATCCCCCAATAAGAGATTGGGAACATCCACCAGGTTATCCAACGTCACAGCGCGTGAGATATCGCTGATATCCTTGTCTGAATGCTCCATTTCCCACACGGTATGATAGGGGATGTGAACGCCCCAGGCGCCCAATTCCAGCACAGGCAGAATATCAGATGGCAAAGAGTTACCCACCATCAAGAAATTCTCAGGCGCAATTTTATAGCGGGATAAAAGCGCACCATATGTCTGCACATCTTTATTGCTGACAACTTCCAATCCATCGAAAAAATGGGTCAATCCAGAGCGTGCAAACTTGGCTTCTTGGTGGAAGAGATCACCTTTAGTAATGACGATGATTTTATAACTTGGGCGCAGCAATTCTAATGCTTCAATCACATTATCGAGAATGTCGATTGAGCCCGACATCATCTCCTTGCCAAGATCAATGATTTGCTGAATACCCTCGGCTTTGATCTGGCCATTGGTGATTTCAATTGCAGTTTCAATGAGAGAAAGCGTGTAGCCCTTTACACCAAAACCAAATATTTTCAGGTTCTTACGTTCTGTTTTTAGAAGAATGTCCCCCATGTTTTCCAAGTCGCAATAAGCGCTCAAAATGGTGCGGTATTTTTCTTCGGTAAGATTGTAATTGCCGATATCATGCCAGAGCGTGTCATCTCCATCTATACCGATCAGATCAAAGCTTGCGTCTGCAATATTGAGGGGTGCATCTGGCATATTGGCTCCGTTTCAAAACTCAGATCAATAACTCTGGCGCATCCGCATTTTAACCTGACGCTCAAAGATACCGCCGCCGCGAGATTGCACCAGTACAGTGGCCAAAGACACAGATATCAGACAGGCGGCAGCGGTTTCATAGGATGAGGTGAGTTCAAATACGATCAAAGTGGTTGAAACAGGTGCCCCCAAAACCGCGCCCGACACTGCGCCCATACCCACAATTGTGAAAAAGGCCATACCCGTTTCAGTGTCACCTGTGATCCAGCCATAAAAAGCCCCAAAGGCTCCGCCTAGCATTGCGCCCACATAAATCGATGGTGAGAAAACACCGCTACCAAATCTGGCACCCAGACAAATTGCCGTCGCGGCCATTTTGGCAAACACCAGAACCAGCATAAATAGTGCACCATAACTTCCGGCGAGCGCGGCGGCTGTACTTTCATACCCAACCCCCAAAATTTGTGGGAAGGCAGTCGCAAATAAACCGATAGCAAGTCCACCCAAAGGCGGCAGTAACCACACAGGAAGTCGTAAGTGTTTGGCAAATTGTTCGCCAGTTTCTGGTGCTTTTGACCACAGCCAGATCATAATTAGGGCAAGACCAGCGGCAAGTAACCCCATGAAAGGCGTCCCTAAAAAGAGAGCCGCATCTGGGTTTTCTATGATGTTTGCAACGAAAATTGGCTCGTTTCCAAAGCTGTCTCTGGCTAGCAATGCAGCAACAACAGATGCCACAGAAACAGGCCCGATATCCACAGTTCTATAGCGTTGTAAAATGACTTCTCGCGCAAACAAAACACCCGCTAAAGGCGCATGAAAAGAAGCCGAAACCGCAGCTGCTGCCCCACACCCAATCAGTGTGCGAACATTGCGCATATCTAGGTTTAACCAAACGGTTCCAGCGCGTGCAAGCATGGCTCCCATATGCACGGCAGGGCCTTCTCGACCTGCTGATGCACCCGACCCCAGCGCAATGGCAGAGATCGCAACCGAAAGCAGACCTTCTTTAAAATTTAAGCCAGTTTTTTCGATACGTTTGGGAAAACGGCGGGCTTTGATGACATCTGCAATACCATAGGCTCGCGGGTCATCTCCCCATCCAAGCTTGCTACCAATCCACAATAAAATCCCAACTAAACAACCACCTGTCACCGGCGCAGCAATAATTTGCCATAGGGGAAGACTAGCAGCAGCTGTCGCTAGATTTTCATGTTTTGCACTGAAGAAAAAGAATTCTCCTGCCATGATCACTCGGCGCAAACCGATCACCGCAAGCCCTACCACAATGCCGATAACGGCGGCGACAACCCACATTTCAAGCGCGATCGGCCACAGCTTTGATGCCGTCGATGTTTGTTTGTTTAGGAGTTTTCGGGCGGGTGAGAATAAACGTTTCATGCTTCTTGTTAGACACACCCAAATGGCGTCGCGTCAACCGCTTGTAGAGAGTGAGATCGGGAAATTTAGTTATAGAGCATTATATTTGGCGATTAATATGTAATACTGATCGGGTCGTGGTTAAAATGTGGGATAGAAATTATGGCATTACAAGATCAATACTTAGAAACAATGATACAGAATATGCCTGATAAAACAGGTAAGTCATTGGAAGAATGGTTTTCCGTTTTAGCTCAATCAAATCTATCCAAACATGGCGAGTTGATGAAAATTCTGAAGGCAGACCATGGGGTGACTCATGGTTTTGCAAACACGATTGTGCATCTATTCCGTCAAAAATCCGAACCACAAGAAGAAGACCCAATTTCCGCCCAATATGGAGGTGCTAAAGCGGCACTTTTTCCAATTTACGAGACTATCATTTCAATAGTTCAAAAATATGGAGATGATGTCGAAATTGCACCAAAGAAGGCGTATGTGAGTTTGCGTCGATCCAAACAGTTTGCATTGGTCCAGCCAAGTACAAAATCACGTGTTGATCTAGGGATATCTTTAAAGGGACAAGCTGGGGAAGGTAAATTGGAAGCTGCTAAAAACCCTGCTGGCATGGTGAGCCATAATATCAAATTGATGTCTGTAGACGACATTGATGAGGAAGTAGAAAAATGGCTTCAGCTCGCTTATGACAATGCCTAAGCGAGCTGAAGATTTTTTGTGCTAAGCCAATGTTTTTAGAGAGTCTTTATCGAAAGGTTTGAAGTCTTCCAAACGCCCTTCTTTGACCTTCGTTGCCCATTCAGGGTCGGTAAGTAGAGCGCGGCCAACTGCAACCATGTCAAACTCTTCGCGCTCTAACCGTTCGATCAGATTTTCTATGTTGCTTTCACCCGTTGCTTCTTGTCCGCCAAACGTTGAAAGAAAATCATTATCTAGGCAAACAGAGCCAACTGTGATGGAAGGTATCCCTGTCAGTTTCTTACACCAGCCTGCTAAATTGAGGCCTTTTTCTCCATCAATATCAGCAAATTCTGGTTCCCAGAAGCGACGTTGACTTGCGTGAAGAACATCAACACCTGCATCCACCAAAGCACCAAGGAATGGCTCTAACTCCGTCGGGTTGTGAGCGAGTTTGTCTTTATAGGCATAAGGCTTAAATTGTGACCAGCGGAAGATGATTGGTGTGTCATCGCCCACAGCTGCGCGCACTTGCTGGATAACTTCTTTAGCAAATTGCGTGCGGCCAACAAGGTCTCCGCCATATTTATCAGTACGTTTATTCGTCTTATCCCAGAAGAAATCATCAATTAAATAGCCATGTGCACCGTGAATTTCGACAGTGTCAAAACCAAGTTTCATGGCATCACGGGCCGCATCTGCATAGGCGGCAACCATATCGGCTATGTCTTCTTCTGTTGGTGTGTAATTTAGATCTTTACCATCGAAAGTGACACCTGATGGACTGTCGGTGTTTGCGTCTGGAAAGTGTCCGCTACCTTCAGCGCGAGCTGCACCCTGATGCCAGATTTGCGGTGCGATTTTTCCGCCAGCAGCGTGCACATCCTCAACTACTGTTTTCCAGCCCGCCAGAGGTTTATCTCCCCAGAAAAGCGGGTAGTTCTCGTTTTCGCCTGCGGATTCACGGCGGATAAGCGTGCCTTCTGTGACGATTAATCCAACATCTGCCGCAGCACGACGGGCATAATAATCAGCCACATTTTGACCTGGAATACCCTTGGGACTGAATGCCCGAGTCATTGGTGCCATTACGATCCGGTTGGGAAGGTCCAGCCCTTTAATTTTGATCGGACGAAATAGCGAAGAAGTATCAGTCATACAAAAATTTCCTTGCAATGTTTGTTCTTAGCTGGGGCTGTAGAGAAAGCGTTCAAGTTTCATTCAGTGAATAGACTTTATTATTCACATTTATAGCGTGGCATAATCTCGACCCAATTTGATTCCATGCTTAGATTGTTGCCGCTAGGGAATTGCAATAAGGTGATAGAAACATATTTTTAAGGTGTTGGTTATGCAGAGATTTTCGATGAAATATGTTGGCGTGATTCTCTCCACCGCATTCCTGGGCAATTGTGCCTCACCCGGCCTTGAATATGTTGTTTCAGAACCCGCATACAATACAGAAGCTGCCAAATTACGTGATGTCGCGATTATGGGTTTTTCTGGCCCTCATGGTCACGCTTTCACGACCAGTCTGGACGGCTTGCTGAGAAATACAAGTTTTGAAGGTTATCCTTGGTTTTCGGTCTCTCCTTATAGCAGCTACGATAATGGATGGGGTGGCACAGTTGGGCAGGCCGTGCGCATGGGTGAAGATCTTGGTGTTACAGGTGTCTGGTTTGGAGATGTCGACGCATATAGTTCATTCTCGCCGCCATACTATGAGCAAAGATCAAAATGTGTGGAATGGGATGGCCCCTTCGATTGCGAAGCGCGTGTGACCTATGAAGTTGAGTGTTTTGATATCCGTGCTGAAATTCATGTTCATGCGCTTTTAGCGAATGTAGAAAACGGAAATATTGTCTCTGATGAGCGTTTGAGTGATCAGGATAGTGATCGCGTTTGCCGCGAAACATATTATTATGACAAGCTGGGAAACAAGTCTGGGAACCGGAGAGACGGCGCGCCTATAGATCGTCGCCATATGGGACCGCGTCATTCTGGATTAGGTGCATTTGGCTTTGATTATTGGGAGCATGAAGATAGAGGCCGCCGTATGGAACGCCGTCTTGTTGCGCAGCAAGCATCGCGTTTGCGGCGGGTGATTGCACCGTTTGAACGCACAGCTAAAGCTCACTTAATGGATACGCCGACACTACCATACACGGAACTCGTCAACGGGTTTGAGAGCGCTTTGTCTGCGGCCAAAGCTGGAAATAACATGGCCTCATGTCGCCAATTTGAAGATATGGCGAGCCAATTTCCAGATGAGCCAGCTTTGAATTTTAATCTTGGTGCTTGTGCGGAAATGTTTGGAGAACTCGCAGAAGCAAGCGAGCTTTATCAACGCGCTGAAGATTTGGCTGGACCAATGCCAAGCGAAGATTTTTTAAAATTATCACAAGGTGCATTTCAACGGTTGAATGAATTGCGCAATAGTCAGGCCTATCTCACACAGCAGTTGATCGAAAGCGGTGAGATTGCACCTGTAGAATCAGAACAGGGTGGCATGGAAAGGCTAGAAGATGGCCTGCCAGCGGGTTGAGTATAAACCCTTAGATTGTCTTGTTAGTCGTCAAGCCGTTTGTTTTCTAGCTCTTTTTTAGCCTTTTCATCGCTTGCTTTTAATAGGTTCTTCTCGGATTTTGTTGCGCCAAATAGAACACGATTTTCTTTAGCTTGCTGTTTTTGAGCGGCTTTAGCTTTTTCTTTGCGGTATTTATTAAGGCTGATTGGTTCGACCATTTACAACTCTGAATATATTTGGTGTGATTTGCACTTGCAGTGTGCAAGCGGAGTTGGGGAATGCCAAGTGAAAAATCAAAAAATAATTTTGTTCCTGAGTTTGGACCCAATGGCGCGGTTATGAATAGTCCGCATATGACGGATGAAGTGCGAGATAAAATCAAAAAACCATGGTTCGGCCAAAAGTTTGTTGAAGGGCGTACTTTTTTTGTACAGATATTTATTGCTATTATGTTTACAAAATACGGCTATGAAATCGCAAAGCGCTACCCAAATGTGAGCGAAGAGCAGGCCGATTTTCTTTGGTTTGCTGCGTTGGTAATTATGACATTGTTTGGCGCTGCAGAGTTTTGCTGGCGGCGCTTCGTGCGTAACAAAAAACGCGCAAACCAAGAATGATTTGCGCGTTCGCTTTTATTTAGCTTGCTACTTTCTTAGCCGTTTTTCTGACGCCAACGCTCCATTGCAGCCGAAATCGCGAATGTCTCGCGGTATTTTGGGCTTCCCGAGGGGCGAGGAGCGCCTTCAGAAACGAGTGCCATGATGTCTGCGAGTTTGTTGTGCGCAGCGCCAGATTGGCCTGCACCAATATAGGCGTGCAATTCTACTAGAGCATCCGAAAGTGTATCGTGGGCACGAATGACGAAATAGGGTTCGTCTTGTGCAAGATCATCATAGCAGTCAAATTGTGATTTATTGGCTTTTGAGCCGATAGGGGCTTCAGTCATGTTGGTCTCTCTTTTCCAAAAGGAATCGGTTTGAGATCAGTCTAGGCTGAAACCCGCAAAATGTTCAGTGCAAAAATTAAGCTTCTATAGCTTCAAATAGGGTTGTCATAGCGTCTTCCACAAGATTTGCAGGTGCTGAAACCGCTTCCATACGCCCTTGGGCTTGAGTGAGGGTTTCATCAGCGAAAATACGCGCCAAAATGACGGCTTTTTCTTTGAAGCTATCGTCTGCTTCGATTGAACCTATAGCTGCCTGAGCGAGCAGATGACCGCCTATAACATCGCCGGCCAGGCGCAAATAGGCCGTAGCACCAGCAAGGGCTGTGGAGCGGTTGGAAGCCATATTGGTGAGCATCCATTCTGTGGCTTCTTCCAGCGCTCCGGCAGCTGTGTAGAGGCGGTTTGCAACGATAGCTAAATGGCCATTTCCAGTGGTGGAGGCATCTGCAATTGTCTTGCGGATTTCGGCAATCATGGCTGTCATGCCTGCACCTTTGTCAGATGCGAGTTTGCGGCCAACAAGATCCATCGCTTGAATACCATTTGTGCCTTCATAGATGGGATTAATACGTGCATCCAGCATGATTTGAGCAGCGTCTGTTTCATTCATAAAGCCCATGCCGCCATAGACTTGCACAGCTTGGTTTGCCATTTCACATCCGCGATCTGTGGCCCATGCTTTTGCGATGGGGACAAGTAAGTCTTCACGTTGTTTAAATTTAGCTTTGCTCGCGTCATCTGTGGAATGTTCGGCGAGATCAGATGCGCCTGCTGCGGCGTAAACAATTGCCCGTGCGGCTTGGGTTGTCGCGGCCATTGAGACGAGCGTGCGTTTAATGTCAGGATGGTGGATGATGGCTGCATCGCCCTGAACACCTGGCGCTGAACCTTGCTTGCGATCACGTGCATAAGCATTGGCTGCTTGCATGGCGGATTCACAAACGGCAACACCTTGAAGGCCAACTTGCAGGCGGGCTGCATTCATCATGATGAACATGGCTGCGAGGCCTTTGTTTTCTTCGCCAATCAGCCAACCTTTTGCGCCATTATATTCCATGACACATGTAGGAGAGGCATGAATTCCGATTTTTTCTTCCAGTCCAATACATTGATAAGTGTTGCGATCGCCCAATGAACCATCGTCGTTGACGAAGAATTTTGGCACAAGAAACAGTGAGATACCGCGTGAGCCTTCTGGTGAATCGGGTGTGCGAGCAAGAACTAGCTGGATGATATTATCGGTAACATCATGCTCTCCCCATGTGATGAAAATCTTCTGGCCTGTAATCGAAAATGAACCGTCATCATTGGGAATAGCTTTTGATTTTAATGCACCAACATCCGATCCTGCTGAGGCTTCGGTCAGGTTCATAGCACCTGTCCATTCCCCTGAAATTAGCTTTTCAAGATAGGTGGATTTCTGCTCATCTGTGCCTTTTACCAAGAGGGCTTCTATGGAGCCAAATGTCAGCATTGGATTTAGGCCAAAAGCTGGGTTGGCACCTTGGATCATTTCCATCACAGCGATCGCAAGAGATTTAGGAAGGGCTTGCCCGCCAAATTCTTCAGGGAAAGGAAGGCCAATCCAACCGCCTTCAGCGAAGGTTTTGTAAGCATCAGCAAATCCAGGGGCTGAGGTGACAACACCGTCTTTTAGGGAGGCACCATTTTGGTGGCCGGTTGGATTTAGGGGTGAGAGAATACCAGATGCGAGTTTGTTGGCTTCTTCCAGAACGGGTGCAATAAGGTCGCTATCATAGTTTTCAAATGCACCAGTTGCGCCTGCAGCATCAATGTCTGCGTTGAATTTTAAGGCATTTTTGATTGCTTCCAACGGGGCGGAATACGGCATTCAATTCTCCACAATAGATGCGCACTTTTGTGCATAACTCTAATTACGATATTAACTTAAAATCCGAAGATTTTACATCAATTTAGTAGATATTACACCGGCTAAACATCTAGAGAAAGAGAGGCAGGAATTGCGCCTTCATGTTCTAATAGCCAGCGTTTTTTATCTACGCCTCCAGCATATCCCGTTAGTTTTCCGTTTGTGCCGATGACGCGGTGGCAGGGCACGACAATACCAATAGGATTTGCACCATTGGCCAAACCAACAGCACGCACAGCTTTAGGGTTTCCTATCTGTTTGGCAAGATCACCATAGGTAAGGGTTTGGCCGTGTGGAATTGTGCGCAAGGCAGTCCATACTTTCTGTTGAAATAATGTGCCGCCAGTGGCGGTTTTGATATGATTTAGTGCTGACAAATTGCCAGCAAAATAGTCAATCAGTGCCGAAGCTGTCGTAGATGGCTGGTCATTCTGTGCTAAATTAAGTGTGAAGCCATTTTCACCATAATGACGCACGAGAAGTTTTTGGCATCTCGCGTCAAAATCTTCCCATTCAACTGCGCGCAGATTTTCGGCTTCATCAATGATGAGAGAAAGGTGCCCAAAAGGACCGTCTATAATTTCTTTAAAAAGCGTCAGCATCAAGTTTCACCATTTTGGAATCTGGCTCTAGCTTATCGCGAGTCTGTGAATTTTCACTCGCGGTTTTCGGACGTGGTTGATGTTTTGTCATTGAGAGCCGAAAACCGCTAGACGATTTTAAGCCCAAACGTCATGGTCAGTTTATGGAATTAGATCACTCAGCTTGCTATCGTGCAGTCTCTATGCGCGACACACGTTTTGACGGTAGGTTTTTTACTGCTGTGAAGACGACGGGAATATATTGTCGGCCTGTTTGTCCGGCGCGCACGCCATTGGCGGAGAATGTCGACTTTTATCCCAGCGCAGCAGCCGCGCAGGAGGCAGGGTTTCGGCCATGTCTAAGGTGTCGTCCTGAAACAGCACCTGACCTTGGCGCATGGAAGGGGACATCAAATACTGTTTCACGTGCGCTGAGTATGATTGAGCTTGGCATTTTAGATGAAGGCAGTGTTGAAGATCTTGCGGATAGATTGGGCGTAGGCGATCGGCATTTGCGCCGGTTATTCTCTCAGCATTTAGGGGCATCTCCTATTTCCGTGGCGCAGACGCGGCGGGTCTTGCTGGCAAAGCAATTGATACGAGATACGAATTTATCCCTCGCGCAAGTGGCGCTGGCGTCTGGCTTTGGGAGTATTCGGCGCTTTAACGAAACTTTTGCCGCGCTTTACGATCGCCCGCCAAGTGAAATGCGCCGCAATGAAAAAGCTCAAGCTGTGCAAGACGCGGCGGCAGGTGATGTGGTGGTCCAGTTAAATTACCGCGCACCTTATGACTGGCCTGCCATGCTGGGATATTTTTCAGCGCGTGCCATTGATGGCATGGAGGTGGTTGTTGATGGTAAATATGCGCGCACGATTTCGGTGGGCGATAATGTTGGCATTGTGGTGATATCCCATTTTGAAGGCAAATCGGGCGGCAAGATTGAGGCAAGGATTAATTATCCGGTGCTATCTGATTTGCCGCAAATTATTGCCCGTATCAGGCGTTTGCTTGATCTTGCCATTGATCCTGAATTGGTGGCTGAACACCTTTCAAAAGATAAATTGCTGGCTCCCATTATTGCGAAAAGGCCGGGACTGCGCGCACCGGGGGCATGGGATGGATTTGAGCTGGCGATGCGTGCAATTCTTGGTCAACAGATTACGATTGAGGCTGCACGTAAACTGGGGAGTATGTTGGTGCGTGATTATGGTGAGCGTATAGAAAATAATGGCGGATATAGCCAATTAACTCATGTTTTTCCTACAGCTAAAAAATTAAGTGAGACTGATTTATCCCATCTTAAAATGCCGCGAGCGCGTTCTGGTGCACTGATGGCAATGGCGCAAGCTGTTGTGAATGATCCAGACCTGTTTTCAATTCGAGCCAGTTTGGAGGATACGATCAAATCACTCACCGCGCTAAAAGGTATTGGTGATTGGACTGCGCAATATATTGCCATGCGGGCGATGCAAGAAGCTGATGCTTTTCCCGCAGCGGATGCGGCACTTATCAATGCGTATGAAAAACTGACAGGTGAGCGCGTGAAGCCAAAACAATTGCAAGACATTGCGCAAAAATGGCGACCTTGGCGCGCCTATGCCACGCAGTATTTATGGTCGAGTTTAGCCGATTGATTGGGTTTTAGTTTTTGCGCATTAGGCGCTGAATTTCATTGGCGTGGTGGCGTAAGCTCACTAAGAATTCACCAACTTCTAACCTAAACTCACTCGTTTCAAGCTTGAGCAAGCTGCGCTCTGTCCAGCCATTTTCTGGGCAGAGGCGGTCCATATATTTATTGTATTTTTCAGTTTCCAGTGCGGTAAGCGGTAGGCGACTGGCTGTTTGCAATAGCAGTATTAATTCATGCACGATGAGCATACCGCGAAAAGAATCCATAATGTCAGGCAAAAGCGCTGGGTCATCTATCCAAGATTTACCCTTGTAGATTTCCTGCATCAAACGTTGACCCGCGCCGTGGCAATCATAAGCGGCGCACCCGCCAAAACCGTCTTGTTTAAGCGTTGTGTGGATTTTGCATTTGCCGCAATTGCTGCCCACTGTTTCCAGATTTACGCATGTTTCCCCAGCCTCTTTGTCGATGGCGAATTCATCTGATTTATCAAAGGCAAATACCACGCAGCAAAGCGCCGCGCATTTGGAACAATCAGCTTCAAGTGAGGGGATGGTGGGCATGAGGATTGCTCGACTTTTATTGAATTTGTGATGTTCAAACAAAATCAGACCAGAACTGCAATCCTCATGCTGTGATTAATTATTCTTATCCAACAGTTTTGAGGTCATTTAGCGAGCCGGTTGCTCACCTATTTTTTTGCGTACCAACCATAGGCCATGAAATTCTGGAAGAATTGAACGGGCAGTTCAAACCCTGCTTTTTTGATCATACTTTCTGTTGCTTGGGGTGAAATAACACTGAGGATATTGCGCAAAGTATTTGGCAAATTTTCTAGAGATTCAGGAGTGGCACCCATGAGTTTTTGTATTTGCCCCCAATTTTCAAGCATGGCGTGAAATTGTTCAGATTCTAGATCATAGCTGATCTCGGTGGAGATGAAATATGCATCTGGTTTCAATAAGTTGTAGATTTTTTTATAATATGATGTGCGCGCATCTGGCGGGATAAAGTGGGCGACCATAATGCTGAGCACGGCATCAAATGCATTTACATCTTCTATGTCTTCGACATATCCATGGATGAACTCACATCTATCCAACAAGTTTTCTTGTTCTAATCTTTTGCGGCAGACATCCAGCATGGATTTGGAAGGATCAAGCGCAACAAATCGCCATTGAGGATGGATGCGAGATAGAGCCAGAATTTCAGCGCCCGTGCCCGCACCCACGCAAAGAATGCGCGCTTGATCGGGAAGCTTGTCCAACACCAGATTGATGAGAAAGTGGATGTCTTGTTGAATGATCGCGAGCTTACTGTTTCTTTCATCATATGCCTGCGCCATGTCAGCATTGAAAAAGTCTGTGATTGGAGGCGATTGCGCGTTGTCCGTCATGTCATGTCTTTCGTGAAACAGAAAAATCTACAGCTAATAGAAATCAATTTAGATATGTTATAACATAACAATTGGTGAGTTTAAACTGGTTTTGACGCGATGGAGGAAGGTGTTTTGTGAAATGCATGGCATAAAAAAGCCGTTCCTCTGGGGCGGAGAAACGGCTTTTTCGTCATGGATTGGGAGATCCATGCGGGGGGATTTAATTGGGGCTTGTCGGCTTTAGACTGCCAAAACTAGAGTTTGACTGACCAGCCGATTGCACCAAATCTTTGCGGGGTGGTTTGTTCTTCAAATTGTTTTGAGCGTTCAACATAGGTGAGGCTGATTTGGTTTCTGCCCCATTGCAGGACGAGGCCAGCTTGTAAATCATGGACGAGGCGTTCCGTGTGGATGGAGCGCGTGTCAGTGTCGTCAAACAGGCTGCCATCGAGGATGTAATCATGGGCGACATAGCGTGCCTCTGCGCCTCCAAAAACATACCAGCTAAAATCATCATCCGGTTCGAAATATCCAGCACCGGCAAGGGAAGGGCGGATACGGGGCGGGCCATAGTCGTTTTTTAGGTCATTCCCAAAACGCGCAGTTAACCCGGCGCGCGCATTGGTGTTGAGGGTTCCCAGAGTGAAACCTGCATTGGGAACAAGGTCGACGCCATAGTCAGAATTACCAAAGTTTGCGAGCGCGCGATATCTGCGATCATAAACTAGGTCAGCTCCAAATTGTTCGCCGACTTGGTTTTCCCAGCCCAGAGGAAGGTCGTCGCTGATGAGGCTGTGAAATTCTTCTTGAAGCCATTCACCACCGGCTGATTTTCCAACTTGGCCTAAACGAATTGATACCTGATCAATTGCGTTTTCAGTCTCAATGAGTGAGGTCGCTTCAAGATATAAATATCCTGCATAGGGATGTTGGTCGGGAATGAATTCTGTTTCGCTGATATCACGGGGTGTGAAAACAGAATGTCCCACAGCAAACCCACGGCGTATGGTGGCTTCTTCGCCTTCTTTGGTGAACAAGTTTGCAAGCGCACTATCCACCCATTGGGCATCTTTGGGGGCTGATAAATATCCAAGGCGGAAACCATTTGTGTAGTTTCGGTCTTGATCTCCAAACCAGTCATTTTCCAGAACGAAATTAAATGTGCCTCGATTGTCTTTTGCGGGGGAAGTTTCAGCCTTTTGAGCAATCGCAGGCATAGCGATTAGGACGCTTGCACTGGCAAGCACGGGCATTGAAAATCTGGACATGTTTTCCCCTTGAAAATTAGGTGGCGTTTCATGTTTCAAACGATCAAGGGAGCATTTTGTTCCAATGCATGGCGTAAAAATAACAAAAGCCGCTCCTCTGGGTGAGAGAAGCGGCTTTGGATTTAAGCGCTAAAAGCTTAGTTATTTCGGTGTTGGGCCAATCATTTTGGCTGGGACGACGATAGCGTCGAAGTCTTCTTCCGAGATACCCAAAGCAAGGGCTTCGATTTTCAAAGTCGTGCCGTTTTTGTGCGCGTTTTTGGCAACTTTCGCAGCAAGGTCGTAACCGTATTTCTCTTTTAGTGGTGTCACCAACATGAGAGAGTTTTCCAGACCTTTTTTGATGTTGTCCAAACGCGGCTCAATGCCGACCACACAATTGTCTGTGAAGGAGATAGCTGCATCTGATAGCAATTTCACCGATTGCAAGAAGTTGTATGCCATCATCGGGTTGAACACGTTTAGCTCAAAATGGCCTTGAGAGCCTGCAAAAGAAATTGCTGAGTTGTTGCCGTGAATGTGTGCACATACTTGCGTGAGCGCTTCACATTGTGTTGGGTTCACTTTACCCGGCATGATGGAAGAACCTGGCTCGTTTTCTGGCAAGGCTAATTCACCCAAACCAGAACGCGGACCAGAACCTAAGAAGCGAATGTCGTTGGCGATTTTAAAGCAAGACATGGCCACAGTTGTGATTGCGCCATGGGCAAACACCATTGCGTCATGCGCTGCAAGGCTTTCAAATTTGTTTGGCGCTGTTTTAAACGGCAAGCCTGTGATTTGTGCGATTTTGTCAGCGACTAATTCTGCAAAGCCTTCAGGACAGGCTAGTCCAGTTCCCACGGCTGTTCCACCTTGTGCTAGCTCTAGGAGTGCAGGTTGAGTTTGCTTGATGCGCTCAATGCCGTTTTCAACTTGTTTAGCGTAACCAGAAAACTCTTGGCCCAATGTGATTGGTGTCGCGTCTTGTGTGTGTGTGCGACCGATTTTGATAATGTCTTTATATTCTTGGGCTTTATCGTTTAGCGCGTTGTAGAGTTTTGTTAGCGCTGGCAACAATGTGTGTTCAATCTCAACAGAGCAAGCAATGTGCATGGCTGTTGGGAATGTGTCGTTTGACGACTGAGACATGTTGCAGTGATCATTTGGGTGAACGGGCGTTTTGGACCCCATTTCGCCGCCAAGAATTTCAATGGCGCGGTTTGAGATCACTTCATTGGCGTTCATGTTGGACTGTGTACCAGATCCAGTTTGCCAGACGACAAGCGGGAAGTGATCGTTGAGCTTACCTTCAATCACTTCATTAGCGGCTTGAACGATGACTTTACCCAAGTCTTTGTCCATTTTTCCAAGCGCCATGTTTGCTTCTGCACAACCGCGTTTCACAACACCAAGGGCTGTGATGATAGGTTGAGGTTGTTGTTCCCAACCGATTTTGAAATTACCCAATGAGCGTTGTGCCTGCGCACCCCAATATTTTGACGCATCAACGTCGATTGGGCCAAAAGTATCAGTTTCGCTGCGTGTTGTTTTGTCGCTCATTTGGGGCTGTCCTCGAATGTATATTTTGCGCACGGGGAGTGCGTGGCTGTTTTATGCGATATGGATTAAGCCAATGCGCGTAAAGGATCAACTAGGAAGCGTGTGTGAGAAATTGTCCTTGGGGCGGATATGCGTATTTAATGAAGTTTAGGCCTACATCTTTAATTCGATTGGGTATTCCACGCCGACGCGGATGACTGGCGTTTTATATATGAATTTAGGCGCGAACCTTGCGCTTTGCATTGCTTCTATTGCTGCAGGTTCATATTCAGCGAAGTCGCATTTAGCCGTTAAGTCGAAAGGGATTCCCTGTATGTCTACCGACAGTGTGACAATGCAACTTGCTGACTTTCTAGTTTGCATCAAAACTTCAATTAATGGCTCGACATTTGGTGGGGTGGTTGGTTGTGCACTTGGGTCATGCACTGTCACAGGTTTTAGGTCGTTTGATTCAGGATTTGCTATAGCTGAAGTGTAATGTGTGGTCATCAGAAATGCGATGATAGTTAAGGTCATGCGAAGCATAATAATTCCCCCCCCAAAAATAGAAAATTTAAATCTACTATGCACAATGTTAGGTTGTTGTCTATGTGCTGAAAAATTCCAACTAGAGAGAAAAATTCATATCATGCTATGATATACAAAAGTCGTTGTATCAGGACCGATCAGTATGGCACGTCCCGAATATAAGTTGCGGTTGAAAGCATGGCGCACGCATGGATTCTTGAAATCGCGTGAGCCTTTTTCCAATAAAGACCGTGAGAAGCTGCACGGGTTTTCCAATGTTGAATTGGCGGCGGCGGCGCGCAATAACGACCATTGCGAACAGGGCCGTAAAGCTGCAGCGGATCGGTTGCTGGCGATGGGCGGACAGATTTCTGATGCGGATATTATTGTCCCAGGTTTTGTGAAAACGACAAAATTACCCAAGTTGAAAAAAGTGTTTTTTGGAATGAAGCGCGCAATCCGCTTGTGGGCGGGCTGGATGATGTTGGTTAGCATTATCTGTGCATTTGGGGCGATCATTTATAGCGTTGAACATGAAGATACAGCTTTGCAACAAGCAAAAGAGGTCGGCCTTATAACGGCGGAAGAATTTTACAACGCTGACCGTGATTTAACCGATGAAGAATTTGAGGCGGCGCGCGCGCTTGATTCCATGCGGATTGATGCATTTCAATCGCAAAATTCTCTGCGTGATTATTTGCTGATTAAAGCCGAAACGACACCAGCCGGACAAAAAATGATGTGGGGTGAGAGAGTGGGGTATGCTGCTATCACCGTCCTGACAATCTCTACTTTGGTTTGGTTTGTATTTGTTGTGTTTCGGGGGCAACCGGCGCGGATTTTATTGCTGCGCAAATTCAATGATAAGAAGGTTTCAAAATCACTGTCTCACGTTATTTCCAGTCACATTACGCCCTTTGGGCATACGACAACTTTATCTGATAAATTCTTCAAGAAGTCAGCTTGGTCTTGGCTGTTGGATATCATACCGCGTCATTGGGCATTAATACCGATCACGCCGGTCTGGATGATTATACGGCTATTTTTTCGCCAGTTTAACCGCGCAAAATGGGGACCTGTTTGGGTGGGGTCGGCACGCAATTATCGGTGTCTGGCAAAGCGATTGCGTGATCGAATTCCATTGAATTTCATTGTTTCCTGTTCGTCCAATAAAGAAGCTTTCATGGTGCGCACGCATGATAATTGGTGGCAGGAAGTGATCAAAATGATCATGAATTCGTCCGATGTTATTGTCGTGGACTTGTCCAATGTGACGGCGGGTACGGAATGGGAGCTAGAAAGGCTGGATGCAACCCAAATGTGGAAGCGTTCGGTTTTTATTGCGCATGAAGATACGCGGGAAAAAGCCTTAGCCTCTATTCATGCCTATGAATGGCGCAAGGACGTTCAGCTATTTACCTATGATCGCGTCGGTGAATTAGGCCAAGATGCCAAAACGCAATTTCGCGAAGCAATGCTTACCCGCATTGGCCAGACAGCTGAGACTTATGTGAAGACATAGTCGTTTCGTGTTTGTGCGCTGGGTGAAGCTAAGAGCTTAACTTATGTCAGGAATGTTCTGTGTTGGTGATGATGTCTGTGGTGACTGAATTTGCGATAAAGCAGTGCTCATGCGCAGCGTGGTGGAGCTGATCTATCTGCGCAGGAGATGGTCTTTCACCCTCATAGGTGACGACAGGGTTGAGCGTGACCTTCGTCACAGCCATACGGCCAGCCGCATTTTTGCTGAGTTCGCCTTCAGCTTTGTCGGTGTAGCTGTTGACCACAAAGCCAGCATCGCGAGCCATGTGGAGATAAAAGAGCATATGGCAGCTGGATAGAGAGGCAATGAAGGCTTCTTCAGGGTCTATATTTTCTTCAACGGAATAGGGCAAAGGCACGATATGAGGAGATGCAGAAGCAGGCACTTTCAGGCCGCCATCAAATTCCCATTCATGGGCACGTGAATGCTTGTTGGCTTTGAAGTCAGCGTTGTCACGGGACCATGTGATTGTTGCGAAATGCTTTGCCAATATCAGTTCTCCAATAAAAAAGCAGGTATCGAATGTGTATCAATACCTGCTTTAAAATTTTAGCGATAGAATAGCGCTTATTTCTTGTCGTAAATCGCTTCTTTTTTGAAGTGTTTGGCAAGAAGGTAGTAAACCACGGCGCGGAATTTGTTGCGCTCTGATTTGCCGTATTTTTCGATGACTGCGTCAATCGCTGTGTCTAGCTCTGGGCTGTCTTTTAGGCCAAGCTTCTTAATCAAGAAGTTGTTCTTTACAGTTTCAAGCTCTTTTTTGTCAGTGGCTGACACAGTTGAAGAGTCTTTGTTGTAGATTGAAGGACCACAACCGATTGTCACCTTTGTTAGGAAATCCATGTCAGGTGTTTCACCGCATTTTTCTTTAAGGTCAGCGGCATATTTGGCAATGAGATCGTCGCGTTTGCTCATAATTTTCCCCTCCAAAGTGGAATCAAATTGCGATTAACCAAGACTTTCAATGAATTTGAAGCAATTGGCAACTCTCTGATGCAGTCGTAATGTCAATCAGGGATAGGCAATAGGACGCAGGGTTGCGCTAGTAAAGGCGGCGCGCTTTGACCCGTATAGGTTGGGGTTCTGGTGGCGGTGTGAGTAGGCCTTCGAGGAAAGCTGCGAGATCAGGCATTTTAGGGCCGCGCCCAGGTTTGTCATCATCATCGTCATCTTTGCCAAATTTGTTCATAATGGCGATGCCCATTTGGACAGATCCGAAGGTTAGGCCAAGGAAAAATGTCAATATAAACAAAGCAACCCATTTGTCTTGAGAAGCAAATATGAGTGTTCTCAGGTTTGCAATATCGAAAGCTAAAAGCATGGCAACAAAGAAGATGCTGAAAGCAAAACCTGACAAAGCTTTCCCTGCTAACATGCGCAAATATTTGGCTGTTTTGTCCGCCTTAGCGGCATGAGCTTGAAGTGGCTCTGAAGGGGATTTTTCGTCTACCATGATATTAATATAGGCTGGCTTTCAAATATTCCAATATGGCTAAGGGATAAGTGTGACATTTAACCACTTTACCTTCAGCAAGTTTCGTACCTGTTACCACCAAGGATAATATCAATATTTAAGTTTAGACCAGAGAATAATTGAATGAGATAGAAATGCGAAGATCTTCTCCCATATTGGCAGTCACCTCATGACGTAGCCAGCTTTCCCACATCATCACTGTGCCCGGTTCGGGTTTTTCATAGACGAAACGTTTGGCAGATAAGGGCGCATCTTTAGCGATAGCAGGGGCATTCATCATCATTGCAAGGCGTGGATCTTCTAATTTTAGTGCGCCAGCCCCCTCCGGGGTTTTGACATAATACGTGCCGGAGATCACTGAATGGGGATGGATGTGACCAGAATGTGCCGCGAGTGGATTGAGGATATTAATCCAGAAACTATCCATTTCCCATTTGGCGCAACCAATATCCATATGGCTTGCCTTGGCAAATTCATCCGCTTTGGCGTCTAGTTTTGCTTTTAAGGTTGCGAAGGCGCTGGCACGGTCTGGCAGGTCGTTGAGGGATGCATAGGATGTATATCCATCATAGCCGTTTTCATCACACCATTTTTGGCCGGCTTCATCATCTTCGGCAATTTGCAAACAGGCTGTTTCTAGGTCTTGGTTCAGCTCTGCCCAGTCTTTATCTTGCGTGAGGCTATCGCGCAGAAGCTGGGTGATGAAAAGGGATTGGATACTCATATCTGTGCCTCATAATGGAGGAATAAAAAAGGCGACCTGATCTGGAGTATCAAGCCGCCTTTTATGTGTCGTTAATTGCGTGTGTTTATTTGCGGCGGAAAGCATCAAGAGACACGACAGTGCCTTCAGCTTCGCCCTCGCTTTTGTCTTTGTCGCTTTTTTCTTCTGAAACAGCTTCGGCAATTTCTGTTGTGTCGTCACCAAATTCGATTTGTTGACCCCCTTCGATCAAGGCTGTCGTGCCCATCTCGAATACCAGTCCATAATTGACGGATGGATCAAAGAAGCGAGTGACGGCTGCATACGGAATAACAAGGTGCTGAGGGACGCCGCCAAATTTCAAGACGATTTCGAAATTGTCGTCATTCACTTCCAGATCCCAATATTGGTGCTGAACAACAATTGTCATCTCTTCAGGGAAACGGTCTTTGATGGCATCAGCCATGCTTATGCCCGGAGCCGCTGTTTTGAACGTAATGTAGAAATGGTGTCCGCCGGGAAGAGACTCACCTTTGGCTGCAAATCTTAGCGCTTCGCGCATCACGCCTTTTAACGCGGCTTCAGAAAGAGCTTTGTAGCCAATAAGGTCTTCAGAGTTGCCTGAACCCATTCCATCTTTAGTCATAAACCATTCTCCAGCAGAATTAGATAGCAGGGATTAAGCAGCTTAGCGGCTACGTCAATCCCGTTCTTTTCATGGGCGAGCGGTTTTTAATTGGTTCGCTCTTTTAAGAGGATGAACTTTATAACCACAAAAGCCCATCTTAGCACGAAATGAATGAATTTCTAACTTAGATAAAACGAGAGTTCTTCAAGGTTGAAGGAAAGATGGCGGGATGGCCATCAAGCATATGTTTTTTAAGACATATTCTTATCAAAACGAGTTTTTATTTTTTGTTGATTTGGTAGTGTTGGGTTAGATTTTTTGTCAATCTAGGCGCATGATCCGGTGTTAAATAGCGTATTGTATTGTCATAAATTACAATGGTGTATTGTCTTTGTAAAAAAATGAAATTTGTTGGATATTTAAGTTACGTCTGAGGTGCAGAAGCGCCTCAGACGCATGTAAGTTGGTTATTTGCTTAGCGCTTGTTCTAGGTCAGCAATCAAATCGTCTGAGTCTTCAATACCGATAGAAATCCGCACAAGGTTTGGTGCAGCACCGGCGGCAATTTTTTCAGCATCAGATAGCTGACTATGTGTTGTTGAAGCGGGGTGAATTATCAAGGATTTTGCATCACCAAGATTAGCCACATGGCTGAACAGCTCCAAGTTTTCGATCAATTTTACACACGCGTCGTGTCCGCCTTTAAGCTGAATAGTGAATAATCCACCAGCGCCTTTGGGACAGATTTTTGCGACACGGCTGTGATAGGGGGAGGATGGCAGGCCTGCATAGGTGACAGCCTCGACAGCATCATGATTTTCAAGCCATGCAGAGATGATTTGAGCGTTTTTGACGTGTTCGCGCATACGCAGAGATAGTGTTTCTATACCCATAAGCGTATAATGTGCACCTTGTGGGTTCATCGTCATGCCAAGATCACGCAATCCAATGGCGATTCCGTGGAATGTGAATGCCATAGGGCCAAGCGCTTCCGCGAAGATTAAGCCATGATAAGCTGGTTCTGGTTGAGAGAGTGATGGGAATTTATCCGATGCCATCCAGTCAAATTTTCCAGAATCAACAACACAGCCACCTGTCACAGAGCCATTTCCTGTGAGGTATTTGGTTGTGGAGTGCACAACTAATGTTGCGCCATGGTCAATTGGGTTACACAAATATGGTGTAGCAGTGGTGTTATCAACGATAAGCGGAATGCCAGCTTTATCTGATACCGCAGAGATTGCATCTAAGTCAGTGATATAACCGCCCGGGTTCGCGATACTCTCACAGAAGACTGCGCGTGTATCATCATCAATGGCGTCAGCGACAGCTTGAGTGTCGTCAAAGTCTACAAATTTTGCGGACCAGCCAAAGCGTTTAATCGTTTGAGAAAATTGAGTGAGCGTGCCGCCATATAAGCGTGTTGAAGCGACGATATTTTTGCCCGGTCCCATAAGCGGGAAAAGCGCCAAGATTTGTGCAGCGTGACCAGATGAACAACAGACAGCACCTGCACCGCCTTCAAGTGCTGCGATACGTTCTTGTAAAGCACCAACAGTTGGGTTGGTGAGGCGGGAATAGATATAGCCAACTTCTTTTAACGCAAACAGGTTTGCCGCATGCTCTGGGCTTTTGAAGACATAAGCAGTTGATTGATAGATTGGCGTGTTGCGGGCACCTGTGGCTGGATCAGGAGCTGCACCAGCATGGAGTTGTTTGGTGGTAAAGCCGTGTTTTGCTGCATCAGTCATATCAAATAGCCCTATTAAATGAAGTAATTTTGGGTGAGGATATTGCGTGGTTAAGGATAAGTCCATCGCGTTTTTTGTGATAGTTTTCAGCTTTTTATCCTGATCTGGAATTGACCGCTTTAGCTTTCATATATTTCCAGTGGTAAATCGTCTGGGTCTGCAAAAAATGTGAAGCGTTTGCCTGTGAATTCATCAGTTCGGATGGGCTCTACGTCTATATTGTGTGCTGTAAGATGAGCGATAAATGGCTCTAATTTATCCACGCAGAAGGCTAAATGACGAAGCCCTTGGGCTTCTGGATAGCTTGGACGGGGCGGGGCATCGGGAAATGAGAAAAGTTCGATTTGTCCACCATCGGGCAGGCGAAGGTCGAGTTTGTAGGAATTGCGAGCTTCACGGTAGTTTTCCGCGACGACCTCAAGACCTAAAATATCAATATAGAAATGTTTTGAACGCTGGTAATCTGAACAGATTATCGCTGCATGATGAATGGATTTGAGCATTGAGCTTGGCCTGATCATTTGAATGCTCAAAAGGATAAGATGTTCGTTATTTAATGTCTATTGCTGTGGGGAGATGGGAATATCGAAAACAATGAGGAGAGGCCTCAAGGCCGAGGGAGAAAATCATTCGGCCTTGAGGATTTTGTTTAGAATTGAGTGCGCAAGCCAAACACGACATTGCGTCCGCGTAGTGGAGATTGGTTTTTCACAAAGGACGTGTGAACAAAGGCCAGTTCATCTAGCAAGTTTGTTGCGCGAATGAACAATTCTGTTGATTGATCTGAATCTGCATTGAACTTGTAGGATGCTGTGGCATTCAGCATGTTATAGCCATCTGTTTGTGTCTCATATGACGCGACACTGTCCTGTTCGAAAGTGTGGTAGAACTCGACATCGGCAACAATTGGACCTTGGTTCCATTCATAGCGCCCACCTAATCGACCGGGTGGAATACGAGGTAAATTGTCGTCCTCTTTGCTCATTTCAGCATCGACATAATCACCAAATAGTGTTGCGCGGCCATTTGAAGAAAGCTCGAAGCTGATTTGTCCATCAATACCGGTAAATTTGGCATCGGCTGCGACATAAAGCAGATAATTATGGGGCGTGCCTGTTTCGCTGTCTGTTTCGATTAGGCGTGCAAAAATGTAGTCTTCTATGTCTTGGTGGAAAAGGCCAATTTCATACTGAATTGATCCCAGAGTTTTGCGGAAAGTTAGATTAAGGGAATCGGTCGACTCCATCACATCTGTTGTGCTTTCAGGGAATCTAGAAGAGGCTCGGCGCGATTGGGATAGCCCAACTTCATAACTATTGGTCGCTAGGTTATTTCCATATGCGTATAGTTCGCGGATATTTGGAGCGCGTTCAGAATGGGCAATAGATGCCGCTATTGCATAGCCGTCGCTAATATTCCATGTGGCTCCAAGAGAAGCTGAGAGAGGTTCATGTTTTGCGGCTGGATGTCTCTCTTTGAACAATTCAATGTTTTCATCCTTTATAGTTTCTCTCCAGTTTTCTCCATACCACGGAATGAAAATATCGTCATACAGGTCCGATAATTCAGGTGATAATTGTATGCGATATTGAGGTATCGTGACACTGATTTCACGCCAATCTTTGCGGATTGCAAAATCAAGATCGACTGCACCAAATGAACGCGTTTCATTGAGGAATACGCCGACATTTTCGGTTAGATGGTATGAAGGGCCGTCAAACCCAAGTCCGTTTTCGGGAAACGCCTTATGCAAGTCGTTGACGTTAATTCCGTTAAATTCACCATCAGTATATTGCACGCCAAAAGTGCCGGAAAAACCAGCTATTGCTGCATGAGTTAGCTCAAGACGGCCATCATATACTTCATTGGTGTAATTGGTGAAAATAAAGGGACCATCGACCTCGTCATGTGCATAATCTGTGTAAGATAATCGTATACGTGTGTGATCAATACCTGGGATTAGTTTTTCATAATCTGCGCGAACGTCATAGCGGTCTGCGCGAAGGTTGATTTTTGCTGTGTGTTCGTCTGATGAACCAAAAGGGTCTTCGTAAGCGCCATGGGAGGCACAGTGTAGGTCTGTTCCGTGTGTGTGACAGACCGCATTTTTGTGGGAGTGACCCGGCAGACCGTATTCACTATCTAATCGAGAATAGGCTGCGCCGATATAGCCTTTAGGAACAAGCCAAGACCCACCAATGCTATAGCCATCGCCTTTGGAGAAAGAGTCGCGAAGTTCATCGCTGCCAAAATTTTTGGGGACGGAATAGTTTTCGCTGGAACGGTTAAAGCCTTCAAGGTGAAAAGCAAATTGTCCTACAGACGCAGTTGCGCGCGCGGCCATGGAGGCTTCTTGATCGCCCATGCCATAGCGCGCTTCTGCGCCGCCTGAAAAACCGTCTTCAGGCAGTGATTTAGGGATTTTGCTGTCAATTAAATTGACTGCGCCATTGAGAGCATTTCCGCCATAACGGGCAGCTGCAGAACCGCGTAGGACTTCAATTCCATCCAGCAATAATGGTTCGCTGGTGATTGCATGGTCAGGCGCGACGGATGACACGTCAAATAGGTTTGCGCCATCAGATAATATTTCGATACGCGGGACGGTTTGTCCACGAATAACTGGGCGCGATGCACCACCGCCAAAATTGTCTAAGTGAACACCCGGTAATCCTGCTAGAGTTTCACCTAGTCCGCCCAGACGTCTGTTTGCTAATTCCTCACCCGATAGCACCATTACCGGCAAAGAAGTGATCGCGTTTCGGCCTGCAAGTGTACTTGTCACAACGACAGTATCGATGCGTTGCGTCTCACTCGTTTCAGATCCCTCTGATTTTGTTTCGACTGTATCGGCGTAAGCAACACCGCTGCCAATCATCGAAATTGCAGTGCTGAGTACTAAATTTTTCCAAAGTAAATTCACGTTATGTCCCCATTGAGCGAAATCAATTATGTAATGTTATAACATAACATTGTCAATCAACGAATCGAGCAAATTGGAAGTTTTGGAGTGGGTGGATTTGCGAGCGAATTATTTTTGAAAGAGTGAGCTTCTTGGGTGATTGAATGAAGCTTCTCACCTTATGCTTTCACAGCATCGGCCTTGCGTGATGTAGAAAACAATCAGGTATTTGGTTATTTAAATAGCTGGCCGTTTTGCCTGTTGCACATAGTTATGACACCGGTTACCTTATCGCGTAAATATAAGATCAGTAGATACTGGTGCGGGCATAAATATAAAGAGGCTGTGTCATGGTCCGATTTTATTGCCAGTCGCCAGTTTTGATTAAAACAGATTGGGAGGAATAATCTGTGAAAATACTATCGGCACTATTTGCTTGCACTATTTTAAGTGGGGCACCCTTTGTAGCGGCATATGCACAAAATCAGCTCGAGGTGTCTGATAATGGGCGATATCTGCAGCGAGAGACGGGGGAGCCGTTCTTTTATATGGGAGACACAGCTTGGGCCATTTTTCATCGCTTAAACAAAGAAGAAGTGGATCAGTATTTAACCGATCGTGCAGAAAAAGGATTCACTGTCATTCAAGCGGTTGTTCTATCAGAGCTGAATGGCATTTACACACCAAATGCAAACGGTGATATGCCGCTGACCGATTTAGATCCAGCCCAGCCAAATGAAGCTTATTTTAAGCACGTTGATTATGTCGTGGAGAAAGCCAATTCATTGGGCATGACCGTCGGGATGCTTCCATCATGGGGCCATTATTGGCGCGATGGGGACAGGCTTATCTTTACGCCAGAGAACGCTAAGACATTTGGAAAGTTTCTAGGCAAACGCTATCAGGAAAATGATGTTATCTGGATATTAGGTGGCGATTCAAATGCACGGTCTGACGCAGAGCGTGCAAACATTGAAGCGATGGCAATAGGGTTAGGGGTTGGAGATAAGGGCAAACATCTTATCACTTTTCATCCGCGTGGACCGGGGCAATCATCCGTGCAGTTTAAAGATGCTGAATGGCTTGATTTTTATATGAACCAATCATCCCATGCGGCACCAAATCATGACACCGGCTTATACGCTGAATATGATCGGTCTCTGGATGTCGTTAAACCCACTCTTGATGGTGAGCCGCGCTATGAAGGTATTCCTGTCGGGTTTTACAATAAAGGCCATGATCCCCGTATAAGGTTCAATGATGATGATGCGAGGCAAGCGGCTTGGTGGTCTGTATTGGCAGGGGCTGCAGGGCATACATATGGAAACAATAATGTTTGGCAAATGTGGTCGCCCAAACACGAACCTGCGATTGGGGCAAATATCCCATGGTCAGAGGCCATTGAGCATCCGGGAGCGCGTCAAATGGGATATATGCGCCGCTTTATGGAAGAGCATCACTTTGAAACGCTTGTTCCAGATCAGTCTTTGATCCTAGATGGCCCTGTGCATGGGGCTGCTAAAATACGTGCTGCCCGAAGTGAAGATGGGGCGCGTATTATTGCGTATTCGCCGCGTGGAGAGGCGCTGACTTTAGATCTCAACAATCTAAGCTCAGCTATGCATAAGCAAGTCTGGTTTGATCCGCGCTATGGCGTGTCTTATGAGTTTCGCAACGAGCAAAGTCACGGTATTCAATCATTTGTTCCACCTACCTCAGGGAAAGGGGAAGATTGGGTCTTATTGTTAGAAGCAAGTCCTAAAGAATAAAATTTGTGATCTCGCTGGTTGCCGAAAATCTGGCAATCAGCGGGTGCGCGCTCTTTACAAAAAATAAATCGCCCACCTCTAGTAATGAGAATCATTCTCACTAAATGGTTAGAATTGGTTCTTTTGCCATATGGCAGTTAACGGGAGTTGGTTATGAATCGCGCTGTTCTAAAGACTATATCTTATGGGGTGATGCATTTTACTGTTGCGATCGCTGTTGCCTTTGCGCTGACTCAAGATTGGCGAATTGCTTTAAGCGTAGGTGTGATCGAACCTTTCGTGCAGACTTTTGCCTATACGATACATGAGCGTATTTGGAGGCGGACTGGCGGTTTGGACGGTGCTGTCGATGAATCCGTCTCTCAGATAGATCAACATATACATAAACATGCGGGATTTGTGTGAAGAGGGAAGAGCAAATAAAGCTTCTTCGTTTTAAACGAAAAAGAGGAAGCGCAAGAGCCTCTGAATTGGATTCTATCTGGCAATGAAGATAAGTGGAAGCTTCTGTTGCCAGGTGCTTCCGAACCCCGCCTAGAGTGCTAAAAGTCCCTAGGAGTTTATGCGGTTTGTTCGCACAGCTTACGCTGCGAGAAGCTCACCTTCAGCAAAGTTGTCATTTGCAACTATTTGCGATTGGGCTTCTAACGGGGCCCATTCGAACGAAATACAAGTCTTTACACGTCCGTCGATCCTATTTCGGCCCCAAATCCAACAGCCAAATGAGCTGGTTAATATGGTGGAGCCGCCGGGTACCGCCCCCGGGTCCGAGCCGTTTATTACACAAGGGTTTATCGTTATAGTTCCGAAGAACAGATCTAATATAGGCGCGAATGCTTAACAGGAAAAGCGCTGAAGGTGATAAAAATCCGAAAAGCCGCTAAAAAAACGGTTTTTACCTGAAATATCAGTAATATAAGAAGTGATAAGCATATTTGGGGATGTTTTGAAGTATCCAGAAAATAGATCTTAAAGCACTTAAATGATGAACTGTTACAATAGTGGAATTTGTACGATCTGTTCATTGGAGAAATTTGTTTTCTGAATGAATAGCTAACATGATTTCCCAAATTACTGATTCTATAGTAAGCTTCTTTTTACCAGCATAGCGGGACGCCCCAATTGCTAGCCTATATCGTTGAAGGAATTGCTGTTTTCCTTTGGTGGATGCAGGTGTGCAATAAATAATAATCGGGGTGCCGGGTGTGCTGTTGCTAAAAATGGAGGAACACGCATGAACAGATATTCTAAGACACGAACGGATGAGACCGAGACGAATGCGCTTGCACGCCGGCTCGTTGAGCGTTCTGGCCTTGATGAAGGCCAAGCCAATCAAGCGGTTGATGACTATCTCCACGCGGAAGGAGGAAGCTTTGCAAGTGGTGTTGTGCCTAAGCGAAGTGGAAAAGTAGATTTATCCCGCGCGAATTAAAGCGCCGACAACCAGATTTAGATTTGTAAATGTAACGTGACGATAGCGAGTCAGCAGTTTCTTGCCTGCTGTTGGCTCTGCTGTTGTCACGTTTTTTATTGATATGGACACATTGTTTCCCCTAGCAAGAAAAGCTGTGGTGTGGTGAGCTCCTGTTTAGGAATGGGTTGCTAGACTCCGAGGAAATTATGGTCATTGAGGATTGGTCTCCAAGAAAGAGGCCGGATATTGCGGCAATCGAAGGACGCTTTGTGCGTTTGGACAAGCTTAGCTCTAAGAAACATGCAAAAGGCTTGTTTGAGACCCTTGCGACGCCAGATGAAAGAGAACGCGCGCACTTTTTAAAGGTGGAAGGCGGCGAGACATTTGATGGGTTCCAAAAATGGATTGATCGTTGTGAACATAATTCCGTTGATGAATTTTACGCTGTTATAGATCCGGCAACAGGCAAGGCGATAGGGAAACAGGCATTCCTGCGCATTGATACAGCAAATGGAAGTGTGGAAATGGGCTATGTTCACTGGTCGCCTTTAATGGCACGCAGCCCCAAATCGACCGAAGCTTTCTATCTAATGGCAAAATATGTATTTGAAGATCTGGGGTATCGCAGATTTGAGTGGAAATGCGATAGCTTGAATGCGCCGTCCTGGGCTGCGGCTGAGCGCTTTGGAATGAAGTTTGAGGGCATATTTCGTAAACACATGGTTCGATTTGGCAAGAACAGAGATACGGCTTGGTTCTCTCTTATCGACACAGAATGGCCGGCGACGAAAAAAGGGTTTGAAGTCTGGTTCTCACCAGACAATTTTGATCAGAATGGCCAACAAAAATCCAAACTCTATGATTGTATTATTCAGGAGCGAGATAAGTCATGAGCATCCAATCAAAACAAGTAGAATATCGCGATGGAGATACAAATTGCATAGGCTTGCTGGCATGGGATGATCAAGCAGGCAAACGACCTTGCGTGTTAGTCGCTCCGGATTGGCGAGGGCGTACTCAATTTAGCGAAGATAAAGCGATTGAGTTGGCTAAGCTTGGTTATGTCGGGTTTGCAATTGATGTGTATGGCGAAGGGCGGTCTGGCAAAAATGCAGATGAAAATGCAGCATTGATGAATCCGTTTATGGAAGACCGGGCAAAATTGAAGCGGCGTTTATTGGCAACTTTGGGAGCTGCGCGAGAGTTTGAAGAAGTTGAAGCCGACAAAATGAGTATTCTTGGTTTTTGCTTCGGTGGTCTGTGTGCTCTAGATCTTGCGCGCGCGGGCGAGGATATTAAAGCGGCGATTAGTTTTCATGGCTTGTTTATACCCAATGGCCTGCCAGAAAATGAAATTAAAGCGAGCGTTCTTGCATTGCACGGATATGACGATCCCAAAGCAAATCCTGAGAGTGTTTTGACGCTCGGAGAGGAATTAACGCGCGCTCGGTGCGATTGGCAAATACATGCATATGGCCAAACCATGCATTCATTCATGAATCCCAAAGCAAATGCGCCGGAAAATGGCCTTCAATACTCTCCCATTGCTGAAAAACGGGCATGGCTAGCCGCTACCCAATTACTTGGCGACGTATTTGGTTAATTTTATCGAGTTTTATGGTTGATGTTCTTAAGGTGCACCAATAAATGTGGGTGGCTGTATAGTTTCTGCTATGGAGCATAGACTGAATTTAAAATAACTGATTCTTACTGAATTTTGCCTGTTAAGATGTGAGCTGAAAGTACCTCAATGCGCCAATACCTCGATTTGCTTCAAGATGTTTTAGACAATGGTGTTGAGCGGGGAGACCGGACTGGAACGGGAACCAAGGGTGTTTTCGGGCGTCAGATGCGGTTTGATCTGTCCGAGACATTTCCAATCTTAACCACGAAAAAATTACATCTTCGATCCATTATTATTGAGCTTCTATGGTTCCTGAAGGGTGATACAAATATCAAATACCTTACGGACAACAAAGTTTCTATCTGGGATGAATGGGCTGATGAAAATGGGGATCTTGGGCCGGTTTATGGAAAGCAATGGCGTTCATGGGCCGCGCCGGATGGGCGTGTGATTGATCAGATTTCTTGGGTATTGAACGAGATTAAAACCAACCCAAATTCACGTCGCTTAATTGTATCTGCGTGGAATCCCGCTGATGTGAATGATATGGCTTTGCCGCCTTGTCATTGTCTGTTTCAATTTTTTGTTGCGGATGGAAAATTGAGTTGTCAGTTGTACCAAAGATCAGCGGATGTCTTTCTTGGAGTGCCTTTCAATATTGCTTCTTATGCCTTGCTTACGATGATGATGGCGCGGGCAACGGGTCTTGAGGCCGGTGAATTTGTGCATTCCTTTGGTGATGCTCATCTGTATATGAATCACATTGAGCAGGCGAAATTACAACTGACTCGTGATACGAAGCAGCTCCCTATAATGACACTAAACCCTGATAAAACTGACCTTTTTGGCTGGGATTACGAAGATTTCACCCTCCATGGATACGAAGCTCACCCTACGATAAAAGCTCCGATTGCAGTTTAAGCTTCTATCATTTTTATTTGTGTTTGTTTTTATAAAAAAGTTATATAAAACAAATAAATATACTTTTTGTTGAATAGTAATTCGCGCATCTGATTGCACAAAAATATGTGCAATAGCAGTTTGTTGGGCGTGAAGCTGACAAAAGTTAAAATGTAATAAAGGGTTGATTTTTTCTTAAAAACAGGGCCGAAACTATTATTCGTGCGAAGGAGCCGAATTGTTTTTGGGGGTTCCTAAAACACTTGATTGACCGAAGGGGGTCTATACCGATGAACATGAAATCTAAATTGCTACTCGTATCAGCTGCTGCTGTTCTTGGCTTGTCTGCTTGTCAAAAAGCTGAAGAAGCTGCAAATGGTGCTGCTGAAGCTGCTGGTGAAGCAGTTGATGCAACTGTCGACGCTGCTGGTGATGCAGCAGATGCTGTGGGTGAAGCTGCTTCAGACGCTGCAGCAGCAACAGGCGACGCTGTTGATGCAACAGTTGAAGGCGCTTCAGAACTAGCTTCCGATGCTGGTGACGCTGTTGAAGGTGCTGCTGAAAAAGCTGGTGAAATGGTTGGCGAAGCTAAAGACAAAGCAGCTTCCGCTTTGGACGGCATGAAAAGCGATGCAGCTGATAAAGCATCAGAGCTAGAAGATGCTGCAGAAGCTGAAGTTGAAGAGCACACAGACGGCCACTAGGCTTTTCTGACTTAGTCTCTTGAGATTAGAAAAAGGGTGGTGCCAAATGTGCCACCCTTTTTTTATGTTAAGCTTGATGTCGGCTTTGCAGGTGGTGTTTCACGAGAGCGGACAATGCCTGAAACGACAGCAGCGCCAAAGAGTTTTCCAATGATGGACATTATCCAATTGGGGAATGTTAGAAATTTTGCACCCAATAAGAAAACTGTTGTGTCTATCGGGGCGGCTATTGCGCTGGACAGCATGATGCGGGTTGAGAGCCTGAATTTTGTGAATGTAAATAAAGCCCAATCAACCAATTCCGCGATTGCGAATGCTGCAGCAGATGCCAAGGCAATCTCAGGGCTGGCATAATAAAAAGACCAACCCACGCCTATGAGCATAGCAAGCAAAACTTTGTGCTTCATTTCCTGCTGGGTGAAATCTCTCACTACAAGCACTAGCCCAGTGACGATGGTGACAGGATTAAATCCAAATTCAGGTGCAAAAGGGAGTGCGATATTGGGTGCCCAGCCAAAACTCCAATTTACAAAGGGAATTATGGCGACATAGAGAAAAGCCCAAGCGCGCCCGTTGAGCAGCCATAGAATAATACCGGTCAGCACATATCCACATAATACAATGGGAAGATGTTCACTTGAGCGATACGCAATTGCATCCACAAATGCATTTAAAAGGCTGAAATCTGAATTTGGTGTGGATTCCATATTGTCGGCCTTTGGGCAAAATACTAAAGAGGCTGTAGGTTATCCTTTATTATGTATTCTTTGCGTGCTGTTAAGTCAGGTTGGCAATAATATATTGGCGATCGGCTAGGGAATGGAAATTCCCCAACAAAAGAGAAAAATAGTGTCTTCTAAAAGTTCCAATACATCACTTCATCTGCCTAAACTCGCTATGATTGTGGCACGTGCAAAAAATGGCGTCATCGGTGTGGATGGTGATTTACCCTGGCGTTTGAAGGGGGATTTGAAGTTTTTTAAATCCGTCACACTCGGTAAGCCGGTTATTATGGGACGCAAAACGTGGGAGAGTTTACCTTTTAAGCCTTTAAAAGGGCGGGCAAATCTTGTGGTGTCTCGTCGACATGATTTTGATGCTCAAGGTGCGCGCGTATTCCCAAGTCTTGGTGTTGCCATTGCGGCTGGGCGTGCAATCGCAGATCAAACCGATGTTGAAGAGGTTATGATTATCGGCGGTGGAGCGATCTATACTGCAGCATTTGAAAATGTCGATGTGCTCTATGTGACTGAAGTCAATACAGAGCCAGAAGGCGATACTTTCTTTCCAGAGATAGATGATGACGTCTGGACGTGTGTTGAGGAAACTAATCATGCTGCCGATGAAGATAATGATCATGCATTTGTGATGCGCAAATTAGTACGCAAACCTGTATAAACGGAAGCTCTAACAATTAAGCGAGTTGAAAGTGTTCATCTGCGTTTCAGTTTTATAGCGCTAGTTTGAGTGTGATTAGCGGTTTTGTAAAAGAGAAAATATGGTCCGTTTTTTTGCTACAAGCATACTTGCGGGATTGCTAATCGTGCAATCAGCTGCAGCTTTTGTTGTGGAGGGGCCACGTAAATCAACAGGTAATCCGATTGAGGATTTAAGACGTGCTTCTCGCTGGGCAATGACGGATGGGTCTCTTGTAGAGACGCAGCAGCGCGGGTTGGGCGGTGGTTTGGAATATTCTGTCGATGTCAGCATATGTGAGCTGCATTTTGTTGATGATACAAATTGTGACCAAGCTAAAAATGTTATTGCACAAGCTTTGGATCGCTGGTCTTCAGGGCATCCGGTTTTAAAATTCACAGATGTGACAGGTCAAATTAAACCAAGTTTCCCCCTTGCTGTGTTTGGTGAAACTGATCAGGGCGCTGAAATAGATTTTTATGCTTCTAGTGCATTGGAATTTCCAAATTTTCGAAATGCACTGATGAATGGCTATACGATTTTTTATGACCGACCGACCAATTATGTCACGCTTGCCAATGGGGTGCGGTCAACAGATGTAAAAGATCGAATTGAAAGCGCCGATGTGCGGGTCAATAAAGAGCGTTGTTTTTATGTTGATGAGAATTTGGAGAAAACGCATCCTAGCTGTGTGCATTTTCCAACACTTATTTTGCATGAAGTTGGCCATGCTTTAGGGTTAGGCCACCCCACAGAGCGACCATCTCTAAATATTGATAGTGATGACATTCCCTATAATGAAATACCCATAAATTGCATGGCCTCTACAGAGGGGTTGAAACCCTCGATAAAAGTTGCGGGAAGTGCCGCTATGGTGCGCAGAAATGTGCAGGCACCGGGGATATGGAAGCGCGGCTTGTCTAATGATGATGTTGCTGGGCGTGATGCGCTCTATCCAAATTGCGACATTGAGAATTTACCGCGCTTTAGTCAGTTATGGGGCGGTTTTTCTCGTTCTGAAAATGGCAGTGTAGGCTTGAGTAAAGGACAAGACACAAGGAATGATGCTTTGCTGTTAGCGCAAAAAAATTGTAGCGCCACATCTGGGGCTTGTGTGTCGGTGGAGCCGTTTAATGGGTGTTTTGTCTACGCAATGGCGAAAGAGGAGGTTGGCAATTCTGGGTCTGCTTTTGATTGGCGTTATTGGGCAGTTGCCAGTGCCCAAGATCCGGTTGCTGCGCGAGTAAATGCTGTGCGTGATTGCAATCAAAAGCGCGGCATCGGGAATGCTTGTCGCGTCCATACCGAGTTTTGCGCTTTTGATCAGTAGTAGGAGTTCTTCAAACTATACTGAAAGCAATTCCACACGTTTGGGATTATTGGTGTTTAACCATTCATCTACGAGCGGCAAAACCCATTCACTTGCTTCATTGATGAATGAACGTACTTGAACTGGATCATAAGAAGGAAGCGCGGACATATCATATGCGCGTTGAATGTCTTCTGCGCGCTCTGGGTGATAAAGTGAAAAGATATCGCGGCGAATATCCAGATCCTCAGTGTAGGTTTGTTCTGCTGCTATCACGCTTGCATAGCCTGCAGATACAATGGCGTGTCCGACATTGGCTGAAACTGAACGAATAATGCGGCGACTGTCTGAGGTGAGTGTTTTTTGTTTTGCTTGTTTGAGCCTGTTTTCAAACGTGACAAGCATAGGATTTGCGACGGCTTCGTTCACGCACTGGGGCGTGATCAAGCGCGTGACTGGACGTCCGCCCACACACACTGAATTTACACTCAAACGGAATTTTGCTTGTGAATAACGTCCCATAGGCGAGAAAACCTGATGCCATTTGAGAACGTGAATATTTAGTCCAAATTTACAATTGTGATCACGTCGTAAAGCTTCAGCAGCAGATACACACCAACTAGGCGCATTTGAACTTTTTGCGTTTTTGTGGAGGACGATAAAAATCGAACCACCACCAGGGCGGTTGCGTGCTGCTGGACCAGTAAGGTAAACGCTGTGTAGATCTTGCTCAAAGCGTTCATGCGCATAATCAACGGCGCTTTCGCTTAGGTTTGACCAGAGCGGAGAAAGCTCTTCTCGCTTGACCGCAATATTTAGGACGCGTCCAAATTCATCCTGCGGCCAGAAAACACCGCGGATAGGATATGAGAAGGACATAGATAAAGCTCCGTCAAGACGATAAGAAAACGCACATAGCTTTCTGCTAGACTGGTGCTCCCTGCAATGAGGAGGCCATGCGTCTAGGAAACCCTAAAAAAAGGTTAAAATAAATAGGGGAGGAGCAACAAATTGTGAGAAAGTAGCTGTTCTATATGTAATTTCTTGGTTTTCTTGCGGTAGGTAAAATTTGCTAAAAATTTACTCGAAAATTATGCGTGGTGGAGCCTTGCCTTGAGGCGCATCTAATGAGGCGATTATCTGTTCGGCTATTAGGCGAAAGCTGTCTTGAACTGGGCCATTTGTTAGAACAGCAGGTGTGCCATTATCTGCATCTTTGCGTATTTTAGGCACTATTGGAAGTTCTCCCAAAAATGGAATGTCTAGCGCTTCAGCTGTTTTCTTTGCGCCGCCCTCACCAAAGATATAAGTACGGTTATTGCTAACTGGATCATCAAACCAAGCCATGTTTTCAATGATACCAAGAACGGGTGTATGCGTTTTGTGGAACATTGCGACCCCTCGACGAACATCGGCGAGCGCGATTTCTTGCGGTGTAGAAACAATGACCGCACCCGTAAGCGGTGCGCGTTGGGCGAGTGATAGTTGGATATCACCTGTTCCGGGCGGTGTATCGACAAACAAAATATCCAGATTGCCCCATTCTACATCTTTCATCATTTGGTTGATTGCTGAAACAACAACCGGACCGCGCCAAATCATTGGTGCATCCGTGTCTGCCAGATAGCCAATCGACATGGTTTTGATGCCATGTGCTTCAATCGGAATGAGCTTACCTTCTTTGTTTTGTTGCGGCTCTATTTCGCTGGAGCCAAACATTGTGGGAATAGAAGGGCCATAAACATCTGTATCGAGAATGCCGACTTTGAGGCCCAGTTGCGCGCAGGCGACAGCGAGATTTGCAGTGACTGAGGATTTGCCAACGCCGCCTTTGGCACTTGCAATGGCGATCATTGCATTCACGCCGGGAAGGCTTGTGCGTTCTGCAGGTGTCGAACTGGCTTTTGCGGGACGTTTGGCATCTTTAGTCGCCGTACCGTCACCTTTTTGCATCCGATGAGTGGCACCGGGAGCCATAGCTGGCTGAGACGAGGGACGAGATTGCGGCGTTTCTGAATGTGAAGTCATGACGACTGTGACCTTAGAAACGCCATTAATCTGACTTACGGCCTCTTCAATAGTTTTTTGGAGAGAATCAGCTTGAGGAGATGGGCCTCCATCAATTTCGATAATGAAGCCCACTTGGCCCCCATTTTGTATGGAAAGACCTTGAACTCTTTGGGACTTAACGAGGCTTTTTGCTGTATCTGGGTGAATAATTACGTCAAGAACGTCAAGAACAGCCTGTTTGAGGTCAGAATTCGTGTTTGTCACGGTTGAAGCTTTCCAAAGTTAAACGATATTAGATAGTTGATATAGTGTAGACTTTTAAATCCGAAAGGAGTGGCGTAAATGCCTTGGAACGATAATAAGGGCGGCAAAGGTCCGTGGGGCGATGGTCCTAAAGGATCTGGCGGTGATGATAAAAGTCCTTGGGGGCGTCCGGGCGATAATGGCCAACAAGGACCAGACCTAGAGGATAGTCTAAAAAAGATGCAAGAGAAATTTGCAAATCGTCGCAAGGGCGGCGGTGGACGTGGTGGCAAAGGTTCAAAAGGTGGCGGCGGTTTCAGCGGCGCTGGCTTTGCTATGTTTGCTGTCGTGGGTCTTATCGGTTGGTTAGCCACTGGTGTGTTTCAGGTGAATGAACAAGAGCAGGCAGTAGTGCTGCGCTTTGGTGAGTTCCACTCGACACGTGGACCGGGTTTCCATGTTCGTTTCCCTGACCCAATCGAAACACATGAAATCGTACTTGTGAACGAAATTCAGAAACTTCACATCGGTACGGGTGCTTCTGAAGGCCAAATGCTGACAGGTGATGAAAACATTGTGGATATTGATTTTGTGGTTCACTGGAAGGTGAATAACCCACAAGATTTCTTGTTCAATGTGAACGGTCCGGAAAATACACTGAAATCTATTGCTGAAAGCTCCATGCGTGAAGTTGTTGGTAAAATGGATTTCCAAAGTATTATTTCAAAAGGTCGTGATGAAGTGCAAACGTCTACGCGTGAGCTTATTCAGAGCACTTTAGATAGTTATGGTGCTGGTATCGAGATTACAGTCGTTCAGCTTGATAAATCTCAACCGCCTGCCGTTGTGAATGATGCATTCCTTGATGTGAACAACGCAGCTCAAGATAAAGTATCGACAATCAACCAAGCGACAGCTTACGCCAACAATGTTGTACCAAGGGCGCGTGGTGAGGCAGAAAAAATTCTTCAAGAGGCAGATGCGTATCGCTCAAAAGTGATTGCAGCAGCTACCGGTGAGGCAGAACGTTTCCGTCTTGTATTTGAAGAATATCGTAAAGCACCGCGTGTAACGCGTGAACGTATGTATCTTGAAACTATGGAAGAAGTGCTTGGTCGTTCAGAGACAATCATTCTGGACAATGATGCTGGCGCAGTTCCGTATCTTCCGCTTGATCAACTTCGTCGTGGGGAGAAATAAGAATGGCTAAAATATTAGGACCATTTGCGCTTATTCTTGTCGGTTTGGCAGCAATAGTCGCGTTTAATTCGTTTTACATTGTGCGTGTGGATGAACAGGCCATTTTGATCCAGTTTGGTGAAGCACAAAGCGTTATCAATGCGCCAACGCCAATTGTATCAGTTGAAGAGGGCGAAGCTGGCGTTCCTGAATATGATAATCTTAACAAAGAGAATTCAGAAGCAGGTCTGCATTTTAAAGTTCCATTCGTTCAGAATGTCGCCATTTTTGATAAAAAGAATCTCGGCTTTGACTTGCCCGCTCTTGAAATCATTGCGGCTGATCAAGAACGTTTGAATGTTGATGCGTTTGCGCGTTGGAAAATTGTTGATCCATTGCAGTTTTTCCGATCTGCAAACAATGAACGCGGTGCGCGCGCTCAGTTGAACGGCATTATGATTGGTGCGCTTCGTAAAGTTTTGGGTGAAGTTGAAACACCTGATATTATTTCCGGACAGCGTGCTGAATTGATGATGTCTATCCGTGACATCTTAAATGATGGTGCTGAAAAATACGGTATTGAAATTGTTGATGTGCGTATCACACGTGCAGATTTGCCACGCGCCAACTCTGAGCGTGTGTTTGTGAGAATGCAGACAGAACGTCAGCAGCAAGCTGCAGAGATCCGCGCCGAAGGTGAAGAGCAAGCTTTGAGAATCCGTGCGGAAGCAGATAAAAATGCGACTGTTCTTCTTGCAAAAGCAAATGAAGAAAGTGAAAAGATCAAAGGTGATGGAGATGCACAACGTAACGCTATTTACGCTAATGCATATAATTTGGATCCTGAATTCTTTTCTTTCTACCGTTCAATGGATGCCTATAAAAACGGTGTAAAAGCTGGCACTCCAATGGTGTTGTCACCTGATAGCGATTTCTTTGGTTATTTCGCTAACAAAGACGGTGGAAACTAACTTTTTGGGTTCTGGTTGATTGATCAGAATAAATTGAGAGTTTGGCTTTGCCATTATTTTGCCGTGTCAGCCATAGATGGTTGGCGCGGCTTTTTATTGTGATGAAGCCTGTTTTGCATTTTAGTTGGATAAATTTGCTACAGAGAATTGAGTTTGTATAAACTAAAGCGTAAGTCGATTCATGCAGGAATTGAGGAAACAAGAAATGAGACAATCACACTTGCAAGCTAGTTGGAGTGTCGCACTGACATTGTGCGTAGGTCTTGTTTTGGGTTGTTTCAGTGTTGCTTCAGCTCAAACTGCCATTGAAACACCTGCTCAGGCTCCACAAAATGCGCCTGACAGTTTTTCAAAGCTGGCAGCACGCCTTATGCCGTCAGTTGTGAATATCTCAACTCGTCAGACGATGAGCGCTGGCTCTGGCATAGGGGCATTTGGTGAGGATTCGCCGCTTGAAGAGTTTAATGAGTTTTTCAATCGCGATGGTGATGGTCTGAAACGGGTGTCTTCACTTGGCTCTGGCTTTATTATTGATGTTGAAGGTTATGTTGTTACCAATAATCACGTGATTGAATCGGCTGACGAGATTGATGTCGTTTTATCAGATGGGACTATTCTTGCGGCTGAACTCGTTGGACGAGATGCTGCTACGGACTTGGCTTTGCTAAAAGTTGTCCCAGAAGCGCCTCTCATCTCTGTGGATTTTGGCGATTCTGATTCAGCATTGGTGGGCGATTGGGTTGTTGCGATTGGGAACCCGTTTGGGCTGGGTGGCACCGTGACTGCGGGTATCGTCTCCGCGCGTGATCGTAATATCAATGCAGGTCAATATGATGATTTTATTCAAACAGATGCTGCCATTAATAAAGGAAACTCTGGTGGACCATTGTTTAATTTAAATGGTGAAGTCATTGGCGTGAATACGGCAATTTATTCTCCTAGCGGTGGCGGAGGGTCTGTGGGGGTTGGCTTTTCTGTACCGTCAAATCTCACAACCCAAATCGTGCAGCAACTCAAAGACAAGGGCTTTGTAGAGCGTGGTTGGCTGGGGGTGCGTGTTCAAGGCGTTACGCCTGAATTAGCGCGCAGTTACGGGCGCAAACGAGCCGTTGGCGCGATTGTAACGCATGTGACAGAGAATAGTCCGGCCTCACGTGCTGGGCTTGAAATCGGAGATTTGATTTACGCGTTCCACGGACAAGAAATTAAAGAAACGAGAGATTTATCTAGCATTGTTGCAAGTGCGCCTATTGGTGAGGGAGTTGCAATGTCGGTGCTTCGTAAAAAGAAAGAAACAGAAATTGTCGTGACGTTGGATCTTATGGAATCTGATGTCCGTTCTGATGAGCCAGTAGATTATTCCGGTGCACCATCATTTTCGAATTTATTGGGCGTAGAATTATCTGTCATTTCAGATGAAGATCGTCGCCGCTATCGTATTCCTGCCTCTGTTGAGGGGGTGGTGGTTGTGCGCGTTGAGCCTGGTTCTGATGCTATTGGCAAGTTATCAAAAGGTGATGTGATCGTAGAGGTCAATTTTTTGACAGTCCGCACACCAGATGAAGCGATTGCTGAAGCTGAAATTGTAGCAGCGCGGGGTGAACCTGTCTTGCTTCAATTTTATCGCGATGGAGACACCACATTTAGATCTATACGGACTCGGCAGGACAGCTAATTTCATTACAACGCGCATAGAGAAATAAAGCGTGAAAGAGCTAAGAAGCCTCGCGACAAAAATTTTTATAAGATCTAAGGTTTTTTATTGATCAAATTTATCCAGCCATTAGATTTTATGCGGTCACTTCTTGTTCTGGAAGTAAACTAAGTTATGTTTGATGTATGACAAAATTCAAACTTCCTTCATGCCCGGTTTCTCGTGCTGCTGTTATTTTAGGGTCACGCTGGTCTTCTGAGATTATTAGAGAGTTTGTCTTACATGGAACGCGACGTTTTCAAGACCTTCAGGACACTCTCAAAGGTATTGCGCCGAATACACTTTCAAATCGTTTGAAATTATTTGAAGACCATGGGGTATTGGAACGGCGATATTATGAGAAGCATCCCCCGAGGGCAGAATATGTACTCACCGAAAAAGGTAAGAAGTTGGAGCCTGTTTTGAGGGCTATGCAGGTTTGGGGCAGTGAAGCCAAATAGATAAATACTTCCAAACCAGCAGCTATCTCATCTGGAGCCGTAATGCGCGCTTAAATTAGTCAGTGACGAATTCAGATTCGTGATAACCTTGAAAGAATAGAGCGGGGATTAGGCTTTTGCCTTTGATGGCCACGTCTGCCTGAGCAGAAACAACAGGCTTGGCGCAATAGGCGAGGCCCATGCCTGCTGCTTCAATCATAGCCAAATCGTTTGCACCATCTCCCATGGCTAAAGCATCAGCGGCGGTAACACCCGCAATAGCTGCTTCCTCATTCAGTGCAATTAGTTTTGCTTCACGACCAAGGATAGGCATGCCGACTTCACCAGTCATGAGATTGTTTTCAATTATGAGTGTGTTGGCGCGGTTGTGGTGAAAGCCAGCTAGTTCTTGAACTTTGGAAGTGAAAAATGTGAAACCGCCAGAGACGAGTACACAGCGTGCGCCATATGCTTCCATTGTTTTGACAACAGTGCGTGCGCCTTCATTTAAGGTGATACGTTCTTTAAAACAATCTTCGAGAACTGATACTGATAGGCCTTTGAGCATTTCAACGCGTGTTTTCAATGCGCCTTCAAAATCCAGCTCACCACGCATCGCACGTTCTGTTATTTCAGAAACTTCGTCTTTTTTGCCAGCAAAGTCTGCAAGTTCATCAATACATTCCTGACCGATAATTGTGGAGTCCATGTCGGATATGAGTAGTTTTTTCTTGCGGTTTTCTTCGGGAACGAAAGCAAATTCACCACGGCTATCTTTTAGTTGGATAGCGACATCTTCGGCTAGCTCTTCCCATGCATCTTGTTCTATGCTGCGTTCTTTGCAATTCCATGTTTCGCCGCCAAGGTCGGTAATGTCACCAATAGCACCATGTGCGCCTTCTAGAATACGGTCTATTGCAGAAGACAAATTGTCGGATTTTTTTGCGGCGATAACAAGTTTCATAAAACCCGTACCCTTATAGTTAGAAGTGGGCGGTAAGCTTAAAAAGGATAAGCTCATAGTGCGAACCGCGCCAGCAATACTGATCCACGGGCCAACTGCAAGCGGAAAAACAGATTTATCTATCGCACTTGCAAAAGAGTTGGATGGTGAAATCATCAATGCTGATGCTATGCAGGTGTATAAGGACCTATCGGTTTTGTCTGCAAGACCTTCAATAGAAGAGATTGCACAAGCACCTCATCACATGTTTGGTCATGTTGATGGTTCTCAGCGTTATTCTACGGGATTATGGCTTAAAGACGCATGTGAGCGCATTGAAGATATTCGGGCGCGCGGAAAAGTGCCTATTCTCGCTGGTGGGACAGGACTGTATCTGTCAGCGCTTGTGCACGGCCTTTCTAAGGTGCCGGATGTCCCTGAAAGTGTAAAACGCAAAGCATTGGATCAAGTTGAAGAAGATCGAGAAGCTGCGCATAAGGCGCTTGCTTTGGTTGATCCAGAGGCTGCAATGCGCATTCGGCCGTTAGATATTCAAAGGCTAACTCGCGCGCTTGAAGTATTTTATCATACTGGCAGGTCAATTACCTCGTTTCAAACTCCTGAGCCGCCATTTTTAAAACAAAACGAATGGGTCGGTTTCGCGTTAACGCCGATACGCGCAGAATTATATGCGCGTATTAATGCGCGTTACGATAAAATGCTGGAAACAGGCGCGCCAGACGAAGCCCGTATTCTTTATGAACGGGGCCTTTCCAAGGATTTACCGATCATGCGAGCGCATGGCATGCCCGGTTTTTGTGAGTATTTTGATGGGGCAATTCGTTTGGAAGACTCTATTGAGCGAGGAAAACGAGATACTCGCCGTTACGCTAAAAGGCAGTTTACATGGATAGCCCATCAATTTCCGTTTTGGGCGCGTATTCCTTCAAATAGTCTGGAAGTTCGCAAAAAGGTGATATGTTCTATTCATAGTGAGATTGACGAAAGAGTTTTGAGGGGCTAAAGCCATTCTCACAGTTTTTTGGGAAAGATCATGCTCAACGCATCTATCGTACTACTCGTTATTAGCCCGGCATCCCTCGCTTAACGCGGAAGGGGATGTCGGGTTTTTGAAATTGGGGCTCCAACATGGAGCCCTTTTTCGTAGTTTCGCGTTGCCCCAGTCGATCATATATTTTTGAAAAAAATCAGATTCCGGAGAGACCCCATGGCTCCAAAAAATAAAAACTCGAAATCGCTTCCCCCTACAACTTTGACCGGTGCAGAAATGGTGTTGCGCGCGCTGAAAGAGCAGGGCGTTGATACCATATTTGGTTATCCTGGTGGTGCAGTTCTTCCAATTTATGATGCGATTTATAATCAAAATGCTGTTGAGCATGTCTTAGTACGTCATGAGCAAGGGGCAGGCCATGCAGCGGAAGGATATGCGCGCTCAACGGGTAAATGTGGTGTTGCGCTTGTAACGTCTGGACCAGGTGCAACCAATATGGTGACGCCGATTGCTGATGCAATGCTGGATTCCATTCCAATGGTTGTTCTAACTGGACAAGTTCCAACCCACCTTATCGGGACAGATGCTTTCCAAGAGTGTGATACGGTTGGTGTGACGCGGGCATGTTGTAAACACAATTACCTTGTTAAAGACGTAAATGATCTCGCGCGTATTATGCATGAGGCATTTTATGTTGCGACTAGCGGGCGTCCGGGCCCCGTTGTTATTGATATTCCTAAGGATGTTCAGTTTGCTTCAGGTGAATATTGCGGGCCGGAAGCTGTAGAACACCGTACATATCAGCCGCGTACGGAGCCTAAAGAAAAGCGTATCGAACAAGCTTTAGAGCTGATGAAAACCGCATCTAAGCCGATTTTCTACACTGGTGGCGGTGTTATCAATTCGGGGCCAAAAGCTTCTAAAGTGTTGCGTGAATTAGTGGCAGAAACAGGTTTTCCTATCACTTCTACATTGATGGGGCTTGGTGCGTATCCGGGTGAAGACGAAAAATTCCTTGGTATGCTGGGAATGCACGGATCTTATGAAGCTAATAATGCGATGCATGATTGTGATGTGATGATTTGTGTCGGTGCGCGCTTTGATGACCGTGTAACGGGGCGTTTGGATGCGTTTTCTCCAAATTCTAAAAAAATCCATATTGATATAGACCCATCATCCATAAACAAGGTTGTGCGTGTTGACGTGCCTGTTGTTGGTGATTGTGAAAGAGCATTGAGCGCTTTGCTTGAAGGTTGGCGAGAGAATAAGAAAAGAACGCCATCTCTAAAAGCGTGGTGGAGCCAGATTAATGAATGGAAAGCGCGCCAGTCTTTTTCCTATCCAAAATCGGATGAAGTGATTAAACCGCAATACGCAATTGAGCGGTTATATGAACTAACAAAAGAGCGTGACGACGTTTATATCACGACTGAAGTTGGTCAGCATCAAATGTGGGCTGCGCAACATTTTAAATTTGCAGAACCAAATCACTGGATGACCTCTGGTGGGCTTGGGACTATGGGGTATGGGTTGCCGGCGGCAGTCGGTGTTCAAAAAGCACATCCCGGTGCGCTTGTGGTTGATATCGCTGGTGAAGCTTCTATCCAGATGTGTATGCAGGAGTTTTCTACTGCCATTCAGCACAAATTGCCGGTTAAAATATTTATTCTAAATAATGAATGGATGGGCATGGTTCGTCAGTGGCAGCAATTATTGCATGGTGAACGATACTCTAGTTCTTATTCTGAAACATTACCGGATTTCGTGAAGTTGGCGGAAGCTCTTGGTGGGCATGGAATAAAGTGTAGCGATCCAACAATGCTTGATGATGCACTTCTTGAAATGATCAACCATGACGGGCCTGTGATTTTTGATTGTATGGTTGAAAAAGCAGAAAATTGTTTGCCAATGATCCCGTCGGGTGCTGCACACAATGAGATGATCCTGTCTGATATTACAGGTGATGAAATTGATGAAGCTGGTAAGCAGCTTGTTTAAGGCATGGCTGAAGGAGTTACGAACATGACTGATGCAGAAATTGAAGCCATGCAAGATGCGATGGAACCTGCTTCCGCATATGATCTTCACCATGGTGAAGATATTATCGAGAAGCGGACACTTGCTATCATTGTTGATAACGAACCTGGAGTTCTGGCAAGGGTTGTCGGGCTGTTTTCCGCACGTGGATATAACATTGAAAGTCTCACTGTTGCCGAAGTTGATTTTAAATCCCACACGTCTCGCATAACGATTGTGAGTAATGGGACTAATCACACACTTGAGCAGATTGAAGCACAATTGTTACGCCTTGTGCCTGTGGCTCGTGTGATTGATATCACGAATTCAAAGTCTGGAATTGAACGTGAGCTTGCGCTGTTAAAAGTTGCAGGTAAAGGCGAGAAACGTGTGGAAGCTTTACGGATAAGCGAAATTTTCCGTTGCAATGTTGTTGATACGACAAATGAAAGCTTCGTTTTTGAAGTGACTGGAACGTCTGCCAAAATTGATCAGATGGTCGAACTTATGCTTCCGCTTGGTTTGGTTGAAGTCTCAAGAACGGGTGTATTATCGCTTCAGCGCGGCCCTCATGCGGGAGCTGGTCGGTAGATTATGTCGTCCGGTAAGAAAATTTACGACATGCTAGAACATTTAACGGTTCCTGAAACGGAAGCGAATGTGGATGCATTGCTAAATGGATTGCCGGATGCGACTTCACCTCAGGTGATTTCGTTTGTGAATGCACACGCTGTAAATTTGATGGTGAAAGATGAGGGCTTGTTCAAAGCGCTGATCGGATCGGATATTTTATTGCGAGATGGTTCAGGCATGAAGATTTTAATGAAATGGCTAAACCAAAATCCGGGTGCAAACCTGAATGGTACAGATCTAATACCACGCATTATTGAGAAATTTGATGGTATGAAGGTCGCTGTATTTGGAACTCAGGAGCCTTGGTTGTCTAAAGGCTGTGATGTCATTGAAACGCGTGGTGGAACAATCGTATCGCGTTTGAATGGTTTCCAAGATGAAGCAGCTTATATTGAAGCGATTGAGACCTCTAAACCCGACCTTGTGATTCTTGCTATGGGAATGCCCAAGCAAGAAATGACTTCTATGGCTTTGCGGGCAGCAGCGAGCTGGCCGACGACAATAGTAAATGGTGGAGCTATTATTGATTTCCTTGCTGAACGCGTTAACCGCGCACCAGAAACTTGGCGAAAGCTGGGTATGGAATGGCTCTACCGTCTCATTCAAGAACCTAAACGACTATTCGGCCGATACGTGGTTGGAAATGTCATTTTTCTCACGCGTGGTTTGATATTATGTGTGACCCAAGCTAATCCCAAAATAACTTAAATTATAGAATTGACCCTAAGGAGCCTTTCCGATGAAAGTATATTACGAAAACGATGCAGACCTAGCTTTAATCCAGTCCAAGAAAGTGGCTGTCATTGGGTATGGTTCACAAGGACACGCACATGTTTTGAACATGCGCGAGAGCGGCGTTAAAGAGCTTGTTGTTGGTTTGCAAGCAACGTCTCAGTCTAAGCCTAAAGCTGAAGCTGAAGGTCTCAAAGTGATGACACCTGCTGAAGCCACACAGTGGGCTGATGTTGTGATGATTCTTGTTCCAGATGAAAAGCAAGCTGTACTTTGGGCGAATGAAATCGAACCACATGTTCGTAAAGGCCAGCACATCATGTTTGGTCATGGTTTTAACATTCACTACAACTTGATCGTTCCACCAAAAGATGTGGATGTGTCTTTGTCAGCGCCTAAAGGTCCGGGGCACACGCTACGTGGTCAGTTCTCACAAGGTTTTGGTCTCCCAGGTCTTATTGCGATCCACCAAGATGCAACAGGAACAGCACAGCAAGTTGCGCTTAGTTACTCAAAAGCGATTGGTAACACGCGCGCTGGTGTGATCGAGACTTCATTCAAAGAAGAAACAGAAACAGACCTATTTGGTGAGCAAGCTGTTCTATGTGGTGGTGTTGTTGAACTTATTAAAGCTGGTTATGAAACACTTGTTGAAGCTGGCTACGCGCCTGAAATGGCATATTTTGAGTGTCTTCACGAAACAAAACTTATCGTCGACCTGATCTATGAAGGCGGTATCGCCAACATGAACTACTCAATCTCTAACACAGCTGAGTATGGTGAGTACGTTTCTGGTCCGCGCGTGGTGACTTCTGAAACAAAGAAAGCCATGAAAGCTGTGCTTGAAGATATCCAAAACGGTAAATTTGCACGTGATTGGGTTCTTGAAAACCAAGCTGGTGCGCCAAGCTTTAAATCAATGCGCGCTCGCATGAATGACCACAACATTGAAGAAGTTGGTGAAAAGCTTCGCGGCATGATGCATTGGTCTAAATCTAACCAATTGGTAGATAAATCTAAGAACTAAATGTTCAGGTGCGAAATAAAAGAAACCCCGCTTCACAAAGAGGCGGGGTTTTTTCATTTTAAAAGCGGTAGCTTAGCCCAGCTTGCACTACTGGGTAGAATTTAAAATCTTCAGCATCTTCTTCAATTTTTAAGCGTTCTTTTTCAAGTTCCGCTAAAAATGTTGGATCTGTAGAGAATAGTCCATCTCGTGATTCCAGTGTTACGTCTGCTTCACCAGTAAATAGGCTACCAACTAATAACTTCACACCCCAAGGTCCATCATTCTGAAAAGTTGAGTCGTAGCCCAATCCCAAAAATGGTGTTGGGTTTGTTAGCTCTGCTTTGAGGTCAAGAACACCTGCTTGCGCGGGTGTGAAAACCTGATCACCAATAGAAATGTTTTCGTTGGAGCGTGCTTCAAGGTCTATAAGTTTGTCGCCAAAATGCGCACCAGCGCTGAGAATGAAGCTATTTTTAAACGGACGAAGATCTATATAGGCACCTAGACCAGACATATCTAAATCGCCTTCGTAAGTTATACCTGAATAGGTTTCGTCTACATCGACAGTGAAATAATTATAACCGCCTCGAACATCAAAATAGTCATTCAGCTGAACTTTGATCTCTGCATTTCCTCCAAGAGTCCCCAGTCCACCTGATACGGCCCAATTGGTCTCGGCATTCGCAGAGAGCGGAAGAATGGTTGCCAGAGTAACTCCTGCCATGAGGCAAGTTGTGGATTTTAACATTGTAAGTGGTCCAATTGAAGAAAGAAGGATGCGTTATTGCGCGGAGGCTTCTTAATTTTTAGCGATGTTTTGTTAATTGGCCCTTTAATTTTTCAACGTTATCGGAATTACGCATGTATTTGCTATCTGAGATCGTTATGAGAATAATTCGCATTTAACTTGACGACTGCCGCGGCGTGATAGATATTGAGAATAATTCTTAATTTCAAATGTTGGGAAAGAAAATGGCTCAAACTCAAAATAATTCTATTCGTTGCCTTCCTTTCGAAACACAGGAAAACCTTCTCAATTGGCTGAAGACGCAGGACCTCATTCTTCAGCGTTGGCGTGACGAAGTGTTGACCAGTCCAGAGGCTGATGTTCGTTTTGTAGAACGATTGGAAGCGCATAGATCTTGGCTTCAATGGGAAATGAAACAGCTGATTCCTGTCTGATTAGCTGGCAGGTTGACTTTTCCCGCCTGAGGTCCTGATTGTGGCTTCTAAAGAGGTTTTAGGGCAAGGAATGCCTCGTGCTAATCCCATAAGATATGCCCGCCTTACTTCGCCTCGGTTAAATTTTGCCGGTTTGAAAATACCTTTGTCTTCATCAACTGCAGCAAGATCTAATTTAGCGTTTAAGGAATCTATTTCTTCAAATATTGCTGCACACCGCTCTTGGTTCGCGCTTATATTTGAAGGCATGTCAGCTGCTGTCGGTCCATAAAGAGAGGGAACGGAATGCGGTAAGATTGCCGTGTTTGTGGTTGCGCATCCTGTTATCAATGTCATTGAAGTCAAAACAGCAATGAATGCTGAACTGTGAATTTTTAAGCCCATAATATACACCCCTGTCTAAGTCACCAATCTGCATGTTTTTCATGTTCATTTTGGCGGCACTAATAAGAGGCTTACATTTTTGTAATGACAGAGCAAGCAGGAGTTTTTAGGAAATAGTTAAAATCTGTAAGAAATACCCGCGTTGAAGACTGGCGTAATCTTGAATTGAGAGAGCTCTTCGGTAAGAGCCAATTGGTCGGATCCAAGATTCTCGAGATTTATGAGGGAATCTGAATAGAGTCGTTCACTCGTTGCGATCGTAAACTCTGGGTTTTGGGAAAACATTGCCCCGACCATGATGTTAAATCCCCATGATTTACGCGTTGAATCAGACGTGTTTATACCAATACCAGTGTAAGCAGCTGAGTCTCCAATGCGCCCTTGAAGATCTTGAATGTCAAATTGATTGTCTGAAACAAGATGTCCGTTTATCCGAATAGGCGCAGTTATGTTTTTCGCACCACCAATAGCTTTTTCACCTATATATAAAGAACTTGAAAAAATTATTTTGTTTTCAAAAGGGTGAAGGCTGCCAGCTAGGCTTGCTTTGTTATTTTGTTTCTTTGCTGGTTTGGTGTGAAGCGTGCGTTTTAAGTGGAATACGGTGTCACTGTGCGCAACATAATCTAATAATTGTTCCTTTTTTATCGCAGCAAGTTTCGCGAGTCCTGATTGAAGCTTTAAATTCGGCAGTAATTTATCGGCCTCTTCTGCCTTTGCGGGTAGCGAGACGAAGGCAGTTGAAAATGCTGTGATAGCAAGAGCTAATTTTTTCATCGCTTTATATCCAAGATCTAGCGAAGTTTTGAGTCATTTTATGTTTATTTCCGTTCACTTGCATATGAATGGGTGTGTTGAAGCTCAAAACTTCCTACATACAACTTGAATTTGATTTTGCATAAGTGAATTGAAAACATGGTTAATAAAGAACCGCCAATTGATCCCAATGAGATAAGTTCTGATGAAGGTGTTAAAGAGCCTGTGTTCAATGCACCTATTAGTATGGTTCTTTTAAGTGCTTTGCTGGTCGTGTGTTATCTCGTTTATTCACTGCAAGGTGAAGAGACAAAATTTGCTATCTTAGTCGATTATGCATTGTTTCCTGACCGGTATTTTGCAGAAGCCGGAAGTTTTAAAGCATATGCTAATTGGTATGATGGTCCTCTGACTTTTCTGACACATGGACTCTTGCATGCCGATTGGGCGCATGTGGGGATGAATGCGGTGTTTGCGCTTGCGTTTGGGACAGGGGTTGTCCGAGCATTAGGTGTCTGGCGGACCTTGATTATTTATGTGGCGTCACAAATTGGTGGTGCTCTATTTTATCTTTATTTTGGACAAATAATGGGCGGGGATACTTCTATTGCCGTGGGCGCATCGGGAGCAGTTTCTGGTTTGACTGGCGCAGTGTTCTTATTGATGGCCAAGGGACAAATGCTTTCGCAGCAATTTGGTGTTTTAAGCGGTGTTTTCTTGTTAGGTAATGTGATGCTTGCTGTTGTTGGTCCTACATTGTTGGGGAGTGTAATTGCATGGGAAGCGCATGTGGGTGGATATATTGTTGGTGCTTTATCTGCTGCGATTATGTTGAGATATGTTGCTGAATCGTAATGGAAATGCATCTAATATGGACGCAAAGAGCCGTGATCTTGCCTCAATTTCAAATCATATAAGGTGAATAATAATGTATTTGAATCAAAAACCTCAAAATGTTTCTAGCAAGGTGTTTTTGAGAGCAGGAGTTAAAATGGTGAAATCGCTTACAACATTTGGTGCAATCGCAGCATCATTGACGCTTGCCATGTCTGCTGCACTTGCTGCTCCCAATGAAACCGAAGGCAAACGCATTATTGCTATCGAGCCTGGGGCTTGGGAATGGACGCATGAGACAATGATTGGCCCTGCACCCATAACAAGCACGGAGACTCAATGTGTAACTCCCGATGAAGCGACAGTATCTTTAAACGATATTGTTGAAGATCTGTCGGGTTATTGTGCAATGGCTGACGTAACGACGACGGAAAAAGGCTATGCTTTCAAGCTCAATTGTGACGGGGATGTTAAAGGTATTGCGAATGGAGAGTTAAGCGCTTCACGTAGAGCTATTTCCTTGAATGCAAGTGGAGCGGCTTCTTTTTATGGGATGATGGCTCCCTTCACAATTCAGGCCGATGCCAAATATGTTGGTGCTTGTGAGTAAGGTAATCACAACGTCATTGTTTGTGTGATAAAAATACGCGTAAATTGCATTCGAAACGAGTTAGATTGCTTATAACTTCGATAGGTGTTGGATTGAGACTTGACGTATGCGTGTGCTGACGGCAAAGGGCGCGAATGGGATCAGTACTTAAATTTTTGAACCGTATGGATAAATCCGCTTGGCGTGCCGTAGGTGTATCGGCAGCGCTATTTGTTGTTGTGGCTGCGATTCTGGTTTTTGGCAAACTTGTATTGATGAATGGTGAGAGCGGTGAGGGCATTTTGTCTAAAGTCGAGCTCTTGCTGGTTTCTTTAAAAGATCATCCATTGGGTTTGCCTGCACTTATCTTGTTATTCTGCACAATGGCATTTATCGGTGCGCCGCAATTTGGATTGATAGCTGTTGCGGTTGTTGCATTCGGTCCGGTGCTGGGTTTTGTATATGCTTGGATTGCAGCAATGTGCTCTATGGCAATGACATTTTGGGTCGGCCGGTTTATGGGAGTGGAAACTGTCCGTAAATATGGTGGTGATACCGTAAATCGGATATCTCGATTTGTTGGGAAGAATGACTTTCTTGCGTCCATGATTGTGCGTAATGTGCCGACTGCTCCTTTTATCATTGTGAATATGGCATTTGGCGTGAGCCATGCGAAATTCTGGCGCTTTTGGGCTGGTGCTGGAATCGGTGTTATTCCCAAAACAGCTCTCGTTGCTTTTGGCGGCGGTGCTGTAATGGCGGCAATAAAGGGGAATCCATGGTTGGCACTTCTAGCAGTGCTTGGTTCCTTGTTAATATGGGCTCCGTTGATGCTTTTTGCGCGAAGACGCGTAACCGAGCAAGATGATGTCTCAGTTTAATGAGTATATAGATAAATACGCCAATTTTTTCTAAATTCCTGCAAATATTTTGAGATATTTTTGCGTTAAAATTGATTTGAGTTGAATTTATTTTCGTTGAATATCATTAGATTTGTTGACTTGGCACTTTGCTCATACATATATCCATCCCATGAAAAATTCTCTTCTATCCTTACTGCGTCTTGCAGGGCTGTCACTGATTAGCCCCTGGATGCGTTTGACTTTTAGCTGGTAGCAACCGGCGCGTGTTCAGGGGTGCTGATAGAATTTCAAATATTCCGCGCCAATACAGAAATCTGAGCGAATGATATGACAGAGAAAAATAACCAAATCCGTATTTTCGACACGACGTTGCGTGACGGTGAGCAATCACCGGGTGCGTCTATGACTTTGAATGAAAAGCTAGAGCTTGCCGAATTGCTAGAAAGCATGGGCGTAGATATTATCGAGGCTGGCTTTCCTGCTGCGTCGTCCGGTGATTTTGAATGCGTCAGCGAAGTAGCCCGTCGATCTTCTTCAATAATTGTTGCTGGTCTTTCTCGCGCTGTGCCTCGTGATGTTGAAAGATGTGGTGAGGCTGTACGCAAGGCAGAGCGACCCCGTATTCACACCTTTATTTCCACAAGCCCAGTGCACATGAAGCATAAGCTGAAAATGGGTGAAAATGCTGTGCTAGAGGCTGTTGGCCGATCTGTCGCACAGGCACGTGGCTATGTTGAGGATGTTGAATGGTCGCCAGAAGATGCGACACGCACGGATTTTGATTTTTTGTGTCGCTGTTGTGATCTAGCGATTGCATCAGGTGCAACAACAATCAATATTCCTGATACTGTCGGGTATTCACACCCTCAGGAATATCAGGAATTGTTTGAGCGTTTGATCGCGAATGTTGCTAATTCAGATAAAGCAATCTGGTCCACACATTGTCACAATGATCTCGGGTTGGCAGTTGCCAATTCTTTAGCTGGTGTTGCTGGTGGTGCGCGTCAAATTGAATGTACAATTAATGGTCTTGGCGAAAGAGCGGGGAATGCCGCGCTTGAAGAGATTGTTATGGCAATGCGTGTGCGTAAAGATGCGTTTGCTTACGAAACAAATATTGATGCTACAAAATTGTCTCGTGCCTCTAAACGTGTGTCCCAGATTACTGGTTTTCCTGTTCAGTTTAATAAGGCGATTGTCGGGAAGAATGCCTTTGCGCATGAAAGCGGTATCCACCAAGACGGGATGCTGAAGAATAATCAAACCTATGAAATCATGAATCCGGAAGATGTGGGTGTATCGGCTACGTCTTTGGTTTTAGGTAAGTTGTCTGGTCGCAATGCTTTTAGAGATAAGCTAGAAAATCTAGGTTATGTTTTAGATGATGAGGCGATGAATGATGCTTTTCGGCGCTTCAAGGATTTGGCTGACAAGAAAAAAGATGTTTTTGATGAAGACATCATGGCATTGGTAGATGATCAATTGTCGGGGACGGACGAACTTATATCACTTCATGCCTTGAAAGTTGTTGCTGGTACTGAGGGACCGCAAATCGCAGAGATTGAGCTTGAAACTGAGGGTGAAATCAAATCTGCGCGCGCGGAAGGCAATGGGCCTGTTGATGCTGTTTTTAATGCCATTCGTGCAATTATTCCACACGACGCTGTGTTGGAATTGTTTCAAATTCATGCAGTGACCGAAGGAACGGATGCGCAAGCAACAGTGTCAGTTAGATTAAGCGAAGATGGGTTGGTCGCAACTGGAAAATCTTCAGATCCAGACACACTCGTCTCGGCTGCCAAAGCTTATATTCATGCTTTTAACAAGCTTGAAATACGCCGTAGTAAAAGCTCAGATTCAAATATCTAAACGTTTATTAGAATTGATGTGAATTTTCTAAAGAGCAATGCTTTGAAGCATTGCTCTTTTTTATTTCGCGATAGAAAGGTCAAGAAAAAAACAAATTCTGGGAATAGGTGGAACCATAAGGTCAGTTCAGCGTTTAACACAATGAATATGCAATTTGAGCCTTTGGGCGGGTGACGTAATTTAAGTTACCTATTTGGGAGTCTACTATGAAAAATATTATTGCTTTGGCGGCATTGAGCACCACAATTTTGGTGGCAGGCTGTCAAACAACAGATCCCTATTCGCGGGAAACAAAAACCTCGAATACTGCAAAAGGCGCAGCTATTGGTGCCTTGGGTGGGGCTGTTTTGGGCGCATTAACAAATACGTCTAGTGGTGAGCAGGCTGCCAAAAATGCTATGATCGGTGCAGGTATCGGTGCAATCGCTGGGGGTGCTAGCGGACGCTATATGGACCAGCAAGAAAAGAAATTGCGTGAGCGCTTAGATGAAACGGGTGTAGGTGTTACGCGTGTCGGTGATACAATTCAGCTGGTAATGCCGGGTGATATCACTTTTGCAACAGGCCGCGCGGAAATTAACAATCAGTTTGATTATGTCCTCCAAGATGTTGGATTGGTATTGCAAGAGTTTGATAAGACTGTTGTCTTTATTGATGGTCACACGGACACTGTGGGATCTTATCAGAAAAACGATGAACTATCTCAAGCGCGCGCGAACAATGTTGCTGCTCGCTTAATGCAAGAAGGCATTTTAGGTGGTCGATTGGTTGTTACAGGCTATGGTGAGAGCCGCCTTAAAGTTCCAACTGGCGATGGGGTCAACGAACCATTAAACCGCCGGGTAGAGATCCGCTTGGAACCATACACAAATTAAATTAAGCTATATATTTTGAATTAATGGCACCGTCGTCCAAACTGTGGAGAGCGGTGTCATTTTTGTGTTTAGAGTGATTTTTCTTCTACATCGAGGTTTTGGGTTTTTCTTATTGCTGGAAATAATAGTGCCCAAGACGCAGCTACCCCGATTGTGGCAAATCCACCTATGACAACTGCTGAGACAGCACCAAAGGCGTGTGCCATTGTGCCGGCTCTAAACTCACCGAGTTCGTTGGAGGCACCTAAGAATATCGAATTTACTGCGTTGACACGACTACGCATCTCATCGGGTGTCCACAATTGCAGCAATGTTTCCCTGATATAAACGGACACCATATCAAACGCCCCGATGAACATGAGGGCTGGTATAGCAACCCAAGCACTTGTGGAGAATCCGAACACGATAGTTGATGCACCAAATAGAGCAACGCAAGCAAATAAGATAAGGCCCACATGGCTTCGAATGTGAAAAGATGTAATGATTCCCACCATGATTAATGCGCCTATGCCTGGAGCCGCGCGCAAAAGCCCTAATCCTGCTGGACCTAATTGCAAAATATCTGATGCATAAACGGGGAGGAGGGCAACTGCGCCTCCCAATAGTACCGCAAATAAATCTAGTGAAATTGCGCCTAAGATTACTTTTTCTTTCCAGATAAAAGTGAAACCTCCAACGACGGTTGCAAAGGATGTGGCTCCGATGGATTTGCGTTGTTTAGGTTTAGGAATGGTAAAGACTAAAAGTGTTGATGCTATGAGGAAAAGTGATGCAGCGGAGTAAGCTGTTTCTGCGGAAATGCCATACAACAAGCCTCCAATCACTGGACCGACAATTGTAGCTGATTGCCAAGAAGATGAGTTCCAAGCCACGGCGTTTGCGAAATCTTCTTTGGGAACGACATTCACGGCTAGGGCTGAAACAGCTGGGGAAGCAAACGCCCGTCCAATTCCGAAGATTGTAAGGATGATAAGGACTGGTATCGGAGATATCTGGTTGAACATTGCTAAGGCTAATATCGCAACTGCACACAATGCTTCCACAGCGTATGAGATACCCATGATGAGGCGACGCCCATACTTATCAGCTGATAGGCCAGTTACAAACACTAATAATAAAGCAGGCAAGAATTGAACGAGACCTATCCATCCCAGCCAGATTGGTTCTTTGGTGAGATCATATATTTGCCAACCTACGGAAACAGATAAAATTTGAACAGCGAATGTTGTTAAAAATCTAGCGATAAAGTAGCGGACATAAGAATTGTGTTGGAAGGCTGCAAAGCGCTTTTGAGACATGTCTGAGATTCCTGCAATAGCTTACGCCAATTCGTTCTCATATTTGAGAAATGTCTAGAATGGAACTTATAACTATTATCATTCTGATGTTTGAAAATTGAACAAATGCATTGCTGAAAGTTGGTAAGATGAGCTGGTAATTGCGAAAAGACGGGAAATTAGTTGTCGTTCTCGGGGTTTTGATTGAAAAATTGTTATATCCCACAATTGAGCGTCAGGCTTTGAATTATGAGGAAATTCTCATAATTTCATTTAAAAACAGTATTTTGTTATAATGGTACTGATCGTTCCGTTAAATTTCAATACCTTTGATTGCCCCCCTTGCTTTAATTGTTCTGAAACGGCAAACAGGTATAAAGGGTAGAATTAACTGTAATGCGGAACGTAACGTTCCAATTAGTATTGAAAGTGGCGAATGTATGTTTGGTAAACTTCTTGGCATGATGTCAACTGATATGGCCATTGATTTGGGGACTGCCAACACCCTTGTCTATGTTAAAGGACAAGGCGTACAGCTTGATGAGCCTTCAGTGGTGGCGTACGTCACACAAAACGGGCGTAAGGTGGTGCACGCCGTTGGTTCTGAAGCCAAGCTGATGCTTGGTAAAACGCCATTCGGGATGGAAGCTATTCGCCCTATGCGCGATGGAGTCATTGCTGATTTTGAAGTCGCTGAAGAGATGATCAAAAGCTTCATCCAGAAAGTGATGAAGAAGCGTTCGTTGATTTCTCCTCTTATTATAATCTGTGTGCCAACCGGTGCTACGCCGGTTGAACGTCGTGCAATTCACCAATCTGCGCTTATGGCTGGAGCACGTCAGGTGCATTTGATTGATGAGCCAATGGCTGCTGCTATCGGTGCCAACCTACCGATTGATGAACCATCTGGTTCAATGGTCGTCGATATTGGTGGTGGTACAACCGAAGTCGCAGTGATGTCTTTGCGTGGAATTGTGTATTCGCGTTCGGTTCGCATGGGTGGTGACAAAATGGATGAAGCCATTGTGAACTTCTTGCGGCGTGAAGAAAATCTATTGATTGGTGAGGCGTCTGCTGAGCGTATCAAGAAAGAAATTGGGACAGCAAAAATTCCTGACAATGGTAATGGCATGTCCATTGAGGTGCGTGGACGTGACCTTATGAATGGTGTGCCCAAAGAGGCATCTGTTTCTGAAGCAATGGTTGCTAAGTCACTTCAAGATCCGGTTTCTGAAATTGTTGAAGCGGTTAAACAAGCACTAGAAGCAATGCCGCCAGAGCTTGCAGCTGACATCGTTGATAAGGGTATTGTGTTGACCGGTGGGGGCGCGCTGCTTCGTAACCTTGATGTTGTGCTTAAAGAGCGTACTCAATTACCAGTGACAGTTGCTGATGATCCTTTAAAATGTGTCGTTAAAGGCTCCGGTATTGTTCTTGAAGATTTCGAAAACATGAAAGATATTCTTGCGCCCGACGTCTAAACGATTAGACCAAATCAGGGTAAAGTGTAGTAGCGTTTTGGGTGCCTCTCTGTATGGGAGGCTTCCATATTCAGAATGGAGGCAGTCTCATGGCTAGGCATGCGCGACATCAAGTCGGTGCACCACGCTTTGCAGCGCGTGCCGGAATTGCGGGTATTGCTATCGCTTTACTTGGCTTGTTGATGGTTCAGTCTTCCTCCGATGTTCGCAGGGCTTTGCAGCCTGCCCGAGCACGTATGGATGGGATCACATCGCAACTATCAAGTGCGGCCAATCATCATTTTGCCGGATACACATGGTTGTTTGCAAACAAAGCCTCCAAAGAGCGCATTCGTGAACTTGAAAGTCAGGTTCACTCCTTAGAACGTTGGCGAGAAGCATCAAGAACGATGTCGCTGCGCATGGTTGAGTATGAGAATATGCTTGATCTAATGGGAGAACCTCAAATCGGCGGTGTTACAGCGCGCGTCATTGCTGAAACAAATGGACCATTCACGCATTCACGGATTGCAAATGCGGGTGCAGTTCACGGTGTTTTTGATGGATTCGCCGTCGTTAATGAACACGGCCTGTTAGGGCGGGTTGTTCGAACTGGTCATCGCACGTCTCGAATTTTGCTTTTGACAGATTATAATAGTCGTATTCCTGTCATGGGGAGAACTTCGTTGGACCGCGCTTTGCTTGTTGGAGATAAAAAAGTGGGCGCGCGCATATTGCATGCCGAAACGCCGGATAAAATTGTTGAGGGCGAAGAGTGGGTCACATCTGGTGATGACGGGTTGTTTGAGCGCGGCCTTCGCGTGGGCTTTGCTCATCAGGATAAAGAAGGATGGCGTCTAGACTTAGCGATGCAACGCGATGCGATAGATTTCGTAAGAATTTTGCCACCTCCAAGCTTTGTTACACCTGAGGAATTGATGATAAGTGATGGCAAGCTTTTAACACCTAATACGGATGAAAATCTCACAAGTCAAAGTTTTGAAGAAGCTTCAAATTCTGAGCAGGGTGGTACGAATGTTGGAGGTCGCCCTTGAACACAACCACACGCATAAGGCTGTTTCTTGGAGCGGTTTTTGCGATAGTCATATGTATGCTCGGTGCAACGCCGTTGCTTCACCATATGCCTTTCCCATTGACTGACACTTGGCCGATTGCCGTGCTGCTTTATGCACTTTCGACTGTACGGTTGGGTATGTCTATTTGGGCCGCTGTCTTGATTGTGTTCGTAGGTTTGTTTCAAGATTTCATATGCGAAGCTCCCCTTGGAGCATGGGCGTTGGCTGGCTTGTGTGGATATGGTGCAGGCCTAGTGGCAAGAGGCAGTTTTCGAGCGATGTCAGCTTCAATACCAGTTGAATTTGTTTCGATAATTATCGGTAGTATTGCAGGTTTGATGGGGCTGTCTTTAGCTGGAGATATTGCTGGCGGTGCTCAAGTTATCGACTTGTCATTAGTTGGAGACCTCATTTGGACTCTTGGGTTATATTATTTGTTAAGTCCGTTGTTTGCCCCATATGACGAGGCGTTGTCTGTATGAGTGCTAATAGATCAAAAGATGCTGAATTTACTCGCCGTTCCATAGTTATGGGAGCAGCGGGAGCTGTGTTATGGACAGGACTGGCTGCTCGGTTAACGCAGCTGCAATTGTTTGAGGGTGACGAATACGCGGAATTAGCAACGGAAAATAGGATCAGGTTAGACCCTGCGCCTGCACGTAGAGGTGTGATTTTTGATCGGTTTGGACAGCGACTAGCATCCAATAAAAGAAATTTTTATGTGCTGATTGTTCCTGAAGAGACAGATAATCTTGAGAATACGCTTACTCATTTAGGCAGATATATTCCCATCTCAGGAAGTAAACATCGTAAAATTTTATTGCAAGCGCGGCAGCAGGCTAGGTTTGTGCCCATTCCAGTCGCTGATGATTTAAGTTGGCAAGATTTTTCACGTATCAATGTGCATGCACCAGAGTTTAGAGGTGTTTATGCGGAAGTTGGCGAATTGCGCTCTTACCCTATGGGAGCAGCTTTTGCGCACACAATTGGCTATGTCGCACGCCCCAATAGGGAAGAGCTTGATAGTTTGATAGCTGCGGAAATTGCCCGTTTGCAAATTGGTCCTGATGATTTTGCGGGACAACGGCAAATTCAAAGCCGCATGCAAAGAATTTATCGCCACCCAGATATGCGTTTGGGCCGCCAAGGGATTGAGCAGCATGCCGAAACATATTTGAGAGGGATACCTGGCTTCCAACGGATTGCTGTAAATGCTTCAGGTCGTATCGTAGATCGGCTGCCAAGTGATGATGTCGCCCCCAAAGACGGTGGAGATATTGTTTTAAGCTTTGATGCGGAAATTCAGAAATTTGCGATTGCCCGTTTTGGTGAAGAAAGCGGTAGCGCAGTTGTCATGGATATTAAGAGTGGCGAACTCATTGCCATGGCTTCAACACCAGCGTTCAATCCGAATGACTTTGTATCTGGTATATCTCAGTCAAAATATAATGACCTTTTAGGCAATAAAAAATCTCCGCTTTATCACAAAGCTTATGATGGTCTGTATCCTCCAGGGTCAACGTTTAAGATGATTGTCGCGGCAGCAGCTTTGGAAGCAGGCGTCGCAACACCTAATGATCATGTGTATTGCGGCGGAAAAACATGGTTTGGTGGCCGGGACTTCCACTGCTGGAAGCGTGGCGGGCATGGTTCTGTCAATATGAAGGGCGCAATTCAGAAATCTTGTGATGTGTATTTTTATGATATTGCACGTCGCATTGGTGTGCAGGGAATTGCAGATATGGCCCGGAAAATGGGGCTGGGACAAGTATATGAGTTGGGGATGACTGGTGGGAATGCCGGTGTGGTTCCTGATCCGGCTTGGAAGCAAGCTGCTAAACAGGAGCCATGGTATGAGGGTGAAACGCTCAATTATGGTATTGGTCAGGGATATTTGACGACTTCGCCGCTTCAATTGGCCGTGATGACAGCCAGAATTGCCGCAGAAAATGCCTCACCGTCGCCAAAAGTATTCATTGGCGGCGCAGCTGCGCCTGATCCGGGGGTGCCGCATTATGAGCCTCTGGATTCTGAAATTGCTGATCAATTGCGAGCTGGTATGTATGCCGTGACATCTGAACCAGGAGGGACAGCATTGCGTGCTGGTGATGTCGGAAATGGTCAACGTTTGGCCGGTAAGACGGGGACAGCGCAAGTGCGCCGTATTTCAACAGCAGAACGTGTCACCGGTGTTGTTAAGAACGACCAATTACCTTGGAAATTGCGAGATCACGGCTTGTTTGTATGTTATGCACCTGCCGACAATCCTAAATATGTATGTAGTGTGATTGTGGATCATGGTGGTGGGTCGAGTGCAGCTTACCCCATAGCAAGAGATATAATGACAGAAACGTTGAAGCGAGACCCCGTTTCAAAAGAGACGCACAAAGTGGCAAGCCCAATGGCGCAGGAAGAAAATAAAACTTCCACGAGTGAGGCGATTTAATTAATGCGGATTATCGCCGAAAAGCTAACTTTGATTGATAAGTTGAGAAACTTACACTGGTCATTATTGCTGACATTTATTGCGATTGCTTCTTTTGGTACGGCAGTTTTGGTTTCCGTCACGCTTAAAGACCCAAGTATGGCGGATATTCCGTGGCAACATATAACGCGGTTTGTGTTCGTGTTACTTGCAACAATCGGTTTAGCGCTGGCCCCAATTCGATTATGGGCGATGATCGCCTATCCACTATATTTGGGGGCGCTTTTCTTACTTGTCTTAGTTGAACTGTTTGGAACAATTGGAGGAGGTGCTCAGCGTTGGCTGGATATCGGACCCGTTTTGATTCAACCATCGGAATTTATGAAAATTGCGATTTTGCTCGCTTTGGCAAGATATTATCATCAAACGAGTGAAAACAGCCCGCCCAATTTGTGGAATCATATTATGGCGGGAATCATTATTATCGTTCCTACAATACTTGTATTGAAGCAACCTGATTTGGGAACGTCATTGATGCTGGCTGCCACAGGCGGAGTTGTTATTTTTTGTGCTGGATTATCATGGAAAATAATTATAGCGGGCATACTCGGGGTACTTTTGTCTATTTGGCCCGTCTATCAGTTTGGTTTGAAAGATTATCAGAAAGAACGCGTTTATACCTTTCTGGACCCTTCAAGAGATCCGCTTGGTGCGGGCTATCAATTACAGCAAGCAAAAATAGCAATTGGGTCTGGAGGCCTTCAAGGCAAAGGCTTTATGCAAGGCACGCAGTCTCAGAATAATTACATTCCCGAACAGCACACAGATTTCATTTTTACGATTATTGCAGAAGAATTTGGATTTGTTGGTTCAATGTCGCTTTTGACCGCATGGGCTGTTGCTTTGATATTTGGTCTCTTGGTCGGCAATCGATCAACAACAGTGTTTGGGGCGTTGGCGGCGGCGGGAGTGGTCGCCACGTTGGCATTCTATGTCGTGGTTAATATCGGAATGGTCATGGGCTTGATGCCCGTTGTTGGTGTACCATTGCCGTTGATTTCGCATGGTGGGACGGCGATGATGACGGTAATGTTAGGGTTTTCTATTCTTTTAATGGTTCACATCCACCGTGATCAAACAATGGTCCTTAAAGGGGTTCTTTAGCGCAATTTCAATGAAATGATTGACCTTCGTGCTCGGTTCGGTGAAGTTCTAGTGCTGATTTGCGTAAAATAGACAAGCGGAGCAATAATTATATGGTGGGCAATCCATCGGGGGATATTAGCCGAAAGAGTGATACTTGGGGATCACGTTTTGGTTTCATTATGGCGGCAGTTGGATCTTCTGTTGGCCTTGGAAATTTCTGGCGCTTTCCATACACGGCGGGAGAGAATGGAGGCGGGGCCTTTATTCTGATATACTTGCTCTGTGTCGTGGCAATCGGTTTGCCTGTTCTCATGGGAGAATATGCATTGGGCCGTAAAGCTGGTATGTCGTCAGTTGAGGGTATTCAATCTTTAGCGCGAAATGCAGGTAAATCCGAAAATTGGGGTATTATCGGTTGGGTTGGTGTTTTTGCGTCAACTTTCATCGTTTCATTCTATATGGTGATTTCCGCGTGGATTTTAGCTTTCGTACTTCAAGCGATAGGCGGTAATTTCGCAGGGATCACGCCTGAACAATCTGGTCAGAATTTCGGTGAAACGATCAGTAATCGCGGCAATATAATGGGGCTATTATTGGTGTTCCTAATAGCCAATGCTGTGATTGTTGGGCGCGGTGTGAAAGGCGGCATTGAAAAAGCAGCAACTATTTTGATGCCTGCTTTCTTCATTATGCTTTTAGGAGTTGTCGCATTTGCGGTTACAACGGGTGACCTGAAACAGACTGTATCATTTCTTCTTTCACCAGACTGGAGTGCTGTGAATTTTAGCACGTTCCTAGCAGCGCTTGGTCAAGCTTGTTTCTCATTGAGTGTTGGATCTGTATTGATGGTTACCTACGGGTCATATCTTTCAAGAGACACTAATATCCCGCGGTCATCCTTTATCGTAGCGGGAGCGGATACAATGGTTGCGATTATCGCAGGGTTTGCGATTTTTCCAATCGTATTTCAAGCGGGACTTGACCCAGCTGGTGGGCCTGGATTGTTCTTTGTGTCTCTTCCGGTCGCTTTTGGGAGTATTCCTGGCGGTAACATTATTGCCATGGTATTTTTCTCATTAGCATTATTTGCAGCTTTCACATCCTCAATTTCACTCTATGAGGTGTCAGTTTCTTGGCTCGAAGAGCGTCATGGTGTTCATCGCATGGGTGCATCCATGGGAATGGCATTCATTCTTTTTGTTGTTGGCGTGGCATATATTTATTCTGGAGATTATCTGGATTTTGTTGATTTCTTGACGGGGAATATTCTTCTGCCTCTGGGAGCGCTATTTATAGCGATCTTTATTGGTTGGGTTTTGCCAAAATTAGATATGCTGGAAGAAATCGAAGATCAGAAATTGCATGCAGTTTGGTATACGGCACTGCGTTGGTTTGTGCCTGTTTTTGTCGGAATTATTCTGTTCTTTGGAATTTTCGATGGATTGCAGGACACATTTGGCGTGCAAATGCCAGCATTTATGGAAAGCCTAATTGGTAGCAATAAATCCGTTTAAGGCGACTGATTATTGAAAATAAAAAAAAGGCAGCTTCGACATTCCGAAGCTGCCTTTTTATTGAATATTACGGCGAAGCTAACTAAATTTTTCTGCCATCAATTCTGTGGCTCGTATGAGCTCATCCACTATTCCAGGTTCCATGCTGGAATGCCCAGCATCACCAATAATTTTTAGTTCCGCACCATCCCAAGCTTTGTTCAGTGCCCATGCCGACGAAAGCGGCGTGACAACATCGTATCGACCGTGAACAATGACACCTGGCAAATTTCCAAAACTTGCTGCTTGTTCCAATAACCAGCCATCTTTTTCAAAAAAGCCTTTATTCCAGAAATAATGGCATTCAATGCGGGCAAAAGCATCGACAAACGCTTGTTCTTCAAATTTGGAAGGAAGCATTGATGGGCCTCGTATAGAAAGAGTTTCTCCCTCCCATTGAGACCAAGATTTAGCTGCCGCCGCGCGCTCTTCTGCATCGCTGCCTGTAAGGCGTGAATAGAAGGCTTTAAGGAGGTTGTTACGTTCACTTTTAGGAATTGGAGCAATGTATCTATCATACGCGTCCGGAAAGAGGCGACTCGCACCTTCCTGATAAAACCACTGAATTTCTGCTTTTGTGAGAAGGAAAATACCGCGCAATACTAGGCCTAGTGTCGTTGATCGGTGAACGGCTGCGTATGTGAGGGCGAGTGTGCTTCCCCATGATCCACCAAATAATAGCCATTTTTCGACTTTCAGGTGCTCGCGAAGTTTTTCCATATCCGAAACGAGATCCCAAGTCGTGTTCTCTTGCAATTCCGAAAATGGAGAAGAGCGACCACACCCACGTTGGTCAAAAATAATGATTCTGTATTTGGTCGGGTCAAAAAAACGGCGCATGTCTGGGTTTGAGCCGCCGCCAGGGCCACCATGAAGAGCGATAACGGGGATACCGTCGGGATTTCCAGATTCTTCCCAGTATAGTTCGTGAATGTCGGATACACGAAGACGCCCAACTTTATTCGAGTCTATTCTGGGAAAAAGAAATTTGCGTGATCGATTATTGTTCATGACTGCTTCACTAGTACTGTTTTATAAAGAATTGAAGGACTCTCGTTAAAAGATGTTCACGTTTCTTCTAAATTGTTGTTATATGCAACAGGGTGGGTGAAACGGTGTTAAGCGGGGAAAAGGTATTGTCGCGTAGAATTTTCGTCGGAATCATTGCTGGAACTACTCTGTTGTCTAGTGGCTGTGCCACAGTTGCTGTTTTTGAAACTGTATCTGAAACTGAGATACAGCTTACGAAACCCCAGTCTGAATTACATAAAGCATCAGTCGCTTTTTGTGAAACAAGTCAGGACTCAAAATGGGCAAATGGCGAAAGTAACTTTTCAGCACTGATGAAAATATGGGGCGGTGACAATGAGGTTGGCAAAGCTTACTGGGAACATCTTACGCAATTTGAGCCTGACGCAAGTGAAATTGCTGAATTAGTCAATTATGATGTTTCAAGTGCGATTGAAAGTCTCGCCGAGGTAAATCAACTCGCGCAGGCATTATTGCCATCTCATGGGGCTGTAACCAAGCCTAGAAATGCTGATGTACGTGAATTTGAACGCGTCGTGATTCACGCCGGACAAGCGCGGGAAACATTTGCAGCATCATTTTTAAGAATAAAGCAAACAGATAGTTCCGCGTTGGAAGATATTGACCCGGTTAAAGTTCTTGAGCCATTCGACAAAGAGTTGGAATTGGCGCGTTTGATTGTGGATGGACTTGCTGCGGCACGTATGTCTGAAGTTCTGGCATCCTTGGAAGAGCCCACTTCATAATAATTTCAATTGGGTCGATTGATCTGAAAAGTGCGATATTTTTAATTGCGCCAAGAAATTTCTTGTTTAAATAGTCTAAGCTAAGACAGTTTGATTGAAGGAATTTGCTCGACATGAGTAACGCATGGCGAGCCACAGCATATCTAAGTCTTTTCTATTTTATTTTTGGGCTTCAATTACCCTATTTGCCGGTCTGGCTGGAAACTGCGCGTGGTCTAGATGGGCCTCAGATCAGCTTCGTACTATTTGGTGCTCTTTTGGCGCGTGTTATCGTTGGACCGGTGATTTCTGGATGGGCCGATGCGCGCACAGCAAAAATTGCTTCGGTTCTAATGGCTGCTGGGGCCGGATTTGGTTATTTTGTATTAAATCTCACCTTTGATCCAATTTTACTTGCGATTGTTGGCTTCTTTTTGATGTCGATAGTGCACGCTATCATCCCGTTGGGAGAATCTAGCCTTTTACTCGTGGCTGGCGAAAGCAGACCAAGTTTTGGTCAAGGGCGTGCTCTAGCATCCCTGTCTTTTGTATTCGGCGTATTTTCTGGTGGTTTTCTTATCCAATATGTTGGTGTGTCCAGTTTGGTGCCGGTGATCACTTGTCTCTTTGTTGGCTTGATGCTGATAGGTTGGTTGGTGCCGTCCATTCCCTTGGGAGAAAGCGGCACAGAAGCTGGGCTGTGGTCGCGTATGGCGCGAGGTATCCGATTATATCGACGTCCTACCTTATATTTGCTTTTGATAAGCGCGTCCTGCATTCAGGCAGCTCATGCATTTTATTATGGGTTCTCCACAGTGATCTGGGAAAAGCAGGGGTTTTCGGGAACAGAAATTAGTTTTTTATGGGTAACAGGCGTATTGCTAGAAATAGCATTTCTTGCTTTTGCATCTAAATTTCCAGCATGGGTTACACCTCAGCGTCTCGTATTGATAGGGGCGATAGGGGCAGTGCTGCGTTGGGTTTCGTATGGGTTTGCCCCTGATCTGTTAAGTGCTTTTATTTTACAAAATCTCCATGCATTAACCTTTGCTGCGACATTTATCGGAGGTGTTCGCATGGTGCATAGCGAGGTTGCCAAACAAGATCAGACCTTGGCATTGTCTCTTCTTGCTGCGATTGCTGGCGCTATGACTGGGGCTGCTGGGGTATTATCTGGCTATTTATACGAAGGAATTGGCGTTCGAGGATATTGGGCTATGGCTGCATTGGCGGCAATTGGAGGCTTATTCGCGTGCTTGATGATGTTAAGGATATCTACTCGCCTTGAACGATAAAGTAGGTGATTTTTAAAGCTATTTAGTAGAGTTTAAGTCAAGAATGGACGCGATAGGAGCGCTTCTTGGCACATGCCCAAGCTCGATTTGATATCACTACAGACCTAGCGGGTGATCCTGTTATGGTGCTGGAGGGAGCGTGGACGGCATTCACTGTTGGTGCAATTGATAAACCCTTACGTCAACTCACGTCCAAAGATGTCAGTAAAGATGTCTCGTTAGATGTCTCTCAATTAGAAGATTTTGATACTGCCGGTGCGTATGTTGTGGATCGTACGCTTCGCCAATTGGGTGCCCCTTCTGGTAGTTTGGCGAAAATAGTTGGAGACACACATAGTGTCATCTCCCTGCTTACCGCTGTAAACGCTGCCAAACCTGAGCCAGTTAAGAAAGCAAAAGATAGGCATGGCTTCACCCAGTTGCTTGACCGAGTTGGCCATGGAACTGTCGATGCCTTAAAAGAGGGTTGGGGTATTTTGGAATTCATCGGTGAAGCATTCACAACTGTTTTCTTTTTGCTTCTAAATCCCAAGAAAATACGGTGGACATCCGTTGTCGCTATAATGGAAGAAGCAGGCTTGAATGCGCTTCCAATCGTGTCGATGTTATCTTTCTTTATCGGTATCGTGATCGCCTTTTTGGGGGTGAATTTGCTTCAATCTTTTGGGGCGCAAGTTTTCACTGTCGAAATGGTCGGATTTCTGATGTTGCGTGAATTTGGTTTGGTGCTGACGGCTATTTTGCTGGCGGGGCGAACGGATAGTTCATTTACGGCTGAAATTGGCGCAATGAAGATGCGGGAAGAAGTCGATGCAATGCGGGTCATGGGGTTGAACCCGATGGAAGTATTGGTGGCTCCAAGGTTAATAGCATTGCTTGTGATGACACCTTTCCTGTCATTTTTTGCGATGATTTCGGGACTCGTGGGAGGTTTGTTGGTGATGTGGGGTGTGATGGATATCTCCCCAGCCATGTTCATTCAACGCATTCAAGACACCGTTCCAGGTCAAAATTTTTGGGTAGGAATTGTAAAAGCGCCTGTGTTTGCAACTGTAATTGCGCTGGTTGGGTGTCGTCAGGGATTGCTTGTATCAGGTGATGTTCAATCTCTTGGTCAGCGCACCACTTCATCTGTCGTTCAGGCCATTTTCCTTGTCATTGTCATCGATGCAATCTTTGCCATCCTCTATATGGAGATGGGATTGTAATGATGGAAGATGATCACAAGCTTGCTATTCGTGTGCGTAATCTGACCAATCAGTTTGGCACTAAAGTGGTGCATAAAGATCTAGACCTTGATGTGCGTGATGGTGAAATCATGGGTGTGATAGGACCTTCAGGTACAGGGAAGTCTGTGTTGTTGCGTTCGATAGTTGGACTTATTCAACCTAAGAAAGCGGATATCGAAGTTTACGGGCAAGACCTTACATCGCTTGATCGAGAAGAGCGGCGAGTGATTGAACAAAAATGGGGTGTTATGTTTCAGGATGGAGCATTGTTTTCAACGCTTAGCGTCCAAGAAAATATTATGGCACCCATGCGCGAACACCTAGATATGCCTATTGCATTGATGCAAGAATTGGCATGTATGAAAGTACAAATGGTTGGTTTGGAAGGGGATGCAGCTCCTAAACGTCCTTCTGATCTGTCTGGTGGAATGCGCAAACGTGCTGCTTTGGCGCGTGCTATGGCGCTTGATCCAAAATTGTTATTCCTAGATGAGCCAACTGCTGGACTGGATCCAATTGGTGCGGGAAATTTTGATCTGTTATTGCGCTCTTTGTGTGATGCGTTGGGGCTTACTGTATTTTTAGTGACGCATGATTTGGATTCGTTACATGCTGTTTGTGATCGGATAGCAGTTTTAAACGATGGCAAAGTGTTGGCTGTTGGGACGATGGATGAAGTTCGAGCAAACCCTCATCCTTGGATACAAGAATACTTTTCCGGGCCGCGTGGACGCGCAGCTCTGGGTAATAGTTAGAAAGGGCGGTTCAAATGGAAACGCGCGCAAATTACGGACTGATCGGGGCTTTCGTTCTTATGGCGATGGTGGCTTTTGTGCTGTTCGCAGTTTGGATATCCAAGGTTCAATTCTCCAAAGAATTTTCAGTCTTTGACGTCGTGTTCGAAGGGGCTGTTAATGGGTTGTCTGAAGGTGGAGAGGTTCGCTTTAACGGTATCAAAGTTGGAGAGGTCACTGATCTAGGGCTTGATGCACAAGACCCAAATAATGTGATTGCGAGAATTCGCGTTGATGCAAACACGCCGGTTAAGTCAGATTCTCGTGCTGAATTAGGGCTGCTCGGTATTACAGGCATGACATTTATTCAGATCAAAGCAGGTAGCCCTGATGAACCGCTATTGAACAAAGGCATTCGTCCCTATCCGCCGCGTATTAAAACGGACAAGACGCAATTGGATAAAATCTTTTCAGGCGGAGAGGGGCTCATTGAATCGAGTACGGATGCACTGGATCGCGTGAGCCGAATGTTTAGAGATGAAAATGTGACCCGCATCTCTAATATTCTAGCAAATATCGAAGATTTGACAGATGTGGCGAATGGTCAGAATGGAATTGCTGCCGACGCTCAGCGCGCTATTCAAGCGCTGGAGGGGGCTGGTATAGCCATGAATGATGCTGCTGTGGCTGTGGATGCTGCGAGTGTCCAATTTGATGCGAATGTGGCGTTGATGACGAAAGATACAATGCTTTTGCTTAAAGACATGCAGAATGTTGTTAAAAGTGCAGATCATGCAGTCGGCTCAGTTGAGGGGGTTGTTATGGACGAACTTGCACCGAGCGCAGAAGAAGTTATGAGCGAATTATCGACGACGTTACAGGATGTGCAATTGTTAGTGCAGAGACTGGACGGTGTTGTTGCTGAACTTGAACGCGATCCACGAGAATTTGTGCTTGGCGATGTCAAACCATATGAGTAATGGGAAATAGATAGAAAATGTTTATTCGTTTGAAAAAGCAAATGTATGTGCTTCCTCTTATTCTTGTTGGAATGGGACTGGGCGGGTGTGTATCTGTACTGCCAGAGCCTAAACAGCCTGATGCTTTGGTACGGTTGCCAACATCTGGGATGCGCGGTGCCAGCTCTCCATTGAACACGAATATTGTTGTTCATATTCCTGATGCCATGGGGGCAATTTCTGGTGCTGAAATCGCTGCGTCTGATAACCAACGTATTCAATATATCAATGATGTGCGTTGGGCAGACTCGCCAGCCCGATTGTTCCAAGCTGCTGTCGTGGATGCACTAACTGTCTCCGAAGGCGATGGGTTAGCCGTGCCAGTGCAGGTTGGTGCGCGTGGTGAATATGATCTTAGACTGAGCATATTGGACCTGACAGTAGATAATGAAAAAGAAGAAGCTGTTTGTAAGGTACGTGTGGTGCTGACTCGTTCTGGTGATAAGAGCATTATTGCTTCGGATGTTTTGCAAGCTGTTGAGTTGCTAGAGAATAAAAAATCTGTAGATCGCGCTGAGGCATTGGCGCGTGCGATTAGCAATGCAGCGGAAATTACCGCTGATTTTGTGGCAACACATGCACAGCCATATGATCTTGATGCTGAACGTCGTGCTAAACGTCTTGAAAAACGCGCTGAACGTAGAAAGCAACAGGATGAAGATGCGGCCAAAGACGAATTAGAAAATGAGTTGGAGCCAGAAGAGATTATTCCAGAATTTCCACCTGAAATTCAATTAAACACCTGATTTCATATTATAAATAATTTATAAAACCGTCTAAACATTCTTTGTTTAGGCGGTTTTTTATTGCGACTGGTTCTTTGTCCACTGCCAAGCGGCACTCGTGATTCTTTTCTAAAGAATAAATAATGGAATCTCTACTGTCAGTTTTGTGTCAGCAGGGCATGTATCAAACTTGCATCGTTTAATTGATATGCAAGGGGTTTAATCATGATTGGCTATACAACTGTTGGCACAAATGATTTTGAAAGCGCAACTAAATTTTATGATGCATTTTTTGCAGAACTTGGCGCAAAACGTACAATGGAAACCGATGGATATGTTGTGTGGGGCACAAGCCCTGAAGCGACAGCTTTTTCTGTTGTAAAGCCGCATGATGGCAAAGCGGCGACTGTCGGAAACGGCGTTATGATTGCCTTGGCGGTAGAAAAGCCAGATCAGGTTAAGGCTCTTTATGAGAAAGCCATCGAACTCGGTGGGAGTTGTGAAGGAAAACCGGGCCCACGTGGCGGTGGGTTTTACGCCGCTTATTTCCGTGATCTTGATGGCAATAAATTGAATGCTTTTTGTATCGTAGCAGAATAGAAACCTGCTTATAAAAAAATCCCGCTAGAATTCTATATTCTAGCGGGATTTCATTGTTTTCTAAGTTATTTTGTTAGTGCGGCATCCAGTAGCAAATAGGCTGCTAGTCTCGGGTCTGCATCTTCACGTGAGCGTTCAGCACTTTCCAAAAATTTCATTGCTTCGTTTTCTTCGAGTGCGAGATAGCTCTCAGCTGCAATACGCAAGTCTTCGTCTTGGGTAAGTAGACGTTGTATTTGTGTAAGCTCACCCGGGGCTGCTTGCTTGGTTGCCCGACGACGCTGGCGTTCACCTCTTGCAGTTGCTGCTGCAATACGACGTAGGTCAGAAGAACGAATTGCGCGTTTTAGTCGAATGCCTGAACGGTCCAATTGTTCAACGAAAGCTAGCGCAGTTTGGTGATGCTCTTCTTCGTTGCCTTCTGTCCCTATGCTTGAAAGCAGGTCACGCCAAGACATGCTGGACTGGGCGTCTTGTTGTGTTGTTTTTGAGCGTCTTTTTTCTTGCTCAAGAGTATGAGCTTCGTGAGCTGCTGCAGCTGTCGCACTAGAAGGTTCTGCTGTTGCTGTTGGTTTGGCGCCGCCACGTTGGTAATCTGGTGTTGAAGAAGTGTTGTCTAAGTCTTCAATTTCTAGAGGATCAAAGGGTGAAAAGTCTGGTTCTTGTGTGTGTTTTGGTTCAACTCTCGTTGGTGTAACTGTCTCTTCAGTGCGAGAAGGGCGCGGGGCCGGTTTTGACACACGTGGAGCCGGTGCTTCATAAGGTGTTTCTACTCTACGAGCATTTGAGACAGTGTCGTCGAGACCATCATTTAACAGTTGAGATGCGCGTTCGATACGAGACCTAGCGCGATCAAGTCCAGCTTCTGCTGCTTGTGTTGCGCGCGTAGCAGCTGTGTACATGTGCTCGCCCATACGGTCCATGCGTTTTTCAGTCTCTTCAACATGGCTGTTGGTTGTTTCCATAGCCTGTTTTACAAGACCTTCAGCACGTGCTGCTGTTTCGATCAGGCGTTTCATTGCTTCTTCGGCTTCACTATTTGTTTTTGAAGCTTGTTGAGCAACTTGTTCGGATGAAATCCGTGCACCATCTAGGGCATTATCCATGGCCTGACGAATTGCTGCGGCTGTTGCCTTGGAAGCTTCAACGGCCATGTCGCCGGCTTTCAGTGCATTATCAACTGTGCGCGATGAACCAAGTAGGTTTTCATTGATAGACATAAGTGACTGCACCAATTGCTGCGCACGTTTGCGGCTTTCGGCTGTCATATGATCAAGGTTTGCGGCAGAGGCAGCGAGATTTTTACCGGTCACTTCAATAGTGTTGAGGCGGTCGTCTAATTGTTTACCGGCTTTTTGAACTTCGTTTTGAGCCATCGTGGCTGCACGCGTCATTTTTTCAGCATGCATCGGGATGGCTTCTGATAATGAAGCCGCCTGAGAACGAATAGAATTAGACAGGCTGGACAATTCATCACGTTCAGCTGCAAGTTTGAATTTGAGCGCTTCAGTATCAGCGCGCACAATCTCAGCAGCTTTTATTGCAGCATTTGAGCTTTCTTCCATATCCTGACGGATGACTTGAACGCGGGCTTCAGTCTCGTTAAGTGTATCGTAGATTTCATCAGAACGCTGAGCTATTACAGATCCAAGTGTATCCACTTCGCCGGACAAAGCGGAAGCTGGTGAAAGCAATTCTTGAGTTGCAGCAAGTACGAGTTCATTTGCTCTTGCGGAGCGTGTTGATTCCCGTGCCATGAATCCAGACATGATTAAAGCCAGGCCGGGCCCTGCGGCCATAGCGACAGCACCTGCTAGTTCCGCAGGAGGCATTTCCTGAAGGGCTGCAACACCATATTTGCCGATTGAATAGGCTGCTGCTCCGCCCCACCATGTGAAGGCAAGAGCGGTCGTGCCCCAAGGCATCCAGCTACCGGCTTTACGGGCTTGGCTTAACCTTATTTCGAGGTCTTTTTTGCTTTGAATAGGTTTGGCTACTTTGTTCATGACATACAACTATACAGATGACTCTGTCTTTATACAGTCAAGATCTGGGCCATTACATGTCAAATTAGCCAGTTAAGCGAATTTTTCGAAAATATACCCATGTAAAACCTGAGTATTCTTATAATCGAACACAAATACTCGTGCTCAGAATGCCTTGATGACGGTGTGATTAATTAAAACAGACGTTGGGCGCTTGCAGACGCTTGTGGTTTATTCGAGTCGTCTTGTTTCTCTGGAGTAACGTCTAAACCAGCCCAAGACATCAATAAAACAAGCAAAGAATCGCGAACGAGAATTAAAAGACCCAGCATAATTGCCTCCACAGTTTGTCGGGACAATGATGTCAAAAAAGTCAAAAATCAAGTTAAACTTCATTCTAAAGTCGAAAAACGAATATTTGACAGTGGTTCAAGGCTGGTTGGAGCATAGAAGAGGGGAGATCTGTATTTACAGGATGTCTTTGGGGAGGAATTGTAATGTTAGATCTGTGACTGTTTATATTTGGGACAATCAACACCGGAATTGTATCATTTCGGAACGAGCTGAACCGTTATGCCAATTGGAGGTTTTTGGATTTTTTGTCAGGCAGACTAACCATTAAGGCATCTTTATTCTCTTGCTGCTCATATAATGCTTAGCAAATTTAATGTGCGACGTTCTATAGGACCAATAGGCGAGAAATGATGAGTAAAATAATCGATTTGGACCACCTTAACGCCATGACTGGCGGTGACGTAGAGCTTGCGCGAGAGGTTTTAGGTATTTTTAAACATCAAAGTGACATTTGGGGGCGACTGCTTGATGTTAACGCGCCGTGCGAGCAATGGGCTGATGCTGCGCACTCAATTAAAGGGTCGGCGCGCAGTATTGGTGCAATGGAGCTAGGAGAAGCATGCCATGCGGCAGAAATACGTGGTCGTGAAGGAAATGTTTCCGCTGCAGAAGCGGGTGTGTTGATCAGCGCAATCAAAGATAAAATGACCGAAGCCACCGAAGCATTAGCAAAGGTTGAGCATCAATTGTCGATGTCAGAATCCTTTAAGGCATCGTAAGAGCTATATTCATACGCGATGGAGCGCTCTATCAATAACCGCCAGACAGGGTCTGCAATCTCTGCTGGTAGATTGTGTTCCTTGGAATGAGCTAACACTTTTGCAACGACATCTTCAATGCGCGGCACATCGCGAACCATTTCTCTATCTGGTTTAATGCGCGAAGCAGCTTTTATATAAGTTGTACGTTCAGCGAGTATCTCCACAAGGAGGCGGTCTATTCGATCTATCTCGTATCGAACATCCGTCATGCTTTCGCATTCAGGGCCTGTTTTCTTGCGAGGGTCGGAATTATAGGTCTCACCCGTGATGTGATTTGTGTCAGAGCCATCTGAGGCGCTTTGGGAGGTGGACTTACTCAATTCTTATCTCGCTCATTTTATGAAGGAATGATGAGGAAGGGGTATGCTGAACTTACCGTTATGACAAGAAGTCAAAGAAAACAGGCGACATTTTCACGCGGCCTGTTTTCAATATGTTTATGTTTAAATTCTGGTGTCTTCTACCAGAGATTTGAACCACCCTGTAGGAAATCCATTTGTGCTGTTGAGCGAATGTCATAGCCAGTATTTGGCTGAACGTCCGCTGTCCACAAACCGTTTGGTTGCAAGCAAGCCTTTAAAATACCCGTTTCGCTGCCTGTTGCATAAGTCGCTGTTTGACAGTCTGGGGCAGGAGGTTGATATTCATCACCTGAAACGTCACTTGCAGAATTGACAGTTCCGCCTAAAGCTGTGGCTGCATTAAAGCCATCATAGCGCATTGATGCGTCGGTTTCATACGCTGAAATTGTCGACGTGTAATCTGTGCGCACATATCCATATCCAACACCGTTTTCACCAAGTAATGTCCAGCTTTCGCCGGTTGGTGTTGTTGATACAGAAACAGCTTCTAAAACTTCGCCGCGCATAACTGTGTCAGCATTTGGTACAATTGTACCACCAGGAGCATTCATTAAACGAACTTGTTTTTCAAGTTTAACAAGGCTTGTTGTCAGAGCGATTGGCGTCGCTGTTTGAGCGGATGTTTCAGAGTTAGCTGTTTTTCCATCAAAGGATAATTGGCCAGTTTGGCCATCGGGTGAAGAAATGCTCACAGCTTTGATCGTGTTTGTCTGACTGAACAGCGTGCCGATACGTTGGCTTGCAGAGCCTCGACCATGACGGGCATCGCGGCGCAATGTTTCAGGTTCAAATAAAATAGCTTCAGCTTCTTCGGATAGAGCGGAACGCGAAGTGTCATTTGAACTAGAATATGCGAGCTCATTTGAAGCGAGAGGCGCGCTCGTGATCATTGAAGGCGTTGGTGTGTTAACAAAAGAGAGACCAGATGTGGCACCTTCTTTTGTCATCCAATCACCGTCTGGTGTCATGCAAGCAGCATGGCTTGAGCCTGTGCCGCCGACAGATATTGTATAGTCACGACAAGGTGTGCTGACATCAATACGTTCTACAACGCTTTGTGATACGGTCGTTGTAAATGGGCTGACTGTTTGAGTTTGCGTGTCTGACAGGCTGACAAGGTCGAGAGAGGGGACATATCCAATCGCGATCCCGTTTTGACCAACCATAGACCATTGCTCACCAGATGAATCCGTGACGGATCCCATGCGCTCAAGCGTAGTGCTGAGTGGTAGGTTTTTCAGTACAGTTTGATCATATTGGCGTGGAGCGGCATGTAATTTTGTTGGTGTTGTAACGCGCACCCAGTCATCTTTGAGCAGCATGTAGCGCGGTAACGGCTCGATATTATCAGCTCGCGATACAAAAGTTGGACGAACTTCATTCTGAGTAGATAGGAAGTGAAGATCTACGCGTGTTCCATTTTGTGTGATGATTGAATTGACTTCACCATCTGGAGTCGTTTTGGCGGCGTGACGTACATTGTATGCAAATTGCTTTTGTTCTTTAGCAGCCAGATATGATCCGTTTGCAAACAATGCATCAATAATGGTTTGAGGCATGCTGCCAGCGCGCATGACGCCATCATATACACGCTCTCCAACACTAACACTTACCGGAGCTATCGCTTTTGCTGTGTTTGGGCGCAGGATTTTAGATAGAAGTGGCTGCTTCGTTTTTGCTGTTGAAGTGGAATTTCCGAACAATTTAGGTTTCGCAGGTTTGGGTGCGATTGTCGGAGCTGTCACTTTTGCAGAGGTGGTGGGCTGCGTTACTTCAGGTGGTGTTGTTTTGGCTGCTGGCGGCGCAATGATCGGCGCGGCAGGTTTTGAAAGCGTCAAGCTTGGAGCTTTTTCAGACACTTTAGGCTTTGTAATTTCAGCAGATTTTAGATCTGGAGACGAAAGTGTTGTTGAGTTTGGCGATAGCGTGCGAGAATCCGTAGGTGTTGTTGTTTCGCTCTCTTTAGGGATTGAAGCAAATAATTCACTGGATGGTTCGCTAATTGCGGTGTCAGAATTTTCTGTTCCGCTTGCTGTTAGGTCTGAGAATACACGCTGGTCGTTGAGCGGTGCATCGGCAGATGTTGAACTGGAAGCTGTTGTTGCCGCATCTGTTGTCGTCGTATCACGTGCAGTGATATTTGGCTGGCTTGGCGCAGTGTTATTTCCAGCATCAGCGATTTGAACACTATCATCATCGCCTTTGGGCAGCATGAAGTATACAGCAGCACATATAGCTGAAATTGATGCAGCACCCGCTAGATATAGGGCGATGCGGCGTCCGCTGCCATCAGAATCATCCTGTGATGGAACATAATATCCATCATTGTCATCTACACCTGGCTCGTAAACTTGCTCGTCAGAATCGTAATACGTCGCTGCAGTTTGGCGGGGTGTTACGATTGGGCCTGAGTTTTTTGGTTTTGCCAGACGGGTGTTGAACGGTGAATTTTTCGTGGTTGAATGCGCTGCGCCGGCACCTGCGGAAAGTGACACTGCCAAGCGCTCTTCTTCAGTGAGACCATCATCTGCTTGGGTGTCAGTTTGGCTGGATTTGCCCTGACTTGGCGGGAAGGCAATAACCTGACCAGATCCGTTTTTGTCTTCTGATGGCGAGTTTTGACTCGATTTAGTGTCGAGTTCGTCGCTATCTAGTCGTGCATCCGGCACGACTAATTCATCACTTTCTGTGTCAACACTGGTGTCATTGTCTCGAAACTCTTCCTGATCCAATTTGTGGGCTGTGTTTCCAGAGCCGCGTCCACTGACTGGCAGGACGGGTGGCATTTTGCCGAGTTCGGAAGCGTCAGAAACGAGTTCAGCTTCTTCCAAATCTGGAATTTCTATATCAGTAGTTTCTAAAGTTGGGGTTTCTAAATCATTAACGTCAATGTCAGGAATATTTAGACTTTCGCTTTCTTCCAGTGCAATCAGTTCGTCTTCTGGAGGTGGCGGAGGAGTACCTAAAGTGAATTTTTCTGTGTCATCTTCATTCTCAAGACTGTATTCGTTTTCTTGATCAAAGGACAAAGATTCAATTGAAGTGACGTCTGAATCTTCCAATGATTCTTCTAGCTCTAGACTGTCGTCCAATTCATCTAAATCTTCAAGAACTGGAGGTGCTGCCAATACGTCATCAAGATCTGCTTCTTCGAGCTGAATCGTGTCTGTTGGTGCATCAAGGTCGGGTAGATCTGATGGAATATCAGGTAAGTCTGTCGAATCGTCTGTTTTTAGATCTTCTGGGAAAATCTGTTCTACCGCTTTTGTGATTTCATCTTTTGTATCATCTAAAGCTGATTCAGCGCTCTCACTGATTTGCTCAGACACGTCTGAAAACACATCTTGTGCATCTTTTAGAGGAGTCTCTACGGCTTCTTCTTTTGCGTTTGATTGAGATTTACTATCCCAGTATGAACCGCTGCTGCGTGGACGCACCAGTTTGTCATTTAATGAATCATTGCTGCCTTGACGCCAAAAAGTCATGGTAACTCGCCCAATAGAATCTATACACGCTCGCACACTAGCACGAAGTGTCCAGAAGGTTAATCTTAATCAATCGTTAAACCATTGAAACGGATTTCACATAAATTGTCGAGAGTCTATGAGATTCGCTTATGAAGAAGTGTGTTAGGAACTATACACCAACGACTTGATCTGATTGTGCTTCTTCCTTGATCCATTTGATGAATTCGCGTGCAATTGGCGATTGGGTGCGGCCGCGTGGCCAAACAGTCCAATATGCAAAATCTATTTCATTTGTGCCGTCTGCAAACGGGGCAATTAATCGCCCGCTTTCAAGGTCGCCAGCCGCGATTGCTTTTTTTGCTAGTGCGACGCCGCGCCCTGAGGCGGCAGCATCAACGACGACTGCTGATTGATTAAAGCGCGGGCCACGAGAGGAATCGACCCCTTCAACATCGCGCGCAGCCAGCCAGCTTGCCCAGTCTGGGCAGGATGGGTCATTTTCAGGGCTTTCATCATGTAAAAGCGCGTGATGTTTAAGGTCAGCTGGGGTGAGAAGCGGGTGATCACCCTCTAAAAGTGTAGGTGAGCAAACGGGCAGAACTTCTTCGGACATTAGTTTTTCGATGCGTAGGCCGTCATAATTTCCGCCGCCATACCGAATTGCGAGGTCAATTTCTGGGCCTGCAAAATCCACAACAGCGATATCTGCTGAAACCCAGACTTCTGCTTCGGGGTGGAGATGTTGAAATTTATCCAGCCGGTGCGCCAGCCATTTTGCTGCAAAAGACGGGGCACACGAAATCATTAAACGGTTTCGGCGCTTTGGCGCACGCAATACATGTGTAGCTTCGGCCAATTGTTCAAACGCATTGGTCAGCAAAGGTAGCGTGGCTTCACCGACATCTGTCAATAAAACCTGACGTCCTGTGCGGCGAAATAATGGTGCACCTGCAAATTCTTCTAGGTGTCTGATCTGTTGCGAAATCGCACCGGGTGTTACATTTAGCTCTTCTGCTGCCTTCGTGAATGACAATCTGCGAGCTGCTGCTTCAAAAGCGCGAAGCGCATTTAGGGGCGGAAGACGGTCTATTGGGTTATCAGATTCAGTCATTGTGAAGATGCTCTAATGTTTCAGCTTAGCTCAATTGCATTGTAACGGAGCGCAGACGGCGCCACTTATGGTCTGTGATGTAGGGTAGATAGTATTTACCCTTCTAAAGTATTGGCTGTTTTGCGCGGGCTTAAAGCGCTTAAGTCTTGAGCAAAACTAAAGGGTTCAACTATGACGCATTCTCCCAAAGTGGACAAGTCTCATTCTCAATCGTTTGCGAGTGGATCAGTTTGTCTAATAGGAGCAGGGCCAGGTGATGCTGAATTGCTCACGCTCAAGGCATTGAAGCGCCTTCAGTTGGCGCAAATTGTCTTTTATGACCGTCTTGTCGGTGCTGATATCATGGATTTGATACCTGAGGATGCGGTGCGTGTGCCTGTGGGGAAATCCAAAGGCGACCATTCCGTTCCGCAAACGCAAATACATGTGAAACTTATAGAAGCGGCGAAAGCTGGCTTGCGTGTGGTGCGCCTTAAAGGCGGTGACCCATTTATTTTTGGGCGCGGCGGCGAAGAGGTGCAGGCGTTAAGGGCAGCAGGCATTGTTTGTGAAGTGGTGCCGGGTATTTCGTCAGCGCTTGGATGTGCGGCGGCTCACCAAATTCCTTTGACGCATCGTGATCATGCTCAGTCGGTTACATTTGTGACTGGCCATGCGAAATTAGGCGATATACCTGATCTTGATTGGAACGCTCTGGCGCGCGCTAATCAGACTGTCGTTGTCTATATGGGCGTTGGCACTGCACCGGCTATTACAGACCGATTGATGCGTGCTGGTCGTGATGGATCAACGCCTGTAGCAATCATTGAGAATGGTACGCGGGCTGATGAGAAAGTTGTGTATGGGCAGTTAGAGCGCCTGCCTGATTTGCTCGAATTAAATAATATTGCCGGACCAGCGCTTTTGGTTATTGGTGAGGTTTCAGCGCTTGGTTTGAGAACGTTGGCTGAATCTGAATTTCAACATTTTTCTGGGGAGGCAGTGCAATGAGTTCTGTACGTCCAAAACTAAAACCTGAAGTGCCTAAACTTGTGACGGCTTGGGATGCGCCAAATGGTTATACGATTTATCGCACCGCCTCTGGTGACTGGACGCAAAAAGTGTCAGAAGCCGAGATCGTGACGCATGACGCCGCAGATGAAGCATTGGCTTTAGCTGTTAAAGATCAAACGCGTGCAAATGACCCCTATTTGATGGAAGTCTCAGAAGATGGTCAGATTATCGGGCGCGAAACTCTAAGAGAGAGCATTCGTGCGAATGGTCCGACATGTCACCCCCAATATGGGCGTCAGGCTGGAGACGCATAATGCCTTCTCGTAATATCTCTAAAATGACTCTCTATGGAGATAGCATAAGCGGCAACTGCCTGAAGGCTCGTTGGGTCGCTGAATTGACAGAAACACCCTATGATTGGGTGGAAATGAATCTGTTAAAAGGTGATACGCGTTCAGAAGCATTTCTAGCGATCAATCCTGCTGGGCAAGTGCCTTTGGCGCGCTGGCCGGATGGGCGCATTTTGCCTCAATCTAACGCAATAATGCTTTATCTTGCGGAAGAGGCAGGATCTGACCTTATCCCAGATTCAGCCTTTGAACGGGCGCAAATGATGTCTTGGTTGTTTTGGGAGCAATACACGCATGAACCTGCGATTGCAGTGCGTCGTTTTAAGAAAGTGTACCTAAAACAAGCCGATGACGAGATTGATCCTGAGTTAATGGCCAAAGGGCGACGCGCCCTTGGAACATTGGAAATGCAGCTTAATTACTCTGACTATCTTGTCGGTGAAGCGCTATCTTTGGCCGATATTGCGTGTGTCGCATACACACGCTGGGCGCATGAAGGTGGCTTTGATATTAATGAATTTCCCGCTGTGCGCCGCTGGGTAGCACGCGTTGAAACGGATTTAGGGCTTGAACATGCCCATCCTGAACTTTCCCACGGAGACGAATAAATATGTACCGTTATGATGAATTTGACGAACAAATGGTTCGTGATCGCGTGGCCCAGTTCAAAGGTCAGGTTGCGCGTCGTCTATCTGGCGAATTGGATGAAGACCATTTTAAACCATTGCGCTTGCAAAATGGTGTCTATCTGCAATTGCACGCTTATATGCTGCGTATTGCAATTCCTTATGGGCAGTTGTCGTCCAAACAAATGCGCACATTGGCGGATGTCGGTGAGAAATATGATAAAGGCTATGGCCATTTCACGACACGTCAGAACATTCAGTTCAACTGGATTGCGCTAAAGGATATCCCAACTGTTTTGGAAGAGTTGGCGAATGTTGAAATGCACGCCATTCAGACATCTGGGAACTGTATTCGTAATGTGACGACGGATCAGTTTGCTGGGGCGACAGCTGAAGAGATTGAAGATCCACGCCCTTGGTGTGAGATCATCCGTCAATGGTCGACTTTTCATCCTGAATTTGCGCACTTGCCGCGCAAGTTTAAAATTGCAGTAACAGCGGCTGAGAACGACCGTGCAGCTATTCGTGTGCACGATATCGGCTTGCACATGAAGCGTAATGGTGCGGGTGAAGTCGGGTTTGAAATCATTGTTGGGGGCGGTCTTGGCCGTACGCCGGTCATTGGAACCACGGTTAAAGACTGGGTTGCCAAGGATGATATTCTTGATTGGCTTGAAGCTATCATGCGCGTTTACAATCTGCATGGTCGCCGCGACAATAAATATAAAGCACGTATCAAAATCTTGGTCACTGAGCTGACACCTGAAGTGTTTACCCAACAAGTGGATGCCGAATTTGCGGCGCAGCGCGACGAAGAAAAAGTGCGTTTGCCGCAAGAAGAAGTTGATCGTATTTCAGACTATTTCAAAGCGCCAGCATTTGAAACTTTGCCAGCTGACTCAAAAGCGTTTGAAGAAGCCAAAGCAAATGATGCAGCGTTTGCAAAATGGGCTGAGACGAATTTGTCTGCGCACAAAGTAGATGGATATACGTCTGTCACTATTTCATTGAAGCCGTTGAATGTCGCGCCGGGTGATGCGACATCAGCTCAAATGCGAGTTGTGGCTGATATTGCTAAAGCATATTCATTTGATGATTTACGCATTACCCACATTCAAAACATTGTGCTGCCACATGTGAAATTGGATGAAGTTTATAATGTCTATCTTGCACTAGATGATGCTGGTCTTGGGGCTGATAATGTGGATTTGGCTTCTGACCTGATTTGTTGTCCGGGGCTTGATTATTGTAACCTTGCGAATGCGCGCTCGATTCCGGTTGCGATGGAAATCCAAAACATGTTTTCCAAATATGACCGCGAATTGGGTAAGCTACACATCAATATTTCTGGCTGTATCAATGCATGTGGTCACCACCATGTTGGCCATATCGGTATTCTAGGCGTCGATAAAAAAGGTGAAGAATTCTACCAAATCACCTTTGGTGGGCGCGCTGATGAAAAAGCACGTATTGGAGACATTCAAGGACCGGGACTTCGCTATGAAGAAGTGACGCCGGCGCTGGAACGTGTGGCCAAGAAATATTTGGAAATTCGTGAAGCATCTGACGAAAAATTTATCTCAACGCTGGAGCGCCTTGGCGCTGAGCCATTCAAGGAGGCTCTTTATGCCGACAGTTAAATTCGAGAACGGCAAAGCTGGCATTATTGAAGATGCTTTTGTGTGTGTTGAAGAAGGCCAAGCTATTCCGACGGACGGACCTGTATGTGTATCTTTGGAGCGCTTTAAAGCTGAGAAAGACGCGATTCTTGCGCGCAATGGCGACATTGGGGTGCGCTTAAGCGAAGCTGATGATGCGCTTGAGTTGACGGATGTGATTGACCGGTTGTCTCTGGTTGAGGTGACATTTGGTAAATACACAGATGGTCGCGGTTATTCTCAGGCTCAGCTTTTGCGCCGCCGCCTTCAGTTTAAAGGTGAAGTGCGTGCGATTGGGCAGGTTTTGCGTGATCAAATGGATCAAATGGCGCGTTGTGGTATTGACAGTTTCGTTTTTGAACCCACTTCAGGTGAAGCGTCAAATGTGGTCGAAGATGCGATCTCCGATTTCACATATGCATATCAACGCACGTCAGGTGCAACTGTCCCCATTTTTGAGCGTCGTCATGCGGCTTCAAAAACGGTGTCAGAATAAGGAGGCTATCTTTAATGGCCGATACTGGAACCATTCCTGCGAATGAAACACGCGAAGATCGCTTGTTCCGTTTGAATAAAGAATTACGAGATGCGTCTGCACAGACCATCATCCGTGCTGCGCGTAAGCGCGAATTTGGTGAACGCATTTGTTATGTGTCCTCATTTGGTGCGGAAAGCGCTGTGATGTTGGCGTTGATTGCGGATGTGGACCCATCTTTTCCTGTTCTTTTTATTGATACAGGCATGCACTTTCATCAGACACTTCAATATCGTGATGATTTGGTCGAATTTCTCGGCCTAACAGGTGTGAAAACTATTCATCCTGATGAAGAAGAGCGCTTGATCGAAGATCCAAAAAACGATCTTTATAAAACCGATCCAGATGTGTGTTGTGAAATTCGCAAAGTGCGACCGCTAGAGCCTGCTTTGCATGGGTATGATGCATGGATCACTGGACGGAAGCGTTTTCATGGTGGTGAACGTATGCAATTGCCTGTGTTTGAATTTGCAGCTGGTCGCTATAAAGTGAATCCACTCGCGTCTTGGACACCTGAAGATGTGCAATTATTCTTCAAAAACCGGAATTTACCGCGTCACCCATTGCTAGAACAGGGATATCCTTCAATTGGATGTTGGCCATGTACGCAGCCTGCTGAAGATCCAAATGATCTTCGTTCAGGTCGCTGGGCGGGTATGGATAAAACCGAATGCGGCCTACACGTTGAAAAAGGTAATGGGCGTCCTCGTCCTTTCTAGGGCATTTGAGGCTCCTTACAATGAGCGGTTAGAAAGCACGTTCGAACTTGGTTCGGATGTGCTTTTTACTTTTAAGGCTGCTTTTTAGAGTAAAATTTGGAGAATGGGGCATGGGTTATGTTCCGTTGAAATATTCATCTTTAGATTGATTTTGTTTGCTATCGAGGTGAAATTTAGTCCCGTTTTTCATTCATGGCATGAATCTGACTGTTCTAATCCATTCATCACGTGTTAAGAGCGGAACAACCAAGTTAATGACAGGTTAATTTCTGCATGTCTTGGAACAAGCTGGCCATGGGCGCGTTAGTTTGCTGCATCAAAGGGGTAATGCTGTGATGAATATTTCAATTTGGTGGGCGATTCCAGCACTAACAGGGCTTATTGGTGTGTTGATGGTTGGCGGCGGCTTAGGTCGTTTATTCCGATTCAAGATGTTTTCCGGTCTGAGCCGTTTCCTGTTTGGGGGTGTCTTTCTATCCGGTACAGCTGTGGCTGTTTTGGCGGGTATGAATTTGCAGACTTATGCACGTTTAACCTATGAGCGTCCGGCCGCAGAAATTACTTTTTCACAAACTAGTCCGCAAGCATTTACGGCGACGATGCGCGTGCCAACTGGGCAAGGCGAAGACTTTGGTGAACCTGTCATTTTTGAACTGACGGGAGATGCTTTTCGTGTTGATGCCCGTTTTCTGAAGTGGAAACCTTGGGCGAATGTTACCGGGTATGATGCTATTTTTCGTTTAGATCGTCTTCAAGGGCGATTTGATGAAGTGAATCAAGAAAACAACGCGCCCCCAAAAGCTTTTGATTTATCACCTGTGGGTACATCTGCTGCACTCGATATCTATCAATTGTCTCGCAAGAATGAAATTTTCAAAAACCTCAAAGCTGTAGATGCCATATACGGAAATGGTGCTTATGCACCAATGGCGGATGGAGCTGTCTATGAAGTGGTTGCGACTCAATCTGGTCTTGTGCCGCGCCCCAAAAATGAAGCTGCACGTGAAGCTGCATTGCAATGGGGGGCACCAACATCCTTAAAAACACCTAGTTTGGGGCAGGTTGGAGAGTGAAATAAAAACGCCGCCCAAGACATAAGGTCTAAGGCGGCGTGTTCATAATCTAATAAAGCGCTGTAATTAGGCGCTGAGACGCGGTGCGATTTCAAAATTAGCATCACCCATTGCTGGACGAATAATTTGAACCACAGATTTTGGAAGGTCGAGTGCTTCAGCAGCGCTAGCGACGAATTCCTCTTCCGCTTCGTGGATGTTTCCATCCGCAGCAGCGACATGCCAGAGTGCTTCCATAAGGTCCATGCGGTCTTCTTCAGGAGAATAACGCAAGGCCCCCAAGGCTTCGTTTAGGCGGTTGCCAGATGTGCGACCCAAAGCAGCATTATCGCCGGGTGCCCACGGGCGCTCAGGTTCATCAGAACCTAAGTTGTTCAGGTAATCATAGGCTGCGTCTACTTCTTGATCATTGATTGTTTGATCAGCTTTGATCAAACCCATGAGAAGGGTAGCTGCAGACATTCTAAATTTAGATGGTAGCATCTAATGGAACCTCAATAGTGTGTGTGCCTATGACCCTAATTTGCATCAGACTCTTTAATGCTCGCTTAATTGAAGAAAAAAGAGTTTTAATTTTTTTGCTAAAAATGAAGATGATGTTTTTATCGCAGCTGCACAGTGTGTGACTTTGATGGAAATATCGAATTGAGTTTATTCATTTTTGAGCTAGTCTATTTGGTATTCGACGTCTGTTGTTGTGAAGAAGGCCGTGAATACCATGTTTAGTCAAACTTTCATGGATGGTTGTGATCGTTTGCAGTCCGCCAAAAGTCAGGAAGAAATAACGAAAGCTATTCAAGGTTTTGTTGAGAATAAAGGATTCTGGTCTTTTAATTTTGGATATCTAGACACGTTGAATTTCTCTAGAGCTGATGCCCCGCTTAAATTCATTTCGACAATGAGTGACGATTGGGCTGAGCACTATATGAATGAAAAATATGAAGAAGTTGACTTTGCTGTTCGGGAACTACGCAAAGAAAGACCAACGCCAATATTGGTCGGATATGAACTCCAAAAAAAAATGCAAGTGCTTACCAGCGATGAAGAAAAATATTTAAGAGACGCTGCTGAGGCAAATTGGCAAAATGGGTGTGTTATTCCTTTAGGGTCTTTGCCGATGGATAATAAGCCACCGGCGGGTATTGGGGTTGCATCAGAGTTGCGTGAGAAAGAGTTTCTGAAGGTCTGGGAAGCTGGGGCGAGTGAAATATTGGTTTTTATGAACTTCATGAACCAAGTTCTGTCCCAATCCATAGCTGATCTATTATATAGCATAGAACCACTAACTGATAGAGAGAGAGATTGTCTGGCATTTCTGGCGCGAGGACTGCGGCCGGATCGAATTGGAGATGAACTTTCAATCGCGACAGTCACGGTGAATATGCATATTCGAAATGCTAGATATAAGCTCAAAGCGACAACAAACGCTCATGCTGTCGCAAAAGCGATCCGATTGAATTTTATATAAGACCTATCAATTTTGATAGGTTGCGACTTATTTGCAATTAGCTATATTGTATATAGCGTACCTCTGGGTTGAAATGGGACGTAAGGAACACACTATATTCGTGTTCTATCAACAAGCACATTATATTCGTGTTTAATACGGTCAGCTAATTAGCTGGCCGTATTTTTATTTGGTTCAAACCAAAATCCATATAGCGGGTGATGAAGTGTCTTGAGAATGTGTTGAATTGTCTCAACCTTGACTCTTCTATGCCTTTGCGCCTAAACACCACGATCTTTCCGCGTAGCTATACCTGCGCCTTGATCTGGGACGACCCTGTTTCATCAGATGAGCCCAGCATAAGCACCCTCGCTCAGCGCCTAGCGCCCAGCGGGGTTAACTTGCTTTGTGCGCGTTTTATGCGTGCAATTGAGGAGCGTGACTGTTGCAAGGAAAGGCGAGTGACGCCATCTTGGCCTTATGGTTAAAACCGGCATCATTCCAATAGAATTAAAGGAGATCGCGCATGTTTGACGCGCTAACAGATAGACTCTCGGGCGTATTTGATGGCCTGACCGGAAAGGGTTCCCTTTCTGAAAAAGACGTGTCGTCTGCGCTGCGTGAAATTCGTGTAGCTCTTCTTGAGGCTGATGTTGCGCTTGATGTCGTCAAGCAATTCATTGCCGATATTAAGCCTAAAGCCGTTGGTGAAGATGTTATCCGCTCTGTGAAGCCGGGACAGCAAGTCATTAAGATCGTAAATGATGGCTTGGTTGAAATGCTTGGCGGCAATGAAGAAGCCCAAGGGCTTCGCATTGATAATATTCCAGCCGTCATCATGATGGCAGGTTTGCAAGGCTCTGGTAAAACGACCACAACAGGCAAACTTGCTCGACGCCTGAAAAATCATGACCGTAAAAAGGTTTTGATGGCATCTTTGGATGTGTATCGTCCAGCTGCGATGCATCAGCTGAAGGTTTTAGGTGAGCAGATCGAAGTTGATACGCTGCCTATCACTGATGGCCAAATGCCGGTCGATATCGCCAAGCGCGCTGTCAATGCAGCCAAGCTTGGTGGCTATGATGTTGTTATCCTTGATACGGCTGGTCGCACAACGCTTGACGAGCAAATGATGGGTGAGGCTGCGCAAGTTGCTGAATTCGCCAACCCAGCTGAAACAATTCTCGTTGCCGATGCGCTAACGGGGCAGGATGCTGTTGAGACTGCGCGTCGCTTTAACGACCGTTTGAAGCTGACGGGGCTTATCTTAACACGTATGGATGGTGATGGGCGCGGCGGTGCGGCTCTCTCTATGCGTGCCGTAACAGGTTTGCCGATCAAGTTTCTTGGAACAGGTGAGAAATCTGACGGGTTAGAAGTTTTCGATGCGCGCCGTATTGCTGGCCGTATTCTTGGGCAGGGTGATGTTGTTTCCCTCGTGGAACGCGCTGCCGCTGAACTGGACGAAGAAAAAACCAAACGCATGGCCGAAAAAATGGCCAAAGGTGTTTTCGATCTAGAAGATATGGCCGAGCAATTTCGTCAGCTACAGCGCATGGGCGGCCTAGGCGGTATTATGGGTATGATGCCCGGTGCCAAAAAAGCCAAAGCAGCTATGGATTCCCAAGGCCTTGATGACAAAGTGATCAAGCGCCAAGAAGCAATAATTCTGTCTATGACCCCTAAAGAGCGCGCAAAGCCAGCACTTTTAAATGCCTCACGTAAGAAACGTGTGGCTGCTGGTGCCGGTGTGCATGTCTCCGAAGTCAATAAAGTTCTCAAAATGCACAAGCAAATGGCTGGCATGATGAAGAAAATGGGCAAGGGCGGCATGAAGCAAATGGCAAAAGCCATGGGCGCGATGGGCCAAGGCGGTGTGCCGGGTGGTCAAGCGATGGATTCAGCAGCATTGCAAGACATGGCTGGTAAAATGGGTAGTGGTCTGCCTGGCCTTGGTGGTCCGGGTGGTATGCCGGGCGGCATGGGTGGTTTACCCGGTCTTGGCGGTCCTCGCGGGGGCAAGAAGAAGTAATGACCCAATTCCTTTGTCAGAAATGCCAGCATGATTTGGGCGGTGCTGCTCTCAAGGGTAAGTGTCCTAAATGCGGTGCGAGCTTTAAAGCAAAATTGTCGTCTAAGATTGTCATTTTTGGTTCGATATTCTTGGGCTTTATGTTTGGTCCAATGGTGATCACGCCTTTGGCTATGCGCAACGGCGTTGATCCCCAATCTTTAGCTGGAATGGCGATTGGTATCATGGGCTCAATCACTGCGGTTCTCGTCTTGGGTTCCTTTGCATTGAGAGCGCTGAAACATGATTGGGAGGGCGGTAATGTCTGAAGAAAAGCAGGTGAATGCCCCTCAAGAATTGTTGAAATTGCGGGCATCCATCGACAATATCGACAATGCTGTCATCCATATGCTGGCCGAGCGCTTTAAATGTACGCAGGCGGTTGGAAAGTTAAAAGCCGACCATGATCTGCCACCATCTGATAAGGCCCGTGAAGCGGCACAGATAGAGCGTTTACGTCAAATGGCAAAGGATGCGGATCTTGATCCCGAATTTGCTGAAAAGTTTCTAAATTTCATCGTGACGGAAGTGATCCGTCACCACGAACAGTTTCGCAAATAGCGAACAAAAATCGGTCAATTCTTGACCACATATATTGCCAAATTAGGAGATAACTTATGGCTCTAAAAATTCGTCTTGCCCGTGGTGGTACTAAGAAACGTCCTTACTACCGCATCGTTGTTGCTGACTCACGTATGCCACGTGATGGTCGTTTCATCGAAAAAGTAGGTCACTACAACCCACTTCTTTCTAAAGATGATGAAGGTCGCGTTGGTTTTGATGCTGACAAAATCAAAGAATGGTTGGCTAAAGGTGCTCAACCGACTGATCGTGTAGCACGTTTTATCTCTGAAGCTGGCCTTGTTGAGTGGAAACACGGAAACAACCCAAACAAAGCGAAACCTGGTCAAAAAGCTCAGGAACGTATTGAAGAGAAAAAAGAAAAAGAAGAAGCACGTAAAGCTGCTGAAGAAGAAGCTAAAGAAGCAGCAAAAGAGGCCGCTAAGGCTGCTAAAGAAGCGGCTAAAGCAGCTGCTGAGGCTCCTGCAGAAGAAGCACCTTCTGAAGAAGCTGCATCTGAATAAATTACACTGGAATAAGCCCTGCTATTTTGTGGGTCGGGCTTATTTTTGAATACCTATTTGGCACTATGCTCCTCTTTTCCTTTTTGCGGAAAGAGGAGCATTTAGTTGATTGGAATACTTAATGGATTTGAACATCCGCGAAGCTCAACTTGAAGATATCGACTGGATTGTTGATTTAAACCAAGCAAATGTGCCAGCCGTCGGTTCACTGACGCGAGAAGACTATGTCGATTTAGAACCAAAATGCCATGCCGTGCTGCTTGCTGAAGATGAAACAGGTGAGCGACTTGGTTTTGTTGTTTTGATGGTGAGAGGTCGCGATTATGCGAGCGCGAATTATCAATGGTTTGAAAAAACGCTTGATAATTTCCTCTATGTTGACCGTATCGCTGTTGCTGAAAAAGGTCGCGGAAAAGGTGTGGGGCTAGCGCTATATTCAGAAGCGTTGGATATGGCAGAAGCACAAGGTGCCGAAAAACTTGCGGCGGAAGTCAATATCAAGCCGATGAATGAGATCTCACTCAATTTTCACAAAAAACTTGGATTTGAAGAAATTGGTGAGTTAAATCACCCAGACCAAGGTAAGACAGTTGTGATGCTAGTGCGTTCAACTTTGAATCCGGAAAAATAATCTCAATGCGTGATGAACAGTCTAAAGCAAGTTTGGATCTTGTCGTTGTCGCCCAAATAGGCGGTGCGCATGGTGTGCGTGGTCATGTGCGTGTGCGTTCCTTCACTGTTGTCGCGGAAGATTGTTTTGCATATGGGCCATTGCTTGATGAGAATGGCGATGTGATTTTTACAGCTAAAAGCTATCAGGAAAATAAGGATGGCTTTGTCGTTTGGCCTGTAGAAAATCGTCAACGTGAAGAATGGATGGCGATGAAAGGCGTGCTGCTGCATGTGCCTCGTAATGCTTTGCCAGAGCCAGAAGAAGATGAATTTTACTTTGAAGACCTAATCGGCTCTAAAGTTGTGCATGAAGATGGCCGTGAGCTGGGTCAGGTGCTGAATGTACATAATTTCGGTGCGGATGATTTGTTAGAGCTAAAAAGTCCGCATGGTACGGATTATATGCTGCCATTCACGCTTGAAATTATTCCCAAGGTAGATGTCAAAGCTCAATTGCTGACTGCGAAACCAGAAGAGCAATATCTGCCCGATGCTCTTCGCATTGATGAACCAGATGATGACGAAGCTGACACATCTGAAGACTAACTTAACGACAATTTTTATTCGGTTTTAAAAAGCGGAAATATAATACCGAATGTTTTTCGCGACTGTTTATCAGGTTTTTGCGAATAGCGCCGCCGGGCGTTTTGTCTATCTGCTGAATGCCTAGTTCTTCGTTCAGATATTTTGCGAGATTGTTTGGCATTTTTGCGTCTTCATCTCTCCAGACAGCTAAACAGGCACCTCTACCAGTCGCAGCTGGAAAGGCACTAACGTGATAGTGTGCGTCTAATATGCGTGCATTTGGGAATTGTGTGCGTAAATTACCTGTGAGATGGGGATCTGCACCTATAATTGTGCCGTTTGCAAACCCTTCCATTGAGAGGTTTTGTGCAAATTCATCTATTGGCAAATATGTATGACAGCGCGCTTCTGTGCAGCTCATTATATCTTCGCTCCAATCAATAAAGCGGGCGATCGGAACGATGATAATCGAGATGAGTATAATAGCTGCCAAAGCTCTCATTGCGATAAAATAAGGGCCAGAACGTTGAACTTGAAAGAACAACCAGATTGGAAGCGCGAAAAATACAGGCAACATCCAGATCGTCACGAGCGTATGGCCCGTTATAATTGTGATGATGCTGAGGAAGGCAATGGATAGTCTCAATGTATAAGAAAATAGGCGACGCCAAGTGCGCTCAAATGGACCTTCGTCAACTTCCCGTTTGGGGAAGAATGGGTAAATGAAAGCAAACCACATCGGCCAGAACAGCAATAGGAAAATCACACCTAATGGCATGATGTATTCTACCATTGCGAAGAATAATGCCCGCAATGCTAAGCCACGGCTTAGCACTAGGTCTTTAATGCCTTCTTGTGTGGTGAAGGTAACGTTTTCACCCAAGCCAAAATCCGCAGCATTGAGAGAATTGGCAGGGCCTCCATCTTGCAGCAACCACATAGCATGGCATGCAAATACGGCTATGGTGAAGGCAAGAGTGACGCCGACATGAACCCATGTAATTGCAGGAGGTGATAGTCTATCGCCATTTGCATCATAATGAGGTCTTGTAAGTGATTTCATGCCCATCGCTGCACAAATCAGGCTAAGGGGAAACAAGATCAGATGTAAGTGGCTGAGCAAGCTTAGGCCGACAGAAATTCCAAAAGCAATCCACCATGCATATCCCTTGCTCGTGAGTGATTTTGTCAGACAAAAAAGAGAGATGGAAAGCAAGGTGAAATCTAATACTTGCGGGATCTGGTCTTCATGATTGCTCCACCCCACCATGAAAACGAGCGCCCAGCTGCCTGTGGCTGCTGCGGCTAGATCTAATCGACGATGAAGTAGTCCTGAAAAATCCATCCATTCAAATATGGTCAGCATGGATTTGTAATAAGCGCAGAGGCCTAATGTCATCAGCGCGTATTTTAAAATTGCGATGGAATAAAGATTAACGCCAATTGTATTCTTTAGGCCGGCGAACATCCAAGACAAAAGCGGTGGATGATCAGAACCATACCCCAAGCTGAAAGACTGACCGAGTAGCGCAAATTGGGCTTCATCTATTGTCAGAATAGGTGAGGTAAAGATGCGAATGAGACAATGGAGGATACAATAACCGAGTATTGCACCATATATGAGGCGTTCTTTGGGAAAGCGTCCGTAATTGGCGGACCGTACAGGATCATTTTCGCTGTTTTGAGGGTCAAAACTCACTTCAGTCGAAGAATAGTGTTCCACTGGAATGCCTGCTTATCTATTTGCCCGAGGATCATTCCATTCAGCAGCGACGCCTTGGCCACCACGGCGCACTAACCAAATCATGCCCAATAAATCTACGATTCCTGCACCCAATCGTGAGATAAATCCGTATTTTGAGCTGCCATGCCAGCGTTCACGGTCATTTACGTATTCTTCCTGCACATCCCAACCTGCGCGTTTTATTAGCGCTGGAAAAAACCTATGCATACTTGCGAAATAAGGTAGGTCTCTGAATGCTGTTGTGCGGATGAGTTTGAAGCCGCATCCTGTATCTTTGGCATCATCTTTTAGGCAAAAGCGACGTACACCATTTGCCACACGTGATTGCAGCCATTTAAATCCACTGTCATTTCGGCTGGTTCGGCGGCCTGCGATAATTCCCAGTAAAGCAGGGGCACCTGGTGCGATTATTTCATTCCAGATGCGACGCGTGTCCGCAGGGTCATTTTGACCATCTCCATCTAGTAATTGCACCCAATCGCCTGTGACAGATTTTAAACCCGTAAATAGAGCGGCTGACTTTCCGCTTCTTGCGACGTGAGTAAGCACGGTAACTGTATCAGGATATTTTTCTTTTGCTTGTGCTAGTTCTTCGCCAGTCGTGTCTGCAGATGCATCATTGACGCATATGACTTCAAATGAAATGCCGCCTAAAACTGTGTGCACCTCTTCTAGAAGAGGCGCGATATTCCCAGCTTCATTAAAAAAGGGAATGAGAACTGACAGTTTCAGATTAGATGAAGCCACAATGAACCATAATTTACTGCACGGATAGAGAAGTCCGTTTGTGGAATCATTAGCACAATTCACTATTGCTGAAAGGGATGTGAGGTTACAATTTGAGCGGTTTGATCAAGAAAAATATATATTTGAAGTGTTTCCAGCCTTATTCCTTCATTTCCTTACTTGGTCAAAGGTGGACGTGATGGATATCAGAAGGCTGCGCATATTGAATTGATGTTGGATGTTGGTGATGACAAGTCAGCCCGTACTTCATTTAAGAGGCTTTCAAGAGAAACCCCTTCAAAATTTTCAGCAGAAGAGGATTCGCCTATGTGGAGCGCGATTATCTTACCTGTTGTGAGATTGAAAACAGGAGCACCCGTTTCGGGTGTGATCGTGCCGCGCTTATAGATGACATGGCTGCGACCTGTTTCACTCTGTAAATTTGAGATTTCTATTGTCGCATATCCTAAATTACTTGGAATCGAAAAATCCTGATTTTGCTGAATGGTCGGTGCAAGTGAAAATATACCAATTGGTTCAAATTGTGTATTTAAGTCCTCTGCTTGTGCTCGTCCCAGTGATTTTATGCGGGTAAATTTCTGACAATCAATATCGCTGATGGATATCGCTCGAGCACCTGTGGGGAGTGTGTCTGGAATTTGATGCAGGCTAAAAGCTGGGCGATCCCCATTTTTAAGTTGTGATTGCCAAGCAGTACCCATGGCTTGTATTTGTTTTGAGCCATGTAATGCCGGAAGTTGAATGTCATAACTTTCATTGGATGATGGCTGAACCACAGCTAGTAAGACACGCTCGCTCGTTCGATTTGCAACAAAATGGAAATTGGCATTGTCATTTACTGTCGGTGCTTGTGGAGAATTAGAAGCGAGTAAACCATCATTGAGTGGTGAGTCAGCTAGGTTGAATGTCGGCGTAAGAATGTAATTTTTATCGCGGTAGGCTTCGCCCAGCAATTCTCCAGCGATGATGAGACCTGTATACTGAGTGTCATGCGGGATTGATGATTGTTCCGTTGGAAACTGTATGCGAGCGACTGACCCTGCATGGCTGGATGCGCGGGGGTACCAACCTGAAATATGTGTTAAAACACCGTCCGTATTTGATGAAGGCGCTAGTCTCATGTCTGCATAAAGGCGGGTTTGAACAGCTTCAAGCTGGTTGTTGAGTTGCGTTGTGGACGATAATTTTTCTGATAGCTCAAAGTTTAGTTTTTTTGTTTCTTGCCAGCTAACCCCAAAATACGCGCACGCGCATATGCCTGCGGCTATTAAGGTTAAGCCGAATTTTCCAAAACCAGCGCGTTGTTTCTTTTCTGATTTGTTTTTGTAAGCAGCTAAACTCGCATTAATAAATGCATCTTGCAGTTTTGTGATGTGCGATGAAGTTTGAGGTTTGTTCGCCCGCCAAGACATTGCGCGATCGAGTTCACGTCCAAAAAGCAAAAGTGAATGCGCTTTACCGTGATTTAGCCATTTAATCGCGCTTTTGGATAAGCGAGTATGTTCTTGAACCCATGAATGGTTCGTCTTTAGCTTAGCAACAAGGGTAGCGAGGTTTTGTGCAAAACTCGTGTCGCCTTGAAAGGAGACATACGGTAATTGCAGCATTGCTTCAGGGGCATCACCAGATGATATCGGCTTGATCGGTATGAGATATAGGCGCTTGCCCATATTGTATGCGTCTTCAAGTTCGGATGTGGCTTTGGAATCGTTCAATGCGTCCGGAGTCAGTATGAAAAGAACGGTATCTGATGTGGCAATACGATCTTCGATTTCTAATTTTGGCGGTGCGGGAAGAGAAGCAGGGTTAAAGGATGTGATGACTTCGAAGCCGCACGTGGTTAATCCAGTCAGCAGTTCGTTCGCAAAACTGAGATCAGCTTGCGCGCAACATATGTAAACGCGTAATGCGTTGCTGGGAGTGTCGATCATATCCCCCCCAATTGCCCCTGTTATACTTGATTTCTGTGCGTGATACTCAATAACCGTAAATCGTATTTATAATAAAGACAATGAATTAGAGCTGGAATTTAATGTGACTATTGCGCAATTTCTTATCCACGTCATTCATTGGTAATTGGCCGGACTATACAGCAATCCTGTATATTCTATAGGCTATTCACCTAATGTGAGAATCGATGTGCCGATACGTTATTTTTAAGCGAATACGTGTTTCCGATTTTAATGGGGTTGATTGCGCATATAACAGGCTGCACATAGGTGCAGTTATCAACGAAGAGACAATTATGCGTTTTGATCTAACCTTTCTAACTCTTTTTCCTGATGCTTTTCCGGGAATGCTGGATGTCTCAATTATCGGTCGTGCAAAAGAACAGGGTATCTGGTCTTGCGAGACTATTGATCTACGAGCTTTTGGGGAAGGTAAACATAGGCAGGTTGATGATACGCCGGCCGGTGGCGGGGCTGGCATGGTCATACGCCCCGATATTATGGCGCAAGCTATCGATTCTGTTGATCTTAAAGATCGACCCTTAATTTACATGTCGCCGCGTGGGAAAACATTGGATCAACAAAAAGTACGTGAGCTTGCGGATGGACCTGGTATGGTCATTTTATGTGGTCGTTTTGAGGGGCTGGATCAGCGCGTTATAGATGAATATGACATTGAAGAAATCTCGATCGGTGACTTTATTTTAGCTGGTGGTGAAGTTGCTGCTCAAGTTATGTCAGAGGCCTGTATTCGTCTTTTGCCGGAAGTTGCAGGCAATGAAGAGAGCTTAGAGCAAGAAAGTTTTGAAACTGGATTGCTTGAACATCCACATTATACTAAGCCAAGAAACTGGAAAAATAGACCGACTCCGGAAGTTTTATTGTCCGGAGACCATAAAAAGATAGACAAATGGCGTCTAGATCAGTCTTTGGCGTTGACAAAAGCCCGCAGACCAGATTTATACGCCTCCTTCAAGTTAAACGCAGCGACGAACGCGCGACCGAAAGATAAGAGCTAATACCGATGGCCAACATTATTCAAACTCTCGAAGCTGAAGAGATGCAACGCGTTCTCGGCGACAAGAAAATTCCTGACTTTTCACCAGGCGACACTCTACGTGTTAGTGTGAAGATTAAAGAAGGTGACCGCGAACGTGTTCAGGCGTTCGAAGGTGTATGTATCGCACGCGCAGGCGGCGGCATCCAAGAGAACTTCACAGTTCGCAAACTTTCATTTGGTGAAGGTGTGGAACGTGTATTCCCTGTTGTTTCTCCAATGCTTGAAGGCATTGAAGTGAAGCGTAAGGGTAAAGTTAGACGTGCGAAACTTTATTACCTTCGTGGACGTACTGGTAAAGCTGCTCGTATTGTTGAGCGTACAACTGGTCACGGCATTGTGCGTCGTGAGAAAAAAGTAAAAGCTTAGGCTTTGATGCTGGGAAGCTAGCCTTCCTTTAAGAATTTGAAAAAAACGTCGCAAACATGTGTTGCGGCGTTTTTTTGTGTCTCGATTTACATATTGAGAGTTGCGCCATTTTGGATTCAACGGCTAACCTGCTTGTTTGGGGTTTTGTTGGAGGAATGCATGGCTAATGCTGCAAATGACGAAAAAGTAGGTGGAATACTCGGTTGGGTCGAGCGAACAGGCAATAAACTGCCCGATCCGGTTGTGATATTTCTCTTTCTAGGTCTTATATTGATCGGTATTTCGGTGGCGTGTGCTGGTTTCGGATTGACAGCTCAACACCCCACTCAAATTGGTGCGGATGGAAATCCCGCTATCGTTTCATCTCAAAGTTTGCTGTCTGGTGAAAATATTGCCCGTTTCTGGGTGGAGATGACCACAACATTCTCACACTTCCATCCATTAGGGTATGTACTGGTGGTTATGTTGGGGGCTGGCGTTGCTGAGCGTTCAGGTTTGTTCGGGGCTGCGATGCGTGCAGCATTGGGAAATGCCCCCAAAGTCATTTTAACACCAATGGTTGCTTTGATTGCGATGATTGCTAATCACGCAGCAGATGCAGCTTATGTTGTGATGATCCCGTTGGCAGGGATTATGTTTCATGCGGTGGGGCGCCATCCGGTTGCGGGTATAGCTGCAGCGTTTGCTGGGGTTTCTGGCGGTTTCTCTGCTAACATCCTTCCGGGGCAGTTGGATGTTTTGCTTTTTGGAATCACTGAAGTTGCCGTTGAGGGGTCTCAGCTAGACCCGAATTGGACAATGAATGTGGCAGGTAACTGGTGGTTTATTCTTGTATTGACCTTTATCTATCTGCCGGTCATTTGGTTTGTTACTGATAAAATTATTGAGCCACGTTTGGCAAATACTCCTTTTTCAAATGGGATATCAGAAGCTGAAACCGTTGAAGACCCATCAACGCAATTGTCTGTCGATGAGAAAAAAGGATTGGGCAGGGCTGGTTTAGCTTTATTGGCTGTTGTGACTGTATGGCTCATTATGACCTTTGGTCCCGGTACACCGCTGATAGATGAGGCAGCTTGTCCTGTTGCACTAGAGGCTGAAGGCCAATGTGCTGCTGTTCAACGCTTGTCACCATTCTTCAAATCCCTCGTGGGTGGTTTTATGGTTTTGTTCTTGGGTGCTGGTTGGGCTTATGGAGCAGCAGTTGGCACAGTGAAGAATCACAAAGACCTCGTTGCAATGATGTCTGAAGGCATGAAAGATATGGGATATTATCTCGTATTAGCATTTGCGGCAGCGCATTTTGTGGCTTTGTTCAAATGGTCAAACCTTGGTTTGATTTTCGCTATTCATGGTGCTGCTGGGATTGAGGCCTCTGGTCTGCCATTGCCGATCGCAATGGGTTTGATTGTTATGTTGTCTGCTACGCTTAATCTCTTTGTTGGGTCTGCGAGTGCTAAGTGGGCGTTGTTAGCACCCGTATTGGTGCCAATGCTCATGCTGCTCGGTGTTAGCCCTGAGGGAGCGACAGCGATTTATCGTGTTGGAGATGGCGCGACAAACATTATCACACCACTCATGGTGTATTTCCCACTTGTGCTCATCTTTGCGCAGCGTTGGAATAAAGACTTTGGTTTGGGCTCACTGACCGCGATGATGATTCCATATTCAATCTGGATGCTGATTACAGGATTATTGCTAGTTGTCGCTTGGGTATTCCTAGGTGTGGACCTGGGTCCAGGTGCGCCAATAGCGTATTCGCTACCCAATTAATTGAACAAAAAAACGCCGCTCTATATCAGAGCGGCGTTTTAACTTCGGCTAGAATGTAAGTTTAAGATTAAATTTTTAGATTTGTTGCAATACCAGAATGTGCAGCACTACTTTTAGGAGCTGTTATGGCACCGGCGCGGCCATAGCCTGCGGGTGCGGCACGGGAAGTGGCAACTTCCTCTGTAATCGCACGTACGATGCCTTCAGTGACCTCTTTAGAGGCTGCAAGTGCTTTTGCATGGCGCTCGGCTAATTTTCCAAACGCTTCTACTTTAGTTTTTAGCTCTTCTTTTTGCCCTTGGCTGGCTTCAGCCAATAATGATGGGTTTTCCCGGATACTCGCTATTTCAAAACGGTAAGCATGAGCAAGTTTTTCTTTCTCTGCCCAATCTCTGGAAGAAGCATCAAGGCGGTTTTCCTTATGTGCTTCAATCTCTTCAGCCATGAGTGTGCTTAAGCGTTCTGTCAAAGCGATGAGTTGTTCTGCGCGGTCTGCGCCATCACGTGCTGCAATAGCCATGGTTTACTCCTCTAATCCTTGCATTCGCAAAATTTCAACGAGAACTTTGTCCGCAATGCCAACGCCGCCCGCCGAAGATAATGATTTTGCATATTCTTCTGTGAGCATTGGGCGAAATGCATCCTCTGCCTGCCCGCCACCAAATGGGCCGTCGGTTTCAATCTGATTGAAAATCGGTTGAAGCATTTCCGATAGGAACATTGTTTCAAATTCCTGCGCCATTTCTTCGGCTTTCTCTCGGGTTTGCGCTTCTGTAAAGCGAAAATCCTTAGAAATGCCCATTGATTGAAGAGCGCCTAGGTCAAGTGGTCCTGAAATCGGGTTTGCCATTACATTATCTCGATATCTGCTTGAAGTGCGCCAGATGCTTTAAGGGCTTGCAGGATAGAAATCATATCACGCGGGCTAACGCCCAATGCATTCAGTCCATTGACGAGATCATTAAGTGGAACACTGCCACCTATTAAAGCGAGATCAGCGACATCTTCATTGGCGGCAATATCCGTCTGAGGGACGACAACAGTTTCACCTGCGCCAAATGCATTGGGCTGAGATACTGCTGGCTGTTCAGAAACAGAAATTGTTAAGTTACCTTGAGCAATCGCCACTTGCGACACGCGAACATTTTCACCCATTACAATGATACCGGTAGTTTCATTGATAACGATTCTAGCGGGTTGATCTGGCTCGACTTCTAGGCGTTCAATTTCTGCCAGAAGCATAGACATGCCGCCTTGAAAATTTGGTGGACGGTTAAGCGCAACTGTCGCTGGGTCCATTGCGAAGGCGACTGTTGTTCCCATGTAGGAATTGATTACAGATGAAATTCTTGTTGCTGTCGTGAAATCTGGGTTGCGCAGAGATAAGCGCAATTTGTTTTGATTGTTGAGTGCATATGGCACTTCAAGTTCAACGAGCGCACCATTGGGGATGCGCCCATTTGTGGGGACGTTGCGGACAAGTGCAGAACCAGAATCGCCGCCAGCTGCAAATCCGCCAACAGCCACTGAGCCTTGCCCCACAGCATAAACCTCTCCATTGGCACCCATTAAAGGAGTTACCAATAATGTACCACCTTCCAGGCTTTTAGCATCACCCATTGCTGAAACTGTTATGTCAATTCTGGATCCAGCTGTAGAAAATGCTGGCAGACTAGCCGTAACCATCACGGCGGCGACATTTTTTGTATTGAGGGTTTCTTCCCGTGTGTTTACCCCCAGACGCTCAAGCATCGCTTCTAAACTTTGGCGCGTCATCGGGGAGTTTCTAAGACTATCTCCAGAGCCGTTTAGACCGACAACAATCCCATATCCGATAAGTTGGTTGTCACGTACGCCTTCGATATCAACGATGTCTTTCAAACGTGATCCAGCTGCTGCGCCCAAAGAATTGAGCGAGAGTAATAGCGTTAGAAAAAAAGCGCAGAGAATGCGATTCATAACAGCGTCCTTCTTGGTGCTTCGGCATTTGAGAAAGGGCCACAATACAGACCGATATATCAATTACCGTTGCGAATGGTGAATTCGAGGCTATTTTGGCCTAGAACCCAAAACAAAGACTTAATATTTATGTTTTTTTTTAAGTTAGTATTAGGAACACTTTAACTCTTTGGTAGGATTCTAATCACCTATGCGGGAGCTCCAAAAAATGCGCGTTTCACGTCCAGTTTCAAACAAACCAACAACGGGTATTAGCAAAGCGAAAGCCGCGCCCAAAGGTGGGTTTTCTAATCTTGTAACCAGTGCTAATTCTGGAGATGGCATTGAGCAAACAGCACCCAATGCTGCTGCTGGTGGTGTTGCAGGTGTGGGTGGCGTTGAGTCCATTATGGCGCTGCAAGGTGTGGACAATACAGCAGAACGTCGCAATCGCGCTATGCGCAAAGGTCGCCGCATGATGGACGCTTTAGACCGTCTTCAATTATCAATTCTGGACGGGCATACGTCGCAGTCACATCTGGGTTTATTACAACGTGCTTTAAGCGAAGTACGCGAAGAATCGGGTGATGATGGCCTAGATAATGCATTAGGCCACGTAGAAGTACGAACTGCGGTGGAAATTGCGAAACTGGAACGCCAGAAAAAATATTCACGCTAACAAATGCTTAAGCGAATATGAAAGTGTGATAAATTCGTTGTTGTAGCTTTGCACATTGTTCGCTATATGAGCCGTGCCCAGAGGAGGTGTTGCAGATGTATCTGCAATGACGGGGGCAATGAACAGGAGTGTGCCCAATGAGCGTAAGTCTTGAAGATTACACACCATCGAATGATGAAGAATACATGAGTGAGCGCCAGAAAGCTTATTTTAAAGCAAAACTGGAAGCTTGGAAAAAAGATATTCTCGATGGAGCTAAAGAAACAATTGAAACGATGCGTGAAGATGCATCTAACCTTTCCGATTTGATAGATCGAGCATCAAACGAAGCTGATCGAGCGCTGGAACTTAGAACGCGCGACAGGCAACGCAAACTTGTTTCCAAGATTGATGCAGCGTTACGTCGAATTGAGTCTGATGAGTATGGATTTTGTGAACACACAGGTGAACCAATTGGTCTGGGGCGCTTGAACGCACGACCAACAGCAACTTTGTGTGTAGAAGCCCAAGAGCGCCACGAGAAGAAAGAACGTACTATTCGTGACGACTAACTAAATACAGTCTCCGATTACAAACGTCCTTAAAAAAGGCAGCTCCCAAGTGAGCTGCCTTTTTAGTTTGATGATGGAATCTATTTGTTCGCTTAAAACGGGTTTATTGCATCTACAGCGCGTGCTGCCGTGCTCGCCCGTTGCAGGTTTGATAAATCGCCGCGTCCACCATATGAAATGCGGGCTTGAGCGATTTGTTCATGAGAGATTGTGTTTGTCGCTGAAATATCCTGTGGACGGATAATGCCTCCCACCACTAATTCTCGCACTTCATTGTTCACTTTCACTTCCTGAGATCCAGCGATAACCAAATTTCCGTTTGGAAGTTTTTGAGTAATGACGGCAGCGATTGTTAAGTCTATGGTTTCTGCGCGGTTTACTGTCCCTGTCCCATTTGAAGAAGATGAAGATCCAAAATCGGCACCCGGTGAAAGTCCAATGCCGCCTGGAATGTTTCTGTCGATCAATTCATTCAGCCCAAACATCGCGTTTATTTCTGCAGATGTATTACCGGTGCGACTGCGGGAAGTTGTGTTATTGACTTGGGCTTGATCGGATATTTCAATATTGACTGTTAGGATGTCGCCAATGTCGCCTGCTCGCTGATCATCGAAGAAAGAACGTGCGCCTGTTCGCCACAAAGAATTTTGTGCGTAGTCTTGAGTTATCGGAGCGGGTTGCGGCATTGATACAGGGTAGGGGCCGTTTACACTGGCTGGATTTTCTATCGGTGAAAGCTCAGGCGATGCCATCTTGTCTGATATGCCGGCTGTTGAACATGCACCAAGCATGGCTGTGACCGCAAAAGTCGTAGCAGCTTTGATTTTGTTGATATCACTCATTTTTATCTCAATTCTTATCTGCTATTTTATCGGTCAAGGACGCGTGCTTCACCAGCACCTGATACGATGGCGTCAATGGTTCGTTTGGAATAATTATTTAGTACGCGAATAGGGGCGTCTTGCGCGGCATCCATGAGGGCTTTGCCATCTACTGAAAGACGCAATGCACCTTTCAAATAAGTGAGCGTTACCGGATCACCCTTCCTGATAAGGGCGGGTGTATGAACATCGCTAATTCGAAAAGCAGTTTGTGCACGTACCGAACGTTTTAATTCTTTACCCACAATGTTGGATTTCAAATTTGGTGTCCCTGTTGGTCTTAAGCGGTTCTCAGGCGCTGGTATCCATATGAGATCTTCAGCACTCACAACATCACCTCGGCTCATGTCTGCGCTAAAGGCCATTAGATGATCAGGTGTCGGCGGTGAATTTTGAGCGGGAAGCGCTGCGCGCTCTGCTGCACGTTTTGCCTGAATGATGTCTTCTTCTGAATATCGAGATACCAAAATAGGATCAGTTTCTGTACTGGAGAAATATATGCCGTTTTCGCGGGCTATATTGCCGACAAATTGAGGGTCTAATTGGATGGATTGTCCTGGGTCGGGCGAGGGAGCCACACGTATTTTCGCTAATGGGCCAGATGCTTCCGCAACGTCACCAAGCGTTATCCAAGGACCAGATACAGTGATTGCCTCTTCGCTGCTTTCTGCGCGTGCAAAGGGCACGCATGCGATCATGGCCGCAAGAAATGTAAGATGGAATAAACTGTTACGCATAAATCCTAAATCCAATTACCTTATTACTTTAGCTGGGACGTCGTTTGAAGCATTTCATCAGTTGCCGTGATGACTTTGGAATTCATCTCATATGCTCGCTGAGCATTAATCAGAGCGGAAATTTCTGTCACCGCATTGACGTTGGATGTTTCTAAAAATCCTTGAAGGATTGTTCCAAAACCGAGAGCACCAGCTTGTCCGACATTGGCGGCACCAGATGCAACTGTTTCTAAAAGTAAGTTGTCGCCAATAGCATCGAGACCAGCTGGGTTGACGAAGCGCGCCAACTCAAGAGCGCCTAGATCTGTAGGGTCGGTTGCCCCAGCTGTCGTGGCTGTGACTGTACCTTGAGCATTGATCGTTACTGAAAGTGTATCCTCTGGGACGTTAATACCCGGAGAAACAGTATATCCGTCCTCCGTAACGATTTGACCGTCACCATTGACCGAGAAGTTACCCGCACGTGTGTAAGCATCGCGTCCATCAGGTAATTGTACGATAAAATAGCCATCGCCTTGCATAGCAACGTCATATGAATTGCTTGTCTGCTGAACAGGACCTTGTTCAGTAATGCGGTAAACTGATCCAGCTTTTACACCCGTACCGATTTGTACACCTGTTGGTACAATCGTATTTGCATCAGAAGAAGAAACCCCCATTTTTTCCATATTTGTATATAGAAGGTCCTGAAATTCTGCACGCTGGCGTTTATATCCAGTAGTGTTCATGTTGGCGATGTTATTCGAAATAACCTCAACATTGAGCTGTTGAGCTTGCATGCCGGTGGCGGCTGTACTGAGTGCGCGCATGAATTATTTCCTTCTTATCGACTTGCTAGCATTGAGCCAGACTTAGAGTTTCTGACTATGGGTTAGCGAACTTGTGCGAGTTTATTGATTGCTTTTTCACGCATATCGTTTGAGTTCGATATGAGTTTGGCGACGCTTTGATACGCGCGTGATATTTCGATCATCTGAGTCATCTCTACGATGGCTGAGACGTTGGAACTTTCGACGAAACCTTGGGCAAGCGTCGCATTTGCATCTATGGGTTCTTGCTCACCAGAGATGTATAGATTGTTTCCAACTTTCTCGAGCGCTTCTGGAAGCTCGAAGGTTTTTAGCTTTAATTGACCAAGCTGAGCACCATCTTGCATAATGGAGCCGTCTTTGTTGATAACGATTTCACCACCTTCTGGATTAAGAGCAATGGGCACACCATTCGCCAGCAGTTTTTCACCGTCTAAGACTTCGCCTTCACCACGCAGTAGATAGCCGTTGCGAGTGACAAGCATCCCGTCAGGGTTCATCGAAAATTCCCCATCACGCGTATAAAAAATGTCACCATTTTCTGCTTCCACTTCAAAGAAGCCATTGCCGTCAATTGCGACATCTAGGGGATTCCCAGTTTGGGCGATGCTGCCATTATTCATATCGCGTTGCAGCTGCCATCCCTGCGTAAAAGTAATATCGTGTGGTTTATCAGTCGCGCGCGCAGGTCTGTCCGAGATTTCGTGATTGACGAGGTGTTCGACCTTGAAGCCGGTTGTGTTCATATTTGCGAGATTATTCGCAGTCACATCCATCTTTTTGCGCAGCAATTGTTGCGTTGAAAGACCGATTGCTAATGAATTGTCCATTGGACCACACAAACCTGATACGAGACTCTGCTGTTTTGCGAGAGACTGTAAAAGACGACTTACCAATATATCCTTGGTTCATACGTCGGCGTTCTGCGCTATTTTGCGCGGAACATGTAAGTTTTCAAATTACAAAATGGCCTCAAGATGGTTAACACCCTATTGATATAAACGGCTTGCTATGAATTTTTTTCCGCTTTTAGTGGGCAGTTTCTTCCTATGTCCATGAAACGTTAACGAAGTAGAACGATTTTGCCTATTAAAAGGTAATACACGCGCGAATAATTTTGGGCAGGTTTCATGGCTGACGAAGATAAAGAATCTGAAGATACAACATTAGAAGAAGAAAAGCCGGCGAAAAAGAAACTCGCTGGTAAGACTATGATTTTGTTCATTGTTCTTCCTGCTTTGCTCATTATGGGTGGGGGAGTTGCTGTCGGTATGATGCTGGCGGGCGGTGGCAAAGAAGCAGCTTCTGAAAGCCATGCGGAAATTGTTGACGATCATGGTGAGGAAAAGGACGATCACGGTAAAAAAAGTGATAGTCATGAAGAAAAAGCTGATGATCACGGTGCAAAAGATGATGGCCATGGAGAATCTTCGGGTTCAGGTGACCATCAGGGCCCTGCGCGTGAGACCGGGACTTTGCAGGTCGGCAATAGTGGCGATCCATCCTATTATATCATGCCCGACCTATTGGTGAATCTAGCAAGCCAAGACGGCGATCGTCAGTTATTCTTGAAACTTAAGCTCACGCTTGAAGCTGAAGATCCTGAAATGTTTGCTGATATTCCTAAAATGCTGCCGCGTATTACGGACCAGTATCAAATGTTTTTAAGAGAGCTGCGCGTTGATGACTTAAATGGCTCTGCAGGGGGCTATAGGTTGCGTTTAGAGCTTTTGCGCCGGATCAATATCGCGATTGCGCCATCGCGCGTTGATGCGGTGTTGATTGAAGAAATGCTTGTGCAATAGGAGCATTAATTTATGGCAGCTGAAGAAGAAAACTGGGATGTGGATGGCGGCGAAGGTAATTTCGACGAGGACATGGCTGCCGCCTGGGAAGCAGAACTGGCCAATGAGGCTGAGGCTGACCTAGAAACATCTGTTTCATCTCAACATTCTGCTGGGTCTGAGAGGATTCTAAATCAGGATGAGATTGACTCTCTTCTTGGCTTCTCCATTGAGGATGATGAAGATGGAAAAGGATCAGGTATCCGTTCCATCATTAACTCGGCACATGTATCGTATGAACGTTTGCCTATGTTGGAGGTGGTATTTGACCGCCTAGTCCGTTTGTTGACGACGAGTTTGCGTAACTTCACTTCTGACAACGTTGAGGTGTCTCTAGATTCCATCGCAAGTATGCGGTTTGGAGACTATCTAAACTCTATCCCTCTGCCTGCTATCTTGTCAGTTTTCCGTGCTCGTCAACTCGATAACTATGGATTGGTGACTGTCGATTCAAACTTGATCTATTCCATTGTGGATGTGTTGCTTGGTGGGCGCCGAGGAACAGCTGCAATGCGTGTTGAAGGACGACCATACACGACAATTGAACGCATGCTGGTGACGCGCCTTGTTGAAGTTATTCTGGCGGATGCAAAAAAAGCTTTTAATCCACTGACTGAAGTTGATTTTGATCTAGACCGTATTGAAACGAACCCACGATTTGCAGCCATCGCCCAGCCTGCAAACGCTGCCATTTTGGTGCGACTACGTGTTGATATGGAAGATCGTGGTGGACGTTGTGAGCTGATGCTGCCCTATGCGACGCTGGAGCCTATACGGAAAATGTTGCTCCAAAATTTCATGGGTGAGAAATTTGGTAACGATAATATCTGGGAAGGTCACTTAGCCACTGAGATATGGACTGCGCCAACGAATGTGCGTGTTGTTATGGATGAATTTGAACAACCTTTAGGACGTATGATGAGCCTTGAGGTTGGGGATACTCTTTTGATGACAGCCGGACAAAATTCAAAGGTTTCGCTAAGATGTGGTGATATATATTTAACAGAAGGTCAGATTGGCCGTATCGGTAAAAAAGTAGCTGTACGGGTCGACGCACCGCTTGAAGGTGTTGCCAAGAAAGCCCTTGTGGAGAGCAAAAAATGATAATTTCCCCATCTATTATCGTAGACATATTCTTGATTGTTCTTTTGGTTATCGCCATCGCTTATTTCTGGCGCCTTGATAATCGTTTAAAGGCGATCAAGTCTGGGCGCGATAGCATGCTGGAGGCGACCAAGGAGTTAGCTCTTACGATCAATCAGGCTCAGGCCACCATTGGTGACCTTAAATCGACGTCGACTGATATCGGGCAAAAGTTGCAGCTTCAAATTGATGAAGCAAGAGCACTGCACACGCGCAATCAAGAAGCTTCAGTAACCAAGGGTGATGCGGGATTGCGTCGCCGGAACTCATTTTAAGGGCTGTCCAAAATGGCTAAAACTATACGTCTAATGCCGGCTCTAATCGCTGTTTCTTTAGGGTCTATCGCTTTAAAGGCGGTTGATATTGCGGAGGCAGCAACCGAGCCTTCAGAAACAGATCATGCTGAAGCGCCAGAACACGCTGAGAATGATGGTCATGATGCGCCAGATGTCTATGATGATACTGGGCATGAGGACGACTTTGATGAGATGACGGATGTCAATTATTCTGACAGCGCCGAAGTCAATGATGATGCATGTATGGCTGTTCCAGATTTTACGGCTGAAACGGGCTTGTCTCAATATGAAATTGAAGTCCTTCGTTCACTTGCTGACCGCCGGGTTGAGCTGGATGAACGGGCAGATGATTTGGACACTCGCGAGCAGATGGCGGCGGCTGCAGAGGCCCGTTTGGATGAACAAATAGCTGAACTTAAAGAATTAGAGACAGGCGTTCAATCACTTCTAGCAACTATGGAACAAAAACGAGATGAACGTTTAGAGGGGCTGGTTAATGTTTATCAAAGCATGAAGCCTAAAGATGCCGCTCGTATTTTTGAATCGCTCAGTGATGAAGTGCTTTTAGAGGTTTCACAAAGAATGAAATACGCGCAATTGGGGGCGGTAATGTCTTCAATGTCATCAAAGAGAGCAGAAGAGCTGACACGTCTTCTCGCGGAGCGAGCAGAATTGCCTGATACGGCTGAAGACTTATTGGCTCAAGCGGAAGCTGGATAGATCTATTTTGAAGAAGTCGCTCCCCATATCATCCATCAAACTGAAGCATGTAATCCTGACGCTAGGTTTGGCAATGATAATTCCTGTTTTATGGGAACAATCTGCATGGGCGCAGCGCGCGGTGTCTTTGTCGGCGGATGAAAAAGCTGGGCATGCGCGTCTTGTGGCAAAATGGGGTGATGGCGATGAAAATGCGCCAAAGATTGAAGCAAGTATTCAAAATCGGGTTCTTGTTCTAGAATTTCCTGAGCCTGTAACGATAGATTTGAGCGCGGTACGGGAGGAATTGCCAAATTGGGTGGCTTTAGCGCGGTTAGATGCAGATGGCTTAACTGCGCGAATTGCACTGAAAAAACAAGATACGCGCATACACGTGTCTTCATCGGCAGACCTTGCTGCTGTTGATATTTTGCCTGAGGAGAGTGAGACTGATCCAGCTGATATAGTCTCGCCGTTAATTGCAATACGTGAGGCTGCAAAAGAGGCAGCGATTATCGCTGAAATCCCACCGCCAGTTGATTTAATTGATGGTTTAGAAGTGCGTGTGTCCGAAGCAGGTAATCGAACCCGTGTCGCGTTTTATTGGCCGCAGGATGTCAATTATACTGCTAGTTCTTCAGGCAATATCTATACATTGAAGTTTGACCGCCGTGCCAAACCAGATATTGCACGATTGAATATTGACCCGCCTGAACAATTGAAAAGTGCAAGGTACACGAATGATGATCTAGGGATGCAGTTTGATATTCAGCTTCCAGCAGGAGTTAAACCAACGTCCTACAAAGAAGACAATATCGTCATTGTTGATCTTGCCTCAAAAGAAGCGATTGAAGCAGCGAAGAAAGAAAAAGATGCTTTATTGGCAGCGATGTCAACGGCGAATGAGGTGCCTGAAACTTCTAAAGAAGATGATGATCAGGTTGAAGATACCACGCCACATTCTGTAAGTGCACAACCTGTTCAACCTGAAAAGCCGATACAGCTTGCTATGCCTGTGGCAGCTCCTACGCTGAAAGAAGCTGTGTTTGGATCATCTTCGGAATCTGTTGGATTATCTCAAGATATTGATGTTGATCGCGGTACTAAGACAGCGCGGCCTGTGCAGCAAAATGAAAACAGCAATGTCAATCAGGGTACTCAGGCTAGCAATAAGTCTGTTGGTACAAGAGAAACTTTTTTCAGGGGAGAATGGGCTGAGCCAGCACCTTTATCTCGAAAAGTAAAAGCTGAAATTGATGCCCAACCCAATAGTTTGACGATAACTGTGCCTTGGCAAGCTCCAGCGCCGGCTGCTGTATTTAACCGTTCCCCTGCAAATTGGATCGTATTTGCAGTAGATGCCGATATAGAGATTGATACAACCCAGCTTCCGTCGCTTTATAATATTGATGTCATCAGACAAGATAATGCCGTGCTCATGCGTGTAGAAGCGCCAGAGGGAATGATTGCTTCTGCGCAATCAGAAGGGACGATTTGGACAATTACCTTTGCAGGTGCTGCTATGCAGGCTGAACGTTTTTTAAAACCTGTAAGAGAAGTCTCAGAAACAGGACGTTTTAGTATCGAAACGCCTCTAATCGGTGCTGCTGGGATCGTCTGGTTTACCGATCCGGTGGTTGGCGATGAAATCGCATCTGTTGTTGCTTTTGGGCCTACATCTGCTTCGACGACACCGCGTAAATTTGTTGAAGCTGAAATGCCTTCTACAGCGCATGGTTTGGTTGTCATTCCCAACTCTGATGATGTTTTAGTAAAGCTTCACGATGAACGCGTTGTTGTTTCCTCATCGCGCGGTATGGCGATGTCAAATTTTTCTGGCGTAACTTCATCCAGTTATACGAAAATGAACTCGGACACGCCAACACCAGCATTCATTGATTTTGATTCATGGGGCGGGCTTGCTGGCAATGCATTTTTTAGCCGAAAGGGTGAACTTGAACGTGTCGCTGCGACACGTGATCCTTCATCCAAAGCTGGTGCAGATGTGCTTGTTGACCTAGCTCGTTTTTATATCGGGCATGATCTTGGTGCTGAGGCGTCAGGTGTTTTGGATTCTGCTTTGGATGGGCGTCCTTTGTTAGAGCAAGATGCAGCTTTTTTGGGGCTTCGCGGTGCTGCTGAAGTCATGATGAAGCGATATGAACTGGCCGAAAAAGACTTATCAAAAGGTCCATTGCGAGCGGATCAATCTGCATTGCTTTGGCGTGGATATGTTGCTGCCAAAATGGGGCAATGGGAAAGAGCGAATGATTTTTTCCGACAATCTGAAGAATTGATTTTTGCATACTCTGGACGGTGGGCATCTGAATTTTACAGTGTTGCTGCCGAAGCCGCACTCAGAGCGAAAGAGCTCGATCGCGCGAGACAATTGGCAGGACGAGCGGCTGGAACGAGTTATCGAGAATCCGCTGAGTCCGCGTCTTTGCTTTTAGCGCAAATTGATGAAGCTGTTGGTGAAACTGAAAAAGCCTACAAACAATATCTTGCGCTTACTATTGATGGCATCGAGCCAGTAGCGGTTCGTGCAGAACTTCGTCGGCTCGATCTAGGCGCTAAAATTGATAAAATTACTCCTTCTGAAGCTGCTGATCATTTAGATACTTTACGATATCGCTGGCGAGGTGATGCAACTGAGATGGAAACTGTCGGTATTCTTGCCGATCAGTATATGAGCCTTGGTCGTTTCCGAGAGGCATTATTGCTCGTGCAATCGGCGGCATTGCGTAATCCTGATGAACCGGGTGCGCGTGAACTGCGAATCCGTTTGGTTGAGTTTTTTAGAAAACTTTACCTTGATGGTGAAGCTGAAAGGCTAGATCCTATACAGGCTCTGGCATTGTTTTACGAATTTAAAGATCTTACACCCATTGGGCAGGATGGGGATAGAATGATACGAAAGCTTGCACGAAGACTTGTGGCTTTTGATCTTCTGGACCCTGCGACAGAATTATTGCAGCATCAGGTTGATAATCGTGTGCGTGGCCGTGGTAAGGCAGTGATTGCTGTTGATCTCGCATCAATCTATTTGATGGACCGCCAACCAGAGCGCGCATTGGCGGCAATTGGTGCCTCGCGTCAGCCCCGTTTGCCCAAAGAACTTGCTTTGCAAAGGCGTCTGTTAGAGGCAGCTGCTTATCGGGACATGGGGCGTTCAGATCACGCGATTGAATTGCTTGAGGGCGTTGAAGGACTTGAGGCTGCTTCTATTCGAGCTGATGCATATTGGAAAAGTGAGAAATGGACCGATGCAGCAAATCAATTGGCGTCCATGCTGCCGGAAGCATCCCAAGCCGAAAAATCTGATATAGATCTCGCGCTTAAAGCTGCCATTGCGGGGCGATTGGCTAAAAATATGGGCTTACTCTCCAGACTAAATGAAGGGTATGCGCATTTATTTGAAAACACAGCCAATGAACAAAGCTTTGCGTTAATTACATCCCAAACGGATATTTCAGGCGCAGCACTTTCTGAAGCCGTTAGCCGCCGAGCAGATGCGCCACGTGTTGATGCTTTTGCTGCTAGTTTAAAGCAAAGATTTGACGGCGAGGGATGATTTCTCACGACCAAGTGAGTTGATCCAATAATTCTCTACGCCATCTCTAGCACTAATCGGTTGATAATGTCGCGGGATGGAATTTCGCTTTGATATCGTCTTCCAATTCTTCATCAACATAGTCTGGTGTGTTCGGGTGACGCGGGTCGTCGGGTGTTTTCACACTGACATTTGAGCGTTCCAATTTTCTTGCATATGGCGTCTCAGGTTTAGGTTGTCCATCATCCCGAAATACGCCGCGATCAATGTCAGATCTGTCATTGGGTATGACCTCATCATAACCGCGTTGTCGGTTTTTTTCGTCTATCTGTTGATGGTCTAATGGTTTTGTTTTTTCAGCGAGTTTCATCTGCGTACTCCGTTTCTGTATATATTGTTAACGCATATAAACAGGGTAAGTTCCTTGAAAATGATGTACGTTATAAATCTCAGCGTAATTGAAATGAGACGTTGAGTACGCATCTGAATAGTCATGTTCCTGAAATAATTTGGAGAGAAAAATGACGAATAAATGCCCATACCAAACAACGACTGCCGGAAATCCAATTTCTGACAACCAAAATTCACTGACTGCTGGAGAGCGCGGTCCTGTGTTGATGCAAGACTATCAATTGATAGAAAAACTAGCGCATCAGAACCGCGAACGTATTCCTGAACGCGTCGTACACGCCAAAGGCTGGGGTGCACACGGCACTTTTACCGTTACGCATGATATTACCAAATACACCAAAGCAAAAATCTTCAGTGAGGTTGGAAAACAAACTCCAATTCTTTCTCGTTTTTCTACTGTCGCCGGTGAAGCAGGCGCAGCGGACAATGAACGTGATGTGCGTGGGTTTTCGACTAAATTCTACACAGAAGAAGGAAATTGGGATTTAGTTGGAAACAACACCCCTGTTTTCTTTATTCGTGATCCACAAAAATTTCCTGACTTCATCCACACACAAAAGCGCCATCCTCGGACCAATTTAAGAAGCAATACAGCGATGTGGGATTACTGGAGTTTATCTCCCGAATCCTTGCACCAAGTGACGATTTTGATGTCTGATCGCGGTTGCCCAACCACGCCAATGAACATGAATGGATATGGTTCGCATACTTACAGCTTTATCAATACGGATAATGAGCGTTTCTGGGTGAAATTCCACTTCAAAACACGTCAAGGCCACACATTTTACACCAATGCAGAATCTGCTGAGAAAATCGGTCAGACACGTGAAGGGTATCAAGAAGCGCTGTTTGGCACGATTGAAGAAGGTAACTTCCCGCAATGGGATGTGAAAGTACAAATCATGCCGGAATCAGATGTTGGTAAAACTTGGTACAATCCTTTCGATCTTACAAAAGTTTGGCCACATGGTGATTACCCTGTGATGGATGTAGGTGTAATGGAACTCAACCGTAATGCGGATAACTATTTTGCAGAAATTGAAAATGCTGCATTTAGTCCGTCAAATATCATTCCGGGTATTGGTTTCTCTCCTGATAAAGTGCTGCAAGCGCGTATTTTCTCATATGCAGATGCTCACCGTTATCGCTTGGGTACGCATTATGAGAGCCTTCCAGTGAACCAGCCAAAATGTCCTGTGCATCACTATCACAAAGATGGAAGCATGAATTATCACGGCCCCAAAACGGGTAATCCTGATGCGTATTACGAACCAAACTCTGTGCCGGGATCGGCAAAAGAAGCACCAAGCTTTGCTGAACCTCCATTAAAGCTGAGCGGTGATGCGGATAGATATGATCACCGCGACGGTAATGATGATTATCGTCAGGTTAAAGACTTGTTTGATCTATTTGACGACGGTCAGAAACAACGCCTTTTCAGCAATATTGCTGATGCGATGGGAGGTGTTCCAACTGAAATTGTCGAACGTCAGATGATACACTTTGGCCGTGTGGATGCCGCTTATGAAGCGGGTGTGCGCGCTGCGATCGCGGCGAAATAAGGTCCGTTCCAAATATCAACAGAAAAAGGACTGGCAGTTTTGTCAGTCCTTTTTTTGGGGTGGCAGCTATTGGGTTTCCAACTTTGTTTCCTGAATCTCGATTGGGCCGATGATTGGCTTGCCCGCCAATGCATCATTTGGTTCATCGAAACATTCGCCGCGAAGAGCAACCCAGCCTGAGGGAAAAGCGGTTTCGGTAAAAACCATCTTTAAACGGCCCCAGCTGTGATAAGTGTCGCCGGTTTCGTCGACTATACCCACATCACAAACTGTGCTTGCGCCTGAAATCGGCTCGACCCAATAGCCTTCAAAAGTTTGATCACGATTGTCGTAATTGCCTGCCAAGTCTTTAATATAGGCAATGCCAAACACATCTTCGCGCATAGTAGGGAAGTGTAAGACGGCATATTCATTGATCTCGTCAGCATAAATGACATTCCCGATAGGGGTTTGCCAAACTTCATCTGCGGATGCTGTCGCAAAATATGTTGTATTCAGCGCTAAAGCGCTTGTTATAAGCCATTTTGAAAGTCTCATATTTTTGTCCCTCATAAAAATATTACTCCAAAAAAGAGTAGACGCCGGAATTAGGACAAAAGAAAGACTGAAAGACAGAGTGAGCCGCAGGTGACCTTTAAAAATAGAAGTCAGGAAACACGTAAAGTATCTCCTGACTTTCTTAGAATAAACTATTTCATCAGATGTAGGATATCTACGCGACCAAATTGATGAAAGAGGTTGTGTTGGAAGTATTCTGGGCTTGGCCTCTTGAGCCATATCCAGATGCAATACCGCTTTCGCCCAACATGGATTTTAGAAAGTCCATGGTTTCGTTACCGTTTCCGTCGCCTTTGGGAGGCGGAGGGCCCTGATTGCCATTGGCTTCCATCAATGCAGAGAGGGCTTCATGGTCAACTTCCCCGCTGTCGTTGACAATGCTTGCAGCATCTTCACCAAAACGTTCAGTCAGTTTTGTTTGCATATCTTCGGCGGCAGATTTGGTGAGTAAATCTGTGAGGGCGTCAAAATCGACGTCACCATCTTCGCTTACAATGCCGTCAGCTTCGGTGCCGAATTGGCTGGTAAGCTGAGCAGAAAGTTCTTCAGTGTCTATCTCTCCGCTTTCAATGCTGTCTTGAAGGAGGCTTACGCTTTCTTCAACAGCTTCTGCTGGCGGTGGAGGTGGGGGAGGTCTGTTTCCAGAAACGGAAGACATTCCAGACATGCTCATCATGGATATAGATGAATTTAAACTGTCGATCACAAGTTTTATCCTATTAAATTGTGATGCGAGCACGCGTTATTTTATGTGTATTCTCGGCGCAATATTTTTAATTGATTTGCTAAAAGCAGCTCAATTTGAGCACCATCACTTTATATTTTTTTGCGGGCCTACATTGGAGAGGCACGACCTTTTGAGCATGTTTTTTCTACTCTAATAAGGTTGATGGAAATTTAATCTCAAAAAAATGGGGATTTATTTTTTCCGCGACGGATTTTTGAATGCTGTGCGTTAAATCTATAGAAAACGCTGTTGATACATATAGTTTCGGCTTCGCCCTTTTGAGCAATTGAGCGGTGTCGGCAGTGTTTTCGCAATGTTAGACATATATTACAGATGTTCTCAGCCCATAATATGGAAAGCTTTTTACAGCTAAATTATGGGCTGAGGATAAAATATTCTTATTCGAGATTACGCTGCGGCGACTTTGTCTAAGAAGTTTTCAATTTCGCGTTTTAGTTCTTCTGTACGTGTGGACAAAAGACTGGAGGCATTCAGCACTTCGTGTGAAGATTCTGATGTCTCTTTCACAGAATTTGAAAGATCGGACATGCGAGAGGACGCAAATGTTGTTCCTTGCGCTGCCTTTTGAGCATTTTCCGAAATTTCATTTGTTGCAAACCCTTGTTCATTCACTGCGTTTGCCATGTTTGAGGTGTAAGTGTTCACTTCTTCCATAATCGTCATGATTTGCGCAATGGAGTCTGCAGACTCTTTGGAAGCCGACTGAATTTCCGAAATTTGAGAGCTGATTTCCTCAGTCGCTTTAGATGTTTGAGTTGCAAGTTCTTTAACTTCCGTCGCAACGACAGCAAAGCCTTTACCGGCTTCTCCTGCACGGGCTGCCTCAATGGTTGCGTTCAGTGCAAGTAGGTTTGTTTGTTCAGCAATTGCCTGAATTAGGACAATGACTTCACCAATTTTAGATGCCGAATTAGCAAGGCCAGCAACTTTGGTGTTTGTGTTTCTTGTGCCTTCAGTTGCGCGGTTCACCACGTCAGTGGTTTGAGCAACTTGGCGCGATATTTCACCGATAGAGGCAGAGAGTTCTTCTGCTGAGCTGGCAACATTTTGCACACTTGAAGTGGCATCATCGGCAGAGTTTAAAGTTTCTTGAGCACTTGTTGCACTCAAACCAGTCAGGTCGGATAGGCGTCCAGCAGTTGTTTTTAGACCACCTGCTGTTTCGTCAACTGAGGTAAGGAAAGTTGAGATATTGCTGCGGAAGCTTGTAATAAGATCTTGAACCATTTGTTGGCGTTGGCTGGCATTGTTTTCCGATTGACGTTGGTTTTCTTCCATTGCCAAACGCTCAATAGATCTTGCTTTCAAACTGCTGACAGATTGAGCAAGGAGACCAATTTGATCGGTACGGTCTGTGTATGGGATGTCGTCCACAATGTTGTCTTGAGCGATCTGATTTGTGATTTCCGCTAGTCGCGTGACAGGACGAAATTGATGTTTGATCGCAAAAATTAGCAACAAAACCGACAATCCAACAACGGGAAGAGCCAGCATTGTATAGCGGTTCATCAATTCCCAAACATTGGCATGGACGGCTTGTTTTTCAACACCGGCATAAAGTATGCCGATGATGTTGCTTTTGTTGTTAAAAATGGGTTTGTAGACTGTGAAATAGTCTTTGCCGAGAATGGTTGCTTCGCCAAAAAAGGTTTCGCCTTTGGTGACAACCGAATAAACAGCGCCTTTTTTGCCAAGTGGTGTGCCAACGGCGCGGTTACCATCGTCTTTGATAATGTTGGTTGTTTTCCGCCAGAAATCTTGTGTTTTTTGGTCCCAAGCAAAAACTGTTGCTGTTTCGCCAGTCATTCTACCAATTGAGTCAATCAGGCTATGCTGTGTGAATTCAGGGATGACATCGAGTTGAATTTTCGTGACGTTTCCTGAAGGATTCCAGGAGACTTTCGTGCCTTCAACGCGCTCTTGCATGAGGGTTGCGGCAACGCGCAAATTGATTTCTTGTTTTTCCTGAGCTGATATTTGTGCTTGCCCTAAGGCGACTTGGTACAAAATTACACCAACAACAAACATTGAAACGGCTAACACACCCGCCGATAAAGTTACGAGTGCTGATGTGGCACTAAGGCGAGAAAAAAGGTTTTTCAAGATGATCTCCGTCAATATCTATTCAGACGATATTAATTGGAGACATTAAATAATTAATGAATAAACGAAGTAGTGTGTTTACCAGACGTTGACGACATGAACGGATGCAAGATGCGCAATTATCTTCGTCATGTTTCCATGCGAAGTTATAAATGAGTGGACAACAGAGTGCACACTTCGTTGGCGTAATAGCTAGCAAAAGCTAGCGGTAAATGTGCCTCTAAAGAGTGCACTCCGTCTGATGATTTATCGCAGGTTAGACTACTTCTAAACAAGGGACCATAAACCTATGCCCACGCCTCGCGTTGTGGGTAATCTATTGGCGATCCTGCGCTTGGCGGGTCTGCACGCCGCGTGCTGACCCGATCTGACCAGTTTTTGGCGCAATCTTATGTTTGAGTCTCACAAATCACTCAACCATGATCCTGCACTGTTCGCTGGCCCATTCTCCAAGCCATCAGCCTTCCCACAAAACACCACGGCCGCGTTCCGTCCACCTGTGAGAAGATGAGAAAAGTATGGGGTGTTATTTGAGGGGCGGGGATAAGTTTTGAGACATCCGCTTTAGTAGGCGCAGGTAATTGGCTCTTTTAAGTTGACGCGTTGAAAATGAAACCACTTTCGAAACCATGCGGGATGGAGCGTGTGTTGAATATCATCTGCGAGCATTGCCGCACTCATATTTTCGTAGATTTTTCCGTCTCGCGTATATGTCACAACAAGGTTTGGATTGTCGCTTAAATGTGCAAGTAGATCATAATAGACCATGCCGTGCTGATCTAACTCTGTTGTTATGTTTGCCTGTGGGCCTTGGGCTTTTTCAATCGTGACGACATCGTCCAGATACCCAAAGGGCGCGGATATGTGTTTCATAATTAAATGATTATTGACGCCGCCTTCCACGCGAAGGTTTGAGAACATGTTGATTGTCTGTGCGCTTTTTAATCCCCAATAGGGCATTGTACAATTGAGAAAGAAAAGCGTGGTTACAATGGTTCCAATTATGAGAGGTGTGACGCGGTGACCTTTTGCAAGAAGCGGCTTGGTTGAACTGCCATGCCGGATGATATTGACGCAAAATGGAATAATAAGCGGCAAAGCCATAAGAGTGACGAGCGTATAATTTCGCGACATGCCGACATAAAATAGCAACGCGACTAAGATGGCCGCCGCGAGAATATAGACGGGATCTCGCATGCGCCGCGTGAAGGCTGTCATCATTTTTGAATCACGAATATTACGGGCGCTTTCTTCATTCAGGAAAAGGCAGTGCAAAGCGATGGAAAGCGTCGTGAACGAGATATACATAGCGTAATTGCTAAACGCCAAAAGAGTGTGAAACAGGATGCCGCATACGATACCGATATGGCGCAATTTCCTTGAGAATAGCATCAGGATAATCCCGCCCTCGACAATGAAAGTCCCGTATATAGCCAGATAATGCATGGCAGGAATATCAATGGCATTCAGCGGCATGGGCATTTGTCGCCATAGCGCGACGGCGCAACTGGTTTCAGGATTTAAAAAGCCTGTATTGATTTTATGGAAGATCCCAAAGACATACATGACCAAAAGCGCACCCTGACCGGCGGGCGCGAAATTGGTGAAAATATCAGACCATTTCAGGCCTCTTATCATCGTATAGAAAAACGAGACCCAGTATCCAAGTAGAACCATGTTTCGCACCATGGTGTGATTGGATGTAATTGGAGCCTGCACTATGGCGCTCACACTACTGACCAGCATGAGCAGGAATAATAGCCGAGATGAGGCGGGCCTGAAAAACAAAGCCACTGCACAAATTGCTATGGCAATCATATCAATTTGCGGCGGAAAACGCATATATTCTAATGCGTAATTGAAGAAGTGATAGAATGAGAAAAGCGAGAATAGCGTTCCAAATATTGTGGCGCGGGCGCGTGCGCCATCATCATCTGGCATAATCTGACCAAGGCCCAAGATAAACAAGGTGAGCCATCGACCAGCGCGCAATAGCGGATATAGAAGTGTCGCTAATAAGGGCGATGAAAATACAGCTTTATTGACGCGGTTTAGGAAAGTGGACGGGGTGGAGAGCATGGCCAGCATGTTGACGGCGTCATCACCTGCCACGCGGCGACCATCTGTTTCAACCACCATGCCTAGATCAAGATTAAAACCCTGATCAATCAATTCCTGACGTTGTTGGGGGCTTTCACGTAGGTCAATCAGGCTTACATCACCGGCAGATTCTTTTAATCGCAATAATTTCACATAGCGATTACAAAACGGACATTCGCCATCATAATAAACAAGAAGGGACATATAGGCCTCACCATTTTAAGGCTGGCCATCTCCCCCGACCAGTCCATTTTAGGCCTATTCATTGGCAAACTAAGGTAAAGATATGTTGAATTGTGAAGAGGATAAAGAGTCTCGTATTCGCCAGAAGGCGACGGATTAACCGCTAAGATTTTTGTTAATTACCTAAATGGAGTCTAAAAATCATGCCGAATTCAAGCTCTCCCTATGGTGGGATTTTTATAAGCGAAGAGGTTCTCTTTGATGCGGCTAAAATAATTCAATTAATAGCATTAAACTGCCGCAAACATAAGGATCCTTGTATCACCAGAACATCTCGCCAATCACCAGAGTATCGTTACTACTTCAAGGCCCTTAGTGATCAGGTGAGACATATTGAGTATTTTCTTGCTGAGCATCGAGTTTCTGAGAAAGCACAAAAACTTGCGACAGAAATGAGAATTGGTGAATTAAAATTTTACGCTTGGAGAGATCAAACAAGCAAAATGAAAGACCCTAAGAGAAAAATTTTTCACTTTGAGCATATTAAACCATGCGCTCAAATTCGAGATGAAATATTAGCATTGGAAAAGCCGAAAGTTTCAGAAATTGTAAGCATTCTTAAAACATCTGATGTTGCTTGGATACTCAAAGAAGAACAAAAATTAATTGACAAAAAATACAGAAATCATCGACCAGACCCTTATCGCTGCTTATCGAAATCCGGCATTAATTTGCTAGCCTGACCGCGCCAAAATTCAACAGTCGCATTTAGGCCAAAAATAGACATTTGCCTTTAAAGCCCGTCCTCATTTGGTGGGGTGGGTTGTAGGTCCATGAAGTCGAAGATGGATTTATCTGCCAGATGGCTGGGGCGCACGTTTTTGAGGGCGCGGAACATGGTTTGGCGGCGGCCCGGGGCTTTTTGTTCCCACTCATTTAGCATTTGCTTCATGGCATTGCGCTGCAAGCCTTCTTGCGTGCCACAAAGATTACACGGGATGATTGGAAAATTCATCGCTTTAGAAAAGCGCTCAATATCACTCTCGGCGCAATGTAGTAACGGGCGATGCACTTTGATATCGCCTTCATCATTGAGCAAGGTTGGCGGCATGGCGGCGAGGCGTCCACCATGGAATAAATTCATCATGAAGGTTTCAAGCGCGTCATCACGGTGATGTCCTAGCACGATGGCGTCACATCCTTCTTCACGGGCTGCATTATACAGGATGCCGCGACGCAGGCGTGAACATAAAGCGCAATACGTGGCTTTGGCCGGCGTTTTCTCTTTGACGATGGAATAGGTGTCTTCGGTGATGATGCGATAATCGACACCAAGGCTTGTCAGGTAATCTGGCAATATATGCTTGGGAAAACCGGGCTGGCCCTGATCCAGATTGACGAACAATAGATCAACGGGCAAAGCGCCTTGCCATTTGAGATCGAGCAGGGCCGCCATGAGTGTGTAGCTGTCTTTTCCGCCGGATAAACACACCATCCATTTATAGGGTGTCTCACGCTTTTTGGCGTCTTCGGGGATGAGCTTGAATTCTTCAATGACTTCTTTGGTCTGACGCACGATTGCTTTGCGCGTTTTCTTGAAGTTCACAGATTTTGGCGCGTTGGCGAAAATCGGATGATAGGGCTCAAACAGGCTCTCGTCTTTGGGAGATTGTGTGCCTTCTAACGGTGTCGCTTGTGCCGCCATGACTTCTTCTGCCTCAGCTGTCGCTGTGGAGGAATTGGCTTTCGCATTGATAAGATTGTGTGTTTGCTCGCTCATACGCTCAGCGATACCGCCTTATATGGATTGAGCAAGACCCAAAAATCGAATCTGATCAAAAAAACACGGCTAGAAAGTCTATAAATATTCACTTTTAAGGGGAGTAAATCGCCTTTTTGATGATTTTTAAGGTCAGATTTTGATAGCTGGCATGCATATATAACTAACATTAGAGGGTTTTTGTGGGTCTTTTTTATGCCACGTACAGCAAATGTATAGACTTTTCTTTTCAATAAAAACAGTATGTTATGTGAATTTGAGCGTTTTTCTATAATCTTTATAGTGACAAACATGACAGCTTATGTCATAAAACTGTCATGAAACACGCATCAATCATTCTGTGCGTGTTAGCTGCAGGCGTTATGCCGGTTGCTAATGCGCAATCCGCTGGAGACACACCAGCTCGGGCGTTTGAAATTAAAGTAGAAGGCGCAGTCGCTCCTTCGGGCTTGCACCAACTCACTTACCCATATTCTGCGGGTGTGAAGAGTCGTGCTGGTTCATGTGATTTGTCTGTGAAAGTGGACGACCAAGGTAATATCGGCGCAGTTAGCGTTGAGGCATGTTCGTCAGACGATTTTGCAACAGAAGCAAGCAAGCTTGTTGGCGTCGATGAAACAGTTGAAGTTGCATCTGTGCACCCGCTTCGTATCGAATGGTCCATGGAAGACTAAACTATACGAATAAGAATTCGGCTCGATAATAAGGAAATATAATAGAGCCAACTAAATTACGCCTGATTTGTCTCCCCCCAACCCAGACAGATCGTGGTGTGAAGCAGCGATAGAGCAGTGTGCGATTAAGTTCGTGCGCTGCTTTATTGTTTTGGGGAAGATTTTTCTGGAAAAACACGCCTGCAGATTGCCTCCGCCGTGCTTATCCTTATGGTGAAGCAAAATCTTAGCTTTACGGGGATCTTCAATGATACGTTCGCTTATTATAGGTGCAGTCAGTTTTGCTAGCGTTGCATGTGCGCACGCGCAAACTGATGAGGCAGCGCCACCTTTTATTATACCTGCTGATATAGCTGAAACAGCGCAAACGCTCAAATCAACAGCCTTAGAAAGCAATCTTGGTTTTCGTATAATTGAAGACCTTACAACGCAAATCGGCCCACGTCTTGCCGGAACGCCGCAAGAAGCGCGCGCACGCGAATGGGGCATGGCAAAGCTAAAAGAGCTTGGTTTTGAAAATGTTCGGGAAGAGCCATTTGAGCTGGATTTATGGACGCGCGGACATTCTGTATATGAAGAAGTGACGCTGACAGCGCCTTACCCGCAGCCACTTTATGCGATCTCGCTTGGTGGGGGCGGTGCCACGCCAGAAGAGGGTAGCGAAGCTGAAGTTGTCTATTTTGCAAGCTATGATGCGCTGAAGGCAGACACGGTTTCTGATCTGGCTGGTAAAATTGTATTTGTTGGGGACCGCATGACGGCATCTCGCACAGGCGAGGGATATGGCTGGGCTAATCGTAAACGCCGTGATGCATGGGTGATGGCGGAAGATCGCGGCGCGACTGCATTATTCATTCGCTCTGTTGGTACATCAAACAATCGCTTTGCGCACACAGGAATGATGAGTTTCCCTGAAGGGCGTCACCCTAAAATCCCCGCTTTGTCAGTGTCTAATCCTGATGCAGATCAGATTGAGCGCATTGCCAAATCTGGTGAAGTGATGAAAATCAAGCTGAAAACATTTGCAGGATGGCGCGGTAAATCCATGTCTGGAAATGTGATTGGTGAAATTGTTGGTCGTGAAAAACCAGACGAGATTGTTGTTATTGGCGGGCATTTGGATAGCTGGGATACTGGTACAGGCGCGCTTGATGATGGTGCGGGTGTTGGTATCACAATGGCAGCGGCAAAGTTGATTGCGAATTTGCCTGAGAATCCACGTCGTACGATCCGTGTTGTTTTGTTTGGTTCTGAAGAAGTGGGCTTGGTTGGCGCACGTGCCTATGCAGCAGCCCGCATTGAAGATGAAACACTTGCAAACCATGTGATGGGATCAGAATCTGATTTTGGAGCTGGTGAAGTCTGGCGTTTTGGATCAAATGTTGGCCCAGACGCCTTGCCAGCTATGGATGCAATTGGGCGTGAACTTGCTGATCTTGGCATTATTCGCGGCGATAATGAAAGCGGCGGTGGTCCTGATATGATCCCGCTTGCGATGGCGGGTGTGCCTATGGGGCGTTTGGATCAAAATGGTGAAGACTATTTTGAATATCACCACACACCAAATGATACATTGGATAAAATTGATGAAGACGAGCTACAGCAAAATATAGCCGCTTGGTCAGTGTTTACCTATCTTGCGGCTGAATTGGATGTTGATTTCCGCGCCGGAGAAGCAGAAGCCGAATAGGCGAACTTCGTAATACAAAATTAAAGCGTCGCTTGGTTGATCACTGAGCGCCGCTTTTGTGTGTGGCAGCGTTCCTAACATATGTCGCAAATTGCTTGGATAGGTATATTATATCGGGCAGGCAATTGGCGGCCTCGGACCTTCACCCTAAAGAGTGTTTCTTCTACATTTTGAGGGGGATTAAAAACGTGTAGTTTGTTTTTTTCTGTAAAATTATCTAACGCGCTTTTGGGAAGAACGGTAAAACCGAGCCCTTTTGAAACCGGCAATAGGATCTGACTTAGCTGATTGATATATCCTGATTTAGGAATGTCTTCGAATTTGAGGGTTTTTAAATCCGCTTGACCGCATAAATCAAAATAGAGCGTTAGATAGTGTGCGGCATCGGGATGATGAATTAGTCCTAAAGTTTTGATTGTTTCTGCAATATTTGGATTGATTTCCACTTCGCGCGGCAAAATTAGACACAATTGCTCACGGCCAATCTTCTCGACATCAAACATGCTTTGTGTAGGATTTTGCGTGACGATGCCTAAATCAGTTCGGCCCTCAAGCACATCAGCAAGGATTTTGTGATTGGGCGCGACTTCTAATTCAAAAGAGAGTTTTGGATGGGTTTTCTGCATTTCGAGCAGAGGCGGATACAGCTTTAATGCAAATGATCCTGAGCATGCTAATTTGCAAATACCCTTTTGGGGGTCATCATAATTGAGCGCTTCTAATAGCTTGGTTTCATTTAATGTAAGCTGGATTGCATATTCATATATTTGTCGGCCTTGCTCGGTGAGTTCAAGGCGTTTGGTATTTCGTTTTATAAGGGCGTGCCCGCAAGCGTCTTCTAATTTTTTGATATGCTGACTGACACCGGGTTGGGTCATATTTAGCTTTTGCGCTGTCTTGGTGAAATGGCCAATATCAACGAGTGTTTTGAATGTGTGCAGCCAAGCGGGGTTGAGCATCAACAAGTCATTTCATAAAATTATATTATCAAAATAAGAATAATTGATAATTTTTCAAAATGCAACGCGGTCGGTATTGTGGAGGTGATGAGGCGGATAGTCTGGCTCTTCACACAATAGAGGTTCACCCCATGCTCATTGATAACAATAAGACATATCCAAGATCTTTCTCACATATCGGTATCTCAGTTCCCGACCTTGAAGCGGCTGTGAAATTCTACACTGAAGTCCTTGGCTGGTATTTGATTATGAAACCCACGCAAATAATTGAGGACGATTCAGCCATTGGTGAGATGTGCACTGATGTGTTTGGACAAGGTTGGGAAAAATTTCGTATTGCCCATCTTTCCACGGGAGACAGGATCGGTGTGGAATTGTTTGAATTTAAAAATCAGGAGAATCCTGAGGATAATTTTGAATACTGGAAAACAGGTATATTTCACTTTTGTGTCCAAGATCCTGATGTGGAAGGATTAGCTGAGAAAATCGTGGCGGCTGGTGGTAAGAAACGCATGAAGGCACCTCGCTATTATTACCCGAATGAAAAACCATATCGTATGATTTATATGGAAGATCCGTTTGGCAATATTCTGGAAATTTATAGCCATAGTTATGAGCTTCACTATGCAGCAGGTGCATATGATTAGAGCCTAGAAGGTTTGCCAGAATGCGGCGCTTGGTTTATCCCTGAGCGCCGTTTTCTTAACGTTGGGTAGATAACTGGATTAGGTTAAAAGGTCTTCCAGTTGGATTTGGAAGCGCTTAAAGTCAGTTTCAATCTGCGGCCCTTTATTAACATCATAAGCTGCAAAACTGGGTTTGGCAGTCATTCCGAAGAAAGCAAAATTGATGTGGACAGGGGCAAGTAGCTCATCAAGAGACCGTCCTGCAAACAGGCTTTGATTTGGATCGGAAAAAGCTGTGAGTGGCGCATTGAGCGTCACTGACAGCATATAGGATGTGTCCTGCATAAGGCCGCCACTGCCATATTGTTTGCTGGCGTCTTTGCGGCTTCGGCCATCACCTTTGGCTAAACGTCCATCCATGCCGGCGGTGTAGACTTCGTCAAAATAACGTTTGAGTGGCCAAGGCATTCCCATGGAATTTAACGGGAATTGCACCAGAATGAAATCTGCCCATTGTTGATTTTTGACTTCTTCCTCAATGTCCCATGCTTGGGAAGTATTGACGCGGCGCACATCCTTATTTTGAGCCTGAAAAAACTGATGCGCACGCGAAACAAAGGCTTCGTTCAATTTGCCTGAGGAAGAGGGAAAGGGTTGGTGTCCATTAATCAGAAGAATTTTTTGCATAGAGTATTTCCAAGGTAATCGTCGAATTTATCTTAAACAGGGACAGGGCTTGGTAGAGATTTTTTTCGATAACTGACAGAATATGAGTGTTAATTGATACATCAGATGCAAAGATCTGGGAGAGGTCCCTTGATTATTTCGCTAATAAATGCGGTACATACCCCCTCGAAGAGCCTGAGCAAGGAAACAGTTCTGCTTTTTTGACTAGATAAGGTGGCTGCGTTTTTGGTGAGGTATTCTTAAATTTACTTAGATTTTGACCGAAGAGTTATGTTTTGACCATTAGTTTCTACGAGATTATTTCACTAAGTGCTTATTTCATCTTGATGATGGCGATTGGCTTTTACGCTTACAGAAAGTCTACGAGCAACGTTTCTGAGTACATGCTTGGAGGGCGTCAACTTCATCCCGCTGTAGGTGCTTTGTCTGCTGGTGCGTCCGATATGAGTGGATGGATGCTCATGGGATTGCCCGGCGCAGTCTATTTATCGGGCGTGAGCGAAGCTTGGATTGCCGTTGGTTTGGTTATCGGTGCTTACCTAAATTACAGGTTCGTTGCGCCGCGTTTGCGGGTTTATACCGAGCTGGCCAGCGATTCCATCACCCTCCCAGATTTCTTTGAAAACAGGTTTGATGATACCAGCCACGCTTTGCGCTTAATATCAGCGTTTGTGATTATTATCTTTTTCACCCTCTATACCTCTGCCGGCGTTGTGGCGGGCGGTAAATTATTTGAAGCAAGCTTTGGAATGGATTACCAGCTGGGGCTGTTTGTCACCGCTGGAGTGGTATTGGCTTACACAGTGATTGGTGGCTTTCTTGCCGTAAGCCTGACAGACTTTGTGCAAGGCTGTATCATGTTCATTGCGTTGGTGCTTGTGCCTATTGTGGCCTATCAATTTGTCGGCGGCATGCAGGGTGTGGAGACACAAATTGCTGCAGCGGCCAATACTGTGCAGCCAGCTGGCTCAGCGCCGCTTGATTTGGAAGGCTATTTTAGCTGGACAAATGGCGTAACTTTCATGAGCGTCGTGTCGCTTATGGCATGGGGATTGGGTTATTTTGGGCAGCCGCATATCATTGTGCGTTTTATGGCGATCCGGTCTTTGAAAGATATCGCAACAGCGCGGTATATTGGAATGTCATGGATGCTGGTAACTGTGATCGGAGCAGTGTTTGTTGGCATAATCGGTTTGGCATATGTTCAGGAAAATGCGCTGCAATCAGCTCTGACTGATTCAGAAACGATCTTTATTCTGCTATCTCAGACATTGTTTCACCCGCTCGTGTCTGGATTTTTGTTAGCTGCTATTCTGGCGGCAATCATGAGCACGATTTCGTCTCAATTATTGGTATCGTCTAGTTCACTGACTGAAGATATTTACAAGACATTCCTGAAACGCAATGCATCTGAAAAGGAGCTTGTCATGGTGGGGCGCCTTGCGACTGTGTTGGTTTGCGGGGTGGCGATTGTGCTCGCATTTGATCGCTCCAGCAGCATTCTTTCTTTGGTGGGAAGTGCATGGGCTGGCTTTGGTGCTGCCTTTGGACCGATTATACTATTGTCGCTCTACTGGCGTAAATTTACACGCAATGGCGCGTTGGCGGGTATGATTGCGGGTGCTTTGACCGTGTTGTTCTGGCTCTACGCGCCTATAACAATTGATGGGCAATCCTTGTCTTCAATCATTTATGAGATTGTACCGGGCTTTGTGATCGCGTTGATCGTGGCTGTTGGTGTGAGTCTGCTGACCAAGCCAAGTGAGGCGACAGAGGGCGAGTTTGACGCCATGAAAACAGAGATGGAAGCTTTGCCAAAATCTTTGCTGTAAGCTGGCAAGCCTCTAACGAAATGCCTTGCAGTTTATAGCGAGGGTTTCGCATTCAATAAAAAAGGTGCTTACGATTGGGTAAGCACCTTTTTTTATATGTGGATTGCCAAGTTTGGGCTTGTCTAGCTAACCAGGCGGGCCAGCCACGAAGCTTTCGACAAGTGATCCAGCCAATAACCGCCAGCCATCCACCAGCACGAAAAAGATGAGCTTAAACGGCATAGAGATTGTCACAGGCGGCAACATCATCATCCCCATACTCATCAGGATAGAAGCCACAACAAGGTCGATCACGAGGAAGGGAAGGAATATCATAAACCCGATCTCAAAGGCGCGCTTCAGCTCGGATATCATGAAGGCTGGTGCCAGCACCTGAAACGGCGCTGCTTCTGCGCTTTCTAGTGTTTCTATATTTGCCATGCCCATAAACAATGCCAGATCATCATCTTGCACATGCTTGGCCATAAAGGTTTTAATCGGGGCAGCAGCGCGTGGCAGGGCGTCTTCTAATCCGATAGATTCGGCCATGAAGGGTTCAACCCCTTCCTTATAGGCTGCTTCAAAAGTGGGAGCCATAACAAAAGCGGTTAGGAATAGGGAAAGCGAGATAATCACCGCATTGGGCGGCGCTTGTTGAAGCCCCATTGCTGTTCGCAATAAAGATAGCACCACCACAATACGCACAAAGCTTGTTGTCATCACCAAAATTGACGGCGCTAAGGATAAAATCGTGATCACGCCGAGCATTTCAACAATGCCGCTCGTCATGCCTGCGCCGGTGCCTAAATCGAAATTAAATTCCTGAGCGATACCCGCAGGTGCCAGTAATAGCGTACCTAATAATAGGAGCGTGACGCGGCCCATCATCTTGGTCGAGCGTTTAAGGGCGCGCATTATGGCTTCTCCGTTGTTTTGGAGTGGGGCGGTTTGGAGGGGGATGTCATTTTGCTGATGCTATTGGCCATTTGCTCGACAAGTGTTTTAGGCGTTTGCACGGGCGAAGCGGATGCATTCTCTGCTGTTGATGTCGGTTCTGGTTTTGGCGCATCTCGACTTGCCACGAGGGTTTGGTCTGTTTGACTTAGGCAGAGGAGGTGCTCGCGGCCATCCCAATGCACAACAGCGAGTTTGCGGCGCGCATCCATGCCGCGCCATTCGACGATGCGAAGATCAGATTGATTATTGATGAGATTGGCGCGCTGGCCTGCATAGCGGCGAGCAGCCCAGCCCATGCCTAGAATGATGGACAACACAAATATAAGCGCAGCAGTCGCGCGGATGAGTTCTTCCATGGTCTGACCAGTCTATAACGAGATGCTTTTTGCATGCCCAATTGCACCGATTCCAACAAATTGAAACGGTCTTGTTAACTTTTCGGTCTTGAAGGTAAATGAGTGGTTAATATCACTGTTCACAATTTTAAAAACTCCTTAACCTTAAGGGTGGAAACTGCCTAGTAGACAGGTCGTTTCTGCCCAGTGCGGATGCGCCGATTGATTTTTAGGAGTGCGATACGTGACTGGCCCTATGAATATGCCCATCTTCGGAATGATGAAAGCGCGCATGGACATGCTGGGTGAACGTCAAAAAGTGCTGTCGCAAAATGTCTCCAATGTGTCCACGCCCGGCTATACCCCTAAGGATGTTGATATATCTTCATTCAATGCCGCGCTGGCGAAGGGGAAAGTTGGCAATAATGCGGGTGCCGGCGGCCCAGCCAATGCGGGTGCAATGGCAGTCACGCATCCCGGTCACATAGCTGCAAGCGCAAGCCGTGGTTCACTTGTAGCTGGTGCATATATTGAAAAAGCACCCGATTCAGAGACCACGCTCGATGGCAATGGCGTCGTGGTTGAGGATCAAATGATGAAAATTGCTGAAACGCGTATGGAATTTGAGACCATGATCGGTCTCTACAATAAAAGCCTGTCCATGATGCGACTGGCTGCAAAAGCACCACGTTAGAAATAAAGAAGAGGAATTAAGCTATGTCTGGCGATTTAATGTCTGCAATGTCTTCGGCCGCTTCTGGTCTGCGTGCGCAAACTGTGCGTATCCGCGTATCGGCGGAAAATTTGGCGAATGCAAATTCAACGGGCGATACACCCGGCGCGGACCCATATCAGCGCAAAGTGCCTGTTTTTAAAAACTATCTAGATCGCGAATCTGGGGCTGAGCGTGTAAAAGTTTCTGGTGTGCACAATGATACAGCGCCATTTACCGTCAAGTTTGACCCGACTCACCCAGCCGCAGATGAAGGCGGTATGGTGAAATATTCCAATGTCTCAGCGCTTGTTGAGATGACAGACATGCGCGAGGCCCAGCGCGCATATGAAGCCAATTTGAACGTTGTTGAAGCCAGCCGGTCCATGCTTTTGGCCGCTGTTGATATTTTGAAAGCATAGGTAAAGCGTTATGGATATCGGTGCAACCGCAGCAACAAATGCATATATGAAAGCAGCGCAGGCAGCGCTAAAACCGGAAAGCTCACAAAATGTTGGTGGGATTTCAGGTGCGCCATTTGGTCAAATTCTTGATGCCGCAATTTCCCAAACATCAGGCGCGGCAAATCAGGCTGAAAATGCTATTGCTTCTGCCACTATGGGCAATGCCGATCTTGTGGATGTGGTAACAGCCGTTGCCGCCGCAGAAGCGACATTGGAAACAGTCGTCGCCGTGCGCGATCAGGTGATTTCAGCCTATCAAGAAGTCATGCGTATGCCGATTTAGAGGTATTGTAATTCAAATTAAAGCGTTGCAAACTTCAACATGTGGTTGGAGGGGCTATGTCTAATTTTTTGAAAAGAACGTTTATTCTCGCGATTATTTTGTGCGCGTTCATAGGTATATTGTACTTTGCAAATGGTAGTGTGCAGTTTAGCATGCAGTGCGCGAATTCTAGATGTTTGGTAGCTGCATCATCATCATTGATGTCTACAATGATAGGTCTATCATTACTGGTGTTCGCGGCACTATTTCCTCAGAAAAAAATTGAAGTTGTGAATACAGGGCGAGTTGGAATTTGGCGAAGAATATTGTCAGGTTTTATAGATTGTTTGGTTGTAGTAACAATTTCAATTCCGGTTTTGGCATTTCTAGTTCTGTTGACTGAACAACAAGCAACTCAAGAATTTGCTTGGCGCTTTATTCGTGATTTTACTCGAAATACAGATGGGCCAGTATTTATTGGGGCGGGGGTAGTAAACCTCTTGTCATTCTTCATTTACTTCTACTGTTTCACGAGATTTCAAAAAGCGACTTTGGGTCAGTTGGTTATGGGATATAGTATTTTCCCAAACACTGAGCATGAAAAAGCCCCTCGATATTTTGTTAGAACTCTGGCTTTGTTTGTGACAATGGTGACCTGCGTTATTTCTATTCCGATATCTTGGTTTGTGACACGCATTCAGACGTCTGGTGGAAAAACTTATTGGTGGGACAGAGTTGGTCACACGAGCGCAAAGAAAGTGCATTTTTAAGACTACTCTTGGATGCGCATTGTATCCTTACCAGTTCCCAGCGTTAAGATCTCATGTTAGCTTCTCATCATGACTTCAGGCGGCGATGCCGAAGTGATGGTTAGGGGAGATGTATGGCGCAGGATATTTTATCTGAAACCAGCGTTGCGGGCAGCAATGTCTTTGTCTCCTATTGCCGCAAAGATATGGACTTTGCCAATCAGATCGTCTCCATGCTGGAAGATGAAGGCTATGATCCCAAAATTGACCGTGATGACATTGCCGCGACGGAGCAATGGGAAGCGCGCTTACAAGAGCTAATATCCAGCAGTGACACAGTGGTTTTTGTGCTGACGGATGATTATCTCGCGTCACAAAATTGTGGTTGGGAAATTCAACAAGCTGTTGCGCGCAATAAACGCCTTATCCCATTATTACCTAAGCCTTTGACGGCAAAGGATGTGCCGCCGGAATTATCTCGGCTCAATTACATCCATTTTTTCAGTCTCAATTCCGGGGATGGAACTGGTTTTTATGCCGGTTTTAAATCTTTGCAGCGTGCATTGCGCCATGATTTGGAACGCTTGCGCCTATTGCGGCGCTATGAAGAGCGGGCAAAAGAATGGAAAAGCGGCGGTGGCGTACTTCTAACCGGTGAGCAACTGGTGCAAGCACAAAACTGGCAAGCGCAGACTGAAAAAATCGAAAGCGTGCCTCAAGCTATTACCGCATATATAGACGCCAGTCAGATTGCGCATGTGAAGCGTCTGAAAAAGGAACGGGCTAGAGTTGCTCTATTGGGCGGCTTATCAATCGCGTCTGCATTGGCAACGATTGCTGCCATTATTGTGGGGTTTGGCGCATGGGTGGCGAAAGAAGAAGCCGCAAGCACGCTCGCTGAATTAAATGTGCAGACTGACGATATGAAAGTCATTGTTGGCGCCGCAGAGCAATGGGCAAGTGGCCGTCAAAGCTTGGCGCTGAACAAGCATGAAATCCCAGAAGATTATGAAAGCCAATCTGAGAATGCGACCCGCGTATCTGGGCGTATGCTAGAAGACGCGTATGATAAGCTAAATTCGCGCGATTCTATCGTTCATAGCGAGGCTGATCATGTCGTCTTTATTCGTCAATCTGTGCGGCGTGATCTGGCCAAAGCACGTTTTTATAATGGCAATGAAACAGCCGTTATTCCCATTGATGAGAATATCGCAGAGCTCACAGCTTTTGCTCCAGAACAAAAAGAACGTTTTAGTGATTATAGTCAGGTGCTCGCGGAGGATTTTGTTTCGCGTGCGGTGTATTCTTGCTTGGCATCTGAACGCATTGGTGCAATCGGTGCGCAACTAGCAGAAGCACCTGAAGAGGTCCGTAAATTTATCAGCTGGCGCGATGCCGAAGCACGGGAAAAATCTGGTGTCATATGTGACGAAGCCAAAACTTCCGTGTGCAGTGTCGGTCAGGCGTGTGATTATGATGATGCGCCATTTGACCAGATCGCTATGATAGAGCCTTCTATTGGAGATGTTGTGGAGGAAGCTCCATCTGTTACGCAGCCGCCGCCAGTCACAAACGAGCCTATTAGGCCTGGAAGTCGAAATCCAACACAGGCACCTCCTCGGGTGCCAAGCCGCACTGTAGAAGCGCCCGCCGAACCTGTGATTGAGCAGGCGAAAATTGTAAAAGATTTTGAAATCACAGAAGTTTATCTGCACATTTCGGATAAAAGCCAGTATGCGGATGCGCAGATAATCGCCAATGAATTAAAGTCTGCTGGCTTTAAAGTGCTGGGCATTGATGTGGTTGATTATGATCCTGCAAAAGCGCGGTCTGTGCGCTATTATTATGATCCACAAGCGGAGCAGTCAGCTTATCTTGCTGCATTCTGTGCCAATGCCGCAAGTCAGACAGGGCGCGCAGGTTGGAGTGATGCTGGCAATTATCGTGTTATGTCACTGGCGGGCCGGTATGGAAAATTACCGCTCCACCGCGCAGAGATTTGGTTCTAGTTTGGTCTTAGCTAAATAACAGAACACATTGGCGCAGTCTTAATTCAATGGCTTAAATGAGGTCTACAAAAAAGTGGATTCCAAGAGTTCGCCATGATTGCTGACCCAATAACCAAGCGCGAAAAGGCCGATCAATAATACGGCCCATACAGCAATGTTTATCTTGCGTGATTTTGCAGCGTTTTGTTGTTGCAGCCAGCGGCGCGGCTGCACGCCTTTCCAAACGAACACAATCTGAGTGGATAACAAAACACACACAACGTTGAGCAACACCAATATTGCTGCTGTGAGTGCATTTCTCGTATCACCAGACCCTAGATACATCGCGGACGCTGCCGATGGCGGCAAGAGTGCAACGGCAACCATGACGCCCACCAAGGATGAGGATAATCCACCAGTTAAAGACAGGGCAGCCGCTGCACCGGACGCTAGCGCGAGTGCGATCACTTCAGGATTGATATTGGTGCGGGAAATCAACTCTTGGCTTTCCAGATTTACGGGGAATATTAAGGCCAGCACAAAGACTGTCCCAAATCCGATAGCAAGGCCAGACACCGCCGTTTTGGCCGCCGTTAGCATAAGAGGGCTGGAGCCAAGCGCAGACGAGAGGCTAAAACCCAGAATTGGCCCCAGCAAAGGCGCAATTACCATCGCCCCGATGACCACGGCGACATTGTTCTCATTCAACCCGATCGCTGCCACAATGGCAGATAAAATTGTGAGTACGACAAAATCGATTGTCAGCTTGCTGCCGCCCATCACTTCCTCGACGAGCGCTTCGCGCATGGCTTGTTTGGGGTTTTTCTTTTCTTCCTTATCATCGTCAGATTTGGTCACTTCATTGCGCGGCAAAGTCGCTTCCACATCCATGACAGTTAAGCGCCATTGGTCTTTTGATGTAAAAATATTTTGCGCGGCATCCATGAGGGATTGGCCTTCGCCATCTTCCAGCAAAACCAGCACACTTTCGCGTGTCTCGTCTGGTTCAGCTTCTCTGTGCCAATCAATTGGACAGGCTTTTTCAATCGCAGCTTCAACGCGTTTTTGATAGGAGGCCGGATAAGTGATCTGGATATTTTTCATGAAGGTGCGCTGCCGTTGATGACGAAATTCGAGTGGCGCGGAGCATTGTTTATTGTCGCTGTAAGGTCAATCGGGAAGAGATGAAATGACGGTTTAGAATTCTCATTTTGAAATAGAACTCTGGTCTATTCTTTGTCAGCAAACGGACACGTGTCTTGAAGGTCGCTGTTCATTGCGAGGTCAGAATTGAAAATATCATAGGTGATGAGCCAGTCACCATTTGGTTGCTTTTGTCTGACTTCTAGGAATTTTCCGATATCCACGCCTGTTTCACCAGATTCTAAAGGTATAAAGACGCAAGAGCGACCTCTCACAATGGCTTGGTCCGCATTCCCGTCAATTGTTTGTATATCGAATGCGATACTAAACCCTTGCTCGAATTTAGCCTCCCAATCTGCGATAGCGGTGCGGCCGATCACTTCAGGGCTGTTGGGTGGCATCATGATCGCGTCGGGTGCAAAGAGTTCTGCTAACGCCGCCCAATCATTGTTGTTATAGGTTTCCACCCATTTTGCCGAGGACGTTTTGATTGCACTTAAATCTTTGGGTGAGAGAGCATCTGTATTGGACTGACATGCAGCTAACGCCAGCCAAATCACAGTTATCAATGGCATATGAAGTTTCATTTTATTTCCCCAACCAAAGCTCACAAATACTTTATTTAAATGTAAGAGGCAATCAGCGCAATTAATCTGGCCGTTCAAGCCGTTTGTTGAGCTGTCAAAGCTATAGCGCAGAATCAATGGTTGGGCCAAAGATTCTGCGGCTAAGTTTGCGAATTAGAAAATCATGATTTCAGGGATGGCGATGACACATTTGCCGCCCCAAGTGTATATCTGGCTAAGCGCGCTGGATATTTCATCTTTCAAATTCCACGGCAAGATCAACACATAGTCAGGTCTTGCAGACAATATCATCGCTGAAGAGACAATTGGGATATGGCTTCCCGGCATGCGCTTGTTTTGTTTGGCGGTTGCATTGTCAACAGCGAATTGAACGAGGTCGGGGTGCACGCCCGCGAAGTTCATGAACGTGTTGCCTTTGGCAGCCGCTCCATAAGCTGCAACGGTTTTTCCCTCTTCTTTAGCTTTGATCAAGAATTTGAGGAGCTCATTTTTGACTTTTTCAGCTTTGCTCTGGAAATCTAAATAACCAGAAAGCTCATCCAGATTTGCGGCGCGTTCTTTTGCAATGATGTCTTCAACGGCGTCGCTTATAGGGCGTGTGCCGGTGTCACTGCGTTGTGCGAAGACGCGCAATGATCCACCATGTGTAGACCATTCTTCAACATCGAACACTTGCAAACCATTGGCTGCAAATATGCGGCGCACAGCAAGCAATGAAAGATAGGAATAATGTTCGTGATAAATGGTATCAAATTGAAGCTTTGAGATCAGATTTAGAAGGTGAGGAAACTCAAAAGTCGCGACGCCATCTTCTTTTAGAAGAATAGAAAATCCGCGCACGAAATCATTGATATCGGGTACGTGCGCCAGCACATTATTGGCGGTTGTTAGGTCGGCCGATTTGCCCTCGCTAACGAGGTGTCTGGCATATTCTTCGCCAAAAAATTCTTCGTATATCTCAATGCCTTTTTCGCGCGCAGCTTCAGCTGTGCTGGATGTCGGTTCTATACCATAGCAGGGGATATTGGATTGGAGCGCGTATTGCAGCAGATAGCCATCATTTGCCGCGATTTCGCAGATCATAGAATGATGATCTAGTCCGAAACGGCTCGTCATGTCGCTTACATAGCGTTTGGCATGATCACACCAACTTTTGGAAGTGGCACTGAAATAGGCATAATTGTTCGAGAAAAATTCCTCACGTTTTGCATGGTCTTGTGTCTGAACAAGCCAGCAATTGTCACACACCATGACCTTTAAAGGGTACCACGTTTCAGGTGCGTTATCATGATCTTGGGAAATGTAAGAGTTGGAAGGGGGAGCAAATCCTAGATCACAAAACATGTGCTCTAGTTCGGTCTGACAGTGACGGCACTTCATGAGTGAGCCTCATCTATATTCAACAAATAAATATCGAAGTGCCAACATTTTTTATGGTTAATATGATGCAGGGGAAATGTAGAGTAAGGCATCTTCGAAAGCAGGCATTTTATATTACAAAAGAGTCATCTTTTCAAGAAATTTAAAGGTAAAATTGCAGTATTGGTAAATTAGTCGCACATGTGGAATTGTTATAAATTCAGCGCTGCTTATCATATTGAATATTATTCAAATTATTTAAAATAAGGGCGTGCAAAGTATTTCATATATTGCGCAAATATAAGTTTTTTTGCCGTAAGTTATGAGCCTCAAAAGGTGATGAGGCTCGTGGAATATTGTGTTGGATTATTGCGTTGGAGGGAATGGGCAAGCTGAGTCGTTTTGGGGACGTTTAGCTTGAAATTAATCTCACTCACCCCGCCAAATATTCTACCATCTCAATAATCGCACCTGTCAGTGATGAAATCTCTTCCGGCGTGGTTGAAAAAGATGGTGAGAGATACATCACATTGCCCAGCGGACGGATAAAGACACCATTATCGATAAAGCGCTGGCGGATGGCGGCAAGATCAAATCCGTTGACCAGTTCCACAGCTGCGACAGCTCCTAATATGCGCACTTGCTTGATATCATCGCGTGCTTCCAACGGACGCAATTCACGTTCAAACTGGGCTTCAATGGCTTTGACGCGATCAAGGGCGTTTTCTTCTTCCAATAGATCAAGACTTGCCATGGCGACTGCGCAGGCGAGGGCGTGGCCGGAAAAGGTTGGTCCATGCATTAGCGCTTTATTGGGATCATCGGCATGGAAAACATTATAAATGCGATCCGTCACGATTGTTGCAGCGAGTGGTGTGACGCCGCCCGTCAGTGCTTTCCCAATGGTCATAATATCAGGCACAACGCCGGCCACATTGGCGGCAAACATTTCACCCGTGCGGCCAAATCCAGTGAAAATCTCATCGAAGATCAAAAGTTTTTCAAATTTATCGCAGGTGTCGCGCAGATAACGCAGAGTTTCAGGTGAATGCATTCGCATACCACCCGCACCTTGGATAAGTGGCTCAACAATCACTGCGGCGATGTCATTGCGATCTTCCAATATGTCTTCAAACAGGAATTTACTGTCTTCATCTTCGGGTAGGTCGAGAACATATTGATTTGCCAGAGCGGGTCCAAAAAGAGAATGCATACCTTCATCTGGATCACATACAGACATGGCCGCGAATGTATCGCCGTGATACCCGCCTTTGAACGACATGAATTTAGGGCGCACCTTACCTGTGGTGTTTAGCCAGAATTGCACGGCCACTTTCATTGCGACTTCGACGGCGACCGAACCTGATTCCACGAAAAAAGTGCGTGATAAATCACCCGGTGTAATTTGTGCCAATCGCGTTGCTAATTGATAAGCTGATTTATGTCCCAGACCGCCCAACATGATATGGGGCATGGTTTCCAATTGCTTGATCAGCGCGTCTTTTAGTTTGGGATGATTATATCCGTGTACGTTGGTCCACCAGCTGCCAATTCCGTCAATTAATTGTGTGCCGTCTTCTAGAAATATGCTCGCGTTTTGGGTATGAGAGACGGCGGCCGGTTTGGGATTGGTTTGCATCTGCGTATATGGAAGCCAGATGTGATCCAAACCAGTATCTAGCCATTCGATTTTGGATTTATCTGAACTCATTTTACAACTTTCTACGCTTTTGATGCTCTGGTGTATGCCAAATGCATTACCATAAACCATATTGGGGCCTGTTATTTCTCGCCAAGTTGATGAATTGAATGCATTTGCGCAAGCAAAACTCGATAAACTTCACGCAAAAGATTTAAAGCGTGGACTTATCCCCACATCGCGCGGCGTTGGTGGGGCTATTGTGCGTGATGGAATACCCGCAATTTCTTTTTGCGATAATGACTATCTGGGCCTCTCTCAAAACACACGAGTTGTGGCAGCAGCAGGAGCAGCAGCTATTCGCTATGGTGCAGGTGCTGGGGCATCTCGGTTAGTGTCTGGTGATAGTCCACTTAATCATGAATTAGAGACATTACTTGCCAAAATGAAAGGGCTGGAAGCTTGCCGTGTCTTTGGCTCGGGCTATATGGCAAATTTAGGTGCGATACCTTGTTTGGTTGGTAAATCAGATGTCGTTGTGATGGATGAACTTTCACATGCATGCATGAGAGCGGGTGCGCAGCTCTCTGGCGCAGAGATTCGCACCTTCAAACACAATGATGTGGAAGATGCACGACAGAAATTACACAATATCTCGGCAGATAGTCGTATATTATTGATGACTGAAACGGTGTTTTCTATGGATGGAGACCTTGCTCCATTGAAAGAATTACAAGCCCTTTGTGAAGAATATGGCGCGTGGCTGATGACAGATGACGCCCATGGTTTTGGCGTTATCAAGCAGAATAATCCGGCGCTTATCCAGATGGGCACGCTGTCTAAAGCTGTAGGAGTTTATGGGGGATATGTGTGTGGTCCTGCGGCATTTATTGAGTTGATGATAAGCCGTGCGCGCACTTTTGTTTTCACAACAGGATTGCCGCCTCAAGTTTTGGGAGCAGCGCTAGAAGCCGTCAATATTATCAATGAAGACACGCATTTAGCTAAAAATGTTATGGCGAAAACAACCGCATTTACAGATGCGTTGGGGCTGCCAAAACCCACGAGTACCATTGTCCCAATCTTGCTGGGCGAAGCAAGCATTGCCTTGAAAGTGCAAGCTAAATTGCTAGAAGACGGCTTCCATGTATCTGCTATTCGGCCGCCAACTGTGCCCGATGGTAGTTCGCGTTTGCGTATCGCTTTTTCTGCCTCACACGAGCTTGACGATGTGTTGGCTTTGGCTAACAGTTTAAAAAAACATCTACCAAAAGATGTATTAAATATATAACGGGACACCAAAATGAGTAGCGTATTTATCACGGCCACCGGCACGGATATTGGCAAGACATTTGTTGCATCTAAAATGCTAAACGAATGGCGGGAGCAAGGTCTTAATCCGCATGCTGTCAAACCGTTGATGAGCGGATTTGGAGAAAGCGACCTTGCTCAATCTGATGCTGGGCAATTGCTGGCTGCAATGGGGGAAAAGATTACCCCTGAAAATGTAAATCGTATCTGTATGCGCCGCTATGAAAAACCAGTTGCGCCAAATCAAGCAGCGCGAGAAGCTAACCAAGCTCTTGATTATGATGACATTTTGGCTTTTGTGAATTCGCGTGTTTTGCTGGCAGAAGGGTCTCCTATCATCGTTGAGGGGGCAGGCGGAATAATGTCTCCGGTGACGGATAACAAATTGCATCTTGATCTTATTTATGACCTTGCAATGCCCGCAATCTTGGTCACAGCCAATTATTTAGGATCAATTAGTCATACACTTAGCGCCCTAGAAGTGATGTCTAATAAGGGTATTGTCCTCGAGCGTGTGGTGGTGACAAAACCAACCAGTGAGCATGGAGAAGCGGAGGCTTTAATCGAAGAATTACAGCGCTGGAGTGATGTGACTTTTGAGGTGGCTTAGGAAAATTCCAAGTCCGAAATCGGCGAGCAGAAATTGAAACGCTAAGCTATTTTTATGAAAGAGCGATAAAATAGCGAGGTATTTCAATGTCATTCCAATTTCATGCACTTTCACCAGAGCCTTTTAAACATCTTTTTTCACTGTCTGATGAAGATTTGATGGCGCATAAAGCGGTTCGCCGTAAAGCGACATCTTATCCTGGCGCGCCTTGCCGGGTTAGTTTGGAAGATGCGGTACAAGGAGAAGAGGTTATTCTTGTCCAGCATGCACATTTACCTGTAAATTCCCCCTATGCGTCCAGCCATGCTATATATGTGCGTCAAGGTGTTGAGCAGGCAAAACCAGATATTGGTGAAGTCCCACAATTAATGAGAGGGCGATTAATGTCCGTACGTGCATTTTCGGTCAATCATATGATGGTCAATGCAGATGTTGTTGTGGGAACAGAGTTGGAGAAATCTATCGCGCAGATGTTTTCAATTCCTCAAGTGGATTATCTACACATGCATTATGCAAAGCCCGGATGTTTTGCAGCTAGCGTCACGCGGGTTTAATTGCCAGACATTGGCCCTGGAATTCCCTTAATGCCGAACATGGCCAGTTTCAGGCTATTGGCGATGCGGTTGGCGCGTTCATAGAAGTATTCTACGGCTTCAGGTGTGGCTGCAGTATCTTCTAGCGTTTGGCGAAATAGGGACAGCCAGATGGCAAATTGTTCCTCTTTTGCCTGCGTAACTTCCATATGTGCTGGAACAGGACGACCATGATATGTGCCTGCATTGAGGGCAACAGAAGACCAGAAGCGTTTTAGCGTATCCAGATGTGCATCCCAATTGTCACCAATTTTATTATTGAAAACAGGTCCAAGTTCGGGGTGGACGCGAACACGATCATAAAATGTATCGACCAGTGTTGATATATATTCTTCGTCGATTCCCATTGCAGCGGCATCAGCTTTTATCTGAGCGCGGCGTTCATTTGCGGTGCGTTGTATGCGGGTCAATTGCAAGTCTCCATCCGTCGGGATGCAATATATCAAGAGAAACCAGATCGTCCCACGCGACGAATAAGCTGTGGGACAATCTGTCTGATTGAGATGCTTTATGCGTTCATTTTACGCGTTGTATTGATGAGGTCATGGAGAACTGCGTTAAACATGGCAATTTGCGGCTCATGCGCCAATGCGCCTTCTTCGTTGAATGCTGTAAAGCCATTTGAGATAGCCGCTTGGGTTGGCACAACATGCACGCCGATATTACCCAGATACATGCGCAGCGGCACGAGGCCTCTTAAGGCTCCAAGACCGCCCGGAGATACGCCAGAGATAGCAGCAACTTTCCCCTTGAACGGCACCCATTTAGGTTCAGCTTCAGGGCTGGGGCGTGTGACCCAATCAAGTGAGTTTTTAAGTAGGGCAGAGAAAGAACTATTGTATTCAGGTGAAGCGATGAAAAAGCCATCATGATCATTGAATAGCTGTTTTAGTTTTTGAGCATTTTCCGGCATGCCATGTTCTGCTTCCAGATCCTCGCATAAGATTGGCATGTCAAAATCTGCAAGATCGATGAAAGTGGCTTCGACATTCATATCTGCAGCGAGTTTGCTCGCGTGTAGAGCTAGTTTTTTGTTTAAAGACTCTTTGCGTTTACTGCCCGCGAGAAAAAGGAGTTTTACCATTTTGCTATCCTATCCGATTATGCATCCATTCTGACTGTTCAACACTGATTAGGCGTCAATTTGCAACTCATTCCTTTCAATAGATGGTGTCTTGTTTACGAAAAGCATCTGGATTTTGTGTGTTATTTTTGCTGCATCTTGAACCTTCGTGCAGTTTCGAAACGTCTAAACTCGCCGTAAATAGCGAGAAATCAGCGATTGCTGCAATGATGAGCGGCAGATGAATGATTTGTTACTTTACTGTTCAAAAGCGAGTGATAGTAGTCTGCGCCGCCTTCCTATAGAGGCGTTTAACAGGAATGTAGATTATGAAAAATTATTTAGTTTCAGTAGCTTTGCTTGCTAGTGTCAGTTCGACTGCGTTTGCAGAGGAAACAAAATCTGGTTGGACAGGTGAGGGTGCGTTAAGTGCCGGTCAAACTTCAGGTAACACAGATACACGTGATATTGGGCTTGGTTTGAAACTAGCTAAAACATCAGGCCCATGGGTTTTTGGTGGTGAAGCAGCCGTGGACTATGGGGAAATTGACGGCGTTGAATCAAAAAACCGTATTTATGGTGGTCTGAATGTTGACCGTGAGATCAATGACCGGTTGTTCGGATTTGGTAAAATCACTCACGAACGCGATGAATTTACAGGCTTTGACTCTCGCTCTTTCCTTGGTGCTGGTCTTGGGTATCACGTGCTAACAGGCGAGCAGACAAAGTGGACTGTACGCGGTGGTCCAGGTGTGAAGTATGATGAAGTTAAGCCTATTATTGTAGAAGGCGAAGCAACGATTCCAGCTGACACACTGACATCATTTTCAGTGTTTGCAGGATCTGAATTCTCCCACGCTTTTAATGACAGTGTGACTTTGTCTAACTCAACAAGTGTGATGTACGCTGAGGAATCGACACAGATTTCAAACATTTTGGCTGTGACATCTAAATTTAGTGATGCACTATCTGGCCGTGCTTCTTATGAAGTGCGTCATGACACAAACCCTCCTGCAGGATTTGAAGAAACAGACACTGCGACTCGTTTGTCACTTGTGTATGGATTCTAAGGGAACTGATAAAGTTAGTTCTCATTATGAGATAAAAAGCACTGCTCCTGAAAAGGGGCAGTGCTTTTCTTTTTGTCAGCTTAGTGGGAGTTTGAAAGATTAAGTGCTTTTAGCTCCTTTTTTGAGAATTGATGCTTACGGCGGATTTTAATGCCATCTTCCGTCTGTTTGTTTTTGCTTTTCAGGTTTGCATATAAAGTGGAGATATCAATTGCAAAACCACGCTCATTGAGTGGAGGTTTTGACAATTCAATTTCATACCAAATGCCAGATATACGCACATGCCAGATGAGGCCTTGAAGGTGTTTTATGCCTTCTGGTGGCGCATCTGATTGCCAGTAATATTTGAATCTATCACGCGAGAAAGGGACATTCAGCTTTTTACAAAGCTTACGTGTTTCTTTGATGATACCATCCTTAGGATCAACATATAATTCAGCGTACCAATCTGTTGGTTGGCTATAGCCACCCCATCTTGATGTACCGAAAATTGAACCATCAGGTTTAGACTTTGTGTTGTAGTAGATGAAATCCTGCAAATGCTCGCGCACATGCATTTTTACAGTGCTACCTGTGTCTAAATGCTGGCAAATCTCACTGAAAACATCATCCCATTTGCGGCCTTTCTGTTTGTGTAGAAAGCGCTTTAAGGGTGCGAGGTTTTCGTTGAGGTGCTTGGCGTGACCTGCTTCCTGCATCATTCGGCGACCGGTCACATGCTGACGATCGGGGCATTTATCATAGCGCATTTTAGAACGCGGTGCATGACGATGCCCCCAGCGTGGCCGGGTGACGATGACTTTGAACATATCTTCACGCATGATTGCCACCATAATGGAAGCAAACGAGGTGAAGGTGCGAAATTTTATAGAAAAGGTTTAGGCGGTTTGACGCGCCTGCATAGGAATTGCCCATGATGAAATAACCCATAAATTAGAAGAGATTTTCCTGCGAATGGATGATTTATCGTTCGACATTTTGCTCTCCTCTGTTTGGGTTTGTTTCTCTGGTTTAGCTAGCGCCTATTTATGGCGATAGTTTGTCTACTCGGTTTCAAATAGATTATCATACTGACTGGCGACATCGTCCAGATTGATTTCATTGAGGAATGTTGAATAGGCCAAATAGGATACAAGGTGGCGCATATCGCTGATCCATGGCGGCACAAATTCGGGTTCGCTCAATAGGTTTTGATCACGCAATAATTTGATGGCTTCAAGGTCTATTAGATCAAATTTGCCGACGAAAAGCCGGCGCATATCTGCGATATCACCAGATTTTACAGCTGTACGAAGGTAATTGTGAACATCCAACAAGCCGCCTAAATAGATTGCATCTTTCGTGAAGGGGGCACCGCCTTCAAGAAGGCCGCCACGCACGATACGGCGCGCATTTTCAAATGCCTCAAAGTCTGATTGATGAGGCATTTTTTCTTTGAAAAAATTGAAAATCTGGATAAAATCCGCACCGTTTTCGGCCATATCAATTGCAATAACGCGGTTTGCGAGGCGGCGCATGCGAGGCGGATCAAGCGCGCCGGAAATAAATTCAGCAAACACAGCAAGACCTTCTTGTGTTCTTGCATTACCCGGATGGCTTTCTCCAAGAATTGGAAAGTTCGTTTGCGATAAACCATTAAAATTGGTGGCTATGTGCACCAGCGCTTCATGTTGAATGAGTTGGATGACATCCAGATCCGAAAAGTGTGCATTTTCGCGTATTTTAATATAATCGCGTCCAGCAGCTGCTTTGGCGGATACATCAGGTGTGACGATGATTTTGGGCGCGCGATCACCAAAATAAAGAGGAAGTTCCGCGTCCATGCGTTCTTTGAGCGTCTGAGCATTTAGCGTTTCAGCTGGCTCAAAATAACTCGATGTCAGGTCAAATTCGGAAAAGACTTCATCCAGTCGCTGCGCAAATTGTAGAATAGCTTTCTTTTTGTCACCAATGGGAGATTTTGGTCCACCATATAATGCGCGAGAATGCGTGTAGAAGTCTTTTGTGCCCACGCTCGCCATCATGGAGGCTGTTTGGCCAAAGACTTCGCACAGGCGCAGGAGCCAGTCATGCACGGGGCTGGAACCTTCAATCAGTGAACGCGCTTGCTCGACTAATTCGAAGGAGGGGGCCGGATCGATTTTTTTATAAACAGGTTTGGGCAGGGCTTTACATTTATCGGCAAAAAACTGCTTGGAAACAGATGCATCCCAGCTAATTGAGCTTAGGACCGGCAATCTATCTTCAGCCTGTAATAACAGGCTAGAGGCTTTTTTTAGTTTCTTAAGTTCACCTGTCGAAAATTCGGTCATGTCTAACTCGCTTCAGCGACGGCGGCTTCATATGCATCGAGTGCTTCTAGCCAGTCCATTTCAGATTGTTCGGCTTTGTTTTCTTGCGCAGCGCGCTCTTTCATTAGCTCAACCATGCGGTCTGAGCTTGGTGGTGGGCCAGCTAGCTCCGTATCAATCTCGGCTATCTTTTTGTTCGCTGTCTCCAACGCTTTTTCCGCTTGCTCAGCTTGGCGTTTGAGGGGCGCAGCTTTTTTTCGCGCTTCGGAGGCGCGGCGTTTTTGTTCGTCGCGTTCTGCTTTGGAAAGCACAGGTTTAGAAGGCGTTTTAACATCGGACGTTTTTGTTGGTTCTGGGACTGCTGAGGCGTCAGTCCCTGTTTGCTTTTTTGATTTTTTGGACTTCTTATCACCCTTGTCAGCATTGTGTGCAGCAGGTGCTCGGTCTGCTTGCATAACAAGTTTTCGATAGTCATTTATGTCGCCATCATATGGCTTTGCAGAGCCATCTTTGACCAGCCATAAACTATCGGCTGTGGCTTCTGCGAGGTAGACATCGTGGGTGATGAGGAGCACGGCTCCAGGATAGTCGTTTAATCCGTAAATCAGCGCTTCGCGGCTGTCGATATCAAGGTGGGATGTCGGCTCATCTAGTATCAGGATGTGCGGTGCTTCCATCGCTGTCAGGCCAAGCAGGAGGCGCACTTTTTCACCCCCTGAAAGTTTTTCGACTTTGGTTTCAACTTTTTCATGTGGGAAGCCCATAGCGGCAGCAACAGCGCGTTGGCGAGGGACTGGCGTACCCGTAGGCAGGGCTAAGCGGACATGCTCTAATACTGTTTCGCCGGGATGTAGTTCATCCATCTGGTCCTGCGAGAAATACCCGATTGTAATGGCTTTTGCGCCAATGACTTCACCTGCCATTAAAGGCAGAAGTTTGGCGATGGATTTTACGAGCGTTGTTTTACCTTGACCATTGGTGCCGACAATCGCGATGCGGTCGTCTGGATCCATACGCAATGTGACATCAGATAAAATTTTCGCATCCATTCCATAGCCAAGATCTGCATCGCGCAGCTCAAGAAGCGGCGGCGATAATTCATCCTTTGGGCCGGGGAAATTAAACGGTGCACAGCGTTCTTCTATTGGGATAGTCACATCTTGCATTTTCTCTAGCATTTTGACGCGAGATTGTGCTTGGCGTGCTTTGGAGGCTTTGGCTTTGAAGCGATCTACGAATGATTGTAGGTGTGCTTTATTCTTATCTTGTTTGGCTTTTTGTGCTGTTAATTGTTCAACTTGTTCAGCACGTTTCTTCATCCATGCATCATATCCTCCCACGCAAAGTGAGAGTTTCTGGTGTTCTAGTGCGATTGTGTGTGAGACACAGCGGTTTAGCAAATCTCTGTCATGGCTAACGATTAGCACAGTGTGTTTATATTTGCGGATATAGCCTTCCAGCCATGCTGCACCTTCAAGGTCAAGATAGTTGGTTGGCTCATCTAGGAGCAATAAGTCTGGCTCCGAAAATAGTACGCCGGCAATAGCGGCACGCATGCGCCATCCACCGGAGAATTCTCTGGTGGCGCGGGATAGGTCATCATTGGTGAAACCTAGTCCCATCAATACCTCAGCAGCACGAGCTTCAGCTGTCCAGGCGTCAATATCTGCCAGACGCATATGGATTTCACCAATACGGTCGGGGTCAGTTGCTGTTTCTGATTCAATCATGAGTGCGTGACGCTCTTCATCACATTCAAGAACGACTTCAAGAATGGTTTGATCTGTTGCAGCGACTTCCTGCGCCACCCAGCCCAAGCGTGCACCTTGGTTTAGTTTGATCGGACTATCGGCAGATGGTTTGGCGATCTCTTCACGAATAATGCGTAGCAGGGTGGACTTGCCTGTTCCATTGCGACCAACAAGGCCGACTTTCCAGCCGCTAGCAATTTGCGCGTTGGCATTTTCAAACAAGGGGCGGCCCTGAATGGCGAATGTGAGATCAGATATTTGTAGCATGGGAAGGGGTGTAGCGCCGCCCACGCAGATAGCAAGACTTTTTGTTAAGTTCCGTAACGGCCACACAATATTGGTAAATTCAAACTGGTCTTTTGAGTTTAATCTAAGTAGGCTTTTAAAAAATTTACGTTGGGGAAAAAGGATGAGTCAAACGATTGCGATAATGATAGCGACTATTGTTGGACCTGTAGCGGCAGTGGGCATATCTCTTTGGCATGCGCGCAGTATTAAGCAGCGAGATCAACAACTCATCGTTTTGAGAATGTTGGTTGGAGCTCGATATTTAGCTGGGGATATAAATCATTCTACAGCTATAAATATGGTGCCTATCGAATTTTCAAAATCACCAAATGTACTAAAAAAACACTCGGCCTATGTTGCCGAGGTTAATAAAAAGGACGCTGACGGTCAGTTAGAAAATCCAGATGAGGCAGCTAATTGCTATACAGATCTATTACAAAGTATTTTTACTGTGCTGGGGTATGCCTATAGTCATGATGAGATTCGTAAAAATTCGATTCTGACGACAGGTTTTATTGAGAGGGATAACCTCTATTTAAGTGCTTTAGGTGCAATTGTAAAAATCGAACAGCATTCTAAGTATGCAACCCGTGCAACGATCCAAATGGCTGATCATGTAACTTCATCGGATAATAAAAAGGATGAGGTTTGAAAATGGAGTGTTTCACTTGTGTCTAGCTAGGAAACCAATTGCCAATCATTCATAGATGCATTTGTGTTCTGCTTTAGAAATTCATTGGCCTCATCAGTAGGCAGAGGTTTTGAATAATAATATCCTTGAATCAAATGGCATCCTAGGAGCTGAACCAATTCAAGTTGTTTATGTGTTTCTACACCTTCGACGATGCATTTAATTTCCAAATGAGAACATAAATCTACGATTGTCCCCATAATATCTCGGGAAATTTTCTTGGCTTCAAGATCGGAAACAAATGCACGGTCAATTTTGAGGCGGTCGATTGGCATTTTTTGGATATAGCCCAAACTTGAATAGCCTGTTCCAAAATCATCGAGGGCAATTTCAACACCAAGGTCTCTGAACGGACGCAAGACTTCATTTGCACGTTCAAAATTCACCATCATTGTGGTTTCTGTAATTTCAAAAACAAGGCGTTTAGGTGAGAAGCCACTTCTCATGATAATCGCCATGAGTTTTAGAGGTGTTTCAGGAGATGCGAGGTCGGATGCAGACAGGTTGAATGATAGATATGTGTCTGTCGTCCAAGACGAGGCGACTTTGAGGGCCTTTTCCATCAAAATCGTTGTCAATTTACTGATTATACCTAGATTTTCTGCGGCCGGAATAAATTGAGCAGGAGACACAAAACCCAATTGTGGATTATTCCAACGTGCTAAGGCTTCCATTCCAACAGTGCGGCCACTGTGTGTATCTACAATCGGTTGGTAATGAACTTGAAGTTCTTCTTCTAAGTTTGCATCGATTAGACATTGTTCCATTTTTCTTTGGCCCAGAATGGTGCTTTCATGTTCCTTGGAGAATAGAACTGGGTGTCCTTTCGAGTGAAATTTCGAATGGTAAAGTGCATAATCTGCATATTCAAACAAAGTTTCAGTTGTTTTGGCGAATTCGGGGAATTGAGCAAAACCAATTGTTCCACCAATGCTAACTGTTCCAAAGTTTAGAGTGAATGGCTGTTTAAGCAGCATACAGATGCGTTCACCCAGTTTGAACAATTTTTCTTCAGTTTGTGGTGTGTTTAGGATAATTCCAAATTCGTCGCCGCCCAATCTGGCTAGAAATACATCTGCTTGTAACTGATCGGTCAAACGCGCTGAGGCTGCCTCTAGCAATTGATCACCGGCTGCATGCCCATATATATCATTGATAGATTTGAAGCCGTCCAAATCTATCAGGCCAATACTCAAGCTGTCTTCACTTTCTACGTCTGCATTGAGTTTTTGAAAGAAATGGCGTCGATTGGGAAGTGAGGTTAGCGGGTCAACTTTCGCCAATTTTTCGACCTTAACGGCCAATTTTTTATGCCGCATTATCATGCTTACGAGCAGTATCGTTGCGATAATACAAATTCCACCCAGCAACATCAGTATTTTGCTAGTTACGTTGCGATGATTGTCATTGCTTTCGGCCGCTGCTTTTGTGCCTTCAGCTGCTTGGCGGATCAATTGTTTCGTGTAGAGCTCAGTAAGAGCGAATGCATTGTCTGTATTTTTTATAACTGTTTGAACATTTAGTCGATCAACTAACCATTTTTGGAAGTTGTCTTCATAACCATCTAGATGTTGGGTAAGTTCTGATTTTTGATCCTTTGACCAGTTTCGCTGTGCCAAGATTGAACGCATTTTTTGTATACGATCATAAAATTTTTCGACATAAATATCATCTCCTCTCAGCATGTAGTCTTTTTCATGCCGGCGTAAGTACATCAGATGGGAGAGGAGCGTGTCATCCTTTAGGGCAATTAATAGATCTTCTGCTTTATGGGCAGAATTCCTTAGTTTGCCTTCCAAGCCAGAATCTTGATCTAGCCCTATGGATTCGTGTAGCTTGAATTGTTGCTCAACAGCAGCGTGATAGACGTGCAATTGCTTTAATAAAGGGGCTGAATTGTGGACGATATTGTCGGCCCATTTGGAGTCAAGTTCCGTATAGATAGCCTGAATAGTTTCATCAAAAACCGATTGCAAATGCAATTCTCTGGATAAAAGAAACTCTTTTTCGATTTTGTGCAAAACGGTTACTTTTGCTTCTATCGAGAGACTTGATGAAACAAGTGAGTTGTGAAAGCGCTCACTGCCCAAAGTCCGATTTGTTTGGGTGGAATAATATACATAGCAAATAATACTGAATATCAACATTACAGCTATCGTTGCTGCTATTTGATACTCACTTTTATTCATCATTTTCATGGAAATATCCACTATTCTTGTTTGGGCAATGCTGAACAGATAATGCGTTTTTATTAATATTTCGCTTTTTTGACGCTGTGGATTGCAGGTTTATTATATGATTTGAAAAGAATTTTTGGGTTATTGAGCAAATTGTAAATTATTGATTCAGTATCATTTCATTCAAGTAAAAAGAGAGTTAATCTCGTGCCGACTTAAATAAGTATTTGTATAAGTATATTGCACAAAATTATTTAGATAGAATCTATATGTCGTATAAAAAAGAGGCGGCTTGTTGTGGAATTAGTCATAAATTCGCCTAGCAAGCATCTGACTATTTCTGTGCAGTTTGGATGCGCTATTGCTCAAGTATACGTGCCGCAGCACCTAGTCCCGCTATTCTGCCTGTCGCTAAACAAGCAGTTATGAGATAGCCGCCGGTCGGAGCATCCCAATCAATCATTTCCCCGGCACAATAATTACCGGGGTAATCTTTGAGCATGAGGTTTTCATCCAGTGCCTCCCAATCTACTCCGCCAGTTGTCGAAATAGCTTCATCCAAATTCGCTGTTCCAGTGATGGTGAGTGGAAGGGATTTGATCCGCCAAGCTAATTTTTCCATGTCTTGCAAGACGGCTTTGTCTATTTCCTCATATAGGAGCGCGAGTTTGACACCGGATAATTTTACGGTCTTGCGAAGGTAATTAGAGAGCGATTGTTTTCCGCGTGGGCGAGAAAGTTTATTTAGGATATCCTGCTCTGACATGTGGGGTAAGAGATCTATAATCAGCTTAGCAGATCCATAGGCTTTTATTTGTTCCCGTATTTTGGCCGAGAGCGTGTAGATGGCTCCGCTCTCCACGCCTTTTTCGGTGACGACAAACTCACCTGATATTAGGTCTTGGCCAAGGCCGACACGAATTGATTTGACCGGTGCACCAGCAAAATCTTGTTTGATTTTATCAGACCAGTTGATGAGAAAGCCGCTATTGGATGGTTCAAATGGTATGGTTTCAAGCGATTGTTTGTTGAAAATGTCGGCCCATTTACCATCAGACCCTAAGCGTTTCCAGCTGCCGCCGCCCATGGCGAAGATGGTGGCTGTTGGGCTGGAAGTGCGTATGCCTTCTGGGGTGTCGAATATTAGTCCACCTAAATCATTCCAGCCTTGCCAGCGGTGTTTTGTGTGCAGGACAGCGCCGCGTTCGCCCAAACGCATGAGCCATGCGCGTAGCAAAGGAGATGACTTCATCATGACAGGGAAAATGCGTCCCGTGGAGCCTGTGTGTGCTTCTATCCCTAAATCAGCCATCCACTTTATAATATCTTGAGAACCAAATTGAGAGACCATTTCAATCAATCGCTGGTTATCTCCATAGCGATTGAGAAAAATATCTGTGGGTTCTGAATGGGTGATGTTGAGCCCGCTTTTGCCTGCCATAAGGAATTTACGGCCCACACTTGGCATAGCGTCATAGATATCAACGCCAATGCCTTTGTCCGTCAGTATTTCAGCTGCCATTAAACCGGCTGGGCCAGCACCAATAATTGCAACGCGGTTTGATTCTGACATTCTTATACAGCCCGTTTAAAAAAGAGACTGCAAGCTGTGCCATTGTGAGAGAAGAAGATCAACACATCATCTGCTTGCCAGTAATGTGAAATAGAAGACTTAAAAGTTGTTGGTTTGATATAATGTTAACGATATCATTTTGGATTGGAAGATGTTATTCAAAAGAATAATAAACAAAATGGGAGAGGAAATTGGACATGAAATCTATGTTGTTTTCAGCAATAATGGCTGTCTCTTTGCCAGTTGCGGCAGCTCAAACAAAAATTGACATTCACACGGACAAACCAATCGGCACGATTCAGCCTGAAATTTATGGGCAGTTTCTCGAACATGTTGGCACACAGGTTTATGACGGAATATGGGTGGGCCATGAGAGCGATATTCCAAATACGGATGGTATTCGCAATGATGTGTTTGAGGCCTTATCTGTGTTGGATATTCCCGTTATTCGCTGGCCGGGCGGGTGTTATGCAGACCTTTATCACTGGAAAGACGGAATAGGTGCGCAGAGCGAACGTAAAAAGCGCGTCAATATGGCTTGGGGCGGGACAGCTGAACCCAATGGTTTTGGGACGCACGAATTTTTTAATTTCGCTGAAAAACTAGGTGCTAAAACATATCTCAATGTAAATCTTGCATCGGGTACAGTGAATGAAGCCTCTGACTGGTTGGAATATATAACGTTTGATGGCGAGTCAGATTTAGCTAATCTGCGCCGGACAAATGGACGGGACAAGCCGTGGACGATTGATTATTTATCAATTGGGAATGAGACTTGGGGGTGTGGTGGTCATATGCGAGCTACTGCATATGCTGATCAATATGCGCAATGGGCGACTATCTTGAAAACAGGTGGTGAGCAGCCAACGCGTATTATCTCTGGGTCGCATCAGGATAATATCGACTATTCAGCCGAAATTTTGACGCATCCGAATATGTCGGATCTCTCAGAAGGAATTTCATTGCATTATTACACCTTACCAACGGATGATTGGGACGATAAGGGCGCAGCATTGGGATTTTCGGAGTTGGAATGGGCGTCAACCATTAAGAATACTCTGAAAATGGAAGCAGCGGTTTCCGACTTTTTGAAGGTGCTGGATGCTAGTCAAGTCGATGGCGATTTTGGATTGTATGTCGATGAGTGGGGCATGTGGGTTAATACTGAAGATGGAGACCCTTCACTTCACCAGCAAAACACCATTCGTGATGGTGTGGTTGCGGCCCTCAATCTGAATTTATTCCATGATCATGCAGACCGAATTGCAATGACGAATATTGCTCAGATGGTCAATGTTTTGCAGGCCATGATTTTGACCGACGGTCCTGAGATGGTGCTGACACCTACATATTATGTTTACAAAATGTATCGTCCTTTTCAGGGAGCGGAATCGTATGCCGTTTCAATGAATAGCCCTATATATGAGAAAGAAGGCATTGCATTTGACGCGCTTTCTGTATCTGCGGCGCACAATGAAAATGGAGATATAGTTATTGCATTAGTGAATGCAGACCCGAGCACATCGCATGATATTGAAATTCCAGTTGTCGGGGATGTGACTATTACAGGGCAACAATTATATGGAGCTGAACTTGATGCGCATAATAGTTTTGAGGAGCCAGACGCTATTCAGCCAAAGAGTTTAAAGTTGAAAGCGAAAGGTGGAGATGTGGATTTAACTTTACCAGCACGCTCTGTCACCGTGTTAACATTAGAAAAGCACTAAACAGTAAATATATATTTGAACGTACATCCCCATTATTTTAATGGGGATGTGCATTTATAAATTGAGAGGAATGGAGCTTAGAGAAGCTTTATTGCGTAACCTGGTCCTAGATCATAAACATCGGCGCTGACGGCAACATTGGTTAGTCCCAAATTGCAAAGCTCGGTGACGATGGAATCTGACAAATGTTTCTTTTGTTCATCAGTGCGCCCCGGCATAAAACGAATGGTGACGTGAATAACGTCTCGATCATCACGTAAAATTTGATGCGCGATTGGAGCGGCGCGTGTCTTAAGTTTTGAGCTGTCAAAAATCTCTGAATTGATCGCGCCTTGATGAGCCGCTTGTACGATTTTTTCAGCAGAAATTTTTGTTGTTAGTCTGGAAGAGTATTCAACGATACAATCTGGCATTGGGGAGACCTTTTCTTCACATGCTTTGATCTTGTCATACCAAAAGCGATCAAAGGTGCAAGCTATTGGTTTTGTAGGTGGTAAGCCAAAATATTATTTTGAAATTGTTCTATTCTATTTGGACATAAAAAACGGCGGCCCCAAGCAGAGCCGCCGTTTCTATATATTTAAGGATCTAAAAGCTTACTTTGCTTTTGCCATTGCGTCTTGGAAGTTCGTTGCGACTTTGTCGATAAAGCCTTCAGTTGTCAGCCATGACTGGTCAGCACCAACAAGTAGCGCCAAGTCTTTTGTCATGTGACCAGATTCAACAGTTGAGATAACTGTGTCTTCTAGAAGTTGAGCAAAGTCCATAACAGCTTGGTTGCCATCCATACGTCCACGGTGGCCAAGACCACGTGTCCACGCAAAGATAGAAGCGATTGAGTTAGTTGATGTTGCTTCGCCGCGCTGGTGAGCACGGTAGTGACGTGTCACTGTCCCGTGAGCAGCTTCAGCTTCAACAGTGTTACCATCTGGAGTCATCAAAACAGATGTCATCAGACCAAGTGAACCATACCCTTGAGCAACTGTGTCTGACTGAACGTCACCATCATAGTTTTTACATGCCCAAACATATCCACCAGACCATTTCATGGCTGCAGCAACCATGTCATCAATCAAGCGGTGCTCATATGTGCCACCAAATTCTGCGAATTTGTCAGCAAATTCGTTGTCGAATACTTCTTGGAAAATGTCTTTAAAACGACCATCATATTTTTTCATGATTGTGTTTTTAGTGGACAAGTAAACAGGCCATTTGCGTTGTAGACCATAGTTCATAGAGGCGCGCGCGAAGTCACGGATTGAATCGTCAAGGTTGTACATACCCATTGCGATACCGGCTTCAGGGAAGTCGTAGATTTCTTTTTCGATTGTTTCGCTACCATCGGAAGCTTCCCACTTCATAGTCAGTTTACCTTTACCAGGGACTAGGAAGTCAGTTGCGCGGTATTGGTCACCAAAAGCGTGACGACCGATAACAACAGGTTTTGTCCAGCCAGGAACCAAACGCGGTACGTTTGAAATTACGATAGGCTCACGGAACACAACACCACCAAGAATGTTACGGATAGTTCCGTTTGGAGAGCGCCACATTTGCTTTAGGCCAAATTCTTCAACACGGCCTTCATCTGGAGTGATTGTCGCACATTTAACCGCAACACCATATTTTTTTGTCGCTTCAGCAGCATCAATAGTGATCTGGTCGTCTGTCTCGTCACGTTTTTCAACGGACAGGTCGAAATATTTAAGGTCAATGTCGAGGTAGGGAAGGATAAGACGTTCTTTGATCATCGCCCAGATGATGCGAGTCATCTCATCACCATCCATCTCAACGATTGGGTTATCTACCTTAATCACGGCCATGCTTTTATCCTTCTATCTATCTATATGGAGAGATGGGTAATCTCTCCAACTGGCATAATTTGCGTTTTGCTATAGCAGAGGGATCACACCCGTCAAAGGAGAAGTGCTAAACTTGTTGAAAAGTGAGACTATTGGCCAAGAGATTGATCGTTAGATTCGACAAGAATCACCCACCATGCGTTGACATTTATCGAAAAACGATAAATATAGGATTGGTACACTAAATCTTATATTGTCGGAGAATGCGTCATGTCTCGCAAAATTGCACCTCTTTTTTTCTCAACAGCGTGTCTTGCTTTTGTTGCAGCATGTTCTGCAGGCGCGGAAGCACCGGAAATGTCGGGTATTGAATCCCATCAGTCAGCGGGTTTAGTTCAGGTTGAAGACTTTACTGGTATTCTAATCGTAAAGACCGGCAAGGATATGAAATTTGACGCAAAGCTGACGGAAGGTGCTTTGGTGAAATCAGGCAAAATTGATATCCCGCAAATGACAGTCAGTGCTGAGGGTATTCATATTGTCGGTGACGATGATGTTAAAATCAATCAATGTAAATCTAATGATGGAAAGTATCGGCTGAAGCTGAAGGGAGATAAATTACGTCCCTTAGAGGATTATCCACGTCTAGAAATTTCTATGCCTTCCAGCGCAAGTCTCGATCTCGCGCTCAACAGTGGATATGTAAAAGTAGATGATATCCTTGCCACGAAAATAGTTATTCAAGGCTGTGGGGATGCCTTCCTGAAAAACGTTTCGAACAATTTCGTCGGTGATATCCGTGGCAGCGGAGACATAAGTGTCGGCAATGTTGGGGAGATGTCCGTCGATATTAAAGGCTCCGGCGATGTGAATGTTGGTTCTGTTGCCGGCAAGGCGATGACAGACATTAAAGGATCTGGTGATGTTGTTATCGGCAACGTCTCAGGAGAATTTTATGCGTCCATAAAAGGTTCAGGTGATGTGTCTGCCAAAAGTGCCAATAAAAAAGCGATCATTGAAGTTCGCGGATCAGGTGATGTGGAAATTGCTGATGGAAAATTTGAAAGTGCCGATGTCAATGTCGCCGGTTCTGGAGATATCCTAATTGATGGTGAGGTTGTTGATCTTAATGTGATGATCAATGGGTCAGGTGATGTGGATGTTCGTTCGCTGACTGGAGAACTTACTGGTGGAATCCGTGGATCAGGTGATTTGAAAGTTAATGGTGAAGACGTCGTTTATAAAAATGGACGTTGGTATCTTCCTCAATAATTACACCTAGTTTCCATTGTCTTTGCGCGTTTAGCGAGTGTGGCAATTCATACAATATATCGAGGCTTTTATGAGTAGTTCTGCAAAATTTTGGGATAAAATGGCTCCGGGATATGCCAAGAAACCTATTGATAATATGGAGTCATATGAAACTACACTCGCTAAGACGCGCTCTTATCTAAATCGTGAGCAGCGGGTCTTGGAAATTGGCTGTGGAACCGGCTCCACTGCTTTGTTGCTCGCGGGTGAAGTTAAGCATTTTACTGCGACAGATATATCTGGCGTCATGATCGAAATCGGTGAGGATAAAGCCAAGGATCAGGGCGTCACGAATATTGATTTTTTAAAAGCTGACGTTTTTGATGAAAGATTGGCACCCCAATCATATGATGTGATCTTAGCTCACAATATAATTCATCTCCTTGAGAATATACCTCAGGTAATAGCGCGGATAAATGAGCTATTAAAGCCGGATGGATTGTTCATTAGCAAGACAGCGTGCCTTGGTGGGCGGATGGATTATATCAAGCCAATTATTGGTTTGATGCGGCTAGTTGGAAAAGCACCTTATGTGAATTTTCTCAAGGTAAGCCATTTAGAAACAATGGTTTTGGATGAAGGCTTTTCTATTGAAGAAAGCGGGTCATTTCCTGAAAAATCGATTAGTCGTTATATTGTCGCAAAAAAGGTGTAGTTTTGTCATAGCCGGTCTGGGTTGAGACGCGGACTTGGAATACTTGAAGTAATTTTAGTCTTGACGAGGGCAGCCTGAAAATGGTTGCCCTTTATTTATGAGCAATCCAATTTCAAACCGACAACCCGCAATCATCCTTGTTTCTCCTCAAATGGGAGAAAATATCGGTGCTACGGCACGAGTCATGGCTAATTTTGGCTTAAAAGATTTGCGCATTATCAATCCGCGCGATGGTTGGCCAAATGATAAAGCTGATACAATGAGCGCTGGAGCTTTTGAATGGGGTGTTGAGGCTAAAGTCTTCGATACACTTGAAGCGGGGCTGGCTGATCTGACATATGTGCTTGCGACGACGGCACGTCCACGTGGTATGGAAAAGCCTGTCTTCAACGCAGAAGAGGGCATTGGTGCTTTAATGTCTCGACCTGATGTTGGCGTTGGGGTGATGTTTGGCGCAGAAAAAGCAGGGCTGCTGAATGAAGACGTGGCGCTTGCAGATGGTATTTTGACCTATCCAGTTGATCGCTCTTTTTCATCTTTGAATTTAGCGCAGGCTGTGGGTGTGTTTGCTCATTCTTGGGCAGCCCGTACGCTTGAAGGTGAAGCTAAGAAAGAGTTTGCCGGTGTGGGTGATAGTGCGGACCGCGAGCAATTAGTGCGCATGTTTGAGCATTTTGAAGATGAGTTAGACCGTGCTGGTTTTTTCTTTCCGGCAGAAAAACGGCCTGTGATGACGCAAAACCTACGCAATGCATTTATTCGGGCTCAATGGACAAACCAAGAAGTGCAGACTTTTAGAGGCGCTGTTAAAGCGCTAGCATTAGGGCGCGGGAAAGCGCGGATTGATCGCAAGGACTGATTTTATAGCCAGCGTCTTACGCGGGTTTTGTAGGTCTCAAACTCTGGGCCGAAAATGCGTGCTGCGTCGCGTTCTTCGTGTGGAATATACCAATAATTGGCGAGCAAAAAGAGCATTAGGACAGGTAGGAAAGCGCTAAGCTGATTGAAATAAAATGCAGCGCTCAGGCTGATGAGCACAAAACCAAGATAAATCGGATTGCGGCTAATACCAAAAACGTTGGTGGTGATGAGCTTGTTGGGTTCTTGAAATGGCTTGATATTGGTTCGAAGTTGTCGAAATTTTAGGGTCGCTGACACTAAGATTATAACACCAATAATTAGAGTGGCTATTGAACCTGACAAGCGGATATTTTCGGCCATGAGTGCAGGCATTGGAAAATAGGTCGTGATCATTTGCATGAGAGCGATACTCACCAAGCAATGCAAAATGGGTAATTTTAGAAATTTTATAAGCATGATTAGGCGTATTCCTATTCATGTGACAGCAGAAACGTGCTTGTTTCTTTGGGTTGGTTTGATGAATAATGCGTAATTAGCCGGTGGAACAATTAATTTATGCTCAGCGTTTTTGACATTTTCAAAATTGGTATAGGTCCATCTTCTTCTCATACAGTTGGGCCTATGCGCATTACCAGTCGAGTCATTCAAGAGGTGCATGATTTAGGGCTGATAGACAAGGTGTCTCGCTGCGTAATCGAGTTGCAAGGGTCGTTGGCGTTAACCGGTGTTGGGCATGGCTCTGATAAAGCAGCTATACTAGGCTTAATGGGGGCTGAGCCTGATGCTGTCGATCCAGATTGGGCGGAGGCTGCATTTATTGATGTTAAGAAGACAAACCGCCTGACATTGCCTAATGGCAAGAGTATTAAATTCATACCAAAACGCGATGTTGATATGCGCGGCGATATTGTGCCATTGCTTCACCCAAATGGCATGAAAGTGACTATTCTTAATGCCTTGGGTGAGTACTTATTGGTGCGAACTTTTTATTCAGTCGGCGGCGGTTTTATCGCGAGCGAAGCTCAGCTGAATGCGCCTGCAAAAGATGATTTGATATTGGGAACAGGTCAGGGGGAATTCTCTTTTCATTCGGGTGCAGAGCTGGTGGGGAAATGTAACCAGCACGGTAAATCAATCGCGCAATTACTTCTTGCTAATGAAGATGAGCAGCGTAGCCGCGAAGAGACTGATCAAAAATTATGTGACATCTGGAAAGCTATGGATGGCTGTATAGAGAGAGGATTGACGCAAGAAGGTGTTTTGCCCGGCGGGCTGAAAGTACAGCGCCGTGCAGCAAAATTGTATCGAAGCTTACGTGAAAATCCCGGGGCCAATGAGCGCGAACTTTTGTTTGATTGGCTCAATGTGTTTGCCATGGCTGTGAATGAAGAAAATGCAGCGGGTGGGCGCGTTGTGACATCTCCAACAAATGGGGCCGCAGGGATTATTCCGGCTGTGATCAAACATTATTGTGCTGAAGAAGGTTGGGAAGAAGCCGATTGCTATTCTGAGGGCCGTATTGGGAAGTTTCTACTAACGGCGGCAGCGATTGGTATTCTTTATAAACAGCGTGCGTCTATCTCTGGTGCGGAGATGGGGTGTCAGGGCGAAGTTGGGGTGGCGTGTTCCATGGCTGCTGCTGGCTTAGCGGCGGTATGGGGTGCAAGTGCGCAACAAGTTTGTGCCGCTGCAGAGATTGGTATGGAGCACAATCTAGGTTTGACATGCGATCCTGTTGGCGGGCTGGTGCAGATACCCTGTATTGAACGCAATGCGATGGGGGCTGTGAAAGCTGCGAATGCAGCACGCCTTGCATTGCGGGCTGTTGATGCGCCTAAAGTGACGTTGGATCAGGTGATTGAAACCATGCGTCAGACGGGGCTAGATATGTCATCTAAATATAAAGAGACCAGCCAAGGTGGGTTGGCGGTTACTGTGCCCGTGAATGTCGTTGAGTGCTAACGTCTATAGGCGGGTTTGCATATTCGCATTCTTCACGGCGGGCCTTTTGGAGGTCTCTCCATTTTTTACGAAGAACTGGTACGCGTTCAGAAAATTTCTCGTCTGATTTTTCTAGAGAATTGACACGGTCTGTACGGAAGGTACGAAAATCATTGCGTTTTTCACACCATGCGCAGATGAAACGTGCCGTTTCTGAATAGGCGACAAGGAATGGCCAAATGGTTCTGACGACTGTTTCATTCTTCTCATTGGTGTAATTCATATCGAGTTTGCGCTGCTCGCGAATGGCTTGACGGATCAAGGCAACATCACAAGAATCTTCTTTCAAATGAACAAATTGCACAGGTTCAACAGCGCTATCAAGAACAACGGGTTTTAGCCTGTCTGGCATTGCGAGGCGGATTTTTGCGAGTAGATCTTCGGCGCCGCGCTTTAGGTCTGGATCAGAGCGCATGGCAACCCACCTTGCGCCTAAAACAGCTGCTTCTAACTCATCAACAGTTAGCATTAGAGGAGGCATATCGTATTCGCCCGATAGGACATAACCAATACCGGCTTCGCCTTCTACGGGGACGTTTTGTGCCTGTAATTCTACGATATCTCGATAGATTGTACGCAGGGATGTTCCCAATTCTTCGGCGATTTCCTTGCCGCGTACAGGATGACGGTGGCGTCGCAATATCTGGATGATTTGGAAGAGGCGTTCTGTGCGGCGCATATTAAATCCTAATGACAGACTGCTGACATATAAGTGTCATTAGGTGTGCTTATTTGTGGAGATGTTCAAGAGTTATTGTGCATTTAGTGTCGAATTGGTGAAGGGAAAATGTTTATGACGGTGTTATTTGGTTGGGGCCCAATGTGGGAATGTAGTTCAGTCAGTCCCTATGTGATGAAGAGTATGATTCACTTGGAGATGTTGGAAGTGGATTATTCTGTTCAGATTGCAGATCTTGAGGAAGCGCCATTTAAGAAAGCGCCTTATGTCAAAGATGAGGGAAAACTGATTGGGGATTCAGTTCTCATTCGGCGTCATTTTGAAGCAAAACTAAATAAAGATCTTGATGCAGTTTTATCCCAAAAAGAAAAAGCGCAGGCATGGGCAATTGAGCGAATGGTTGAAGCGGATATGGGGTTGATGCTTCTGCACGAACGTTGGCTGAAAGAAGAGAATTTCAATAAAGGGCCAATGCACTTTTTTGATGGTGTGCCTGAGGCGGTGCGTTCGAGTGTGATTGAAGGAAGTCTCAATACACTACGTCAACGAGCAGATGAACAAGGACTATCCAGATTTGAAGAGACTGACAGGTTGTATCTGTTTGATAAGGTTGTGAGTGCTTTGTCCAACCAGCTTGGCGATTCAACTTATATGTTTGGAGAGAATGCAACAGGTGTGGATGCGTGTGTGGCTGCCTTTGTTCAAGGGTGTTCTACGCCGTTTTTTGAAACACCAATGATCGATATTATGCACAAATATTCAAACCTTCAGGAGCATTCCAAGCGCGTTGATGCGCGCTTTGTACAAACAGAAAAATGGGCTGCTGCTTGATTTAACTTGGGGAGGACGGCAGGCGGCTCAGGTGGGGGAGCCGCCCTTGCATTTTATTCTAACTAAAGGGACGAAGGGTACATGTCCCTGCTGCAAAATCAGCAATTTGTTTTTCGCTAGCTTTTGTGACTTTGGCATTGAATTCGCGGAGTTTGACCAAATCATATCTCAGCGTGAGTGGTTGCCAGTGATCATCGCCAGAAAAAGCGTAATCGATATAGTCTTCTTTTTCCAAGATATTGCGTTGGGCATCTTGCAGCATCAAATCGCAATGATTGGTGTAGTCACCCTCAATTTTTTGATCTTTGTGAAGAATGAAATTCTCCGTCTCGATCGTGCAGTTTTTATGATACCATGTACCGGCTGAGATGCGCGGCAATGTCATGGTCATTTTTAATTCATTCCACTTACCAGCCGTTAGAATGGCTCCATCCTGAAGGCTGTTTTTTAGCTCAAGCTGAATATTGGCATCAACGGGGCCTGAAGGTGTTTTGATGGACTTTGTTTCAAGGGGAAGAATTTCAGGGGTTCCGGTAATTGTTATCGTCTGACGGCGTAGCTCACTACCGGGGTAGAATTCACCGATATAAAGGGAAGCTGAGTAGGCTCCATCGGTGATCTGGCTTTCGCATATGTTTGCTTGCGCAAAAGCTGTATTTGGCAGAGCAATAGCGAGGGTTGAAGCCAGCAAGCATGTTTTAAGTTTCGTCGAAATTTGATGTGTCATGATTGCCTCTACGCTTACTGTTTTGCGATGTTTAACATAAAATAGTCTTGGTTGAAGTCAGAAGTGAGGCGATAAAGAGCAAATGAAGCCATTGTTTCGTAGCGTTTCAATTGCGCAATATTGACTCTGGATGATTTTACCTGTTTATAGCGCGCTCCCGACTTTTAGTTTGGGTATCACGGGTGATGTGTCGCCGCCGTTGCAATCGCGTATTTCAAGAGGAAATGCGCCGGCCCACGTCTAAATTGAGGTATACTATGTCACGTCGTAGTTCTGCGAAGTACAAACTCGATCGCCGCGTAGGCGAAAACGTATGGGGTCGCGCTAAGTCCCCAATCAACAAACGTCAATCACGTCCAGGTCAGCACGGTGCAGCTCGTAAGGGTAAGCTTTCTGACTTTGGTCTTCAATTGATGGCTAAGCAAAAGCTTAAAGGTCACTATGGTGACGTGACTGAGAAACAGTTCCGTCGTACATATGATGAAGCTGCTCGCCGTAAAGGTAACACAGCTGAGAACTTGATCGGTCTTCTTGAGTCCCGTTTGGATGCTCTTGTTTACCGCGCTAAATTTGTTCCAACAATCTTTGCTGCACGTCAGTTCGTAAACCACGGTCACGTGACTGTGAACGGCGTAAAAGCAAACGTTCCTTCATACCGCTTGCGTCCAGGCGACGTTGTTCAGGTTAAAGACAAATCCCGTTCTATGGCTCTTGTGCTTGAAGCACTTGGTTCAGCTGAGCGTGACATTCCTGATTACATCGAAGTTGAGCCAAAAGCGATGACAGCAACATTCGTACGTTTGCCTGAATTGGCTGATGTGCCATATGCATGTCGTATGGAACCAAACTTGGTTGTTGAGTACTACTCATCTTAGATCTTTAGTTTTCAGCGGCGTTTATGTCAGTTTGATTTTAAATGCTGTTGGATACGCACAAAACGAAAAACCACAGTCACACCGACTGTGGTTTTTTTTTTGCTATTGCTGTGCGCGTTTCATGAGGAAAATACGAGCTTGATCAAGATATGTTGGGCGAGGGGACGCTGTGAATTCAGGATGTTTATCTATGAATTCTTCAAAAGCTTCTTTTTGACCAATTTCATTGATGTCAGAGCGCCAGCCCCAATCATCAAAGATCAATACAGAGGTTTCAGCTAAAAGCGGTTCGATAAAGTTTAGAACTTCACACGTTGCTGAGTAGATATCACAATCTATCATAACAATACTGGCTTTATTCATGCCATATTTTTGTATCGTATCGTCATTGCAGGTTTCGTTGAACCAGCCTTTTACAAGATGCACGTTGGATAGATCGACGCCCTGCTTTTCTAAATAAGATTTTGTGGCACCTTCTGTTGAAGCAAAAGCGCCCTTGTCCCAACCTTCTTCTTCAGAACCAGCAGGCATGCCTTTAAATGAATCAAAGCCAATGCTGCGAATATGTCCTAGATTTGCTTTTTTTAGAGAATGGCGCATGGTTGCGAGAGAGGTTCCTCGACTAACGCCGAATTCTAGATGATCACCAAATTTATGGCCATTTTGTTGAAGTTCGTCGATAATTTGATTGCAAATTCGTGCGTATTTTTGCTCAGGAATAAGTGGTTTCCACTTCGCTAAACCATATGCCATAGCAACACGCTTTAGCTTTAGTTTAGTTTTCCATTTTGCTTCGTTCAGCTCATAACGTGCTTTTTTTAGCGGCGATAATATACCAAGATGAGAGAGTGTAGATTTAAGTGCGTGTATCATAGTGAAAACTTCATCCATATCGGGGTTTGGATTTAAGTGACTGATATCCGACTGTTTCATTACCCAGTTTTACTATCTTAGATTGTTTTATTGTCCTTAAATTTTGCTGGGATACATCGAAATACCCTTAAAACTTATATTATTTTATGGTTAATGTCATCCCGAACGTGACAAAAATGAAAGATTGCTACTTGTGGGTGACCATAATTGGCCAATAAATTTAATCTGTTCAAACCCTTGGTCAGCTAAGAAAAATTATGCTCTTATAAAAATCCCGCAGATTTCTATGGGAATATTGTTGTTTTGAGGTCTATTTGTCGTGGACCTGCGTGTTATGGATATTGAATAAAGGTAAGTGCATGTTTGATCGTCCAAATATAGAGGAAATTCGGAAGGCGACACTGGCCAAGCCGGGCAAGAAAATTTCATTGGACGAGTACACAACTGATGGAACTGAATTATTCCCAGATAAAGATGAAGCTAAACGATCCCTGAAAGACGATGCACTGGCGATTGATGAATTGCAGGACCGTCTCTACGCTGAGAAAACACAGGGCATGCTGCTTATTTTGCAGGGCATAGATACATCTGGCAAAGATGGCACAACAAAAGCTGTGTTCTCTCAAACATCACCTTTAGGCTTGCGCGTTCATGCTTTTGGTAAGCCTTCTTCAAATGAATTGGCCCGTGATTATCTTTGGCGCATTCATAATTTTATACCGCGTCTGGGTGAAATTGCTGTGTTTAATCGCTCTCACTATGAGGATGTTTTGATTGGGCGCGTGCGAGGGCTAGCACCCATGTCTCAGATTGAGCAGCGCTATGAGCAGATCAATAATTTTGAAAAGCATCTGACGCAAAACAATATCAAGATTGTAAAAGTGATGCTGCACATCTCACGGCGTACGCAGGGGGAGCGATTACTTGAACGTCTTGAGAACCCCAATAAGCGTTGGAAGTTTAATCCGGGTGATTTAGAAGACCGCAAATTATGGGATGAGTATCAAGAAGCATATGAAATTGCGGTCAATGAATGCTCGACTGATGAGGTGCCTTGGTTTGTGGTGCCAAGCGATAGCCGCGTGCGTCGTAAAGCGATTGTCGCGCGTCTTGTGCGTGGGGCTTTGGAAGATATGGACCCGAAAATCCCTGATCCGGGCTATCGACCGGATCAGTTCGTGATTGATTAAACGAGACTTCACATTCTGAAGGCTATGCTTGATTTAGACGAGTGCTTTAAGCATGGAATTTAAGCGATCAAAGTCAGTCTCCAGTTCTGGGTTTTTGATGACATCAAAAGCTGCAAAAGTGGGCTGAGGCTGCATTTTGAAAAACCGTGCTGTTGTATGCATCGGTAGCAATAAATCATCCAGTGAGCGCCCCTCTAAGAGATATTCATTGGGATCATCAAAGGCTTCTGCTGGGGCGTTGAGGGTGACTGATAGCATGTATTTTGTATCAGAGCGTGTTCCGCCGCTTCCGTAATTGTGCTTGGGAGCGCGTGAGCTGCGGCCATCATTATCACAAAGAGGGCCGTTGGTGCCGGCGGTGTAGACATCATCAATGTATTTTTTCATGCGCCAAGGTGGTCCCATCCAATAGATTGGAAATTGGTAGAATATGAAGTCTGCCTGCACGTGTTTTTCTAGTTCTTCTTCAATATCAAATGCTTTGGCCGTTTCTGTGATGGAGACTTCTGCGCCTCTGGAAGAAAAGAAATTAGAAACTTGTGACACAAGAGAAGCATTTAGCTCTCCCGGCGCAAAGGAGTATGGCTCATGCCCGTTGATGATTAAAACGTTTTTCATTGAGATACCTGTTTGGAATTTTATGTAATTGGATCTTGAATGCTTTTATTGCGCGATAAATGCATTGCTGAATTGCCTCTTTAGGTATACTTTTTCAACTAGTTTACTTTTAGTAACTGGTTGTGAAATTTATGTATAGATTTGATTTTGTTATGAAAAATAATTTATTTTTTAAATTCAGCATACAGGTTTGATGTGAAAGAGGCGTGAAGAATGGCAGAACGCAAGAAAGCAAAAGAGCCTCGCAAAATAATAAGCGAGCCATGTTCGGTTGAATTGAGCATGCGGATTCTGGGCGGAAAGTGGACTGGTTCGATCCTTTATCATCTCAAAGACGAGCCGGTGAGATTTAACGACCTATCGCGCGGGCTTGTTGGAGCGAGTAAAAAAATCCTGACAGAAAGATTAAGACACTTGGAGAGCCATCAATTGATTGAGCGGCGCATTTTACCGACATCTCCTATTGGAGTTGAGTATGCCATCACACCGATTGGACAGGCGGCTATCGAGGGATTGGAAGTATTGAAAACATGGTCTGAAAATTTACCCGAACCGATTAAAACCATGTGCCGAGATAATCTGATCGGTCATCAAAATTGATCCTTGCGATAATTATCAGAAGTTTTACTTGACGTTTTTATTGAAAAACGATATTGAAAATTATTGTTTTTCAATAAGGAACAGATTATGCAGTTGATAAAAATCGCGGCAATTTTGCCATTGGCTTTCGTTGCGACGGGATGCATTAATGTGCAGGCAAATGGCCATGGAGATTTTGATTTTCATGATGCCCAGTCTCTTTCAGGGGCTGTTGTTCAAGAAAATCAGATCATGATTACAGTTTCATCTAACGGATGTACCGATAAATCCTTTATCGATGCAGACGTTGAGCGCGATGGCAAAAATCATTTCGAGGTCGAGTTTGAACGTATCCGGGAAGACCATTGCCGGGCTTTAATGCGTGAGGGTAAGACGCTGACTTATACATTCCAGGAATTAGGTATTCCTGATGGATCCACAGTGGAAATTGAAAACCAAGTTCGCGGCTAATCTCCAAACCATCCGCTAATTTGTGTTTAAACTTCTCAAGCTGCCTTATGTCGTCGCCTCTATGCAAAGGCGGCTTGAGCTTCTTCTATCCAGTCATAAACTTCTTCATGATCAAGCGCGTTGCCATTTTGAGCAATGCGTGCGCCATCTTTTGTTTTCAAAAACGATACTGCTGATGCAAAGAGATCTCTTGAGGAGCTTTCTGCAAGATCTTCAACGCAGCGAACGCCGGCACCAACAAGAATTTGAGCATCGTGCACGCGCAAGGATGGCATGTCGATCATAAGCAGAGCTTGATCCTGCCAATCAATAAGCGTTGCGGGTGTCATATAACCACCGCCAAGCTTTGCCGATAGGTCTTTTGCTTTGGCTTGAACAAAATCACCAACTGTATGGATGCCGACATTGCGCATGCGTGCAGCTGTTTTCTTGCCGATAGAGGGCGCATCAACGATTGGAGATTCATTGCTTAGTGGTTCACGGCGAGACGTACGCGAAGATGCATATGTATCTTCTTCAGCTGTGTCTTCGTAATCCACTGTTTCAGATGAATCATCTTCATTGAGACCTAGATCGTCATCATCCATTGCATCGATCATGGCGTCATATGTTGTGACGTCCATATCTTCATCTGGGTCATTTTCAACGGGTTCAAACCTTGTGCCTTTCGACACTTGTTTGAGTTGAGCAGCAAAAGCGGATTCTGCTTCATCATATTCTTTAGATTTTGACTCAGAATGCTCGCCTGTTGTTTTGACGCGGTATTTGGGTTTCTCAGGTTGGGGCTCTGTGTTTGTTGATTTTGCCGTTTGTTGCTTGGCCTCAGGAGCAGATGCTTCTGCGGCAGCTGCTGCGCGCTGCTCAGCTTCTCGCTGTTCAGCTTCGCGTTGAGCGGCTGTCTTGTGCGCTGCTGTAAGGAGGGCGGCGGCTTCAGCCGTTTCGTCGCAATCAGTTTGTCCACGGTTTTTGCGTTTGGAATCTTTTTCAGCCTGCTTTGTGGCTTTGGCTTGAGCTGCTGCGCGTTCCTCAGCTTCTTTCTTCGCATTCGCTCCTGCGCGGGCTTGTTTGGCAGCTTCGGCTTTTTCAGTTGCGGCTTTTTCTGCTGATGCCTTTTCTTCGGCTTTGATCCGCGCTTCCTCGTCTGCTTTGGCTTGGAGGGCAGCTACTTTTTCAGCTTTTGCATTGGCAGCTGCTTCAATTTTGGCTTGAGCAGCGGCGGCTTTTTCTGCTTTGGCACGCTCTTTTGCGTCGGCTTTTTCTTGTGCAATGCGCTGCTTTTCAGCCTGTTTTGCTTCTTTAATAGCTAAACGTTCAGCTTTTTTATCAATCTTAGATGATGCGTCTTTGGCTTGAGTGGTGATTGATGTGTCAGCCATCGCAACCGTTGCAGCAGCAGATGCTACAACAGGCGTTGCTTCTTCTATCACTTTGGCTGGCTGTGCTGGGGCTTCAGTTTGTGCGTTATTGTGTGAGATAATAACGGGCGTTGCACCCGCGCGGGCGACGTGTTTTTCACCAATTTTACGCATACGCTGCGCATCAAGCTCTTTAAGGGGAATGCGCAGAACTTGTTGCGCATGCATTTTACGAATTTGCTTGTCATCATCGGGTAGTTTTTTGATGACTTTACCGGTTTTGCGAAGCTCTTCATACATCGCCGTTACAATACGGCGATCATTGGCATCTTCTAGTTTGCTTGTAATCCAGCGGATAGGAATGTCGAGTGTTGCCAAGAAACCGTTGATGGACAAATTCGATTTTGGTGGTGCAACGCCAGCTTCTTCAAAAGCGCGCATATAGATCGCAGCTAGCCCAGATGTGGCGTATGCAACTAGGTCTGAAATGACGTCTAGAAGTGTATCATCAAGCCCATCTTCTGGGACTTTGACGCCAGCATCCACATTGTAGTGATCAAGCAGAGTGTTGTAATGTGGATGAGATTTTTCTGCACCAGCGCGAACCATATCGGATACAAATCCTGGGCCTTCACCTGTTGGTACAACTGGATAGCCTTTGGTTTCTATGCGGCGTGCAATTTCTGGACGGGATTTAGCAATTGACCATTCAACAGCGCGGTGAATGGCACCTTCTTCTTCTGTTTGACCTGTGTGAAAAGGTTGGATTGGGTCGGCGTAGTAATGGCTCATCACGCCCAGAGCATAGGCTGCATCAGACCATTTCTTTGCCTTAAGCGCCATGACAGATTTTGCATACCATTCAAGGGCTGCATCACGTGCGCCGCCCCATTCACCTTCTTCAATATGAAGAACATGATTTTTGAAATCTTTAAATTCGGCGTCAGGCGCTTTAGCGCCTTTTAGGAGGTCGTCATGCATGACAAGCATGAGGTCGTGCCAGCGCTGCGCGTGCTCACCTTTTAAAAGAGTAAGTGCACCAATAGCGATGTGGTGATGCGTTGATCGACAACGATGCGCGCTGATGACGCGAAAGAGGAGCGAGGTCATATCGGCTTCCCTGAGAAATATGTCATGAAGGAACCCGAATATTGCGAAATAGCAAATAATCAGACCTTCTTAATTAACTATTTTTCGCGGGATATGGTTACCAGACAGTAAATGGTCAGGCGAGAATTTCAATTTTAGTGTTAAACGTTGGAATTTCAAAAGCGGCTAAAAGACAGAAATCTTTATTTGAATAGAGTTTGAGCTTGCAAAGCTATGATGCTTGCAACAGGCGCGAAATAAGGCCCTTTGCTTGGTATAACCCTGTTAACCAACCATTTTGATGGTAATTTAGCTGTGAAATTCATTTTCAAATTATTGCGACACAAAACCTTAGCTTAGGTGTTTCGTTAATACTCTTAAGGAATACTGCACGCTGAAGAAGGATGAGGTCATATTCATATGAAGATTAATACGCGCTTGATCGCTGTCGCATTGGTTCCGTTAATAGGACTATTGTGTTTTGGCGGCTTTTTTGTATTTCAAGGTTATTTGAAACAGCAATCAGCTCAACATGCGATTGAGCGTATTGATCATGCGCCCCAACTCACGGAGCTGACACACGCGTTACAAAAAGAACGTGGCTTGTCCGCCGGATACATTTCTTCTAAAGGCAACACATTTGTTCGCGAGCTTAAACAGCAACGCGCAGACACAGACTTGAAAGTCTTGCAATTTACTGATGTTGCAAACGAATTAAAACAAGATGCTGATCTTGTTGCAGATGTCTCAAAGCTAGAGGCAGATCTCAAGCAATTGCCGGCTATGAGGGGGAAGGTGTCTAGCCTGAATACTGATGTTGAAACTATGGCAGAATATTATACGTCGACGATCCACGATAGCATCATCACGACATATGAGTTGGCATCCCATTTAGACGATAGGCATATTGTATTATTAAACTCAGTCTTTTCATCCATTATGATGGCAAAAGAGCATGCTGGTATTGAGCGGGCATTGGGGGCAACGGGTATTAGCGCCGGTAAATTTCCTGGTGATGTTTATCAAAGATTTTTGGAAGAATCAGCCCTACAAAAAGCTTATTTTGAGTATGCTCTCATGTTTGCGACACCAGAAGAGCGTGATTTCATTCATGAAACCAACGACAATCCCATCAATGCTAGGGTGAACCAATATCGAGAACGCTTGCAACAGGCAGAGGTGTCCGGTGAGGGTATTGTAGGACTAACGAGTACGGAATGGTTTGCAGCGGCTACTCAACGAATAGAATTGCTGAGAAGTATAGAAAACCGTATGGAAAATGACCTTCATAACGCTGCCGTTCAATCTATGGTCAACGCGAATAACGCTGTTTTCTCATCTCTGTTTTTTCTTGTTGCTGTAATGGTGTTGTGTGGCATTTCGGTATGGCGGTTGAGTGTTGGATTGACGCGGCCAATGAAAACTTTGGTAAATGCGCTGAATGTACTGACCAATGGCGATAACTCTCAAGATGTTGAAGGTAAATCCCGCACTGATGAAATTGGAGAGATTGCGCGTGCGGTTGAGATATTTCGCCAAATGGACATTGAACGTCAGGCGGCTCAGGCAAACAAAGTGTTGCAAGAGAAAGAGGAAAAAGCACGCGCGGATAGAATCTCTGCTTGTGTTGATGAGTTCAAGACCCGTTCGAACAATGCTATCGCCAGTGTCGGTGCTACTTCAGAAAGCTTGAATGAAGTATCTGAGTCACTGAACCGCGCTGTGGAAGAAGCGCGCACAGGAGCGATTGTTGCAAGGTCTTCATCTGCTGAAGCGAGTGGTGCGGTGCAGGCTGTTGCGGCTGCGGTAGAAGAATTGTCAGCATCTATTCATGATATAAATGCAAGAATTGCCTCGTCCCGTGAAGCAACCGAAAATGCAGCTAGTGCGGCAAGCCAAGCGACGGCAAGGGTGCAGACATTGGAGCGTTCGGCAGATGCCATTAATAGCGTGATTACAACAATCGCCGAGATTGCTTCGCAAACGAACCTATTGGCGCTTAACGCAACGATTGAAGCAGAAAGAGCAGGGGAATCTGGGCGCGGGTTTGCTGTTGTCGCGCAGGAAGTTAAAAATCTAGCCAACCAGACAGCAAGGGCGACGGATCAGATTTCTAGTCAGATTGCAAGTATTCAATCAGAAACGCTTGCAGCGGTGCAAGGAATTAATGGAATTACTCAGCAATTTGAGGAACTTTCAGAGGCTTCTCAAGCTATTGCTGTTGTTATGGATCAGCAAACATCTGCGACGATGTCTATCAGTGAAAGCGTACAATCTGCGGCTCAAGGGTCGAGTGTTGCTTCCGAAGGCGTCGAGAATCTTGCGCGTTCAACTGAAATGACATCAGGCGATGCTGTCGCGGTCAAAGGTGCGTCTGAACAAGTTGGTCTTATGTCCAGAGAGCTGGAAATCGTGATCGACAAGTTTTTGAAGGATGTGAATGCAGCCTAAGTTACGCGAATAAAAGGAAGCGATTTGTAATGGCTCCCTTTGTATTTTTTCGACGAAATTTAGTTTGAATTTGATCCCGGCACTTTCGCCCAAAGATCATAGCAATTGGCATCCGTGATCTCTGCTTTGACAATGTCACCGACTTCTAGGTCAGGATAATTCTCTAAGTGAACGAGGCCGTCTATTTCTGGTGCATCCGCTTTTGTGCGTCCAACAGCAGCTTCACCATTGGAATCGTCGATAATGATATCTAGGACTCGCCCGATTTGAGCTTCTGAGCGTTCATGAGAGATATCTTGCTGCAATTGCATGAAGCGGTGCCAGCGTTCTTCTTTGACTTCTTCTGGGACGTGGTTTGGCAAATCATGTGAGACTGCACCTTTAACGTCTTCATATTTAAAGCAGCCGGCACGGTCGATTTTGGCTTCACGCATGAAGTCCATCAGCATTTCAAAATCTTCATCCGTTTCACCCGGAAAACCAACAATGAAAGTCGAGCGGATAGCGATATCTGGGACATCAATGCGCCATTGCTTGATACGCTCTAGCACTTTGTCTTGTTTGGCTGGACGTTTCATATTGCGCAACACATTTGGAGAAGCGTGTTGGAATGGGATATCCAGATATGGCAGGATTTTCCCTTCCGCCATTAAAGGAATGACTTTGTCTACGTGTGGATATGGGTAGACATAGTGTAGACGTGTCCACATGCCCATATCGCCAAGTCCTTGACACAAATCAAGGAAGCGCGTTTCGTATTCTTTGTCTTTCCAAGTGCGCGGCTCGTATTTTATGTCCATGCCGTAAGCGGATGTATCTTGAGAGATCACCAATAGCTCATTGACACCAGCTTTTTGCAATTGTTCTGCTTCACGAAGCACCTGATCAATCGGGCGCGATGCGAGATCGCCGCGAAGTGATGGAATAATACAAAAGCTACAGCGGTTTGAGCACCCTTCAGAAATTTTCAAATAGGCGTAATGGCGAGGTGTCAAACGGATGCCGCTTTCCGGCACTAGGCTTTGGAAAGCATTAGGAGGTTGAGGGCAGTGTTTATGGACGGCATCCATAACTTGCTCATATTGTGCAGGCCCAGTCACAGCGAGCACATTTGAATATTGGGCTTCAATGACTTCAGGTTCTGCGCCTAGACACCCCGTTACGATAACGCGACCGTTTTCCTCTAAGGCCTCACCAATGGCTTCTAGACTTTCATCACGCGCTGAATCGAGAAACGCACATGTGTTGACCAAGACAAGGTTGGCACCTTTGTACTCGCCAGAAATTTCGTAACCTTCAGCGCGAAGACGGGTGATAATGCGTTCAGAGTCCACGAGTGCTTTAGGGCAACCCAGAGAAACAATTCCGATTTTTGGAGCAACGCCGCGTATAGGTGCTTGTTCGGTGTTCATCTAAGTCGGTCCTTATAAGGTGTGTCGTTCGTGCGTATGTCAGCAGGTAATAAGTCTACGCGAAGGATACAACCGTGCGTAAGAGAGGGCCTTCATTAGTTGAAAACCCTATACAAGAGCAAGTGCTATCCTCAAAAGTTGAATTGAGAAAGCGCCAAGTGTGATAAAATTGTGTAGGTCAGGTGCGGGTATCGGCTATTTTAGGGGGTCTTCAGCGAAGGGTGTGTCAACACTGACTTCGTCTTGTTGAAGGTCTTGGTCTTGGATAGGGGCGTGCTCGCGTAGGCCCTCGCCTTCAACAAAAGCCAGACCTGCCACAATGCCGTCTCTCCAAATAACGTCACATTGACGACGTTTGCCTGCATATTGGATGCGAATTCTTTCTGGAAAGTTTTTTGCGCCCTGACAAGAAATGCGAAGTCCAGTTTCACTCACATCGTTTATGATGCAGGGCTCGCTTCCGCCACTTGGGTAATACACACGTGAATCGCGATACATGATTTCGCGGTCACCTGCGCGTAAGTCAGCCGGTTCTTCCTCAGTGATTTCTTCAATCACTTCGTTTTTCTTAGATTTGAATTTTAGAATATCCCAGATACTCATAAACTTAGAAACCGTTTCCCAAAGCGTTTAAGGTGAATTAGTGTTTTAACGTAACAGGAAAATACTTGAAAAGCAGCTAACAAAAAGTAACCACGCGCTTAAATTTATGAGTTATTTAAGTATGTAGTGAGTTTTTATCTGCTTATATTAACTGTGAAATAGCAGTATTATCTTTGGTTTACTGTGAGTTGTTGAGTGTTGAGGTGCGGTGACGAACTTTATACAATATTCGTCACCATATGTGCATGAAGAAATATTATTGTTCAGCGTTCGCTGTTGCGATGCCTTTTTCTTCAAGATATTCGCGCAATTCACCTTGTTCGAACATATCTTTGATGATGTCACATCCGCCGACAAATTCACCTTTGACATAAAGCTGAGGAATTGTCGGCCAGTTTGAGAAGTCTTTAATTCCCTGACGAACTTCCTGATCTTCCAATACATTGATAGAATTATACTCAACACCAAGATAGTTCAGTATTTGTGCAACTGTCGAAGAAAAACCACATTGCGGAAAAACAGGTGTGCCTTTCATGAAGAGCATGACGTCATTTGAAGTCACGGCTTTTTGTATCGTTTCTTGAGCAGTCATGGATTTCAGTGTCCTAGTATTTTAAAAGGTTTGTTATCTCAGAGCTAAGTCTATCTAGAAGGAATTTCAAGCTTATCTGAGCAAGATGCTGCATTTGAGTGTAAATGTTCAATACGTGACGTTGTAGATAGGATTATATCAGCCAACCCTGAATGTTTCACCCAGTTTAAACATTCATGTGCTGTCATTTGTTGTTTTTGAAAACCCTTACCATGAAGAACAGCGCGGGCCGAATACCACATGTCTGATGGGTTTAGGGATAAACGTATTCCTTGGGCGGCAGGAGCAAGGGCTTCGATACCAATCACTCCTAGATTTTGGATTTGTGCTTTTTCAAGTCGTTCAAGATCTTGAAATGGCAAATTTCTATGAATGGGGGCCATAATGAGATCGAATGAATTTGATGAGATGGCTTTGTCCAATTCGTGGCCTCGACCAGCAATCCCTAGATATTTGAATAGACCATCTTGTTTGAGTTTTTGTAGTTCTGCAAGTAGCTGCGGTGTGAGGTCATTTTCACTGGGACCATGCAGAAAGAAAGCATCAATATGGGGAAGGCGTGATTTGCTGTCTGACAATTGAGCGCGGAGTCCCTTGATACTAAAATCCTTCCACATTTTTCGTCCAACTCTATGGGTGCCAGCCTTTGTAATAATGAATGGGGGAGGCAAATGCTCTGTGTCGTTAGATTTTTCTAAAGCTATTTTTAGACGCTGTTCAGCGACACCATCACCATAAAATGGTGCAGTATCAAAAACGGTAATTCCCAAGCGACGTGCTGTTCGGGTTAAATTGTTGACTTGAGCTTGGCTCACAAGAGGTGAGGCTAACACACCAGACACGCCAAAGCCCAAAATAGGAAGCACGGCACCCGTGGCCCCTAATGCACGCATTGGAAGCTGGGGAGGGTGAGATGACGATAAATGTTTCCCCATATTCAGAGGCCTATCTAAATGGGATTATTTACTTGGGAGCCCGTGTTTTGAGTGCGAGAGCGTGCAATTGCCCATCAGCGCCATCCATAGCACCTTTTAGCGAAGCATATACCATCTGGTGCTGTGCGACCCGTGTTTTTCCTTTAAATTGCTCTGAAACGATTTCTGCCTGCCAGTGATTATTGTCACCTGCAAGATCGGTTAGGATGATTTCGGCATCAGGAAAGCCATCACGTAGGTGGGAAAGAAGGTCATCATGAGACATTGCCATTGCTGAGGCTTTCTGAATTTAGGAATATACGTCTGAACACAAATTATGCCCTATATCTAGGGGGAGGCTATATGTAGATGCAAGTAGCGAAGCTACATATTTGATAGTTTATATCAAGTTCGAGCATTAGATATTTTGAGAGCTCACGCCACGGCACGGCTTGTGACTGTTATGAATACGCATACAGTTTGACCTTTGGATATAATATGGAGGTCAGCCATGATCGGCGTTACAGCTAAACTAGAAATTCAAGATGGAAAACAAGAAGAATTTGAAGCCATAGCCAAAGAGCTAGTCGCAAAAGTAAATGCGAATGAAGAAGGCTGTCTAATGTATCAATTATTTAAAACGCAAAATTCAAAAACCAGTTATGTGTTTATGGAACAGTATAATTCTATAGACGCTATTATTACGCATGGGAAAACGGAATATTTCCAAGCGGCTCAACAAAAATTGGGTGGATGCCTCGCAGGTGCTCCAGTTATAGAGATGCATGATTTGATTGGATGATGCTTTGTGTCTTAGACCAAGACAGCTCTCAATAAATATCTAATCTATGTAAAAACAGGAGCCGATATTCTCGGCTCCTGTTTTTGGTTTTATATTATTTCCAACCGCAAGCGCGGCCTTCGTTTTCTTCTTTCAGATATGTCATCAATGGATCGAAATATTCGATGATGGCAGAACCATCCATTTCGCGTGTGCCGGTGAAGGCTTCAAGCGCATCTGGCCAAGGTTTGGATGCACCCATTTCCATCATTGCATTGAATTTTTCACCCACTTCTTTGTTGTTATAGATTGAACAACGGTGAAGCGGGCCTTCCCATCCAGACATTTCACAAGCAGCTTTGTGGAATTGGAACTGCATCACAAATGAGAGGAAATAACGCAAATATGGCGTGTTGCCTGGAATGTGGTATTTCGCACCAGGATCGAATGCGTCAGATGCACGCTCTACTGGCGGGGTTATGCCTTGGTATTGCTGGCGCAATTTTACCCATGAATCATTGTATTCTTCTGGTGTTGTCTCGCCCCGGAAAACTTCCCAGCGCCATTTATCAACCATCAATCCGAAGGGCAGGAATGCGATTTTATCTAGCGCTTGGTTCATCAACAAACCGGTGTCGGCTGAAGCGTCGGGAATTTCACTCTCTTCAATCAGGCCGATATCTTTTAGATAAGACGGCGTGATGGAAAGTGCGAGGAAATCACCAATTGCTTCATGGAAACCGTCGTGCGCACCTCCTTGGTGAAGGGTTGATTGGTTTTTATAGGCACGTTGGTAATAATTGTGGCCTAGCTCGTGGTGCACAGTTTGGAAATCTTCAGCATTCACCTGTGTACACATTTTTATGCGGATATCGTCTTTGCTATCAAGATCCCATGCTGAAGCATGACACACAACTTCGCGATCGCGTGGGCGAGTGATTTGTGAGCGTTCCCAGAAAGTTTCTGGAAGTTCTTCTAGGCCAAGGGATGTGAAGAAGTTTTCGGCAGTTTCGACCATTTTTAATGGCGTGTAGCCTTTTTCTTCTAGTTTTGTTGTCACATCGTAGGAAGGACCAGATGTTTCAGGACCAACGATATCATAAATGTTTGACCATTGCTGTGCCCACATATTCCCAAGCAGGTCTGCACGGATGAAACCGTCTGCTGGTTGAACGTCATCACCGTATTTTTCATTCAGATCAGCTCGAACTTTACAGTGGAGTTGGTCATAAAGTGGCTCAACTTGCGTCCAGAGGCGCTCAACTTCTTTTTCCATATCGGCGGAAGGCATATCATAATTTGCCAGCCACATGTCAGCTGTGTCGCTGAAGCCAAGTTCACGCGCACCCTCATTGGCAATTTCTACCATGCGTGCATATTCACTTTTCATGGGTTTAGAAATTTCGCGCCATCCGGCCCATACAGTTGCGAGTTCTTCTGGGTCGCGACTTTCAGCGATGATGTTTGAAAGCTGTGTTAGGTTTAGTTTTTCACCATTATGTTCAAAAGTGCCTGTAGAGTATGTACTTTCGAGATTTGTTGTAATGTTGGCAAGCTCATCAGCGACACCATCGGTTGAAGGTGCTGGGATCGTGATGCCAGCTTTCAAGATGGACATTTTGCGCGCTAGCTCGTCAGGTAAATCCAGATCCTCGTATTTCTTTGTGCCGTTCGCGAGGCGCACTGCCATTTGAGTGTATTTTGCGCCAACTTTGGAAACGAGCCAATTGGTATCGAAATTGATGTTAGTGGCTTGTAGCCAGTAAACGCGGGCAGCATATTCACCCATTTCAGTAAGCTCTGCTTCTGCGGCTGTGATAAATGTTTCTGCATCTTCGACAGTTAAAACAGGCGCTGCCACACTTGCTGCTGGTGCTTCGGCAACCGCTTCTGTTTTTTGCCAAGGCATTTGCGAAGACGCGCAAGCTGCGACTAATAATGCTGCACTTCCAAGAAGAATTTTTTTCATGTGATTTTCCCCGATCAAACCATTAACAGGCGATTTCTAAAGGTAAGAGAGACTTTTGGTGCGGATGGGTCAAGAGTTTGATTTTGAATTAGTCGTTTTGGCCCAAAGTTGCGCACAATTGTATAATATGGGCAGTAAATTTGTCAATTTAGGGTAACGCGCAGATTTTTTTGCTCTCAGTATTGGCTGCTTGAAAATCAAATCATATAAAAATAAATCGCTTATATCTCTTGAAACCTCATCTTTGAATAGTAACTATAGAAAATGAAGTTTGTCCTGTGCGCAATGTACATAATCGGGCAAATGCAAGAGGGAACGAAAAATGAGTTTAACGATTTCACAGGTGCTGAAAACAACAACAGCACAGACATTAGGTGCACTAAAAGGTGTGTTGGCCAAAGGTCAGGCCCATGCTGAAGCTATTGGTGTTGAAGAGAGTGTTTTTCTGAATGCGCGTCTAGCTCCCGATATGTTCCCGCTTGTACGTCAGGTGCAGATAGCAACTGATATGTCAGCACGTGGAGCATCACGTTTGGCAGGTCGTGATATGCCGAGCTTTCCTGACACTGAAACAACTTTTGCAGAGTTGATCGAACGTTGTGACAATGCGATTGCGCATATTTTGGGGACATCTGATGATGCGATAAATGCCAATGCAGATACGGTTTTGGAAATTCCTGCAGGAAAGGACCAAACTATGCCGATGACGGGAACAGCATATACATTGTCGTTTATCGTCACGAATTTGAATTTTCATGCGACAACCGCCTATGGATTGCTACGCAGCCAAGGTGTAGCGATTGGAAAGCGTGACTATCTCATGCCGCCAGGTGCTGAGGCGTTATAGACGCAGGATTTATTATCAGAAGAAGCGGTGTCTGAGATCTCAGATGCCGCTTTTATGTTGTGAATGCACGTTTTAATGCATCACGCTTGGCACTGTTAAAGGTTTGTCCCAATCGCGTGTTTGCTGCGATATTATCAAAGGCATGAAAGCCGCCCGGAGATACATATAATTCTGTTTCAACACCGGCTTTGATAAGTGCTTTTGCATAAGCGATGTTTTCTTCTGCAAATAAATCAACTGATCCTGTGCCGATAAAGGTTGGTGGCAGTCCTTTGAGGTCTGTTCTTCTGGCTGGTACACCTGCAATTGGTACGTTTTTTCCGCCAGCTGGTACGCCTAGAAAAGACGTCCATCCAAAATTGTTTTCAGCTTCTGACCAAACAATTCCGCCGCGCCCAAGATTCGGGCTGTAATTTGTACCAGTGCGGTCATCTAACATTGGATAAATCAAGCATTGGAAGCATAAAGGCACTTCACCGCGATCACGCGCTGCGAGCGCGAGTAGGGCTGAATGCCCGCCGCCAGCACTACCGCCCATAACAGCTATACGATTGCGATCAATGCCAAGTTGATCAGCGTTTTTAAAGGTCCATAATAACGCCGAATAATTATCGTTCACAGACCCTTCAAATGTAGTTTCAGGTGCTAGGCGATATTCAGGTGCAATGACTACGCAGCCGAAGTCTTTCACTAGGGAATTGAAACGCTTTATCAAGCCTTTGGAGTGGCCTGAAACATACCCACCCCCATGCATATAAATGATGGCTGGTTTAGGGCCTTGTGTATCATCATAAACTATATGGATTGGGACATCGGGGCCATTTGCAACACCGGGAATTAGTTTAACATCATATCCGGGGGATTGACTGGGCTGTATTGTCTCAAGCCAGCTCATATCGCCGCGTTTTTCCATTAAGGTTGCAGCAGAAACACGACTACGCTCACCGCTTTCGTATTTATCAAGAAAACTCTTCGCGATTGGGCGTAGTTCTGGATCAATGCTGGCCAGTAAGGTGGATGCAGATTGAGGCGGCGCTAATGATGGATTTGAAATGCAGCCGCTAAGAGTTGATCCTGCTAGGCCCAATGCTCCTGCGGATAGTAAGTCGCGTCTATTCAATGCCATGTCTATATCTTCCCCAATTTGTGTCACCGGTGTCATTGGGTAGGATGGCTGACTTTGCCAAACAAGGGAAGACCAGAATTTACCTTAGTTTAGACTAGCCATATATTCCGGCATCCAGCCCTCATGAGCTGCGCGTAGATCTGCAAGAGATACGGATTGATCGCCAAGCTGTACGCTATCTCCGCCAAATTGGCCGATAGGCGTTAGGGGGATGTTGGCATCTAGTGCTTTGGCCATAACATCAGGCACATTGCCTGGTGAAATTGCCAATAAATAGCGTCCCTGATCTTCACCAAAATAATGCGCTAAAAGATCAATATCTTCTTCCAGCATGGCATTATTAAGGGCGACACCTACACCGCAGCCAAGCCCCATTTCAGCGGCAGCACATGCAAGGCCGCCATCAGAAATATCATGACATGCAGTTACGAGGCGGGCTTTGATAAGTGTACGTACAAATTCACCGCGACGCTTTTCTGTTGCTAGATCAACAGGTGGTGGCGGGCCTTCTTCGCGGCCTATTATTTCACGTAAATACAGGCTGGCATTAAGGTGTGTGCCAACATCACCAATCATCATCAACACATCGCCTAGGCGTGCTTTAGTCGCTGTTGTGGTTTGTCCAATGTTTTTGACAAGACCAATACCGCCGCAAACAGGCGTTGGTGGAATGGCGACGCCGTCTGTCTGGTTGTTCAGGGATACATTTCCAGAGACGACAGGGAAATCTAACTCTTTACAGGCTGCAGCCATGCCTTCGATTGCTTTGACGATATAGCCCATTGTATCTGGTTTATTCGGGCTACCAAAGTTTAGATTGTTTGTGATGGCAATTGGTTCTGCACCGACAGAAGATAGGTTTCTATAGGCTTCAGCGACGGCTTGCTTACCGCCTTCAAATGGATCTGCTGCCACATATTGAGGGTTACAGTCTGAACAGATGGCAAGGGCTTTATCCGTGCCGTGCACGCGCACAAGAGCTGCATCTCCACCAGATTCAGAGGAATCAACAGTGTCGCCCATGACATGACGATCATATTGTTCCCAGATCCAGCGTTTGGATGCCATGTTTGGCAAAGCAAGCATGGCCTTTAATGTATCTGCGTAGCTTGCAGGTGTAGGGATATCTGCCCGTGGAACTGGTGTTGCCGCTTGTGGTTCATTCCAAGGAAGATCGTATTTAGGAGCATCTTCTGCCAATGGTGGCACGGGGATATCACAAACAACTTCACCAAATTGAGTGAGGACAAAGCGGCCTGTATCTGTTGTTTTTCCGATGACTTCAGCGTCTAGATCCCATTTGTCAAAAATGGCTTTGGCAACATCTTCGCGGCCCGGTTTTAGAATCATCAACATGCGTTCTTGTGATTCAGAAAGCATAATCTCAAACGCGGTCATGTTTGTTTCACGCTGAGGCACTGCATCCATATCCATTTCGATACCGATGCCACCTTTATCGGCGATCTCAACAGCAGATGAAGTTAGACCTGCAGCTCCCATATCTTGAATAGATTCAATGGCATCAGTTGCCATTAATTCAAGACAGGCTTCGATAAGAAGCTTTTCAGTGAAGGGGGCACCCACTTGAACTGTTGGGCGCTTTTCTTCATCACCCTCTGCAAATTCTGCGGACGACATGGATGCGCCGCCAATTCCGTCGCGGCCAGTTTTGGCACCAACATACATAACAGAGCGGCCGGGGACCGCGCCTTTAGCGTAGAAAATCTTGTCTTGGTCAGCTAGGCCAACAGCCATCGCATTGACGAGGATATTGCCATTATAGCCTTTGTGGAATTGGGTTTCACCGGCAACAGTTGGTACACCTACACAATTTCCATAACCACCAATACCTGCAACTACACCTTCAACAAGAGAGCGTGTTTTAGGGTGTGTTGGTTCACCAAAACGAAGTGCATTTACAAGCGCAACAGGGCGCGCACCCATGGTGAAGACATCACGCAAGATACCGCCGACACCTGTGGCAGCACCTTGATAAGGTTCAATAAATGAAGGGTGGTTGTGGCTTTCCATCTTGAAGATACATGCCTGACCATCATCAATATCAACAACACCAGCATTCTCACCGGGACCTTGAATAACGCGATCACCTTTGGTTGGGAATTTGGCCAAATGCATACGGGATGATTTGTATGAGCAATGCTCCGACCACATCTCACCGATCACACCAAGTTCTACGCGATTTGGTGCACGACCTAATCGATCCAGCAGAACTTTATACTCTTCAGCATTAACACCACGATCAGCAGCATCTTGTTCATTTTGAACAGCTGTCATCGCTTCAAGGATTTTCAACTGAATGTCGCGGGCGGGGAGTTTTTGTGTGATATCGTTCATGACGCGCCATTTAGCATTAACTGGCCGAACGCGCTAGCCATTCAAGGGCGTGATTTGCAACAAAAATGACCTTGGCGTTTGGCTTTGAATACCGCTTGCTGTAGGAAACACTTTTTTGGATTGCATCAAGTCTTCCATTCGACAAAATAGGAGACCTTATGACCTATACCCCAGACCCTTGGTTGATACTTTCGAAGAAATCCGACTTAGCGGCCGATGACATTTCTCAAATGAGTTCTGAAGACGCTTGGGAAGCGATTGCACAATTGCGCGATTTGACGAATGAAAATCATGATCCTGCCGTGCGGCGTTTGCGCATGTGTTTTGTTGGTTTTAGCCCTGAACTAAAAGAAAAACTGGGTGATGAAGCTTTTGCTTTGGGGTTTCTGGTCGACAATGGATTGACGAAAAAATTGGATTTTATGGTTTGTGGACCAACGGCTCCTGCGTCGAAAATTCGAGCGGCCGAAAAGTTTGGTGTTGAGATTTTGATGGAATTTGAATTTAAAGAATTTCAAGAAACAGGTGAATTGCCGATTCGTGAATAAATAAACAAAACAAAGTGTTACTTATTCAATGAGGCGAATTTCCAACTCTCCGCCTTCTGGCATTGCCCGAATTTGTTCTGCCAGATCTGCATAAAATGAGATCATGTCTGTGAGTGCCATGGCGGCCATATTTTCGACTGTCTCTTGCCCGCCGCCCACAAATGGCATTTTGGGAAATAAGCGATGCCCAACTGGAAGGGCACCGTGTACATCTTGCCAGTCATGACATAGTCGCCAGCCCGTCATCCGAGAATATTCTTTAAGGATACGCGCAGCCCAGCCTTCAAGGTCATGTGCAACGCGGACAAACTTTCCGGTTTCCAAATCCATGCGCAAAATACCTTGATTCGAAACGAAAAAAGGATAGCCAATCGCGTCAACAGCGAAGGCATAACTTACGCCGCCTGTCTTTGGGTATAGGCGTGACCACTGCGCGATAGTGGGGTGATTTTGGCCGGGAAGATTAAGCAAACTGTCATCTGCAAACACCCAGAGCGCATTTTCTAGTGCGAAAAATCCATTGCGCTGCTTTAGAAGCTTTTGAAGCGGTTCATCTTTGATGCCTTGGGCGTGCGTATCTGGACCTAGAGCAGGTGTTGAGATGGACAATAATTCTTCTAGCGCAGTCATTGAAAACGACCTTTTAGTGCGTCTGATAAGTGAGAAATACGGCTTTATTTATGCGTTGACAGAAATTGACTGCATAAGACTTTCAAACATGGCAAGGCCATCTGTACCACCTTCATGTCCACCAATTGCGCGTTCAGGATGAGGCATCATACCAAGTACACGCCCATTTTTCGATGTGATACCAGCTATATCCCGTGCTGAACCATTGGGGTTGCCGTCATACTTAAATGGCACACGACCTTCGCCTTCTAGTGTGTCGAGTGTGTGTTCATCTGCAAAGTAATTGCCGTCATGGTGTGCAATTGGTATCGAGATTTTCTCACCAGATTTGTACTTATCTGTGTATGCAGTGTTGGCATTGTTCACAATCAGTGTCTGCTGTTTGCAAACAAAGTGTAGAGACGCGTTGCGCATGAGTGCGCCGGGCAAAAGACCAGTTTCAGTCAGAATTTGAAACCCGTTACACACACCTAAAATATACCCGCCGCGATCAGCATGGGCTTTAAGTGCGGATATGATTGGGGAGTTACCCGCCATAGCGCCACAACGAAGATGGTCCCCATATGAAAATCCACCGGGCACCATGACTATGTCTGTGCCATCAGGAATGCTTGCATCCTTGTGCCAGACCATATTGGGTTCCTGACCAGATGCTTTGCGAAGTGCTGTTTGCGCGTCACGGTCACAATTGGAACCGGGAAATACAATAACGGCAGATTTCATATCGTTGTGAGCCTTGTTTCTTCGTTGGGCTGAAAGGGCGCTAGCTTATGCCAGTTCGATTTCGTATTTTTCGATCACAGTATTGGCGAGTAATTTTTCGCACATGTCTTTGACTCTCGCTTCAGCATGAGAGGGTTCTAGACCATCTTCTAATTCGAGTTCGATGATTTTCCCAACGCGGACTTCACCCACTTCGGAAAAGCCTAGACGGGAAAGTGTATCACCAACAGTTTTGCCTTGCGGATCAAGAACACCGGGTTTCAAGCTTACGTGTACGCGCGCTTTCATCTATTTATCTCCCTTGATGGAAACGATTTCAGCGCCGCCGCTTCCGTTTTCATTCTCTTTAATAATGCCCAGACGACGCGCAACTTCAGCATAGGCTTCTGTTACACCGCCCATGTCGCGGCGGAAACGGTCTTTGTCTAGTTTTTCATTGGTTTCCATGTCCCATAGGCGACATGAATCAGGGCTGATTTCATCGGCAAGAATAGTGCGGAAAGAATCCCCTTCATAATGGCGGCCAAATTCGACTTTGAAATCGACAAGACGAATGCCGATTGCTGCAAACATGCCGGCCATGAAATCATTGACGCGTAAAGCTAAGGAGACCATGTCGTCTATTTCTTGAGCGGTTGCCCAGCCAAAAGCGCCAATATGCTCTTCAGATACAAGCGGGTCGCCCAGCTCGTCTTTTTTGTAGTAGAACTCAACAAGAGAGCGAGGCAGCTGCGTGCCTTCTTCTAAGCCAAGGCGCTTGGCGATAGAGCCAGCAGCAACATTGCGGCAGACCACTTCAAGAGGGATAACTTCAACCTGCTTGATCAATTGCTCACGCATATTAATGCGTTTGATAAAGTGTGTTGGAATACCGATGCCACCAAGGCGCGTGAACACTAACTCGGAAATGCGATTGTTAAGCACACCTTTGCCGTCAAGCACTGCACGTTTTTCAGCATTATTTGCTGTTGCGTCGTCCTTGAAATATTGAATGAGTGTACCAGGTTCTGGTCCTTCATATAGGATCTTCGCCTTACCTTCGTAGATTTTCCGGCCGCGCGCCATACGTGTTTTACTCCTGATAGGTGCCCGCGAAACGCAGGCGTTATCTTGTCACTTCTGAGAATACTGTATCCCTTATAGAAGATTTTCTATATTGGATAGCATGAGCAGAGTCGCGATCTATATCACGCATTTTCTGTTTGAAACGGAGTCTTACAATAAATTTGTATGTTTTTCGTCAAAATTCTTGCTTTTATGTCGCGTCAACCACAGCTATTGAGTAGGCTATAGAAGCAAAACTGCTATAATTAATTTGCGCTCATAATATCCGGAGATCCGCAATGACAACATTCGATAAGCGTGAAAAAGCTTTTGAAGCTAAATTCGCTCAAAGTGAGAGCCTACGATTCAAAGCGTCAGCACGTCGTAATAAATTGTTGGGACTATGGGCCGCTGACCTCATGGGTTTGGTTGGCGCTGATGCTGATGCTTACGCAAAAGAAGTGATCAAATCAGACTTTGAAGAAGTCGGTGATGATGATGTATTTCGCAAAGTGCGTGCTGATCTAGAAGCGAAAAATGTAGATCGTAGCGAACAGCAAATCAGAAAACAAATGGATGAATTGCTAAGCGTCGCGAAAGCACAGCTTATGGGTGAAGAGGAAGAATAGTCTTCCCACATAAAGGCTTTAAGTAAGCCGTTTAATTTTTAAAAGCCTCCTGATTTTCATCGGGAGGCTTTTTTCATAATAGGCGCGTGAAGTGGGTTTTATAGTTAACTGATTATGGCGCTTTTTTTTATAAAAGACTGTTTCATCCACACATGGCTTAAATTTTATTGTGTTATTCATAAACAAAGAAACTACTAAAAAAGTGGTATTTCAGAGAAAATAATAAGCCTTGGAGGGGCCACCAGATGAAGCAATTACAAGCACGAGCTCGCGCTGAAGAGGGTTCATACGTGAATAAGCAAACATCAGAGTTTCTTGTTCAGGCGCGTAGCCTGCGTCAGCTGGGTGAATGGGCTGCTAAAGAGCTTATGGGTGAAGGTGCGCCGGGTGTTGCCGTTTACGCTGAAGCATTGGTGCGTTCAGGCATTGCTGGAAACGATGCGTTTAAGAATGTTGAAGATGATTTGCGTCTTGCTGGACGTGAGGATTGTAGCGTTGAAGTGACTTCACGGTTTCAAAAAATTCTGGATGAAGCACGCCAAAACGTCGGTTAACACTAAAGTTGAGTGAAGGCTTTCAAGTGATTACTGGACCCGCTTATTAGGTGCGGGACACATGATTGAGCCAGTTTCTCTTTTTCCGATAGGCGTCGTGCGGACAATTTCTCTGGCTGCAACGATCTGCATTTCGATTGCATCTGTCGACATTGTCCGATTGATGCAATCGATTTTTTCCCCAGAATCTGCAGAGACGAGGACAGCAAGGCCGGTGAGGCCTGCATAATCAGCAAATACACCGGCGATGAAAGTGCCATTCACTTTCTTGAAGGCTTCCGACATTGTATCGCCATTGGTGAAATCCAATTCTACACGTTCAACCGAGCCATCTTTGAAGCGGTCTGCTGCCTGATCAATACGTGGGTCTAGGATTTTACAATTGGGACACCACTCAGCCGTCAGGTTTACAAGATAGACTTCTTGCGCGCTTGCGGGAGAGGTGAAGGACATCATCAGGGCTGTGGCTGCTAAGGTGAATGTGGTTAGAAGCGATGATTTGATAGTCTTCATAAACAATACCCTGAAATGCTAAATACTTTGAAGTGTTGGTCTGCGGCTGAACTATATCTATACGCACATTTTAGAATGCAGGATGAATATATGTTGAAGTGACCATCCTGATATCGTTTGTGCGTATCAATAGCTTCTATTTGCCAAAAACACGTTTGAAAACATGGTCTACGTTTTTGAAGTGGTAGCCAAGGTCAAACAGGCTTTCGATTTTTTCGTCTGATAGCTTGCTGGAAACTTCTTCATCACCTTTAAGGTAGTTCATGAAATCACCTTCTGTGCGGTTTGGGTTATCCCACACGCGCATGGCGTTGCGCTGAACGAGACGGTAAGCATCTTCGCGGGATGTGCCAGCTTCGACCAAGGCAAGGAGAACGCGCTGTGAATTGTGTAAGCCGCCAAGACGGTTGAGGTTGGCCAGCATGTTGTCAGGGTAGATAACGAGGTTTTCGATTACGCCTGCAAGACGGTGAAGCGCGAAATCAAGGTGGATTGTAGCATCTGGCCCGATACCGCGCTCAACAGATGAGTGAGAGATATCACGCTCATGCCAAAGTGCGACGTTTTCCAGTGCAGGCACAACTGATGAACGCACCAAGCGGGCAAGGCCTGTGAGGTTTTCCGTTAGCACAGGGTTGCGCTTGTGTGGCATTGCAGAAGAGCCTTTTTGCCCAGCGGAGAAAAATTCTTCCGCTTCGAGGACTTCTGTGCGTTGTAGGTGGCGAATTTCTGTGGCGATATTTTCGATTGTTGATGCAATCACACCAAGGGCTGAAAAGAATGCGGCATGACGGTCACGCGGGATAACTTGTGTTGATACGGGTTCTGCAACCATGCCGAGGCGCTCAGCGACCATTTCTTCAATGCGTGGGTCGATATTTGCGAAAGTTCCCACAGCGCCGGAAATTGCACATGTTGAGATTTCTTTTTTTGCCACTTCCAGACGTTCGCGATTGCGCTGCATTTGCGCGTGGAAGCCTGCGAGTTTTAAGCCGAATGTTGTTGGTTCTGCATGGATACCGTGGCTGCGCCCGATAGTTGGTGTCATTTTGTGCTCGATGGCGCGCTTTTCTAAAGCTGCTAGAACACGGTCTACGCCGCCCAAGAGAATGTCAGAAGCTTGTTTTAGCTGAACAGCCAAACATGTATCTAGGACGTCTGATGAAGTCATGCCTTTGTGGAGGAAACGGGCTTCTTCACCAACGTGCTCAGCGACAGAGGTTAGAAATGCGATCACATCGTGTTTAACTTCACGTTCGATTTCATCCACGCGGTCTACATCAAAGTCGCCGCGCTCACGGGCTGCGATTGCAGCTTCTTTGGGGATAATATCTAGTTCTGCCATGGCTTCAGCAGCGAGTGTCTCGATTTCTAGCCAAACACCATAACGTGCCTTTGGGGTCCAAATCGCAGTCATTTCAGGGCGGGCATAACGAGGGATCATTTTATATTTCCTTGAGGAACAGCATGTTTGAAAATCTCTGCTGTTGTAAAACAGGAGATATGACGGGGTATCAAGTCCTGTGGAGAATTATTTGTCATAAAAATTTTAAGCCACCGATACATGTATGTAATTTTGATGAAATTTTCAGAAAATTTCCGGCTTTACTGCTAAAAATGCTGGTTCAGGCTTGCATTTGGGTTAATGTGAAAAAGGCTTAGAGTCGGTTCATGGGGGCTATGTGGTTTGCGCATGCCAAGCCGGCAACGACATTCGTTCAGATTATATTCAGACGGGGGTCGGGTAAAAGCCGACGGGTATTTTTTGCAGCGTGTGCTGCTTTTGAAACTAGGGGAGAAGTCTAGATGGCTACCAAAACACTTATGCTTTCCGCAGCCGCGGTTGTTGGTTTAACTGGCGTTGCAAACGCTCAAAGCGCTGGTTACCCACCAGAAGCTCAACCAGGTCAATGTTTCGCACGCGTGCTTATTCCAGAAACAACTCAAATTGTAACTGAAGAAGTTGTTGACCAACCTGAACGTACTGAAATTAAAGTTATTCAAGCTCAGTACGAAATGGTAACAGAAACAGTTGTTGTTAAAGAAGAAACAACTCAATTCTCTGTCATTCCGGCGACTTATGAAACAGTAACAGAGCAAGTTATTGTGGCTGGTGAGCAAACAGAAAAAATCGTCATTCCTGCACAAATCGAAACTTATACTGAGCAAGTTTTGGTGCGTCCAGCTTACACAACATGGAAGCCAGGCGCTGGTCTTTATGGCCGTGGAAATGCTGGTTTTGGTCCTGCGTCAGGCGACGCAACATCCACAACAGGTGAGCTGCTTTGTAAAGTTGAAGTGCCTGCTGAATACACAACAGTGACACGTACACGTGTGGCAACACCTGAAACAACAGATGTTCGTGTTATTCCTGCACGTTATGAAACAGTGACAAAGCAAGTGGTTGCTCAGCCTGCGCAAGTTGTAGAGCAAATTATCCCTGCTGTGACTGAAACAGTTCAAGTTCGTAAAATGGTATCACCTGCGCGTGAAGAAGTGATCACTATTCCTGCGACTTACAAAACAATCGAAAAGCGTGAAGTCACTGGTGGCGGCGGTATCGAATGGCGTCAGGTTCTTTGTGACACAAACACATCTGCAGCTGAGATTGCTGAAGTTCAGCGCGCTTTGACAAACGCTGGTTATTCAGTGCCTGCTGATGGTGTATTTGGCGCAGCAACATTGACTGCAATGGAATCATACCAACGTGCAAACGGTCTTCCAGTTGGATACCTAACAATGAGCACAGTTGAGTCTCTTGGTCTTTCAATCCGCTAATTCTAGCCGATTGCGCCTTATCTAAGGTGAGACAAAATTAAGCCCCGTCATAGCAATATGGCGGGGCTTAATTGTTGGAAGTGGGTGATTAAAATAACGTCATTTCGCTATTCTATCCAAAAGTTCTGTCAACAAAAGTCGTTCGCCATTACTAAGGTTTGTCGCTTGGTTTAAAGACGCTTTTAATGTAATAGCAGTGCTTTTGAGTGTTACATTTTCTGTGTGTTGAGGCTCATGTGTTATTGCCGAGATGACAGCCTCTCGAGCTGTTTCAATCAGTCCTAAATCACGATGCTCTTGGGGTTGTTTTAACAGGGTGGCGACAGTTCCTGTTCCAACAGAGGTCAAAAGGTTTAAAGCTCTTTCTTCACTCGTTTTGAGCTTTCCTGCTTTGGCAATTGCAGCTATTTTTTCTTTAAGGAGGCCGCGGCCGGTTTCTGTAGCTGAAGAGTGTTGTTGTTGCATTGCATTGCCAGATAGAATTTCAAAAATTTCAGGGTTAGCGAGACCGAAGGAAACATGAATATCCCAACCCTCGCGCAAATCTTGAATTGGATCCGAGTGGCGCGGGCGTATAGATTTTTCTGTAATATATGAGTTTAGGCGATGATTGGCTACAGCATCCAAAAGTCCCTGTTTATCATTGAAAAGTCTATAAATTGTAGGGGCTTGTACTTCCGCAGCTTCTGAAATAGCGCGCGTTGTTGCAGCTGTTTTCCCGCCTATATCAATCAGTTTGACTGTCGCTTCGATAATGCGAGTGCGCGTATCTTTTTTGTCGGTATTGGAGAGTAATTTATCCATGAACGGTACGATAGCTTAATCTTTACGTCATTGGAACAGGTGTCTTGCCGATAAACATTATCAATGATAACATTTTTATGTTATCATTGATAATGTTCTGTTAAAATAACAATTTAGGGTGTGCAAATGTTTGTTATAAGTGGTGCTTCCGGGCAACTTGGCCGAGCTGTCGTTAAAAAAATTCTCCAATATGTACCTTCAAATCAAGTAGTCGCGACATGCAGAGACCCCAGCAAGGTTGGTGATCTTGTTAATATGGGAGTGACCGTCCGATATGGCGATTTCATGAACCCAGAGAGTTTGATCCAGGCTTTCAGAGGCGCGAGCCAATTACTTATAGTGTCATCCAATGCCCGCAGCCATGGCGGGGACCCTTTGAGCCAACACCAAAATGCAATCCACGCTGCACAGAAGGTGGGAGTGAAGCGGGTTGTCTATACAAGCCATATGGCTGCAAGTGAATTTTCCGCATTTCCACCAATGCATGATCATTTTGAAACCGAAAAAATGCTAAAAGCTTCCAGCTTAAATTGGATTGCTTTACGGCACGGTTTTTATGGTGCCAGCGGTATCAGTATGGTTACAAAAGCATTCAAAATGGGATCATTTGAAATTGCAAAAGATGGTCCCATTTCTTGGACCGCTCATGATGATTTAGCAGAAGCCGCTGCAATCATACTTTGCGATAAAAGTTACAAAAGCGGACCAACTTCTCCGCTGACTGGCCCTGAAGCCCTTAGTTTTATAGATTTGTTGGAATTAGTCACAAATGAAACGGGAAAATTGATTCCAATCAATATTTTACCAGATGAAGAATTGCGTGCTAATTTGGTTTCAAATGGTCTACCGGCTCGTGCAGCAAATATAATACTTGGTTTATATATCGCTGCGAGAAAAGGTGAGTTTGCGCAAGTTGATTCTACACTTGCAAATATTTTAGGCCGACGTCCAATGACGGTTGAAGAGCTGCTAAAAAATACAAGTAATATTTAATGCATTGTTTTGTATTGTTTTTTGTAACATTTCAATAAATACCGCTTTTGGCGAAAAACTGCCATTTTGCATTTGCTAAATTAAATTCTTCGCTTTGAGGCTGGTAATGCCTTTTTTGCCGACGATTAAATGGTCGTGGATTGTGATTTCTAATGGCTCGAAAGCATCCATAATTTCGCGTGTTACATCTATATCAGCGCGCGATGGTGTGGGGTCACCAGATGGATGATTGTGCACAAGGATGAGTGCGGATGCAGATAATTCCAATGCACGTTTGGCGAGTTCTCGCGGATAAACGGGCGCGTGATTTATCGTGCCTTGAGATTGGCGTTCGTCTGCGATGAGTTGGTTTTTATGGTCTAAAAACAATACTCTAAACTGTTCCTCGGTTTCATGTTGAAGCGCAATGCGAACATGCGAGAGCAAGGCTCCCCAGTTGGAGATGATGGGGCGGGCTTTGACTTCTTCCAAAGAGCAACGTTGATTGAGAAGATGGGTGGCTTGGATATATGTCGCACAGGTCTCGCCAATACCATCCACTTCCTTGAGGCGTTTGATTGGGGCTGCCATCACGCCAGATATGCCGCCAAATTTATCTATCAAAGCTTTGGCAACAGGTTTCACATCGCGGCGAGGAATGAATGCAAAGAGCAGTAATTCAAGCAGTTCATAATCGGGCAGCGTGTTGCCATGGCCTTGCAAAACGCGGTCCCTTAGGCGGTCGCGATGCCCGTGATAATGTTTGACTGGTTTGCTTTTAGGTTTTGCTGCAGGTTGTGCAGGGGTGTTTGATACAAGCGGAGTGGATGAATATTGAACGCCAAGACCATCCTCAACACCATTGGGCTTTTCTCCATTGGTTGCTTGAGAATTGGTGTTCGCGTTCTCATTCATTGTCGACAGTCTCCCCAAACTCTATCGAACTATTTGTCCGATAATGTGTGCGGGGTGTCGAGTCCCTTTGGAGATTTTGTGAAAATTTCAAACCCGTCTTTCGTGACGCCAATGGAATGTTCAAACTGAGCCGTCAGTGAGCGATCACGTGTCACGGCGGTCCAGCCATCTGGCAAAAGAGCGACATCTTTTTTACCCAGATTGATCATCGGCTCGATTGTGAAAATCATGCCTTCTTTTAGTTCTGGTCCTGTGCCGCGACGTCCATAGTGTAGGATATTTGGGGCATCATGAAAAAGCTTGCCGAGACCGTGGCCGCAAAATGCTTCGACGACGGAACAGCGCTGAGCTTCTGCATATTCTTGAATGGCAGCGCCGATATCACCTGTTGTTGCGCCGGGTTTAACTTCTGCCATGCCGCGCATTAGACATTCATAGGTGATATCCATCAGGCGGCTGGCTTTGCGCTTGGCTTCACCTGCCACAAACATGCGAGATGTGTCGCCATGCCAACCATCGACGAGCGAGGTGATATCAATATTGAGAATATCACCATCTTTAAGTGGTTTTTTGTGGGTTGGGATACCGTGGCAAACGACATGATTTAAAGATGTACAAAGCGAATGCTTATAGCCGCGATACATCATAGTGGCGGCGACTGAGCCATGATCGAAGAGGAATTGGCGGGCAAGGTCATCAAGGTGGCCTGTGGTGACGCCGGGTTTGACTTCATCGACCAACATATCCAAGCAGCGTGCGGATAGATTTCCAGCAGCCTTCATGCCTTCAAACCCTTCTGGACCATGTATTCTGATAGCACCAGTATTGCGAAGAGGCAGTGTGTTAGCGTCGATGTAATTCATTATTTGGGTATTCCGGTACGATGTTTCTATTTGTCCAACAAATCAAAGATATATCTGATCTGTAGACATGTCTCTAACGTAGACACTATGTGCCATAGATCAAAGGCAAAATTTATTTCATTATCTGTTTGGTGGCAGTCATAGCATATAAGTTCAAGTCTTGCGATGAAACGAACATGCATAGAATGCCAGTTATGCAGCTATGTGACACACACCAAATGCTCAATTTAGGAATTTTATTATGCCAGCAGAAACTTCAGTCCTTCAAGATGTTACCGCTGGTGTTTTACTTATTGGAGATGAAATCCTGTCTGGTCGGACGCAGGATACAAATCTGAAAACGATTGCTGATTTTCTCTCTCCGCTTGGCATTCGTGTGGCGCAGGCGCGGGTGATTGCAGATGATGCGGCGACGATTATTGAGTCTGTTCGGGCGCTAAGCTCTGCTTATGATTATGTGTTCACAACAGGCGGTATCGGACCCACGCATGATGACATCACCGCCGAATGTATCGCGAAAGCCTTTAATGTTGGCATTAGTGTGCGTGATGATGCGCGCAAAGTGTTGGAAGACTGGTATGCGCAGACAGACAGTGAAGTGACAGATGCCCGCCTGCGCATGGCGCGAATTCCCGATGGTGCGCGCTTAATACCCAATCCGGTTTCTGGTGCGCCGGGTTTTATTATCGAAAATGTGCATGTGATGGCGGGTGTGCCGCGCATTATGAAAGCGATGCTACATAATATCGGTCCAAATTTAAAAGGCGGTGCAATTGTATATGGGCGCACTTTAAGAGCAGATGGATTGAGAGAAGGTGATATCGCTGTTGATTTAGGCATATTGGCGGAGAAAATGCCGGATCTGAGCTTTGGATCCTATCCATGGTTTACTGATAGCGATTCTGGCGTTGCGCTTGTGGTGCGCGGTGTGGATGAAGTTAGGCTTGAAGTCGCAGAAAAAGCGCTTATCGAGCTGGCGACAAAATTGGGAAAAATCCCTGAAGTTTCACGTCATTGATACGGTTTAAAAACATGCGCCAATCGTGTAGGTAGAGTAAGCTGAATTTTAAGAATAGGTGTTGAAGTGGCGCGTTTACCTCAAACAGCAAAAATACAGTCTAAACCCAAGCTTGATAAAGGTGTCAGGCAGCAGATCGCAGAATATTTGTTAGCAGGGTATGCGCCTGACCAGATCGTGCAAACATTAATCGGGCAGGGCTTTGGTCAATCTATCGCGAGATCTGAAGTCAATAAAGCGGCGACTAGTCCGTATCTGAATGCTGGAAAGCGCTATGTTGAACGTGCCAAAAAACGAAGCTGGTTTCTGGATGTCCAAGCAAAATTATGGCGTACCCAACCCCATTCTAAAGAGATATTGTCGCTTGAGGCAGATCAGCTGACACCTCAGGCATTTTTTGCAAATTATTATGCGACTAACACCCCTTTATTGATCAAGAATATGGTTTCCCATTGGCCAGCCATGCAGCGCTGGAGTTTGGATTATTTTGAAGAAAAACTGGGCGATGCGAAAATTGAAGTGCAATTTGATCGTGACACCAATGCGCGCTATGAAATTGATAGTGTTTCACATAAAAAAGTGATGCATTTTCGAGAATATATTGCCTTGCTTCGCAAAGGCGAAGAGACAAACAATTATTATCTTACTGCAAATAATGGCAACACGAATGCCAAAGCATTAGCGCCTTTGTGGGATGATATCATTCAGCTGGATGACTATCTACAACCGGACAAAACACCGGGATATTTATGGATAGGCCCAAAGGGAACTTTGACGCCATTTCATCATGATTTGACCAATAATTTCCTTCTTCAAATTTCTGGTCGCAAACAAGTTGTGCTTGCGCCGGGGTTTGAAGTGGACCGTATGCGTAATTCTCAGCATTGTTTTTCAGATTGGAGCGTCGATATTGAAGGCGCAGCAAATGCAGAGGCCGGACGACGCCCCGGAATGGTGGATTGTATTCTGGAGCCGGGAGATGTGTTATTCCTGCCAGTTGGTTGGTGGCATTATGTCAAAGGGCTGGATATGACATTTGGGATGTCCTTCACGAATTTTGTGGTCGATAACGACTTTTACAGCAATTATTCCACTTATCATGCGGTGTGATGGGTGTGTGAAACCTTTGTTCTTGGCGTAAAATGCATTTTTCTGCTTTTTCATGACACAAATGCCTTGCATTTCTTATGCGTGTCTGGGTAACAATGCGCCTTGATGCGGGCGTGGCGGAATTGGTAGACGCGCCAGACTTAAAATCTGTTGGCCGTAAGGCCGTGCCGGTTCGATTCCGGCCGTCCGTACCATTTAATTGTTTTTCTTGATCCGAGATGATCTAAAAATACCAATAAAAACAATCAAATATCTCTAAAATCACGAAGTTTGTTGTCCGATACTATCCGGCAAAGGGTGTTGGTATCCAGCCCATTTGTTGGTAGAATTGTTGGTATATTCCCAATTCAACGCAGTTTTGAAATAAAATATACCAACAAATGCCCCTAAATGACTTACAAATCAAAAAGTTACGTGCAACCGATAAACAGCTAAAGAAAGCTGATGGTGGTGGGCTTTATCTGGAGATAAATCCGAAAGGCTCAAAGCTTTGGCGTATGGCTTATCGATTCGGCGGTAAGCAAAAGCTTCTATCGTTTGGTAAATACCCTGAGGTCTCGCTTGCGAAGGCGCGTGAAAAGCGTCTTGAAGCCAAAATATTGATTGCCGACGGTGTTGATCCACAAGTGAAGAAAAACGAAGAGCGCAAACAGGCAATCGCTGAAACCCAAAATACCTTTAGCAATCTGAAGAACGAACTTATTGAGAAAAAGGTAAAAGAGGGACGCGCTGCTTCAACGATAACTAAGATCAAATGGTGCTTTAGTCTGGTTGAGGACGCTTTGGGGCATAGGGCTGTTGCTGAAATCAAATCGCCTGAAGTGTTAGACGCGTTGCGCGTTATCGAAGCTAAGGGAAATTACGAGACGGCACATCGCGTGCGCGGCTTGATAGGCGAAGTGTTTCGCTATGCCATTGCAACAGGGCGGGCGGACTATGATCCTACTTTTGCCCTTAAAGGTGCTTTGATAGCAGTCCCTGTCACGCATAGGGCGGCGGTGACGGATTGGAAGGCCTTTGAGGAGCTATTGAAAGCTGTTTGGTCCTATGAAGGCGCATCACCTGCAACTCGTGCTGCTTTAAAGCTGATGGCTATTCTATACCCCCGTCCAGGGGAGCTGCGTTTATCGCGCTGGAATGAATTTGATTTGGAAAAGGGTGTTTGGGAAATACCCAAAGAACGCACGAAAATGCGGCGGCCACATCAAAAGCCATTACCGCCGCTAGCAATAAGCATCCTTAAAGAGCTTCACGAATGGTCGGGCGATTGTGAGCTTGCGTTTCGTTCAGATATTGGGCGCGCCAAACCTATTAGCGAAAACACAATGAACCAAGCGTTGCGGCGGATAGGGTATAGCTCAACGGAAATGGTATCTCACGGCTTTCGGGCGAGCGCTTCAACCTTGTTAAATGAAAGCGGTAAATGGGATGCAGACGCGATTGAAGCAGAGTTAGCGCATGTCGGTTCAGACGAAATCCGCCGCGCATATCATCGCGGCAAGTATTGGGAAGAGCGTATTCGAATGAGTAATTGGTGGGCAGAAGAGATAGCGGGGATGGTGAAATGAGACAAATGGATAGCTGGGATCGGATAGTGTTTTTAGATAAATTTGATGTTTGGAGATTATCTGAAGAGCTATCTATAAAAGATTCTGCACTGTTAATTAATTGGTACCTACCCGAACAGTTCGAACATGTTGAGGGATGGGGACATAGCGATCAGCCTTCTGGCTATCTTGCAACTCGTAATGCTATCTGCGGTGCAATTCGTCGTAAAAAATTAAATGCTCAAAATGTTTGGAACGTAGAACAATTTGGAGATTTGAATGCTATTTCGTTTCTTGAGGTTGAAGGATCATTTAATGTCGAACAGACAATGGTTTTAGTAGATGATCTTGTCGATTGGCTAAAAAGTCGGAGGCATTTTAGAAGTCCATTTTTCGCCGAAAGTATTATTGGTCCAGCATATCTCGATAAATCAAACAATAGATATGCGCCTAAACTGGCTGCTGCAGTCAAAGCTTGGGAAGCATTAGAAGATCAATTCAACACCAAACTAAGCCCAAAGCAAAATCTGCAAAGGTGGCTTAGGTTACATGCAAACGAGTATGGGTTAGCTGATGATGATGGTAAACCAAGAGAAAGCACTATTGAAGAGATAGCAAAAATCGCGAATTGGTCTCTAATTGGAGGTGCTCCAAAAGTGATTGAGGAGATACCGGTACCTAAAATAGAAGGACCAAGGGAGGATTTTTCTGCTGACTTAGATGGTGAAATTCCGTTTTAAATCAGTTCAATAATGAATTTTGAGAATTTTATGGTTGTAGTTGTTATAAATAACCTAGCCAATTATAGCTTAAAACCTAGGGCGGTATTTCTGTAACTACCCCCTCTATTCTGTAGCTACACAAATTGGGATGTTGACGTATCAACTAATACGGAGACAGCCAATGTACGACCCATACGAATTCCCTGAGACAGGCTTTGTACGCCTAAAGCAAATCATCGCGCCTTATGGCCCTATTCCAGTGTCTAAATCGACTTGGTGGGCTGGGGTGAAAGATGGTCGCTTCCCCAAACCCCGAAAACTAGGAAGTCGCGTCACTGTTTGGAAAGCAGACGAGATACGCGCTTTGTATGAGGCCAAAAATGAGTGCTGATATTGTCCCCATTCGTGAGGCGGGCAATAAGCTAATATATTTAAATGGGAATGCAGCCCATGCCCGTTTTTATTCAGAGTGGCGGCATTTGGACTCTTTTAAAACGCTTTCACCTCTGCAGAGGACAATATTGCAAGATGTGTTGATGGACTTTTCTAAAGTTGTCGGCAACGAAGTAAGATTGACCAACACTCAAATCAGCAAAAGATATCGCGCAGGACACACGGCAGCTAGAGCTGCAATAGCAGGACTTGAGGAGAGAGGGTGGATTGAAAGAATTGGACTTTTACCTGGCCCAACAGGGCAAGCGGGCGGTGTTTATAAGATATTGTGTATTGCCCCAAATGGTAGCCGTGTAGCAGGCCCATATCAGCAATGGCAGAATGGTTAAATCAGCGAATTAGGCCTGTCCAATAATCGAATTAGGGGTGCTATCTAACCAAGATAGGCCTTCTGGTTGATTGAATTAATAGTTATCTAGATTTGCACGAAAATTAGATTAAATCATTTTGTTTCAGTGTGTTATATTGTGTTTCTAACAAATGGAAAAATATAGAAGCACACGCCTACAGAACTATAGGTACAGCTACACCAAGTTAAGGTTTTATGATGTGTTAGCATCCACTTTGCACATGATTGCGAAAAAGGAATTGAAGATATGGGCGGTTTAGGGTCTGGGAATAACAACCGTTGGGCAAACAAGACAGACGAGTTGCACAAGCTGGACCTAGCGACCTTCAAGAAAGGTTGGTTTGCACGCTATCGTTCTGGGGCCGTAACTTGGACTAGAGGCGATCAAAAGACGGGTAGTATCAATTATCACTTGTCACCATCTTCAATGCGCCTCTCTTATGCGTATGGTTCGGGTGACAATAAGCAAACCATAGATGAACGCTTTGAGCTTGCCTTCACACCTCAACACTTTGGCAATGAGCGTATGTGGATTGTGTGCAAATCATGCCAACGGCGGTGCCGTGTGCTGTATGGCGCTAAACTCTTTAGATGCAGAAAATGCTATGAGCTAACCTATCCAAGCCAGTATGAGTTTATTCGAATTCCCAACCTTTCAACCGCCGAAACCTTAAAGGACAAATTGGGCGGTGAGGCAGGCTTTGTATATCCGTTTCCTAACAAACCTAAAGGCATGCACTGGAAGACCTATCAACGTTATGAACGGGTCTATTATGAAGCTGAAAAGCGGATGAATTTGGCTTTGATGTCTCGAATGCATAAATACTCTTGATTGAGACTAGCCGACTCGCGTCGATTGCGCTTATTTCGATATCCTTATCTTAGGGGGATAAACTCGTATGAACGCCATTGAAATTGAAGAAGCTATATCTGCCCTGGCTGAGCAAGACTTCGATGCTTATGAGTTTCCCTTTGCGTTCTTAGAAGCATTTGGCAATAAGAAGACAACGATTGAGAGACTGCGCAAGGGCGCGACAAACAAGTCTGATATCGGCGGTGTACTTCAAAGCAATCATATCCATATCAAGGTTGCTAATGAAGGTGAGGTCTCTACTACCTTTAAAGCGCTCAAGGATAGTGACGCGACGTCCAAGGCCAAAGCAAAATTCATATTGGCAACGGACGGCAAAGAATTCCAATCTGAAGAATTGATATCAGGCGAAACCATTGCGTGTGAGTACACCCAATTCCCGGATCATTTTGGTTTCTTCTTATCATTGGCTGGTATCTCTACCGTCAAGCAAATCCGCGAAAACTCATTCGACATTAAGGCAACAAGCCGACTCAATAAGCTTTATGTCAAACTGCTTGAAGAAAACCCAGAGTGGGGAACACAAGAGCGCCGCGATGATCTAAACCATTTCATGGCACGGCTCATATTCTGTTTCTTTGCCGAGGATACTGATATCTTCAATGGCAAAGATTTATTTACAGCAACCGTAGAGCAAATGAGCGCGCGAGATTCATCCAATACGCATGAAGTAATTGGTGAAATTTTCCGTGCGATGAACACAAAGATTGCTAACAGAGAAAATGCAAATCTTCCGCGTTGGGCGGATGCCTTTCCCTATGTAAATGGGGGGCTATTTTCAGGCAGTGTCGATACGCCAACTTTCAGCAAGATTGCACGAACCTATCTTATTCACATCGGAAATCTGGATTGGCAGAAAATCAATCCTGATATCTTTGGATCAATGATCCAGGCCGTTGCTGATGATGAAGAGCGCGGCGCATTGGGCATGCATTACACGAGCGTGCCCAATATTCTTAAAGTGCTAAATCCGCTATTCTTGGATGATTTGAGAGCAAAGCTAGAAGAGGCAGGCGATAGCCCCATAAAGCTGCTTAATTTGCGCAAGCGCATGGCAAAAATTCGCGTGTTTGATCCGGCGTGTGGATCTGGGAATTTTCTTGTGATTGCCTATAAGCAGATGCGGGAAATTGAAGCTGAGATAAATAGACGCCGCAAAGAAAATGATCGCAAGACTGATATTCCTATCACCAATTTTCGGGGAATAGAGCTTAGACATTTCTCTGCCGAGGTCGCTCGCTTAGCGCTTATCATTGCCGAATATCAGTGTGACGTGACCTATCGCGGACAAAAAGAAGCACTTGCTGAATTATTGCCGCTTGATACGCAAAACTGGATTACATGCGGCAATGCTCTGCGCTTGGATTGGTTAAGCTTGATGGATGTTGGCGGCGGCGGTGTAAAGCTAACTTCGAATGATTTATTCGAAACGCCATTAGAGCAAGCTGAGATCAATTTTGAAAATGAAGGCGGCGAGATTTATATATGCGGCAACCCACCTTATCTGGGCTCCACATGGCAAAGCACGGCACAAAAAAGCGATCTGAAGGCGATCTTTGACGGTCGGGTACAAAGCTGGAAATCGCTGGACTATGTGGCAGGTTGGTTCATGAAAGCCGCCGATTTTGGTCAACATGCCGATTGCACCGCCGCTTTCGTGTCCACCAATTCAATTTGTCAGGGCCAACAAGTCCCGATCCTGTGGCCCGCAATCTTTGCGTCAGGGCATTATATCAACTTTGCCCATACCTCGTTCAAATGGGCCAACCTTGCCAGTCACAATGCAGGCGTGACCGTGGCAATTATTGCCGTATCGAACATGTCGAACCAAATGCGCAGGCTTTATAGCCTGAATGCCGATGGTGAGGCGGTGATGAAAGAGGTGGAGAACATCAATGCTTATTTGGTCGCTGCGCCTGATGTTACGGTTCAAAAAGCAAGCAAACCATTGAACGGTTGTGCCGAAATGAGTTTTGGCAATAAGCCAGTTGACGGCGGCAACCTGCTTTTGAGTTCTGACGAAGTTGAAGCGCTGGATTTGACGCCTGATCAAAAAGCCCGATTCATTCGTCGCATATATGGGTCTGCTGAATTTATCCAAGGCAAAGAACGCTATTGCCTGTGGATTAAAGACAAGCACCTTGAAGAAGCACAAGCCATTCCAAGCATATCCTCTCGTATCGAAGGCGTCCGAACAATGCGCATCGCCAGCCGCGACAAAAGCGCAAATGAGATGGCCAAGCGCGCGCACCAGATGCGTGAGATGAATATCGGCAAAAAGCACACCATTGGTATTGCTGCGATTTCATCCGAAAATCGCCCATATTTGCCTTGCGGGCTTCTGGGCAATGACCAAACAGTTACAAATAAACTTTTCGCCCTCTACGACGCCCCGCTCTGGAACATGGCGCTGATTGCCTCGCGCTTGCATTGGGTCTGGATCGGCACGATCTGCGTCCGAATGCGCACCGACTTCAGCTATTCCAATACCCTTGGCTGGAACACCTTTCCCGTCCCCAAACTGACCGAGAAAAACAAAGCCGACCTGACACGCTGCGCCGAGGATATCCTGCTGGCCCGCGAGGCGCATTTCCCTGCCACTATCGCAGACCTATACAAGCCCGATGACATGCCCGAAAACCTCCGTTTAGCCCATGTACGCAATGACGAAGTCCTAGAGCGCATCTATATAGGCCGCCGCTTCAAAAACGACACAGAACGCCTCGAAAAACTCTTCGAACTCTACACCAAAATGACAAAAAACAGAGAATTATAAGGAGCCTCAATGTTATTCAAACGGAAGAAGAATCTCACCGTTCAAGATAAGAATATCAGCATGCATGATGTTGAGGGTGAGGATTATATTTCTTTAACGGATATGGTTCGTGGCGAAGAAGGCGCAGACCATATCAAAAATTGGATGAGAAATCGTAATACTGTTGAGTTTTTGGGGTTATGGGAGGCTATGAATAACCCCGAATTTAAAGGTGTCGAATTCGACACCTTTAGAAAAGAAGCCGGTTTGAACAGCTTTACGCTCACCCCCAAAAAATGGGTTGATGCCACGAAAGCTGTTGGCATCTTATCTAAATCTGGTCGGAATGGCGGAACATATGCGCACAAGGATATTGCGTTTGAATTTGGGACATGGCTTAGCCCTGCGTTTAAACTCTATCTTATTAAAGAATATCAGCGTCTCAAAGAAATAGAGAACAATGATCATAACTTAGAATGGAATGTTAAGCGTACACTGAGCAAAACAAATTACCGTCTGCATACTGACGCCATAAAAGATTATGTTCTTCCAAGTTCAAAGCGTTTCTGGAACAAAAATTTAGAATATGCTGAAGAGGCAGATTTTCTCAATGCTGCTGTCTTTGGTTGTACGGCTAAAGAGTGGAGGGAACTCAATCCAGAACGTGCAAAGGCAAAAGAAAATGTAAGGGACTCAGCCAGCATCAACGAGCTTAATGTGATAGCAAACCTTGAAAGTAAAAACGCTGAGATGATCCGAGAAGGGGCAGATAAAAAAACGCGTTTTGAGGCGCTTCAAAAACTTGCTGCTTGGCAGCTTGAAGCTTTGAATAATATGGATTTTAAGAGGTCGATAAAACGGACTTCAGAAGATGTTTATTTGATTGATAATAAAAAAGGGGAACAGAAATAGTATGGTGTGTAATAATTCTGTACCCTCCGTTTCCGTAAACTATGCACAAAATGGTAGCTCCAAAAAGTCCAATGAATTGGGTATGCGCCCAATGCAGGAACAGGCATTTGAAAAACGTGGTGAGCAATACCTTCTTATCAAATCTCCACCTGCTTCTGGTAAAAGCCGTGCGCTTATGTTTGTCGCGTTGGACAAGCTACACAATCAAGGTGTGAAACAAGCGCTTATTGTGGTGCCTGAAAAATCTATTGGCTCTAGTTTCAATGATGAGCCTTTGAGCAAATTTGGCTTTTGGGCAGATTGGGAAGTCGAGCCTCAATGGAATTTGTGTAATGCGCCAGGAGGTGACGATGGTAAGGTTGGAGCCGTTGGAAAATTCTTAGATAGTGACTCGAAAATATTGGTGTGTACGCACGCTACATTTCGGTTTGCGGTCGACCGTTTGGGCGTTGAAGCATTTGATGATCGTTTGATTGCTGTTGATGAGTTTCATCATGTTTCCGCCAATCCAGACAATAAGCTTGGTGCGCACTTAATTGATTTTATGGCGCGCGATAAAGTGCATATTGTTGCTATGACTGGTTCTTATTTTCGCGGTGATGCAGATGCTGTTTTATTGCCAGAAGATGAAGCCAAGTTTGAGAAGGTCGTCTATACTTATTACGAGCAATTGAATGGCTATGAGTATCTCAAAAGTTTAGATATCGGTTATTTTTTCTATTCTGATGCCTATGCTGATGACATCATGAAAGTGTTGGATCCGAATGAAAAGACAATCATTCATATTCCAAGCGTTAATTCCCGAGAAAGTACCAAGCTTGGTAAAAATATTGAGGTTGATCATATTCTCGATGCACTCGCTGGCGGAAAAGAGGGCAGTTGGAAGGGCATCGACCCAGAGACAGGCTTTCATCTAGTTGAGGCTGAAAATGGAAAGTTGCTGCGGATAGCGGATTTAGTAGAAGATGACCCAGCAAAGCGAGACAAAGTATCGGCGTCTCTGAAGGACCCCGCTGAAAAGAATAATCGCGATCATGTCGATATAATTATTGCGCTAGGCATGGCTAAGGAAGGGTTTGACTGGATTTGGTGTGAACATGCTCTCACCATTGGTTATCGTTCAAGTTTAACCGAAATCGTGCAAATTATTGGGCGCGCAACCCGTGATGCTAAAGGTAAAACCAAAGCCCGCTTCACAAACCTCATTGCTGAGCCTGATGCGTCTGAAGAGGCGGTGACAGAGGCTGTAAACAATACATTGAAAGCGATTGCGGCTAGCTTGCTTATGGAGCAAGTTTTGGCACCACGATTTAATTTTACGCCTAAGAACCCAACTAGCGGTGCGCAAGCTAATTTTGACTATGGCGAAGCTGGATACAATCCTAACAAGTGCAATGTAGGATTCAGTGAAGAACGCGGCCAATTTGATATTGAGATTAAAGGGCTAAAAGAGCCGACCTCAAAAGAAGCAAAGCGGATTTGCAATGAGGACTTAAACGAAGTCATTACTGCGTTTGCACAAGATAAGAAGACTATTGAGCGAGGGTTGTTTGATGATGAACTTATTCCAGAAGAGCTAACGCAGGTGCGCATGGGTAAGATAGTAAAGGACCGCTATCCAGAACTTGACGCCAATGACCAAGAAGCTGTTCGTCAACGTGCTATTGCTGCTCTGAATATTACTCAAGAAGCTAAACGCGTTGCCAATCAAGGTGAAGGTAGTGAGCCAAATGTAAATACAGCGTTTGTAGATGGTGTTAGAAAGTACGTTACAGACGTCACTGAGCTTGATATTGATTTGATCGACCGGATAAACCCTTTCTCAGAGGCTTATTCAATCCTTTCTAAAACAATGGATGAGGAACGTCTAAAGCAAGTTAAAGCGATTATGTCAGGTAAGCAGATTAAGCTTTCTCCAGATGAAGCGCGTGATCTTGCAAAGCGTGCATTATTATTCAAACAAGAAAGAGGGCGTTTACCGTCGATTACCTCGCAAGATGCCTGGGAAAAAAGAATGGCAGAGGGCGTTGCCTTTTTAGCGCGAATGAAAGCAGAGGCTAGCGATGGTTAAAGAATTTTCTCCTGAAGATGATGCTTTACTTGCCGAGCTTGGTGTTGAAGTTGAAACTAAGAAAGCAACAAGTAGATCACCTCGAGAAGAACGTATCATTGCTGGGTTTGAAGAAATACAACGATTTGTAGATGAAACGGGGCGTCTTCCCCAACATGGCGAGGACAAAGACATATTTGAACGTCTATATGCTTCACGTTTAGATCAAATTAGAGCGCAACCAGAGTGTCACGAATTAGTTGAAGGATTAGACCGTCAAGGGCTTTTGCGACAAATAGAAACTAGCACTTCGTTAATCGGTGAAATGGACGATGAGGCATTACTGCGTGAGTTAGGTGTGGAGCAAGAAACTGGTTCTATAACTGAACTAAAACATGTTCGTTCGGTAGCTCAAATTAAAGCAGCTGAAGAAATCGCTAACCGTGATCTTTGTGAGAATTTCGAAGAGTTTGAACCAAAGTTTGCAGCTTTAAAAACTGACTTAGAAAATGGTGTACGAAAAACAATTCGTTTCAGGAAAGATGCTGGCTTTTCCAAGACTGATATTAAACAAAATCAGTTTATCATAGTTGATGGTCAAATAGCTTATATCGCAGAAATTGGTGATGTTATTCAAGCGCCAAACGGTGAGTCAGATGCGCGGTTACGCGTTATCTATTCTAATGGTACAGAGAGCGATATTTTGCTTCGTTCACTGATAAGAGCAATGTATAAGGATGAAGCGAGCCGATTAGTATCAAGCCCAGGCGCTGGCCCTCTTTTTTCAGAGGAAGCAGAGGACGATGATCTTGCGAGCGGGACTGTGTACGTACTGCGAAGTAAGTCTGATCACCCATGGGTGAATTCTAATCGTGATGTATTGCATAAGATTGGGGTTACTGGAGGAACTGTAGAACGCCGTATTGCAAATGCATCGAAACAAGCAACCTATTTGATGGCTGATGTTGAGGTAGTAGCAACATATAATCTTTTTAATATCAATCGTTCTAAATTTGAGAATCTTCTACATAAGGTTTTTGGGTCTGCTTGTTTGGATGTCGATGTTAAAGATCGATTTGGTTTTCCAATAGAACCAAGAGAGTGGTTCCTTGTCCCTTTATTTGTAATTGATGAAGTCATAGAGAAGTTTACCGATGGGACGATTGGAAACTATGTGTACGATTCAAAAAAAGCCTGTCTTCGAAAGCTATAATCTTCTCTAAACAACCTCGCATCACAAAACAAAGTGTTGGTATATTTGTTGGTATATGAAATTTTCATTTGATAAATAATCAAATAAATCAAATTGTTGAGCATATGTTTCGATTCCGGCCGTCCGTACCATTCATATTCCTTTGATTGATCAATTTCTTATACGTTTTGGCGGTAGGGCTTGATTTGTTGGGGGATTTGTATGGAAATCGAGCATGGTTGATTCTTGCCTTTTTGATTGCTGATGTGATGCGAAACACGCTCAAATTGGTCTTGCCTGTTATTATTCCATCTTGGCGTTTTTTTGATGCGATCGCGCCGTCGCCGCGTATTGAATACGCGTTATTGACAGATGGTGAAGAAGCGCCAATTGCATGGGTAGAATTGCGGCCGCGACCTAAGACAATCTCTTTTTTGACCATGCTAAGACGGATTCTGTGGAATCCGGTTTGGAATGAAACTCTGTTTCTGGTGAGTTGTTCTGAACGGCTACTTGCTAACCCGACCCAGCATAGTGAAGATGAAATCTTTGATCGAGTCTTTGCTGATATTGCGCTTACGGATTGCTTGGAAAGCACAAAATGCTTTGTGCAATTTCGCTTGATGTCTGTTCATAGAGAATTGAGCGACCTTGTGCGTGAAGAGACATTTCGTTCTGCAATTCGTCCATTGGATAAAGGCGGAGCGGCATGAGTTTGGAGCTGGCGCTAAGGTGGACCGAAATTTTGCTGGGGTTTGCGTTTGTCCAGCAGAGCCTTGAGCATTTAAAGAGCCATCAAAATGATAGGATATTGTTTGGGCTAAGGCTTATTTTTAGCGTCATACTAATGGTTGGCCTACAGAGCCAATGGGTTTTGTTGGCGCTTGTTGTAATATCAATGCTGATGTTGCAGCGTTTTCAGGGGCCATATAATGGCGGCAGCGACCGGATGGGATTGCTTATCCTGTTTTGTCTGACATTGGCGCATTTTATGCCGACCTTGCAGCTGAAAGAACTGGCTTTTGGCTATTTGGGAATACAGCTTGTTTTGTCTTATTTTATGGCGGGATGGGTGAAGGTGGTCAATCCAGAATGGCGGCGTGGGCAGGCGCTACAGGATGTGTTTGCATTCTCTGCCTATCCAGTGAGTTTAAGCCTGCGCGGGTGGGCGCAGCGGCCTCAAAATTTGTTTTATATGTCTTGGGCAGTGATGTTGTTTGAGCTAGTATTCCCTTTAACTTTATTGACTCAGTATAGCCTTTATATGGGGCTGGGCATTGCGGCGGCATTTCATTTTTCTAATGCTTGTTTGTTTGGGCTTAATCGCTTCTTCTGGGTGTGGATTGCGGCTTATCCTTCCATTATCTGGTTTCAAGAACGTTTTTTCTAAACTGGGCTGTCCTTTGGTAAGCGTTTCTTTGTTTTCGTAATTGTGTTTCAAATTCAAGTTAGTGTGATCGTACAAATCATTTTCGCAACGGTCTAATGAATGCATAGGTGAATATATGAGACTTCTACTACCGCTTTGGGTTGGCCTTGTGCTGGCGGCATGTGTGTCAGGATGTTCGGACAAGAATGAGCCTGTTGCAAAAAAGATTGTGAGACCCGCGAAATTGGAAGTGGTTGAATCTTCTTCTGATCAGAGAGAGTTTTCATTTCCTGCAATTGTTGAAGCCACTCAAACAGCGCAGCTAACCTTTCAAATTGGCGGTCAGATAAGTGAGCTTAAGGTTTTAGAAAGTCAGGAAGTGGAGAGGGGTGAGATTATTGCGCGCCTTGATCAAAGGGATGTGCGCAATAATCTATCTCAAGCCAAAGCGCAGTATGAAAATGCCGAAGCGGAATTTGCGCGGGCTGAACGTTTATTTGATCAAGATGCTATTTCCAAAAGTATTTTGGATTCGCGTCGTACCCAGAGAGATGTCGCGAAAGCAGCTCTAGATACAGCAGAAAAAGCTTTGAGTGATACTGTTATGAAAGCCCCATTTAGTGGGCATATTTCAAAAGTTTGGGGAGAGCAGTACCAGAACGTTCAGGCAAAAGAGCCAATCGTTTCTATTCAGAGCGAAGCTGTAGAAGTTGTTTTTAATCTGCCGAGCACAATTATGGCGCGTCGCCCGCAATTGAAAATCCTCGATACCTATGTGATTCTGGATGCTCAACCCGAGGTGAAGATACCGGCGGTTTTTAAAGAGGCATCTGGTCAAGTTGATGCATCATCTCAGACTTATGAAGTGCGAGCGACTTTTATCGCGCCTGATAATCTGGTGACTTTGCCGGGTATGACGGCAACTATTTTTTCTAGCATTAGCGTCAATGGCGCATCGGATGTGGTGGGCAAAGGGATTGCTGTTCCATTATCATCTATTTTGGCTGAGGGAGATGCCAGATATGTCTGGGTTGTCGATGCAGAAACCAACACGATTTCAAAGCGAAAAGTAGAACTTGCTTCCGAAGCGGGTGTGTATATCGCCGTGACGGATGGATTGGAAGGCGGAGAAACAATCATCACAGCAGGCGTATCTTTCTTTCATGAAGGCATGACCGTGCGTGAATGGAAACCGGAATAGGACAAGCATTATGAACAGCGCAGTCCTATCGATTAAAAATCCACTTATATGCTCCATTTTCATGCTCATTGCTTTAATCGGTGGATGGTTGGCATTTGAAAATATGGCGCGTTTTGAAGATCCTGAATTTACCATCAGGGTTGCTAAAGTGATCACGCAATATCCTGGGGCTAGTCCTCAGGAAGTGTTGGATGAAGTCACTGAGCCGCTTGAATCTGCTTTGCAGCAATTGGCAGAAGTGGAGACTGTTGAATCGCGCTCGTCTGCTGGATTGTCAGATATTTCTGTTGAAATTCGTTTTAAGGATTCAACCAGCAAAGAAGAGTTGAAACTAATTTGGACCAAGGTTCGGAACAAGATTTCGGATGCTCAAAATAGCCTGCCACCGGGCGCGCAACCTACGCAAGTTAATGATGATTTTGGTGATGTTTATGGTGTCTATTACCTTCTGACGGGAGAAGGGTATACGCCTGCAGAATTGGTCTCTTATGCCAAGACATTGCGTAAAGAATTGCTACGGGTAGACGGCGTAGCGAAAGTTGCCGTCACAGGCGAGCAAGAAGAAGTTATATATGTTGAGGTTTCGCGTGCACGAGCGGCGGCCTTGGGTGTTTCTTTGAATGCTGTTTACGCAACGCTTTCGCAGCAGAATACGGTGTCTTCTTCGGGAGATATAGTCTTGGGGTCGGAACGGGTGGTTCTGCGCCTGAGTGGAGAAATCAATTCTGTTGAAGCCATTGAGAATGTCATCGTCAATAATAGCGGCAATGGCTCAATTACCAATTTAGGGGCAGTGGCGAATGTTGTGCGGGGATATAAAGAACCGACCGGTTTATATATTCGGCATGACGGGCAGCCCGCTTTAGCGATTGGTATTTCAAATGTTTCTGGGGCGAATGTTGTTAAGCTCGGGCAAGCCATTGATGCGCGCCTTGCGGAAATAGAAAATCTGCGCCCCGTTGGGATGGAGCTTCATGAGTTTTATCACCAAGGCAAAGTGGTCGATGAGGCGATTGTCAATTTTGCATGGAATGTGGTGGCAGCGCTGGTCATTGTGTTCATGACGCTTCTAATTTTTATGGGATATCGTTCGGGCCTTGTCATGGGAATGACGGTGTTGATCACTATGGCGGCAACACTGCTGATTATGTGGATTGCGGGCATTCCAATGCACCGCATTTCACTGGGCGCTTTGGTGATTTCGCTGGGTATGCTGGTCGATAATGGTGTGGTGATCACAGATGGAATACTGGTCGGCATCCATGAAGGGCGCAAAAAACTAGATATCGCCAAAGACGTTGCACAAAAGAATATGAAACCGCTTTTAGGCGGGACATTGGTAGGAATTATCGCCTTTGCGCCAATTGGATTTTCTCCCGGTGAAGTTGGCGAATATACGGGCGATCTTTTCTGGGTGGTTATGATTGCGTTGGGATTGAGTTGGGTTTTTGCCTTCACCTTCACCCCCTTGCTTTGTTACTGGATGTTCCCTGAAGGGCAGCCTAAAGCAGCGCAAGATTCTCAGAATGAAGAAGAGCATGGTTTTTATAAAATTTATAAGAAGCTGATCAATGCGGTTCTGCAGGCAAAACGGCTAGTTATAATAGTTACGATTGGTGTTTTTTGTCTATCGGTTTGGGGCTTTCAGTTCGTTAAAGATGGCTTTTTTCCTTCGTCAACATCGCCGCAGATCGTTGTGGATTATTATTTACCCGAAGGCACAGATATTGAGCGAACCAACCAAGATATGAAGCGGATGGAAGATTTTGTGCGCGGCTTGGAAGGCGTGGAGCAAGTTCAGACAATCGTTGGCGGAGGCACGCTGCGCTATATGTTGGTCTATCAGCCAGCTGAAGCAAATGGGTCTGTGGGGCAGCTGTTAATTCAAACTTCAAAATACGAATTAAATGACGGATTGATCGCGCAAATTCAAAATTTTGCAGTTCAGAATTTTCCCGATGGTCAGACAAAAGCATGGAAATTCCTGCTTGGTCCGGGAGGCGGCTCTAAAATTGAAGCTCAGTTTACGGGTCCCGAAGCGAGTGTTTTGAGGCGTCTTGCCAATGAGGCCAAAGAAATTATGGCAAATGATCCTGACGCAATCATGGTGAAAGATGATTGGCGACGTCAATTACCGATTATTGAGCCAATCTATTCGCAAACAAAGGGTGAGCGCGCAGGTATTACCCGTTTGGATATCACACAGGCATTAGAGGAGAATTTCTCTGGTCGTGAACGCGGCATTCTTCGTGAAGGCGATGATTTGATAAAGATTATTTCGCGCGCGCCAGAAGCTGAACGCATTGGGCCTTGGAGCATCGCATCCCTGCAAGTGTTGGGGGCGAACTCTCAGCAATCCGTGCCATTGGCACAGGTGCTCGAAAATATGAGGCTCACATGGAGAGACGCAAATTTGCTGAGGATTGATCGCGCACTTACAATTACAGCACAGACCGATCCAGGTCTTGGTGTATTGACTGCGGATTTGTTTGAAAGATTGCGGCCGCAGATTGAAGCAATCGAATTGCCTGAAGGGTATCATCTAGAGTGGAAAGGTGAATATGGGGATTCTTCGGATGCTCAAGGAAAGCTAGCCAGCACATTGCCGCTAGGATTGCTGGCAATGGTGTTGGTCGTGGTCTTTTTGTTCAATTCAGTGCGCCAACCTCTGATTATCTGGTTTGCTGTACCTTTGGCGATAGTGGGCGTTGTTGTCGGTCTTGTTATCACCCAGACTCCGCTTGAGTTTATGGGTATTCTTGGCTTGCTCTCATTATCGGGATTATTGATACAGAACTCATTGGTTCTTGTTGATAGCATTGACAACAATATTGCGGACGGAATGCCTCGATATGAGGCTTTGTTAAATTCGTCGGCAAGTCGTTTGCGGCCTGTGACGATGGGGGCATTTACGACCGTTTTGGGTGTGCTACCGCTTTATTTTGATGCTTTTTTTAGGTCCATGACTGTTGTTCTGGTATTTGGTTTAACTTTCGCAACGTTGATTACATTGTTGGTAACGCCATCGTTATATGCGTTGATGTTTGGAATTCACAAAAATGAAGTTAGTAAGCCTATAGAAACTTCATTGCCTGAACAGGATGCGACAGCATGAAACATCACGCACTATCTGCACCGCTAATGCTTGTGCTCTCGACTTTGACTTTGAGCGGTTGTGCGTCAATGACATCGGCAGAAGACGTGAGCATGGCGACTCGTACAAGTATACCCCAATTAGATGATAGCTGGGCGGGTGTTGCTGCGCGTGTGGGTGAAGTGGAGATGGGGTGGCTTGAAAAGCTCAATGATCCAACTTTAACCGCGCTTGTTGATGAGGCAATTGCAAACAATAAGAATTTAGAAGCGGCAGCTGCAGGTGTCGAAAGATCTTGGGCTTTGGCTGGACAAGCCGGTGCTGGTTTATCTCCAATGGTCAATATTGGTGCGAGCGGTGGCGGTGGCGGTGCTCTGGATGGTGCATCGGTGGCAGCTTTAGGAACAGAATTGACTGCGGCTTGGGAAGTTGATCTTTGGGGACGAATTCAAGCAGGCGTGAACGCGGCCACTCTCGGGGCGCAAGCAACCCAAGCTGATTACACTTATTCTCAATATTCTTTAGCAGCAGCTGTGGCGCAGGCTTATTTTTTGACGATCGAAGCTGGGCTGCAAGCTGATGTGACTGCAAAATCGCTTAAAGCTTTGACTGAGACGACACGAATTGTAGATGTACAATATGAAGCGGGGCTAGCGTCTTCTCAAGATTTGGCCCTCGCGAAATCAGATTTAGCAAGCACGCAGGCATCTTTGATTGCGGCGCAAGGTGCGCAACGAAGCGCGATGAGAGCGCTTGAAGTGGTTTTGGGGCGCTATCCTGCTGCTGATTTGGATATAATTAAAGGGCTGCCGTCAGTGCCTGAATTGCCGCCTGCTGGAACGCCATCTGATTTGCTGGAGCGGCGCCCAGATATCATCGCAGCAGAACGAAATGTTGCGGCGAGTTTTGAGAGCTTGCATATGGCGAAAGTTGCTAATCTTCCATCCATTAGTTTGATAGGAAGTGTGGATGGAGCATCTTCTGATTTGGCTGACATTTTAAATCCTGCCAATGTCGCTTGGCAGGCTGTGACAAGTATCGCTGCACCGTTGATTGACGGTGGCCGAAATGAAGCTGAAATTCTTCAGGCTAGTGCTGAACAAAAACAAGCAATAGCTGTGTATGGGCAAACTGCGCTAGATGCGTTTAGCGAAGTGGAAGAAGCGCTTGATCAGAACGTTGTGTTGAAGCAAAGAGTGGCGGCGCTTAGAGAGTCTGCTGATAAAGCTGAAGAAGCGCTTCGCATTGCCAATCTTCGCTATAATGAAGGCGAAACATCTTTGATTGATGTGCTAACCATTCAGCAACGCGTTTTCCAAGCCGATGCTAATCTGGTCAATGTGCAACAATTACGTTTGTCGCAATGGGTGAAGTTGAATTTGGCACTGGGTGGAAGCTGGTAGTTTTCTCGTAATTCTGCATGTTTTGGTTTTGAATGGGCTAGTTTAGGCAATATTTTGTTGCTGCAGGCTTTATTCATTAAAAATTCTCTGCAAGTTTGGTTTCTGTAATTAGGGAGACATTCATGCGGATATTACCAGTTCTTTTAATGGGAGTTCTGCTGCCAAGTCACGTGTTTGCAGCGCCAGAAAATAATCAAGAGAAAAGCGTTGTGCCTGCGGCTGAATATGTCGCGACACATGATATGGTGGCTACAACATCTGCTGAGCGTATTGAGCATGATATTCGCAAACTTGCCGGTTTTGGGACGCGTCACACTCTATCAGATACAAAGAGCGAAACGCGCGGTATTGGCGCAGCGCGGCGCTGGATAGAAGAAGAGTTCAAGACAATTTCCAAAGGATGTAAACAAGAGCTGGAAGTTGTGACTGTATCAGACATTGTGCGTCCTGATTTTCGAATCCCAGAAGATACCGAAATCGTGAATGTTGTTGCGATTCAGCGCGGCGTAACTGACCCTGATCGTGTGGTCATAATGTCTGGAGATATTGATAGCCGCATATCTGACGTGATGAATTTTACGGATGATAGTCCGGGCGCTAATGATAATGCTTCGGGAATGGCAGGGACGATGGAAGCAGCCCGCGTGATGTGTCAGCATGAGTTTGCTGGAACTGTCGTTTATGCAGGACTTTCAGGGGAAGAGCAGGGATTATTTGGCGGCAAGATATTGGCTGAATATGCCATCGAAAATGGCTGGAAAGTCAAAGCGATTTTGAACAATGACATGATCGGCAATATTGAAGGTGTCGACGGCGTTATCGATAATTCCACGGCGCGGGTTTTTTCTGAAGGCACATTAGTCGATGAGACTGCTGAGGAAGCCAGATACCGACGCTTTAGAGGCGGCGAAGTGGATTCTGCCTCCCGGAATTTGGCGCGTTATGTCGATAAAATGGCTGATCTTTTCATTCCGAATTTGGATGTGATGATGATTTATCGCCTCGACCGGTTTGGTCGCGGGGGACATCACCGTCCGTTCAATGATTTCAGAATTCCTGGTGTGCGGATAATGGAAACACACGAAAACTATAACCGCCAACATCAGGATTTACGCGTTGAAGACGGCATTGAATATGGGGATGTGGTTGAGGGCGTAGATTTTGATTATGCAGCGAAATTGACCAGTCTGAATATTGCAACCCTTGCGAATTTGGCGGCTGCACCGCCTTTCCCAAGCAATGTTAAGGTGGAAGGCGCAGTTCAGCCAGATACGACATTAAGTTGGGATCAAGCAATTGGTGATGAAGCTGCGAATTTGGCAGGGTATAAAGTGTATTGGCGGTTAACGGATCAATCTCAATGGCAATGGTCCAAATTTGTCGGCAATGTGGATAATTATACTTTAAAAGGTGTTGTGATTGATAATTATCTGTTTGGTGTGGCGTCTGTTTCAAAAGATGGTGCTGAAAGTGCTGTTGTGTTTCCAGGCTATTCAGGGAGTTTTGGTGAATAATTACCTTGAATTTTAAGGTTTTTTTTCTTCGATAGAGATATAAAAAAGGCGATAGGTCGGTAGTGACCTATCGCCTTTTTCTTTGTTGAACATCGAAATCACAGAAGGGCATTTCTATTCGACGTTTCGGGGGGAAAGTGTTTCTTAGTTGAGCCAGTCTGGCTTCTTGTATGGAAGGTTTAGGTCGTTTGCGACTGTTTCATATGTAATGAAATTGTCTGCTACATTGAGCCCTTCTGCTAAGTGAGTGTCGTCATTTAGGGCTTGTTTTGTGCCTTTATTGGCGAGTGCGAGTGTGAATGGTAACGTCATATTGTTGAGTGCGTATGTAGATGTGCGTGGCACTGCACCGGGCATGTTGGCAACACAATAATGCAATATGCCATCTTCAACAAAAATCGGGTTTTGGTGTGTTGTTGGGCGAGATGTTTCAAAACATCCGCCTTGGTCTATCGCGATATCTATCAAGACAGCACCGGGCTTCATGGTTTTTAGCATTGCTTTGGTCACCAGCTTAGGTGCGGACGCGCCCGGAATTAGAACAGCGCCGATGACGACATCAGCTTCTGCCACTGCTTTTTCTATATATGACGGCAGTGAGTATGCTGTTTTGAGGGCACCAGCGAATTGAACATCTAATTCTGCAAGGCGCGGCATATAACGATCAAAAACAGTTACGTCGGCCCGCATTCCAATGGCCATTTCAGCTGCGTGAGTCCCTGATACACCGCCGCCGAGAATAATGACTTTGGCAGGACGTACGCCGGGTACGCCGCCCATAAGTGTGCCGCGTCCACCATGTTCGCTGCGCTGAAGTGCGGTTGCGGCAGCTTGTGTTGCCATCCGGCCAGCCACTTGTGACATTGGCATAAGGAGAGGGAGGCGGCCTTGTTTGTCTGTAACGGTTTCATAGGCGATGCATGTTGCGCCAGATTTCATCAAAGCTTCCGCTTGGGGTTTGTCAGCAGCAAGGTGCAGATATGTGAAGAGTGTTTGGTGGGGTTTTAGACGCGCACATTCGACGGCTTGAGGCTCTTTAACCTTGACGATTAGTTCAGCCTGTTCAAACACAGCTTCTGCGGTTGGGATAATGCGAGCACCGACAGCTAAATAGTCATCATCTGAGGCTTCAATACCGACACCAGCATTGGTTTCGACAATCACGTCATGACCGTGTCGAACCAGTTCAGCAGCCGCTTCGGGTGTTAAACCAACGCGATATTCTTCGACTTTGATTTCTTTTGGAACGCCGACGATCATATTGTTCTCCCATTGATGAGTTTCCCCGCAATATATACTAATAAAAGCTGATATTCCAACTATTTGTTTTGCTTGTTGGTATTAATGGGCAAGAATTTACTAATTATTTAGTGTTGAGGGGCTGATTTGACTAGAATAATAGGGATTGATGAGCCAAATGACGTGAATAGAAGGGCATTTTTGATACAAAAAAAGACGCTGCCGCAATTGGCAACGTCTTTCTTGTTTCCCCCCGAAGAAATGCTCTTCGGTTCAGTCAGTCCCCTTAGAGAGAACGACCGATTGTGAATACGATGTTGTCTTCGGCACCATCTGCATCGTTGTCATACCAACGAAGGTCTAGGTCGAAGCCAGAAACAGAGTATGTTCCACCGATGTTGTAGTTTGTGTACTCGTCAAAACCGTCAAGGTATGAACCAACACCAACGCTAGCACCAAATGAGTCAGAGAATGCAACACCTAGGTCAGCATTCGCATAGAGTGTTTCATTGTCTGGGTCGTATGAAAGCATACCTGAAATATCAGCTACACCCATGCTTTTTGATAGACCTGCATATACTTCGTAGAAGTCTAGGTCGCCATCGTCACTGTCTGGGTATGCGTAGTAGATTGCTCCAACATCAAAACCAAAACCTTCACCGAATTCGCCGCCGTAACCAGCATAGAAGTCAACTTCAAGGTTTGAATCAGTGTCGTCTAGGAAATCAATAGTAGATGCCCATGTACCTGCGTAGAAACCAGCATCAGTTGCTAGGTCAAACCCACCTTGAAGAGCAAGATCTTGGTTTGACTGAGACACACCGCGCCAGTGATAGTCTGTTGTCAAAGCAACGTTACCAGAAAGTTCTACTTCAGCTGTGGCTGTAGCTGTAGTGGCGATGGCAGCAAGAGCGATAACGCTGGCTGAAAAAAGGTTGCGCATGATCGGACTATCCCTTCAGATATGCGGTCTTTGTGTATAGCAAAGACATTCGAAATTATTTGCCTTGAACATGATATGCTCAAGGTACGAACGGGGTAACTACGCGAAAGGCGTTGTTGATCTGACACAAACAACAACGCAGGCTTTGCGCCATCACAGAGAGTTTAAGACAGAGAAAATATGCTGCTTTGCTCAGTTTTGAGGCGTCAAAATGACTGCTATGCTCGCATTTTGTACGCATTTCAGGATGATTACGCCTCAAATTGCGTTATAGATCAAAAGTTAATACACGAGGATTCTATCCACATTGATTAATTAACTGTCCAATAAGTGATTTTTGATTCTAAATCAGGTCTTGGACGCTCTGGCGGCTGCTGTATTGCCGTACCGAGATATATATAGCCTGCGATTTTTTCATCTGCCGACATGTTCAAGACTTTGTTGAAGGCTTCTGAAAATGCGCACCATTCTGTTAACCAAGCTCCAGCCCAGTCAGCAGCATTTGCTGCCAATAGCAGGTTCATGCATAGGGCACCGGCTGATAATTCCTGTTCCCAAACCGGCGTTTTATGATTCACGTCCGGACTGGAGATGACGGCGACGCAAATAGGTGTTCTTAGAAATCGCTCTTTTTCCATTGTCAGGTCGGCGTCACTGATATCAGGACATTCATCTTGCTTTATGCGCGCTAGCTCTTCTCCCAATTGCACACGGGCATCGCCCTCAATGATAATAAAGCGCCAAGGTTCAAGTTTGCGGTGGTCGGGTACGCGAGATGCAATTTTGAGGAGTGCTTTGACGTCCTGAAGAGATGGGCCGGGACTAGACAGGCATTTTATAGGTGTCGAACGACGCTGTGCTAAAAAAGATAATGCGTCTTCGCTAGGTATAGTCGCTGGCAGCTTTTCATTTGGGGTGGGGGTGTCGGGGATAGAAACGGGCTTGGACATAAAGAAATCCTAAAATAAAAATCACAACCGTCCTTAGTATTGGACAAGCGCATAGTGTCTTTATAGGTAGTACATAACAGCGCTAGAACAAGCCTATAGATTATGTGTGCTGTGACGATCAATCTGCGTTTTCTTTGTCTACAAAAAGCAATTTTATGTCTTCTAAATTATCAAAATTGACCAAACGACCATTCAATCCGAGTTCAGATGCGGGATGGCGGATTAATTCTTCACAGACAAAATATGACACGCCTTGGATACGTGTTGCTGAATATGAAGCGGTCGCACCGACTGGTGTTCCTGCAACATATGGTGTGGTTGTGTTCAAGAATTTGGCGGTAGGGGTTTTGCCTTTGGATGCTGACGGAATGACGTATCTGGTTGGCCAATACCGATTTTCAGTGGGGCAATATTCTTGGGAGCTTCCAGAAGGGGGATGTCCGGTAGATGAAGACCCCATTCTTTCAGCTAAGCGAGAATTGTCTGAAGAAGTACAATTGAAAGCGAATAATTGGTTGCCTTTGTTCTCTAATGTCCATTTGTCTAATTCTGTCAGTGATGAAAGAGCGTTTGCCTATATTGCATGGGGGCTGTCAAAGTGTAACGAACATGCCGCAGATGATGTTGAGCAATTGAAAATATGGAAGATGCCAGTCGGACAAGCCGTTCAAATGGTTGTGAATGGTGAAATTTCTGATGCTTTCTCCCTTGCGATCTTGCTCAAGGCTGATCATCTATGGAGAGCAGGCAAACTTCCGGTGGAAGTCGCTAAAGCATTTGAAGCAGGCCAAGTATAGGCTAAGGAATCCCTACAACACTTATGTGTTGGTATCTTAAGGAGAGAGAGATGGCCAAAGTGGCGGGCAATAGCGTGGGATTAAATTCCAGCGTGTCTCTTAAAGGCAAAGAAGTACCTGTTTGGCAGAGATTGCGGTATGAAGCTGAAGAAGCTGCGCGCCGTGAACCAGCCTTGGCCGGTTTTTTTAATGCTGCTGTTTTGAGTCATGAAAGCTTGGCGCAGGCATTGTGCTATCAATTAGCACAAAAAGCGGGTGGCCCAGATATGAATGCGCTTCAGATCCGCGAAGTGTGTAAGCAGGCTTTTATTGAAGATAAGAGTATTTTGAGGTGCGTTGAGCGCGACTTGCAGGCTGTTAGTGATCGTGATCCGGCTTGTCGAACACTCTTGCAGCCATTTTTGTTTTTCAAAGGCTTTCTTGGTCTGCAAACGCATCGTGTAGCGCATTGGCTTTGGCATCAAGACCGTGATGTATTGGCGTTTTTCATGCAGTCCCGCACGAGTGAATTATATGGCGTAGATATTCACCCAGCGGCTAAAATGGGCTGTGGGATCATGATGGACCATGCTACTGGTGTTGTGATTGGTGAGACGGCTGTGGTTGGGGATGATTGTTCCTTTATGCACGGCGTTAATCTGGGCGGAACCGGCAAAGAATTTACAGACCGTCACCCTAAAGTGGGTAAAGGTGTGTTGATCGGTGCGGATGCCAAGATATTGGGAAATATCAAAATTGGTGACTATGCGCGCATTGGGGCTTCATCTGTTGTGTTGGAAGATGTGCAGTGCGGATGTACCGTTGCGGGTGTGCCGGCGAAGGTTATCGCATGCATTGATTGTGATGAACCTGCCAAAGCGATGGATCATTTGATTGCGCCTAAGGAATAGGGCTATCAAGGCTTGGTATTTCGAAGAAGTTTGTGAATATCTGTCAAAACGTCAGAAACATGCCTTGTTGAACTAGGCATGAGGGGCTTGGCGCATTAGGGTGCGGCCCTGTTTTCGTGTGGTTGAGAGCTGCACACCATTTTTAAAAGGGAGAAGGACATGAGTCCGGAAGAATCCAAAAAAGTAGAAGCGTATCTTCAAAAAACGCTGAACCCGGCGATCAATCTAAAAGCGCGTCCTAAAACTCCTGATTCAGTTGAAGCCTATCTTGGTGATGAGTTTATCGCGGTTATTTATAAAGACGAAGATGAAGGCGAGATTGCTTATCAGTTGAACATGACAATCTTGCCGGAAGACGTTTAAACGTCTGATTTAAACGGCTTGTAGATAAAAAGGCGGCTCCATATCGGGCCGCCTTTTTTCGTGTGACTTAATGATGATATCAACTAATCGAGTTTTGGGCGCTGTGGCGCTGGGATTGGCAAACCATCATAATCAAGCTCGACAATGGGGTATCCAAGCGCTTTGAGATCATCTTCGATGACGGCTTTGTCGCCTACAACCACCATGATCATATCATCAAGATTTAGGTGTTTCTTCGCCAATGCATCGACTTCTTCTTTGGTCAGGTTTTGCAAGATTTCGCTTTGCTCATCTGTGAAGCCTTCAGGAAGATCATAAGTGACGATCTGCGAGAGGAAGCCGAGCTTGTCGAATGGTGTTTCGTAATCTAGCGCATCGCTTTGCCCGATGGCTGATTTTGTAAACGCCAATTCTTCTTCTGTGATGCCGTTTTCATAATAGCCTGTAATTTCATTGACGAATTGCACGATGGAATCTGCTGTCGCATCTGTGCGAACGCCTGCAGATGCCGTGAACAGTCCTTTGACGTCGCTGCCGCTGAAGCGAGAGCGAGCACCATATGTATACCCCTTGTCTTCGCGCAGGTTTATATTGATCCGGCTGTTAAATGCGCCACCCAATGGATAATTCATAATGCCAGATTTGAAATATTCTCCTGTGGCATCATATTTTAGCGCGCGCTTACCTATGCGGATTTCAGATTGCGCCGCGCCTTCTTTATCAATGAGATAGAGTGTGCCTGCTTCCAATGTGGGATAGTTGAAGGAAGGCGGCGTGATATTATTGTCGCCTGTCCAATCAGAAAGTGCGCCCAAAGTGGATGTTAATTCGTCTTGGGATAGGTCGCTAACAGCGATGATAGACGCTGCGCCGGCTGTGTAATGATCAGCGTAGAAATTTTTGGCATCTTCCAACGTAATTGCAGAGACTGTTTCTTTCGTCCCCAGACTTGGGTGAGCTGATGGTGTGTCTTGTCCGTATGTGAGCAATGTGAAAATGCCGCTGGCGATGGCGGATGCCTGCGTTTTGCGTTGCTCAATGCCTTGAAGCGTTTGCTCTTTGATGCGTTTGAAGTCTGCCTCATCAAATTTAGGATGTAGCAATCGCTCTTTTACAATTGCCATTGTCTCATCGATATTTTCTGTGAGCGAGTGCACAGTGATTGTTGTAAAGCGTGCTCCAGAAGAAATGCCGATGCTGGAGCCTAGCTTTGCCAAGCGATTGGATAATTCCTCATTGGTCGACATTTCGGTTGCTTCACTCAACATGTTGGCTGTCAGTGAGGCGATACCTAAATTGTCGAGCGTTTGTTGGCGCTCACCTGCTTCAATACGGATTTGAAGCGCTGTCGTTGGTGTTTCTGTGTTGATGGCACCAAGTATGTCTACGCCATTTTCCAGATTGGAAGTCCACATGTCTGGAAGTTTTACAGTTGGGTTGAAATCAGCTGCAGCAGGTTTGATAGATCTGTCAAAATCATCGGTGGCGTAGCGCACTTCCAATTCTTCGGTGTTGTCTTCTTCGGGGATGGTGCGCTCATACATTGTCCATGTATCAGGGGCAGCAATCGCATCTGGCTGTCCTTCTGGGACGATGGACATGACAACAGCGGGTTTGTCTTTGATGTATTGATTGTAAACGCGCATTACATCTTCTTTTGTAACATTGGAATAACGTTCAATATCTTTGGATGTGTAATTGGGGCTGCCTGTGAAGGTTTCGTAGAAGGCAAGTTGAGAGACCTTACCTGAAACGCTTTCTAGTCCGTATATCATACCAGATACGATGCCGGCTTTGACGCGTTCAAGGTCATCATCTTCCACGCCGCGTGTTTCAAATTCTTTGATCGAATCGCGCAGAATTTTATCCATGTCTGAGAGGGATTTGCCCGACGCTGGGTTAGGCAGAGCCAATAGTGTGAAATTACACATAAGTTCTGCACACCCATGGCCAGCACTCGCTTGTACGGCTAGGCCTTCTTTGACGAGGTTTTTATAAAGAAGGGATGTGCGGCCTTCACCCATAATTGACATTAAAACATCCAATGGTGCTTCGTCAGGGTGGCGTGCATATACTGTAGGGATGGACATATAGATAAGCGGCAGAGCCACTTTATCTTCCATAGAAATATAACGATCAGCATCGAGTGTGACGGGTATATATTCTGGAGCTTTGACTTCTGGGCCACGTGGAATAGACCCAAAATATTTAGCGATCCATTCGAGGGTTTGTGTTTTGTCTATATCGCCGCCGATTGTTAGCGTGGCATTATTTGGCCCATACCAGCGGGAAAAGAATTTCTTCAAATCGTTTAGATTGGCGCGGTTTAGGTCTTCGATGTATCCGATTGTCGACCATGAATAAGGGTGGCCTTCTGGATATAGAGCTTCACCAACACGTTCTCTTAGTAGGCCGTAGGGGCGGTTGTCGTAATTTTGGCCGCGTTCGTTTTTGACAGTTTCACGTTGGTTTTCAAATTTTTCTTCTGTCACAGCATCGAGAAAGAAACCCATGCGGTCGGCTTCTAACCAAAGGATTTTTTCCAATTGGTTGGACGGGATAGTCTCATAATAATTTGTGCGGTCTGAATTGGTTGATCCATTCAGCGTACCACCTGCTTCAGAGATGGTTTTGAAATGCTCTTCATCGGCGACATTGTTGGAGCCTTGAAACATCATGTGTTCAAAGAAGTGAGCAAACCCTGATTTACCTGCTTCTTCGCGACCAGATCCGACATGGTATGTGATGTCTGTATGGATAAGCGGGTCTGATTTGTCTTCATGGAGGACAATTGTCAGGCCATTGGGCATGAGATATTTTGTGTAGGGAATGCCGATTTCACCTTCGGCGGGCGTGAAAGATTCAACCAGTTCAATGCCGCCAGGAAGTGGCGAGGCAATTTCTTCAACCACTGAAGAGGGTGTTTCATTGGTTGCGGGAATATTACCCGTTGTGTTGATGAATGCACATGAAGACACACTCATCATGAGTGCTGCGATTAGCGTTGAACGTATTGCCATTGGTTGAACCTTAAATACTTCGGCGGCCGGATTTTCAGGAAATCCAGCGCGGTATGGTTAAATTCTTATTGTTTAACGGGTAAAATGGGTTGCTGGCAAAAGCAAGGCGAGAAGCTGACAGACATATCGAATCTCAGTGATTTGTGGGTGTTGAGAAGTTTTAAAAACTTATCCACGGCTATCGCAGGTCAGCTATATTCGCAGCATCAGAGCGGGGATGATATGGCATTCAGCTCAGATGATGTTTGACATTGTTAAATTATAATTGGCAAACCTTTCTTACCGGCGCTTCAAATAGAAACGCCGGTAAGGGAAAAAAGGTTTAAAGTGCAGTTAGCATCTGAGCGACAAGAGGGTGGCGAACGACATCTTCTTTCGCTAATCGGATCACGGATATATCATCCATATTTTCCAGTTTTTCAGCTGCGGGACCAAGCCCTGAAAGTTCTGGTAAAAGGTCTGATTGAGCAGGATCGCCAGTAACGACCATTGATGAATTCCAACCAAGACGCGTCAGCAGCATTTTGATTTGCATATATGTACAGTTTTGGGCTTCATCGATTACCACAAAAGCGTTGTTGAGTGTGCGTCCGCGCATGAAAGCAACGGGGGCAATTTCAATGAGGCCTTCTGCCATCATGGATTTGAGTGACTTTGCCGGAAGACGATCGGAAAGTGCATCATATAATGGGCGAAGATAGGGGGCGAGTTTATCTTCCATATCGCCGGGAAGGAAACCGATATTTTCACCCGCATCAACAGCAGGGCGACATAAGACGATGCGTCCAACGCGGCCTGCTTTTAAGGCGTCAACGGCTTTTGCGATGGCAAGATAAGTTTTACCTGTTCCTGCGGGACCGAGTGCCATTACCAGATTGTCTCGGTCAATGGCTTCCATGAATTTGGCTTGGCCTTCAGAACGCGGTGTTATGTTTTTTACAAAGCGTTGTTCGCGTGTTGCGTGGGTGTGGCCCGTTGGTTCTTCATTATTATTGTGATGACGCGAGGTCTTTTTTCGGTGTTTGGGTTGCTCGTTTGCTGGATCCCATTTTCGCTCCAATAGATCTATATCTGGGCTGTGTCCTGCATCCTCGAAATATTCATTTGCGTCAAACTCTGCGCGCAAACGGCGTACATTGGATCGCTTAGCCATGATGTTCTCCTTTGGAATTGGCAAAATTAGATAATGCCGGACAGAAAAAAGCCGTAGGGCCAAATGGCGCTACGGCTGGGGTAGAAACTTTGAATTTTGAAGAGAGCCGTCCATTTGGCGCTGTTGCAGCAAAAAGCGGCGGAGGCAGGAATTCCCCGGATGTAGAAATTCTACCGGGTGGTGGTCTTCGACAGGGAGGCGACAATAAGCGCACTCAACAGTCCTCCGTTTCGATCTATCTTAGTGATGAAGGTCAAAGACAATCAAATCACTATTTCGAATCACACTACAATTAATCTACATAAACATTACCATGTTGATAATGACATTGGTGTGTCTGTTGTGGTTGTGAAGTGTTAAGGAATTGGGAGCCTATAAAAGTGGCAATATATAAACTGGATGCTAAAACACCTATCACTGAAGATGGCGTATGGGTGGCAGATACAGCGCAAGTCATTGGCGATGTGCATTTGAAAGCAAATTCAAATGTGTGGTTCAATGCGGTAATCAGAGGTGATGTGGAATCAATCGTTATTGGCGAAAATTCAAATATTCAGGATGGCTCAGTTTTGCATGCTGATGCTGGGTCGCCGCTCAACATTGGGAAAAATGTAACGGTTGGGCATATGGTGATGCTGCATGGGTGTGACATTGGCGAAAATTCGCTGATTGGCATAGGGGCAACCATCCTAAACAATGCGCGGATAGGTAAAAACTGTATCATCGGCGCACACGCTTTAATCCCCGAGGGGAAAGTTATACCCGATAATTCGCTTGTGATGGGAGCGCCGGGGAAAGTGGTAAAAGAGGTGACACCTGAAATGGTACAGGGGCTGAAAGCATCTGCGGCGCATTATGTTGAAAATTCGCAGCGGTTTGCCAAAGGTTTAGTGAAGATATGTGACTAATCGAATGCGACGCATATTTGCGTATCATTCGATTGGGTCAGCGTTTAAGGTTGAATGCGTAAATCCGTAGATGATTGACCAATTTGAGATTGATCAAATGGGGTCGTCAAATAAATCTCACTTATCCAGTTGCCATATAAAAGATGGGCGTGAGAACGCCACCGATTTTGTGGAGTTTGGGTTGGATCATTATTCGGGTAATAATCAAAGGGTAGATTGACCGGAACACCACTGGCTTTGTCTCGATCATATTCTTCTTTTAGAGTGCCGCTATCATATTCAAAATGATTGAAAATATATAATGCGCGATGCTTTTTGTCTTCGATTAAACATGGTCCAGTTTCATCACTTCCTAGCAATGTGACAAGATTGGCCGCGTCGACTTCGTCCTGTCTGACTTCAGTCCAGCGGCTGACAGGAATGACACATTCATCGGTAAACCCGCGCAAATATTGTGATGCTTGCTGAAGGTTTTTTTGTGCATAGCAGCCAAAATATTTTTCTGACAGTAGATGCTTTTTGACGTTGTGGAAATAATTGATCATCGCCATGCCGCCCCAGCATACGCCAAAAGTGGAGTGCACATTGGTCTGCGTCCATTCAAAAACTTGCTTTAGCTCGTCCCAATAGGTCACATCTTCAAAATCAATCTGTTCGACAGGCGCACCAGTGATGATCAGACCATCAAATTTTTCATCTCGGACTTCCTGAAAAGAACGATAAAATTCTGCCATATGCTCTGCAGCAGTGTTTTTGGTTTTATGTTCTGTCATGCGGATAAGGTGTAGGTCTATCTGCAATGGCGTGGCACCGATAAGCCGCGCAAACTGGTTTTCTGTTTGAATCTTTTTAGGCATAAGATTCAACAACCCAATTTTCAGGGGACGAATGTCCTGCTTGTGCGCTGTATCCAGCCCGAGCACCATAACGCCTTCATCATTAAGGACGGAAAAAGCTGGGAGTGAACGGGGCAGGGTTATGGGCATTAGACTGGTCCATAGGAGATTTTTATTGTGACAGGAGCTTGATTTGGGCCGAAAAGATATCGGTTTCAACCATGTCAGCGATTTATTTAGCGCTTGTGAATGAGCGCTGGTTCACAGTCTGATAGGATTAAAGTGCTTAATCGTCCAGATCTGAATCCCAAACGCTTCGAACAGCAATGTCTGGCTCTACACCAAGGTTGAACCAAGCGAGGCGTCCTTTAGTTGCGTTGACGATGACAAATTGTTCGTCTTTGCCCATAACGGCGGAAAGTTTGTTGCGCAGCTGGGGCAGGGTGATGTTTGATCGTAAGACCCACATGTCATTGCCTGCGCGCGCAAATTTACCTGCTGCATTCAAGACTTGTTCGAAGTGGTGTAAATTTGTGAGAATTCTTCCGCTGATGAAGTAATTACAAACTGTTGGTGCTTGGTCTTCATCTTTGTTTTCTGAGGCAATGCGTGCAGTGTTTTCTGTATTGCCTGAGAAATTCCAGCGAATATTGGGATGTTCATCGGCCCGAAAGAACACATCATCTTCTCCGCAAGCAAGAAGTGTATGCGCGTTGACGCGGCCTTCTCGGAGAAAATCAATTAGTCTAGCTCTGGGATAGGGGCCATATATTGTGCCATCAACCTGAACACGCCATTGAACACGTTTGATTTGGTCACCATTATTGACGTCTTTTTGTTGGTTGGTGGCATTATACATTATGAGATTCTATCCATAAAAGTCTGTTTGTGGTCGTCAGTTGTTATTTGAGAAACTCGACGGCAAATCCGTTTTCGACATATCGAGCGCAGCGGCCAGCTTTACGGCCTATTTGAACGCGAGAGCCGATTTCTGGTCGTGGACCTGATGTGCGAAGAGCAACTCCAAGCAATGAAATATCGATGACATTACATTGTGCGACAATGCCGCTTTCATAGGTTGCTATAAGTTGGCCTGACGATGTGCGGCGACGTGATAAGCGGTCATCTTCTAGGCCAAGGCTTCGTTGATTAACGATCCAAGTGAGTTGATCCACGAATTTGTCTAGTTTTTGCGGAACAAACTTAACGCTGACTGCGAAACCTTCTTCGGTTTTTCGGGCTGCTGTACCGGCTAATCGTCCAAGTTGATCAACATAAATGATGATTTGATCACCGAGATTGCAGGGCTCGTCAGTTCTAAGAGAGACGCCTCCACCGCAGAGATCAACTGTTTTGGCATTGAACTCATGTCCATCTTTCCAGAGACAACGCGCGGTCGTTTCATGGATAACACGCCGGAATCTACGGCGATCTTTTGCGCCAATATTCCGAACTAAAAGTCGTTTTGTAGATAGGTCAGACATTCAATTTCCAACATGGTCGGGTTCATTCACCTGATATCATATTGTATTGAAGGTTCATAAAGTGTTGCCAGAACCTAAATTTTATTCCTGAAAATCTCTTTCAATTAGAATTGGCTTTTCAAGCTGAGGTAGAAGATAAAAAATGGGACTTGTATAAACAAGCCCCATTTTAAATGAATCATATCGGAAACTACTGCACGATGCGTAATGACGGCCCTGTGTCTTTGGGTTTCGGCGGATATAGGCTTGATATAAAATGCCGATAGATTGGACGACCTTTGAGAGCGGCTTCGTCAGATAATGTCTGATAGAGACACAAAAGGCGCGGACGTTCTTTATTGCCTGTATCTAAGGGCGAAAAAGAGATTTCAATTTCGATACTTTTACCATCCAGCGTTTGAGCTGTTGCTCGGATAAGTGATGGACTGGCGCATTCAATCGCTGTTTCCACAGCCGTTTTGACAACCATTTTGTCCGTGGCATTCCACAATGATAAGAAATTGTGTTCAACAAGTTCGCGTCCGAACAATTCTTGGATGCCAGCACCTACCATGCGAAGAGAGTAATCTTCGACATCTGTGCGCTGGACTATGAACAGGCGGCCAACGACGTCTGGATAATCATGGGCCATTGGACCCTCGATTAAATGACTGTCCCCCCGCGACAATCTTTTCCAGGCTTCGATGATCGCTCGCGTATTCGGATGTGCTTTTAGCTCTATCATCAACTTTATTCTCTTTAAACTAGTAGGCAATTGCCTGTTTGAGAACGACATCGCAAAGAGTGGGCCAGTTTTTGTAACGGAATATTTGCTATTTTCGGGTCAATATTGGTCACCTTCAACTGATTGGAGAAATGCAATGCACCTGACGGATGAAATCGGGCGTATAAATTGCATGTAAGGGTTGAAGATACGAGGAGTTGCATAATGACCGTTTCAACAAGACACATTCCTTTGCGGGCTGCATTGGCCATTGGTGCTATTGGCGGATTATTGGTTGGCGGGAATGCGCTTGCTCAGTCAGGCAATGCACCAATTGTCAGGACGGCACCTGCGGCCGGCTCGAATGCGAATTGTTGTGATCTTCCCGAAAGCCAAATTGTGAAAGTTCCGGGCGTTGTTGCGCCTGGAGCGAGCGTCGTGATTGGTGCGGGCAATGCAGGTCGCGGATATTCCACTTATATTGAGGGTGGTCATAGCCAACAATCAAGCATCTATTATTTCAATCAAGGACATGGTGCGACTGTCGCTCCATATGAGTCCAGCGTGTTGAATAATCTAAAAGTTGAAGGTGGTTTGCTGACCGTTACAGAAGAAATTGCTGTGACTGAAGAATATTGTGCGCCAGCTGAAGTTAGTATTCAGGCGCAACCGGTTCAAGCGGTGTGTATTGATGATAAGGGTGCACCACACCCTGCGTCTCAAGTTTTTGGAGAAGAGGCTATTTCTCCTACTTATACAGGCGAAGTTTTCCGCTGTATGGCCGGAACATCCATGCAGGTAACTGTAGGTTCTTTTGCCAATAGTGATGCAATGTTCGATGGTGGACGTACTTTTTCTTGTAAAAAGGGTGAAGCTTTAACACATTCTGTTGGTGGGCAATTGAGTTGTGCGCCAGCTGCTGCGCAACGTAATTGTAATGAGCGGTCTTTGCTTCGTCGCTATGGACCAGGCGTGAAAACACTTCAGGCAAAATCACCATCATGTATTCCAAGCCACCGTACTGTTATGAAAGAAGTGGTGGTTGAAAAGCCGATTTCTAGTTCAGGTCGGATTGTGCTGGATGGTGGCGTTGGTCAAAACGTTTATTAATTCAACAAAGCAGACAAACAGTTAGAAGAATTTAGAAATCCGGCAATTTGCGTACATCGCTTGCCGGATTTTTTGTGTGTTTACGCGTTTTGAAACTGTAGTGTTGGTTTTGTCTCAATAAAAAATCCCCAGCTCTGATAAAGGAGAGGGGATTTGAGGTTTGAAACCTAGTTTAGATCTAAGTTTCTATATGTATATTGAGAACTTGGTCTAATGGCTTCCTGCAACACTGTTTGTTGAATAATTGGCAGAGTTACCGATCGCTACTGCCGAGCCATAAACATTGCCATTGTTACTTGTCCATGTCTGCCCTGATGCAATGATATTGCCGGAATTAGTTTGTGTGAGAGCACCGCCAGGAACAGCGCTTTGACATGTTGCACATACATAGCCGGTATAAGCGTTACCGATCGCGGTTGAGGAATTTGTCAGGTTTCCTGCGCCGCCATTACCACCTTCAAAATCAGACAGAGAGATAACATCTCCCGAATTGTTTTGTGAGTAATAGGCATTTAAGTCTGAACCGATATTGGTTTGCAAGGCGGAGTTTCCCACCCCATATGCGGAAATAGCTGCATCGCCGCTCCAATCATTTAAAACCACTTCTGTGGTTGAGGTGATTGTCGACGAGTTGTTTTGGCTGCCATCGAGTTGGGAATAACCCCATGAATTGTCCATCACAATGTTGTTTCCCATGGCTTGGGAATTGGCATTAACATTGTTGCCTGCAGCTTGTGTTAAGTTCGTTTCGGCAGTCACTGTGTCGCCGGTTGAAGTTTGGCGTATATTGCCAAACACGTTTGAATAAACGGAAGAAGATTGATAGCTATTGCTAACAGCAAGTGTGTTCGCATTTGTGTCTTCAACTGAGCAACATACGGTCGCATCCACACTTGCGTCGACATCTGCTTGAGAGGTTTGGTTCGCGTTTGCGCGCAATGTTGGAGAATCACCTTCGGCAACAAGACGGCCATCAAAACCGATATCCTGAATATTAGCTGCAGATGTAGCGCTTGTATTCAATGTGGTAGCTGAAATATCGTTGACACTGGCTGAAGATGAAATACGATTTGCGCCAACGGTCTGGTTCATGCTGTCTGCTTGGAATTGACTACCTGTTGTGGAGTTACCATAAGACGTGGCCTCTGCCGAAGCTGTTCCAAGAGTGTTTAAGCTTTCTAGCGTTGCAGAAGCAGTTGAATCTCCAGACATTGTTTGTGTTGATTCAACATGTCCGTTGACGGCACCATCTCCCATGCCCGAGGCTACGTTGCCCAAAGCCAATGCGGTGGAGCTAACATTGTTACCATCTTCCTCAACATTCATATCTGCAAATACGTCAGCAAAATTAATTTGATTGTTTAGAATGCCGGGATCTGATTGTGCCAAAGCTGATCCAGACAGGCTCACCAAAAGGGCGCTTAGTGCGACACTTGCTGCAAGGTTTGTTCTTTTCATGTCTGAGACCTTTTAGATAGGCATTTGATAAAGCGCTTCGCCCTGAAGTGTTCGGGCGAAGTTTATCGCCAATTATTAATTGTTTTTACGGCCGCGAAGCGTGACTTTTTTGGCGTTCTCAATGTCTCTATCGCGATCATCGTGCCAGCGAGATGCTTCTTCGCGTGTTTGACCATTATTTGTGGCAAGGTTTTCATACGCTTGCACGTAATTACCGGTGATCGAGTTTGTTGTTGGAACACCAATATTGTTGTTTGCCAGCGCGCCACAAACATCAGGGCTTGTGATACCGTATAAGTTGGCTGTCATTTCTAAGACAGCACGTTCGATGACTGAGCGGACAGCCAATTGAATTGGCTCTTGCGCGCGCTCACCAAGCCCGATGTCAAACACGTTATTGTTGGCAAAATCGAAAATTCCGGCTGAAATTTCACGGCCGATGATTTGTTTCTGGTAGGATATGACGTCGACAACTTCCAGAGATTCTGTTTCGACAAGACGTAGATCTAATCCGACATTGATGACGAACATTTTTGCGCCGCCATTGCCTTTAGGGTCTTCAACGTCGCGATCCCCGATAAAGCCATCAATTCCAACGGAGCGAATGTTGGAGTTTAACTCTGTGATACCACCCACAAGGTAGAAGTCAGATCCCGGGATTGATCCCGCAGTGATTTTTCTAAAGTCTTGATCTGCAGCATCGCCGATTAGCTTGTTGTTGGCATATTTTAATTCCAACTCAGAGACAGATGTATCAAAACGCTCAACAAGGCGTGCACCAGCTTTCGCAAAAGCGGAAATGGCCATAAGGGAAGCACCTTGCGTGACGCGGCGACCACCTTCAAAATCTTCTTTACCAGTATAATCAAGGATCCGACCGACAGCGATACGTGGCTGGCCTAGACCAACTTGGTGAGCATAATCACCCATACATACAAGGCTGGTCGAATAAGGTGTTGGGTTTGCTGTGACCGGTGAGCCACCGATTGGTTTGGTGTAATTTCCTGATTTCGTTGCAACAGGAGATACACAACCAGTTACCATGAGCGCGCTTGCTAGAAGAGCGACTGATTTTTTAGCATTTTTGCGAATTGGGCTAGTCATTCAGATCAAGCTCCCCATTTAGAATTACAGTTTGATCGCCAGAATTAGTTTGGTGTGAGTCGATGACGACAATATTGTTGCTACCGTTTGTGATGACGTTGAGTTGGTTTCCAACAGCGGTAGAATTCCCAAATCCTTGATAGCTTCCATAACCCGCGCCCGCTCCACGAAAATTGTGTCCGTAGACGCCACCAACGGAGAGAGAAGATAGATCATCTCCAACAACGATACGGCCATCTATAATGACGCGATTGCCATTTATGTCTCGTGAGCTGGCATCATAGTTTTGGCTTTCTTGCCCATAACTAAAGCCATAAGGGCGCTCAAACTCACCCGTGTATTGGGCGGCGGGGTTCGCAATAGCAGGAAGGACAAGACCTAGAGAGGCCATTGTTAATCCAACGATACCTGTTTTCATTCGGCGCAAAGTCATTTCGCAAATCCCGCGTACAATTATTTGACCGGGAATAAGCAATGATCGTGCCATAGCCCCAGATTGAATTTGCTGAGACTTTATATGCATATGGTTACCAAAAAACTGAATTCTTCTATTCACTTCTGCGCAAAATCAGGAGTCTTTGAACAATTTACAGTGAATAGTTTCTATAAGCGTCTCAGGTGTTAACTTTATTTCTTCTGGAGATAGGCTGGATGGTCGCCGCTATCGTTTGATTTTGTGTGTTGAATAAATTGCGTTCAGCGTACAAGTCGTGAAACTGTTCATGTTTTCGTCTCGCTAATGTCACTATAGTGTGGGATAATGGATTTATAGATTTATAAAGGCGACCTGAGAGGAGCCTAGACCATGAGAAAATTATCCCCCCAAGGTGAGCAATCGGTCAACGAAATTGCTCAACGTTATGGTGTGAGCTTTGATGCTATTGCGACCATGTTGAATGCTGTTGCAAATGGCGGAGGCACAATGGCGCAATTTAGCCATCCTGAATTTGGTGGTTCTGGCCAATGGATGCAGGGCGGAATGACCATGGTGGGAGACATGTTCAATCATGGCCTTAAGGCGCAGGTTGATAATGTCTGTTACGAATTGTCTGGTTTGCTGGCGAATACTCAGCCATTTGCACCTGTTCCAGTTCGCAAAGCGCCGGCTCATCAACAAAACAATTCTTTTCAATCTCAAAGTCAGGGGAATGGATTTAGCTTTTATATGACGCAAGGCGGTGCATGGTGGCCCGAAGAGCTTGGTCAGCCTTCTGCAACGGGCAGTCAGAACGACATGCAATACGCCTATTTCCCGAATATGCGGCGTTTGGCGCTAAATGCATATGGAAGCGTTGGTGTGTATGATACGCTTGACCATAATATTGGTGGCTTTGGACAACAGCAGAGCGGTGATGCATCTATCACATTTTCCAGCCAGTATGGAATCGTCTCGCTAAATAGTCTTCCACGGGTAGATAATGTGGTGCCCAAAGCTGAGGTAAAAGCGGAGCCTTCATCGATTGAGATGCCAAGGACAATGCAGCAGGCCCCAAATGATATCGAAGAATCACAGCAAGCAAGTCCCGTTAAGGGGGATGCCAAAGAATCCGATATCTTTGAGCTTTTAGAGCGTTTAGCCGGATTACGAGACGCGAAAGTTATTAGTGAAGATGACTTTGAAGCGAAGAAGCAGGATATTTTAGCGCGTATATAAGGTATAATCGCCCAGCGAATGCAGGTGAGGGATCACTTTAGGCATGATAATCTGTGTAAGGTTTGTGGATAAGCTGTGGAATCACGTAAAACCGGTAAAAAAGTGCATTATTCTGATTGACGCTGTCTGACTTCATCCATATAGGTCTGCGCTCTTCTTCGACATGAGGATATTGGCAGACCTGACTGAGGTTAGTGAGCAATGTCCTATTGGCTAATTTGATCAGTTTACGGACTTGTTTAAATTAATTGAGAAAACATGTTGACGGGAGAAGATGCGGTCTTTATACGCTGCATCTCTTCGCCGGCCATTGAGGTTTTGAGTTCGATCTATTCGAATTTAAGTGTCTCAATTTTAAGTAATTTTCTGCTCTTCGGAGTTTTTTTAAATAACTTAAATAATTGGTTGACGGGGTGAGGTGTGGTTATTATAAGCCGCGTCTCTTCGCCGATCACGGGGTTAATTCTTTACTCTTTTAGGGTAATAAAATTGGCTCAGTTTTTAGTGGTTTTCTTAGTTCTTTAGAGCTTCTGAAAATTACTTAAAATAAGTGGTTGACGAGCTGAGGGTCGGTCGTTATACACCGCCTCTCTCCGCTGAGAACAAACGGTTCTGCGGGCAACTTAATAAGTCGCCCACTAAGTCGTTGTTTTTAGTTAATTTCTGGCACTGAGGTGCATTTGATTGGTCTTCGGACTGTCCTGAAATTAATTGAAAATAGTTCTTGACGGACACGGTGCTGGACATTATATCCTGCACCTTCGCCGAAACGCTGAGACGGATGTCCGGCCGGAGGTTACAATTAAGGGTTCGAGCCCGCAGCGCTCCTGTCTCATTAAGTTGGGATGTTTGAGCGAAGTTTTGTAGATGTTTGACATTGTAAGATTGGAAGAGAAACGCAGGCGGCGTCGTGCTTGCTGAATTTTGAAGCTTCGGCTTCATATTCAACATTCGACAACGACGGTTTGCGTTTTTATAAAGGAAGACCAGTTCAATAGAACGATAGACTAAGTTTACTTAGTTTATATGACAATGAACGGGTCTCCCGTCAAAAAGTGCAAACGCTTTAAACAGCGATCAGATAGAAGATTACTATTTGATTCGTCAGGTCAACTCAACTTGAGAGTTTGATTCTGGCTCAGAACGAACGCTGGCGGCAGGCTTAACACATGCAAGTCGAACGCACTCTTCGGAGTGAGTGGCAGACGGGTGAGTAACGCGTGGAAACGTGCCTTTCTCTACGGAATAGCCCTTGGAAACGAGGTGTAATACCGTATACGCCCTTAGGGGGAAAGATTTATCGGAGAAAGATCGGTCCGCGTTAGATTAGTTTGTTGGTGGGGTAATGGCCTACCAAGACTACGATCTATAGCTGATTTGAGAGGATGATCAGCCACACTGGAACTGAGACACGGTCCAGACTCCTACGGGAGGCAGCAGTGGGGAATCTTGGACAATGGGGGAAACCCTGATCCAGCCATGCCGCGTGAATGATGAAGGCCTTAGGGTTGTAAAATTCTTTCACCGGGGAAGATAATGACGGTACCCGGAGAAGAAGCTCCGGCTAACTTCGTGCCAGCAGCCGCGGTAATACGAAGGGAGCTAGCGTTGTTCGGAATTACTGGGCGTAAAGCGCACGTAGGCGGATTAGTAAGTAAGAGGTGAAATCCCAGGGCTCAACCCTGGAACTGCCTTTTAAACTGCTAGTCTAGAGGATAGGAGAGGTCAGTGGAATACCGAGTGTAGAGGTGAAATTCGTAGATATTCGGTGGAACACCAGTGGCGAAGGCGACTGACTGGACTATTTCTGACGCTGAGGTGCGAAAGTGTGGGGAGCAAACAGGATTAGATACCCTGGTAGTCCACACCGTAAACGATGAGAGCTAGTTGTCAGCAAGCATGCTTGTTGGTGACGCAGCTAACGCATTAAGCTCTCCGCCTGGGGAGTACGGTCGCAAGATTAAAACTCAAAGAAATTGACGGGGGCCCGCACAAGCGGTGGAGCATGTGGTTTAATTCGAAGCAACGCGCAGAACCTTACCCACCTTTGACATCCTATGCTCACTCCAGAGATGGAGTTTTCTTCGGACATAGTGACAGGTGCTGCATGGCTGTCGTCAGCTCGTGTCGTGAGATGTTGGGTTAAGTCCCGCAACGAGCGCAACCCTTATCTCTAGTTGCCAGCATTTAGTTGGGCACTCTAGAGAGACTGCCCGAGTCAATCGGGAGGAAGGCGGGGATGACGTCAAGTCCTCATGGCCCTTACAGGTGGGGCTACACACGTGCTACAATGGCAGTGACAATGGGATAATCCCAAAAAGCTGTCTCAGTTCGGATTGTTCTCTGCAACTCGAGAACATGAAGTTGGAATCGCTAGTAATCGTGGATCAGCATGCCACGGTGAATACGTTCCCGGGCCTTGTACACACCGCCCGTCACACCATGGGAGTTGGTTCTACCCGAAGGCGCTGCGCTAATTTGGCAGGCGACCACGGTAGGGTCAGCGACTGGGGTGAAGTCGTAACAAGGTAGCCGTAGGGGAACCTGCGGCTGGATCACCTCCTTTCTAAGGATGTTGAGGAATTTCAATTTATTGATTTCGTCAACTTCTCTAGCATTAAGTTGCACCATATACTCTTTATCCAGTATGTGAGTGACAGCAAAAACATAGCGGCATGTCGCCGTCTTCGTTTCTCTTCCATCTCAGTCATCGACAACAATATGGTTTTTGTTGACTGAGAACAGCGAGCCCCGATAGGGCAGGGCAATGCGCAACACTGAGCATACCCTTGCATAGAAGCAATGGGTCTGTAGCTCAGGTGGTTAGAGCGCACCCCTGATAAGGGTGAGGTCGGAAGTTCAAGTCTTCCCAGACCCACCATTGCTTATCCTGATTGTGGTTCAATGAATTCGGTAGCAATATCGATAAGGGGCCGTAGCTCAGTTGGGAGAGCGGTAGCTTTGCAAGCTTCAGGTCGTCGGTTCGATCCCGTCCGGCTCCACCATTTAACTTAATCTATCTCATAGGTTCGCTGTAACACAAGTTTCGTCTAGGACTTCTGGTTCTAGATGGATTGACATTGTAAGGAGGTTGTTCATCCGCGCCATTACACCGGCGTTTTCCTCGAGGATGAACACGTAAAACTAAGTATCGTCTGACAACGATCCATAGCAAGGTTTAGAACACCGACATGTTCTTCTCTGCGCATGGGTATTGTTGAGTGATCAAGCGTCAAAAGGGCATTCCGGGAATGCCTTGGCAGTATGAGGCGATGAAAGACGTGGCACGCTGCGATAAGCTGTGGGGAGGTGCGAGCAACCTTTGATCCATAGATTTCTGAATGGGGAAACCCATCTCAGATTTAGTGGTTTTAAGCATGACCTTAGGGTGGTGTTTGGATCTACTAATTCATAAACGAGATACTTTAACCTGAATACATAGGGTTAAAGAGCGAACGCGGGGAACTGAAACATCTCAGTACCCGTAGGAAAGGACATCAACCGAGACTCCGTTAGTAGTGGCGAGCGAACGCGGACCAGGCCGAGCTTTGAAATAAACTGAATTGGATGGAAAGCCAAACCATAGTGGGTGATAGTCCCGTAAGTGTAAAATGATAAGCCGTTAGAGTAGGGCGGAACACGTGAAATTCTGTCTGAACATGGGGGGACCACCCTCCAAGCCTAAGTACTCCATACTGACCGATAGTGAACAAGTACCGTGAGGGAAAGGTGAAAAGCACCCCGACGAGGGGAGTGAAACAGATCCTGAAACGGAATGCCTACAAGCAGTGGGAGCTCTTCGGAGTGACCACGTACCTTTTGTATAATGGGTCAGCGACTTAGTCTCACAAGCAAGCTTAAGCCGATAGGTGTAGGCACAGGGAAACCGAGTCTGAATAGGGCGTCGAGTTTGTGGGATTAGACCCGAAGCCAGGTGATCTAGTCATGTGCAGGTTGAAGGTGCAGTAACATGCACTGGAGGACCGAACCCTTGAGCGTTGAAAAGCTCTGGGATGACGTGTGACTAGGGGTGAAAGGCCAATCAAACCTGGTGATAGCTGGTTCTCCGCGAAATCTATTTAGGTAGAGCGTCGTACGAATACCGTAGGGGGTAGAGCACTGGATGGGCTATGGGGACTCACCGTCTTACTGATCCTAACCAAACTCCGAATACCTACGAGTAATATACGGCAGACACACTGCGGGTGCTAACGTCCGTAGTGAAGAGGGAAACAACCCTGACCACCAATTAAGGCCCCCAAGTAACGGCTAAGTGGAAAAGCATGTGGAAATGCTGAAACAACCAGGAGGTTGGCTTAGAAGCAGCCATCCTTTAAAGAAAGCGTAACAGCTCACTGGTCAAGCGTTTCTGCGGCGAAAATGTAACGGGGCTAAAGCCGTTCGCCGAAATTGTGGACATGTAAATGTGGTAGCGGAGCGTTCTGTAAGTCTGTGAAGGTCAATCGTGAGGTTGGCTGGAGATATCAGAAGTGAGAATGCTGACATGAGTAGCGACAAAGCGGGTGAGAGACCCGCTCGCCGAAAGTCTAAGGTTTCCTGCGCAATGTTAATCAGCGCAGGGTTAGTCGGCCCCTAAGTCGAGGCAGAAATGCGTAGACGATGGGAATCAGGTTAATATTCCTGAACCAGGTGGTAGTGACGGATTGTGGAAGTTGTGTGCCCTTATTGGATTGGGTATGCCGCCAAGCAGTTCCAGGAAATAGCTCCACCATTAGACCGTACCCGAAACCGACACAGGTAGACAGGCAGAGCATGCCAAGGCGCTTGAGAGAACGATGTTGAAGGAACTCGGCAAATTACACGCGTAACTTCGGGATAAGCGTGCCTCTTTGGGTAATTCCAGAGAGGGTCACAAACTAGGGGGTGGCGACTGTTTATCAAAAACACAGGGCTCTGCGAAGTCGCAAGACGACGTATAGGGTCTGACTCCTGCCCGGTGCCTGAAGGTTAAAAGGAGGGGTGCAAGCCTCGAATTGAAGCCCAGGTGAACGGCGGCCGTAACTATAACGGTCCTAAGGTAGCGAAATTCCTTGTCGGGTAAGTTCCGACCTGCACGAATGGAGTAACGACTTCCCCACTGTCTCCAACATCGACTCAGCGAAATTGAATTCCCCGTGAAGATGCGGGGTACCCGCGGTCAGACGGAAAGACCCCGTGAACCTTTACTCTAGCTTTACAATGGCATTATCGATGGCATGTGTAGGATAGGTGGGAGACTATGAAACCAGAGCGCCAGTTCTGGTGGAGTCGTCCTTGAAATACCACCCTTGTCCTCGATGATGTCTAACCGCGGTCCCTTATCGGGATCCGGGACCTTGTATGGTGGGGAGTTTGACTGGGGCGGTCGCCTCCTAAATCGTAACGGAGGCGCGCGATGGTAGGCTCAGAACGGTCGGAAATCGTTCGACGAGTGCAATGGCATAAGCCTGCCTGACTGCGAGACTGACAAGTCGAGCAGACACGAAAGTGGGTCATAGTGATCCGGTGGTCCTGTGTGGAAGGGCCATCGCTCAACGGATAAAAGGTACTCCGGGGATAACAGGCTGATGATGCCCAAGAGTCCATATCGACGGCATCGTTTGGCACCTCGATGTCGGCTCATCACATCCTGGGGCTGGAGCAGGTCCCAAGGGTTTGGCTGTTCGCCAATTAAAGTGGTACGTGAGCTGGGTTCAGAACGTCGTGAGACAGTTTGGTCCCTATCTGCCGTGGGTGTAGGAAGTTTGAGAGGATCTGTCCCTAGTACGAGAGGACCGGGATGGACATACCTCTGGTGGACCTATTGTGGCGCCAGCCGCAGTGTAGGGTAGCTATGTATGGACGGGATAACCGCTGAAAGCATCTAAGCGGGAAACCTCCCTCAAAACTAGACTTCCCTGAGAGCCGTCGTAGACTACGACGTCGATAGGCCAGGTGTGGAAGCGTAGCGATACGTGAAGCTAACTGGTACTAATTGCTCGATCGGCTTGATCCGATACATACCCATGCGTGGCGAAGAATATGCCAGTGCATCGCTCGAAAAAGTGATCTTTACTTTTTCTGCGAAGATGTACGAAACATAAAAACTAGCTAAATACTGACTAACCATCAGTGCTCGGAGCGTAACGCACTCCGCAAAACAAATCCGGTATCTTAATGATACCAATCATCAAAAACATAATATGTGATTATGGTCTGATACTTAGTTTTACTCCTAACTACCAACAATAGTTAGGAGATCTCATTGTTCGATTTTATTGAACTGGTGATTATTGCGAGAATTCCCCACCCGATCCCATCTCGAACTCGGTCGTTAAGGTTCTCTGCGCCGATGGTACTGCGTCTTAAGGCGTGGGAGAGTAGGTCGTTGCCAGTTCTATAAAGTCGAACAATGCTATTACGTTCGTAAGAAACCTCCTTCATGGTCCTGAAATTCAGGGCAAAACGGCTTTGTCCTTTCTAGTCTAGGCTAGCTAGGTGAAGCCGTTTTTTAATGTCTACTTTTATGATCGCGAGGCGTCATAAATATTATAATTGATGCGGGGTGGAGCAGCCCGGTAGCTCGTCAGGCTCATAACCTGAAGGTCGTTGGTTCAAATCCAACCCCCGCACCCAATTTATTCCCAATAAAAACAAATACATACAATCAACCGTCCGCAAGGGCGGTTTTGGCGTTTCTAGCCTTGGGTTACATATGGGTTACAACGAAACAGGACACATCAAGAGATTTAGAGACTTTTATAAAGCTGTGGATAAGTTTGAGGCGTGGAGCGTCATCAGGTTTAGACGCTCCAAATAAGAATTGTGTAGTGATTTCCAACGGGGGAGTTAACTACATCGATAAGTGTATTGAATGCCTGCAATCACGGTCTCGCTATAATCTACTGACAGGTCCCGTGCCATAGCATCATAATCAATATAACAGGCGATAGGAGATGGTATCTCTCCATACAGGCCTTCTTGTACAAATTGTTCTGCAAGCTCTCTAAGGCTTGTTTCTGGGTAAATATCGATATCAAAATCATTAGGGTTCAGCGTGTTTGCATCAAAGCTATAGCCACACTCACCAACCGCAATTATGAAATGAATTTTCTGCCAGTCCTCCCAGCTCTCTACAATCTCAAAGAATGCGGAAATATTAGACTGATACAAACCAAATGCTTTAGCGAATGCATGGTCTAAATCACTGCCATCGATAAACTGGATCTCAAATTCTTCGACCTGGTCACCATAGGTATTCTTTAAGGCACTACTCTTAGCTTTAAACTCTTCGGCACTACCAAAGTAAAAGCCGGTTGCTGGCAAATCATAAGGCTGCGCGTGTAGGGAAATGCTCATCTTGTCTTCCTCCATTAGGAAAGGGTTGCTCATACAACCTTGCCCTTTGGCGAAAACGGGGTGTGCAAACGGAAAGTAAAATCCTCCACGGCTGGTGCGGCCCGCAAGCGAAGCTGAGGACACGGTAGGGGATTATTTTACTTGAAGTACGTGAGGGGCTGGTCCCTTAGTATAGAAATAAAATTACTACTTTAAATTTCGTGATATGTATAAATAGACGTATGTACTGTACTGTGATAAGATACAGTCGAATCGTTCAATTAAATTAGCATTGTATATGTGCATTTTGGCGGGTTGATAATGATGAACCAACATCCTGGTCTTTACATTCGTGAAAAAATTCTGCCGGAAAGCATGTCTGTTTCAGAAGCCGCAGAGCGCTTGGAAATCGGACGCCCTGCCTTGTCGCGTATGCTGAATGGGAAGGCGGCCTTGTCGGCTGAGCTTGCCGAAAAGATTGAAGCGCTCTTTGGGGCTTCGGCGGAACGCTTGTTGAAGATGCAAGCGGCGCATGACGCTGAACACGTAAAAACGGCGAGCGACAAAATCACGGCGGCTCCTTATTCGCCTGTCCACCTGGAAGTGCTCGAAAGAGAAATCAGCGCCTGGGCGACCAACCGGATAGACGCAAGAACAAGGCTGCCTGTGCTGATTCGAACGCTTGTTCACTCAACCTCTCGAAATGTGAACGCCATTGATTTTCCTGGGAACGATTCCGGCGAAAGGGCCGGATGGGATGGCTATCTAGAGGTTGCTGGTGCAACTCCTTGGACTCCAGCAGGCAAATCGGGATGGGAGTTTGGCTGCAACAAGAGCATAAAGTCCAAAGCTGACGGTGATTACGAGGCTCGAGTCAAAAGCGTAGCCGCCAATGAACGAAGAGAAATGACCTTCTTATTCGTCACACCTCACAGATGGTCTGGAAAGACAGACTGGATCAAAGCTAGAAACAAAGAAAACGAATGGAAAGAGGTCCGGGCGCTTGATGCATCAGATCTCGAACAATGGATACAGCAGTCTGTTTCCGCGCAAGCTTGGTTTGCACATGAGACTGGTCGCCCCACTGAAGGCGCAAAGAGCCTCAGTGAAGTCTGGGTTGAGTGGGTGGCCGACAGTGCGCCGGAATTGCCCGTTCAGCTTTTCGACCAAGCGATAGCGATGCATGAGGCCCAGATAATTCACTGGGCCAAGAAAGAGGATCATACTCCGCTCGTTATCGCTGCAGATTCAGTTATTGAGGGATTGGCTTTTGTCAAAGCCGCCTTTGACTCAATTGCGGATGAGCATCTGGTCGGGTATTCGGATCGAGCGTTGGTCTTCACCCAAGCCGACACGCTCACTTCGCTTCTAACGGTGAATTCTCGCATTATCCCCATTATCTGGGCTCCCGATGTCGAACGCAGCTTCTCCCCCTTTGCGAACAACTTGAAATCGATTCTCATCTACCCCAAGAACACCACTACCCGTGATCCGGACATCTCTATCGATCCGCTCAACTACGAGGCCTTCAGGCTAGGTCTCGAAGCGATTGATTGCAGCAGGGATGAGATTGATCGTCTGTCGAACGAATCGGGGCGCTCTTTAACGGTTCTTCGCCGGCGTCTTTCCCAGCTTGATGCGGTGAAAAGGCCTGAATGGACGACCGACGCGGTCCTGTCACGTTCGCTTTGCTGCTTTACATTGGCCGGAGCGTGGGACTCCAGGAACAAGACCGATAGGGATCTGGTGTCTCTCCTAGCATCTGCTGATGATTACTCAGAACTCGAGCCCGGGTTTGGTCGACTGCTTCAGCTTGACGATGCGCCGGTCTGGTCGCTCGGCGGAATTAGGGGGGTGGTTTCTAAAATCGACGCACTCTACGCAGTTTGCGGATCATTTACCGCCGCCGATCTGGAGCGCTTTTTTGATTGTTGCGAGCTTGTTCTTTCAGAAGATGATCCGGCGCTGGATCTCCCCCGAGAAGAGCGGTGGGCCGCGAGTATACACGGGAAAACCCGCGAGATATCAGGGGTGCTTCGAAACGCTATCGCGGAAATGGCGGTACTGCTCGCTGTTCATGGAGACAGCCTGTTCAAAGCGCTAACTGGTGTGGATGTGTCCGCGCGGGCAGACCGCCTCGTTCGCAATCTTCTTGCGCCCCTAACGGCCAGGAAGTTGGAAGCCAATAACCACGATCTGCAACACTATGCAGAAATCGCCCCCGGAACATTTCTTGAGATTGTGGAAGAGGACCTTCAACTGGGAGACCACTCTATCTGTCTTCAGGTTATCCGTCCCGAGAACACCGGCATTTTCGGAGGCGGATACGCGCGCACCGGCTTGTTGTGGGCGCTTGAAGGATTGGCGTGGCCTAGCAACCGTCTGACGCGCGTCGTGCATATATTGGGCACGCTCAGTCGTAAGAAGCTGGAAGACAATCTGGCGAACAAACCTATCAATTCACTTCTGTCGATTTTTCGTTCATGGATGCCGCAGACGAGCGCCGACCTTGATCAGCGCAAGGCCTCTTTTGACTACCTCAAGCGCAACTTTCCAGATATCGGCTGGATCATCGCCACGAACCAGTTCGACCCTCGTTCAACAGTTGGCGATTACAGTCACAAGCCCAAATGGCGAAATGACGGACATGGTTATGGCGAACCTGTCACGCGTGGTGAAAGCAGCGAGTTTGTTCTCCATTGCCTTGATGCCTGTTTATGCTGGCCTCAATTTGACAGAGAGAAGCTCGCGGACCTTGTGGATAGCGCAGACGGTCTCCTTCCAGAGCACCAAACCAAAGTCTGGGGGAGCATCAAAACTTGGAGCCAGACAGCTTCAGAAGCCGACAAAGCTTGGCTTCGCGAAAAAGTTCGCATGAACGCATATACACGACGCGCCGCAATACGCGCGAAGCGCAATGATGGCGACCTGTTTGAACCAACGGAAGTTGCTGAAGCTTTTGATGCCCTTCGTCCTGACGACGTAATCTTGGAGCATGAATGGTTGTTTCGAAACCAGTGGGTCGAAATGAACCAAGAAGACTTGGAGGACGCTGCGCAGGATTATGAAGCTCGTGAGACGAAGATCAAAGAACAACGTATCGAAGCGCTAAAGGTTATCCATGCCCAAAAAGGGCTGGAAGGCGTATTCCAGATGATAGAATTGTCTGGGACCAAATCTCTCATAGGACAATTGATGGTCTCCGTTCTTGATGAAACGGTTGCGACACTGGATTTTCTCTATCAAGCCATCGAACGTCCTACTCTCTCTGACAGCGACAGAGAGAATGTCTTTCGAGGCATTCTAAGCAGCCTCTCAGAGGCGATGCTTGGAGACGTTTTTGACCTAGCGGAAAACAAACTCCCTGCCACGACGCGCGCTCAGATTTTTCGTGAAGCGCCCTTTAATCCATCGACATGGGCGAGAGTTGCATCGTCACGGCTGTTGGAGGCCGAGTACTGGAGCTCGGTCCCCGCAGCTTATCTCTGGGTGCATCCTGATCACGTTGCGGAAGCTGTCAGCAAACTACTTGAGTACAATCGCCCTTACGCGGCCTTGAGTTTGTCTGGTCCGCGCATGGAACGCGTGCCCCACCGGCGACTGCTAGAAATGCTTGATAAGCTCACGGGCAGTGAAGAACACGATCAAAACATCGATAATATGGGGCAGTACTACATTACTGAAGCCTTCAAACGCCTGAATGCTGACAAGAGCATTTCGCGCAATGAATTGGCCCGATTGGAGTTTCGATATCTCCAATTGTTGGAGCGCACCGAATACGACATTCCGAATCTGGAAAATGAGGTCGCCTCCAATCCGTCAATGTTCGTAGAGGCTGTCGCGTATTTGTATAAGCGTTCGGATGATGGCGTTGATCCTGATTGGTTGCAGGGCGATCAGGAAGTAATCCAAAAACGCGGCTCCTCCATGTTCCACTTTTTCCAAGCGCTTAGCCGACTTCCCGGAAGAAACGCACGGGGGGAAGTGGAACCTGACCGTCTTATCGAGTGGATCAACAAGGTGCGCGAAGGTTGTCGTGAGCTAGCTCGGCTGGAGGCCGCTGAACTCAAAATCGGAGAACTCTTGGCAAAATCTCAAATCGGTGGCGACGGCGTGTGGCCCTCTGAACCTGTAAGGGATGCGCTGCAAGCTACCGCAACAAAATCTATGAAAAGTGGGTTCAGGACAGGGAAGTACAATCTGCGAGGAGTTGTAATGCGTGGCACTGGAGGAGACCAAGAGCGAGAGCTGGAGGCTCAATACAGGCATTGGGCTGAAGCACTACACAATTCTCATCCAGTAGTCGCAGCAGTCTTGACTGAAATGGCTGACGGCTATCGACATGAAGCGGAATATCATGACACGGAGACTAAAGTGCGAGGGCGGCTTCCATACTAAACACTACTTATGTTAGCTAGCGCGTTTCCACACCAACACCCCAGTCCCATTTTCAGCATTCTCAAAAAACGCTGCCCGAATAGGGGATGCAAAACTTGGATCATCTAGCTTCACAGCAAGATAGTTCGTCTCACCAGAATTAGATGCCTCTTTCCAGCCGGCACCTAATTCAGCACCGCCCGCAAATAGCCGATAATCTGGCGCATCCTCACTTGCTTTCTTCGTATTAGGTACAAGCTGCGCTTTGACATTAATTGTCATTGTGCGGATTGTGCCGGTGTATTTGCCGTCTTTAAGCGTAAAAATTCCAATCTGAGCCATGGTTTTAGTGTCCTTGTGTTGGTTGTGTTGCGTGAAGTGTTTTGCGCGCGCGTTTAAAGCCAGCATCGGAGTTTAAAAACGTATCAAGCATGGCAGGGATGAGTGTTTCAGGCTTTTCATTCCGGCCATAAGATTGTTGATAAAGCGCTGCATAGTCTTTGAGGGCAGAGGCTAAATCTGGCTCTAAACTAATGCTCATACGCACGGGCGTGCGATCAGGTAATTTATCTAGACGAAGAGGCATATGGTGCTCCTTTATTGGGTCGGTTCAAGAATGAGGTCGCGGGTGACAATGACGCGTAATGGCCACCCTGGGCGCACTTTTATCGTCGGTTGGATACCAAGCTGCTTATCAACAATGGCTTGGCCAGCTTGGTTAATTGTGTCGGATGTTCCATTGCGGATGGCGCGGACAATGTCGCTGTCATCGTTAGATCCAAGCTCTGAGCCAATATTTAGCAACGTGGCTAAACCTGCTGCCGCAAATACGCGGTCCCAATGATGATCTGTTTTATCTGAAAGACCAGCAAAACCTTGTGAATCTGCGCCAGGTGCTGAAATGATGATAGACCGCCCATCGGGAAAGAGTATTCTGTTCCAAGTGACGAGGGCGCGGTTTTGCCCAAAACTGACATTTGACTGGTAGCGCCCCAAAAGGCGTGCGCCTTGCGGGATGAGAATGTGATGCCCCGACGCAGTGTCATAAACCGGCTGCGTGACCTGTGCGATTATCGCGCCTGGAAGGTCAGAATTAATCCCTGTCACCAAAGAAGCTGGTATCAATGACCCTGCCATAATTTGATAAGGGGAGGCGGGTGTCTCTAAACGATGCGGATTATAGATATCGCTTCTTGTGTGTTCATTGGCAAAAGCAAGTTTCTTATCTTGTAAATTGCTATCATGTTGACCGCCAAAGCCAGATCCTGTTTGAGGCATGCTGGATTTGGCGAGCGCCATCAGCTCTGAGCGCGTTTCAAGCATGGCTTGATGCTGAGCGCTTAAGGCGGGTGTTGCTGAAGATGTGACTCCAGACCGAGATTGTAGCTGGAAAAAGACGGGCGCTTGACTTGCTGCTTCTGCCAGCTTTGCCTGACGCATACGTGCTGCGCGTTCAGCTTCATCTAATGGATTGGGTTTAAAACTGTGTGGATTGTTTGTTAGATAAGTGGGCTCAATACCTAAATCACGTTCAGCGGCTAATATGGTTGCCCCCAAATCCCCATTTAATGGCGGACCAAGTTTTGGCACATCATTATAGGTTTTAGGTAGCCGGGCTAATCCGTCCGGCTTGCGAGTATTGGTGGTATTATAAAGCTCACGCCGCTGGCTTGGATCAACAGCCTTTGGCGGTGCGAGCGCGATATTTGCAGCAGCAAATAACCCCATCACGCCAATACCAGCACCCACAATCAAAACCTTGCGGTTTATGCGCGTGACAGGCCGCGGTTTAGAGCGGATATTGAGCTTGTCTGCGTGCTCGGAAAATGGAATTGGATCAGACATATCCACTAGCTTCCAAATAGGGCAGCAAGGCCGGTGCGAGCTTTTACCCGCTCTATGCGCACGATTGTTTGGCGTTTGGTGCCAAGGCGTAATTCAGCTGCACGAAATAGACGGTCGACAATATAATAATTATTCTTGATGCGGTAATTGACCAATTCTGCATCCCCTGATTGTCCAACAACAAAAAGAGGTGGCATATCCGATGTTTTGATATTTTCAGGCATTTGGATGAAGACTTGTGCGCCATCATCAAAGACACGTACCGGCTTCCAGGGCGGGGATTGTCCTGTCAGCTTATAATCAAAGTTTAAGTCTTCGAGTGTAAGACCACTTTCAATGGAATTGGCTGCTCTTGCATGCGCGCGATCGTTCTTAGTTGTCAGTTCAGCAAAAGCATCTTTTGGATAGCGCCAGGATAAAGCTGCCATATAGCCAGATGACACAGATTCTAATTCAAGATGGTAAGTGCGTTTATTGGTAGCAATCATCAAATTCGTGCGGATATCTGCACTTATAGGTTTTACTAAGACATGCGCACGCGATGTTGAACCCGACCCTGAGAGCGTATCACCCACAACCCATCTCACGGTGTCACCTGCGGAGACCGATACCAGCTCTTCGCCGACCTGCAAGGCAATATCACTGATTTGTCCTGGGCTGGCATAGAGACGATAGAGCGCGCCTTCGGTATAAGGATAGATTTGTATCGCGTTGACATACCCATCCACTGAAGGCTCGATCAGCGCGTGTTGGCGTCCTTCTTTGATCGCTTGTTCAGGTGTAATCTTCTTTTTAGATGGCGCTTGGGGACCTATCTTTTTCATTTGTCCGGGCAAGGGGAGCGGTACAGTTGTTTCAACAATTTGGACGGGATGTTCACTTAAGTCTTCCAGAGGTCTAGCAGCTATAAAATCTTTAGGTGTAATGGGGGTAACCTCAGTTGTGGTGCAAGCTGTCACAAGTAAAAGAGAGACAGATGCTAAGAGGGATTTACGGATCATTTTGGATCTCCTGTAACAAGGTCTTGGCCCCAATTTAAGCTGTGCAGATAAAGCCCAAGCGGATTGGCGCGCAGGGTGGCAGCTGTTGAGGGCGTTTTGTGGATGATGGTAAAATTGCCAGTATAGCGCTGCGCTAAAGTGAGCGCGCCATTCTCATATGTTTTTTCAAGCCAGCGGGCTTGAAAGCTATCTTCAGAGACACGCACGACTGAGATGACATCTATTGTACGGGATTTTCGGCCGACATCCGCAAAAGGATCATTTGAACCAGCATATTCATTGAGCGTTGTTGCTGCTTTATCTGTGACAAAGTCATACGCTTTGAGCCAGTTTTGACGCACAATGACGGGATCAACAGAAAGCCCGCGGACATTTTCAATAAAATTGGCCAGATGATGCGCGATTTGTGCGTCTGAGGGAATATAGGTGTCATTGGCAGGCGCAATAGCGCGCGCTGCACCGGTTTCATCCACTTCGACCACATAGGGTGTGACGCTTGATTGAAGAGAGCGCCATATTAATGCACTCGAGGATAAAAAGCACAAACCTAAACAGCCTAGTGCTATAAGTCGCCAATTCCTTGCCTGGACGCGAGCAGAGCCTATGCGTTCATCCCAGATCTGCCCAGCCTTTTGGTAAGGCGTTTCGGGGAAAGGGCTTGGTCCATAACTGGAAGACGTGCGTTTAAATAGCATGGCTTCGTCCTGCGTTTGTTTGATTGAGAGGAAAAGAGCCTATGCGCTGCTGGCGCAGCGTTCTGTGTCTACAATTCATCCCCCGGATAAATTGTTTTGCTTGTCGCAAATCGACGACGAACTCCCAGATCTGCCCAGCCTTTTGATAAGGCGTTTCTGGAAACGGACTTGGTCCGTAAGAGGTGGTGGAGCGCTTAAACATTATTCGTCCTTGTTTTGTAAACTGGGGCTTGCGCCAGATGCGCCGCGATCTCCATCACGTACGCTATGCAGAGCGGCGCTGCTGGCCTGACCAATACGTTGCTGGGTTTGAAAACGCTTTGCCCAATTATCTGGCTGAGTATTTGAAGAGGCTGATGGCTCAGAAGAGGGTAAGCCACCCGTCGCGGACCAAACTGATTGGCTGCCCCTGGTGTAGGCTTGTTTAACACTATTGAGAGGCTTTGCAGTTTGCGCCTTTAATGCATCGCCACCTGCGCGTGCGATACCGCCCATGCCGCTAGCAATGGCACTTGTACCGGTTTTACCCGAAGCAACAGAGCCCATTGAATATGCCGTGCGTGCAGCACCGGCCATTGAGGTGCCTGCTTTAATCGCGTTGCCACCTCCAGATGCTGCTGCGCTAACTGCTGCACGGCTACCCATTCCAGCGACATAGCCCGATGCTGCAAGACCAGCCGCAGCGCCTGCTGCAGAACCAGCGCCCAATTGCGGTGCCCCCGTTATTAAACCTGCAGCAATACTGGGTGAAAATATTCCCATCCAGAAGAAAACAATAGACGCGAGCACTGTGCCCATAACCTGTGATAAGGTGATATCGACATCATTGGTAAAAGCATCCGTGACGCTGACAAAAAGGTTAGACCCAATACCTATTATGACAGCGAGCACCATGAGTTTAATGCCCGAACTCATGACATTACCCAAAACGCGTTCGGCTAAGAAACTTGTCTTATTCCAAAGTGCAAAAGGCACGAGTATAAAGCCTGTCAGCGTGGTGAGCTTAAACTCTAAAATGGTGATAAAAAGCTGCACGGCTAAGATAAAAAAGGCCAATATGATGACAGCCCAGGCAATGAACATGACAGCTATCAAAACAAAATTATGAAAAAAGCTTACCGGCCCTAAAAGTTCAGAAATTTCCTCTAATAGTGGGGCGGCTGCTTCAAATCCAACACCAGCAATATGGCCAGGGCGTAAGAGGTCGCTCGCTGTCATGGTGCCACCACCAGCGCGAAGGCCAAGACCTGCAAAACTATCAAAAATGATCGTCGCTAAAAACGTGAAATTACCAATGATGAAGGCAAAAAAGCCAACATAGAGTATCTTCTTGATAAGGCTGCCAATCACGTCGTGATTAGAAGAGAGTGCCCAAAATAAGCCAGCTAATGTAATATCAATTACGATGAGAGTGCTGGATAGATAAGCAACATCACCAGCAAGTAATCCAAAGCCTGAATCAATATAGGTAATGAAAGTGGCTAAGAAGGTATCAATGATATCCATTAATCATGACCTTCAATAAAGGCTTTGGTACGCGCACGGCCGCGTTCTGCTTCTGCTAATTGGCGTGCATTCTCTAAAACCTGAGCCCGGTAATGGCCCGCCATCAGATTTTGCATTTGGATAAGTTGTTGGGTTTGCAACCCTTCAATCTGATTGCCTGCTTGGACAGCTTGAAGATTACCTGAGGCAGATTGGCTCGCAGAGATTAAACGCTCTAAAGACGCGCTATCAACACGTGTGTTTTGTACGGTTTGAGCAGCAAGTTCTAGGCTTTCTTTAAAAGCGATACGTGATTGTTGCCATCTTGCGCGTGCTTGCGCGACAAGCTCTGCTTGGGCAGGGGGTGTATTTGTTTGATCTTCAGGATAGAGGTCTTCATATTGACGCTCTATTTCTTCAATGCGGTAACCAATGCCTTCTGCCTTTTCCGTCAGTGCTTCAATTTTGGCCAATCGGTCCAAAATATCATTTGCAATGCTTGTTGGCAGGCTTTCTAAATCCTTAGCCATGTTTTCAAGCATTTGTACTTCATTGGCGAGTTGAACAATTTGGTTGATGACTTCTTCAACCGCTTGCACCAATTGCAATATGCTAGAAATGTGATTGGCTGGGTCATAGACAACAAATTGGGCTTTTGCCGGAAGGCAATTGAGCGATGATGTTACAATAAGCAAGCTGGCAAGGAGGCGTTTCATGATCTTCTCCTATTCTGCTGCCATTGTAGCAGGTTCAGAGCCAGTGATCAGTTGGGCTGCCCAGGCGAGATCTTTTTCAATGAGCCAGGTTTGTAGAAAACCCTCACCTTCTGTTTCAGCCCAAATACGATCCATTAAGGCTTGATCTGCTTGTGAGGCTGATCCGCAAAGGCTGAGCGCAATAGGGCCAAGGCCAAGTTCAAAGACGCGGCAGCCTAGTGGGGATTGATAATAATAGTCGCGTTTTGGTGTCGATGTTGAAATAAGTTCAATCTGGCGGGCATTTAGTCCAAATTTTTCATAAATGGATTTTGTTTGCGGCTCTAAAGCACGCTCATTTGGAAGGAAGATACGTGAGGGACAAGATTCAACTAAAGCGGGCGCGATAGAAGAGTTGGCAATATCGGCAAGTGACTGAGTGGCAAAAACAACAGCAACATTTTTCTTGCGCAGTGTTTTAAGCCATTCACGAATGCGTGCAGCAAACATTGGATCATCTAAAAACAGCCAAGCTTCATCCAGAATGAGCAATGTGGGCTTGCCATTAAAGCGTGCTTCTAAGCGGTGGAATAAATAGGTAATAACAGGTGCAACAGCCTTACCTGCATGCATTAATTCTTCCATCTCAAAGCAGACATTAGATGCCAGACTAAGATCATCATTATCGCTATCAAGCAGGCATCCGTGCGGGCCTTCTAACGTGTAGGGATGGAGCGCAGATTTAAGCTGTTCGTCCTGCAGCATTAAAGAAAGGCCGGTAAGTGTGCGCTCACAGGTTGGAGCAGAGGCAAGTGCACTTATCCCATCCCATAATTTAGCTTTAAGCTCAGGCGTCATAACCAGGCCTTCATTGGTGCAAAGCCCAGCCAACCAATCAGCTGCAAAGCTTGCACCGCTATCACTATCTAAATCAGCAAGGGGTTGCAGGCTGGGGCGGTTTGAGCCGCCCAGATCAATATGGGTCCCGGCCATCGACAATATGGCTGCGCGTGCTGATCGACCTTTATCAAAGATAAAGACCTGCGCACCTTTATAGCGCTGCCATTGCAATGCGAGCAGGCAAAGCAAGACTGATTTACCCGCACCTGTTGGGCCCACAATGAGAGAATGGCCAACATCGCCGACATGCAAGTTTAGCCGAAAAGGTGTTGTACCACCTGTTTGGGCCTCTATAAGGGCCGGGGCATGTAAATGGGCGTTGCGTTCTTCGCCTGCCCAAACAGCGGAGAGAGGCACCATATGTGCAAGATTAAGCGTGTGCAGGATAGGTTGGCGGACATTGGCATATACATGGCCCGGAAGTGAGCCTAGCCAAGCTTCAACAGCATTCAGTGTTTCTTTAATGGCTGTAAAACCGCGCCCATTAATAATACTGGTTGCTTTCCGGATATATTCATCTGCAATCTGTTGATCATTATGAGCGACCGTGATGGTCGTTGTGACATAGCCATATGAAACAAGGTCCGCGCCTAATTCTTGAAGGGCAGCATCAGCATCTGTAGCTTTATTGTCTGCATCATTATCAACTAAAGCGGCTTGTTCATTAAAAAGAGATTCGCGCACAACAGCGCCAATAGATTTGCGTTTAGCAAACCAATGGCGCCGTTTCTTGTTGAGGGCAGACTCAGCTTCCGATTTATCCATCGCAATAAAGCGTGTGCACCAGCGATAGTTAAAGCCTTGTCGGTTTAGCTCATCAAGTATGCCGGGTAGGGTTGAGGCAGGAAACCCCAATATGGTGAGCGTGCGTAAATGCGCATCACCTAATTGCGGCTCTAACCCGCCTGCAAAAGGTGTGTCAGCTAAAATGGCATCGAGAAAGACGGGAAGTTCGGGTGTCACAAGAGGGTGAGGGTCGGTTGAAATCGTGGAATGCAGATAGGTGAGCGTGGCATCATTATCCAGACGGGTAATATCTGAGAGGCTGGTGGCTAATAGATCAAAGACGCGATCTGCATGCTGGATGAAACTATCTAAGATTTGCTGCCAGCTTTGTGTTTCTTGACTATTTTGGCGCTCAATAAGCGCGCGTTCTGCGTGATTTGCACTATCTTCAGGCGGGAGCCAAAGCAGTGTGAGGTAATACTCACTTTCAAACCTTGCGCCCAATTCTGCTGATTGCAGTTTGCGTTCTTGATCTATGAGCCAAGAGGCCGGATCAGGAAAATCTGAGATAGGATAATTCGTGACGTCTGACCGTACCGCTTCAAAGAATAATGCCCAGCCTGATCCAAAACGGCGCAAAACATTATTGACGCGCGCCATCACAGATACGAGTTCTTCTTGGGTTGAGCTTTCTAAATCCGGTCCGCGATATTTAAAGCTTGTTTGGAAGGATCCATCCTTATTGAGGATAACGCCTTTGGCGACCAAGCATGCCCACGGCAAATAGTCGGCAAGCAATTTGGGAGTCTCTGAATACTCTTTGAGATTTAGCAAGATAAATGCTCCTTATGGCGTGCTGAACGGCTGGCCACTGTCATGAAATCTGGATCTGATTTGGCCATGAAAACGGCTGTCGAATGGCCAATCATCCAAAGCAGGAGGCCGGGTATCCATAGCCTAAGGCCAAGCGCTAAAGCAGCTGCAAGCGTGCCGATCGCAATGGCCGCGCCGCGCGGCGCACCGCCCATTAATATGGGCTCAGCCAGTGAGCGGTGCAGCGGAATTTCATAACCATCAACCATTAGATGAGCGCGCCTCCACCAAAGGAGAAGAAGGTCAAAAAGAAGCTTGTGGCTGCAAAGGCGATAGACAGGCCAAAAACAATTTGGACAAGTTTGCGCATGCCGCCTGAAGTTTCACCAAAGGCAAGGGTGAGGCCTGTCACTGTAATGATGAGAACAGCCACAATACGGGCAACAGGTCCCTCAATGGATTGTAAGACCTGATCCAGGGGCTCTTCCCACGGCATGCCCGTTCCAGCGGCATGGGCTGAGACAGAAAAAGCGATTGAAGCAGACAGGAGCGTTAAATATTTTAGTGCGGGTTTGCGCATGAGACATCATCCGTTTTGAGTATTGAAAGTGAAGGTGAAACAAGAGGTGTTGTGAGATAATCACTGCCATCAAAACCCGTGACCCGCAGCGCCTCTTCAACGCGGCGAATGCCGTCTTTGCGGGACATGAAGACAACCACATCAATGGCTTCTGCGATCAGCTCAAAAGGGGGATAGGTGATAGCTTCTTGCGTGAGCTGTTCTAAGCGTTTGAGCGCAGATTTAGCCGAATTTGCGTGGAGTGTGGTTATCCCGCCTGGATGGCCGGTATTCCAAGCTTTTAAGAGATCAAGCGCCTCACTGCCGCGCACTTCACCTACAATGATACGGTCAGGACGCAGGCGCAAAGTTGAACGTACAAGCTGTTGTAGGCTCACTTTATCCTTATGCGTGCGTAATGCGATTACATTAGAGGCCGTGCATTTTAGTTCTCGTGTATCTTCTAAGATTACGACGCGGTCGGACGCAAAACCATCTTCAGCAAGCAAAGCATTGGTGAAGGTGGTTTTGCCTGATGATGTGCCACCAGCAATGAGAATATTCGCGTGATTATGAATAGCGTCTTGAAGGGCAGAGGCTGTGGCAGAAGCAAGACTTGCCTGATTTACATAATCTTGTAGTGCAAAAGGAGATTGAGCGGGTTTACGGACGGAAAAACAGGGTGCTTCACAAATAGGAGGCAGCAATCCTTCAAAACGCTCACCAGACCCCGGTAATTCGGCTGAGACAATTGGGGAGGATTGATCAACGCCTTCATTAGCACTTGAAGCGACAAGTCGAATAACGCGTTCACGGTCAGATGGCGTTAGAGTTTGGTCTGAAACGATAATACCAAGTCTGGCTTTTTCTATCCAGATGGATCCGTCTGGATTGGCCATGACTTCGATTGTATCAGGCGCATCTAAAGCTTCGCGAACAACTGGACAAAAGGCGGTCCGCAGCATTGCGGTACGGCGCTTAGATGTTTCGGATAGGTGAGCTGTATTAACGCTCATTTGAATTACCTCAGTTGGTGATTTGAACTAAGGTAATGATCGGGTTTTATGTTTGTTTTGAGGAGTCAGAAAACAGGGAGAAAGGGGGAGACAAGTTGTACTTTTATAGTTTCAATTTGAAAGAGTTCTATGTATGCATGAGTATGTACCGCCACATACTATTTAAAGTCTGAAGCAGACTGTATCATTATTGAATCGCGCGTCTTATGTGTGTGAAGAAGCTAAACCTTCCATCATTGTTCGAAATTGCCTGTAGGAAAAATACAAGTGCGACAGCGGCAGGTATTCCAACAATTAGCAGTTTGGGGACTTGGAGTGTGCTAATTCCATTTAAATCTTGAAAACCTATCATCATGTAAAAAGTTTTCTGGAGCTAATGAAAAATTCTCATTTGCGACGTCGCTTATTGCATGCATACCATTCTTATTAAACCACAGCTTCCAGTTCTTTTGGATGCTAGGTGTTTTCGATGCAAATGCTTTGCAGTCGAGAATTGCCACATTTTCAAGATTGGCTGGATCTCTCACAGAAGTGTATTGAATAACCTTTATACCTGCATCTCTCGCTAATATTTCAAATTCTTGACATGGGCCATAAGTATTGGGGTGCATCCAGAGATCTGAAGCATCAATAAAAGGTTTTTCCATCAAGCTAATTGCGTGTGTTGTCTTTATGGGAACATCAAACAGGGTGTGTTCTGAAGGGCGTTCAGGAAATGGAGTTTCCGGAGAGTCGACATAGAATAAAAGGATATGAAAGGCTGTTTCAATAATAGCGCTTCTGGCATGTTGTGATGCGTAATATACGCCGGGTGTTCGTCCTGCTTTTCTAAAACGTGAGCCATTTGGGTATAGTCCATATCTAAATGGGGTTGAATATAACCAATGCAGACCAGCGCACTCTTTTGGTATGGGTGGTTTGCTTTCTTCCAGTATATCTTCAAGTAGGGCTTGGTCTTCTAGTGAATCAACAAGTTGTAGCGTTGAGACTATATGCTGAGCCTCGACGCAGCGCCAATATTGCCCCTTTAAAGGCTTTATTTTAGAGTGGAGCGCGTCTTGAATCCAAGTAGGCAAGGCCATTTGTTAGTCCTGTTATGGATTTAATTTCATCCAATGGAATACCACCGAGCGCAGTATTCTCATTGCGAAGCCAATAATTGGCGGTTTTGGTGTCGCCTCCGGTAATTGCATCTAAAGATCTGAAGAAACGAACAAATAAAACACCTAGTTCAAAAGGTTTTGAACCATCTTCTAAAAACAGTTCTTCTTTCTTCATTCTGGATATAGTAGGTCCCGAAACACCTAAAATAGCTGATAATTCTTTTCCATTCACCTGAAGTTTTTCTGCAGCACGAAGGACTGCATTTGTCAGGACGCGGTCACGTTCTTCAATTTTAATTTTAGCGGCAATGCTCATAATATGTATTTCTCCTGAAATTAAATATATATTATTTTTCTGTGGAAATCAACGCTCATCACCTTAAGGACGCGAAACTCGTTCCGCGACCTGCCCCATAAACCGGTCAAACCTCTTTCTTCCTAATGCATGAGCAGCGTCCCGGTCTATCTCGGGGAGGGGCGGAGTCGCTGTGAGCCAATATTGTACAAAAAGTGCCATCGTTTCGCTAGAAATGGCAAGGTCTCGTTCCAACCGGCCTGATAGGCTCTCCAATCTCTCAATACGTTTTGCGAGAGTGGTTGCGTGTGTATTTGCGCCAAGTGGATCAAAATATCCATTGAGCGCATCTTCAACAATCTCATTTATGGCAACACCCGGACGAGTAGACATCTCTTTGAGTTTGTTATGCATGCTGTGGGAGAGGCGGAGGTTTAAACGTGGCTTGGGCATAATTTAATATTCCGGTAGTAGGTCATCATCTTCTTTATCGAGACCATGCGCTTTGCGGACAATATCCTGGAGAGATCTCGTATCCATATCTTGTGCATCATGATCTTCAGTTAGGCCCAAATTATCATTTGTTTGATCTGTATGTTCAGAAGAGGCCGTCTCATCCAAAGCAAGTTCTAGAGCTAACCCTCCAGCTTCAGAAGTGTCAGAATAACTCGTCAAAATATCGGATGATGAAAGGAGTGGTTTGACTGGCTCGTTAAGCCACTCACTTGTTTGATCGGAAATACTATTTTGAGATGAGATTTCTATATCTCCGACTCTATCTACGAAGTTCTTATCTTCAAAATAGCGCAGTTTTTTTGCTTTAATTGGCGGCAAGCTTGCGATCATTAGGAGTTCATCATCTGGTGGGAGCTGCATAATTTCACCTGGCGTCAGAAGGGGACGAGATGTTTCTTGGCGGGAAACCATGACATGAGATAGCCACGGCGCTAATCGATGGCCAGTATAATTGCGTTGAGCGCGTTGTTGAGTGGCTGTACCTAGACTTTCTGATATGCGTTTGGCGGTGCGATCATCATTGGTCGCAAAAGCAATCTTGATATGGCAATTGTCCAAAATAGAATTCATAGCACCATAGGCTTTATCAATTTGGTTTAGGGATTGTGCTATCAAAAAAGCACGGATGCCATAACCTGCAAAAAAGGCGAGGCTAGTTTCAAAAAATTCAAGTCGTCCTAACGCCGGAAATTCATCCAGCATTAAGAGTAATTGTCGTTGCTTGTCTTTTGCAGCTGGAAGCTGCTGCGTCAGCCTGCGAGCAATTTGGTTAAGTATTAAGCGAATAAGTGGTTTTGTTCTCGAAATGTCAGATGGTGGCACGACTAGATACAGCGATAGTGGAGTTTTATACGTGATGAGATCAGATATCCTAAAATCGCTCGCTGCAGTTACTTTAGATAAAACAGGGTCACGATAAAGGGTTAGGCAGCTTATCGCGGTAGAAACGACACCTGATCGTTCATTCTCTGATTTGTTGAGAAGCTCACGCGCAGATTGAGCGATAACGGGATGAACTGTGGGCGTTGTAATTGAACCAATATGATTGGTCTTCAACATCAGTTGTAGCGTGTCACCAATTGATCTGGAAGGATCAGATAAGAATTTAGCTGCACCTGATAGCGTCTTATCAGTCTGCACATAAAGGACATGAAGGAGCACTCCGGTAAGTAAGGCATGGGCAGTTCGTTCCCAATGGTTGCGTCTTTCCAAAGAGCCTTCTGGGTCAACGAGAATATCAGCAATATTTTGGACATCACGTACTTCATGATCACCTCGCCGAACTTCTAGAAGTGGATTGAATTTCACTGAACTGGGATCGGTTGGGTCAAACCTCAAACACTTAGAGAATTTTGACCTCCATTTTGAAGTGAGGGACCAATTTTCTCCCTTAATGTCATGAATGACAGCACTTGATGTCCATGTGAGAAGGGTAGGGATAACGAGGCCAACACCTTTTCCAGAACGTGTTGGCGCAAAAGCCATGACGTGTTCAGGCCCGTCATGGCGTAGATATTGGTTTTGCCATTTTCCCAAGCATACACCTGAGTTTCTCAGTAATTTTGCTTGCTTGACGTCTTTAGCTTCTGCCCATCTTGCAGACCCATAAGTTGTGACGTGTTTTTGATGACGGGCGCGTAACACCGAGCCTGCAATCGCGGCGCAGATGGCCAAAAAACCACCACTGACTGAGATTAGGCCTGCTTTAGCAAAGACGTCAGGTGCATAGGCTTCAAATGCATACCACCATTGGAATATGCGCCAAGGTTTGTAGATAGATGTTTCATTCCAACTAAACCATGCAACTCCCAATGAGAGTTGATACCCTAGTTGAGCTGCTGCCCATTGTGTCGCTGACCACATAGCCAGAAGTACCAGTAAAAAGCTGATGGCTATCTGGCCAAATAGGATTTTGGTATGTGTCATCTATATGCTCCGGTACGAGAGCATTATTGTGAATGACAAACTCATGTGATGTGGAGTCAGAAATCCCAGAGAAAGAAGGAGATGATTTTAAGATGCGGTGTTGATTAAAAACTTTAGTTAGAACACTGTTTTGCGCCTAGAATGGAGAAATTTCGTCTGTCTCGAATTTGCCAAAAGGCGGCATTGGGCTATGAAGTGGTGAATGGCTGCTTTGTGGTTGACTTCTGCCTGATTGAAGCAGAGGTGAACGCCTTGTGCTGCGTTCAGAAAAACTTGCACGACGAAATCCCAAATGACCATTAGTATTCCTTATTCCGCATGTTTGTGATTATACTTAGTTTAGGACGTTAGGGATTGGGGAATTGCCGTATGGACGCCTTGCTTAAAACATTCGGGCATTTGCTTCTTGAGCAGATCATTCCAATAACGGGATATCGTCTTCCGGTTCTGCAGGAGATTGTCGGGGGAGCAGCCCTCGTCCTTATGATCCTGTTCATCTTTGCAGTGTTGCTCATACTCATGGGCGTTTTTGCCGGCGACCGGAAAGCGATGGAGCGAGCGGTCGGAGCGTTTATCAGGGCGTTAGCCAAGGCTCGGCATCGCGTTCTGGAAACCGGGATTATCCAGGGTGGATCGTTCAATGCATCGCTCGAAATCGCGCTGGAGGCCAGTGAGTTTTTTGAACTGGCATTGACTGATGCAAAAAAGTGGGCATCCCAGTTGGCTACGTCGATTACAGCCAATTGGAAGCAGGCCTTACGCGATGAAGGAGTGACGACAGATGATGTACAGACTTACTGTGATGCATTCGAGTATTCGGAGAGTGAGTCGGCGCTGCTCGCTTACCCTACAGGAGGCACCTAATGTTTTTGTGCTTGACCTGGATCATCGGTTCCATTGCCAATGATGCGTGCTATCGACGTTCTCATCTGAAAGGGCGCTCAACGTCCCCGAGGAAGAAAACACATCTCGAAAAGGAAATGTATGTGCAATGATATTAAGAGAAGCGCCTTTCTTACTAATGTTGATCTTAGATATACTGCCAACTCAAAAATGCCACTATGCCATCCTGTGCTAAAATAAAGCCTCTTAGTAAGCGGCGATTGTCGGGTGAACTGTACACGCGCGACCCGAAAATAGAGGAACGCTTGAGCGAATTGTCCGGGGTGGCGCGTGACGCGCTGATCGAGTGCGCCCTAGTGTCGAAAAAGACGGATCCGAAATATGTACCAAGCGAGTGCCTGGTTTATTTCATCCGGAAAAGTTGGGACGATAACACCGAAGCGTGGTTTGAGCGGCTTTACAAGATTCTCGCCGAAAGAGTTCTGAGGGCACTTCCGCGCGAAGGTGTCAGTGGGGGTAAGACAGCCTCGCTTACCAATCAAACTATTCGCGACAGGGTTTGGGGCCGATTTGTGGAGCTATTGTCTCTGGACCGTACATCCGGTTCGGACAAGCTTGATTACTTTGAGGTCCGGTTTGACGGAGCGTTGGCCAGCTTGAGGCGAGACGCACAAGAGCAGGCATGGCGCGAGGAAAACCGGTCTGCACCGCTCGAATACGACACGGAAACAGGCGAACTCTCAGAGGAAGTCGAACGTGCCGCAGGGAGTTTTGATCTGAGCGAAGCGCTAGAAATCGACGACCCAGATTACCGGTCCCGATGGGAAGCGGCGATTGACACTTTACCAAGAAGACAAATGAGGATCATCCAGATGCTGAGAGAAGGAATTCCGATAGACTCAAAAGACCCCAACATATTTACAATAGCAAAGGCACTTGGAAAGTCAGAAAAGACCATCAGGACACATCGCGACAAGGCTTTTGCGGCTTTACGCGAAGCTCTGAATGGAGATGACCAGTGAGCGCCCACAAAAACCGACCATCAAAGGAAGATGTGTTCGACGCATTCGCGGTGGAAACGCGCCACGATCGGCCGACGATTGAGCGATATCTGCAAGACTACCCCGAATATGCCAATGAGTTGATCGACCTAGCGAGAGAGCTCTCACGAAGTCTTGAGAGCAGCTCTGGTCCGCTCACGGCGTCCGAAGTTCGACTTATCGATGATGCTTGGCGACGGTTTGCCCCATTGGAAACGAAGGCGGCGACAGATCCGTTGGTTGCCCTATCTGTTGATCAATCGCGGTATCTAGCAAAAACGCTCGATGTTCCAAGGCAAGTCATCACAGCTTTTAAAGAACGACGGGTTGATGTCGAGACGGTTCCCAGACCTTTCCTTGCTGAATTTGCAGACTCCATTCGGCTAACGGTCGCGGCTCTCACCCAAAATCTATCTGTTTCACCGGGCTCTGGGCTGGCTCGTAGCTATAAAGCTGATGCTAAGCCGCAGATCGCGGACAAGGTATCTTTCGAACAGCTCCTAATCGATGCCGGTGTACCAGACGCGCGACGCGCAGAGCTCATGGACCAAGGCGACTGACGTGGACGGAGTAGAACTCGCAAGACAAGTTGCAACTCAACTGCACAATAGCGCGGTATCGAATGGACACGATCCTGCGCGACCGTATGAGTTCGCAATTGCTGAAGCTAATCGCCGCGGGTTTGATGTGGAAGAAACATCGGTTAGTTCCCCACTGCTCGAAGGTAGTCGTGCAACGGTCATCCATTCGGATCGGTTGGTCTTGCATGAGAACGTGGGGACCACGTTCGAGAAGGCTTTTCTAGTCGCTCATGAGATTGGTCATTTGGAACTTGGCGACGGCGCGGAGGGTGAACAGACTACGGAAATTGATCCTACGCGCGCTGCGGAGCCATCTCCGATCGGAATGGAACGTGTTGTTGACTACGGTCGCAGGCAACGACGTGAAGTTCAAATGGACCAATTCGCGCGCGAATTTCTTCTCCCACGCGTTGTCGTAAAAAGCCTTCATCTCGAATCGCAGCTAACTGCATCGGACATTGCTCAACGTTTCGGGGCACCCTTTGATGTCGTCGCCCAACAACTGTTCGACGCGTTGCTCCTGCCCGAAGTTATCTCCGAGCTTGAGACCGAAACCGTGGAGCGGACACCGAACGCTCTTCAGGCGGTAGCAGCATCGCATCGTGGGAATGCCTATCTTCTGGAAGCGGGACCTGGAACGGGGAAGACCCAGACGCTCGTGGCGCGAGTTGACGCACTCTTGGAAGAAGGCGTCGATCCGCGTCGCATTTTGTTGCTGACTTTTTCTAATAAGGCGGCAGGCGAAATGGCGGATCGAATTGCACGCAAGCACAGTTCGGCAGCGACAGCGATGTGGATCGGAACCTTTCATGCCTTTGGCTTGGACATTGTCCGACGATTCCATGGCGAACTGGGTCTTCCGACAGATCCACGCATGATGGATAGGATTGAGGCTGTCGAACTACTTGAGGAAGAATTCCCCCGTCTGGACCTCGCCCATTACCGAAACTTGTATGATCCCACGCAGATCATTTCCGATATTCTTCAGGCGATTTCCAGGGCCAAGGACGAAGTTGTCGACCCCGCGCGCTACGCCGACTTGGCGAAGGAAATGGCGGCTTCCGCGACGACGGAGGACCAGAGGGTTGCTGCCGCGAAGGCTTTGGAAGTGGCCCGCGTTTATGAGTTATATGAACGGCTAAAGGCTAACGTTCACTGCGTCGATTTCGGTGACCTTGTTTCTATGCCTGTTCGACTGTTGGAGAGCCGTCCTGATATTTGTGAGCATCTTCGATCCCAATATGACCACATCTTGGTCGATGAGTATCAGGATGTGAATCGAAGCAGTGTCCGCCTCCTCACAGCACTGTGTCCCGACGGCCGCAACCTGTGGGCAGTTGGAGATGCAAAGCAGTCGATCTACCGCTTCAGAGGCGCGTCATCATTCAACATGGCGCGCTTTGGGGTCAGCGATTTCCCAGGCGGCGAACGGGGACGCTTGAAGAAGAACTATAGGTCAGTGGAAGAGATTGTAGATACCTTCTCCGATTTTGCGGCGGCCATGATCGTGGGGGATACCGAGAGCGGTCTTGAGGCCGTGCGCGGCTCAAGTGGTGACCGTTCTACTCTGCGCAAGGTCGCACAAGCTCCGGACCAGATTGTTGCCATCGCTGAGGCGATTCAAGAGCGCCATCGAGATGGGTGCGCCTTTCGTGAGCAGGTGGTGCTGTGCACTGGCAATGAAAAGCTCTCGGAAATCGGACAGAGCCTGGAGCGCCTAGGTGTTCCAGTTCTATTTTTGGGAAGCTTGTTCGAACGCCCCGAAATCAAAGATCTGATGTCGTTGCTCACCATTTTAAGCGACAAGAGGGCAATGGGGATGGTACGGGTCGCCTGCATCGGTGATTTTGAAATGCCGATCGATGATGTGGGTAAAATCTACCGGCATCTGCGGTCTTCTGATGGCAACCCAAAGAGCTGGCTGGAAAACACCGACTTGACGGCTACCTTGTCAGAATGCGGCCAAATGAGCTTGGCCAATCTCAAGGCTGCATTCGACGGGTTCGATGACACATCGGAACCCTGGGCTGTGATTGCGCACCTGTTGCTGGATCGCACAAGCATCGCTGCGCGGCTGAGCATTTCTGAAATGATGGCTCACCGTACGCAGGGAATTGCCATTTGGCAGTTTTTGAATTTTCTGAGAAGTCAGCCAACAGGACAAGGTCTGCCGATCAAGCGGCTTTTGGATAGAGTACGTAGATTAGTTCGACTGGGCGATGATCGCAACCTAAGACAGTTGCCGTTGGCCGCCCAAGGCATCGATGCTGTCCGGTTGATGACAATTCATGGAGCGAAGGGCCTTGAGTTTGAGACAGTTCATTTGCCTGGCTTGAATGCAGATACGATCCCTAGGAATCCTCCACTTCCAACGTGTCCGCCACCAGATGGGATGGTGGAAGGGACGACAGAGACTGCTCTGGAAGCATTTCGAACCGCACAGGCGGAAGAGCAAGAGTGCCTCTTTTTCGTTGCGATGTCGCGAGCACGCGACAGGCTTCTGATCTATGCGCCTACACAGAAATCAAACGGTAGCAAGCGAAACCTGTCCAGCTTCATCGATAGGCTTGGATCGAGAATTGATCATGAGACCATCCAACCGGGCGGTGAGTTACCTGCCGCACCAGAGATGGCCGATGTCATGCTTCAGGTCAGCGGGCGTGTACGTTTCAGCGGCGCACAGCTCTCCCTCTACGAACGTTGTCCGCGGCGCTTTTTCTATACACATGTTTTGCAAGTGGGTGGTCGTCGCACTGCTACACCGTTCATGCAAATGCACGAAGCCGTGCGAGCCGTTGTGAAGGACGTTGTTGCGGGCAAGACGACAGTTTCTTCCGAGGCAGAACTCCGGAGCCAAGTGGCACGCGAGTTTTCGATCCACGAACTTTCTGACAACGGGTATATTCGTGAGTATACTGAATATGCGGTAGCAATGATCTCGTTTTTCCTCTCAGCGCGGGATGGTCACACTCCTGAAGCACCGACGGCAGTGAGAGTCCGTCTCGGTGATGAGGAGCTCACTATCGAGCCTGATGATGTTCTTCTCAGGGCGGATGGAAGTCGCACTGTCAGAAAGGTTCAGACTGGCCACTTTCGTAAATCGGAAACGGATGATGTAGGAACAGCAGCATTCTTGCTGGCTGTGCGGCAAGCGTTTCCAGGAGCCGAGGTTGAGTTTATTCACCTGTCTGATCAATCAGCCAGATCGATGGATATGACGGACAAGAAGCTGGAAACCCGTCGCGGCAAGCTGACCACACATCTGCAGGACATTCGTGCGGGCCGCTTTGCTGCTAATCCATCGTCGCGAGTTTGCCCGGGGTGCCCAGCCTTTTTTGTCTGTGGGCCAACCCCGAAGGGCACGTTGGAGAAAAATTTCGAGTAAATTTACCGGTCGTAGAATGTCATATCGATTGACCCCTTAGAAGCCGGGCATGAGACCGGCAAAAGCTAAGGACTAAATCACCATGACTCTCGACGATATTCCCGATTACGACGACCTTTCTGATGCTCTGCGCGAAGACCGCCCACTGCGTAGGGCGCGTGCTTACCGCATCCGGTTTGCACTGGACGACCTGAAGTTCCGTAAACTTGATGTTCTGGATCCGGTTCCGCTGGGTCGGCAGATCCTCGCTGCGGCGGGGTGCAATACGAACGACGATTTCAGCCTCTTTGCGATTCTCGCTTCAGGCGATTTCGAAGATGTTCGGCTCGACGAACCTTTCGACCTTCGGGCTCGGGGTGCTGAACGCTTTGTCGCGTTCCAAACCGATCGTGACTTCAAGCTGAGGCTGGACGATCGGCAGATCGAGTGGGGTAAGCCTGCCATTGGCGGGGCAGCTCTCTACAAGCTTGCCGACATTGATGACGACAAGGCCATTTTCTTTCAGGAACGCGGTGGCACAGATCAACTTGTAGAGCCTGATGACCTGATGGATTTGACTGACTCCGGAATCGAACGGTTCATCACGGCACCCCGGCCGAATGCAACGTGCACGATTGTTGTAAACTCTCGGCCTCGTGAGGTGGATGATCGTCACGTTACCTTTGAGGAAGTCGTGAAACTAGCATTCCCAGGTGCGCATGACACCAACGTTATCTTTTCGATGACATATCGCCATGCCGCTTCGAAGCCCCACGCCGGAGAACTTGCTGCCGGTGGTTCGGTCAAAATCAAGAAAGAGGGGACCGTATTTAATGTCACGCGCACTGTTCAGTCTTAATGATGACCTTAAACGCCTTCGTGATGAAGGTTATCTCGTTCAAATTGTGGGTGGCTTTCTCGTAATGCGTAACGTTCCGTATGTCGATAAGTGCCGTATGGTCCAAAGCGGCACACTGATCTCCAGCCTGACATTGGCTGGTGATCAAACTCGGCGTCCTGATACGCATGTCATTCATTTTGATGGTGAGTATCCGTGCACAGCTGACGGGAGGCCAATCGAACAGATCAGGCATCAGAGCCTGAATACTCATCTGGGGAATGGTCTGGCTGCTAAGCATTCATTCTCAAGCAAACCCGAGGGCGGGTATGTCGATTATTTTCACAAGATGGCGACATACGCGGCTATTCTCTCCGGTCCGGCTGAAGTTGTGGACGGCAATGCCACACCGAGAACGATGAAAGAGCCGGAGGCGGAAGAAGAAAGTGTCTTCAACTACACTGAAACCGCTTCTGACCGAGTTGGCATCGGCGCACTGACTGATCTTCTGAAATCTGATATCATCGCGATCATCGGCTTGGGAGGGACAGGCGGCTACATTTTGGACCTGATTGCCAAAACCCCTGTACCTGAGATTAGGTTGTTCGACGCTGATGAATTTCTTCAGCACAATTCGTTTCGTGCGCCTGGAGCTGCATCCATTGAAGAGTTGCGGGAAGTACCCAAGAAGGTGGATTACTTCAAGACGATTTACTCCAAGATGCACCGCGGAATCGTCGCCTGCGACGAGGGCATGAGTGCAGAAAATCTGGACAAGCTCGACGGCGTAACATTTGCCTTTCTGTCCATGGATGCTGGCGAAGAAAAGCGGCGCGTTGTCAAAAAATTGGAAGCTATAGGCGCATCATTCATCGATGTTGGCATGGGTCTTGAACTCGATGGAGGCTCACTTGGCGGCATTCTCCGTGTGACTACGAGCACGCCTGATATGCGGGGTCACATTCACAATGGCCGCGTGTCCTTTTTGGGCGGCGGGGAAAAGGATCTCTATTCTTCGAATATTCAAGTTGCTGACTTGAACGCGCTGAATGCGGTGCTTGCTGTCGTCAAGTGGAAGAAACTCCGCGGCTTCTATCGAGACTTGGAGCAGGAGCACCACTGCACATACACCACTGATGGCAACATGCTGCTAAATGGAGACACAAAATGATGCGGCATGATCGACTGGAACACGCCTTCGTTGAGCATATTCCCGAAACGGTCGAGGCAGGTATTCTGTACATCTCGATGAAGTACGGAACGGCCGCTCACAGCTGTTGCTGCGGTTGCGGAGAGGAGGTTGTCACGCCGTTCACGCCAACTGATTGGAAAATGATCTTCGACGGCGAAACGGTTTCGTTAAACCCCTCCGTTGGGAATTGGACATTAGACTGCAGGTCGCATTACGTGATCAAGCGAGGGCGCGTCATTAAAGCTGGACCGTGGACGGATGAGCAGGTGGCGGCTGAACGATTGCGCGATCAGAAGGCAAAGTCCCGATACTACGGGACAAGAGCAACAGAAGCGTTGACCAGTTCTGCTACTGAAAACCCGGTCTCTGACACTGTGCGTGACGGGTTGATCAGTCGACTTTGGAAACGCGTTCTTCGGAATTTTGGAGAATAACTGGGATAATCCGTCCAAATTCCGAGAGCAAAGGACATGACCTATGCGGTTGCGCGGAAAAGTAAGTTGAGATCGCAGCGAGCCCCCGCAACCTCTCAAATTTCGATGAATGGTCAGTGCGTGCGCCGAAAGCTGTCCACTTATGTGCTACTAACGGTCATATTTAACAGGTAATGCGCAATTAGCCGTCAAATATGACGGTTAGGACACCATTGTCGTATTCGAAACGCGCGTTCAATTCTTGGGATGAACATGGTGTACCCTATCCCGTTGGCCTCGTTTCAATGAGCATTTGCTCAATCGCGCTCTGCCGGGATTGTCGATCCAACGTATAAGTGTTTCGCCTGAACTCGGCGCCTTCCAGTAGGGCCTTCACATAACCAGCGACCGCATCTGCGGCCATGATCAACGTAGTCATCGTAATTTCCGTTAAGTCAAGATCGTTCGCCATGCTGGCGAGGCTGTGTCGTAATACGTGAGGCGTCACATCCCAGAGAGGCGTATTCTTGAAGAATTTCTTCCAGCTTTGAGGGAAAATACCAACTGCATTGTCGATGTCCTGGCCGGGAAAGACATAGGTTCCCGTTCGGTGCGGTCGTTCTTTCTCCAGATACTCCACGACCGGCAATCCGACAGGACGAACTGTGGTGCCTTCCTTGCTGTCGGCCAAACGTAAGCAGCTCCCTTCGATATCGACAGCGCTCCACTTGAGGTTGAAGGTTTCACCGCGCCGACAGCCTGTCAGCGCGATAAGCCTGAGTATGTCCGCGTGTATCCGGAGTTGGTTGCTTTTGCATCCTTGCCGATGAATGTCGCCCCGCGTCCGATACTCGGATTCACTGAGCCGCCGGTCCCGAAACCTTGTACTTTGGCTTACGAAGTCCGTGTGTTGGGTTGTGTTCGATAATGCCAACCTCGACGGCATAGGAGAAGACGGCCTCATCGTTCGGATCGCTGTTCCGGGACCGCCGCGGACGATTGTCTTGCCGCGGAGCTTTTCGGTTTTCACTGTGACGCGCGTTTTGTCAGCGATGATGTCCTTCATCAGATTATTCGTGTCCGGCTTGGTGATGTCTCGCACGCGCCAGGTCCCGATAAGGAGACCGATGTGCCGCCGGAGACGGGCCTCATCGGTCGCAATGGTGGTTTCTTTTTTGGGGTGGCCGCCTTTGCCGAGAATGTGTCCCGCTTCCATATCTGAGATGTACTGCTCGCAAAGCTTCTTGATGGTGAGCGCTCTGCGCTCTTCTTCACGTTCTTTCGCTGGATCACCGCCATGTGCAGCCCGCCCAAGTAGGGCCTTCGCTTCGCGCCGCGCGGTTTCCGGCGTTCATAGACCATGAAGGCCGATCGTTTAGCGGCGGGATCGCCCGCGTGACCGGTACTGGACGATGTAGCTGCGCTTGCCAGAGGGATAGACGCGCAGGCCGAAGCCTGAGTATTCGTCGTCCCAGACGACATGGCCTTTGCGCTGCGGCGCGACCGCTTCCACAAATCGTTTGGTGAGTTTCGCCATGCTCCTGTTCCTTGCCGAGCTCGGATTTTACGCAAGCACCACGCAAGCACGCGGACGGAAACGAAGGCGTATTCTCGGATAGAGGTTTCGGAGAGGCGATCAAAAAAGTATATAGATTACAGTATGATATCGTGCTCTGGCGTACTCTGTCGTGCACTTCGGATAGGTCCTTAAACCAGCTCCGAGGGCAGAGGTCAGAATACAAAATTTCTAACAACTCCTAGGTACAAATTTGTTCGGTCGTGAATGTCCATTATTTGGCTCAATTTTGCCTGATGGCTATAGTTGTTCATGAGGCAATTTAGGGCCACTTCCTGTCCCAAGAACAGCTAATCTAACATCTTGTCACGAAGTAATCTGTTAGAACCAATTTTAGCGAGAAATACCTTTCTGTCTGCCGATTTTCCAATCAATACTTGGACCTCTACGAGTTAAAGAAATGTCGCGTCCTAGGCTATTTCCCATATCTGATCTAAGCGGAACGAATGTAAAACTATTGTCCCTTCCGATAAGCGCTAGTTTTCCTTGGTGTGCATCGACTATGCGTTCTAACTTTCCATTAAACGATTTAGTTTGTTCAATCGATACAAAAGTGCGGGCTGAATTTAGCGTTTCCATGTTCGCCAAGGATGAAATCTCTTTGGCTTTGAGATTTGTTCGGGCTTGATGTGAAAGCGAGTTTTGTTCAGCTTGCATCAAGCCTTGTTCTTTAAGCCATAATCGCCGTGCTAAAATAGCCTGCTTGGCTTGACCTCCAAACCCAGTATTCGCACACTGCCTTGGATCTATCTCATCAATCCATGTGAGAGCTTGGACCTGAACAAGTTTATCTACTTTAAAATGAGACTTTGTTTCTATTTTGAGAGCTTCAAGGCTCGCTGTTTCATATGCTTGAACTTTAGCCAGATAGTCTTGGCCAACTTTCCAGCTTCCATCTTTATTGCGTGATACAATTTTATGCCTTCGAAGGGCCTCTAGACGCCGTTTAAGAGCTTGCCTGTATTGCGGTGATGATGCGGGATCATTAACCGCATGGATGCTGTCTGACCAAAGTCCATTATTGAGAGAAGCAATTCTAGCGATCGTCTGATCAGATGATTTAGTTTTCCCGTCTTGATGGGAAACAGACACGGTGTGTCCTTTGGTTGGCAATTTATCCTTGCTTGTACTGCCAATATCTACTGACCATGTTTGCCCGTCGATACCTTCGATAAGAAGAGCGTGTGTGTCTTTAAGCTCATCTAAGGGGATGGAGCCCAATACTCTTCCAACTAGGCCATGAGAAGGGGGCTTAGCGCGATCATATATCTTGAACTTGTTTGAAATATCCAAGTTTTTGTATTTGTCATTGATCGATCTTATGAGGTCACCGCGTCGTCCCATTTGTTTTAATGTATCTTGCCAGCCTATCTTAAAGGTCCACTTGTCTTTTTGCTGGTGAGCTAGCCCTAGGTTTTGAAGATGAGTGAGACGCTTGCGTAAAAATGATTGTTTGAAGCGTTCGCCTTCTGAAATTGCTTTTGTAGGTAGGACATCTTGATCTGACGCTAGATTGTCTAAGTCACGATCTAACCGCGTGAGCCTGTCAGAGTTTATATCCTTTGTTTGAGAACGCAGGATTTCTATGTCGCGTCGTAGTCCTAAACTATCTGTTAGCTGGCTTGAAAGGCGTGTGCGCATGCCTGTCATTAAATAACGACGATCAATAGCAAGCGGATCGCCCAATTCATCAACGCCGCGTATGATTACATGCGAGTGAGGCTGGCCAGTATCAAAATGATCAACTGCTATCCAATCTAGCTTTGTCTTTAAATCCTTTTCCATGCCTGACATAAAGCCTCTGATCTCGACCTTCAGATCTGGAATTTGCGTTGCATCTTCAGCAGAGACAATGAGACGAAACTGACGTTTGTCTTCTGCACTTCGTTCCTTAAAATCTTTTGTATAGATTTGATCGTGATCACGGTCATAACTTTGACCTTTATTGCCATCTCGGTCCACGCCGTCTCGTTCTATGTAGGAGATATGTTCTCCAAAGGCCTTTGCACCTCCAACATAGCCAGCTCGCGCAATATGAACCTTAACAACAGCGCGTCGCATGCGAGAAAATGGGTAGGACGTATGTCTCACGGATGAAACAGCTGAAGCGGTTGCTCCGCGAACAAAAGAGGCTCTAACACGTCCTTTGGGGCCAGAGGTTTGAGCAAGCTTTGCAGCACGTTTTGCTATCTGTTTTGAAAAACGTTTGCTGCCTGCTTGGCCACCATCTTTGATATGGCCAAGGCGCGGCGTGAAAGGTTTTTCACTGCTCACGGTGCACCTTTGGCTGGGTGCCAGCTAAATAGTATAAAATACAATCGCTTAGATTAGATGTTGGCACCCGATACATAGATGTGAGGGTAAAGTGGGAGCCTAAAAAGTGATGTGCAGACAATAGGTTAGGGCAGTGAAGGTGCCTGCCTCTGAATCTTGCCCTGTCGGAATCATAAGAATCCTTTTCCCACTGTCTCTCTTTCTCTCTACAAAGCTCATTTTCAAATTGGAACTGATTCATGGTGTATATGTCCATATGGGAATGAGCTTTCCTTCAATGTCTTGCTGGTTGGTCAAACCAAAATAGCGGCCATCCAAAGAATGGGGGTGGGGATTAAGAAGGAATCTCTCGTCATTGCCGAGCTTGAAACACCCCTCCCATTTGGGAAGGTCTTGGGGGTAGGATAGGGTGATCGCAATATGGCTATTATTGATGATGATTTGCTCATCAACCCTACAAATAACGTCATCTTGCGTCGCTGAAACAAGCTTTAAAAGTGGCCATTTAGGACCTGTATAGCCATGGTTTTGAGCCCATATAGCCTCATCCGATTTAGCTGATATGAGTGCCAAATCTCCGACAACAGGTGCCTGTTTTGTGAGCCAATAGAGACCTAAAGGTGCACTCTGTGTTCGGTTCCAAATCAAGCGAGATTGAATTGGAATAGTGGAAATTACAGTCATGAAAACGCCAACTATTCCAATGAAAAGGTATTGCGATTTGAACATTAGTTTATTTGATTTGGACGAAAAGGTTGGGCTGTATTTTCCCACTGGCGGTCCGATGACCATCGGTCTAATTCGTCTTTGGTATAGAGAACACGGCCTCCATGTTTACGGTAACGAGGGCCGCCTCCAGCCCAACGATAATTATCCAATGTTTGGCGCTTAAGGCCCAGATAATTTGCTGCTTGAACGACACTGAAAAAGGGACTCGAAGTGAGGGGGCTTTGCATAATGTTTCTCCATTTTTAAGGTTCAAAGAGAGAATGCAAAACAATAAGATATCTGCAGAGAGTCGTTTTTTCTTTAGTGCTAAGCGACTCCCTTAAAGCAATTGGATGTAATTGTATTTCATCAAATCGCGTCCTTTACTTATCAATCTACGTGCGCGAGATTTTAAAGAATATATGCTGTTATCCCAGTCAAATTTCGTTTGCTTCTTTCCGAACAAGGCGCTTGAAATTTCTCGTTGTGTAGCCTTGTTCAGCGATCCATCGAGTGCAATCAAAGCCTGTATCAGCGTATTAGGAAAGTAACCTCGCTGATATTTATGCGCGATATCATGGCCTTGGCAGTGCGTTGAAAACTCTTTGAGATAATTGATATTTTCCTGTTTTAGGTGTTTTTCTCCCATCTTAAGTGCCAGATATTTGGTGTCCAAAACAGAAGTTGAATCTGCTTCTATTGCGATTTGAGTTGAATAGGAATTTGTATTCACACTAAGTTTTGTCCGTCTTAAGGGTGAAAAGAGGATTTGCTTGTCTCCTGGAATGTCGTGCCAATGTAGGACAGAACCTTTGTGTTTTGGATTATTTAATAATTCTACCGAAGCATCAAAGTTAAACTGCATTATTTCTGGCAACCAAAAAGGCATTGTTTGGAGGGCTGAAAGTTTGGGGTTGGGAAGAAAATGTAGCCCAAAGCTTTCTGCAGTTTTGCAAGGGGCAGGTAGACTAAATATACCGATTCCTTCAGAATTTAACTTGTAATTAGGACGCACAGAATTGCCAGCTGTATAAGCTTTTATAAGTTCGGGGTCTCGTCGTTTAAATTCCCAGGCCCAACCTGAATAAGGTAAATTGAGTAAATCATTATACTTAGATTTGTCTAATTGCCATACAGATTTCATTGCATCCATTTCCCCCAAATGGAATGTTTCATTTTGATGTTTGATTGTGAAACAACAAAAATAACTATTTGGGGTTGTGCAATATTGGTGCCGAAATAGACTCTAAAACGTTGCCACCACCTTCTGAAAAAATTATGAAATGTGCACTTAAGATAAGGTGGCTTGTGCCAAAAATTTATTTATTATAACTCAATATAGATTAAGTTTTAGCGTTATAAGGGGGAAGATAAATGAGCCTATATAAAGGTTTATCATCGGAAGTTTTGACGATTGGCTAATTGTTAAAAATCGGTGATTTTCTTCCAGCAAGCGTACTGAGTTGCCCAGAGTTTCCTAGACACACTATTGCTATAAAATGTGTTGGTTTTCATAGTTCATAGGTGCCAACATTTTGTTTTGGGTATGTTCTTTAAATTTAGTTTAGCGAGTTTCACCACGTTCCAATAGATATTTGTAAGTCAGTAATTGCTTTTGTATTTCGGACAATAATTTCGCGGCAAAAGCTTCTTCTGTCGAAGCTTCATTTATTAGCCCTATAATACCTCGTCCAATCGAATTTAGTAGAACGGTATTTTGTTTTGAAATTTGATTATGTAGGTTCAAAAATTTCGCTTGAAATTCTGCTCTCGTTTGCGATGGATTTTGCTTTGTATCTTTGAGCAATAGCGAGTGCTTCACTCGGAGAAAGAGGCTGGTATAACTGTGGTGAAGTCATAGAGATGTCCGCCCGACGTATGAAAAGACAAGTATAATACATGTCATCAAAACTCAATTTCGTTAATTTTACGCTTAATTATATTCATCATTCAAAAGTTTGGCGATCGTATGTTTAGAGTCAATTCCTGTCATATTGATGATGTGGGCAGGTACAGTTAGCACTTGTCATCTGGCGAAACGCTGAGTCACCCCTAGCTGGAACAATTAGGCAGTCTGCTAGGAATCAGTAGTCTAACCGGATCATCAATGAAGTCCTCCAATCTTACAACTTAAACCATTGTCACCATCTTGGCGAGCAAACGCATTAATGGATTGTATAAATTTGTTAACCATCTTCAGTCTATGGTAGAAAGCTTCAGGGTTGGAAAGTATCGGTTGATGAAATGAGAGAAACGTGTGTAGCACCGAATGGTACAGTTTATGAGAAATTTGTTGTGCCCAAACGTGATTCTAAAAAATCATCGGTCTTAATATTCTCTTCAAGCATAGAAATGATCCGTATGCTAAGGGATATGCTTAGGACAAGTGATATTCAGTATGTCGTAGTGTCATCAAATGTAGAAGAATTAAAGGTAAAGTGCTTTGCGTACCGTTTTGGAACTATTATTATCAATGATGGCGTAGGAATAGACGCAACGGACATCATAACTTATATATGTGATTACAAAACAAGCGCAGATCCGTTCGTTCAAGTACTCTTTGCTTCTTCTCATTGCTCTGAAACACTCATGAAAAAGGTCGTTAGAACCGGGTATGATGGTATATTGAGCGTGCCTTTTTCTAAGACTCGGTTATAGAAAACAATAGAAAATCTAAGTCTATCAGAGCGGGTATATGTTCGAGTCGGATCATATTTCGGTCCGGACCGACGTCAAGGACTTCAAGAAAATCGAAAGAAGCCAGAAGAGAGGAGAGCGCCAAACTTACCAGTAGGCAATTCTACTCAAATTTCTAATTTTGGTTGAATAGGGAATATCCGTAAAATGCTTCTAGGGTTATTTTAAGTTGAAGTCAGACAGGCTGTTTGGGGCTATTTTTACCCGTTCGTAAGCAGGCAGTGTTTCGCCAATAACTGTCATTGAGCAAAAAACATTTTGGGGACTACTTTTACAGTTCAAGGCTCTCGAATTGTCAGCGCATCGATAATCGGACAGTCAGGTACATTATCGCCAGTGCAGTTGGCCGAAATTGCAGTCAGCGTCTGTTGCAATCGTTTCAGGTCAGCAATTTTTGTTCGAACCTCCTTGAGATGATCCGAAGTGATTGCATGTACTTCGCCACATGATGGAGGGGCATCAGTCAATCCTAAAAGAGACCGAACTGCGTCTAAAGAAAAGCCAAGGTCTCTGCTTCGTTTAATGAAACTCAGCCTAGCTTTATGATTGGAGTTGTAAACGCGTTGACCTCCAGAGGTACGCGGAGGATTGGGCATTATCCCGATTTTCTCGTAATATCGGATCGTATCAACCTTCACACCTGTTGCTATGCTCAATCGCCCAATTGTGATGTCAGACATGCTTGCACCTGTAGTTACTCTAGGTTTTATAGTACTCATATGTCTGATGAAATAGAAACAAAAACTGGCAATAAAAAGAAAAGTGGATGGTTCGCGAGTGGTGGCGTTCTTACCAGTTTCTTTGCCTTTCTCGGCGCGTCTTGCTGTGTGCTACCATTTATACTGGTAAATCTTGGAATAAGCACGACCATTGTCGGAAAACTTGGCTTCTTTGTCCGCTATCAATCCATATTTCAGTGGTTGACATTAGGCTTGCTGGGCGCAGCGACCTTCTTTGCTTTTCGATATGGTCGACCACGGATGCGCGTTATAATTTTGCTTGTCATAGGCTTTATTTTTGCGGGCATGGCGTATCTCCTTCCATCTTATGAGAAAGAAATATTGGAATGGCTGAATTTGAGATAACTGGAGATTTTATCTCCCACTCGACCCTAACCTGTCCTAAGTGTGGTTTCCAATCAAAGGATAAGATGCCTACGAATGCCTGTCAGTTCTTCTATGACTGCAAAGGATGTGGCGCATTACTCAAGCCTAATCATGGGGATTGCTGCGTATATTGTTCGTTTGGAGATGTGGCCTGTCCGCCTATACAAGTCGGCGATCATTGTTGTGACTAATGTTTCACAAGAATTACTTTCTAAGTCTCTGGCTTGATATCAACGACCGTTTTGGGGTTTGAAACGGCCAGTTTTCTAAGCCATTCATCAGTAAATAAAGGGCCAACTACTGCCCCATAATTCAGATAAAAATATAACACTTTTGAGCGCGGGTTCTTTGAACTGGCGCTCTTTTTGCATCTCACTGAATTGATAATAGTGTTATCTCGTTCTCAATTTGGAGTAATTGTTATCAGGCTTGAAATCTCCAAAAGCGGACATTCCTCTTCGATTAATTGGATGTCAGATGATCATCCTTTTCCTTCCATTCAATGACATGCCTTCTTTAGCGCAACTAATCTCCAATAATTGTAAGGTAGAGGCGCTAAGAAACCGGCTAACAGCATAAGTGGAATGACATACCAGGTCAGCTTGGCTCCGCCTGTGACCCAGACGTCTACTAAATTCATCGAAGCTTCCATTGCGATCATAGAAATAAAAGACATGCCAATGGCTGTCTTAAAAGCAAGTCTGAAGGCCATCTGACGTGATAAAATTATGGTTTCTAGAATGATTGAGGTGAGCAATCCATTTATAATGGCTAAGGTCATAATAGACCAAACTGGCCAAGGGATATCCATAAACTGAAAGAATGCGATCGTTCCAAAATCACCTATGGAACACCCCACCAAACACCACAGTGTATTTGTTGAAGCTTTCTTCCAACTTTTCCACACCAACCAGTTTAAATGTAGCCCATTGTTAAGTGATATCATGACTGTCTCGCTGACTTGTTCTAATTGTTGTCAGGACATGCTAATGTTTCCAGTAACTGGAAGGTCAACGTATAATATGAATATCAGTAAAGTTGCTAAAATCTCTCAATTGCCTACGAAAACCGTACGCTATTATTCTGAAATTGGCCTAGTGGAAGCAAACGGACGAACCGGGGCAGGGTATAGAGATTATAGCGAGCAAGATGCCCGTAAGCTCTGCTTTATTCGTAGAGCACGTGAATTTGGTTTTACTATAGATGAATGCCGGTCATTACTAAGCCTGTATGAAGACAGAGATCGCAGCAGTTCTGAGGTCAAAGCGTTGGCTCAAATCCGTCTTGATGAGATCGAACAAAAACAAATAGAATTGCAATCCCTGCATGGTGCGATTTCTCATCTGATTAAAAACTGTAGTGGAGATCATCGTCCAGACTGTCCGATTATCGATTATCTGGAACAATGATCTCCGCAAAAGAGTTTTGAACAAGGCCTCCCATACAGGCGGCCTTTTCCTTTGCCACCCTGTGGGTACTGATGTTACTCGTGACCGGAATGGTCCATCATGCTGGCGAGACAATCATCACCAGCTACGTCGGTTTCACAGATTTTGGTGATCCGATAAGAGCCGTCTCGGCCTTTCTTGACCATAAAGCTGACTGTGTCGCCATCCTCAATACCAGTAAGGTCAACATCGCCCGCAATGTCAAAGCCCATGGTCATCGCACCCATTCCAATGGCATCAATAGGCCCATGATCGATCGTCAAAAAGTCACCTTGGGGGCCAAGTGATTCAACTACGCCAGTAGCGTGACCGATATCACGTGATTCCATGACGTGATCGGAATGAGAATGATCCATCACCTTGCCATTGGCCATCTCCATCGGCATCTCGGTTTGAGTAGATGTGTTTGAAGTCGGTGTGTCATTCGCGGTCTGCCCGCAAGCGGGTAGGATCAAAATTCCTGCGCTGAAAGCAATTACAGTGTAGAGTTTCATAAGCTTAGTCTCCTTCAGATAAAACAGTAGTAGCGCGCGTTTCTTTTGGAGCCTTTCCGGCGCTTGTGGAAAGGTTACGTCCGACCCAAATATAATAGACTGCAGGGATAACAATCAGGGTCAGCAAAAGAGTTGAGGTCATGCCGCCAAGCATGGGTAAAGCGATACGTCGCATCACGTCAGATCCCAAACCATCGGTAACGAAGATGGGTGCAAGTCCGGCAAAAATAGTAGTCACAGTCATAAGTTTTGGCCGCACGCGCATGGCAGCGCCTGCGCTGACCGCATCGAATAGCTCAGCCCTGTTCTTCGGCTGCGTTTCACGCACCTGAGCATCAATGTATAGGAGCATGACCACAGCTGTTTCGACGGCAATGCCGCCAAGCGCTATGAAGCCAACAGCGACGGCGACCGATAGATTATAGCCAGCTAGCCAAACTGCCCAAAGCCCTCCAATTAGACCAAAAGGGAGTGACAACATGATGATAGCGGTTCGATCAAGCCGTCCAAAATGCAACATGAGCAGAAGAAAAATGAGTGCGATTGCGGCCGGAATCGCTATACGAAGCCGTTCCCCGGCCTGTTGCATCTGTTCATATTGTCCAGAAAACGCCACAGCATAACCTGAGGGAAGGTCGACATTCTCTGCGACAGTTCGTTGCGCTTCTGCGACATATCCTCCGATATCGCGGCCCACAATATCGACAAACACCCAGCCTGTCAGACGAGCATTCTCAGAGCGGATCATGGGAGGTCCCTCTGTAAAGCTAATGTTTGCAAGCTCGCCGAGTGGGATGTGGGCTCCAGCAGGAGTTGGTACAAGGATGTCTTCTAGGTCTTCGCTGGTTTCGCGGAACGGGCGATCATATCGGAGCATAATGTCATACCGTTCACGTCCCTCGACACTTTCGGCAAGGCGCATGCCACCAAGAGCCGTTTGTACAACAGACTGGAAAACGCCCATATCGATATTGCGCCTCGCAAGTTCACCGCGATCTGGCATGATTTCGAGATACTTGCCTCCAAGAACGCGATCAGCGAAAGCAGAACGAGTACCCGAAACGTCGGCAATAACCGTTTCAATATCACGCGCGATCCGCTCGATTTCAACGAGATTATCACCAGTCACTTTCACACCAATGGGGGTCCGCACACCGGTCGAGACCATGTCCATACGGATTTTGATCGGATACCCCCAAGAATTCACCAAACCAGGCATTTGAAGTTTTGAGTTTAGCTCTTCATTGATCAGATCGGCAGTCATGCCAGAACGCCATTGATCTTTGGGCTTAAGCTTGACCCAGGTCTCAATCATTGTCAGCGGTGCAGGGTCGGTGGCTGTGTCGGCTCGGCCCGCTTTGCCGAAAACACGTTCCACTTCCGGCACGGTCATCATTATTCTGTTCGTCTGTCCGAGAATTTCGCGCATTTTGGTAGAAGAGACACCTGGCAGCGTGGTTGGCATGTATAACAATTCGCCCTCATAAAGGGCTGGCATAAATTCTGAGCCGAGCCGTTGGATAGGGACGATGACACTTGCGGTGAGGGTGATTGCTAATGCGACCGTAATCCATTTGAAACGAAGCGCGGCGTGAATAATCGGTTTGTATATCCAAACAAAAAAGGCGTTGACCGGGTTCTCCTGTTCACGCCGCATTCGCCCGCGCATGAGATAAAGCATCAGAATAGGAACCAATGTAACCGACAAGATAGCAGCGAACGCCATTGCATAGGTCTTGGTGAAGGCAAGTGGTGAAAATAGCCGGAAACTCTCACCTGATAGTGCGAAGACCGGCAGGAACGAGACCGTTATGATTAAGAGAGAGAAAAAGATCCCTGGGCCGACCTCCTGAGCTGCTGCGATCACTGTTTGTCGATGTAGTTTGGCACTTGGCTTTTCATCGAGTTCCGAAAGTTTACGACTCGCATTTTCAACCAGAACAATAGAAGCATCCACCATTGCACCGATCGCAATTGCAATGCCACCAAGGGACATGATGTTTGCGGTTACGCCCTGGAAGGACATGATCAGGAATGCACCAAGGACACCCAATGGTAAGGTGATGATCGCTACAAATGACGATCGTACATGCAGAAGAAATATGAAGATAACGAGGGCTACGGCAATCCCTTCTTCGATTAACTTGTGTTCAAGATACTTTACTGCGCCTTCAATTAATGGCGCTCGATCATATACTGTGACAATCTCTACCCCGACCGGGAGGCCACGCTGAAGGTCTGCAAGCTTGGCTTTTACCCGCTCGATAACCTGCAACGCATTTTCGCCGTCTCTCATGATGACGATACCGGCAACAGTTTCGCCTTCTCCGTTTAGTTCGACAATCCCACGCCTAAGTGCCGGTCCTGCAATTATGCGTGCAATGTCAGATAGCAGAACGGGCGTTCCATCGCGTGCATAAATGACGACATTATCTAGGTCATCCTTGCTATCGACATAACCCGATGAACGAATGATAAACTCGTTTTCGCCTTGTTCCAACACCCGCCCGCCAACTTCACTAGAAGCAACTTTAACGGCCTCGCTTATACGACGGAGTGGCACATTATAAGCACGCAATCGGTTAGGGTCGATCAGGACCTGATACTCCCGTACAAACCCGCCAACTGAGGCAACTTCGGATACACCTTCAACCCCTGCCAGCTCAAGTTTTAGGAACCAGTCCTGCAAGGATCTCAACTGCGCCAGATCGGTGCCGCCGGTCTTGTCGATTAGAGCGTATTGATAGACCCAGCCAACCCCTGTGGCGTCCGGACCAATTTGCGGCACAGCGCCTGGTGGAAGCTCTGATCCCAGTCGCGAAAGTGCTTCGACTACTCTAGAACGAGCCCAATAGAGATCCACATCATCTTCGAAAATAACGTACACAAAGCTGGTACCAAACATAGATGCACCGCGCACATCTTTTGTTTTAGGAAGACCTAGCATGTTGGTCGAGAGCGGGTAGGTAACCAAGTCTTCAACGATTTGCGGGCTTTGGCCTGGAAAGTCTGTTCGGATAATGACTTGGGTATCGGTCAAATCAGGGACCGCGTCGAGTGGTGTATTATCTAGCGCGAACCAGCCCGAGATGGCCAATGCCGCTGCGAGTGTAAGTACGATCAATTGATTTGAAATCGACCAAGAAATGAGCTTCGCGATTCCAGACTTGGACGGATCACGGCCTGCTAGGTCTTCATTGTAAGGGTCTGACATAATATACTCCTACTGATGACCAGAATGCGGATCGATAGCGCCGCGCTCATTGTCGGACGCCTCAACGCCCGCCATTGGGTCGGGCCAATCAACGGTCTCAGCAGCGCCGTTTCCGTAAGGATTGCGGGCCGCTCCACCTTCCTGCACCCAGAGGCGATCTGTGTCAGTCTCGCGGTAAAGCACTAGGCCAGCCGTTTGATAGTGGACGGGCGCGCCCTCCAGCAACCACGGTTCAAGCGCCGTCATCAAGTCTGACAGCGTTGCGGCCAGCGCTTCGCCTTCACGCGCAGCTTTCGCGGCCCGCAGAGCTGTTTCTGCCGACTCCAGAATATCAGCCAGCTTGGTGTCAGCAAATCGTGTGCGCAACGTTTCACCCAGCCTCAAGGCTGGGTCCACGAAGTAGGGATCGATCTTATAGCGATCGGTCAGCGCTTCATGAAAATAGAGCGCCATGTCAGTAAAGTGATCGATCTCTGCGAGTGTCGTGGTGTCCACTGGAAGTTGTGATAGTGGCGTTTCTGGTCCGGCAGCAAATGCGGGCGGGGCTTGAAGTTTGGAAAACCCTTCGCGTAAATTAACTTCGCTATCCAGCATAAACTGTCCGCTAGCGACGACTTGTTCCCCAGAAACCAATCCTGAAAGAATTTCAGTCAATCCGTTTGCTGAGATACCAATGCGCACAGCACGTCCGGCAAACCTACCTTCACCAAGTGCCATAATGACATGCGCTCCTCGGCTATCACGCAAGATCGCTTCGGTCGGCACTGCAAGTCGGGGAGTGTCTCCGCCTAGATCGAAACGGATGTCAGCGTAAGCTCCAGGGCGAAGATAGCCTTTCGAATTATCGATCTCTATACGAACATCACCCGTTCGTGTTTTTGAGTTAATGGTAGGGTAGATATAGTCTACCCGCCCGGTTGCTGAAGCATCAGGCGCGCTTAGAAAGTCAAGCAAAACAGGCATACCAGTATCAATAAGAGCAAGGTCCTGCTCGGGAATGGACGCAATGATCCAAACATCTGCATAGGACTGCAGCTTTAGAATTGGCGTTCCAGGTTTAATATAATCACCTTCGCGTACCTGAAGTTTGTCGACAGTACCTCCAGCCTCGGCATAAACAGGTACACGCTCAAGCACTTCGCGCGTTTCGGAAATACGGTTGATGATAACGTTCTGCATACCGATGGAACGCAGGCGCTGGCGGACAGCAGCTATTCGGTTTTCGTTTCCTATTGCGAGAGACGCAATATAGTCTTTTTGGGCTGCAATCAATTCTGGGCTGTAAACACGATAGAGCAGGGCACCAGGTCGAACCGTATCACCTTCAGCCCGAACAGTGAGATTTTCAATCCACCCTTCAAGACGAGACGCTGATACTGCTTCTAGCCGTTCATCTGCTTCTACTGTCCCAAAGGCACGCACGGATTGTCCGAATGACGTTGTTTCAGCAACGGCCAGCCGAACACCCATTGTCTGAATCATTTCTGGAGCAACGATCACTGTCGATGATGTTGAAGCCTTGGCGTAGACGGGTATGTAGTCCATTCCCATCGAATCCTTTTTCGGTACTGATGACGTATCAGGCTGTCCCATCGGATGCTTGTAGTAGAGGATCTCTCGTTCTCCAGAACTCGAAGACCCAGAAGTTGGAACAAGGTCCATACCGCAAATTGGACATGAGCCGTCCGAGTCAGTTGAAATGTAGTGGGGATGCATGGGACAGGTATATTGTTGCACCTGTCCGGGCGTATTTTCTTTTTGCGTTATTGCGGTTTGGCTATTAGGAAGTGCCTGCTCGACACTACAGGCGGAGAGCAGGAAACTGAGCGCAGAAGCGCTGTATTGAAGTGTTTGTTTCATTGGGACACCAAAAGAGCATTCATCCGCGCAATCGCAATGTCACGGCGGGATTGTTCAAGCGCGATCTGTGCGCGAAAGGCGATGGAGGCGATTTCTCCATCTATAATTGGAGAGTAGTCACCAACACCTGACTCATATGTTGTTAATTGCGCGGCGACCTGATCAGCGATCGCGTCAATCTTCTGTTGAAAAACTGCAATATTCTCTTCAGCCGCTCTACGCTTTGCATTGTATGTTGCATATTGAACTGAGGCGGTTCTCGTGGCGGCTAAATACCGCGCACGAGCCGCCTCTCGGTCGGCTTGAGCTGCGCGAAGTGCTGGAGCCTGCCGGCTGTCTGCCCAAAGAGGTATTGTGAATGTTACTGCTCCGGATACCCAATCATCGCCTGCAAAGGTCGACCCGGGTGCGCCATTGCCTTCATCGCGCTGCTGATAAGTTAGCTGTGCACCCCAATTGGGCCTGAAGTCAGCTTTCGCTTTATCTACGCCTGCATCCGCTACGTCAATTGCCTTTTCTGAGACCCGAACTAGATGGAAGGCTTGAGCATCTCCCTTCCAGTCTAAAGCTGAGATTACAGGCGCGGCAGTCTCTGGAACTAATCCAACAAGGTTAATCAATTGAGCTTCTACTTGACTCAATTGCCCTTGGAGTTCAGCCAGCACTATGGCGACTTCAGCTCGCTCAATATCAATTTCAGCTAACCGAAAGACTACTGGTCGTCCTGCATCAATTTCTGTTTGAACGATGTCTTCGAGTTCAGTGTATTTTGCTTCTCGTTCTTCTGCCAGCATACGCTGGGTTTCAATCCGTCGTTTTTCAATTAGTGCAATCTGCAATGCTGCGCGCAATTCAGCGAATCTCATATCTATCGCTGCATCGTTCTGCACAGTGCGTTGTTGAACTTCTTCGGATCTAGCTTCTCGACCAGCTTTATTAGGAAATTGCTGGCGAACGCTTATCGCCTTATTTGTCGGCAAGAACGTATCAAAAGACGGATCAAAGACTGGGAAATTATTAACCCCAAACGAGATCACCGGGTCCGGTAATCCTGTCGCTGCTTGCGCGCGTTCACGCAGAGCATCTGAGTCATAACGCATAGCGTTCAAAGTAGGGTGCTCAAGGAGCCGCGCTTCAAGTGCATCCATATTTTGAGCGATGGCTGCAGGACCAAGTGTCGACAGCAGGAGAGCTGCCAATACGGGGCGAAGGGGTTTATTGGGTAGTGTATACATCCTGATCTCCAATTAGAGGAGGTGAGTGAACAACAAAATAAGCCCCCGGTCAGCGACCGGCGGCAAGGCGTGTTCACATCAATCAGATCAGGAGAAATTGCTTGAGTTCAACAAGTGTTAGGTTGGCAATATGGTCTAATGCGGGCGGTCCTGTTGTCAGAACGAGCCGCGGCGCATCAAAGCCCGAAAAACGGGTCGTGAGCGTGGTCACCAGGTCAGCGCTCTGAGCCGCGCTAAAAGGTGCGGGCTGAAGCGCGTCATCAGTACTCGCAAGCGTGGTTTCGCAATCAAAACATCCCGCACAATCAGGGGCCGAAGGAGCGGCAGGCGTTTGGTCGACCTGCATTGCAGCCATAGTATCATGGCAGGTATCAGTGTCGGACATCGCCGCGCTGTCGTGATTAACGCCGATTTCTAAATGCGCGGCGTCATCATGGCCTGTCAAACAGCAGGCCATTGCCGGAGCACTTATCATTGCGATCATCGCAAAAATAGTTAAAAGGCGGGCAATCGAAATCATGGCTTCACCTATATCCGAATTGTCTAAAGAAATAAACACCACATACGGGCATGTGATCCGACAGCGCAGCTATTTTTAACGTCCGGCCAGCACGGCGACCAGTTCTTCGACCTTTTCTAACCTTGCTTTCAGGCTATTACCTTTCAATGAGCTCTCGATGAGGTTTTGCAAGTGATCATCCAGCATCACCGTTTTAGGGCTGACCAGCGCGACTTTGATCGCCTGAACCTGACGGACAATGTCGACGCAATAGCGTTCTTCATTGACTATTTGAGCGACGCTGCGATTCCCGCCATGACTCTAATCTCGAGTCTGATATAGCTTTTTCTTGAGGGTACGATGCGTGACCAGCGTAAACAGGTAATGGATTGGATCGAAAACAAGGACTAACACCAACATGAAGCTTGACAGAAAAATGCTCTCAACTGCTGCGATCGCAGCAGTTTTATTCGCAGCGCCGGCTCTAGCTCACACAACGATAAAGACGGCAAATATCGAAAATGGTGCAACTTTGAAGGAAGCGCCTCCGGCATTTGAATTCAGCTTTGGTAGCGCCGTCGGTCTCGCCGGGCTAGAGCTTGAAACCCTGGCCGGTGCAGCGGTGGCAATCAACTTTGATCCCCCCCGGGCCATGCAAAAGAGTTTTACCGTCGCATTGCCACCCCTCGTGGCAGACACATACGTTTTGAAGTGGCGGGCGGTGGCTAAAGATGGGCACGTTATGAAAGGTGAAGTATCGTTCACCATCACCGGCTAAGTGTTTGAATGTTGACGCTTCTCGTATTGTTTTCGAAGTTCGGACTTTATCTCACCGCGCTTATTGGCCTTGGCGCGGCGCTACATAGCACTGCGGCAATTGTCATATCTCGGCGATGGTTTGTCATCCTTGGTCTTGGCCTGGTCATCGCCGTCTCTCTCCGGCTCGCTCTTTTGAATGCGCAACTGGCTGGTGGTTTGAGTGCTGCCTTCTCGCCGGACACCTTTAGCTGGATCTGGACGGCCAACCGCTACCAGGCGATGGCATACTTGGCTGGCGGAGGACTGATCGCGGCCTCAAGCTTGGTGCCTCTGAAATATCTTAAGCTGCCTGCGGCTATCTTTATCGCTGCAGGTTTTGGGCTTGGCGGACATACCCAAGGGCTTGATATGCCGGGTTTGGCACCATGGTTTGCTAGCGGACATGTACTAATAGCTGGCTTCTGGATCGTCGCACCGTTTACGCTTTGGCCCCGCGCTAGTTTAGATGCCGATCTCGTTCATTTTCGAATGGAGCGTTTCAGCAAAATTGCGCTCTGGTGTGTTCCAATACTATTCGTTTCTGGTATATGGTTGGCGCTGCGTCTGGCTGGATCTGGTGAAGCGATACTGTCCAGTTCGTACGGGCAGTTGCTGCTTACAAAGCTTCTGCTCGCCACTCTGGCACTTGCGATTGGTGCCTGGAATAAATTGCGTATCACGCAGCTATTGAAGAACGATGCGCCAAGCGGCGTGGCGAGTCTCAAGCGCTCGCTTGGCGCTGACATTCTTGTTTTTGCGGGTATTCTGTTGGTCATTGCTGCTGCGACAACTCTGACGGGACCCGGCGCGGTATAATCAGCTTAAGGAGCTTTTTATGAGTCACTATTTCAAATTGGGCATCGCCGTTTAAACACGCAAATGCCCACACCTTCCAGCGCGGGCATTCGTCTGTGTTTGTAGATTCTGGATCAATTGAGTAGCTTGATGAAGATAACCAATTAACACTAATCGTTAGAACATGGTGCGTATTCCAACCTTAAAGATGGTGCGATTAGCGCTGCCCGTTTCCAAGCGTTGAAAGTAAGCAGTGTCGCCATAGGCTTCTTCATAGGTAAGTGCGACGTAAGGTGCGAATTCACGAGTGAGTTCATAGCGCAATTGCGCGCCATATTCAGCGGTCGAGAGACCCGAACCGATCTGCCGGGACGGATCGTCTTCAGCATAGAAATCTAGCGCGATGCCGGGTTCGAGGATCAAGCGTTGCGTGAACAAAAGTTCCCCAGTCGCTTCAAAGCGGGCGCTGACATCACCGCTTGAAGAGACAAAGGCGGCTGCATCAACTTCGAAGAAGTAGGGCGCAAGACCTTGCAGCCCGATGACACCGTAGGTCTCGCCCTTAGACTCAAGGTCGTAGCGTACACCAATCTGGGCATCCCAGAATTTTGAAATGTAGCGCGAATACAGCGCTTGGACCTCGGCGTCATCAAAGTCGCCATCGGCAAACTCACCTCCGGTCTTCCACCAAAAGCGATTATAATCGCCGCCGACCCAGCCTTGGGCATCAAAGGCACCGACCGTTTCATCATCAATCTCAGCAATGTCGGCTTCGGCCAGTGTGTAATTGTAAACCGGGTCGCCTTCGGCTGCGAGGGCAGGGAGGGCGGTCGCCATAGCGAGCGCACCCACGATCAAGATTTTGGATTTCATCTGTTTATTCCTTATGATTGTTTGTTATTGAACGCCGCCAATGACATTGACTTGCCGGAACATGCCGGTAGCGGCGTGCTGGAGAATGTGGCAGTGGAAGGCCCAGGATCCTGTGGCATCGACGGTTACATCGGCCGAGATGGTTTCACCTGGCCGGATGTTGATCGTGTGCTTGCGGGGTGCCATGTCGCCCTCGCCATTCAACAGATCCATCCATAATCCATGCAGGTGCATCGGGTGCTCCATCATCGTTTCGTTTTTGAACGTAATCCGCACACGTTCGCCGTAATTGAATTCGAGCGGACCAGCGTCACCGAACTTCACGTCGTTAATCGACCAGAAATATCGTTCCATGTTGCCCGTGAGACGTAGCTCGACCTCGCGGTCCGGCGCTCGCCGGTCCGTATATGGCGTGAGCGCGCGAAGATCGTCATAAGAGAGAACTTTAGGTCCATGCTCCATTGCAGGCATTTCGCCATGTCCGCGATGGGCGTCTCCACTCATGTTCATGGTCATCTCATCTATACCGACAGCTTCACTTTCAGCCATCGCGCCGTGGCTGTCATGGTCTTCTCCCATCGCTGCCATTGTCAGCTCTGGCCGGGGCCCAAGTTCCGGGATCGCCGCTTCGGTGCCGGGTGTCTCGCTGAGTGTGCCACGGGCATATCCTGAGCGGTCCTTTGCGGCGGCGAAGATCGTATATGATTGTCCCGCCTCAGGCTCGACAATAACATCGAAGGTTTCAGCGATAGCGATCGGGAACTCATCAACCGAGACTGGCTCGATGTTTTGACCATCGGCCTGGACCACTGTCATTTTAAGTCCCGGAATCTTGACGTCGAAATAGGTCATCGCGGCAGCATTGATGAACCGGAGGCGGACTTTCTCGCCCGCTTCAAAAAGACCGCTCCAATTGTCTTCAGGTGTTTCGCCGTTCACCAGAAACGAGTAACCGGTAATGTCGACAATGTCGGTTGGATCCATGCGCATCCGGCCCCACGCCAATCGCTCCTGGATGACGTCCGTCTTTTCGCCGCGATCAGCATTTCTCCAATCGCGCCAAAAGTCAAAAACGGTTCGGCGATTATAATTGTAATAGTTCGAGCGCTTCTTGAGATTGGCGAGCGCTTTGTAAGGACTGTCGTTCAGCCAATCGGCGAGTATGATCACATGCTCGCGATCATACTCGAAGGGGTCGGGCTTTGCCGGTTCGATTATGATGGGCGCGAAGACGCCCTCCTGTTCCTGCAGGGCAGAGTGTCCATGGTACCAGTAGGTACCTGATTGATTGGCGGTGAAGTTATACGTGTAGGTCTCGCCCGGCGCGATGCCGTCAAAACTGATCCCCGGTACGCCATCCATACCAGCGTCCAGGATAATCCCATGCCAGTGAAGCGAGGTATCTACGTCGAGTGTATTGGTGACATTGATGGTGACGTCTTCGCCTTCACGCAGTCGCAATAGAGGACCAGGGCTCGTCCCGTTAATGCTGACGCCAGTCAGCGTCTCGCCATCGACCGTCCGTTCAAATTGGTCGATCTCCAGATTATAAACGTCTGCGAGTGCGGCAGGTGCAATCAAGCTGCTTGTCGCGATGAGCAGTCCGGCGAGTTTGAAACGCATGATGTTCTCCTTCTTGCGTTGGACGCCGTTGGAACATTTGGGGGGAGGATTGGGCGTCCTTGTCGAGTGGTTACGCGGCCAGACCAGTCACCCCTTATGCCCCCTTGGGGTATGGAGTGCGACACTTTAGCGACCTGTCACCGCCGCATCGCGCTTTTCAGCCAGGCAAAGGTCAGACTCGGGATGATTAGCCAGTGCAAGAGTGGCGACAGCCCAGTGTTGAGCGGTTCTATCGTCGGCATTGTTTCGCGATAGGCCCAGCTTTCGCGGATCGAAATATTCAGCCATTCGCTGAACACCGTATAGCTCAGTCCAATCAGGAGGCTTAACCCTGCCACGCGCCAATAGTGTTTATCTGGCCATCCACGGCACCCCGCGATGAGCTAGGCGATCTACAGCGAAGACCCGGCGATTAGGACATCGCCAAATGTGCAGTGAGCAATGGCGTCTATCATCCCCCACATGCAGATTGCCATTGTCAGGCGTGCGATCCGTGTATACTGATTTTTATAATTGTTTTTGAGGGAGAGCTATAGCTGCTGCGTATCTGACAATACCTAATCCTCCCGAAGTTTGTTTCTCGAAAGGAGAGCGCCATGAAAATTGACATAGACGCGCTCATCAAAGATTTAAAGGAGACGCGTCTTGATCGCGACCTTCACAATCTCGAAGCTGAGGTTTGGGAACGGATTGACGCGCGCAACCCGGCCGGACACCCAGATTCGTCCGCAGCAATTGCCACAGACGGTCGCCTTTTTGCGACACCGGCAGTAAGCCGAACCGCGGCGATTGCGCTTGCGGTTGCAATCGGACTTTTGGTCGGATTGTTCGGGGCGCCCAGCCAGTCGTCATCGAGTGATTTTTCGGTCTTCTCTGTTGATGCGCCATATGCCCCGTCTGGGATTTTGAGGTAAGACGGTAATGAAACTCGAACACTGGATTATTGTCGCTTTCCTAGCCCTTTGCGCGGCCATGACCGGCGTGTTTGTCGCTGAAAACTGGGCCAGGACGCATCCGTTAGAAACAGCTTCCGGTTTGCATGAGCTGGTCCATCACGACTTGGATCTCTCAGCGGATCAGGAAGTAGAACTCGAGCAAATCGAACACCGTTTCGCGGCCAAAAAAGCTGAACTGGAACAAAAACTTCGCGCAGCCAACTTCACACTCGCTGGCGCAATGGAGGCCGACAAATCCTATTCGCCCGCTGTTCAGGCGGCGATTGATGATTTCCACACAGCCATGGGGGAGCTGCAAAAAGTCACTATCGAGCATGTGTTTGAGATGCGAGAGATCCTTACTGAGGAACAAGCGATCGTCTTTGATACTGAAGTCGTTCGAGCACTGACGGAGCTTTAGACATATACACGTGCACAACACAGAGCGAACAGATGCAGAGCTTGCTGTAGCCGCAGCAGGAGGCGAGGAACGCGCCTTCACCGAGCTCATGCGTCGTTACAAGGAACCGCTCTATCGCTATGTTCATCGATCGATGCGCGGTAATGAAGACGCCTATGATGTGCTGCAGGAAGCCTTTACCGCAGCCTGGCGGTCGATTGACCGATATGATCCGTCGCGGAAGTTCTCGACTTGGATCTACCACATTGCGCTCAACAAAATTCGTGATCATGGCCGCAAACGCGCCGTAAGAAGCTTTTTCTTTCAAGCAGCACCTCTGGAGAGCCCGGATCGGCCGGATATCGCGGACCACTCGCAAAATGTTCAAGACGATTATGAACACCGCGACGAGCTGAACCGTGTCTCGAAGATGGTGGACGCGCTGCCAGATAAGTTGAGACAGACCTTTACGCTACAGGTTCTACAAGACATGCCCCAAAGTGAAGTGGCCGAAATTCTAGGCGTCTCTATCAAGGCGGTGGAGACACGGGTCTATCGCGCCCGGAAAATCTTGCAGGAACAAGTTGAAAAGCTCGATTAGGTCTCCTTTTTGGCAGACACTAACAGCAACGTTTCAGACCTTGGGCGCGATGCGAGATAGACCCCGATGGCGGCGAGCGCGCCGCCGCCAAAAAAATTCATCGTCATTGGCTCCGAGAAGAATAGCGCACCAACTGAAACGCCAATGATCGGAACGAGAAAACTAAATGCAGCCGCCTTGGACACGTCCAGCGATTGCAGCGTCACCTGCCATAACCAATAGGCCAGCGCGGTCCCGGGCAGGGCGAGGCCAAGAAGTGAAATTATGAATTGCGGCGACCAGTCTATGGTTGTTGGGGATTCGGTCGCGAAAGCCAAAATTGAGATCGGGATCGCTCCAATCAAAAGCTGCAACCCCATCGCCATCGCCGCATCGACGCGTGTCGATAATGACTTGATGGCGATATTGCCGACCGCCACGCCGCTGGTCGCCATAATTACCAGGACCAGACCGAAAGCCGTTGATCCCCCGCCCGAGGCCAGGACGCGCGGTATCGCAATGAGCGCCACGCCGCCGACGCCGAGGCAAAGCCCAAACCAGCCAATCGGTCCAAGGCGTTCGCGCAGAAATACGACGGCAAGCACAGCGGCGATCAGCGGCTGGAGGCTTTCGATCACGGTGGCAAGACCGGGAGACACAAACTCGGCGGCGTGAAACATGCCGAAGTAGCCAATGCCGGTCATTCCAAGGCCAGCAAGCGTGATCCAGCCCCAAACGCTCCACCCGCGAGGCCACGCGGCTCGGCGCAGAGTGGCGACGCCTATTAAAATACTACAAGCCAGAATGGCGCGTAGCGCTGCAAAGGTCAGGTGAGGCGCATAGTCGAGCCCCAGCGTGATGAGCGGATAGCAGGAGGCCCATAAGACCATGACGAGCGCTGCGAGAATGCGGGGGCTGACAATCAAACTTAGGCTCCGGTGAAATACTTGAAAGAATAGAGCCAATTTTGGGGGCATCGCCTGTTTGCTGCGTAATACGTCACAAGTGCCCAAGCCCCTTGGGTCTGAACATTTATTAAAAAGGATGCCCCGCATGAAACCGATATGGATCACCACCGCAACTTTTTTTGTCTTGTCGCCGATGGCTTTCGCTCAAGAAGGTCACAAGACACATGACCACAGCGAAAAACCAGCTGTTGAAGCGGAGGCAAATGCGGCCGCTGCCAAAACCTGCATGGCTGGTCATGAAGGCATGGAACGCTGTATGGCCAACATGGAAGGTAAAATGCTTGATGCCCATACGATGGACCACGGCACTGATGGCCACCAAATGCATGACACGTCAGGTGATCATGCCATGTCTCCGGGAGACTGTCAGGCCAAACATGAAGCTATGGGCCATGATCCGGCTGAGCACTGCCCAATGAAGACGGGGCGGTAAGGAAGAGGCTGCCATAGAATAAGGCGTGCTCGGCTGTCGTTTTTCGGCACCGCCGTCTTGGTCCCGGGCCTTCGCAACGCGTCCCCCCCACACAAGGTTGTGAAGGCGCGGACCAAAAACTGTTCGCTTCGACGAACAATGAAGCAGAACGAGATTAGGCCGCCCCTCTCGCTCGATCTTGCTCTGAACTTGCCGCGTCCCATACGTCCCCCAAAGCCATCATGGGGCGCGGCAAGATATTCATCGCTGCGTGGAACGATGCAGCTGCACCTGTAATGGGCACAGCGTGGCCCGGCGTCTGTTCCAATGATGTGAATTTCAGGGAGTATCTCTCATGTCAGAAAACGTTCCAGTCGATGCAGAGCGACGTGACTTTATCTTTATTGCGACCACTGCCACCGCTGCTATTGAAACCGGATTTGAACGATGACGAGATCAATAATTCTATTAACCAGCGCACGCGAAGTTCCCTTCTTCGAGGAGTTTTTGTTGGAGCGGAATCGGGAGTTGCAAATTCTTGCAGCTTATAACGCAGAGGATTTGGCCAACGCGGTGGAGCAAACAGGTGGGAATACGAGACTGATCTCATTTGTAACCGATATTATTGTGCCGCGAACTTTGCTGTCCAAGCTAAAACTGACGCCATACAATATCAACCGGCACCTCCAGAATTTCCCGGCTCGCATGCTGATAGTTTTGCTATCTGGGAAGGCGCGGACACATATGGGGGCACAGCCCATGAAATGATGCCTTCGGTTGATAGTGGTCCGATTGTGGCGGTTTGCCGATTTCCAATGCCCGAACGTCCGGAGCGAATGACATTATCCGATTTTGCCTATTCCAAAGCCGTGGAAGTGTTTGCCGTGGTGGCGGCCCATTGCGCTGAATGCGATGATCCGATGCCGCCTGTGCCGCACGAATATTGGTCTGGCCAAAAGCGAACGCGAGCCCAGTTTAGAGCTTTATGCGATTCTCTTCCTAATTGGTCTGGTGAGGACGCACAGCGTTTAAAACGGGCGTGCGGTCGACGAGGTCGCTGGCTTAGGCGGACCGCAAGAATAAGAAATAGCTGGGATTACATGGCATTTGAGCGGAGTGCGTGGGGGGCTCTAGGCACCCCAACGCGGCCAGAAGCTAGGAGTGACCGCGGCGTAGGCGCGATACTCGTCACCAAATGCGGCTTCGGCGTCCTTCTCCTCTTTCAGAGCGAGACGGACATACATGAACACAAGAACCGGGAACATGATCAAGGTTAGAATCGTCGGCCATTGCAGCAGGAAACCAAACATAATCAGCACGAAGCCGACATATTGCGGGTGGCGCATACGGGCATAAATGCCGGCTTTGGCAAGCTTACCGCTGCGCAGCGCCCCGTGCAGGATCGGCCACCCCCATGACAGAACGCTGAAGCCGAGCAAGATGAAGCCGAAGCTTGCAAAGTGGAATGGGCCAAAATGTGGATTGCCTTGCCAGCCGAAGATCATCTCCCAAAAATGCCCGGAATCATGGGCAAACCAGTTGATGTCGGGAAATTGTTCTTCAAGCCATGGCGAAAGGAAATAAATCGAAAGCGGAAAGCCATACATCTCGGTAAAAAGGGCGATCACAAAACCACTAAAGGTGCCAAATGACGTCCAGTCTTTTGACTTGGATGGTTTTGCAAAACTGAACGCGAAAATGATGAGGATGGCCGAGTTTAGGATCACCAAGAACCAGAGACCATATTCAGAATGGGCCATGTTCTCACTCATCCTCTTGTCCTCCAGTCATCATCCTCATCCAGTTGGGAAGGGCTCTGACCTCCATGATTGCTATGGCCTCCATGTCCACCCATTGCGCTGTGCATGAACAGATGCATCACACCGCAAAGGAGTAAGAAGCTGACAAGGAAGACCGCATCACCGGGGATATGAGCGCGGTGTTCAAGGAGTAGCAGGAAGCCGATCGCGCCGGCGAACACCAAGAGCGGCAACCAGAAGCGTCCGCCTTTTGGGCGATGGTCATCATGATCAGAATGGTTGTGCATAGCGATTACTCCTATAGCAGGGTCAGAACGGACGGGATCCGAGGGATGAAGATGATAGGTTTGATACGCGGCTCCGGCCTAAAGGCCTCAAACCGATGAGCTGCACCGCAAAAATATAAACGATCAACAGCTCAAATACCCAGCATGACCCAAATGCAGAATCGCTCCATTGCTGAGGACCCTCAAGCAGAGCATCAAACCCGAACCCCGGAAGAACATCTTGTATTTTCATGCCGACACCCGGGATCAAGACAGATCAGTATCGCGTGTTGTACGATGAAGGCCTTGGCTTAATGTAAGGGCGACAAACTGCGTTAGATGACCGAGTGGCACCGCGTTCACCTAGCGGTGAGCCGGGTCAGCGAAAACCTCTTCACACGCGCCGTCGCATTTAAGTCAACAAGGCTCCCAATTCTGTTAACTGACCGCTCGCAGAGCTCGATCTGGTTTACACCCCGGCGGGGGGACAAGATACATCAAGAGTGAGAGTGCGCATGATCGGACGCCTCCTTGTCGCGGATCCGGCCGAGATAGAGCGCTTCGAAAGCGAAGATTGCAGCCATTGACCCAATCGCGATGACGACGATCATTGGGTCTGCGGTCGCTTTGATGAACAGGAAGGCACCAAGGGCAATCAAATCGAATAAAATGGCGGCGATTAAAATAGAGGCACGGGCGCCGACATCTTCGCGTAAATAGCGCAGCACGCCATAATGGATAGCAATATCCATTACGAGATAATAGATCGCGCCGAGTGAAGCGATCCGTCCTAGATCGAAGAACGCGGCCAGGACGGCAGCCAAAACAACTGTATAGACAAGCGTGTGTTTCTGGATGCCGCCGGGCATGCCAAAATGCTTGTGGGGGATCAAGTTCATATTCGTCAGCATGGCGAGCATGCGCGAAACCGCGAAGACACTGGCGAGTAGTCCCGACGCGGTGGCAATGATTGCAATGATCACGGTAAACGCCACGCCAAAATCACCAAAGGCCGGCCGCGAGGCTTCCGCGAGCGAGAAATCCTTGGCTGCGACAATTTCTTCAAGTGTTAGTGAGGACCCCACCGCTAGAGCGACAGCCATGTAGACAACAAGGCAGATCGCCAGCGACCAGATGATCGCGCGGCCGACATTCTTATTGGGGTTTTTCACCTCATCGCCGCTATTGGTGATCGTGGTGAACCCTTTAAAAGCAAGAATGGCGAGGGCGACGCCGGCGAGGAATCCCGCAGGTCCAGTCTCATTTGTTGTGGCCGAGGAGGCTGCTTCAAAAGAAAGGCCGGACGCCCAGAGCGCAGCGCCAGCAAATATCAGAATGCCGCCAACTTTCAGGACCGCAGCAACTTTGGATACGCCGCCAATGATTTTGTTTCCGGATATGTTGATTATAAACGCAAAAACGATCAGTCCGACGGCCAGAACTGGTACCAGAATACTGTCTTTCGAAACATCAAAGAGTTGCAATGTGTAGGTGCCGAATGTGCGTGCGACGAGGCTCTCATTGATGATCATGGACATAGTCATGAGCAACGCGCTGGCAGCAGCAATTGTCGTTGGCCCATAGGCTTTTTGAAGGATCATCGCGATGCCGCCGGCCGACGGATATTTGTTAGACATTTTTATGTAAGTGTAGGCGCTGGCCCCGCTTACCACGGCCGCAAGTAAAAAGGCGAGCGGAAACGCCGGTCCTGAGAATTGCGCGACTTGCCCGGTCAGTGCGAAGATCCCGGTGCCAATCATGACACCGGTGCCCATCGCAACGGTTCCTGCGAGACTTAGTGAGCCTTTTTTATAGGTTTCGGATTTCATTGCCCAACCGCCTGTTCAGCTGGGAATCGGCCGACATAGCTCGCGAATACGCTTTGCTGTTCCGTACTGAACAGAATGACATCATAGGCGTCAGGCGGGCTTGTCGTTTCCATTCCGGGAGAGCCCATTGGCATGCCAGGCACCGAAAGCCCCGCCGCATCTGGCCGGGTTTCCAGAAGCTTACGAATTTCCGAGGCTGGGACATGGCCCTCAATCGCGTAGCCATCAACCGACGCAGTGTGGCAGGAGGCAAGTTCATCGGGCACGTTCAGCGAGGCCCGCACAGGTCCAAGGTCTTCGCGTTCGATAACACGTACTTCAAGACCATCGCGCTGAAGGTGTTTTATCCAGGCCGTACAGCATCCACACCAGGGTGTTTTATAGACGGTAATGGTTTGCGCATTCGCAGGGCTCGACAAACCGCCCGAGACGAAAAACCCAGCGGCAAGCGCAAAAAGGGCGGTGGCCAAGGCGCCAAGAATCCATTTTGACATAAGAGTTTCCTTCGAAATTATAGTTTGACAGAGCGAAGTCGCAGCGCATTCGCAATAACCGAGAAAGAGCTGAGGCTCATCGCCGCGGCTGCAATAATTGGACTGAGAAGCAGTCCAGAGAACGGATAAAGGAGACCGGCAGCAACCGGCACACCGAGCGAATTATAGATAAAGGCAAAGAACAGGTTTTCGCGAATATTGCCCATCGTCGCGCGGCTCAGCCGTTGCGCGCGGGCGACACCGCGAAGATCGCCTTTTACTAGGGTGACACTGGCGCTCTCCATCGCCACATCTGTACCGGTTCCCATGGCTATACCGATATCCGCTTGAGCAAGGGCAGGCGCGTCATTGATGCCGTCGCCGCACATCGCCACAACCGCACCTTTCGATTGGAGCTCGCGCACGATCCGGTTTTTGTCTTCTGGTGACACATCGGCCTCTACTTCATCAATGCCGATTTGGCTTGCAACCGCTTGTGCTGTTGCCAGGCTGTCGCCTGTCAGCATGACGACTTTCATGCCAGCCTTGTGCAAGGCGGCTATGGCTTCAGGGGTCGTTTCTTTGATTGGATCGGCGACACCAATCAGGCCCGCCGGTTTGCCGTCCAGAGCGGCGAACATCACCGTCTGGCCGTCGCGGCGATAGGCTTCAGCATGGGCCTTCAGTGTTTCGTCAAAAGCACCGACCCGGCGCATCATCTTAGCGTTGCCGATGGCGAAAAGCTTTCCATCGATCCGGCCCTGCGCGCCTTCTCCGGTGACCGATTCAAAATCAGTCGACTCGAGGCGCGCTGCGCCGCGCTCTTCGGCCCCGTTGACGATGGCTTGCGCAAGAGGGTGCTCGCTCCCGCGTTCAATCGCAGCAGCGTAAGCTAGGAAGTCTGCTTCTGCGAGACCACTCGCAGGCTCGACTGTCACAAGTTTGGGGTGGCCCTCTGTCAAAGTGCCGGTCTTATCGACGACGATCGTGTCGACTTTCTCGAACGTCTCGAGCGCTTCAGCATTTTTGATCAGAATGCCGCTCTGTGCGCCCTTTCCTGTGGCGACCATAATTGACATCGGCGTTGCAAGACCAAGTGCGCAGGGACACGCAATAATTAACACAGCCACGGCGTTGACGATCGCAAAAGCCATGGCCGGGTGCGGCCCAAAAATCGCCCAGACGATGAATGTGATAATCGCGATCACGACGACGGCCGGGACAAACAGGCCGGCCACTGTGTCGGCGAGCTTCTGGATGGGCGCGCGTGAGCGCTGGGCTTCGGCGACCATGCGTACGATTTGCGATAGCATTGTATCTTCGCCGACGCGCGTCGCGGCCATAACGAGTGATCCGGTGCCGTTAACTGTACCGCCGGTAATCAGATCCCCTGCTGCTTTCTCAACTGGAATAGGTTCTCCAGTGATCATGGATTCGTCGACATTCGAACGCCCTTCAACAACTTCGCCGTCGACAGGTACTTTTTCGCCTGGCCGGACCCGTAGCCGGTAACCGCTCTGGACATCGTCGACGGAAACCTCTTCTTCCTGGCCGTCAGCCATGATCCGGTTTGCGGTTGGCGGCGTGAGTTCAAGGAGCGCGCGGATGGCGCCCGATGTCGCGCTTCGGGCTCGCAGCTCCAGAACCTGCCCGAGCAATACGAGCGTCGTGATCACCGCAGCGGCTTCATAATATACAGCGACTTCGCCGGCCTCATTGCGAAAGGCGTACGGAAAAATGCCTGGCAAAGCGGTGGCAACAAGTGAGAAGACAAAAGCAACGCCGACGCCAAGCGAGATGAGGGTGAACATGTTGAGGTTCATCGTGCGTACCGACCGAACGCCGCGCACAAAGAAGGGCCATCCGCCCCAGAGGACGACAGGAACGGCCAGCGCGAATTGAGCCCATTGGGACCAACCGGCGGGCAAGAGCCCTTCGAGGGGTTTGCCGGGGATCAGGTCACCCATGGCGTAAATGGCAAGTGGGATGGTGAAAATGGCGCTGATCCAGAATCTACGGGTCATATCGTCGAGTTCTGAGGTGTCTTCTTCGCCTACAACAACACCTTCGGGCTCCAGCGGCATGCCGCATATCGGGCATCCGGAGTTTCGGACGTCGCGAACGTTTGGATGCATCGGACATGTATAGACCGTGCCTGAGTAGCCCTGCGGGACGAGATCATATTTGCCGTCCGCGCCGGCATCGGCGTCTCCGCCACCATGGCAACAATCATGATCATCCCCGTGGTGGTGATCATGATGCCCATGGTCGTGATGCTTATTATCGGTATTGGTCATATCCGGCCCCTCCGGGGTTTGGCTTTAGTGTCACTCTCATAGGTCGACGCCCCTGGTTGGGCGGTTGATCTCCAATGGAGTTCTGGCATTAGGTTTTTTGGATATCGAGCTTGAACGAGGTTTTAGAGCAAGTATTGGCTTTTCGATGACATGCCACGAAGTGGCAGCGACGAGCAGAATGAGCGGCGCAGTCATTATAGCCAGGGCAGCGGGTCTAAGATCTGGTTGGCCAACCAGAAATACCTGTAAAAGCGGATAGTGCCAGATATAGATCCCGTACGAATAGTCCGGGATTTTGGCGATACGGACGGACGTACGTTTTGACAATCCAGCCCGAAGCATAAGGCTTGTGAGGGCAAAGGTCGCAAACAATTCGCCGAGGAGGCCGCCGCCAAGGAGCGCGAACGCCGCAATCAGACCTGCGACCACGAAGAGGGGCGGCCTGCGCAAAATAGGCCACTGCCAAAGCGTCATTCCGAGCAGAAAGGCCGATGAGAGGCGGAGCAAGGACATCACGCTCGGCGGGAGCGCACTCGTATCGATGAAGAAAGGCGCGCCAAGATAGACCGATTGCACAAGCAAGAAGACGCTGAGAACACGCCATGGGCCGTTGACGGCACCAAACATGAACGCGATGCCCGCTAGGATGTACGCTGCTAGCTCGAACCTAATGGTCCAGAGAGGCCCGTTAAAGTCGGTTTCCAAATTCTGAGAGAATATCTGTGCGGGCGCGCTGTCGGGATCGCCAAGCGCCAAGACTTTGTAGGTGTATTGCCAGGTCTCCGACTGAAACGGTGATCCGCCACCCTCTGCCGAATAGAGAGGCGCGAAGACGAGTACAAAAACCGCAAGTACAATAACCAGAGCCGGGTAGGTCCGCAGAAACCGTGAAAGGGCATAAGCCTTCATATCGCGCCTTGTATGTAGGCTCTTGGCAATCAAGAGGCCTGACAGGACGAAGAATCCGTTCACGGCCATATAACTGGCAGTCCATTCGTGGATGGAGAACGGCTCCACCCCTGTCGTGAGGAGCCAGATATGACCGAGTACTACAGCGATCGCCAACACCCACCGCACTGCGGTGAAATGATTTTGACCCATAAGCGGGTCCGCAAGCTGTGTTTGAGCATCCCCAGCCATCTATCAGTGCTCGTGATCTTCGGTGATCGGCGAGGATGACCAATGGACGTGGTGAATCTTCCAAACCCCAGCGTCGCGTTTGAGAACCATGGTTTCCATCGCTTGCCGGTGCGCGGGCGCGCCTCTATAGGTGCCTTTAATCTCCGATTGAGAGATCACCGTAGCGATATCGCCATTCTCGATAATGTTTCGATCTTTGAGATCGAATGACACTGCCGCCGCATAGGCCATATCATTGGACATATGGTGGCCAGCATACTCTTCGAATGAACGCTCAGCGCCGCCACCTTCTGCGATCACAGCGTCGGGCGCAAACAGTGCGCGTAGCGCCGCTTTATCACCTGCTTTTAACGCTTCGCCGAAAGCGTCAGCGACACTCGCCGGCGAAGCGGCTTGCAGCGCAGGTATCGCAGGCGGACTGTTTTCATCGTGGTGCCCATAACTATTGTCAAGGCTGGTTGGGTTAGATTCGTGGTGGTCGTCGGCGTTGTCATAGACATCCGCGGTCGGTGCCGCGTCTGGCATGGGATCCATATCATGATCTGCCGCGACGACGCCATGATCATGGTCGTGGCCATCTCCGGTTACCTGCGGCAAGCTTTTGACTCCAAGACCGTAACCATAGACGATTTTACCGCCCCACCAGGCTGTGACGGTTAAGGCGAGCACGGCCGCAGCCAAGCCTGTAACGAAAATACCAGAGGTGGCTTTTGTTCTTCCCGTCCAGCGCCAGGCCGCCAGTAGTAGAACGGCGAGGCCGGATGGTACAGCCCAGTTTCGGTGAGTGGTCATCGCGGCATGCGACGGCGCATCATGAGCTACCGTGTAATAGGCCTGAAACCCCGCTGCGATGGTCAACACGATCGCGATAGCACCAAAGGCCAGCATCCAGTCCGCAGCCTGCCGCAGGGTCTCTCGCCATCGCTCGACAGGCGAAAAGGCGGCCAACACATAAGAAGCAAAAGCCGTGAGGCTAAGCGCATAGGCAAAATGCACCAATATTGGATGCAAGTTCGGTTCAATCAAATCACCCAAGAACGCCTCCCAGTTAGCTGTATGCGTGAACGTCGCTGTCTTCAGCGACTGGCCATTGTCTGGGTGATACGCGGACACTTGCCTGACCCCTCAAGAATTGTGGGACCCGCAAGCGGCGTTAGTTCAGGTCTTTAATCCAACGAACAAATGCATCCATGTCTATTTGGTCGCGCGCGATATCGCCGTCGGAGGATATCGGCCGGGTGGAGTCCGACCCAGCCCGATTGAAGGTCGCACGCACAGCGACATAGATCAGCAATGCGAGGACGCTCCATAAAATCAGCGCACCAAAATTGCCAAAGTCATATGCCTCATACCGACCAATTTAAATTTCCATCATGTTTAAAACCAGCTTCGCAAACCAACAAGCAATGCTCTTTGGTCTTTTTCGCCTCTAGAGGCCTCGATGAAGTCCGCGGTATCACCAACCGCGCTTTGCCATTCGACGCCAATAACGGACATTCGACATCAATTAATTGAATGACAGATGATTGTCCTTTTCCTGCCAATCAATGGCAGGGTTTCTTGAACGCAGCTATTCTTCAATAATAGTAAGTAGAGGTGCTAAGAAACCGGCTAACAGCATAAGTGGGATGACATACCAAGTTAGCTTGACTCCGCCTGTGACCCAAACATCTACTCAGTGCATTGAAGCCTCTATTGCGATCATCAAACGACGTAGCAAGCCTCACACAATTGTGTTTGATAATGGAACCGAAATAACGAGCACAGCCATTTTGAAATGGTGTCAGGATACGCAAATAAACTGGCATTATATTGCCCCTGGCAAGCCAATGCAGAATGGCTTCGTCGAGAGTTTCAACGGTAGCTTTAGAAATGAATGTTTAAACGAAACACTCTTTTCATCTCTTCGTCATGCCCAATATAAAATTACAAAATGGAAAGAGAATTACGACAAAAACAGACCACATTCATCACTAGGTAATCTTACACCTAATGAATATGCCTACAAATTTAACTTGCAAAATCAGGCTGCTTGAGGCCTAGATAACAATGACGAATTGATACAAATAACTGGATGAAACAAAATTTGTAACGCTTAATGCAGATGGGATTAAACGAGCCTGTATTCGTTGTAGTGATGTTAAGATAACAATGGTTCATGGAGAACATGCGCACTAAATTTTTTTCAAACGCTTAGTGGATTATTTAGAAAAATCGATTAAATACAAGTTATGTTATTTTCTTTAGCTCAATATGCACTTAGGTTTTTAACAGCAACACTTATTGCTGTTGCATTCGTGTATGCACCATTGGCTGAAGCAGGGCATTCTGAAAATGCATTTGAGATAACTTGCGAGGCAGATCACAACAACGTAAGTGATGGAGAAAATGAACAACATGACCATCATATTCATAACTGCGGACCATGTTTGCAGCACTTACTGCGCATTGATTGCGGGCACTTAGGTATTTTTAACAACAGCCAAAGAATTAGACTTCAGTTCGTGAATGAAGGTTTGATACCTTCTTCTTCTGGAAGTCCTTATCGTCCACCACGGAGCTGATCCTTAACTAATTATCGCATCCTTATAAGTGATGCGTTGCCTATGGATCAACTTTAAGGACTTTATCAATGTCATTCTATTTAAGGGGTGTATTCACCGCCCTGGCATTCAGCGCTATCGTCGCTGATGCAAACGCCTCACCTTGTGATGAGGCGCAAACTTCATCATCTACTTTACAATTAAATGAGCCGCTCACGCTTGTTGATGTAATGAAGAAAATTCGCAATGCTTCACCCGCTGCGCGCGCTGCTGCGCTAGAGGTACAGGCTTTAAGGTCAGAAGCTGATCAAGCAGGTCGTCGTTTGAACCCAAATATTTCACTGGAAATGGAAAACTTCTCCGGAAGCGGTGCTTTTTCTGGTCAAGCTCAAAGCGAAACGACTTTAGCATTTGAACAGACCTTGCGGCTAGGTGGTAAACGTAAACTGAACGAACGTGCTGCAAGAGCCAAAGAAGCTTTATCTAGCGCTGAATGTTCTGTAATTCTTCTCGAAGCTCAGCTTACAGGGGCGGTGCTTTTTGCTGAGCTCATTGCTGCTTCCAAACTCAAAAATCTTGCAATCGAAAGTGCAGATCTATCTGATCAATTAGCTGGAACAGTTAAAAGACGTGTCGATGCTGGGGCAGCTGCGCCGCCAGAACTATTGCGCGCACGTGCAGACGCAGCAGCAGCGCGTGCTAGTGTTTCTACTGCTTCCGCAAATGTAAACCAGCTGCGCTACGAGCTCGCCCTTCTATGGGGCAGTGCAAATCCAACATTCAAAATGGATATCAGTAGCAACACACTAATAAATTCATCGATAGATAACTCAATAAAATCGCATCCCGCACTTGATGCAGCAGATGCTGCACTTGTCGCTCGTCAAGCAGAACGAGACCTCGCGAAAAGTGCTGCTATACCTGATCTGACAGTGTCAGCTGGTTTGCGTCGCTTTGAGGAAACAGGGGAGCAGGCAGTCATTGCTGGTATAAGCATACCATTCCCTATATTCGACCGAGGAAGAGATGCAGTACGTGCTGCTTCGTTTCGTCGGGATGCAGCTACTTTAAGCAGAACTGTAACTGAACAAAGACTTCTCTCACAGAAACGTGCAGCGGTTTCTTCCCGTAAGGCAGCCCAAAAGAGACTCGATATATTAACAAGCGAAGCGTTACCTGCGGCTGAAGAAGCTTATACAGCAGCTGTAAAAGGTTATGAGATAGGTCGCTTTGATCTTACTACAACCTTAGATGCTCGGGCCACCCTGATTGAGACTAGGTCCGCTTTGATTGAAGCCGATTTTGCTCTGCAGAGCCAAGACATGCGGCTGCGCGCCCTGATTGGTGCTACCCCTTTTGATGGAGAAATCCAATGAGACCCACACCTTATATTCTAACAGCTGTTTTGGCTACCTTCATGCTGAGCGCGTGCGGAAATGATGGCAGTTCACAGTCCATAGAAAATCTTAAACAGACGTCGAACGCGGGCTCCCATGAGCATGGTGATCATGGAGAAAGTGCGGATGAAGAACATGCCTCTCACGGAGAAAATGATCATTCTGGTCATGGTGACAATGATCATGACGATCACGGAGAAGAAGAGGGAGCAGATCACGTTGAGTTATCAATAACTCAAGCCACAGAAGCCGGTATCGTTGTATCTCGTGCCGCACTTGCACCGATGCGGCATACGACTTCGCTTCCAGCTGAACTCCGCTTTGATGCTGATCGGATTGCAGCTGTAGCTCCCAAAATAAATGGCCGTATTATAAAGCTAACTGCAACGGAAGGTGATGTAGTGAAACGAGGTGCTACTCTCGCGGTACTTTCTAGTCGAGAGCTGGCTGATTTAAAAGCACAATATTTGTCGTCCGAAACTGCGGTCGAACTTGCTAGCACAGCACTTGTTCGAGAAGAATCTCTGTTTGCTGATCGTATCACATCAGAAGCCGATTTACAGGCAGCACGAGCCAATCTCACAGCTGCGATCGCCAATCTCAAAGGTATTGAAAATACACTACACGCTGTAGGTGTATCTCATGATGAATTAGGTGCTTTGTCTAATGCTGTAGATGGAGCTCTTGCAAATATCAGAGTTAGCGCTCCGATTAGCGGTGTCATAGCGAAACGACAAGCGACCTTAGGAGCGTCAGTATCTGCGGATGACCCAAGCGCGCCAGCATTGTTCACAATTGTTGATGATAGCGTTTTATGGGCTGATATTGCCGTATATAAACAAAACACGGCGTCAGTGAAGTCCGGCTCTAAGGTTATCCTGAAATCAGAGGCTGGAACCACTTTAGTGGAAGGTGAAATAGCGACGGTACTTCCTTCTATAGATGAAACCTCTCGGACAGCAACAGCAAGGATGATAGTAGAAAACTCAGATAATCGCATGCGTCCTGGTCAATTTGTTACGGCAGAAATAATTACAGGCAAGGGTGATTTGCGTTTGCTGGTTCCATCGAGTGCGGTTGTTACAGTCGAAGAACGCGCGAGTGTATTTGTACCGACAAATGATGGTTTTGAGCCACGAGCGGTGTCTATTGAAACTGAAACTTCAGGGCAAGTCGTTGTCCTGTCCGGTCTCAATGAAGGCGAACAATACGTATCTGAAGGTGCATTCACTCTAAAAGCACAGCTTGAAAAAGATGCTTTTGGTGACGGCCACGCGCACTAAGAGGACAGACACATGCTAAACCTTATGCACCGCCTTGCTGGCGGAAGACTATTGGCTGCAATTGCAGCACTCACTTTAACCCTTGGCGGCCTGTTCGCCTTTCGTGCGCTACCTGTAGATGCGTTTCCCGACCCGTCACCTTCGTTAGTACAAGTCTTTACAGAAACAGAGGGGCTATCGCCTGAAGAAGTAGAGCGATATGTGACATTCCCTGTCGAGACCGCTATGTCCGGCCTGCCGAATGTCGAAGAAATCCGTTCAGTTTCCAATTTCGGTCTATCGATTGTAAACATTTATTTTAAAGATGGTACAGATGTTTACTTTGCTCGGCAGGTCGTAGGGGAGCGCTTGTCTGAAGCCAGTGATGGCATACCTGAAGGTTTCGGCACTCCTAAGATGGGGCCTATTTCAAGTGGTCTCGGAATTATCATGTATTTTCGCTTGGTTGATCAAACTGGTGAATATAATTTGACAGAATTGCGCGAAATCGCTGATTGGATGATCAAATATCCACTTCAATCGGTTGAAGGAGTCACAGAAGTTCTTGCACTAGGAGGGTTTGAAAAACAATATCAAGTAAGTCTAAACCCTGATTCCTTGATTGCATATAATCTTCAAGTTTCTGATGTAATTAACGCTCTTGAAAGTGCAAACCGTACGACAGGTGCGCAATTTATCGAAGTTGGTGCTGAGCAATACACAGTGCGCGGTGTTGGTCTGGCACGCACTATATCTGACCTTGCAGAGGCACCTGTAAATACTATTGATGGTCGAACAGTTCGCGTTAGCGATTTAGGAACTGTCCAAATCGGTGGTGGTGTGCGTCAAGGTATGGCGACCGCAAATGGTGAAGGAGAGGCTGTTGCTGGGCTAGTTCTGAAACTTTACGGAACCAACACTTCTGATGTTATTGAACGAACAAAGGCTCGTTTCGATCAAATCAACGCAACTCTTCCAGAAGGTGTCCAAGCTGTACCGTACTATGATCAGGGTACATTGGTAAAACGCGCTGCCGCAACAGTGACAACAGCACTTTGGCAAGGTGCGCTACTCGTAGCAATAGTTGTTTTTGTCTTTTTAGGTGGATGGCGACCTAGCCTTGTCGTCGTAATGTCGATCCCATTTTCTGTAGGTTTCGCGTTTATAGCAATGAAAGTTCTAGGTATCAGTGCGAACCTTATGTCTTTGGGAGGTGTCGCAATTGCTATCGGCATGATGGTTGATGGTGCCATTGTGATCGCTGAGAACGTTGATCGAGGATTTCGTGAAAGGCAAAATGCTGAAACAGACCGCGATGTTGTCGCCCGTTCTTCAGCAGAAGTTATTGCCCCTTTAATCGCAGCAGTTACAGTCGTTATTATCGTCTTCTTACCTCTATTTTCATTACAGGGAGTTGAAGGTAAAACTTTCCGTCCACTCGCCGCATCTGCAGCATTAGCAATGTTAGGTTCTTTGTTTTATGCAGCACTTGTAGTACCGGCAATGGCCTATGGACTAATAAAACCGCCCAAACGACAAACTGTCGGAGACGGCCGTATTGCAAATTTTGTAAGGCCCATAGCAGGAATATTCGTTAAAGTGCGAATTGCTGCAGTTGGATTAGCATTGGGACTTTTGCTAATCGGAGGTTTTGCAGGTTCTCAACTTGGATCGGAGTTTACTCCGGCACTTGAAGAAGGCGACATTCTGCTTCGTGTTGCAATGGCACCTTCAATTTCACTTTCTGAGGGACGAGAAACATCTACAAGGGTTGAAAAACGCTTACTTGAGACCTTCCCTGAGATTGAATCAGTTGTAAGTAGGATTGGTAGAGGAGAAGTTGGAGCTCATGCCGACCCAGTCAATAGTATAGAAGCTTTTGTCGCTTTGAAACCTCGCTCGGAATGGAGGACTGGTCTTTCGCCAGACGATTTAAGAGCTGAAATTTCCGAAAACCTTGAGTCATTCCCAGGAATCCGTGTGAACATCGGACAACCAATTGCTATGTCCGTTGATGAGCTGCTTACTGGAACAAAGGCACAATTGGCTGTTAAAATATTTGGCCCCAATTCTGAAGTCTTATTGGGCGCATCACAGGATTTACAGTCCATCCTTCAAGAAATTTCTGGAGCGAGTGATGTTCAGGCTGACCAAATTACAGGTGCGCCTCAACTCGTTGTCTCGGTAGATAGGACAGCATTAGGACGTTATGGCCTGACAGTTGAAGATGCGCTTGATACTTTAAGTGCTGCAGTTGGCGGAGCAGAAGCTGGAGTACTGTTTGAAGGAGTACGTCAGTTTCCAGTTGTCGTTAGACTAGAAGAGGATCGGCGTAATAGTGCGGAGGCCATTGGTAATTTGATTTTGGAAAGTGAAAGTGGAGCGCAAATTCCACTTTCAAATGTTGCTACCATCAAAGACGTCATCGGGCCTCGTCAAATTACGCGTGAAAATGGGGAACGGTTTATCGCGGTGCAGCTTAACGTAAGAGGTCGCGATATCGGTTCATTTGTGAGTGATGCACAAGCTGTTACCGATTCAAAACTACAGTTACCCCCAGGATATCGTGTTGAATGGGGCGGTCAGTTTGAGCTTCAACAACAAGCAAATGCTCGGTTTGCTGTCGTTATACCAATAACATTAGGTATTGTTTTGTTGATCTTGCTTCTAGCATTCGGACGTCTCAAATCTGCGATCCTGATCCTGCTGAACATTCCGCTTGCCTTGACTGGGGGAGCCTTAGCGCTGTGGTTATCTGGCCTACCTGTATCAGTTCCTGCCACAGTTGGTTTCATTGCATTGTTTGGGATTGCTCTTGGAAATGGTATGGTGCTTGTCAGCTTCATGGATGATTTTGCAAGAAAAGGGCGAGAACTAGACGCTCTTGCTATTGAAGCAGCAGGCCTTCGCGCTCGTCCAGTTCTTATGACTGCGCTTACAACAGCTCTTGGCCTAGCTCCACTATTGTTTGCTACTGGTGTGGGGGCGGAAGTTCAACGTCCACTTGCTACGGTTGTGATGGGAGGATTGGTTTCTTCAACAGTGTTGACGCTACTTGTTATGCCAGCATTGCATAAGTGGTTCGCACCTAAGCAGGGTACCCATCACTCACTCGTGGAAACGCCGCATCAGGCGGGAACGTCTCCGGCAGAGTGAACCATTAGCACCTCAGCGAGTTTTTTTGCTGAGGTGCTTTTAATTTCAGGGGCTTAGTATGAATACATCTGAACATAAAAATCACGATAACCATGAAGGCCAGTCCGGTCACGATCATGATGACATCATAAGCAGCTTTCTCGGCTCACGTGCAGAAATGATATTTGCTGGATTGGCGGGTATTTTCCTTCTTACAGGATGGCTGGGTCCGAAAATGAGCATCCTGCCTAATTCTATAGGATTCATTCTAATAATCGGGGCTTACTTCTTTGGCGGGTACTTCGCGCTGCGTGAAGCGCTCGAAAAAATTCTTAAAGGTCAATTTCAAATAGACTTTCTGATGCTGATTGCTGCAACTGGCGCAGCCTTCCTTGACGAATGGGCGGAAGGGGCCTTCCTCTTATTCCTGTTTGCGATTGGTCACGCTCTTGAAAATTACGCGATGACACTGGCACGCAATGCCATTTCGTCACTGGCCGAATTGGCACCTGACGAGGCAATTGTTCGGCGGGGAAACCAAACGGAAACCATGGCGGTTGAAGCGCTTGTATTGGGCGATATTGTGATAGTTCGCTCCAATGAGCGCTTACCGGCTGATGGCTTTGTCATCAAAGGAGAAAGCGCCGTCGATCAGGCACCGATAACTGGTGAGAGTTTGCCAGTCGACAAGCGTCCAGTTGAAAACCCTGATCTGGCAGCTAATAATCTTGAAAGTTTAGCCTCGGAAACCCGCGTTTTTGCAGGATCTATCAACGGGTCAGGTAGTTTAGAAATCCAGGTCACCAAGCTCTCTGGAGACACAACGCTGGCACGTGTTGTCAAGATGGTCAGTGAAGCGGAAACCCGTCAGTCGCCAACCCAAAATTTTACTAAGAAGTTCGAACGCATCTTCGTACCCTTTGTCATTGTTCTGGCTATTGTGACTTCACTCTCCTTTTTATTTCTGAATGAAAGCCCAGCCGATAGTTTTTACCGAGCGATGGCAGTTATTGTCGCAGCCAGTCCCTGCGCTCTGGCGATTGCGACCCCAAGTGCCATCCTGTCAGGAGTTGCGCGGGCCGCACGTGACGGCGTCCTCATCAAGGGCGGTGCACCGCTCGAAGCCCTCGGTCATCTCAATGCCATTGCGTTCGATAAGACCGGAACGTTGACCTTAGGGAAGCCGCGATTAGTTGAGATCGCACCTTACAGTGAAATCAGCGAAGAAACCTTGCTTGAAGTATGTGCCGCAGTTGAAACACTTAGTGACCATCCGCTGGCGTTAGCTGTTGTTCGCGATGCCAAGGCGCGTTTGGGTCGTGTTCCTGAGGGCGCATCAGAATTTACCAGTATTACCGGTCGCGGTGTGGCGGCCTCCTATCAAGGGCAAATCGTCCACATTGGAAAGCTCGCACTCTTTGGGGAAGTGCCAGGCCTTCCTCCGCCAATTGATCTGGTCGCCAAGGTTGATGCGATGTCTGCGAACGGACGCACCACTATGATCGTGCGGCAGGGAGATCGCTATTTAGGTGCCATTGGTCTGATGGATACGCCCCGACCGGCAGCCCAAGCTGTGATTGCTCGCCTGCGCGACATCGGCGTGACCCGCATGCTGATGATCTCAGGAGATAATCAAAACGTCGCCAACGCTGTTGCCAAAGAGGTTGGACTCGATGAAGCGTTTGGAAATTTAATGCCAGACGACAAAGTTTCGAAAATCAAAGCCTTTAAGGCTGAAGGCGGTGTCGTGATGGTTGGTGACGGGGTAAACGACGCCCCAGCCATGGCCAACGCCACTGTTGGAATCGCGATGGGGGCAGCCGGGTCGGATGTAGCCTTAGAGACAGCTGACATCGCTCTGATGGCGGATGATCTTGAAACGCTGCCATTTGCCGTTGGCCTCAGCCGAGCAACAACCCTTATTATTCGTCAAAATCTCTGGGCTAGCTTAGGTGTCGTTGCATTCCTGATCCCGGCGACGCTGTTTGGTCTTGGCATAGGTCCAACAGTTCTTGTCCATGAGGGTTCAACACTCATAGTAGTGTTCAACGCCTTAAGACTACTGGCTTTCAAAAATGACCGATCAGTAATGAAGACACTAAGGAAAAATTTGCCAAAATAAAACCTATTGGAATTCTACGAGTAACCACTAAGTACAATTAATGCAGAGCTATCTTCTTTTTCAAAAGTGCTTGCATCAAAAGTCACTGTAGATCTCGAACTATTTAGCTGTTTGGAAATAAAGAATGTCTGATTGTTGTGATAACAAATGTTTTGATGGCGTCTCTGAAGGTTATAAGCGTGCCTTGATTGCGGTAATTTTCATCAATGCAATTATGTTTGTTGTAGAAATGTATGCTGGTTTAGTATCTGGTTCACAGTCCTTGAAAGCTGATGCTTTGGATTTCGCTGGAGATACAGCCACCTATGCTCTAAGTTTGGCTGTTATCGGTGCCTCTGTCGTTACACGCGCTCGCGCATCTTTATTCAAAGGCGCGACCCTCGCGTTAATCGCTATCAGCGTTTTAATTATGACTGTATTCCGCGTTTTCAGTGGTGCGCCCCCACAAGCAGATACAATGGGGCTTATCGGTTTTGCAGCACTTTTGGCAAACCTAACCAGTGTCGCAATTTTGATTAAATGGCGAGATGGCGATAGCAATGTTCGATCCGTTTGGCTGTGCTCTCGCAATGATGCAATTGGCAATGTAGCGGTGATACTTGCTGCCTTTGCTGTGGCTTATACTAATACAGCATGGCCTGATCTAATAGTAGCCGTGATCTTGGCAAGCTTGTTTCTTAAATCGGCGACTTCGATTTCACTTCAAGCGCTCCAAGAACTCAATACTGATAGGCAGTCAAGAGACCTTTCTAAAAGGAAAGTTCAATGAAATTGAAAATCCCTCCAATTATCCAATTCTTGTTCTTCAGTATTGCCGGGCTCGTGAGTTCGATACTGCTTCCTACCAACCAAGTTTCCTGGCTTATTTTCAGTTATCTGGGGTGGGTACTGATTGGAATTGGTGCCTTAATCTTGGCTGGAGCTGTTCTTGCTTTTATTAACGCAAAAACGTCAGTAAATCCCGTAAAGCCAGATCAAGCCAAGGCGTTAGTCATGTCTGGGCTTTACAGATTTAGTAGGAACCCAATGTATTTAGGCATGGCCCTAATTCTATTTGGTGAAGCTTTAGTGCTAGGAAACTTTTTTGTTCTGCTGGCACCTATTCTGTTTGTAATCTGCATTACCTACATGCAAATCATACCAGAAGAAAAAGTTCTGGAGATGAAATTCGGGCAAGAATATCTCCACTATAAAAAATCTATACCACGATTTATCTTGTTTGTTTAATCAAATCCTAATGTCCGCTTTGAGTGCAAAATCGGACATGGTTTACTTCGTTTCATCAGGCAAGTTAGGGCCACAAATACTCTGATGAACAGGCGATCTTTCACCATTTCCCGTTAGACTAACGACGCGGGCAGGTGCCGTTTGCAGTTGACATCTGAGTCACGCCTAGCTGGAAAGCGTCGGCGTTTTGCTAGGAATCACAATATAAGACACGTATGGAGCATTGGGCGGGCTTAAATGTCAGCAAGGTTTTATTTTAACAGAGCTTCTGACAAATGAATTGAAATCTTATCTGCTACTTCAACTGCTTGAATATCCGCTAAATGTGCATAGCGGGCTGTTGTTTGTGGTTGAGAGTGTCCAAGTAGTTTTCCAATCATCGGTAAGCTCTCTCCATTGGCGACTGCAGTGGAAGCATAAGTGTGTCTTAAATCGTGGATCCGGACATCTTCCAAATTTGCTGCTTTTCGGATACGTCTCCATGGTTTTTGTAAATCTGTAAGATACTGACCCTGCTTGTAGCCTGCGATGACAAAAGGATTGTCTAATTGGCGTGGGGTTGATTTGAGTAAATCAACTGCAGAGGTGCCAAGATATATCGTTTTCTTACCTGTTTTGGAATCTGGAAGTAAGAGTAATTGGCGGTCGAGATCAACGTGAACCCATTTGAGTTTTTGGATCTCTCCTAGTCGACATCCAGTGAGAATGAGCAATTTTATACACGCTACAGCAGAAGGAGCGAGCGCAGTTTCCTCATGCAATGCTCTGCCTAATCGTTGAAGCTCCTCAAGCGATAAAAAACGTTCGCGTTTCTCTTCCCTGAATTTTTTAATGCCGCGGCATGGATTGGTGAATTCATCTCTTAATCCCCAAACTTCAGCTTGAGAGAATAATATGGAGAGGACTCCAAGTGTGCGGTTTGCTTGGTATGGAGTTCCTCTCATATCGTGATGAAGAGCAATGATGTCTTGGCGGCTTACATCTTTGACAATTAATCTGCCAAGCTTGGGAAGAATGAATATTTCTATAGAACGTTTGTATTCGGACGCTGTGCTTGGCTTTAAATGTTGTGGGACATATTCAATCATAAAGCGTTCGCAGAGTTTTTTGACTGTCCCGCTTTGACGTATCTTGGTTTTGTCTTCCGTTGGATCAATTCCGGATGATAAATCATGTAAAATCGACTTGGCTTGTTTGCGGGCGTCCTCAGCGGTGAGGGGACCATGTTGGCCAATCGTTATGCGTCGCATACGTCCTTTATAGCGTGACATCACAAAATAAGATTTGCGACCTGATTTACGGATTCTTACTCCAAAGCTTTTGAGTGCGTCATCATAATAGTCTTTATCTCTGTCTTCAGAGACAAGAAGATCAACAGACCGTTTAGTTAGCTTCATTCCAGCATCTTTCAATTCATCAAGATTTTAGTTTGATCTTTTGGCCGACATTTACAAAAGTTCAAAACCAACCTGGGTTACATATGGGTTACAACACGACAAGAAATCGCGGGAACTCAATACGATCAATATTGATATAAAAGTCAACAATAACAATTGAATGCGGTATATTTAGGGAGATGGGCGGAGAAACTAAAAAAGGCCAATCATCAAACTCATAACCTGAAGGTCGTTGGTTCAAATCCAACCCCCGCACCCAATTTATACCCAAGAACAAATATATACACTCAACCACCCTAACGGGTGGTGTTTGCGTTTGTGGTTTTTTGGGAATGTTGGATACGATGAGAAGCTCTCCCAAACAGCAGCTAAAGCAGCGTAAAATGTGCAATAATGACAAGAGTATTCCGGCTCTCGATGCGCTGCTAACTCTAACAGCATTGCTAAACATAAGTGAAAAGAGAGTTCTTTATTGTGTCTCTCGCTAAAGAACTCGGATGTCGTGTGTGAGAGTATGAAGGCTAGTGGAAATAGTTGTTTCTTGACCTTTGTCTCATACTATTGATGAAAGCAAATAGGGCTGTACGAGAAAGGTTTTATCACTCGCTAGGTGAGATGCTTTTCATGCCTTTATACAGGCTGACACAGCAAATGAGCAGGATGACCCCAAAGGGAAGCCCAGTTGTCACGGCACCTGCTTGTAAGGATGATAGGGCCTGTGCGCCACCACCTACCAGCAGAACAATTGCAACAATACCCTCTAAGCTTGCCCAGAATATTCTTTGAGGAATAGGGGCGTGCAGCTTACCTCCAGCAGTAATTGAATCAATCACAAGCGAGCCTGAATCTGATGAAGTGACAAAGAAAACCAACAATAATAAGATCGAAACAAATGACATGATTTGAGAAAATGGTAGGTTTTCAAACATTTGAAACCATACAAGTGGAAATTCAGAGATGCCTTCTGGTAAGGCACCAATGCCAGCTTTTACTTGTTCCAAAGCCGTTGTTCCAAAAGCAGTAAACCAAATAATCATCACGATAAATGGTACACCGATTACGGCTGCAACAAATTCTCTGACCGAGCGTCCATATGAAACGCGCGCGATAAACATTCCAACAAATGGGGACCAAGAGATCCACCAAGCCCAATAGAATATGGTCCAATCATGGAAGAATGCCGTGTCTTCACGTCCAATCCAGTTGGATAGTGCAGGAATATTTGCAACATAGTGATAGGTGTTGAGGGCTATATTTTTAAAGATTTGCGAGGTTGGACCCGCAATAATAACGAATAATAGAACGAGAATCGCCAAAACGATATTGATGTTGGAGAGTATTTTTACACCTCCATCTAACCCTCGAATCACTGAAAAAATCGCCAAGGATGTGATTACGCAGATCAAAATGACTTGTGTCGCGAGGCCGCTTGGGACGCCAAATAAGAAGGATATTCCACTCGCTGCTTGCTGCGCACCAAGGCCAAGCGAGGTGGCAAGTCCAAATAGTGTGGCTAGGACTGCGAGTAGGTCGATAATGTGACCGGGCCATCCCCAAATTCTCTCGCCAAATATTGGATAGAAAGTCGACCGCACTGTTAATGGCAGTCCTTTGTTAAACGCAAAAAATGCGAGTGCGAGTCCCATAACGGCATATATCGACCAAGGAATAATACCCCAGTGGAAAATTGTAGCAGAGAAAGCAAAACGCTCAGCTGCCTCAGTGGCCGGCTCGACATTGAGCGGTGTACCGGCCCAATCTGTATAATATCCCAGAGGCTCAGCAGCGCCAAAAAATATCATCCCTATTCCTACACCGGCGGCAAAAAGCATTGATAACCAAGATGTTGTCGAAAATTCTGGTTTGGCGTCATCTCCACCTAATCTGATTTTTCCAAGCGGTGATAGCGCGAGATATAGACAGAATAAAAACACGACATTTGTTATGATAACAAAGAACCAGTCAAATGTATGAATGGTCCAGTCTCGTGCGCCTCTTAGCAGGATACCGGCTTGCTCTGGCATGGTAAGCACAGCAGCACAAAATGCAATGAGCAGGCCAGCAGCTAGAAAAAATACAGGGTTGTGAATATCAAAACCCAAGACATCTATATTGTCTTGGCCAACTTCATAATCAGTTGTGTAGGTGTCATCGTCTTCACCATTGCCTGTGGCTTCGTTTGGTACTTCCGACATATAATCTCCGGCGATGGGATGGGCGTAGCAATGGCTCAACTATCTGCAAGCAATTGTTTCGATATTCGAAATAGATATTTTGATCTTCGAAACATAAATGCATTAACAAAGCAATTGTAACATATATACAACAAGCCTATATAGTGCACTATTATTATTGAATTTATTGTAGTTTTTGTCAGAAAATTGCTGATTTATATAAAAATAGAGCTTGTTCTTCCTGTTTCAAAATTAAAACGATCTGCTAAAGAAATTGAGCTGGATACGGATAGATACTTATCCGCCTTTATTCTGATCGCTTCGAAATACGCTGGTCAGACAAAGAACAAACAAAGGAATTCTATATGGCTCGCAATCTAAGTGGTGCTTCATTAATTGTAATTGCATCTTTGATTTTGCCGTCTCAAAGTTTAGCTCAAGAAAACCAATCCGAGGGTGTTTCAGAAAAACGCCTACAATCTATCGTTATTACTGCGACAAAACGTGATGAGAGCGCTCAAGATGTGCCCATCGCAGTCAATGCAATTGGTGCGGAAGATTTAGACCAGTTGAATGTCAGTGTGTTTACAGATTACCTCACGCAGCTTCCTGGTGTGACAGCTGGTGGCGGTGGTGGCCCAGGCCAAAGCACAATCTACATTCGTGGGGTTGCATCTACGACGCCAGCTACGACAACAGCAGGCGTTGCTGGTCTTTCTCCAAATGTAGCTTTTTACCTTGATGAGCAGCCACTAGCACAACCTGGCCGCAATCTTGATGTCTATGCTGCCGACCTTGAGCGTATCGAGGTGCTGTCTGGCCCTCAAGGGACTTTGTTTGGTGCGAGTTCTCAGGCTGGTACTGTGCGTTTGATTACGAACAAGCCTAACCTTGATGAGTTTCAAGCAAATGTTAGATTTGGAACAGCTTTTACTGAAAGCGGTGATCCATCTCACAATCTTGAAGCCATGATCAATGTTCCAGTTACATCCAACTTCGCGGTGCGTGGTGTGATGTATACTGATAGCCAAGGCGGCTATATTGATAATGTTCCAGGTTCAATCACCGCTGAAGATTCCGCGCGTTTCCGCGCTGAAGGCACAATGAGAGACAATGGCGTTGCTGTTGAACCATTCCGTGCTGGTTTTCAAGCTGGGGCAGACTTGAGCAATGTTGATTTTAAAGCTGCGAATAATCAAAATCTCGTAGAGAAAAATTTCAACGATACTGTCTACACCGGTTTTCGTTTGAGTAGTGTTTATCAAATCAATGACGAATGGAAATTGACCACTGCGCTGGCGCAACAACAGCTAGACACAGAAGGTGTGTTCTTTAGCGACCCTGATTTAGATGATTGGGAAATTCAGCGCTATAGTGAAGACGACACGAAAGATTCCTACACAAATGTAAGTTGGACGCTTGAAGGTGAAGTAGGCGGGCTTGAAGCTGTCTACACAGGGGCATTTACAGATAGAGAAACAGATCAGACCGTCGATTATACGGATTATCTCTTTATCGGTCAGTATTTACCTTACTATATTTGTGATGCATCTGTGACTTATCCGGGAGCAGGCACTGACCCGTCAGGAACATGTTATGCGCCTGATCAAAAGGTTGATATCAGCAACAAACTTAAGGTTCAAACGCATGAATTGCGTTTTAATACGCCGGCAGAACACCGTGTTCGTGCAACATTTGGTGGGTTCTACAGTGATCTTGAACTAAAAGAGAAAAATGATTTCATTTACGCTGGTTCAACAGAAGTGCTTGGCTTTGATGGCGTCACAAAAGGGTTTGCACCGAATTATCCACTTACCAACACAGAAGTGACTGGCGAAGTGGGAAGTGCATCTCCAGGGTATTATTCTGATGCTGGCCCTTTCTACGCGCCAACTATTTTCCGAAATGATATTCTGCGTACCGATAAGCAAATGGGGCTCTTTGGTGAGCTTGCTTATGATATCGTGCCAGAAGTCTTTACATTGACTGTTGGGGCGAGAGCGTACGACATCGAAGTCGATTTTGAAGGTAGTGCAAACTCATCTTTCTTCAATTTGGGCAGTTCAACAGATGCTCAACGTGCAGGTACAAATATATCTGCTCAATTCAGCGGTGAAGGTAGTAGCACAGTTGATAAAGCTGCAACTGATGGCGTGATTTTCAAAGTGACAGCTGACTGGAAGCCAATGGATGATGTGTTGTTGTTTGCAACATATTCTGAAGGTTTCCGTCCGGGATTATTGAACCGTCCGGGTGGAGCATCAAATGCTGCGGGCACATATACTGTGCCATTCGCAGTTGATACAGATGATGTGCAAAATTATGAAATTGGCTGGAAAACAATGTTGTTTGATAGCTCATTGCGCATCAATGGTAGTGCGTTCATGATTGAAATCGAGAATATGCAGACGACTATTTTCGATCCAAACATCACCAATCTTTTCTTCTCTGATAACGCGGCCAATGCAGAAATTATGGGTGTTGAAGCAGACTTTGATTGGGCACCTGATGCAATTGATGGTTTGACCATTTCGGGTGCTGTGTCATTGCTTGATACAGAGGTGACTGAGGTGTTAGTGCCGACAGATGATGTGTTGGTTGGTTCACCGCTTTCATTTGCACCTGAATTCCAAGGCAATTTGCGTGCGCGCTATGAGTGGGATATGGGTGAATATCGTGCTCACATCATGCCGCAAATTGTACATTCTGGTGAATCATACACAGACATTATCGAAATCAACAAAATCCAATTGGAAAGTTGGACGACTGCAGCTCTGTCTGCAGGTATTGCCAAAGATAATTGGAGAATGGAAGCATATGTCGACAACTTGACGAATGAGGCAGCTCAATACTCAGGTAACTTCACATATGACCGTAGTCGTGTCTCTCTTGCGAGACCTCGCACTGTGGGTGTGCGTGTTGGCGTAGACTTCTAGTTTTACAAAGAAATTTGTTTTAAAAAAGGAAGCGCTTTGAGAGATCATAGCGCTTCTTTTGGTATTCAGGATTACAAAATGAATGATGTGCAGCAAGCCGCTGAACAGTTGAAGCGAGCAAAAGCCGCGATGTATGCAAATCAATTTGCTCAAGCATGCATTGAGCTTGAACCTTTGCTGGACAATCCTGAATATGCACAGGAAGCGCTTTATATGCACGCTGTGTGTGGACGATATCAAAACAAGTTTGATGTTGCACAATCATTTCTTGATAAATTGCTTGCGATAGCGCCCGAATTTGGACGTGCTCATCAAGAGGCTGGATATCTAGCTTTGGCGCAAGGGCAAAAAGAAATAGCTCTTAAACAATTTATAGCCGCATGCCGTTTTAATCCAGCGCTCACCGCAAGTTGGGAAAAGCAGGCTGGCTTACTGCGAGAGACGGGACAAAAGGAGCAGGCGATAAATGCGCAAGCGCAGGCTGATCGTCTAAAATCTTTATCTAAACCATTATATGCGGCGACTAATTTTTTAGCTGAAGGCAAATTGCTAAAAGCTGAGGATTTGTGCCGCATACATTTGAAGTCCAGCCCCAAAGACGTAGAAGCAATGCGTTTGCTGGCAGATATCGGCAGCCGGCTAGGCGTCTTAGAGGATGCAGAAATATTATTGGAAAAAGCGGTTGAGTTTGAACCCGATAATATCCAATTGCGGTTGGACTACATACAAATTCTAAGAAAGCGCCAAAAATTCTCGCGTGCGCTTGAAGAAGCTAAGCGGTTATATGATCTTGACCCAGAAAATGCGATTTTCCGTTCGCATTACGCCATCGAGAAGATGCAGACCGGAGATTATGAGGGCGCTGTCGAGCTGATGGATGCGGTGCTGGAAACGCTGCCGCATGATCCAGCGACATTGACCTCTCGCGGACATGCTTTGAAGACATGGGGAAAACAGAAAGAAGCAATTGCATCCTATAATGCTGCCTGTCGCGCACGACCAGAGCAAGGTGATGCGTGGTATGCATTGGCAAATTTAAAAACCTATAGTTTTTCAAACACTGAAATGCAGCAAATGCAGGAATTAGAGCTACGCGCTGATCTTAGTTATGCTGACCGCGTTCATTTTTGTTTTGCATTGGGAAGTGCTTTTGAAAAATCAGGAGATATCGAAAAGTCTTTTCGGTATTTCGAGAAAGGAAATACTCTAAAACGGACGCAAAGCCGATATACAAGCGAAGGGATGGAAGCTGAACTCGCATTGCAAAAGCAATTTTGCACATCGGATGTTTTAAAAGGATCAGAGGGAGGTGGATTTGAGGCTGCTGACCCTATTTTTATAGTTGGTTTACCCCGTGCTGGTTCGACGCTGATCGAGCAAATATTGGCCTCCCATTCTCAGGTTGATGGAACCTTAGAACTGCCCAATATTTTGGCTTTGTCACAAAGGCTGCGTGGACGAAATCGCTCTAATGGTGGCGCATATCCTGAGAATTTGACCAGTCTAAGTGCTGACCAATTAAAGGCGATGGGGCAGGAATATATAGAAACGACGCGTATTCACCGTCAGGGAGCAGCCTTTTTTACCGATAAAATGCCCAACAATTTCCGGCATATCGGTTTGATCCACCTAATTCTGCCGAACGCAAAAATTATTGATGCGCGGCGAGAGCCAATGTCATGTTGTTTTTCTGGCTTCAAGCAATTGTTTGCTGAGGGGCAGGAATTCACATACGGACTAGAAGAAATAGGCCGGTATTACCGCGCGTATGTTGATTTGATGAAGCATTGGGATGACGTGTTGCCGGGCAAAGTTTTGAGGGTTCAGCATGAAGATGTTGTAAACGACCTTGAAACCCAAGTGTCCCGTATTCTGGATTATTGTAATCTACCTTTTGAGCGAGCATGTGTTGATTTTCATAAGACAGATCGACCAGTTAGAACCGCAAGCTCTGAACAGGTTAGACAACCTATCAACACAAAAGGACTGGACGCATGGCTAAAGTTTGAGCCATATCTAGCGCCACTGAAAATGGCTTTGGGGCCTAACCTCGTCGGTTAGCATTGCAGGATGATAAAATGAGTCAGCGTACGATGGATGTTGTGGTTGCTTTGCGTCAGATACAGCGTCGCGTAGAGTTGGACTCTAGAAATCTTGCCAGAGAAGCGCACCTAACTCATTCGCAATTGAGGGTTTTGCAATTATTGGATGAAAGCAAAACTTTATCAGCAAGTGAAATTGCAAAAGAAACAAAGCTCACCAATGCAACGATTACATCTATTGTTGATAAGTTGGTTGCGCGGAAATTTATCCAGCGGACGAAATGCGACAGCGATAAAAGGAAAGTCTGGCTAGAATTATTGCCAGACGGAAAAAAAGCGCTTGAGGATGCACCTAGAGATTTACAGCAAGTGTTTGAAGCTAAATTCGAAAAGCTTGAAAGCTGGGAGCAAGCCATGCTGGTTGCTGCGCTTGAGAAAATAGTCAATCTTTTAGACGCCAAAAATCTTGAAGCAGCTTCGATCTTGACGATTGGTGACATCGAAAAATAAGTGAAGCTGAATTTAAATCTTGCCGTTAAGTGACGAATTAGAAATGCGTCACTCCTTGGCCATTTTGACTTCTAAAACAGATCCGGGCTGGATAAGGATTTCTTCTTGCCTCAACGGGATATCAATTCCGTTTTCTTTAAATAAATCCCAGACAGACATCATGACGGCAGAGCCAACATTATTGATGCCGTTTTGTGGGTCATTAATCCAGAAACGGCATTCAATTTCAACAGCCTCATCTCCAAACTCCATGACAAGACATGTCGGTGCGGGGTCTTTTAATACGCGGTCGATCTTTTTAGCTCCCTGAACAACGAGGTCTGTCGCTGTTCTTAAGTCCGTTTCATATTCCACGCGCAATCTGCGTTTAATGCGGACGCGATTATCTGAATAGCTCCAATTGACGACTTTGTTTGTCACCAATCCTTCATTGGGAATGAGGTGTTCTTTTCCATCGCGTGTGACGACAGAGGCATAACGCAAACCAAGGGATTTCACCACACCGTAAGTATCGTCCACTTCAATGACATCGTCCGGCTTTATGGATCTATCGGTTAGCAGGATGATGCCTGATATGAAATTGGCAACAATCTGCTGCATACCAAAACCAATACCGACACCAAGCGCCCCTCCAAGAACCGCGAGGCCGCCAAGCGGTATTTGCAATGAGGAGAGTGCAAGGACGACAGCAGCAAAGAATAGCCCAACATGCGTCGCATTAGATATTAGCGCCCGTATTGAAGGTTCTACGCGAGGCAGTGTATCAATACGTGCTCTTAGGCGTTTGGATAACCAGTTTGCACCATAGAGGAAGAGTGCTGAAAATAAGATAGCGCGAAAGATAAAGGGCAGAGTGATAAGTCTGTCACCAAAGCTAAACCCGTTATTGTCCAGCCAATTTAAGGTGGGCAGCAAAAGGCCAAACGCATTTAGACCAGCAACACCCCAAGCTATCCATGTTGTGGCCTGCCGGTATTCCGCTGGGACGATATAAGTGGCTGTTCGGATAATTACCCATGCGAGTGCGAGAGAGCTGGCAAGCCTAACAAATGATGTTGGATATCCCATGCCTTCGAGAGTTGGCAGAGCGATAAACAAGCCAGCAAGCCATAGCAATGGTCGTACAATTTGCAAAATTGGACCTGAGATGTTGCGAGAGACATTTTCAGGAAGCTTGCTCAGGCCTGCACTTATCCAATTTTTGACGAGTGGCGAGAGGATAATACCTAAGACCAAAACACCCAAAATAGTCGCAAATTGTATAAGCGTCGATGTATGCAGAAGTTCTGCATTTACCCATTCAAGCGCTTGCTGGCCATATGAAAATGCACTCTGCTTTAGACTATCTACGTCTAAGCTGTTCGGGCTGTCTGCCGGAGACGGTGGGTCTGACGGAGTTTGTAGTTGAATGTTTTTGAAAATAGAAAGCAACGCCACCACTAGAACTCCAAATGAATGTAATTTGAGTAGCACTGTTTAAACTGATTTTGAACTTAAGGAAGAGCAAGGATTGCGCGTAGGCAAATTGATATGAAATTTACGCATAATGAGTTTATTGGTGATATAAAAGTGGACATTATGCAAATTTAAGCTTTGACAATCTAATTCTTTACCCCTAAGTGGCTGATAATATATCGCTAGGGAACACTATGAAACTACGACGAAGATAATCAGACTGAGAATAACGTTCTGTGCAGATCGTCTTTTTTGTTCGTTTTGCAACAGTTTTTTCTGATTTTTCGTTTTTGAGTTTTAGTATGTCCGCATCTTTACGGGTCTTAGATCCATCCTTTCCATCATACACAATTGCCTTGGAACAAGCAGAGCATTCTGTTGGTATTGAAGCATTATATGATCGCTGTTTTGGCTTTGGACGGTTTGCAAAGACGGCAGAACGCCTGCGTGAAGGTAATCAATTGCTGTCCGACATGAGTTTAGTGGCAGTTGATGCAAATGAAAATGTAGTGGCAGCCGTGCGGTTATGGCCTCTGCAGGTGGGAGATGCAGGGCGCGCTGTATTTGTTGGGCCTGTCGCCGTCGATAGCTTGTATCGTGGTAGCAGTTTGGGCCTGATCCTAACGCAGCAATGCGTTGATCTTGCGAAGAAAGCTGGATGGCCAATGGCTATTCTAATCGGGGATGAGCCCTATTTCAGCAAAATTGGGTTTCAGCAAGTTTCAACACAAGCTTACCCAGCACCAGGATATATTCCAGAGCATCGCTTGTTAGCTATTGAACTTGAAGATAATGCTATTTTGGAAAATCAGGGGCGACTTAGCGTCCCTCACGTCGCCATGTAAATAACAAAATCAACATCAGCAAGGCCATTCCGATGACGCCGGGGAGGAGTGGTGTGGCTTGAGATGAGCGAACAGTGTAGGCTTCATTGCGCTTTAATCCGGCCCAGTTCTCTCCTGCATGATCACCATTTTTAGACACGCGACGGATAGCGGGTAAATCGGGATTATTGGTTTCGCCAATGCGGAATGTGCCGCCATGAGTCGCATCTGCTATTGGAGCGAGAATGCGCGTCGTTGATTGTACATTGGCGTATTCTAGCGGGTTGGCGGGGCCATTTAGTGCGACCGTTTCAGCTTCTCCAGCGCGAGCTGTATACATTCCCAGGCCATCGACATCGACGCTTGCTTCAAATCGCCCTTCGTCGGTTTTTTCCCATTCTGGTGTTAGTATTTCTCCATTGGGTGTCGTGATGGAAAGTGAGTTGGGTCGGTCAGACAGTGATCGCAGGCTCGCCTTCATTTGTTGACCATTAGAAGCGAGTGTCAGCAATTCTTCTTCAAGTTCAGGTTCTTTCATTAGCCAATGGGCTGTGCGTCGCACGAGTTCTGAATAGGGGCCGCCGCCATCATGGCCTCTCGCCCACATCCACAATTGGTCCGATAGTAAAACGGCCACACGCCCGTCTCCGACGCGGTCGAGGACGAGTAGCGGATCTCCGTTATCTGACTTTAACAGGACTTCACCAGAAGCGGCCTTTGCTTCTACATAGCGTTCCCAGCGGCCCCAGTTTTTATCATTGGGGAGAGAAGAGGTTACGGTGTGGCGTTGGCCTAATTCTGTTCGTAGTACATTGAAAGTATGTTCTATTATTCGGCCAGTTGGTTGAGCGGGTAGAATAGCCGCAAGGGGTGTGCGGTATATGGATGATGGCATTGCATAGGGTGGTCCTGTTGCAACAAGGAGTGCGCCTCCATCAGCGACATATCTGGCGACTCCATCAAAATAGATCATCGGCAACACATTTATGCGTTTGTATTGGTCAAAAATCACCAGATCGAAGTCTTTTAGTTTTTCAACAAATAATTCGCGTGTGGGAAATGAAATAAGCGCCAATTCATCTAGTGGTGTTGGGTCCATTTTGTGAGGGGGCCGTAAAATCGTAAAATGGACGAGGTCTACAGAAGGGTCAGCTTTTAGTAAATCTCTCCAAACGCGGGCACCCGAATGTGGTTCTCCAGTGACAAGCAAAACACGTAATCTGTCTCTGACACCGGAAATATTTGTGGCAGTTCTGTTGTTGGCAAGTGTGAGTTCGCTGGCACCTTCTCCAACTTCTGCAACGATGAGATTGGAGCCACGTCTTGGTATTTCTACATTGATTTTACTGGTTTTTCCTGTGCGCACCGAATGCGTGGCAACACGTTCACCATTCACCGAAATATTGACATCGACGTTGGAAGAGTTTGCATCTTCAACGCGAATTGAAAGTTCTGCCATGCTGCCAACAATGCCAAAATTAGGACTTGAGACAATTTCGACGCGGCGGTCTTGCTCTCCCTTTTGCCCCACAATGAGAGAGTGGACTGGTCCAAAGGGGAGCGCTTCTTTTGCTGATGTTGGCAAGTCATGAACTTGCCCGTCAGTTATCAAAATAGAGCCAGCAATGCGTTCACGTGGGGCATCTGATAATGCGGAATTTAGAGCTTGATAAATATTCGTTGCTTCACTGGTTTGAGACGTTTCAGTGATGCGTAATTCTATATCAGGCCTTGATTCTAAATCAGTTTTTAGCTTTTCGAAAGCGGCTTTGGCGGTCTGTGACCTTTGACCAAAATTCATGCTTTCTGATTTGTCTAAGACAACGGCTACAATGTCTTTTTGGCCTTCTCGTTGTTCTTTCACCCATAGCGGATTTGAAAGTGCCAAAGTGAGTATTGCAAACCCCAATGCGCGAGTCAGCCATGCGCGACCTCTCAGGAAGACGTACAATACCCAAACGGCTATGGAGACAGCGACAAAACCCCATATCCAGATCCACGGAATGAATGGGTCAAAACCTATGCGTGAAGCCTCTATCATTCTTGCGTGTCCAATCCTTGCTGGTCTCGTTTTCGTCGCATCGAGTCAAAGAATTCGTCGAGGTTTTGTGGGTTTCCTGTTGAAGGACTGGGTATAATTGTGCGTTCTCGTGTGGGTTTACTGTTGGGTTCGTTCGCATTTTCTGCGTCTAGGCGTTCAAGAAGCGCTGGAATGTGAACTTGGTCCTCTTTATAGTTTCCTGTGAGGATGCACATGATGAGATTAATGCCAAAACGATAGGCAATTTCGCGGCGCGACTCTTGTCCATCCATAGAATTTAATGGTCGGTTGTTATCATCAATTGCCCAAGCACCGATCCAATCGGATGCACCGATATAGATACGTGATACTCGATCACCGCCAGAAGATGTGCTCGCGCTGTTTTGTGCTTCTATCCAGACTTGTCCACTTGCGAGCCGGCCGGGGAAATTATTAAGCAAATAGAAGCTGCGTGACAAAACATGTTCATTGGGCGTGGGTTGCAAGGGCGGCACATCCAACCCTTGGATGATATTTTTGAGGCGCGCGCTGACAGCTTGCCCCGGAATGGCATCGCGTGTGTCTATGACAAGAGAGCCACCATTTCTAAGATAAGAATTGAGTGCGTCTATTTGTTCAACTGTTAGTGCTGTAGCGTCGCGTTCAGGGGCAAAATATATCATCGGATATAGATCAAGAGCATCTATGCCGAGTTTTACAGAATGGGGCGTTGCGGGTTCCACGGAAGTACGCCGAAAAAGTTCAAGATTTAGCCCTCTTAAACCAGCAGCTAATTGCATGTTTAATGCGGGGTTGTTTGTTTCCACATATGCAAAGCGCATTTGCAATGCAGCTTCTTTTTGTTTTTTTGATATTGGTGCTTTTGGGGCAGCTTCTGTTTGGGCTTGGGAAGGTTGGTCAACAAAGACACTAGCACCCATGAATAGAATGAGAGCGAAACTTGCTGATTTCGAAAACCGTCTAAAACGGCCTGAGATGAGAAGCGCGACAACCAAATCTAGAAACAAAAGTCCAAAAGCTGCCATTAAAAACACGCCTCCCAAGCCACGCCGTTTTTGACTGAGTGCTTCATCAAAAACAACAGCATTTGATGCAAGTGACTGTAATTCTTCAGCAGCGAATGCACCTGCATTGATGGCACGGCTTCCTTGCGGTCCTTGATAAAGGCCAGGCGGTGATAGCGGTGAAGGTGTTGTGATGGAAAAAGCTTCTGCAGATAATGGCTCTAGATTTCCTGAAGGTAGTTTAAGCTGACCAAAAGCATCAACCAGCCTAAAGGGCGCAAGTGTGCCAGTTGAAACGGATTGTGTATTTCTTTTGCCATTTCCAGATGCTGCCGCGCGGCGCAGCATGCTAACAAATGCGCCATCATAAGGCAGGTCTGACCATTCCGGTGTGGCGGTAACGTGGAATAAGACAATAAGCCCTTTTCCATAGCTTCTTGCTGTGACCAATGGGGTGCCGTCTGCTAGTTTTGCCCATGTATAAGCTGCGAGTTCGGGACTAGGTTGGGCAAGAACCTGTCGTCTCACAAGAATGGAGTCCGCAGGTGTTTTGATGTCAGCAAAACCCTTTGTTGCGATAAAGGGAGCAATGGATTGAGGCTCTTCCCAAGCTAAGGCACCGCCGAGCGCGCGGGTTGCGGAACGCAATGGGCTTGGCGTTAGAGTATGGCTTTCGGCCGCTGCTAGTTTTGGCCCTGCAAAGCGGATAAGAGCGCCGCCTTCTTCTATCCAGTCTTCCAACTCTGTCAGGTGAGGATAGCCGATTAGAGAGCGATCACCCAAAATGATTGCATCGGGTGATCTGGAGAGCATTTGCGATAATTCACCTTCCATCATCTGGGCATGAGGAGAAAGCGCTTTGCGGATATAATAGAATTCTTCCAATAGCGGCTGATCACTTGGGACTGGGTCTGCTAAAGCAACTGAGGGTGTTGCCGCGCTATCATCCCAAAGCCAGACTTGCCCAGCAGAAGCAGAGCCTAAAACACGAAATCGCGCTATTTGATTGAGAATTGCCGAGGGAATAGAAAACTCTGCGACGGCCTGAGTGGTATTGGGAGTAAAAGTTGCAATAGCGCTGGCCAGACTAAGCCCTGATTCACTTTCGGCAATGACACGCGTCTCAATAGCAGTTTCGCTAGCTAGTCTTTTCAAATAGACATTGGCACCATTGGAAGAGGTTTCTGCATTTGTTATTGCATAGGCGGAACGCGGCGCGAATTTATAAATCTCGACTGCGCTGGATTTTTCCAAATAGGAATTAAATGCCTGACTTCCATTATGCTCTAAACCATCACTTAGCCATATGATTTTAGAGGGGTTTAGGGACGATTTTTCAATGCGATCAAGCAATGCGTTGTGATCGGGATTCCATGGAGCTGGCTTTTCAATTTGAAGGCGTTTTCGCACTTCATCTACACCAAGAGCTTGGTTTATGTCTGACGTGAGCGTTGAAGGGGCTGTGAAGGCAAGGTGGATGGAGCCGCCATTGTCGGAAATTGCATCTGATGAGGAAAGTATTGTTTGTTTAATGTCATTCCATTGTTCAGTGCTCGTCCAACCATTATCAACAATAATCAGTGCTGATTGCATGTTTTGTGTATTGCTTTGAGGCGATTGCAATAAAGGCTGAGAGAAGCCGATAATAGCAAGTGCGGCGGTGGCAAAGCGAAGTGCTAGAATCCACCATGGGGTTTTAGCGGGCGTTTCTTCAATTTGGTCGACATCATCTAGCAAGCTGAGCGATGGTAAAACCACACGCTTTGGCTCAGGCGGGGTTGCGCGCAGCAACCACAGGATAACCGGCAAGGCTAGCAAGCCGAGCAGTGCCAAAGGTTGAGCAAAGAAAACTGAACCTAAATTCATGCCGGTTTTTTTCCGTCTTGTCGTGTCATTTCAAGCCAGCTTGAGATTTGCATAAACACAGGCGCAGCTGGTTCGTTGCTTTGATGGAAAACAATATTCCATCCCACACTATGAGCGAGCGCTTGCATGTCATCGCGGCGTTGTTGGAATCTCTTCAAATATTCTTCTTTGAGATTTTCAGCGCGCCCGATTAATCGGTCTTTTTTTGCGGATGGATTAAAAAATCTTATCCGCCCCTCATATGGATAGCTGGCTTCGATGGGATCGTAGACCATGAGCAGAGTGCCGTTACGATTTTTATGAGCGAGTTCTTGTATCCATGCACTTAAACTTTCTAGTGGGCGATAAAAATCTGACGCTAATACCAATGTGGCAGGTTTTTTATTTGATACGGGAAGAGAGGTTTCCACAGGGTTTTGCCACAAATCTTGGGCCATTGATAAAGCAGCTTTGCCGCCTGAGCTTGGCGCTCTGGGGCCGCCAAGTGCGCCGCAGCGATCGCCAGATTTGGCAATGGAGCTGCCAAGCGCCATTAAAATTGAAAGCGCGCGGCCTGCTTTTGTGGAAACGTCTTCGCTGCCGCGCCAGTCAAACCCGTCTGATGGATCACACCAGAAAAGGAATGTGCGCGTTGTTTCCATTTCTGTTTCACGGACAAAAAGCTGATCACCGCGAGAAGATTTTCTCCAGTCCACCCGAGACGCGCTGTCTTCTGCATTATAACCACGATATTGCCAGAAATTTTCACCTTGTCCGGTTTTGCGGCGACCAGCACTGCCTTGGTGGGCAGCAGAGGCGGGGCCCGCTTTGGCATGCAAACGTGGATGCTCCTTTGAAAGGAGATTTGCATCCGATATTATCTGGTTTAGCGGCGTTTTCATATGGAAACTAGGATGCTTTTCTCGCCAGATCCGCGATCAATTCTGATAGTGTTTCACCTTGTCCCGTTGGGTCATAATTGAGTGACATTCTATGCGCGAGTGCTGGTTCAGCAAGGGCTTCAACATCGTCAATAGAAGGTGCAAACCGACCGCGCAAAAGTGCACGCGCGCGCGTTGTTAGCATTAGAGCTTGCCCGGCTCTTGGGGATGGGCCCCATTCTACGCGGGTTTTGATGCGTGGATCGTCACTTTGTTCGGGTCTAGCTGATCGAGTGAGTTCTAAGATAGAATTCACAACTTTTTCTGGCACAGGCATATTGCGAACCAAATGCTGGATCATTAATAATTTTTCTGCAGTGAGCGCTGGATTGACGCTTTTCTCTGCACCGCTTGTTGTGTCGATGAGAATACGGCGCTCGGTTTCGGCATCAGGATAATTGACGTCAATTTTCAGAAGAAAACGGTCTAATTGTGCTTCAGGTAATGGATATGTGCCTTCTTGCTCTACAGGGTTTTGCGTTGCTAAAACATGGAAAGGCGCGGGAAGGTCGTGATTGACACCTGCAATTGTCACTTGATGCTCTTGCATAGCTTGCAAAAGTGCAGATTGGGTGCGCGGACTTGCGCGGTTTATCTCATCTGCCATCAATAGGCTGGTGAAAATCGGGCCTTTGATAAAGCGGAAGGAGCGATTGCCTGAAGGTGATTCGTCTAAAACTTCTGATCCGAGAATATCTGAAGGCATCAAATCTGGAGTGAATTGAACGCGGCCTGAATCAATTCCCAGTGCTGTTGCTGTGGCTTCGACAAGGCGTGTCTTTGCTAGCCCCGGCGCACCAACCAGAAGAGCGTGTCCCCCCGATAAAACAGCGCTAAGTACCAGTTCTACGACGTGTTCCTGACCAAACACAGCTTTACCAATTTCTGTTTTGACGTCACCAAGTGCCGCAATGACTGCATCTGTGTTTGCGAATAGATTTGATTGTGTTTCTGTCATGACGTGGTCTTCATTTAAACTCAAAAGGATGTTGTACCTGTTATAGTCGGGCAAAACCAAGGCGGAGAAGGTCTCTATGCGTAAAACAGAAGAAGAAAAATCAAAAGAGACAGTTTCAGATCCTTTGCAAGCTGTTCTAGATGCATTGAAAACACAAGCGGGCGAAGATGGAAAACGCGCTTTGCCGCCAGTGCATTTGTGGAATCCTGAGCATTGCGGAGATATCGGGATGGAAATTCGCAAGGATGGCAGCTGGTGGCATGACGGAGGTATTATCGGCCGTCAGAAAATTGTCAGGTTGTTTTCTACGATTCTCCGAAAGGATGATGACGGTATTTATCTTGTGACGCCTCATGAAAAAGTCATTGTTCACGTAGAAGATGCTCCCTTCATTGCTGTTCGCATTGATCGAAAGATGATTGAAGGCGAACAAAATCTGGTCGTAACGACGAATGTTGGTGATATTTTTGTGATTGATGCAAACCATCCCTTGCGTGTGAGTATGGATGCTGAAACAGGTGAGCCGTCACCTTATGTTGAGGTAAGACATGGACTTGAGGCCAAGGTTGCCAGAGCCCCGTTTTATGAATTGGTTGAATGGTCAGAACCCCTCGATGATGCAGCTAATATTATTGGCGTGAAATCGGCGGGAGAGATTTTTGAATTGGGATCGGTTAAATCTGAATGAGTTTTGTAGACAAAGAAGATTTTCTTCGACGCGCTAGAGCCAATTTGGCAGACCCGTATGAGGAAATGAAAGCCAATCTGGAACCTTTAGATCAAATTGAACCATTTGTGCCTGGAGATGGTAGCGGACTTCCTATTCGCAAATTGCGACCTGCTGCTGTTTTGTTTGGCTTGATTGATCGCGGCGATGATTTTGGCGTTGTTTTCACTCAGCGCCCTAAAACAATGAAAGCACATGCGGGGCAGATAGCATTGCCCGGTGGTAAACTTGAACCCAATGAAAGCTTTACTGAGGCTGCTGTGCGAGAAGCTGAAGAAGAGATTGGCGTTGCAAGAGATAGTGTTGAACTTATCGGTCAGGCAGAACCATATAGAACCCTTTCAGGGTTTTGTGTGTCCCTTACTGTGGGTGTGTTTCCGCCTGAATTTGAGCCCGTGCCAGACCCACACGAAGTGGATGAAGTTTTCGAGACGCCATTGTCCTTTCTGATGTCGCCTGAAAATCATCAAGAACATGTCAAAGAATGGGGCGGTGAATGGCGGCGCTATTACGCCATGCCCCACAATGGACGGTTTATCTGGGGCGTGACGGCGGGAATGATCAAATCACTCTATGACTGCCTTTACGACTCGCCTTGAATTGGGCCACTATTTAAACAAATACACTGTTTTAAGATTAGCATGCGCCTTGTAAGGTTTTTATGCTGTAAGACATTGAATTGTCGAAAGATGGGAAGAGTTGGATGACACGCCGTATATTGATTGAATTTGCGCTTTTCTCGATACCGTTTTTGATTTTCTTTATGTATCGTGCCGCTTCAACAAATATGAGTGTAAAAGATCGTTGGCCTTTATTGTGGCTGGTGATTGCCGGCGGCGTTTTGGCTGGCGGCGGATTGTTCATTAAGGCAATGTTGTACCCCTCAGATAAAGGCTTGTGTTTTCAAGCTGCCAGATATGAAAATCGTGTGTTTATTCCGGCCAAGAAAGTGCCTTGTGACCAAGTTGTTCACCCCACGGATCGGGATTTAATTCCAGGTACGGATGCGGATGGAACTGAGAGAGTGCATTCAGGATCGACGGCACGAAAATTGCCTACTGTTATGGAACCAACCAAAGGGGTTTCTGAAGAGACAGACGAAGATGGCAATTGATTTATTGAACAGACTTCCTGTTCAGCCATGGATGCAGGCTGATGGTGCGCGTCGGGTGATGCGTGCATTAAATGCTGGGGCACCCGATAGTGCACGTTTTGTAGGTGGTTGTGTACGAAATGCGCTGTTAGGCCAACCTGTTGCTGATATAGATATAGCAACGAAATGGGAACCAGATGAGGTCACGCGGCGGCTGTTAAAAGCAAATGTTGCTGTGCATCCAACTGGCATTGAGCATGGTACAGTCACAGCTGTTGCAAATAATCAGCCCTATGAAATTACAACCCTTCGCCGCGATGTGTCTACGGATGGACGCCATGCGACAGTCGCTTTTACAACAGACTGGACAGAAGATGCCAAGCGCCGTGATTTCCATGTGAATGCGCTCTATTGCGATTTGATGGGAGACCTGATTGATCCAACAGGGCGAGGCATATCGGATTTGCGAGAGCAGAAGATCGCTTTTATCGGTGATGCGGATACTCGCCTTAAAGAGGATTATTTGCGTATATTACGCTTTTTTCGCTTCAACGCATGGTATGGTTCGGGACAGCTAGATGTTGAAGGTTTGAGTGCGTGTTTACGTCATCGTGCGGGCCTTGAAACAATCTCGGTTGAACGTATTTGGAGCGAATTAAAAAAAATACTAGCTGCGCGTGATCCGCGAGTTGTTTTGGAAGCGATGTCTCAAACGGGCGTGTTGCAGTTTGTTTTATCAGAAGCGATTGGGCTTGATCTTTTTAATGCATTGGTTGGCCTTGAGCTAGAAGAGCATTTGGCACCAGATCCTTATCTTAGACTTTTATCGCTCTATCCAAAGGATATAGATGTCATATCAGCAGATGTGAAACGTCTGAAAATGTCCAATTATGAAAAGAAACGATTGCTTGCGACGGCTTCAGATACAACTGATTTTTCAAAAGAATTTTCTGCAAAAGCATTTCGCCGCGCTATTTATAAAACGGGTAAGGATGTATTTAAGGCACGTGCCCGTCTTGCATGGGCTGTGCGAGGCCGAGAAGCCAATCACCGCTATTGGCGCGTCTTAACGCAATCTGCAGAAAAATATGAACGTCCGGTTTTTCCAATCAGTGGCGAGCACATCATTGCTGTGGGAGTTCCAGAAGGAAAGCCCGTTGGGGAGGTGCTGCAACGTGCCGAACAATGGTGGATAGATGAAGATTTCCCATCGGATGTGGCGCTTATTGCGCGGCATATGCGTTTAATCGCAGAAGATGTTAAACTTAGAGAAGGCGCTGGGTCGATCGACGACTAAAGCTAAAAGTCAGGATTGTCGAAAAGTCCGGTCCAGCGGGCACCTTTTTGTAGGCCAAAAATGCCTCCAAGTATGGCCGATCCACCAATGCACATAAATGCAATCGCTTTTGCTATGACTTGGTGGTTTGCTTCCATTTCGAGTAGTTGTTCATTTAGCCCGCCATAGATTATGACGCCCAGCACAAGCCCAACCATGCCCATAAAAAAAGACACGACGAATGTGGCTAATGCTTTGAGCAGCGTAAACAAATGCAATGACTCCCGACGGTGAAACTAAAAACGCGCAAAGGCTCGACTTCTAATCTCTTCATGATGAAGGAATACTGATCAGAAGCCAAGCCTATTGCTGCTTAGCTTACGGCCATTTAACAACGGGTGGCATTGAGGAGAGAATGGATTTTACATTTCCACCTGTTTTTAGACCAAATGTTGTCCCGCGATCATAGAGCAGGTTAAATTCAACATATCTGCCACGTTGGATAAGTTGGGCGTCGCGGTCAGCCTCGTTCCAGCTCTGATTCATACGGTTTCGAACAATTGTTGGATAGATAGCTGCGAAAGCTTCACCAACGTCTTTTGTGAATGCCAGATCAGCGTCCCAATTGCCTGTGTCATGACGGTCATAGAAAATGCCGCCTGTTCCGCGTGGTTCTTCGCGGTGAGGCAGATAAAAATATTCATCACACCAATCTTTAAAACGGGCATAATCTGCGCCTTCATGGGCATCACAAGCGGCTTTCATTGCAGCATGAAAGGCGATTGCGTCAGGATTGTCTTGATGACGCTGCACTTCCATTAGAGGTGTGAGATCTGCGCCGCCGCCAAACCATGATTTTGATGTGCAAATCATACGTGTGTTCATGTGCACGGCTGGAACATGTGGATTGTGCATATGCGCAATCAGAGAGATTCCAGACGCCCAAAATTTTCCATCATTTTCTTCTGCGCCGGGGATTTGTTTGCGGAATTCTTCAGAAAATTCACCATAAACGGTAGATGTATGCACACCAACTTTTTCAAACAAACGGCCTTTCATAATGGCCATATTGCCGCCACCAAGGTCTTCACCATCCTGACCGCGCTTCCAAGGCGTGATTTCAAATTTGCCGGCTATTCCCTTGTAAAGTGGCGGCGAGGCCTCTTCTTCAAGCTGTTCAAAACGCGCAATAATATCGCTTTGAAGGTTTTCAAACCAAGCTTTTGCTACAGATTTGCGGCTTTCCATTTGTTCGGGAGAAATGTCTGACATGGCGACGGCCTTCTGGTGGAGTAAGTATTTCACAGGTTTGATGTCAATGGCTCGACTTTTGATGCTTGGGAAGGAAAAGCGTTAGCATTCCTTGGTTTTTTGTCTAAGACAGGCACAAGCATTTAAAAGTGTAAGGTCATGGCATGTTAAAAATATTCGTTCGGTTCATCTTTTTCGTATCCGCTGGGACTTTGCTGGTTGGGTGTAATCAGCAAAAACCAACAGCAATAGAAAAAGCCTGTATTAGCGAAGGAAGCAAAGTGGCTGAATGTCGCTGCATGGGAGATGCTTTGAAAAGCGAGCTGCCAACAGCGCTTTTTGATGCGTTGGAGACTGAAGCGGCCAATAATGGGGCGATGGGTTTAGCAAAAGCGATGTTGGCATTGTCTGAGCAAGATCGTTACAGCGTGGGCAATATCATCGTGGAAGCATGTGGCCCTGATGGCGGGAGTGATGCGCCGCCAGTTTCAGAGAAAACGACGAATGAAATGGTCGAACAGCCTGAAATATTGAGTGCTGATGCTGCCATGAGTAAGGCGTGTCAAATTGATGGGAACACGCCGAAAATGTGTAATTGCTGGGCAGATTATGTGAAAGAAAATGTGTCTTCCGAAACGTATAAAATCCTTGCCGGCGGTGCTATTGATGGCGGGAATGACGGGCTGTCACTGGGCGTTCAGGCATTAAATGAGCAAGAACAAATGGCGGTTGGTTTGACGATGATGGAGGCGCAACAAATTTGCGTCAAAGCGGAATGAGATTTTCTATATTGCTGTGGAAAAGTCATACTAAATAAGGTGTTAGTGAATACATAACCCCTTTTTATTTACTTTTGAGAAAGAGTAAGCCTTTTACAAATCACAAAACAGTCGATCGAAATGTAAAATATCTTTGTGTTGAAGTCTTTAGGCTGATGTATGAGATGGAAGAGGGGTAGTTATGAAATCTAAAATCGTACTTTTATGTGCTGCTGTAACCTTGGTTGCGTGTAATAGCGAGCCGAAACTGGACTTATCAGGCATTCAAAATTCTTGTGAAGACGAAACAAAGGGCGAGGTAGATTGCGCTTGTATCGTTGAGTATGTTGAAGAAAATTTAGACGCTGAATTGCTGGCACCATTGGCTCAAGGTGCAATTGAAGATGGCGAAGATGGACTTGAGCGCGTTTCGGATGCATTCTCAAAAGAGAATAAAAAGATGTCACGCCGTGTATTCAAAGATGGTTTAGAGGCCTGTCAGTAGAACAAATCGCCTCAAATCTGAACAAAAGGCATTTACTCGGGCGCTTAGTTTCTCTCGATATTTTGCTGAATAATGAGAGAGAAAAATGAGAAAAATCTTAGTGTTATCCTTGTCCGCGCTGGCTTTGTCTGCATGTGGCGGCGGCGGCGGTAAATCTGCCATCGTGAATGCCTGTGTCGAAGAGGGTGAAGACAAGGCAATGTGTAGCTGCGTGGCAGATGCGCTGGAGGAAGGAACTGACGAGGAGACCTTCGCTCTGATTGCCAAAGGTGCCAAAGGCGGAGATGTTGAAGCGTCTATGGAAGAGCTTCCGTTGGATAAAAAAATGAGCCTTGCTATGGTTATGATGGGCGCAGCAACGACATGCGCTAAATAAACAAAACCATTTGTTTCAAATTAGAAAGCCAGTTCGATGATGAGAGCGAACTGGCTTTTTGTTATCTTGGTAAGCCGCCTGTTTGCCGTAATGCTTCATGTAGAGCGATTGCAGCGCTAACAGACACATTTAGAGAGCGTGCTTCGGGATTCAATGGAATGACGCACCTGATTTGAGCCGAATCATGCACCTCGTCGGGGACGCCTGCGCTCTCTCGACCGAATAAAAGTGTGTCCCCTGATTCGAATTTAGTCTCTAAAAGCGGTGTTGCACCTTTTGTTGTGAATAAAACTAAGCGACCTTTTTTTCGGTCGGGAGAATTTTTAAAACTGGTCCAGCTATCATGCTGTTCAACGTCCACCATAGGCCCATAATCCATTGCAGAACGGCGTAAAGCCTTGGCAGTAAGGGGGAAACCGCAAGGGCCGATGATATCGACTTTGGTTGAGAAACAGGCTGCAATTCGGAAATTAGATCCAAGATTTTGCGGAATATCAGGTTGATAGAATGCGATCTGCACTGTAGGTGCTTCTCCTAATTAGGTTTCTGGGGCTGTTGCGACATTGCGTCACCATGCGCTTTTTCGTAGCTATCTATAGAAGTTTCTGCAATAACTCCAATTGCGCTAGGGGTCTGTCCGTTGTCTGACGCACACACATCAAATATCGAAGAAGACGGTGAAACTCGCCGTGACTTTATTCACATTGCCGCTGGTGCGGCATTCGCCGGTGGTGCCGCCGCCGTTGCATGGCCTTTTGTCATGCAGCTGGGGCCAGCCGCTGATACTCGAGCTGCATCAAGTGCAGAAGTCGATACATCCAAAATTCCATTGGGCGGTGAGATCCGTGTGTTGATTGGTGGTAAGCCTTTCTTCGTACGTCACCGCACGGAAGCTGAGATCGCTGCCGCTGAAGCTGTGAATCTTTCCAAGCTTCCTGATCCGCAAACGGATGATGAGCGTTTGGTGCCAATGATGAATGGTGAGCTTAACCGCGCTATTCTGGTAACATCTGGTGCATGTACGCACCTCGGATGTGTGCCTGTTGGGCCAGCTCAAGGTAATACAGGTGATTTTGGCGGATGGTACTGCCCATGTCACGGATCGCACTACGACACATCAGGACGTATTCGTAAGGGACCGGCACCGAAAAACTTGCCAGTGCCAACATACGCATATCTTTCTGACTCTCTCATCAAAATTTCGTTGTAAGGGGATCTTCGCATGAGTGGACCGTCTACATACGAACCAAAAACCGGCTTTGAAAAATGGCTCGATACGCGCCTGCCGATTATTAGGTTTGCAAACGACACGGCGATTGATTTTCCAACGCCGAAAAACCTGAACTACTGGTGGACTTTCGGGGGTATCCTCGCAATCTGTCTCGTTATTCAGATCGTAACAGGTATCGTTCTGGCCATGCACTATGTGCCGGACACGTCAAAAGCTTTTGCTTCTGTTGAGCGCATCATGCGTGATGTCGAATTTGGTTGGCTGGTGCGTTATATACACGCAAACGGTGCGTCCATGTTCTTCCTTGCTGTGTATATCCACATGTTCCGGGGGCTATATTACGGATCATACAAAGCACCGCGTGAGGTTCTTTGGATTTTGGGTGTTGTGATCTATCTGATCATGATGGGAACAGCTTTCCTTGGGTATGTTCTACCTTGGGGTCAGATGTCCTACCACGGTGCGAGCGTGATCACGTCTCTAATCGGTGCTATTCCATTGGTTGGGGACACAGTGAAGACCTTCCTGCAAGGTGGACCAGCTATTGGTGACCCAACGCTGAACCGTTTCTTCTCGCTTCACTATCTATTGCCATTTGTTATCTTTGGTATAGTTGTGTTGCACGTTTGGGCGCTGCACGTTCCAGGGAATAACAACCCAACCGGTGTGTCCGTTAAGGACGTGAAAAAGGATACTGTTCCTTTCCACCCTTACTACACAGTGAAAGATGGGTTCGCGATCCTCGTTTTCTTGATGATCTTTGCATATTTCGTGTTCTACGCACCAAATGCTCTTGGTCACACAGATAACTATATCGAAGCCAACCCGTTACAAACACCTGCACACATTGTGCCTGAGTGGTATTTGCTACCATTCTACGCAATCCTGCGTGCGATCACGTTTGATATTGGTCCAATTGACGCAAAATTGGCTGGTGTTATCGCTATGTTTGGTGCGATTGCTATCTTGTTCGTTGTGCCTTGGCTCGACACATCAAAAGTGCGCTCAATGCGTTACCGTCCATTGGCAAAACAATTCTTCATTCTGTTTGTTTTGTGTGGAATAGGTCTTGGTTTCGCTGGTGCAAACAACCCGGATGATCTGCTTTTCAAATTCCGTGAAGACCAATTAGTTGTGGCCTACACAGATGAAGCAGGTGAAGCGGTGAAGTCTAAAGGCTTTGATGATTATCACGACGCTGAACACTTCATGCAAGAATTACCTGAAGCGGCTAAACCGGGTCTAGAGATTTCTAAAGCTGGTTTCAAATGGCTTTGGGCAGCTCAACTTATGGGCTTATACTATTTCGCTTACTTCCTCGTTATCCTACCGATCCTTGGTGTGAAAGAAAAACCAAAACCGCGTCCAGCATCTATTGCTGACAGCGTACTTGGTCACAAAAAGGCTTCGAGTGGTGGTACGCCAATCCCAGGTGGGGCAAATGCTTCACCAGCGCGTGACGACGCTTAAGGAGATTTGACATAATGCGTATTTTCAAACTCCTCGCTATTGCAGCAACATCAGTTGGTCTCGTGGCATCTGCCCATGCGGCTGGCGATGTGAAACACCCTCACGCGCCTGAAGGTGGATGGTCGTTCGAAGGCTCTTTTGGTCAATTTGATCAAGGACAGCTTCAGCGTGGTTACAAAGTATACAGAGAAGTCTGTTCTGCTTGTCACTCAATGGATCTGATGCGTTTTCGTAATTTGGGACAAAAAGGCGGACCATTCTATGATCCTGCTTACCCAAACCCGAATGATAACCCAATTGTGAAGCAGCTGGCTGCTGATGCAATGGAAGTTGACATCATCAATCAGGAAGATGGTTCAGACGATGTGCGTACGCGTATGACATCTGATCCATTCCCAAATCCATATGCGAATAAAGCACAAGGCCGCTACGCCAATAATGGTGCACTTCCGCCTGACTTTTCTGTGATCACAAAAGCTCGTCATGGCGGCGCTTCATATGTGTATTCATTGTTGACTGGTTACCCATCTGAAAAAGACATGGCGACCAAATATGCAGGTCTAACTGTTCCAGATGGTCAGCACTATAACCCGTATTTCCCGGGTGATGCGACACCGCATTGGTCTGGTGACCCGCGTCCTCGTCATGATGATGGGGACCACGGCAAGACAATGCTACCTCCGGGTGGTTTCCTTGCTATGGCACCTCCGCTTGGCGATGAAATGATTGAATATGATGACGGAACACCCGCCACTGTTCACCAAATGGCTGAAGATGTTTCTGCATTCCTCGCATGGGCTGGTGAGCCTAAAGCCGAGACACGTAAGAAACTTGGCTTTAGCGTCATGATCTATCTCTTGATCCTGACTGTGCTTGTATACCTATCGTACAAACAAATTTGGCGGAATGTAGAGCACTAAGCTCCCGTTTGGTTTTTAAGAATTTAAAAGGCCGTAGTGATTGTTCGCTGCGGCCTTTTTTTATTTTTGTTGATGGTTGGAATTTGTGGGTTGTATGAATGTTAAAACAGCTGACAATAAATGTACTTTAGCAGTGGAGATTGCCCAGATGGCGAACTGGATATTAGGTGTAATTGGAGGTTCGGGCCTTTACGAGATCGATGGCGTTGAAAATGGGCGTTGGGAAAGTGTTTCATCTCCTTGGGGGCAACCGTCTGATCAAGTATATCGAGGTACACTCTCAGGCATTGAAGTCGTGTTTTTGCCACGTCATGGCCGCGGGCATTCGATTTCCCCCTCACACCTAAATTATCGTGCGAATATTGATATTCTCAAACGCTGTGGCGTGACAGATATTCTATCGCTCTCTGCTGTAGGGTCTTTGCGTGAGGATTATAAGCCTGGTGATTTTGTGATGGTCGATCAATTTATTGACCGCACTTTCGCGCGCGAAAAAAGCTTCTTTGGACAAGGTGTGGTGGCGCACGTCTCTATGGCGCATCCCGTTTGTGAGAGATTAGCCCATATGGCAGCTGATGCCGCGGATGCGCTGGATGTTAAAGTGCATCGCGGCGGCACATATATTGTGATGGAAGGTCCACAATTTTCGTCGTTGGCGGAATCTAAATTATATCGCCAATGGGGATGTGATGTGATTGGCATGACAAATATGCCCGAGGCCAAACTCGCACGTGAAGCTGAAATGTCTTACGCCACACTTGCGATGGTGACCGATTATGATTGCTGGCATGAGGAAGAAGACAATGTGTCCGTGACCAACGTGCTGGAAATACTCAAAGGTAATGCAGATCTTGCGCGGATGACTGTTAAAAACCTAATCAAGATGATGGCCAAAATTGAGCGTGAACCAACGATGCAAGGCATTGAGACAGGTTTGGATTTTGCGCTGATTACGCCGCCAGCGGCGCGTGATCCTGAGGTTTTGAAAAAACTTGATGCTGTTGCTGGAAGAGTTTTGAAATGAACGTGAAACTTTATATCGGAAACAAGAATTATTCGTCATGGTCATTGCGTCCATGGCTTTGCTTGAAGAAGGCGGGGATTGCATTTGAGGAAGAGATTATTCCGCTGGATGTTCCCGGCTTCAAAGAAAAAATATTGTCTGTCTCAAGTGCCGGCACTGTGCCTATTCTGGTAGTTGATGGTGTGGTGATTACTGAAAGCCTTGCGATAGCAGAATGGGCGGCAGAGCAAGATCCATCTCTATGGCCCAAAGATGCGCTTACTCGTGCTGAGGCGCGCGCAGCGGCAAGTTTAATGCATGCAGGATTTTCAAGTCTGCGCGAATACTGCCCGATGAATATCAGAGCTAAATCTTCTGCGGCTGCCAATGATGCTGCTTTGGCAGATGCTCGAAAAATTGAAGCTTTTTGGACCGGATGGCTAAACAAATATGCAACGGATGAGAAGCCCTTCTTATTTGGTGAATGGTCTATCGCAGATGCTTTCTATGCGCCTGTGGTTGCGCGATTTGAGACTTATCATCTGCCAAGGTCACCACTTGCCCAGAAATATATAAATGCGATGAAAGCTGAAGAAGCTTTTTCGGCATGGTCGGTTGCAGCCCAAGCAGAATCTTGGAGTATAGAAGAGACTGACAAGTATTTGTCATAGCTTTGTGGCAAATATTTATTGCTTGGGGAGTGGGAATGGATGGCTTTTGATCGCGTTCGATTTGAAATAGGTACGCGTGAGCTTATTCCTATGGAGGAAGCCGATGCCTATGAAATTGCTGCTTTTCATGAACGCAATCGACCACGCTTTGCCCCATATTCGCCATTGCGGACAGAATTTTTCTTTACACCAGAATATTGGATCAAAGCGAAGTCGCGTTCCAGAAGAGAACGCAAAAATGAAACTGCGCTAAGATGGATGCTGGTCGATAGTGAAGGCGTGTTTGCGCAGGTGAGTTTAGATCAAATCACTAAGGGTGTCATACAGGCTGCTGCATTAGGGTATGTGCTTGATGCATCATTGGAGCGCCAAGGCATTATGACTCAATGCTTATCCAACGTTATAAATCATGCATTTGAAAAGCTTTATCTGCATCGTGTTATTGCGAATCATGTACCAGAAAACGAGAAATCTGCGGCTGTGCTTGCGCGCCTCGGATTTGAGAAAGAAGGATATGCCAAATCCTATCTGCAACTAAACGGCGTTTGGCGTGATCACGTGCTCAATGCATTGATCAATCCAGCGCAATTATAAAAACCTATCTTGCCAGAGGTGATCTTATGGATCTGAAAAGCTTTATTCGAACTATTCCTGATTACCCTAAAGCTGGGATCATGTTTCGCGATGTAACGACCTTGATGGGGCACCCTCAAGCTTTCCGCCGCGCTGTGGATGAATTGGTGCAACCCTTTGCTGGGCTGAAGATAGATAAAGTTGCGGGTATAGAAGCGCGTGGATTTATATTGGGAGGTGCATGTGCACACCAGCTTTCTGCTGGTTTTGTACCGCTTCGCAAAAAGGGAAAATTACCTTATAAGTCTATCTCTCAGTCTTATGAGCTGGAATATGGAATTGATGAACTTGAAATGCATGAAGATGCGGTTGCCCCGGGCGAACGTATTCTTGTTGTAGATGATCTGATCGCGACAGGCGGGACGGCTGAAGCGGGCATCAAATTGCTGCAAAAAGGTGGTGCGATTGTCGAAGCTGCTATTTTTCTTGTCGACCTACCAGAATTGGGTGGAACGCAAAAAATAGAGGCTTTAGGTGTTCCAACTGTATCTCTTATGCGTTTTGATGGACATTAAACAGCTTTTGCGAAGGATTCAGAAAGGATTCCTGCGCCATAAAGCATGAGATTAGTATTAGCCCCATTGACCCGGCGGCCAATGCACCACACTTAAGGTGTTAGAATTTTTTTCCCGAACGCTCTGGGAGCACTATACGAACATGACTATTCGACTGGACGACGACACAAAAGAAAAGCCACTAGGCGAGCCAAATGCGTTTCTTGAAGAAGCGCTCTTTAAGGCTCGTACAATATTGTTAACCGGCGGCATTGATGACAATCAAGCACGCCGTGTATGTGAACGCCTCTTGGCATTATCATCTGAAAGCGCAGACCCTATTTTGTTGGTTCTGTCTTCTCCCGGTGGACATGTTGAGTCTGGCGATATGATTCACGACATGATCAAATTTGTACCTGCACCTGTAAAAGTGCTGGGAACAGGTTGGGTGGCTTCTGCTGGTGCATTGATTTATGCAGCAGCCCAAAAAGAAAACCGCTTTGCTTCACCGAACACACGCTTCTTGCTTCATGAACCACGCGGCGGTGTTGGCGGACAAGCGTCTGATGTTGAAATCCAAGCGCGTGAAATTATCAAAATGCGTGAGCGTCTCAACAATATCTTTGCTGAAGCCACAGGCAAGCCACTGAAGAAAATCCAAGAAGACACAGACCGTGATTTCTGGATGAGTGCTGAGGAAGCTGTCAAATATGGTCTTGTTGGCAAGATCGTGACATCACAAAAAGAAATCATGGGCTAGGGCTCAACATTTCACCACACACTTTGGTGAGTAAAGTCAAAAGGCTAATTTTAGCCATAAAAGCCACGCAATGATGTTTGTTGCGTGGCTTTTTCTTTTTTCATCTCTGCTGCTCGTCAATTTGTTGTCAGATACAAAAGGCGGGTTGGCCTTTTTGCGGCATCGGTGATCACCAATGGCGTGGTGTTGATGTTCGCAGTTTGGATGACGGAAAGTGAAAATAAGCAGACTGCACCTCTTCCAATTAATACCGCAATTGATTTTATCGAAATTGAATTGGCCGAAGACACGCCTCAAACTGAAGAAAAAATTTTAGAACCCAAGCTGGACGTGAAACCACGCGCGCGCTTGCAAGAAGCGCCTTTGACGCCTGAACTTGCGCAGGACAATCCAGAAGCGGCTGCAAAACCGTTAGAGGCAGTCTCAGAAAAGGTTGTAATCCCAGACCCAAATCCACCATTAAATGCAGAAGAATCCGACGCTAAGCGCAGACAGACTGAGGGTGCATCTGAAAAATGGCAAGTCGATAGAGCGGGACTGACATTAGAGGAACAGGCGACTGGCATTTTTATGCCAAGAACACCGGCTGGAAGTGGTTTAGACGGTGATCTCGCATTTGTTCGGCGCGCGCTTGGGTTTGCAGCTTGCCTCGATATCGGAACTGCAAGAAAAGCAGGAAGCGCCTGTGCTGAATTGGGTGCAATTGCACGATATATGGCGGAACCAGATATTCGTGCACGTATAAATTCTGAGAATGCCGCAAAGTTTTCAGCTGCTGGTGATCTCCCTTTTGTAAAGCGTGAAAGCTTTGATCTATTCAAAGGGCCTTTGCCTGAAGTATTGTCTGGTTCTATACGAGGGGGCGGTGTTGGGGAAGGCGGTCTGCCTGACCCTCACCCGCATGCATATGACGAGGTCACGCGCCCATAATGCGTGTTGATCCATAAACATGATGATGGGGCTTGGAATAAGAGCGCGAGAGGCGTACAGCTGCTTGCTACACTTAGTCCAAACTCGTGGGTTCTTAGATTGAATTATCGTCATGCATTTCACGTTGGCAATTTTGCTGACATCCTTAAACACCTTGTGCTGGTCCTTTGTATCGAGAGCTTGAAAAAGAAAGACAAACCCTTTCGCTATATCGATACACATGCAGGCATAGGTCGATATGATCTAACGGGTGATGAGGCACGCCGCAGTCCTGAATGGCAAGAAGGCATTGGCCGTATTTGGGCTGCACATAAAGCGGGAGACATTCCCGAAGATGTAGCGGCAATCTTGAAACCTTATCTGGATGCTGTTTCCGAGATTAATTATGATGGCGATTTAGAGAGCTATCCGGGGTCTCCTGATCTGGCGGCGACATTGATGCGTGAACAGGATAGCTTGCGCCTTACTGAATTGCATCCAGCTGACAAAGAGACGCTAACGGATCATTTTTTCCGCGATAAACGCGTGAAGATTGAAAACCGCAATGGCTATGAAGCGCTTAAGGCGTATTTGCCACCACCAGAACGTCGCGGTGTTGTACTGGTAGATCCTCCATTTGAGCATCGCGATGAGCTAGCGCATATGGCCAAAGGCGCTATGGGCGGAATTTCTCGCTGGCCGACAGGAACATATATTTTCTGGCGTCCGCTTAAGGATATGGAAAACACCCAAAAATTTGATGATGGCCTCGCAGAGTGGTTGCTTGATGATATGGAGTTTTCTCACGAGAAAATTCTGCTTGCAGATTTATGGGTAAAAGAAATCGTAGAGCCTGGGCCTTTGTGTGGAGCAGGTGTTGTTGTCGTTAATCCGCCTTACGGCATGCAGGAAGCGCTATTGACGGTTTTGCCGTGGGTAACAGAGCTGTTGCAACAAGATGAGGGAGCAGGTTGGCGTATTAATGCACCTGAGGCAGAACCTGGTCTTGAAGAGCAAATTGATGTCGAAATAGAGAATGTGCCGACATTTGATCCAGATGACGGCAATATTGAACTTAGTGATGAAGATCTTGCAGAGCTTGGCCTGAATAAGAACGACATTTAGAAAATGATGAAAGGCTGGTGCTGTGGTGCTCCAGCCTTTGCTTTGTTGTGCTTTTACATTTCATTGCGTTGAAAAAGCCGGCCTCTTTCAGTCCATAAAATAACAACCAATGCCAATATCAAACAGATGGCATTAACGGCAAATAATGGCCCTAAAGTTCCATCGTATTGATCTGCTACAAAACCACCAATAGCAGCCGCAAGGAATGTTGTTGCAAAGCCGTATAGAGCTGATGCTGAACCAGCAATATGTCCTAAAGGTTCCATCGCTGTTGATGAAAAGTTTGGCCCAATAAAGCCTATGCAAACAAAAGATATGATCATCAGAACATAGAATACGACGAAGCTTTCATTGCCACTATGAGAGACGATTGCATGCAGAATATTGACCAAAATCATAATGATCAAAGCCCAATGCGATAAGAAACGCATTCCTAGGTTTCGAACAAGACGTGAGTTCAACAAGTTGGACACGGCCATCCCAGCGGAGACACCCGCAAACCATAATGGAAAAGAGGCTCCTTTATTAAAAGCTTCCACGTAAATTTGCTCAGAAGCGCTGATATAGCCAAACAACGTCCCAAAGATGAGTGCAGACGCGATTGAATATCCCATGGCGTATCTATTGGTGAAGACTGTGTAATAGGAACGCGCGATAGTTGACGGTTTTAACGGCCTTCGGTCTTCAGGCGCCAAGGTTTCGGGCAATCGAACATATGACCAGATCATCATCACACTGCCTAAGACCACAAGCGCCCAAAAAATTGCTCGCCAATCCCCGAAAAAGAAAAGAATACCTTCACCAAGGCTTGGAGCTAGAATGGGGGCCGCCATGAATATCAACATAACGATCGACATGATTTCAGCCATTGCGCGCCCAGTATAGCAATCTCGAACGACCGCTGCGGCCACAACGCGTGTCGCCCCAGCTGCTGCACCCTGAACAGCTCTTGCGAAAATTAGCATCTGGTAATCAGGTGCAACTAGACAAGCAACACTGGCAATAATGTATACGATTAGGGAAACGACGAGGATGGGTTTGCGCCCAAATCGGTCGATTAAAGGACCATAAAATATTTGAGAAAGTCCCATTCCCATAAGATAGACAATCACCATTTTTTGTCGATTATTGTCATCTTCAAATTGGAAAGTGTTTTGAATATCGCTGAGGGCGGGCAGCATAATGTCCACAGCCGTAGCATTCAGTGCCATCAGGCCTGCTATGATACAAATCAATTCCCAGACAGGTAGATGCTTCATGGCACTTGGTCGCGTAGATGTCGCGGTTTGTGCTTTTGTTTTTGTTTTAGATTCGTTTGACATGCAATCTCGATGACGGGTCGAATAATGAAAATATATACATTTAGAACGTTCGTTCAAAATAGCTCCCCACAATTGACAGAAAGACCGTCAAAGGCAAGGCTCTGAGTGTACTCTTTTCCCGTCTCATAGATGAAATAAGTGACAGTTATGACACTCTTACACTGTGCCTGCGTTCAACTGCGATCAAGCGACGTCGTGCATGAAAACATAAATGCTGCGTCAGATTTAATAAAACAAGCTGCGGCACAAGGCGCTAAATTTGTTGTCACGCCTGAGAATACTGGCTTTTTAGATATTCGCCCGGGCGGTGCAAAAAGCAAAGTAGTGGCTCAAGAAGACGATACCTGTCTAAAAGCACTCTCGGCGCTAGCTGGAGAGCTGAACATCTGGCTACAGATTGGATCACTCGCTGTTAGGGGGGACAATGATGAGCGATTCGCAAACAGGTCATTTTTGATAAATCCCAATGGCGAAATAGTCGCCTGCTATGACAAGATCCACATGTTTGATGTGGAGGTCGGGGATGGGCAATCATATCGGGAATCTAAGTCCTATAAGGCAGGCAATAAAAGTACTTTGGTGACAACGCCTTTTGCCAAGCTAGGGATGAGCATTTGTTACGATTTGCGTTTTCCAGAACTCTATCGAAATTTAGCCAAAGCGGGCGCAAACCTCGTGACACTTCCGGCTGCGTTTACAAAGGTGACAGGAGAAGCGCACTGGCACTCGCTCATTCGGGCACGTGCAATCGAAAATGGCGTGTTCATTCTTGCGGCGGCGCAAGGCGGTAAGCACGCAGATGGCCGCGAAACCTATGGACATTCTATGATCGTATCACCTTGGGGTGAAATTCTAGCGGAAGCTGGGTCAGACCCATGTGTGATCAGTGCTCAAATTGATTTGGAAGAGGTTGAAAAAGTTAGAGCAAGATTACCATCATTACACAGTGACCAAACCTTTATGCTTGAGGAAGTGACTCTGATTTAGTCGACGAAGCACCACACGCCAGAGCAAATGCCAGTTGTGACTTGCATAAGAAGATCCAGAGCACCGCCTATAAGGAGAACAGGTAGTCCAACCCAAAGAAAAACTAGCCAAATGGCCATAGGTGTGATTCTTGGTTCTTTCAGAGTGTAACCGGAGATTGTTTGAACCTTTGATTTGGCCATATGCTTTATTGCCTTTTCACTTCGAATGATTGTCTGTATGTCGACCCATCGTTAACCCTAACTGACTAATTTTTTGTTTCATGAGTGAAGTCCTGCAGGTTCGTTGGAACCAAATTAATAGAACAGACTGGGACATCGCCCACACGAATGCTTGCGCCAGCTATCAACAAGATTGGGCGTATGGTGATGTGCTCTCTCATCATGGTGCAAAAGTATGGCGCGCGAGTGTAGCGCGATCAGACGATAATACCGTCATAGCCTTGGCTCAGATCACATCTAAGCCTTTCGCATTGGTTGGACAATTTGCGCTCTGCACGCATGGTCCAATTTGGCTAGAAGACATTAGTATTGCCGATAAGCATTTTGTGTATCGCACTTTAAGCAAGGCGGTTCCGGTGGGCTGGCCTAAACTCTTGATCTTCACACCAGATGAACACGAAGCTGACATTAAACCGGTAAAAAGTGTGAAGCGGGTCATGACTGGGGAAGCAACAGTTCGCATAAACCTTGAACAAGATGTCGAGACTTTGCGCAAATCCATGGATCAAAAATGGCGAAACCGTCTCACATCAGCTGAAAAGTCAGGTCTAAAATTTGTCAGCGGCGGCACTAAGCCAGCGCAATATAGATGGCTTCTAGACCTTGAAGAAACACAAAGAGAAAAACGCGGTTATCGCGCATTGCCTGCTGCTCTCACATTAGAATGGCAAGAATCTAAATCAAAGTGCCTGCAAGCTGGTAAAAATGGTGGGATTTCCGTTTACAGAGCTGATCTGGGCAAAGAATGTGCGGGGGCCATGCTGGTGCTAGAGCATGGCAGCATGGCCACCTATCATATCGGCTGGACCTCTGAAGAGGGGCGCAAGCTGGGTGCGCACAATTTATGCCTTTGGAATGCCTGTTTAGACCTAAAGGCGCGCGGCTTTAAGCAGTTTGATCTAGGCGGTGTTAACACACAGTCCGGCGCTGGAATTGCGCGGTTTAAAATTGGCACGGGCGGAGATGTATTCCAGCGGGGCGGCGCGTTTGTAAAGGCGTAATGTATTGTTATTGAACGTTATAACGTCAAGGTAGCGTTTGTAAGCTGAATGTCAAAATGCCTTAGACGTTGAATTTGAATAGCAAGACATCACCATCTTTAACAATGTATTCCTTACCTTCTTGGCGAACTTTACCGGCTTCTTTGGCTCCCGCTTCACCATTATATTGGATATAATCGTCATAGGCGATGGTTTCAGCGCGAATAAAGCCTTTTTCAAAATCACCGTGGATAACACCTGCTGCTTTAGGCGCAGTGCAGCCTTCAGGGATTGTCCAAGCACGTGTTTCTTTGGGGCCGCAAGTAAAGTAAGTTTGCAGGTTCAAAAGCTTGTATCCGGCTTGAATCACGCGGTTTAGGCCCGGCTCTTCAAGACCTAATGTCTCAAGAAATTCTTCGGCTTCATCATCGTCTAGAACGGCGATTTCACTTTCGATTTTTGCTGAAATAGCAACAGCTTGTGCACCTTCTTTTTCAGCGTGTGCGAAGACTTTTGCAGAAAAATCATTACCATCTGCAGCGCTATCTTCATCTACATTGGCGATGTAGAAAACAGGTTTGGAAGTGAGAAGCTGCATCATGCGCCAGACTTTACGTGTGTCTGGATCGTCAGGAATAACAGCAGCACGTGCAGGCTTTCCATCTTCAAGTTGAGCCATTGCCAAGTCTATGAGTTCTAAGGCAATTTTTGCTTCTTTATCATTGCCGCGTGCTTTTTTCTCAAGGCCGGGCTTGCGTTTTTCAAGGCTCTCCATGTCGGCGATCATGAGTTCTGTTTCAACAACTTCATAATCAGACATCGGATCAATTGTGCCGGAAACGTGGGTGACATCATCATCTTCAAAACAACGCAATACATAAGCGATGGCATCGGTTTCACGAATATTGGCAAGGAATTGGTTTCCCAGCCCTTCACCTTGTGAAGCACCTTTTACGAGACCCGCGATATCCACGAAATTCATACGAGCTGGAATGATCTCTTTTGAGCCCGCGATATCGGCGAGCGCTTTTAAGCGTTTTTCTGGAACCGCGACTTCGCCTTCATTTGGGTCAATCGTACAGAAAGGGTAGTTGGCTGCTTGTGCATCCGCTGTTTTTGTTAGCGCGTTGAACAAGGTTGATTTACCGACGTTGGGAAGACCAACAATACCACATTTAAAACCCATTAGGGGAACTCCGTACGGTCAGAAAATTTAATTGCCACTACTGACAGCAAATCAAGCAAAAGGGCAAGAGCTTAGAATGGAATAGCGGAGCACATTTCTTGGAGTTTTCAATATTTTTATTGTTCTGGTTTTTGTCTCATGAAATGGTGAGGGCTAATCTTGATAAAAAGGGGGTGACCAAGATGTTTCAACGAACTTGGGCTTTTGTAATCGTTGCTATGCTAGCAACCTCAGTATCTCATGCGCAGGCTAGTGAAACAACTGCCGAAGAACTTGCTAGATGTTTGGTGCGTCACTCAGACGAGGAGATTGAGCTAGTCATGAAAGATTTTCTTGTAAATGCGCTTCTTGAAAACAAAATAGAAGCTCAATCAGATGCGCTCAAGCTTGGCATGTCTATGTCGCAAATGGCCATGAATGGCTGTGGTTTGTCTAAGGTTGATTTGCAAAAACCTGTGTTTACAAGTGCTGCAGAATTGTATGGTAATATTGTCGGGAAGCGTATAATGGCGAAAGCGATGTCGAATATTGGTATGGAATAGCTCCCGCTACAGCATATTTATTTAACTTAATTACCCTTGCGGCGAGACATATCTTCTTTAGGTGCAGGTGCAAGGCGCATGACTTCTGCTTGGAAGCGTTCATCATCTCCCGCAGCAAGGAAGTGAATAGCGCGCGCGCAAGCATCCAGCATGTCATCTAGCCACTTAGCTTCTGATTTCGCAAAATCAGATAAGACATGCCCCTGCACACGGGATTTATCGCCGGGATGACCTACGCCTAGTCGGGTGCGGCGCACGTCTTTGCTGGCCTGCGCCATAATAGAGCGCATGCCATTATTACCAGAATGTCCACCACCAATTTTCATCCGCACGCGGCCGGGCGCTAAATCTATTTCGTCGTGAAAAATGACAGTTTGATCCGCAGAGATTTTGAAAAAGTTCATAGCTTCACCAACAGAACGTCCGCTATCATTGTAAAATGTTGTTGGTTTTAGAAGGAGCGTTTTAACACGGCCTCCATTTGCATCTGTCAGAAAACCTTCAGATATTTTCCCCTGAAATTTTGTTTTCCAAGGACTAAAACCGTGCATGTCAGCAATCGCATCAATTGCCATAAAGCCAATATTGTGGCGATTGCCTTTATACTGGTCGCCGGGATTTCCAAGGCCAACGAGTAATAACATGAATGGCTCCGCATCTCTTTGGTGTGATTTAGCGAATGGTAATAGCGCGAGCAGTTTTGAAAGCAAACTCGTCATTGGCTAATAATCCTTGGCATTATAGAAAAACGGCGCTGAATTGCTTCAACGCCGTGTAATCTTATTTTGTTTGTACAAAGCGAGCAATTAAGCTTCTGCTTCGCCTTCTTCTTCTGCTGCATCGTCTTCTGCATCATCTGCTTTGGCTGATGCTGTACGGCCGACGATTGTCGCGATTGTGAAGTCACGGTCAGTAATTGTTGGAGTAGCATCTTTTGGAAGTTCGATGTTGGAGATTTTAACGTTATCACCAATATCCAAGCTACTTACATCACCAGTTAGGAATTCAGGAATGTGTCCAGCTGGAACTTCAAGTTCTACAGTGTGACGTACGATGTTCAATGAACCACCGCGTTTAATACCTGGAGATACGTCTTCACCTGTGAAGTGTACAGGAACCTCAACTTTAACAAGTTGGTCCTCTTTCACGCGGTAAAGGTCTACGTGTAGTGCAACTTCAGTTACTGGGTGGAATTGAACATCCTGAGGGATAACAAATTGCTTCTTACCTTTGTGTTCAATCTCAACAAGGTTAGAAAGAAATTTACCAGTGTTAAGTGCTTTAAGAATTTCAATACGGTCTAAGCTGATTGAAACTGGAGCTTCTTTTCCGCCGTAAAGAATAGCAGGAACGCGGTTTTCACGACGTGCTTGGCGAGATCCGCCTTTACCTGTGCGTTCACGTAGCTCAACGTTTAATAAAATATCTGTAGCCATTTTTATGTCCTTCCGTCCTGAGGCAAACATTGCACCATGCTATGCGCCCCCAAACATCACAGGGGTAAACCCTTAGAGTTGAAGAGGGGCTTATAGTGGGACTGAAAGGGAAAAGCAACCTCGAAAAGGCCGTATGCGCTATCGCTAGAATAAGAGACAAAAAACACTTTGACAAAAGTTCGTTACAGTTGTAGTGAATGACTTCAGTGTGTCGTACTAATATGACAATTCGCCAACGAAGAGCGAGAGAGAATATGAGCCAACAGCCAAATAAATCTGAATTGACCGTCTTAAAGCATTTTTGGACCATAGGTGAGCAAAGCGCTCGTGAAGTTCATGATGGTGTATCGGCTGAAACTGGCTGGAGTTATTCGACAACGCGAACAGTGATTAACCGGATGATTGATAAAACATGGCTCACGCGTCGAGATGTGCATGGGATTACTGTATTTGATGCAGCTTTGTCGAAAGTTGAAGTTTTTAGCGGGCTTGTAAAAGATCTGACCCGCAAAGTTATGGATATTGAAGGCGACCTACCGGTGTCGATGTTTGCGGGTAGTCCACACCTTACATCGGATGAATTAGACGAGCTTGATGCGCTAATCAATTCTTCTTCTGTAGATGATGGAGAGAAAAAATGAGCTTTGTCGTACTGCTTGTTCTGTCAATCCTTTGGGGCGGTGTTGTGGCTGTCGCTGCTGCTGGTATTCAACGACTTGGTTTATCGGGGCGCACGCGTCAAATGATGTGGAGATGCGCGAGTATTATGCTTCTCGCGCCTTTTCCCGTTGCGCTTATATATGCGTGTATGGGGCCGGGAACGATTGATCCTATTTGGAATTATGGTGAAGGACAGGCTCCGTCTATTCCGATTGTTCTTGAAGAAATGCCAGCGCAAACAGGGGTTGCTGTGCAGGAAGTATCTCAAGGGGTGTTATTTGAGTTTGACCTAATGACTGCTGCTATCGTGTTTTTGAGCCTCGGCTGGATGTTCCGCGCATGTCGTGCACGTTGGGCAAATAAAGAGCTGAAAAGAATTACGGATAAATCTGATCCGGTGCAAAGCTATGCGGTGCTTTCATCAGCAGAGTTCTGGAATAAACGTTTGGGACTAACGCGCCGTACAAGTTTTCGTCTACTTCCAGGAGATTATTCTCCGTTTACACAGGGCGTGTTGAAGCCGGTTGTGTATCTTCCCCATGGGCTGGAACGTGAGTTGAGCCAAGAAGAGATGGCTTTAGTCGTCGGGCATGAGCTCATGCACATACGGCGTCTGGATGCTGTTTGGCGCCCAATGGAGCGGATCGTCGCGGATGTATTGTGGTTCAACCCGTTTGCGTGGTTGGTTCGCGCAGAGCTTGACCGTGCACGTGAAATTGCATGTGATGAAGCGATGCTGGTCTCTAAAGCGCCGCCAACTGTATATGCACGCGCTTTGGTGGCTGCTGCACGCTTTGCCGAAGGTTTGCCTACCCGTGCGCCCGCTGCAGCAATGTTTCCCTTCAATAAGGATAAAGAGCTAACTGAGCGTGTGAAAATCGCCGTGGCTAATTCACAAGGTAATTCGTCATTGGTTGGCCTTGCTGCATTTGGTGTGTTCTTACTCGCTGGTTTGCCTCTTGCTGCGGCTCAAGGAGCGGGCGGCGAGAAATTACGTGCTCCATTGCCTGAGTTTGAAGCGACAGTCATTAAATCGGAAAAAGCTAAAATTACCTCTGGTTTCGGTATTCGCAAGCATCCAATATCCAAAGAAATGAAAGACCATGCTGGCATTGATATTGCGGATAAAATAGGAACCAAAATCCACACGCCTTCGCATGGCTTGGTGACATTCGCCGGCTATAAAGAAGGCTATGGGAATGTTGTTCAAATCAATTACAATCCTGAATGGATGGGGCGCTTTGGCCAATTGAGCAAAATTCTTGTCGAAGTTGGACAATCTGTTCAAGCTGGTGATGTGATTGGGTTGTTGGGTGAATCAGGCAATGCAACTGGACCGCATTTGCATATCGAAGTTTATGGCCCTGCACCTGATTTTGTAAGATCGGGGCATAAAGTTGCCTATGATCCAGAGCAGCTTGGTGTTGCACTTATTCCAGCTTTAGAATTACGGGCTAAGCAAATTAGAGACCTTGGCGTTGTTCTTCCAAAATCTCTTGCACAACCAATTGCGGCCGATAGCGCATCAGCATTGGTCGCGCCATCAGCACCGGCTGCTTTAGTTGCACCTAAGGCCCCATTAGCGCCGAATGCCCCCAAAGTGACAGGTATTACTTATTTGGATGATGGCCGCGTACAAATCCTGGATGCAGGTGTTGTGGTTATTGAATTTGATCCATCAAAAGATGATTTCATACCTAGGCACATTGTGAGCAAAGACGGTGTGTCCAATAAGCGTAAATATACTTATGAAGATGCAAATGGTGATTCAGTGAAAATTATTGCCGGAACTTCTGATATTCCTCCGAGTAAGCTTGGTATTTGGGTGAATGGAGACAAGATTTCTAATGCTGCGGAATGGAATGAATGGCGTCATGAAATTCAGAACTATTTTGAAAAAGACATGAATGATTTCAAGGCCGATATGCGTGAACAAGCTCAAGACATGCGTGATCGTGAGCGAGAAGATCGTGAGTTTGTCGAAATGCTTGAAGGTGGTTTGGAGAAGCGCATTGAAGCGCAGGCAGATGCGTATGAAGTCGAAGTTGATAGGTGGACAGATAGTTTAGAAGCGCAAGTAGAGGAACTTGCCGCGCGATTTGAGCGCTCTGCTGAATCTTCTCGTCACGCTGCGAACTTGAAAGCCCAAGCTCAGGCACAAGCACGAGCGAATGCGCGGTCAAGTGCTGAGGCATTGGCAATGTCATCTCGTGCGTTCGCTCAAGATTGGACTGCGGTCCGACAAGAGCAGATTGCTAAAACACAAATTGTTGCTTTGGAGCAGGTTCTCGTGGAATTGGATGAAAAAGTTTTATCAATTTCCGAGCAGTGTGAGCAAATTGAAAATTCAGAAGAGGTAGATGCCAAGTATAAATTGGTTGGTCTAAAAACAGCGAAGTCAGCTTTGCAAGAAGCACGTACTCAAGTTGCTGAACAATTAGTAGAGGCTCAGAAAGCCTTTCATTAGGCTAAGTATATAGACAATAATGGGAATGAAATTTGCGTTGTTCTTGTGCTTAAAAAGTAGAAATTTAGGTGCTGTTTCAATCCTGACTAATTTTTAGATATAGTTGAGCGATTTTTACAGGTAAGATTTACTAACTTGTTATAGGTGTGACCTAAGGTAAACGTTGGGAATTGACACTGGCTAACTAGGATAATGACCCCCGAATTAGCATGACGTCATAGAAAACGCAGCTCTGTTGCCCCAGAGCTGCGTTTTTGCTGTGTATATAGTGATGTAAAATGTACGACTTAGTAGTCAAATAGTTTCGAGACGGATTCTTCATTGGCAACACGGCGTACAGCTTCTCCAATCAAGTGAGAAATTGATACGCGGCGTATTTTCTTCGCATTGGCAACTTCTTCTGAAGCGGCGATAGAGTCTGTGCAAACGAGCTCTTTAAGACGGGATTTATCAATTCTTGCTGCTGCGCCGGGTGAAAGAACACCATGGGTGACATAGGCAGAAACAGATTTAGCGCCGGCATTCAGCATTGCATCCGCAGCATTACACAAAGTGCCTCCACTATCTGTCATGTCATCAACCATTATACAGGCGCGGTCTTTAACATCCCCGATGATGTTCATGACTTCAGACACACCAGCTTTGGGGCGGCGTTTATCCACTATAGCTAGGTCACAGTTTAGCCGGTCTGCAAGGGCGCGTGCGCGAACCACACCTCCGACATCTGGAGAAACGACCATGACGTCTTTGGAGCCATATTTTTCTTTAATGTCTTGAACAAACACAGGACCCGCGATCAAGTTGTCGGTTGGGATATCAAAAAAGCCTTGAATCTGCCCAGCGTGAAGGTCAACGGTTAGAACGCGATCGGCACCTGCTTTATGAATGAGATTGGCGACGAGTTTGGCTGAAATCGGTGTGCGGCCATCTGTTTTGCGATCTTGTCTTGCGTAACCAAAATAGGGGATGACTGCCGTAATCCTGCGAGCTGACGCGCGTACAAGTGCATCACACGTAATGAGCAATTCCATTAAATGGTCGTTTGCTGGTGCAGACGTTGATTGAATGAGGAATACGTCATGACCACGGACATTTTCGTTGATCCGAACGAAGACTTCGTTGTCCGCAAATGTCTGCACATCTGCTTCGGTTAGTCTAGCATCCAGATAGGAAGCTACATCTTTTGCCAACTCGCGGTTGGAATTACATGTGATAAGTTTCATTTCGCCCATCGCCCAAAGGTTCCGCTTATTCTAATTCCTGCGCCCTAATCTCGTGCCAAGGTTTTTAGCAGGTCCGATTTGTAAAGCTTTTGTATCAATCTGCCTTTTCCCGCAACAGCTCTACGGGCGCTTATCGAAATATATTGATACTTTTTGTATATACGGCAGTTTTTTTAAGAGTTTGCCCTAAGCGACGAGCATAATTGACGATGCATTGCGTCCATAGTCGGTGTCTCCTTGTTTTTTTGAACGGCGGTAGGAGAAATATTTATCGGGTTGAGATACTGTGTCATCAGCGATTGCCTCGCATTTCCCGACTCCAGCACGAATGAGGCGGGAGCGGCAATAATGTTTTAGATCAAACTTAAGGCGATCTCCTTCGCCTGGTTCAAATAAATTTGCGCACCAAGGCGAGATGTCGAGAAAGGCTTTTTCAAAATCTGGGCCCACTTCGAAACTGTCTTTGCTTATGCATGGTCCTATAGCGGCAATCATGTTTGTTGGAGATGCGCCAAGTGTTTCCATTTGCTTGATAGCATCTTCTATCACACCCGTTACCGCGCCTTTCCATCCTGCATGGATTGCAGCGATGACGCTTGCTTTAGGGTCACCAATTAAGATTGGTGCGCAATCGGCGGCCAATGCTGTAATAACAAGCCCGGGTGTCGCAGTTACAATGGCATCTGCTTCTGGTGCTTGAGATACAGAAAGTGGACCATCGACAATAATCGCTTTATTTGTATGCGCCTGCCTCAGCGTAATCATACGACCAGGAAGGGCACCTAGCGTGACGCAAATACGGTCACGATTGGCTTTGACGCGATTTCCTTGATCGTTGGAGCCGGGGCCTGTATTCAAGCTTTTGTAGACGCCCGTAGATACGCCGCCCTCACGTCCAAAGAAGCCATGCCGCCAATTCATTGAAAATGGTTTCAGAGCAGGAGATTCTATAAAAGGTGCACGTGATGTTGAGTTGGCCATAACTATCCATTCGTATCTGCGATATATCCTCTATTTGAGGGTTTAATTGGGGAAATGGAAGGCATTGTCCATGCTATATTTGCCTCAGCTACAAATTTGATGTTTCATTTATATAGCGCTTGTTTAATCAAGCTCTTTTTTCCATTCTACTGAAACTTTGGCACCGTTTTCATTTCCAAAAACAGTTCCAACTTCGACATTCTCAACAGGTTCCCATTCAATCGCAAGATCGGACTGGCCACTGGCACGACTTCTCAATTCCACATAGACGTTTTCCGACAGGTATTTACCGGTTTCAAGTTGTGGGTTGCTGTCAGCATCTTGTGAGACAACAAGGCGATCAAGCCCAATAGCATTTTGAATACTGGATAATGGTGAGAAACCTTCGCCATTTCCGGTCATGTTCGCTGCTGCTACAGCAAGTTGGGCGGCTTCAACAGCACTGAGTTGGGTTGGCGCACGGCCAAATAAAAGTCTGGAAATGATTTCATCTTCGGGCAGGTCTGGTGAAGAAGAAAAGCTTATCGTGGGCGAACGGACCGAACCTGAAACATTGATAATGGATGTGACGCCGTCCGATGTGCGTCTTGCCTGCATGTCTGTGGTTGCTTCAGCTGGGTTGCCGTCAAGTCGCACAACACCTTCGGAGAAAGCAAAGGGCTGACCTAAAAGTGAAAATTCTCCACGCACAATGTTGGCTGTGCCTCGAACGTCAGGCGTTTTGAGAGTTCCTTTGATCCGCGTATCAGCAGACAATTCAATATTTAAACCGCGGCCCGTCACGTAGACACGGCGGTCTGCGGTAACTTTCATATCCAATGCCATTTTTGATGTCGGAGACACTTCTGGTTCTTGGTTTTCAAGATCGTCTATTTCATCGAGGAAAATAACATCAATGGTTTTGACACCTGAGGAGCCAAATTGCGCGATGTTGACTTTCGCTTGATCAATATTGAGATCACCCGCAATTTTAATGCCTTCAATTGCTCTGGTGACATCTAGGCGACCGGTAAAGTTTGCGGCGAGGCCGTCTTGTTTTATGGCACCAAAATTATCAAAATCTATGTGCATAGCTGAAGGCGTTTCAGGAGATAAGAACATCTTACCTGAGCCTGATACAGTTCCACCATCAACACCCGTTGCTGTGGCAGATTCAAGTTCAATACTCTTAGTATCAAAGTTTACGAGCGCTTCTATATTTGACATGCGTGCGCCATAGCGGTCGTGTTCAAAGTCTGTGTCGGAAATAGTAGCTTGGCCGACAGGTCTCAGCTCCAATAGCGGTGCTTCTGCTTCCGCATTTAATTCGAAAAAACCGTTTAAAGCGACGCTGTCTAATCCGACCAACGCCCAAGCTGCTTCTAATTTCCCAAGCGCACCAATATCCAGTCTTGCGACGTCATTTTGGTTCAAGTTAGGAATTCCGTTTTCAACTTGCATTGGAACAGAGAAAACAGCATCAACGTTGAGGTCGCCGCCATTGTGGGCTTCAAATACAGATACAAGACGTTCCTCTATGAATTCGCCATCAATGCTTGCATTGATAAAAGCAATGGCATCGCCTTCACGTCCGGCATCTTTTAACTCAAGGTTATAGGTTCCACTACCTGTTGTATCCTGAGCGCTCCAATCAGCATTTGCATCGAGGCTGCCGGTTAGACCTTCTCGACCAAATAGAGCGTTTATGCGGCTTAATGAAAGTGTCTCAATTGCGAGCTTCAAGCCTGTGTCTGTTTGTGTTTTTGAGCCTGATAAATTGATGATGCCGCCAAGGCTATCTAGCTTGGCATCAATAGATAGCAGATCAGCCGATTGGGTGATTTTGACTGGTTCAACTGAGCTAAAGCTTTCTTCATCCATCTTACCGTCGAGAGAAAATGTAATATTGCGGCTTTCTTCAACTTGCGTTGCATTTCCGCGAATAACTATTTCCACCGGTGTATCTGGGGCGACAAGCGTCATAAAACCATTCGTTTTAACATCAAAGTCAAAAGCGTTTGGTTTACCTGAAGCATTGATCGTTGTGACTGGCAGAAGCGTATCACCGAACACAAGGTCAGTTGCTTTAGCCGACAATTGCAGCGTTTCGCCCGTCAAATTGCCTTGAACGTCGATTGCACCATCAAGTCCCAAAGCTGCCAATGTACCTTTCAGGTCAATAGTTGCATTTAGGGGAGCTTGGTCGGATAAAGATGCATTAGCGTTTAAGTTCAAATCCGCCCAATTTGCTTGCAGTGTTTTGATTTCTAATCCGTTATCATACGATATCTGAGATGTCCCTTTTAAGGGGCGATCATTCGCAGATGCTTCTATTTGGATGTCCGTTAGGATGCCGCCATCTTGAATCTGACCATTTGAAGTCAGCGATAAATCCGCAATGTCCAATCCATTTGCGGCGATTGAAGATGCCGTAAATGAAAGGTCTTCAGTGAGGTTGGTCAATGGTCCGTTGAGATCAAGTGCGAGAACAGCATTGCGAGCCTGCACGCTTTGAAGGTTCAGGGCAGGGATGTTCGCAACAAGTTTGGTGATCAATTGCTCGTTTTCCATGGAGCCCCTGACCAAAGCCATGTTTGCCCCTGAATCAATATTTGCGTCAAATGTGATAGGCCCAGACGCTAGCATGGAGGCGGCGACATCAAGGTTTACCGGCCCATCTAGAAATGCCTGAATATTTTCATTTGAAGACGTGATTTCTGAATTTTTGGATTTGAGCGATAGCTTAAAAGGTGCGCTTGGGCCAGCGCGGTCAAGTGTCGTATTAAACTGGATTGCCCCATTAAGAGCGTCGGTGAAATGACTTACATTTTTTAGGTTGGAATTGAGTTTGAAAGACGACTTTCCTTCGGTTGAAAGATTACCTTTGCCTGATGTATCAAACTGTGCAGCTTTCAATTCAAACTGATCAAGATTCAAGTTTTGCGAGGCAATATCTAATTGACCGCGAATGTTAGAAGTGAGTTTAGCACCCAGCGCATCATCAAGGGCCGCAATTTGCGTGCGCAATTTGTTGGTTGCCGTATCTATTTTAAATTTAAGCGTGTCATCAGCCAATTGGGAATCTAAGTTTATTTCTGCTGATTGGATTGTGCGACCTGAATAAGCAAATTGATCAGCGATTAGTTTACCAGCCAGCTTTGATTGCGTGTCGCCATATTGCCAAACACCATCAAACTTGGCTGATTTGGCCTTGAGGTCGGGCATTTGTGAAAGCTGAGTAAGTGATAATATGTCAGCCTTAAGCGTCCAAATGTCTAACATTTCTGGCTTGCGCAAATTCACGGGTCCAGATGTGCTGATCTCTAGTACACGCGATACAAAATGTGCTGTCAGCTCTGCTTTACGAAGTGATGTGAGATTTGCATCTAAGTCGAGGTTGAGCGTGGAGCCTAATCGGTCAGTTGCCGGGTTAGCTAAAGCAAAACCTTCAAGATCAGCAATGATATTGAATTTGGCGACAGAAGCCGTGCTTTTTCCATCAAGGCTCGCAATAGTTTTGGGGCCCAATGATAAATTTCCTAGGCTTTCCCAGTTTTTAAGGTCGCCTTTCCCTGAGAAGAGAAGTGTTAAATCATCTTCAAGCGGAGCAGGTAGGAATGTTGAAACAAAGCCGTTTTGTGGAATTTTAATATCCACATGACCGTTTAAGAGTTTTTTCAAACTCCAGTTCAAATCAATGTTTATGGTCTCTTCGTCTTGCCTAATTAAGCTGCCATCATCGTTTAAGCCGGCTGTGGATGTCGCGAGTTTAAGATAACTTTGCGTGCTTCCAATATCAGCGCTTAGGTTAAGGCTGTGGCGAGTTTCAGGAAGGCCGGTTTCTTGCGCTATTGAGACCTTTGGAATATCTGCTTCTTCAAGAACAAAACGTTTGATGAAGATAGAACTCGGTGTTTCATCATCGTCTTTTTCAGGAGAAGCTGGCAGTAAAGGTTTGCGGCTGACATCTATCGAGCCGATACCGATGGAATTGAGGTATAAGGTCTTACCAATTAGCTTTAATGGTTTCCATTTTAATTCAGCATTTTGGGCGTTTAACCATTCGCCATCCGTATCTTGGATAGAGAGCTTAGCAATTTTGAACCGGCCTAAAACATCACCTTCAAATCCGTCAATCTGGATTTGTTGCCCAGCTATAATCCGTCCTTCAAGCTGATCTTCGATAATACCGCGTCCAATAGGGCTGGCGATCAAAAGGCGAAGCAGCAATACGGTGAGAAAAAGGCCAGCAAAAATCCATAGGACTATTCTAAACCAACGCTTCTTTTGTGGAGTTGGCTTTTCTGTTTCTGTCACGTGTGTCGGTGTTTCATTTTGCATTAGAATGCTTGTCCAATGCTTAGATATAATAGGAGGCGTTCATCGCTGTCGCGCGGATCAATGGGCGTTGCCACATCTAAGCGTAGAGGACCGAAACTTGTGTAATACCGCAGACCTAGACCGGCACCCATGCGCAAGTTGGAAAATGATGGTGTTTGACTTTCGCCAACTTCACCCGCATCGACAAAAGCAACCATACCTAAATTGTTTTTAAATCTGATGCGTGCTTCCGCGCTCATTTCAACAAGACTACGCCCACCTAACGGGTCGCCATCTGCATCGAATGGGCCAATGCTTTGGTATTCATACCCACGCACTGATCCACCACCACCTGCATAGAAACGACGGGTGGAAGGTATATCAGCGACAGCAGAGCCAGCGATTCCGCCCACTTTCAAACGTCCAGCAAGAATATATTTGTCTTCGTTAAAGCTAGTATAGCCCCGCGCTTGCGCTGTTGTTGTGATGAATTGTCCTTCTGCATCACCAAGACTATAAGCTGGTTCTGCACCTACTTGGAGGCGAACGCCCTGAGTCGGGTCCAATACATTGTCTGTATTGTCAAAACGAGCGCCGCCACGGCCAGTAATGATTTGAAAATCTAACTCAGTGTCATTTTGAGTTTCTTGACCGACTTCCAGTCCGATCCCAGCATAAACATCAATGTTTTTTGTCCATGGATGTTCATACAAAGCATTTGTTGAGATGGACCTACTATCATAAGCATCTGTTTGCTCATTGATGATCGCAGCATCAACAAGCAAGCTGTGGCGATATCCACCATTTAAGGGTTGCTTCCAGCTCGTGGTGAGGGATTGTTCCAAACTACTAAGGTAAAGATCAATATTCACAGTATCTGCGCGACCTGAAAAATTGCGCATTTCATACCCAGCCTGCAAACCAAAGCCTTCTGTCGTTGCATAGCTCGCACCAGCTGACACTGTGCGTCTTGAAGCGTCTTCTAATGTCACAAGAACATCTCTGACTTCACATTGTTCTGCATTGTCTGTTTCAACAGGAGCAGAAAGGTCGATTTTGGCGTATTTGTATAATTGCGTTTCAGATAGTCGGGTTTTGTACTGATCAATAATATCAGGCGAATATGTGTCGCCATTTTTAAACGGAGATAATTTGTGCAAGATATTCTCGCGCGTGCGGCCTGGATTATTTGCGGTGATATCTCCAAGACAGACTTTCGGGCCAGTCGTGAAATTGTAAGTGAGATCAACAGTTGCTGCTTTGCGATCTCCAATCACTTGTCGCGCTTGTGAGCTAGCGTCAGCATAACCGCTTGTGCGCAGTTGAGATAAGAGACGTTTCTCTTCATTCAGTATCGTATCGGCGCGTGCAATATCTCCAGTAAAGATTTGAAAGCTGGGTATATCTGTCTGGATGATTTGCGCATCGCTGAGTTTGAGTTCGATCTTTCCAAGTGTGAAGCGTTTGCCTTGGTCGAGGCGCACAATGGGTTTTAGAGGTGGTCCGGTTTCAACAGCAATATCAGCACTGGCATCCAGCCAACCTTTGGAGTTGAGAACATCTAAAGCAATACCTGCTGCACGTCGCGCTTGGTGTCTTGCTGTAAATTTGGAAGTCGTCGGTTCAACTTCTCCCAATAGAAGAGCGACCTCATCTTTTGTAGACTTCTCAATTCCATCACCGATTAGCTCAACATTTTGTGCAAGCGCGTTTGATGAAGCGTTGAACGCTACAAAACTTGCAAAAAAGAATATGGCTGTTGGCTTCATTAGAGGGGTCTTGTCTTGAGCTGTGCGCCATATTGAAAAGCGTCGAAAAATAATTGCTAATATAGATTAGCGTTACTGTATTGAGTTTTGGTAGAATATAGCGCGAATATATGGCGTAATTTGGAATATTTCAGAAAGAATTTCGACGTTAACCATGAATGTTTCCAAATACATAAACATGCTTCTAGCTAATGAAGAAAACCTCTCATCAAACTCGTTTAATAGGAGAGTTTTTCTGGCTGCAAGCGGCAGCTCAATTATGTTGAGTGGTTGCGGAGGAAAAGCTGAACCAACGGATAAATTGATTGCCGGAGAGGTGGGAATTGTCAGCCGCATTCGTGATGGTGATGCATTTACGCTCGATACTGGCCTGTCTGTTAGGTTGGCCGGCATTGAAGCTCCGCGCCGCGCATGGAATGATCGCCCCGCTGATCCTTTCGGTGAAGAAGCAACAAAGCTATTAAATTTTGAGGCTGTAGGTCGCAAATGCCAGCTCTTTTATGGAGGGTTGACCAGAGACAGGTATGATAGAGCGATTGCGCATGCGTTTGTTGAAGACGAAGCAGGCCAGACGGTTTGGCTCAATAAAAAAATGATTGAATTGGGCGGCGCACGTGTGCGCACTTGGGCCGATAATGTTGCCCATGTGCGTCAGCTATATGATCATGAGAGAGATGCGCGAAATTCCAATATAGGATTGTGGGCACATTCTGAATACGACGTGTTTTCTCCAAATGCCTTAAAAGATGCGCCGCGCGGTTTAGCTCTGGTGCAAGGGAAAGTGTCAAAAATCAGCGAGGTGCTAGAGGTCGATAGCCGTTGTTCTGTCGGTGAAGATGGATTGCTGCATCTGACTATGGGGCTTACGCTTGCGCGATCAACAGAACGGATTGATTTGGCTGTTGGGCAAGAAATTCGCGTGAGGTCAAGCATTCGACGCGAGAAAAATCCAGATGGAAAATATGAGGGTGAAGCCTATCTGGCACCTGATCATTGGGGGCAATTTGAAATAGTACTTTAAAATGCTTTGCCAGAAATTCACGCATAAAAAATGCCCTCCATATCATGAAGAGCATTTTTTGAATTTCTTATATCTTCAAAGAAGATTAAGCAGCGCGTTGTGCCAAAGATTGTGACAAGCGAGCAACAGCTTCTGTGTGTTCAATGTTCTCAACAACAGCAAGCTCACGTGCCATGCGGTCTAGTGCTGATTCATACAATTGACGCTCAGAGTAAGACTGATCTGGTTGGTCATCTGCACGGTGAAGATCGCGAACAACTTCAGCAATTGAAATCAAGTCACCAGAATTGATCTTCGCTTCGTATTCTTGCGCGCGACGAGACCACATTGTGCGTTTAATGCGAGCGCGGCCACCAAGAGTTTTGATCGCGTCACCAACAACTTTTGTTGATGCAAGCGAGCGCATGCCTGAAGATTTTGCTTTAGCTGTAGGTACGCGAAGGATGAGTTTGTCTTGTTCAAATGCAACAACATAAACTTCGAGTTTCATGTCTGCGACTTCTTGGACTTCAACTGCGGTCACGCGGCCTACGCCGTGTGCTGGATATACAATGTGTTGTTCTACTTCAAACATAGACCCGGTACCTGCTTGGTTAGCCATTCCGCAATATTCCTCTTTACTCAACCATAAGGCCAAAAAGACCTGTTTCGTTAACGCGGGGAGGCATTACGATAAGGGCTGTTTGGCGCGATATATTTATTGTTCTGCTCCTCAGCAGAGGATGTAATATAGCAAAAATTAGGGTTTTGTTCAAGTCTTCGTCACAAACTGGTAATGTTTGACACAAAGCATGGGTAAAATCTTAATTTATACAATGGGTTGGTTAATGTGTAACCTAGTCACCTGTTCCAGGCTTTTCTGAGAAATGCGGACCAAGTTTATCTTTCACCTGTGACCATTCATCTGCATCTTCAGGCGGATCTTTACGAACGGTGATGTTTGGCCATTTGGCTGCGTATTCAGTATTTAGTTTCAGCCATTTACCGTCTTTATCGTCCTCAGTATCAGGAACAATTGCTTCGGCAGGACATTCTGGCTCACATACACCACAATCAATACATTCTTCTGGATCTATGACCAGCATGTTTTCACCTTCGTAAAAACAATCGACAGGACATACTTCAACGCAGTCTGTGTATTTACATTTTATGCATGCGTCGATGACGATATAGGTCAAGGCTGGTAACTCCACGTGTTTGTTCAGAGAGTGACATCCAAAATTTCTGCGCTGGTGTCAATTGAGGAAAGCTAGTAGGCGCGTTTAGTCACGCTCTTTTAGCTGATCTTCTATCAATGTGTAACATTTTTGCGCTTCTGGGGCGGGGCCACGTCTCAAAGGTAGGTTGAGCACACTTAGTGTTACGATTTCCTTATTGCAATAAAAGCTCACAATATCTCCCACAAAAATATTGGCTGCAGGTTTATTTGTTCTGCGTGTTTCGCCATTGCGCGATATTCGTACATTCTTTTTTGTGATCTGGGACGTAGCAAGTGCGCGTGTTTTGAAAAAACGGATGCGGTGTAGAAATAAATCTACCCGCATCCTGTCTGTTTCATCGGGTGAGGCGTCTTGTTTTGCCAATTAACCCTCGTGCCTAGGCTTCAATGTTCTTTGTTTCAGTTTCATCAGGTTTTGCCGCTGCAGATGCTTCAGCTTCAACAACTTGTTCAACAGTTTGTGTTTGTTCTGAAGCATCCTCACCATTTGATGGTGTCGTGTCGGCTTTTGCTTCAGTTGCTGCTGCTGGCTTTGCTTTTTTCTTTTTGCGTTTCTTTTTAGGCTTGGCTGGAGCATCTTCTGCTTTTGGCATTGTTAAAGCGGCAAGAGCTGCAAAGGGACTGTCTTCCATTGCTTTGACTTGCTTAGCTGTTGGTGCAGCTGCGGCTTGTTTTTTCTTCTCATGCTGGCGCTGTTTTGATGCAAAACGCCATAATTCGATCGCGCCGGTTTCTTTGTTCTTTTGCGCAGGCATTAGGCCCATAGCTTTGAGGATTTCAACGAAATCATCTGCTGGTGATCCGACCAAAGCAGCATGCTCTGGGGGAATTGCAAAAGTTGATGTTTCAGACTTTTTGCGTTCTTGCCCCAGTGTCCATGATAAGCGTTCAGCCATATCAGCACGCACGGCACGCGGCCCAAGGCGGATATAACCAGCTGCTTCAAGGTTTGCGCGGTTCCAGCCTTTTTCAGTTTTGAAAGACGCTGAAGACGGCGGCTTCATTGGCGCATAGTCAGTGCCCAAAGCACGAAGCTTCAAACAAAGGTCAGCTTGAGCAGGTTTTAAAAGGCCCGGCATATAAGCAGCAATACGGCCTGTACGCACGCCGACTTCTTTTAAGGCAGCGCGGTCATCGCGTGAAAGAGATGAGGCCACTTCATCCTTGCGTCGGTCAATCGCGGCACCTGCATCAACGAGCTGGTGTGCAACGCCGCGCGCTAAACCTGTAAGGCGGCCAGATTTTAATGTGGCCTGTAAATCGAAAAGCGGTTTTAAAACTTCTTTTGTGTGATCTAACAGCCATTTACGAATGCGGTTTTCTGCTTGAGCGCGGATTGCGGTTTCAGCATCAGGTGCACCGATAAGGTCTGCACTCGGAGCGAGCCAATGGCTGCCGACAACAGCTTTACCAATTGTTTGCCCCTGGAATGTGATCCGGTAGTCATCAAGAATTGAGAAATTACCGTCTCCAGCTGTGCTAATAGCATTCAGCTTATCTTCAATCACTGTTTTAAGAGCTTTAAATGCGGCGTTGCGCACAGCGCGGCCTTCTAGCGTCTGGCTCGTCACTGCAGGGGTGAATGTGAGTCCATCCAGCTTCCCGACATTGTGACCTTCCACAACAACTTCTCCATCAAGGCCGACGCCTGCGTCCATAGCTTCCTCCGAGTTCAAGCTTTTTAATAGCGCCGAGGTACGACGGTCTACAAATTTCTCTACCAGACGCTCATGTAGCGCATCTGATAGCCTATCCTCAATGTCTCTCGTGCGAGATTGCCAAACTTTTATGTGTTGGATCCAGTCTGGCCGATTGGCTGCATAAGTCCAAGTGCGAATAGATGCAAGCCTTGCCTGCAATGCATCTATGTCGCCTTCTATGTTGTCTATGCGCTCTAATTGCTTGTTAATCCACGTATCTTGAAGGCGCGCATTCGGGTTTATCAATTTTTCTGCAAAAGATTGAACCAACCTTACATGGGCGTCAGGTCCGTGTTTTCTGAAATCAGGCAGAGTGCATAAATCCCAGAGCCGGCGAACATGTTCTTGACTTTTAACGAGGTCTTTTATCTCACTGTCGCCGCGCAAGGCCTGAAATGTAATTTCATCCAGCGCATCTGGACAGCGTTTTAAACGGCGATGTGTGGCTGGTTTGTGCAAGCTGTCTGATAGCGCTTCTAGGGACGAATAATTGAGCCTTGAATTACGCCATGAGAGAAAATCAATTGGATCAAAAGTGTGATTCTCAACCCGTTGGATATCTTCTTCTTCAAATAAGAAACAATCGCTGGTTTCGCCAAATGTACCATCATCCCGAAAGCGACCTGCGCGACCAGCAATTTGTGCTGCTTCATCTGCTCTAAGAAAACGACTGCGATGACCGTCAAATTTTCGGCGACTCGCAAAAGCGATGTGCGAGACATCCAAGTTCAAGCCCATGCCGATTGCATCTGTTGCAACCAGATAGTCTACTTCACCAGATTGATACAATTCTACCTGTGCATTGCGTGTACGTGGTGACAAAGCACCCATTACAACAGCAGAACCTCCACGCTGGCGACGCAATAACTCGGCAATGGAGTACACTTCCTCTGTCGAAAATGCGACAATTGCCGTTCTTTTAGGCAGTTTTGTAATCTTGATTGGGCCAGTATAATTAAGCTCAGAGAAGCGCTCTCTATGTTCAGCATCAACATGGAGGTCCAATGCATTGAGCACTGGACGCATGGTTTCTGCACCCAATAGCATTGTTTCATGCTGGCCTCGGGCGTGTAATATTCTGTCAGTGAAAACATGACCGCGATCTGGGTCACGTGCGATCTGAATTTCATCAATCGCGAGAAAAGAGACGGGGATAGAAAGTGGCATAGCCTCGACAGTGCAGGCATAATAGCGTGCATTTTTGGGGATAATGCGCTCTTCACCTGTCACCAGCGCAACGAGGCGTTCGCCTTTGATCTTGACCAATTTATCGTAAACTTCGCGCGCAAGAAGACGTAAAGGTAGGCCAATCATCCCGCTTTCATGCGCGACCATTCGCTCAACGGCTAGATGGGTTTTTCCTGTATTGGTTGGCCCCAAAACCGCGCGGACATTCTTTATCCCTAAGGTCATTGGTGGCTCCATAGTCTATTTTGGGCGAGAAATATCACCCCATATTGCGTCTTACAGCGTCTGCGGTGCCACGCTAGAGCGTGCCAATCAATAATAGCAAGGGGATTTTTATTTTTTTAAAACCAGAAAGGCTTTAGCCTTGATCTGATTGGTTTGTATCGGATGCATCAGCTTGATCCATTTCTAGGGGAAGATAAGTGATCTTTTTAGCTTCTACAGTAATCTTGCCGCGTTTTTCTGAACGTGCCTCAATTTGAATGGGTACACGCAATTCACCTGGTCCCATATCTGCTAGAACCATTGATATCCAACGTATGTCTTTTGCTTCTTTAGCACGTTGTTCTGGTGTCTTCTTTTTATAACCAGCTAGTTCTTCGTATCGAACTTGGCAAACATAGGCTGGGCCTTTCCATCCTTTAAGGTCAATGCTTTCGACATGCCGACCATTTTCAAGATGGATGTTGTATCTGCCTTTACCGTCAAATACACGCGCAACGCCGCTGCATGGCACATCTGAAGCAGCCTTTGGCGCAAGTGCAAGCTGGAGAAGGCCAGAAATTGGGTCTACGGCTTCAAGCTTTTGCTCTAGCGTTGCAGCAGGGTCTCCAAGGTCACCATGCTCGGGGATGACATTTACTTTTACAGTTTTGCCATCATGCGTGATTTCGGTTGAACGGTTTTTCCGTCCCTCATCATCTTTAGCAAAATAGTGCCGCAGTTGGAGGCCTGTATCTGTGATGTCACCATTTGAAATGAGCGTAGAAGAATAATTGACAAACCAATCAACAATGCCAGCAACACTAGCACGGGTGTGGATGTTATATTTGTCTGGATAAACTTCAGCTGAAATTGTTGCCTTACCGCCTTTAATTTGAGGCAGCCAGTTCGTTGGAGGGACAAAAGCTTCCATTTCGACAACGAATTTGCGCGCTTTACCGTTTTGAATTGTATCAATTGGGCGAACAAAATCATGTGTCTCGGTATTTTTGACTGTCTTCAATTCAGGTGAAGCTGTCGCAGATATGCCTGCCCAAACTAGTAATCCAGTTGAGATTAAGCTTGTGCGCAAAATGGTTTTTAAACGAGACATAAGCGAAATACTCCAAGGCGAACTCTAAACAGATGCTAATTCAGAAACCAACATAATGGCGAATTGCGGACAAAATAACTGCTTTGTGACGGCAAAATCAAAAAATAGATCAATTCGCTGTCACAAACTGAAATAGTTTTGGGTTTCTGGCATATTTAGGATATTGGGTGGGTTAAATGACCGTAATTTTCGGGTTCAACTCTTTATTCTTGAAGAAAGAACGCGGAAGGACCAACTTGGGTGTTGACGAATGAGCATCTGCCGTGTAATTCCCGCCCTTCGATTTTTTAATAAGCCGAGCGCGCGCACTAGAATTGAAGCGGCTGCGCCTCGCTAACATAAGAGACTGAGCATATGTCACGCGAATGCGAGCTTACAGGCAAGAAGCCAATCACAGGCAACAACGTTAGTCACTCTAACTTGAGAACTAAGCGTCGTTTTTTGCCAAACTTGGTAAAAGTATCTTTGCGCTCTGAAGCTCTTGGACAAGAGTTCAAGCTTCGTATCGCTGCTTCAGCGTTGCGTACTGTAGACAAGCGCGGTGGCCTTGATGCTTTCCTTGCAAAGGAAACAGAAGAAAAGCTTAGCGCAAAAGCAGCTAAAATTAAGCGCGACATCGCGAAAAAAGTAGCTGAAGAAGCTGCTGCTTAATTACTAACCTTGAAGGTTAGATGAAATTTCAACGCGCTCTGGTATTTCAGGGCGCGTTTTTTATTGTCGCATTCCCTAATCTGTAATGAACGACTATGCCTTGGGATGAATGATAAGATAAATTTGTTTGGATGAGATGCCATGAGTATTCTTCAACGTATGACCCAATTGATTACGGTTCTTGTAGCTGTTTTCTATATCTCGGCCTGTAGTGGAGAAAAGCGCCCAGACACTATTTATATTGGCGGAAGGATTTACACAGGTAACCCTGAAGCACCTATTGCTGAAGCTGTCGGGACGATTAAAGCGCGCATTGTGTATGTTGGTGATGCCAATGGTATTGTTGGTGATACACATCCCACAACAAAGCTGGTCGATTTGAACGGGCAGGTCATGTACCCTGGGCTAATCAACACGCATACAGGTGCGCTTGTTGAAGGTTTAGACGATACGGCAGGTAGCCAGATTGAAGCAGCCGCAATTGAGTATGCCAAAATGGGCTGGACAACCCTTCATGCATTCAATGTGGTGCCAGAGAATGTGCGTATAATGGAAGATTTGGCGATGTCTGGTAAATTACCCGTGCGCATTTACAATGTGCTCAATCAGGCTGGCTTTGAAAGCCTTGTTTCTTATGGGCCGGGAGTGTCTCCAGGTGGATTAGTGGAAACGCGGACAGTGCTCATTGATACCGCCCAACCATTTGACCAGTTTGTAGAGACGGGTGAGACACCTAGTTTGGAAGAAGCAATGAAGCTTGCCTTGAAAAGTCATGTGCAATTGGTTTTTAAAGTCCAAACCATTGAGTTTGATCAGTTGCTAGATAATATTGAAATCGCTTTTCATGATGCATTGCCTGACGCTGATCCGCGTTGGCGTATTCTTGCGGATGACGCGTTATCGCCGGCATTGATTGAGCGCGCAAAAAGCTTGGGGCTTGAGGTTGAGCGCAGCGGTGAACTGAAATTTGAAGACATTTTTAGCAAAGACACAAAGCTGGAAAACTATACAACAGGCGCCGCTTATGTTGGTTTTCGTCAAGATATGATCGGGTCAATAGAGGTCGGTAAGCTTGCCGACTTCACAATTATGAATGGAGATTTGTTTGCTGCGGCATCCGAATCTGATGCAGCTAATGATATTAGGCCGGTCATGACAATTATCGGTGGCGCGCAAGCATGGCCAAGACCAGAAAAATCTCTTCCAGTCTTTGGTCAGTGAGAATTTAGCCGTTTAGGCAAATATCGAAACGAGCTGACGTGCTAGCATCACGCATTCACCGGATGTGTTCCAGATAGCCATATTCTGGCTTGAGAATCCACCGCCAGCGCTGTCGGCGGTTGTGCGTACAAGCCACCAACCTTCTTCTGTCGTTGGGTTGTCACCAAGCATATTGATCATCCAATTAACACTCGACATTGGTGTCCATTCTGACATGGAGGTTCCGTAGGCAGGAATAAGCGCATCTGCCAATGTGATAAGCCCAGTCATACTTTTTCGAGCATCTTCATCATTGTGCCGTATCCACCAATACAGGTCAGGCGTTTCTGCTTTGGCAAATGGCATATTGTGGATTGGTGCGACTTCGAACTGACTGTAAAACAACGGAAATGGCGGGTGATAGGTCTCAATTGTCGGGTCGCTAAGAGGTGTTTTCTGAACTGGACTAACGGGCGCTGGATAATCCAAAATTGATTCTGTCCGATGGTCGGCGAAGGTGAAAATGACTTCCGTCGCACAGTTTGCACCATTCTTTATTTCCGTGCGGTAGGATGATGATGTGCGGCCGCTACGAAGCAGAGAGACATCAATATCAACTTCGTCGCCAGTCGGGCCGACAAACGAAATCATCGCTGAGCGCAATGCTCTTTTTTCTCCGCTTATTTCACGCGTTGCATGATAGGCTAGCCCTGCGACAAGGCCCCCAAATGCAGATCTTCCCTGAGACCAGTCCTTATGGATGGGGGCAGTGAGTGTGTCTCCTGACCGCGTCATAGAGGTGAATATTTCAGAGAATTTCATAGAAAATCCGTTCATCATATATTTTTCAGAAAAATATCATGACGAAAGATTGGGCCTCTGAAAACCCTGTCCTAAGGGCAGTTTATCGTTAAAAATGAATTCGAGGTGCTACTATTTATGCCCTAAAAACCGTATGCTGACGCCATGTCATGGTCTTTGGCTGCAATTTGCTTGGCAAGGTCGACGATAACCTTGGCCTGCTTCCATGTTGCGTCATCCTGCATTTTGCCATCAATCATATGCACACCAGAACCATCTGGCATGGCTTCGAGGATTTTTTTGGCGAAGAGGACTTCATCAATTGCTGGAGAAAACACGTCTTTTGCAATTTTGATTTGATTCGGGTGTAGGCTCCATGCGCCGGCACATCCCATGAGGAAAGCATTTTTAAACTGTTGCTCGCAGGCATCTAGATCAGCAATATCTCCGAATGGGCCATAGAAAGCTTTAATTCCTGCAGTGCAGCAAGCATCAACCATTTTGGCGACTGTATAGTGCCATAAATCCTGCTGGGCAGCTGCGCGGGCGCTGCCGTCTGCATGCGGGTCTTCTATGACTTTGTAAAAAGGATGGCCGCCGCCGACCCGAGTTGTTTTCATTGCGCGAGAGGCGGCAAGATCGGCGGGGCCAAGTGAAATTCCGTGCATACGTGGTGAGGCGAGGCATATTTCCTCGACATTTTGAACGCCTTCAGCCGTTTCTAAAATCGCGTGGAGCATGATTGGGCGTTTGATATTTGCTTTGGCTTCCAGCTGAGCGATCAATTGGTCAGCATAATGTATGTCCCATGGGCCCTCGACTTTGGGCAGCATTATGACATCTAATTGATTGCCTGCTTTTGTGACTAATTCTGTGACATCATCTAAAAACCAAGGTGAATTCAAGCAATTAACTCTTGCCCAAAACCCCGTGCCTGTTGCCGCAAAATCAAACTCTTTTGCCATTGCCAAAGCACCAGCACGTGCCGCTTCTTTGGCGTCAGTTGGAATGGCATCTTCAAGGTTTGCGAGGATAACATCTGCTTTTTTTGCGATGTCGCCTGATTTTGCACGTACTTTTTCGATATGTGGCGGCACAAAGTGAATCATGCGTTCCACATTGACGGGAAGTTCACGAAAAGGAGCGGGTGCGCCAATAGCTAAAGGCTTGAAGAAGCTTCGTGGTGGTTTTGCTTTAGACATTTTGGACCCTTCCCGTATCGAATTTTATATATTTTCTTCGAAACTAAACTTTATGCTGCACTGCGTCAATTAAAGATTTTAGTCGATAAATTTGGTCGCAAAATTAGTATGGGTTAGAAAGGGGATGCGCAGCTTCTAGGAGCTTTTGCAATTCATCTGTCATGACATGAGTGTAGATTTGCGTTGTTGATATATCGGCATGGCCTAGCAGCATTTGGACTGCGCGCAGATCAGCGCCGCCTGATAAAAGGTGTGTTGCGAAGGCATGTCTTAGCGCGTGAGGTGTGACTCTTTTGGGAGAAATTGCGGCTTTAGTGGCGAGGTTCTCTAGTATTTGTGCTAGTCTTCTGCGTGTGAAGTGCCCAGTTTTTCCGCGTGAAGGAAATACGTATTTATCAGCGATTTTACGGGTTTCATTCTTGGGAAGAAATTTCTCACGTACACTAAACCATTGCTCAAGGGCATCTCTAGCAGGTTTGCCTAACGGGGTTAAACGGTCTTTATCTCCCTTACCTCGTATAATCAGCGCCGTATCTTTTCCGCGTGGAAGAGATGACATTGGAAGTTCACAAGCTTCTGACGCGCGAAGGCCTGCGCTATATAATAATTCCAGAATACAGCGGTCTCTAATATCTGAGGGTTCATCGCCATCGGCGGCATTTATAAGAGCGACAACTTCTTCTTTTGACAGAACGTCTGGAATGTTGCGGATGATTTGCGGGCCGTCTAATCGTGAGGTTGGATCATCTTCGCGTTCGCCTTCTTCTAATTCAAATTTGAAGAAGGATTTTAGCGAAGACAATCGACGAGCAGCAGTTGATTTTGCCATACCTCGGCTGTCCAAGTCGCGCATATAAGCGGACAGGTTTTCACTATTTGCTCCAACCAAGCCGCCTTTATCTGCGAGGAATTCAGACGCATCAGAAAGGTCGCGTCGATAGGCATCCAGCGTGTTTTGTGAGGCACCTCTCGAGGCGCTCATCATTTCAAGGAAAGCATCGACGCGGCGAAAATCAAGACGCACGGACATAGCGATTTGTCACTTTCTGAAAATAGACCCTATCATATTGATAGAAATCAATTTTTTGGTTTACCCCATGGTGCAAGAGCTTCAAATGCGATGGCTTTGGCGTTTTTTTCTAGGCCATTTTGGCTCAACGTATTTAAGCTGTTTGTATAGGGGATGAGTGAACCAGAATGAGGTTGATTGTCTCTTAATATTAAAAACGCACGCAGCACAGCTTCACCTGTTGCGTCGGTACGCAATGCCGTATCCATTTGATAATCTTGTAAAATTAATTCCATGCTTGGAACTGAATTTTGATAATCAGCGATCAAATGCCGTGCTTCTGGTGGAAGTTTGTATCCGATACCTGACATTAGCGACAGCAGCTGTGCTGATTCAATTGGGTGCTGTTTATTTTGCGCCATGAGGCTTTGCGCAACTTTTGTAATGTCTTGAGATTTAGCATTGTCAGTCGCGAACAAGATTAAAACATCAAAGCGCGCTTTGTCCCATTCTGAGTGTAAAATCGGTGGTAAACGTGCTGGTAGTGGCGCTTCAATGGTAGAGGGCTGTCCATTTACTGCTGAGTTTGGTGCGTTTTGGTTGGCATTTAATGCGGCCAATTGTTCATCGAGTGTGAGCGATGTGTCATTTGGCTGCTGACTTAGTGTCGGCGTCAAATTCATTGGACCTGATGCAAGCGGTTTTCCTGTTGCAGGATCAATTTGCACGGGCTGAGGTTGTTGAACCAAGCCAGTAGGTTGCATTGTCGGTGCTGGAGCTGGCGGTGGTTCATCAAATGTGTTGTCCATCGCATCGCGCCATTTTTTCGCAAGCGCAATATCACCTGCTGCAAGTGCAGCTTCGACAAAAGAAGGGCTGAGTTGTGCCGTCTCTCTAATTTGCGGAATGGATTTTAGCTCTGGCAGCAAAATTTTGGCGTTGAGTGAATAATCCTGAGCGTTTCCATAGGATGCTGCGAGCGCAGCAATTAGCTGAGTAGCTTTGTCTTGCATGGAAAGCGCAGGGTTAGTGACACTATCAACGGCGCGCTCTAGCGGATTTCTAAGGATATCTGAGTCAGCTTGTGGCTGTTGATCTGCTGGAAGGTTTGGATCAGGTGCAATCATTGCTGGCTTTGGTGATATAACAGCGCGGCGAACTTTGGCCGCTTCTATAATGCCGGCTCTAGCGGCGTGCAGCATGGCTTGCATGCGGATTTCATCTGATGCGTCTGTGCGCTCAGAAAGAAGCGCAGCATAAGTCACCGGGATGCTTGTGGCGGCATCGGGTGCGGCTGGCAGGTCTGCAGCTAATGAAAGCGCGATCGCAGCACCAGAAGAATAATTAGCTGGTGGAAGTTTTATTTTGTCATTTCCGGCTTTGACTTCGGCAATGGCTCCAACGGCTTCAAAAAACCAAGGGTCTTCTTCACCAGTGGAAACAGCCATTTCGGCAGCGAGATTTGCCGCAGCTGCATTTCCCGCTAGCGCAAAACATGTTGCGCGAAGTGTTTGCCAATATGGGTCTTCACTTGGAGCAAGTTCTACTGCTGCACAGGCGCGTTGATTATCACCTGTGGCGAGGTCTAGGTCGGCTTCATATTTGTGTGGATCTTCTGACCATGCTTCTGATGGAAAACGCTGAAGCAGATTATTGGCGTGGGCGTTTTCGCCAAGCTCACGCAAAAGACGCAGACGTTGGCCTGTTGCTTCATTGATATCGCCGATAGGTGCTTTGCCGCCGGACAATATGACAGCCCGCAATAAATTAGACTGAGCAGATGAAAGCAGGTGTCCGTCAATTGATCCGAGGAGTTCATTGACTGTTTGTGCGCTTGTGGCTGCCCAAAGATTTGAGTTTAAGCCGTTTGTTTTGCCGCTTTTCCAGCCGACACCCCAAGGGTCAACTTCTGTCAGCGAGCCTGAAGAGATGATTTGAGCTGTTGCGGGTAGGCTTAAAACGCTGGCAAGGACTAGAATCGATGCTGAAATACACTTAGCGGATTTTAACATTTGTTGCCTCCATGCGAATCTCTTCTACATTCGGCGCATTCTTTTCGGCTTTATCAGCAAAGTAAAATACACCCCCAGCTGCTACACCTACGAGCAATAATAGAAAAATCAGCTTTGGAAGCATGGATTTTTCTTTTTTTCCGGCCATTCTTTGGTTTCGCATGAATTGCTCCCATCTTACGGGTTGTATAAGCGTATATTGAGTCTATCGGCAAAGAGCTTTTTTGTGACACACGGTTTATCGATTGAAAACGACCAAAAAGCGGCAAAGGTGCAGTTTAATGCACAAGATCCGCATAAACAGACAATTGTGCTTGTGGGTATCATGGGGGCAGGTAAGTCTTCTGTGGGCCGGCGATTGGCGCAAGAATTGAAGATTCCATTTTTTGATAGTGATGACGAAGTGGAAAAAGCAGCGTCTATGACCATCCCGGAAATTTTTTCAAAACACGGTGAAGAAGAGTTTAGACGCGTCGAAGCGCGCGTGATTGAGCGCCTGCTTGAAGAACCTAGAATGATTCTGGCGACAGGCGGCGGCGCGTTCATGAATGAAGCGACGCGAGAAATCATGCAGAAAAATGCTATTACGGTTTGGCTGAATGCTGATCTTGAAACCTTGTGGCGGCGTGTCAGTAAAAAGGGCGGCCGGCCTTTATTAAAGAAGGAAAATCCAAAACAAGTATTGGCTGACCTTCTAACTTTAAGAAAACCGATATACGCATTGGCCGATTATGAAGTTGCGTCCATAGATGGCCCACATAAAACGACGGTCGATGCCGTGCGTTCGGCGTTGAATGTTTGAGTGAGAAGTGAATGACTAATAAATCTGCCATGCAAGTTACCGTCGCTTTGGGCGAACGTAGCTATGATATTCACATAGCGAGCGGGTTATTGTCGCGTGCGGGTGAGTTGACCAAACCAATTTTGAAGCAGCCTCGCGTTTACATTGTGACAGATGAAAATGTTGCGAAAATTCACTTAGAAACGCTTAAAGCTGGGCTGGCCAAAGAAGGCATTTCTGCTTTTGTGGAAGTCTTGCCGCCCGGGGAATCGACGAAATGTTATGCTAATCTTGAAAGCACGATTGATGCATTAATGGCGCAGGGCGCAGATCGCAATGATGTTGTCATTGCGCTTGGTGGCGGCGTCATCGGTGATCTGACGGGCTTAGTTGCGGGGCTTTTGAAACGCGGAATGCGTTTTGTACAAGTGCCGACAACATTATTGGCGCAGGTAGATTCGTCAGTGGGCGGCAAAACAGCGATCAACTCAAAAATGGGTAAAAATCTGATTGGGTTGTTTAATCAGCCTGAAATGGTGATTGCTGATCAGGATGTTTTGCAGACATTGCCTGTGCGTGAATTGCGCGCTGGTCTTGCGGAAGTCATCAAGTATGGTTTGATTGATGATGTTGAATTCTTTGAGTTTATCGAGCAAAATGCTGAGAAGTTGAATGCCGCTGACCCAGAAATATTATCCGAAGCTGTGCGTGTGTCATGTGAAGCTAAAGCGCGGATTGTGTCTGAAGATGAAACAGAGCGTGGAAAACGGGCCTTGCTCAATTTAGGTCATACATTTGCTCATGCTTTAGAGCGTGCCAATGGTTTTGGTCCTGCTTTGTTGCACGGGGAAGCTGTTGGAACGGGGATGGCAATGGCATTTCGCTATTCCCAAGCTTTAGGATTATGCTCTGGACAAGAAGCTGTTCGGGCTGAAAAGGCTATATTTGCGCTAGGCCTTGAAACAGATGTACGTAAATTATCAGGTGGTCCTTACGAAGGCGATGCTTTGTTGGAACATATGATGCATGACAAGAAAACTGAGCAGGGAAATCTGACCCTTATTCTCGCCAAGGGAATTGGGCAGTCCTATATTGAGAAACAAGTAGATGCCGATAGTTTACGGGCATTTTTGAAAATTGAAACGGCGGACTAGATAAGACAATATGAATATTGATGTGGGATTGGTGTTGCCGCCAATAATCGTGTTTGTCCTATTGATGATGTCGGGGTTCTTTTCTGGGTCTGAAACAGCTCTGACGGCTGCATCTCGTGCACGTATGCTGAGCCTTGAAAAAGAAGGCAAGAAAGGCGCTGCGCGTGTTGTCAGGCTTTTATCAAACCAAGAAGGCTTGATCGGGTCTATTCTGCTTGGGAATAATCTGGTCAATATTCTCGCAACATCCATTGCGACGTCATATTTGTTGAAAATTTTTGGCGCAAACGGGGTTGCTGTGGCGACGGCTGCAATGACTGTTCTTGTGTTGGTGTTTTCAGAGGTTATGCCAAAAACATATGCGCTGAATAATGCTGATCGCACAGCCATGTCTGTTTCTTGGCCGATATCAATTCTTGTCTTGGTGCTGAAACCCGTTGTGCGTTTTGTGCAGCTTGTCGTGCGCGGAACTTTATCTTTGTTCGGTGTTAAAACAGAAGCTGATGCTTTCTCTCCAGTTGATGAAATTCGCGGTGCAATTGATATGCACGTTGTGGATGGAAATGTGGAAGTTGAAGATAAGCACCGTTTGGGCGGTGTTTTAGACCTCAAAGAGCTAACTGTTGCTGATGTCATGGTGCACAGGAAATCGATCATCATGATTGATGCGGATATTCCACCTGATGACATTGTGCGCCAAGCGCTTGAAAGCCCGCACACCCGATTGCCTTTATATCGAGGCGATAAAGAAGAAATTATCGGCATTCTACACGCGAAAGATTTGCTGCGCGCCATTATGGAAGCGGAAGGCGATTTTTCTAGCCTTGATGTGGAAAGCGTGAAACGAAAAGCATTATTTGCGCCCGAAACAACATCTTTGCAGGATCAGTTGGATCATTTCCAACAGAGTCAGTCTCACTTTGCCATCGTGGTTGATGAATATGGTGCGATCATGGGGTTGATTACGCTTGAAGATATTCTGGAAGAAATTGTAGGTGAAATCCGAGATGAACATGATGTGACGGTAGAGGGTGTGCGTCCTCAACCGGATGGATCAGTGTTTGTGGATGGATGGGCACCTATTCGGGATTTGAACCGTGCGATGGATTGGGACTTGCCCGATGAGGAAGCCGTGACTGTCGCTGGACTGGTGATTCATGAAACGCAATCTATTCCTGAGCCAGGACGGAAATTCGTGTTTCACGGTTACCAATTTGAAATATTGCGTAAACACCGCAATCAGATTACGGGCTTGAGAGTCAGACGCGATCTGGGACTGTAGTTTTATCCGTATACTGTTTTTCCAACACAACTTTAGACGTGTTTTAAGCACGTGCTATTTGTGACAAAATGTGGCTAATTGTGGCGAAATGTGGCCAAATTGAGGAGACCGATTGATCTGAGGGGTGGTTATGGTGTCGGATAATATTGCAAATAGTTTATTTGTATTCGCGAGAGAAGCGAAAGAATGCACAGATGTGCCGGCTTTGGGGCGACTTTTTCAAGACTTAGTTGCGCCTTATGGTGTCACTGCAAGTTCCGCATGGGCGGTCATTGGCGGTGATGTGAAGCTAAGCCGTGGTTTTGGTGAATGGCCGAAAGTTTGGGCGCGCCATTATGCCGATCAGAGATATTTTGAAGTCGATCCGGTATTTGAATCTTTATTGAAAGGTTTTGATGCTGGGTATTGGGATGAGTTGGTGTCTAATTTGCCTGTAAGCCAAGCCGGTTTGAAGGTGATGGAAGATGCTGCTGCTCATGGATATGCTGATGGGTATAGCCGCCTGATACCAACATTAAATGGGTCTTATTATCTTGTGTCGCTTTATGGGAAGACATTAGTACGTGATCCCAATGTGCGCATTCTTTTTGATCTTGCGAGTATAAAATTTGTGCATGAAGGTGTGATGCTACTGAATCGGCGTGTTGGAACACCGCTTAAAGACCATGATCTGACAAAGCGTCAAATTGAGGTGCTGCAAGCCAAAGCAAATGGACAAACAGACAAGCAAACGGCGGACCGTCTAGGCGTTAGCGTTAAAGCGGTGGAGGGCCATTTGACAAAAATTCGCAAGCAGATGAATGCACGCACAACTTCCCAAGCGATTGGTCTTGCGCGCGGTAAGGGCCTTATCCCGCGAAGTTATAATTCAAAATAGAAATATTTCCTTTCAAAATGGGGTTTTCCCTAGTTGTTACTGAAGCAAGTCCTCGGATATACACATCAAATGCCTCTTGGTTGGGGGGACGTAAATTTACCTTCTCAAATAGAATATCGAATTTTGAGAAGGTAATTTTTCCGGACTTAAATCAGCTGATCAATCTCACTCGAATCGTGGTTTAGCCGCGTTTTTTGCAAAAGATGTTTCGTCAGGCAGGTCGTCTCAATTGTCTAAATTCGGTTTTACGATGCGTATTGAGAGTGCGTGAAGCCCTGAATCGAACTCAGATTGTAGAGTTTCGTTGATTTTTCTGTGAATTTCGACACGGTTCATGCCTTCAAAGCTTTTGGACCAGACTTTAATGCTGTAGTGTGTCTCGCCAGTTGGGCTAGCACCTGCGTGACCGGCATGAAGATGGGATTCATCTTCGACTTCCAGAAGTTCAGGTGTTAAAACAGTTATTAGTGCAGTGCGGATTCGGTTTTGTCGGTTTGTCAATTCTTGATCCTTTAGCGAAGGTAGGTCATTTAAAGTCTTATGGCAGATTCTGAAGACTCAAAAGATGGTTTCCGCGCAAAGTTCGTGGATATTCGTATTAAGCCCCCAGGGCATCGCGGACGCAAGAACGTGCGCAATAAGCAGCCTGTTTCAGATAAAGTATGTGAACACAAGGGGTGTGATAAACCGGGAGACTGTAAAGCGCCTAAACAAACGGCTGCTGCAATCAAACGCAAACGTAAGCGCGATGAAGACTTTCACTGGTTTTGCCAGCGTCATGCTTCTGAGTTTAACAAACAATATAATTTCTTCGATGGAATGACAGAAGCGGAATATATGTCATTTCGCAATTCTGAAGATGCTGGACATCAGAAGACTTGGAAATTTGGAACAGGACCTGTGAGTGGTTCTGCTGCTGCTGCTGGATTGCGTTCGCGCATATATAATGGTCGCCACCAATTTGATGCGGCTGGTAATCCGATCCGGCCATCTTCCAAGAGCGATGCACCTGAGCGAACACGTTTGCAGATTAAGGCGCTTGATGAGTTGGGTTTGCCTCACAATGCTGATGCCAAGCATATTAAAGTGAGTTACTCGCGCTTGATTAAGGAGTGCCACCCTGACTCTAATGGTGGTGATCGGTCACAAGAGCATCGACTAGGACAAATTATGAGAGCCTTTAAGACGCTAAAAGCGGCTGGGCTAACTCAATAAATACGCTTGGCTCATATATTTGAGCCAAGATGTCACCTCTACTTTTCTATCAAGTTGTCATTTAACTTGATCTAACCGTTTGAAACATTTCGCGGGCCGCTCTATGGTGCCCAAGATTTGAATTGTTTGATATTGCGTGGTCCTATGTCCGTTACTGATGCTTCCGAAGAATTAAAAGGTTTAGCTCCTACTGTTGAGGTGTCCATTCGTGACACTTTTGGCATTGATATGGACGGCACTGCGCCAGCTTTTCCTGAGCGCTCATCTTATGTGCCTGATTATGATGATACATATCGTTTTGATCCGTTGACGACGCGTGCTGTGTTGGCAGGATTTACGCACAATCGTCGTGTTATGGTGCAAGGATTTCACGGAACAGGTAAATCCACACATATTGAACAGATTGCTGCGCGCTTGAATTGGCCTTTAATGCGGATCAATTTGGATAGTCACGTTTCTCGTATTGATCTTGTCGGTAAGGACGCGATCGTCCTGAAAGATGGCAAGCAGATCACTGAGTTTCGTGAAGGAATTCTACCTTGGGCTTTGCAGCGGCCGATCGCACTTGTATTTGATGAATATGATGCAGGGCGTCCCGATGTTATGTTTGTGATTCAGCGTATTCTTGAGGCTTCTGGCCAATTGACATTGCTTGACCAGAACAAAGTTATGCGTCCGCACAATTTTTTCCGTTTGTTTGCAACAACCAATACTATTGGTTTGGGTGATACGACGGGGCTTTATCACGGGACTCAACAATTAAACCAAGGTCAGATGGACCGTTGGTCAATTGTGACGACTTTGAATTATCTAGAACATGATGTTGAAGCTGATATTGTTGCGGCTAAAGTGCCTGATATGGACACCGAAATTATATCCAAAATGGTGCATGTCGCAGATCTTTCCAGAGCAGCATTTATAAATGGTGACATCTCAACCGTTATGAGCCCAAGAACTGTGATAACTTGGGCTGAGAACGCTACTATTTTTGGTGATGTGCCGACAGCTTTCCGTATGACATTCGTCAATAAATGTGACGAATTGGAACGTCCGGTTGTTGCTGAATTTTATCAACGCGCATTTGGTGAAGATCTTCCTGAGAGCGCTTTGGCTGGATTTAGCGCATAAAATTTGTAATGGACCGGAAAGATACTATCCCTAAATGAGTAAGCCCGCTGATCAACACGAAATTTTTCGTTCAGCCTTAGCCGTGACGACTGCTGCTATGGTGGCCGATAAAAATGTGGAAGTTGGATTTTCAGCTGATGGTGGTCATGCATCCGGGGATCGTATTGTTCTCAATAGTCCACCTCGAAAATTGACGGCTGCGAGTGCTGCATTGGCGCGTGGTGAAGCAGACATGCTTGCGCTAAAAAAACGCCATCATGATGCCAAAGCTTTTTCGGCGAATATGCCGGAATCTGAAGAAGCTGTAGCGATTTATGAAGCAGCTGAGCGTGCACGTATTGATTCCATTGGTGCAAAGGCGATGGATGGCGTGGCTTCAAATCTTGATGCTGTGCTTGAGGAGCGGTGTGAACGCGCCGAATTTATGCGCATTCAGGAAAGAACGAAAATATCTCAAGCAGATGCGATCGAGTTTCTTTTAAGAGAAAGGCTAACTGGTAAGCCTTTGCCGTCTGCAGCTGAACATGTGGCTGATTTTTGGCGAGCTGATCTTGAAAAAAGAGCTTCCGGTTCGCTTGAAGCTTTAGAAAAAGCAATGTCAGACCAATCTAAATTTGCAGATGCTGTGAGGCGTTTGCTGACTGATTTGGATATGAGTGACGAAATTTCACCTGCTGAAGAATCTGAAGATCAGGGCGAAGAAGTCGAAGATGCTGAGGATACTGACGAAGCAGAAGATCAAACTGAAAACTCTGGCGATGAGCAGTCAGAAAGTCAGGGTAGCGAAGAATTCGACGAAGAAGAAGGCGAAAGCGACACAGAGAGTGAATCAGCAATGGCTATGGAAGCCGAAGCTGATATGGATTCTGATGAAGATGCTCCAGAAATGGATGAAGGTTCACAACCTATTCGTCCTAATTATCGCCCCGGCGATGATTGGGGAGCGGGTAATTACAAGGCTTTCTCAACGGCGCATGATGAAATCGCACCAGCTGAAACTTTATGTGATCCCGAAGAACTTGGTCGGTTGAGAGCCTATCTTGATACACAATTGCAAGGTTTGCAGGGGGCTGTCTCACGTTTGGCAAATCGCCTGCAACGTCGATTGATGGCGCAGCAAAACCGGTCGTGGCAATTTGATTTGGAAGAAGGCATCCTAGATACTGCGCGTTTGACCCGTGTTCTAGTTGATCCAACTTCACCGCTCTCATTTATGCAGGAAGATGATTCCAATTTCCGCGACACCGTTGTGACTTTGCTTCTGGATAATTCAGGATCAATGCGCGGGCGGCCTATCATGATCGCGGCTTTATGTGCTGATATTCTAGCGCGTACGTTAGAGCGGTGTGGCGTCAAGGTTGAGATTTTGGGCTTTACCACCAAAGCGTGGAAGGGCGGTTTAGCGCGCGAAGAATGGATTAATGCCGGAAAGCCTGCTTCTCCCGGGCGGCTAAATGATTTACGTCACATTGTTTATAAGAGTGCGGATGCGCCATGGCGGCGGGTGCGTAAAAACCTTGGCTTGATGATGCGCGAAGGGTTGCTCAAAGAAAATATTGATGGCGAAGCGCTGATATGGGCGCATGATCGTTTGATGGCGCGGCCTGAACAGCGACGCATTATGATGGTGATTTCTGATGGTGCCCCTGTTGATGATTCAACGCTTTCTGTGAATACAGGTAATTATCTAGAATCTCATCTTCGGGAAGTCATTAGTTATATTGAAACACGCTCATCAGTGGAATTACTTGCCATTGGTATTGGCCATGATGTGACGCGATATTATCGCCGTGCTGTCACGATTGTTGATGCCGAACAGCTTGGTGGGGCAATGACGGATAAACTGGCCGAACTTTTTGATGAAGAAGGCTCGCAAAAAGGTGAAACTGTCGTAAATCCGAAGCGTGGATCAAGTAAGTCATTAAAAAAATCCAGTGGGGTTTCTGGATTGAAACGAAGCGGCACGGGGGATGTTCAGCGTGCGTTTAAAAGTTAGTCAAAATCTATCTATTACTTGCGTGGCGCTTGCCGCTTTTCTCATTGCTGGATGCGAGAGTTCTCCTCCTAAATCGGCTGAAGTAAAAGAAGAAGCCGTTTCAAAGAGCAGTGCTGATATTGTGGTGGCTGAGACGACCACAATTGAACAAAAAAGATGGGTGTTGGGTGAAGTTGCAAACCAGCATTATCAAGCATCATGCCCATCAAATACCCTCTATATTCCCCCAGAGGAAATCAGTCTTTATACCGCGCCAATAAATCTGAGGAATGTGAATGCGGGTGAAGCGGCATCTTTTGATTTTCTGAAAAGTGCAGAGCTCAACGGTTTGGAATATGTGGCAGGATATCATCTAACGAGCGATGACCCGCGCTTTGGCGGCATTTCAGGTATTGAAACACTAGATAATGGATCGCTTCTTTCAATTACGGATCAAGGTGATTTTCTTTGGATTGGAATGGATGAATATGATCACCTTCAACCAGTATCTGCGCAGATAAGTGCGATTCGCGATACAAATGGGACGCCATACGACAGTAAGCGCGCTGCTGATTCTGAAGGTCTTGCTGTTAGCAATGGTTTGGCGCTTGTGTCATTTGAGCAGGATCATCGCATTGAAGCTTTTGATCTTGAAACATGTGGAAGCAATGCCAGAGCAAGCCGAATTTTAGATTTGGACTTGGACAAGCATGGTGTTGAGAAAATATCCCCAAATGGCGGCATGGAAGCACTCGCTTTGACGGGAGATGGTGGTTTGATATTGGGCATTGAAACCCTCATTGATGGGGCATCTCAAGTTTCCATTAGCCCGCAAGGCAAGATGGCGGATTTCAAACACCGTCTTAATGCGGGTGGCAATAAGAAAATGACTGGAAGTGATTTTCTTGCACAAAGCGATACAGAAGGTGATCTTTATTCGCTTCACCGGCATTATAATCCTGTAACGGGCACATATATTCGGCTTTTGCAAACGCATGTTCAACTTGATGAAAATGATGAATATCAATTGGGCGAGCCAAAAGAACTTCTATATTTGAAGCCACCCGGAATCACTGATAATTTCGAGGGGATCACGGTTCGAAGAGAAGAAAACGGCATTATTCGTCTATTCATTGTGTCGGATGATAATTTTTCTCCTAAGCAGCGAAGTCTATTCTTGATTTTCAATGTAGAGCCAAAGGGTTATTGACCTTATAGACTTGCATCACGTGCTTGCACGGCGTACTTGTGTTGTTGGAATATGCCGAGAATGTAAGGATTTAACGTGTCCACACCATCAACTTTTTTAGATTTTGAAAAACCACTTGCCGAGATGGAAAAGAAAATCGCAGAGCTTGAAGCTGCTGCGGCTGAAGGTGGTGCGTCGATCGAAGAAGAAGTACAAAAGCTCCGCGAGAAATCTGACAAACAATTGCGTGACATCTATACAAGCCTTGGCCCTTGGCAAAAGGCCCAAGTTTCGCGTCACCCAGAGCGCCCGCACTTTTTTGATTATGTCGAAAACCTATTCACCGATTGGGTGGAGCTGGCCGGCGATCGTAAATTTATGAATGACGAAGCACTTGTTGGTGGTTTGGCTCGTTTTAAGGGCACGCCTGTGATGGTTGTCGGCCATGTAAAAGGGCGCACGACTGAAGAACGGATCAAACACAATTTTGGAATGGCGCGCCCTGAAGGATACCGCAAAACTTACCGCTTATATGAGCTGGCTGAGCGTTTTAACCTTCCTGTGATCGCCCTAATTGATACAGCCGGTGCATACCCTGGACGAGGTGGAGAAGAACGCGGGCAAGCTGAGGCGATTGCGAAATCAATCGAAAAAGGATTGACGCTAAACACACCCTTGATTTCTATCATCACGGGTGAAGGTGGATCTGGTGGAGCTGTTGCACTAGCTTCTGGCAACAAGGTTTTCATGCTTGAGCACTCTATCTACACTGTGATTTCTCCTGAAGGTGCTGCTTCAATTTTATTTAGAGATGCTGCTCGTGCGAAAGATGCAGCAGAAGCTATGAAAATTACAGCAGCCGATCTTGAGAAAATGAAGATTGTCGATGCGGTTGTCGAAGAGCCAATTGGTGGGGCTCACCGTGCGCCTCAAGATGTTTACACGCGTGTAAGTGATTTGCTGGATCGTTCACTAGATGAGTTGAAAGATTTATCTCCTGAAGCGTTGCGTAAACAACGTAAAGACCGCTTCTATAAGATTGGACGTGAAGGCTTGAATTAAGCTTTCAAGTTAGATTACTCATTGAAAAAAGGCTCCGTCATATGGCGGAGCCTTTTTTATTATTGATTTGAAAATGCGTAAACAAAAGAGATTTTGGTCGCCGTATCTGTTTTCTCTGTTCTGTTACTCGGTGGATCAGTGTCGTAGCGCACATCAACGGAAAACCGCGCCGAAATATCATTAAACAGGTTTGCAGTAAGCGATAATCCATTCACAAATTGTGTTGATGCTTCAGCATAAACAGCGTTGGTATCGTTCGAGAATGTTACGTTTTCATTGAAGCGATAATTGAATGTCGAACCTGCACGTAATGCGACACTATCTTCTTTATAACTAGGTGTGACGACATCATTGCTTGTCGATTCCGCGATTGTATCAAATCTCCACCCTGGACCACCTTCAATTGTCCAAGTGGCTTTATCACCATCAAGAGCAATATAACCCAAACCACCCCCAACAAAAGCACGGTTGTCAAAACCTGAAAACTTGTCCTGCTCATAGGTTGTTCGTCCATAAGCTGTCCATCGTGGACTATCAAATTTGCGGTCTAACTGGCCCGCAGCAAATATACGGTTCTGGTTTTCTAAGCCTTCGTTCTCACCATAATCAGCTTTGAACTCTCCTGATTGTCGCCATGTGGATGCTTCACGCGCTAATTTTAATCCAATGCCGGCATTCGTTGTTTCCGTGTTTCCTGTGGTGTAACCAGCTGCAAATGAGCCTTCACCCGTGTAGGTGGCTTGTGCATATGCAGAGGTTGATATCGCACTTAGGCTGATAGCTAGGATTGGCGAAAACTTCATTTCATTGGCCCTGTATTCTAAATCTACAAATTATTGAACTGTTCTTAAACATCAAAGTCAGATCTCTACATTGGAAAATTGGCCTTACTAGGGCGCTCTTTTCCATTTTGCGATTAACCATCATAGCTATAGGCATCGATCAAGAGTCTGAGTGCAGTTCTGGATTCGAATTAATAAAGTAACATTACAATAAGTTCATGAAACACAAAAAAACGCATATTCCAATGCAGAAATATGCGTTTTTCCTGAAAATTGTACGGTAGAAGCTACACAGCGCCCTTTGTTGAGGCTGCTGCACTTACATCGCCATGGCAATGTTTATACTTTTTACCAGACCCACAAGGACAAGCGGAGTTTCTTGGCGTTCTGTCCCACGCGGGGTCCTGACGAGGTGCTTGCGCCATTTCATTCTGGCCTGTTTGCGGATCAATGTGAGTTTGTACCACTGCTTTAGGTGGTTCAGCAGGTGCGATTTCACTTGCTTGCGTGCCACCTTCTTCAGATGCAACTTGCAAACGCATAAGCATTGTTGTGACCGCTGTTCTCATGTCTGTGAGTAGAGATTCAAATAATGCAAACGCTTCGGACTTAAATTCATTGAGAGGGTCACGTTGCGCATAACCGCGAAGGTGCACAACGGAACGAAGCTGATCAACATTTGACAAGTGCTCACGCCAGCGGGTGTCAACTTCTTGAAGCAGAACTTGTTTCTCTATCCAGCGCATGCGCTCTTCGCCGACACCGATTGCTTTTTTAGCGTAGGCGTCATCGCAAAATTCGATCAATTGCTCAACAACTTCTTCGGTCGCGACACCTTCAGCATCTGCCCATTGACGAACAGGTGCTTGAAGAGCGAATTCTTCAAGTAAGGTTTTTTCCAAGCCATCAATGTCCCATTGTTCATGGAATGCTTTGGCTGGCATGTGAGTGTGAACCATTGCTTCAATGGTCTGATGACGCATTTCACGAATATCATCTGTGACTTGTTTAGCGTGCATAAATTCGATGCGTTGTTCAAAGATTGCTTTACGCTGATCATTGATAACATCATCATATTTCAACAGATTTTTACGGATTTCAAAATTGCGTTGTTCCACGCGGCGCTGGGATGTTTCCAGTGCCTTATTCATCCATGGGTGAACAATTGCTTCACCTTCTTCAATACCTAGACGACGCATAATTGCATCTAGTCTATCTGCGGCAAAAATACGAAGAAGGTCATCTTCTAGACAGATGAAGAATTTTGAACGTCCAGGGTCACCTTGACGGCCCGTACGACCACGTAATTGGTTATCAATACGGCGGCTCTCATGGCGTTCTGTTGCCAGAACATATAATCCACCTGCATCGAGCGCTTGTTGTTTTTTGACTGCGACATCAGCTGTAATTTCTTCGGCCAAAGCATTTGCTTCAACTTCAGTAAGTTCACGGCCAAGTTTTTCTTCTTTTTCAGCAGTTTCTTTCTCGATACGCATTTCGAGATTACCACCAAGCTGAATGTCGGTTCCGCGCCCCGCCATGTTAGTGGCAACAGTGATGGCACCAGGTACGCCCGCCATAGCAACAATTTGAGCCTCTTGCTCATGATGCAGCGCGTTCAGCACCTGATGTTTGACACCTTTATTGGCAAGGAGTGTTGAAAGAAGTTCTGATTTTTCGATGGATACTGTTCCGACCAAGACAGGCTGGCCGCGTTTTGAGCAATCAGCTAGATCTTCGATAATCGCGTTAAATTTTTCTTTCGCAGTCCGGTAAACAACATCATCATCATCAATACGTTGGATGGGTTTGTTTGTCGGAATTTCCAACACACCAAGTTTGTAAATATCTGAAAACTCATCAGCCTCAGTGGACGCTGTACCGGTCATACCAGATAGTTTGTCGTATAGTCGGAAATAGTTTTGGAAGGTGATAGACGCCAGTGTTTGGTTTTCTGGCTGAATTTTTGTGCGTTCTTTGGCTTCAATTGCTTGGTGCAAACCTTCAGAAAGACGACGACCAGGCATCATACGTCCAGTAAATTCGTCAATCAGGATAACTTCACCTTTTTGTACAATGTAATCAATGTCGCGCTTGAAAAGCTTGTGGGCACGTAGAGCCTGATTAGCATGGTGCACAACAGATACATTTGATGGTTCGTACATTGAGCCATCAAGAAGTTCTGCTTGAGATAGCAATTCTTCTAGTTTTTCATTGCCTTCTTCTGTGTAGACAACTGATTTTTGTTTTTCATCTAATTCAAAATCTGCTTCTTCAAGATTGGGAATGATGGCGTCTAATTTGATATAAAGCTCAGAACGGTCGTCTGTTGGACCTGAAATGATAAGCGGTGTGCGGCTTTCATCAATTAGGATTGAGTCAACTTCATCAACAATACAATAACGGTGACCGCGTTGAACCATATCAGCGAGCGAATATTTCATATTGTCGCGCAGATAGTCGAAGCCAAACTCATTATTGGTTCCGTATGTGATGTCACATGCGTATGCTTCACGGCGTTGATTGTCGTCCATGCCGTGAACAATGCTGCCCCAGCTCATGCCTAGGAAATTATAGACTTGACCCATCCATTCAGCATCACGTGCAGCAAGATAGTCATTCACTGTGATAACGTGAACGCCTTTTCCCTCAAGCGCATTCAGGTAGGTTGGGGCCGTTGCCACCAAAGTTTTACCTTCACCGGTGCGCATCTCAGCAATATTACCGGCATGCATGACCATGCCTCCAATAAGCTGCGTATCGAAATGACGGAGGCCTATTGAGCGTTTAGCTGCTTCCCGAACGGTTGCAAAAGCTTCTGGAAGAATATCATCCAGTGGTGCGCCGTTGGCGATTTTCTGGCGAAACTCACCAGTACGGGCCCGCAAAGCATCGTCGGATAAAGCTTCCGTTACGGGCTCTAGTGCGTTGATCTGCTGCACACGCGCACGAAAAGGCTTTAATTTGCGGTCGTTGACGGAACCAAAAAGTTTCTGGGCGATCCCAAACATAAATATACTACCGTTCGACTGCCACAAAGGGCATAGATAACTAATAAAGATGGTTCTACAAAATAATCGACTGCAAAACCGTGTAAAGACGCGGTTATGACTACCTGAAAAAGGTTGATATATGTCAAACCAGTTAGGCAGAGGTAAGCAGCCCCCCTTAGTGTGTCAATGCGGCGAAGGCGCTTAGGTACAGCATTGCACTGCTTTATGACTTTTTTATCCCACTTGAAGGGTGTTTTAGACGAATTTATCTCGACTAAAGCGACAGCTCTTCGTATTGAGTGCGTTCAAATGGTGTTCGTGATGACTATGCGATATTACAAATAACCTTATTTTTCGGGTGCCATACAGGGAAACAGAATCATGCAAGTCAAAGAAATGAAGCCGTCTCCAGTGTTAAAAACTGTGCGGGGAATGCTTGGTTTATTAGGGGCGTTGATTGTTCTTTCAGCGTGTGAAGATGAGCAGGCCATATTGATTCAACCCACACCGACCGCAGCCGATGATGCGGTAATTGCTGCAACGGTGGATGGATATCCTATTTATGTCGCTGATATTGAAATGGAAGCGGAGTCACAAGGTATCCTCTTAGCTGGGCGTACGCTTGATCCCAGTACGCCAGAATTTACCCGTATACTCAATTCGCTCATCGACGATCATTTGTTGGCGAAAGAAGCTGAAAAACAGAATTTGCACACTGATCCTTATGTGCAGCATCGCTTGAAAGTGATTCGAGAAAGATTGCTGGGAAATATGTTACTTTCTCAAGGTGTCGATGAAGCATCAATTCAGAAATATTATGAGACATCTATCAACTTAAAACAGCTTCAGCTTGGTGAGGAATATCGCGTTCGCCAAATTGTATTGCCCACACTTGAAGCTGCAAACGCGATGATAAAACAAATGACAGCGGAAACTGATTTTTCAGTGCTAGCGTCAAATCGCTCTATTGATGAAGAAACACGCTTAGAAGGTGGTGATCTAGGATTTATAAACCCAGAAACAGCACCTTTGCCGCTGGCCAATGCTATCCAGAATACAGCGATGGGCGGCGTATCCAAACCATTTGAAACGCGCAAAGGTTGGGTTGTCATCAAGGTCGTAGAAAAGCGCCCCGAACCCTTGCCGACATTACAGGATTTGAGACCTCAAATATGGGATTTCTTAATTGCGAGCGAATTAGAACGATTATTGAAGAAACTTCATAAAGATTCGGCTATTATTCGTTCTTTTGAAGAGGTGGAAGGCCCAATTAATGATGCCTTTTCAAATGCGTTGGAAATAGATGAGCAGAACAGCCCTATTCTGCCAGATGAAGAAATTACAGACTAGTTTACCTTTGAAAGAATAGTTGCATGGCCGGTATGAAACTGACGAAATCGCCATTGGCTCCAGAAACGACGCCGATTTTACCCCAAATAGCAGGTGTAGAATTTGCGGTTGGCAGCAATGGTTTCTATGGAAACCGAAATGATGTGTTTATTGCGCGGTTTGAACAACCAGCATCAGCAGCTGGTGTTTTTACGCGTTCATCAACTTGTTCTGCTGATGTGGATTGGTGCCGTGAAGCATTAAGTGCAGGCCAAGGTGAGGCGAGTGCGCTCGTTGTAAATGCTGGAAATTCCAATGCGTTTACTGGTGCGGCTGGTGTTGCAAAAAATAATGCGACGATCGCGGCAGTTACCCAATTGAATAATAGTAAATCTAGCAGTGTTTTTCTGGCGGCCACTGGTGTTATCGGTGAACCGTTAGAGCCAGAATTTATTGCTGATAAAGTGCGAGAAATCTGGCCAAAGCTGGGAACGGCTAGTTTGAATGATGCTGGTGAAGCATTCATGACGACTGACACTTTTCCAAAGGCTAGTACGGCAAGTGCCAGCATTGATGGGGTGGAAGTTCAGATCGGCGGTATTGCCAAAGGCTCTGGTATGATCATGCCTAATATGGCAACCATGCTTGGATATGTTTTTACAGATGCTAATTTATCCCCGTCTGTATGTCAGGCACTTTTGGCGCGCTATACTGATAGCACGTTTAATTGCATCACAGTGGATGGTGACACATCCACATCAGATACATTCATGTTATTTGCGACCAGAAAAGTTGGCCCGCTCATAGAAGATGTAAATGACGAACGGATCGCAGATTTTTCAGTTGCTTTTCATAAAGTTATGCATGATTTGGCGATCCAGATTGTCCGAGATGGTGAGGGGGCGACTAAGCTTGTCGACATCACTGTAACGGGTGCTGCCTCGGTTTCTTCTGCTAAAATCATTGCAACGAGTATTGCCAATTCACCATTGGTAAAAACAGCTTTAGCTGCGTCGGATGCGAATTGGGGGCGTATCGTAATGGCTGTTGGAAAAACAGATCAGCCAGTTAATCGCGATGCGTTGAGTATTTCTTTTGGAGATGTTGAAGTTGCGCGCAATGGTATGCGTGTGCCTGATTATTCCGAAGACGCTGCAAGCAAAGCGTGTCAGGCTCAGGAAATAAGCATTCGTGTGGATGTTGGTGTTGGCGATGCGCAGGCTCAAGTTTGGACGTGTGATCTCACTCATGGTTACGTGGATATTAACGGCGCATATCGAACTTAACCGGTTATCCTAATTTGATCTTGAAAAAAGTGTTCTAAGCATATGACAGACAAAAAGTTGGTGTTGGTTTCAGCTGTCGCACTTGTAGATCAAGAAGACAGATTGTTATTGGCACAGCGTCCAGAAGGGAAGAGTTTAGCAGGTCTCTGGGAATTTCCAGGTGGCAAGGTAGAAGAAGGCGAAAATCCTGAAGCTGCTTTGGTCCGGGAATTAAAAGAGGAATTGGGAATAAAGGTTGATGAGCGAGATTTCTTGCCATTCACGTTTGCATCCCATGCCTACAAAGATTTTCATCTTCTAATGCCAGTTTATCTTTGCCAAACTTGGGAAGGTGAACCGGAAGGGTGCGAAGGCCAAGATTTGGCTTGGGTATCCGTAGACGAATTAGCGAAATATCCAACACCTCCGGCTGATGTGAGGCTTATGGATGATTATAGAAGATGGATAGGAAGCCGCAAATGTGGGGAATAAAAATCAAAACTCTTCTGCAAAAATTTTGCGCGGATAAATCCGGTGCGACTGCGATAGAGTATGGTTTGATCGCCTCTTTGATAGCGGTTGCTATAATCACGAGTGTTGAAGTTGTTGGAACTGAAAACAGCAAAAACTTTGATAATGTCTCCACCAAATGGGACGAGGCTGTTGCCTCTCAAGCAAACTAGTTACTTCACTGCGTTATTTTTCTATTTGTCGTCGTTTTTTACGTTATTCAATGCGTCCTTTAAGCTAACCTTGGCGGAACCTCGTGCAAGCGGTTTGGGTTGATCTGGTCCGGGTGACCAGCCTGATGCTGTGACGATTTCAAAAGTTGCTATAAATTTCCCATCCTTATCTGAAAATTTATTCGCATATATTTCTAGCGCTTTAAAAAGGATTGAGCGCGTTAGATTGGGTTGTCTTGTTTCGTTTGGTCTGCGAGCTGAAGCTGCTGTTTCACCCATTCCGCGCAAATCTTGAAATAGCTTTATCGGGTTTGAATAACGCACAGTAATTGTTTCTGTGTCGGCGACTGGCATCACAAAACCTGCGCGTTGCAACAGCGTTGACATATCTTGCACGTCTGCAAATGGAGATATGCGCATTGCCGCACCGCCGCGAATCTCCGTTTCAGCTTCGATCAGGCTCGTTCGTAATTCATGGAGAGTTCTACCGCCCAGTAGTTGTGCGATAAACAGCCCATCTGGAATGAGCGCGTTTCTTATCTGAACAAGTGCGCCAGGCAGATCATTGACCCAATGCAATGCCAAGCTAGATAGGGCGGCATCAAAGCTGGCTGGTTTAAATGGTAGAAACTCTTCATCAGCAGCGACAGACAGCTCTCCCGATTGTGTTGCGAATTTTGGAGAAAGGTCACTCTTGATGACGACACCAAGGCGCTCTGCGATGGATGGACGCGATCGCAATTCTGCCTCTACTTCACCTGTATGGCTGCCTATATCGAGAATTTTCTTAAATGGACGTGGAATGACTTCGATTCGGTCGGCGATATCTTCAGCAGCTCTGGTCTTTAGAAAAGAATGGTCACCAAAATTTTGCGCAGCGCGATTTCTGTGCTTTTTGACAGAGAGGCGGTCAAAAACAATTGGGGCACCCGAATTGTTTGAAGAGCCAATTTGCTGGTTTGCTGGGGAAGAGTGTTTATCAGATGAAAGCGTCATTGGGCCAATATGCTTTTTTCCGAGCACTAGGCAATCACTCTCGGAGAGTATTACGCAATATTGATCAACTTATCTGGCCGCCGCGCTCTCTTGTGACGGGAGATCAGATAGCAGGCCCCGGTTTGATCGAAGTGGAATATTGGCTCGATATTAAATTTCTGAATATGCCCGTTTGTTGTCGGTGCGGTGCACCGTTTGAGGCTATGCATGATGTTGGCGACGCCTATGAATTGGTGGAATGCGCAGCCTGTATCGCTCGCAAACCAGCTTTTGATCGCGCGCGAGCCGTCTTTATTTACGATGATTTGACCAGTCGCATTATTTTGCGGTTCAAAAATGGTGCAGATCGCAATGGACTAAAGTTGATGTCGCAATGGTGTGTGGACGTTGCTGGGGATTTAGTGCGTGATGCCGACTTTGTGATGGCGGTGCCATTGCATGCGAGTCGATTGAGGTCTCGCGGGTATAATCAATCTTTGTGGTTGGCAGCTGCTATTGCCCGAAGGCGTGATTTGAAACTCGCGCATCATATTTTGAAACGCCGGAGAAATACACCATCTCAAGCGGGGCGTAGTGCAGTCGGGCGACAAAAGAATGTAGAAGGTGCTTTTCATATCGCTGAAAGGCATCGCAAAAAATTAGCTGGCAAACGTGTGCTATTAGTTGATGATGTTTATACAACAGGAGCAACAGTGGAGGCATGTTGCCGTGCTTTGAAGCGTTCTGGTGCGACAAGTGTAGATGTCATTACACTTTCTCGCGTTGTAAGTCCTACAGATCCTACTATATGAAATTGCTGTTCAATTAAAACTCCAAGGAGAGTTATATGGCCAAAGTTACTATCTATACCCGCATGATGTGTCCCTATTGTACGCGAGCAGTTTCGCTACTTAAGAAAAAAGGTGTAGACTTCGAAGAAATTGATGCTGGTATGGATGCCGCAAAAAAGCAGGAAATGATAAAACGCTCAAATGGCGGTGCGACATTTCCTCAGATTTTCATAGGTAATGAACACATTGGCGGTTGTGATGATATGATGGCTTTAGAGAGCAAAGGTGCTCTGGATGTTATGCTAGGGTAATATGAATGGGACGGCTTTGTTCAGGAGGGGAGACAAAGCAATTCGTTGAATGGAATATACATAGGCCAATAAATGATAAAGTATGCGCTTTGCTGTCCGGGAGATCATGAGTTTGAAGCATGGTTTGCGTCCTCTACTGCTTATGATGAGCAGTCAGAGCGTGGCTTGGTAGAGTGTCCAGTCTGTGGATCTACGAAAATCAATAAACAGATTATGGCTCCTATGATTCGGGATTCGGGCAGCAAATCGGGTAAATTGAAAATGCCGAAATCTGATTCCATGCCGACACCAGATGAAATTGAGCGGGTTGCTTCCAAAGTGCGAGAGCATATTGGAAAAACGCATGAATATGTCGGTGATAAATTCGCCAATGAAGCGCGCGCCATGCATTATGGTGATCAAGAAATGCGATCTGTGTGGGGACGAGCAACACCAGAAGAAGCAAAAGCGCTGATTGAAGAAGGTGTATCTGCTGTGCCTATTCCAGATACATTCGCGCCGCCAGAGCCGGCACCTAAAGATGTGAAAAAACTAAACTAGCTGGCTTTCATTTTGACGCAGGCTTCATGTAGGGCTTGAAGGAATCGTGACCGGTCTGCTTGAGAAAATGGAGCTGCTCCGCCCATTTGCTCGCCAGTGGACCGCAATTGCTCCATCAGGGCGCGTGTTGCCACGGCTGCACCTATCATTTCTTTGGTGAAAGCTTTGCCATCAGGCTTGAGAACGACAGCGTTATTTTCCAATGCGCGTTCAGCCAACAAAATGTCTGCTGTGATCGCTATTGATTTTTCATCACAATTATCAGCGATCCAGTTGTCAGCTTCGTCTGGCCCTGCATCCACAACCATTTGTTTGATAAAAGGCATGCGAGGTACTTGCAAAAATGAGTTGGAGACAACCCAAATTAGAGCGTTGTGGCGTTCACCGACTTTGAAAATTTCGTTTTTGACGGGACATGCATCCGCGTCGATATAAATTGTCAGATCAGGCTGCATTAAAAACCAGCACCCGGCTGTGCAAGATAATCGAGTTCAGCAGGTGTTGATTTACGTTCCAACACTGCATTCCTGTGCGGGAAACGACCATATTTTTGAATGACGTCACGGTGTTTGATCGCAAATTCAAGCGCATTTTTGATGGTGCTATAATAAGCGTCGTCTGTGTCTTCGAGTAGGTTTTCGAACAACTCAACACAGCGATCTTGATCAGCAAGGTTTTCTGAATGCATCAGCGGAAGATAGAAAAACCAGCGCTTCACCGGAGCAAGAACTTTGTCTTCTTCTTTGAGCAATCCATCCTTGCAAAGTTTTAAAGCTAGCGCATCATTTTCAAATGCGAATTCTGTGTCACGGAAAATATTGCGAGTGAATTGATCAATCGCGACAATGGCTGCAAGTCTCTCAGCTGCGCCGCGCTTGGCCCAATCCTGAGCGAGCCCAGATGCAAGGCGCGCAAGAAGTGTGACGCCGCGTGTCGCGACCAGCCTGTCAATTTCTTCGTCTCCAGACCACCAAAGTTGATTGCGTCCTTCAAGTTTTTCTGGATCACTTGCAGCATCATCAAACCAGAAATTCAATACATCACCGGGTGTTTGAAGCGGACGAGTTGAACGTTTTTTCTCGATCAAGTCGCGACCAATAGCTGCGTTATCTGTGTACATGGTCGTTCAGTCCTTTTTCTTCCGGTTATGTATCGTATATTAGCGCTCAAATCGGCTGTTCAGCTTCATAGCATATAGGATCGAATGCGCTAAAATAAAACACATGATATGTGTTATTCTGATCGCGTTCCGACACACATGTAATTGACCATTGTATCAGAAGACAAGGACCATTCTCCTGATAGGGGATTGTAGCTCACCCCAGTGGTTTCTTGAATGCTGATACCGCCCGCTTTTAATGCTTGTTTGGCTTCGGTTGGTTTAACAAGCTTGTGAAATTCATGTGTGCCTTTGGGTAGCCATCCCATAATGTATTCCGCTCCCACAATAGCCAGTGCGAATGCTTTGGAAGTCCGGTTTATACTCGCCACAAATATCATTCCGCCGGGTTTTACCAAGCTGGCAGTATCTTTGATAAATTGATGAGGATCGGCAACATGTTCGATCACTTCAAGATTTAACACGACATCAAATGGTGGTTCGCCATTTTCAATAAGTTCTTCAACAGTGCCAACGCGATAATCTATTTTAACGCCCGTTTCTTGCGCATGCGTCATTGCCGTTTTTATGTTGGCTTCACCAGCATCAACAGACGTCATCTTTGCGCCCAGCCGTGCAATAGGTTCGGACACCAATCCGCCACCGCATCCAATGTCGAGAATTCTAAGGCCTTCAAGAGGCGTATGTGAGGTGTTGTTTAGATTGAAATGAGAAACAATTTTATCTCTAAGAAATGCTAGCCGAACAGGGTTGAATTTGTGAAGTGGCTTGAATTTCCCTTTAGGGTCCCACCATTCTGAGGCCATGGCACGAAATTTTTCAATTTCATTTTCGTCAATACTAGGGCTTTTCAAGGTCATTTTTTGCCTCTTATCGGAGAATATATTGAAACAAAATAAGAAAATTTTGTACAAAAGCTGTACGTTTCTGCCTTAGCCTTTATAAAATCCACTTTCATTTTCGTGTTCCAGAAATATCAACATTTGCGTGTTTGCGATCTGCGGCATAAAAGACCAGCAAGCTAACTTTGAAAAGCCGATTGTTTTGGCTTTGATGAGTGGATCATTAGATAAGAATAAAATTGCTTTGGCAATCAATACTACTTTGGAATAACCCGACCCCATGAAACGTACAGTTTTAAAATTCGGCGGCACTTCTGTCGCCAATATGGAGCGGATTGAGCATGTTGCAGATATTGTATCGCAACGTGTGAAAGATGATGGCGGCGGTTTCGCTGTTGTTGTATCCGCAATGTCCGGCGAGACAAACAAGCTCGTTGGATATGCTGATGAAGCCGCTGGCGGTAAGCTAGTTGGTGATCAGTTTGATGATGAATATGATGTTGTTGTTGCATCAGGAGAACAAGTCACATCAGGCTTGCTTGCATTGGCCCTACGCAAACGCGGCTTCAAGGCGCGTTCGTGGCTTGGATGGCAATTGGCAATGCGCACAGATGAAGCACACGGAAAAGCTCGCATTTTGGGCTTTGAAGGTGATGAATTTTGCGACAGCGTCGACAGCGGTGAAATCGCTGTGATCGCTGGTTTCCAAGGTGTGAGCGGTGAAGGCCGGATTGCAACACTTGGGCGTGGTGGCTCAGACACAAGCGCTGTTGCAGCAGCTGCGGCTTTGAATGCTGAGGTTTGTGATATCTACACGGATGTAGACGGTGTTTACACAACTGATCCTCGCATTGTGCCCAAAGCTCGCCGTATGGAAAAAATATCTTATGAAGAGATGCTCGAATTGGCCTCTCTTGGTGCCAAAGTTCTACAGACGCGCTGTGTAGAACTTGGTATGAATCACAATGTTCCAATCCGTGTCCGCACAAGTTTCACTAAAGATGGTGATGAATTCCCGGGTACATTGGTCTGTAATGAGGAAGAGATCGTGGAAAAACAAGTTGTTAGCGGAATTGCGTATTCTCGTGATGAAGCAAAATTTACGCTTTTAGGTCTACCCGACAATCCGGGTGTCGCGGCTGAATTGTTTCAAAAACTTTCAGATGCAGGCGTGAATGTTGACATGATCGTTCAGGCAAATTCAAGAACGCACGGCGAGCAGAACATGGTTTTTACCACAGCTGATCGTGATGCAGAACTCGCGCGCCAGACATTGGAAAATGAACAAGAGCGTCTTGGTTTTGATAAATTGGAAGTAAACCGCAATGTGGCGAAAGTCTCAGTTGTGGGTGTCGGTATGCGTAGTCACACTGGTGTCGCAACACTTATGTTTAAGGCGTTGTCTGAAAAATCTATCAATATCGAGGTAATCTCGACATCTGAAATCAAGATTTCAGTGCTTATTGATGATGCATATACTGAACTTGCTGTGCGTACTTTGCACACTGCATATGGTTTAGATACAGAATAATACTGGGTCCCGTGTCACGCAGACCCGTTTAACGTGGTTTGCGTGATATCATCTACTATATACAACCAGCACGCACTTTTTTGGTGTAGGCTGTTGTGATCGGTTATTTAGGGAAGCGCACTATATGAGCCACAACAGGACATTTGTTGCCGCAGGAACTGCACGCCTTTTGATGAGCCGTCTTCGTGAGCTTATGGCCAGCGAAGCACAGCAACAAGAAAGACTTGAGCGCGTCGTTCAGTTGATTGCGACAACGATGGTTGCTGATGTGTGCTCTATTTATGTTCGTTCTGGTGACAATAGCCTTGTATTGATGGCAACTGAAGGCTTATTGCCTGAAGCAATTGGACGCACCCGTCTTGCTGAAAATGAAGGTCTTGTGGGGCTTATCGCATCCTCTGCGCGAGCAAAACGTCTTAGTAATGCCCCCAAACACCCACGTTTCTCATATCGGCCAGAAACAGGTGAAGACCCTTATCACGGTTTTCTTGGTGTCCCGATATTAAGGGGTGGCCGCGTCCTTGGCGTGTTGGTCGTTCAAAACAGAACCGAACGAAATTATGATGATGAAGAGATGGAGTCATTGCAGACAATTGCGATGGTTCTGGCTGAAATCGTCGCATCGGCTTTGGATGAAGGCAATGATTTAGACATTCGGGAGCTTCCTCCCGGAGAACTCAAAGGACGCACGCTAAATGAAGGTGTTGGTTTGGGGACAGTCCATCTCCATGACCCAATCGTTTCAGCAGCGCGGTTTTTCTCTCAAGATCCTGAGGCTGAAGGCGAGCGTTTGGACGCCGCTTTGGCTGATTTACGCAAATCTATCGACACAATGCTCAACCGGGCGACACCTGTCTTATTTGGTGAAAGCCGGGATGTTTTGGAAACATACCGCTTATTCGCGCATGATCCTTCTTGGGAGACGCGTCTGCATGATGCGATACAATCTGGGTTATCCGCAGAAGCGGCGGTTGATCGCACACGGCGCGAGCATCGTGCGAGACTGCAAAATGCGCGTGATGCCTATTTGCGGGAACGCCTGCACGATTTTGAAGATTTGGAAAACCGGCTATTGCGCCACTTATCGGGAGAAGTTGCATCCGACCACAAGCCTGTTCCTGGGTCTATTCTTGTCGCAAGTCGGTTGGGGCCAGCTGAATTATTAGAATATCGCGATTGTGAGCTTGCTGGTGTTATCCTTGAAGAAGGTGGTGCAGGATCTCACGCAGCTATTGTTGCAAGGGCAATAGGTATTCCGGCCATCGGGGATGCTGAAGGTATTGTCAGCCGCATCGAGCAAGGCGATCAAGTCATTGTCGACGCTGATTGGGGGCTTATTCTCATTCGTCCGACGAATGATGTTGTCGAGACATATCGTCAACGTATTTTGATTTCCAGCGATGAGCGCGCTGAATACGCCAAGCTAACAGATCTGCCTGCAACGACAAAAGATGGTGTGAAATTCAATTTATTCTTGAATGCAGGTCTGTCTTTCGATTTGGACCATTTAGACGCAACTGGCGCCGAAGGTGTCGGGCTTTTCCGTACTGAGTTTCAGTTTATGTCTTCGCAAACTGTTCCCACACTTGATGAGCAGGCTGCATTTTATGAAGATGCAATGCGTCGTGCTGGTACAAAGCCGATGGTATTTCGCACTTTAGATCTTGGTGGCGATAAAGTTGCTCCGTTTATGGGCGGGGATCGCGAAGAAAATCCGGCCCTTGGATGGCGTGCTTTGCGTTTAGCTTTGGATCGTCCTTATTTCTTCCGTCGCCAATTGCGTGCGTTGATAAGGGCATCAAAGAGCAATCCATTGCGTTTAATGTTCCCTATGGTGTGTTCCGTTGAAGAGTTTGTGCAAGCACGCGAGCTTGTTGATGCTGAAATTGCTTGGGCTAAGAAGTTTAATCGTGAAACTCCATCCCAATTGCGCGTTGGTGCGATGGTTGAAACACCGTCATTTGCTTTTTCTATCGAGGCATTGAAAGGCAAAGTAGATTTTCTGTCTGTGGGAACAAATGATCTCATGCAATTTTTCTTTGCGGCGGATCGTGAAAACAAGCTTGTCTCAGAACGTTACGATCTTCTTAGCCCGCCTGCGTTAAGGTTAATGAAGAGCATTGTCGACAGTGCAAATCGGGCAGAAATTCCGATCTCTATTTGTGGGGAAGCTGCAGGGAGACCTGTGGAGGCTTTGGCATTGGCCTGTCTTGGATATCGACGCTTATCTATGCAAGGTGCCAGAATCGGCCCGATGAAGCGACTTTTGCGCGGCATGGATTTTGCGAAAGTCAGTCAAAAGGTCAATTTGTTGATTGATTCGGGAAGTGTCGATCTTCGTAAAGAATTATTAAAGATCATTCAGCAATCTGACATACAAGCTTAAAGCGTTGCTTTAGACGCTTTGAATTGTTAACTAGTATTGTGGGTTGAGGGTGAGCCACGAATAATGGGTCATTTCCCGGAACGGAACGTTTTATGAGTAATGCTGCGAATAAAAACGGAGAAAAGTCGGAGTCACTAGCTGTTTTGAATTCGATCTCGGATGAAACAAAGAAAACTTTAGCAGATGCTGCTAAAGGAACCAAAGATGCTGTGTCAGAAACGCCTGCCAGCAAACCGGATACTCAGCCGACCAAAGCGCCTCATCTTGTCGTCGTTTCACCTGATGCTTTAAATGCAGAACGTATGGGGCCGCGTTTGCGTGCCGCGCGCGAAGCTAGAGGCTGGACATTGGAAGCCGCCGCAAAAGAAACGCGTATTCATAAAGATTATCTCGGTGCTATCGAAGATATGATGCCAAACCTTTTGCCGGGCATGCCAAAATCACAATCTTACTTACGTGGCTATTTGAACAATTATGCACGCTCACTTGGCTTGCCAGACCCGCAAGATGTCGTTCAACGCTATCTCAATGAATGTGGTTTGTTGGCGATGGAGCCGACAAAAGAAGAGCTAGCACAAAAAGCTAAAAAAACGGAAGATCGCAAAAAACGTGGTTGGGTCGCTCCTGTCGTCATGTCTGTTGTGGCCACGCTGATAGCTTGTGCCGCAGGTGGGGCATATGTGCTTAAGCCTTGGCAAGCCGATGAAGATGTTCGGACAGCAGCTGCAAGTCCTGCCGCTCAAGACAACACTGTTTATTCAAATTCAGAAATTCTCGCGCCTGCATCTGCTTCAGATTTGACTTTACGTGCCGTATCGCGTGCATGGATAGAAGTTCGCGGATCAGATGGTACAGTTTACCTTTCCAGAGAATTAGCTCCTGGAGACGTTTACGTGCCTCGTGTTGGTGCAGGTTGGACAATTACTGCCAGAGATGGCGGTGCATTTGAATGGTATTTGTCAGGTCAATCTCTTGGAACATTGGCTGAAACTGGCTTGCCTGTTTATTCAGCAGCAGTTGATGAGGCAATGGACCGCCAGCCTATAATTGGGAATGAGTTGACGGATTGATCTGCGTCGTTGAGACGATGCGTTCCATTTAAAAATAAGTGTTATTTTTCTTTTGCTCTTTACCACTGGCACTCTTCGCGCCAGATGGTATGAAAATTTGCCAGTTAGACTTTATACCAGTGGCAAATATTTAAGAGCGGAGAGTGGTTCATGAATATTGATCAAATCAGACCGTGGCGTACAATTGAGCGCCGCAAATCCCGCAAAATCAAAATGGGTGATCTAGAAATTGGTGGTGATGCACCAATCAGTGTTCAGTCCATGACCAATACCCCAACATCCAATGCGCGCGCAACGATCGACCAAATACGGCGTTTGGAAGATGCGGGTGCAGATATTGTGCGCGTGTCTTGCCCGGATGAAGAATCCACTGCTGCACTCAAAGAAATTGTCAAAGCTGCAAAAGTACCAATCGTGGCGGACATTCATTTCCATTATAAGCGTGGAATTGAAGCGGCCGAAGCTGGGGCCGCATGTTTGCGGATTAATCCGGGTAATATTGGTTCTCCAGACCGTGTGCGTGAAGTTGTGAATGCCGCTAAAAATAATGGCGCTTGCATTCGTATCGGGGTGAATGGCGGGTCGTTAGAAAAACATCTCTTAGAAAAATACGGTGAGCCTTGTCCTGAAGCCATGGTTGAAAGTGCACTCGATCATGCCCGTATTCTCGACGATCATGATTTTCATGAATATAAGATTTCCGTCAAAGCTTCCGACGTCTTCCTCACTGTCGCAGCCTATCAAGGCCTCGCAGAAGCCACGGATGCGCCCCTGCATTTGGGAGTGACCGAAGCTGGTCCACTAAGAACAGGTGGTATTAAATCTGCGATAGGCATGGGTAATTTATTATGGGCAGGCATAGGTGACACAATCCGTGTCTCTTTGTCTGCTGACCCAGTTGAAGAAATCAAAGTCGGCTTTGATATGCTTAAATCCCTAAACTTAAGAACGCGCGGTGTGAATATCATCGCGTGTCCATCGTGCGCGCGTCAGGGGTTTGATGTGATCGCCACAGTTGAGAAACTGGAACAGCGTTTAGAGCACATTCGCGAATCTATTACCTTGTCCATTATTGGGTGCGTTGTGAATGGTCCGGGTGAAGCGGCAGGAACTGATTTGGGGTTCACTGGTGGCGGTAAGGATGCTGGCATGATGTATGTTGGCGGCAGGCCAGATCACAAACTTTCAAACGCGGATATGGTTGAGCATATTGTGGAACAAGTTGAAAAACGTGCTGAATATTTGCGTTCCCTAGAGGCACCTTGATTTAGTGTAATGTCAAACACACTTTTAAGCTTTGCTTTTGAGATGGATAAATCATGGAAATTGATGTCGATAGTTTAAATGCATTTGGTAGCAAAAACCTGCCCGGGCTAATTGGGGTTAAAGTTACCAAGGCCGGAGATGGCTGGATGGAAGCTGAAGCTGATGTCTGTGAGAAACTGATGGCTCCCAATGGTTTTTTACACGCCGGAACAGTTGTATCCTTGGCAGATACGGCATGCGGATATGCGTGCGTACGAAATCTTCCTGAAGGCGCGACAGGGTTTACGACTATTGAGTTGAAATCAAATTTTACAGGTACGGCGCGAGACGGAAGAATTCGAGCTATAGCGAAAGTGTTACATAGCGGAAAAACAACGCAATTGTGGGAAGCGAAAGTTATTCATATAGAGACAGATAAAGTAATCGCTCATTTTTCCTGCACTCAAATGGTTTTGTGGCCTCGCACCTGATTTGAAGTTTCCAATCGCTTCACAATGAGTTGACTATTATTTGCTCGCAATTTTACCAATAAAACGGATGAGTATAGAGAATAGATTCTAAATACGAGGAAATTCCCATGGCAAAGCAAATGAGTTGGAAAAAGCGCTTAGGCTTGGGGTTTATAGGTGCAATGGGTGTCGGCATGATGTTGGTCACATCATCATGTGCTGTTCAGCTGGGCCTTAAAAAAGCTGATACTGATTTGAGCGGTCCTCCAATTGCCGAGCCACCTATCTTGTCTGCTATGTTTGGTCAATCGTCGGTGGAAGATGCCCAAGACTGGCCACAGCGTCGCGAGTTGTTAAAAAAGGCGCTTATAGAAAATGTGTATGGGCCGTATCCGCATGGGCTAAAAGGCAAGCTTGTTGCGCATAATGTGATCGACGAAGCATTTGCTGATGGGCGTGGACGCTTAGAAGAATATCAAGTGCAAGTTGGTGAAAACGGCCCTAAATTTTGGATTGGGCTGGCAATTCCTAATGCGGCATCAAAAGAGCAGCCGGCACCTATGATTGTGGCTCAAAGTTTCTGCCAAAATTCTGCAGCTCTACATGATGAACGTCTACACGATCCAGAAAATGGCGGCGTATGCGGTGGCGGGGGCATTATGGCATCCATTATTAAATGGGTGTTTGGCGAATATATTGAAGGTCCGCCTATCAATGATGTGCTCGATCGTGGGTATGCGTACGCAACGATATATTCAACTGAAATCGCGGCAGACAGTGAAACGAGCGCATATATCGGGATAGAGAAGATTGCTGCTGAGACAAGTTCAGAAAATGCACCTGTTGGCGTGTTGTCTGTCTGGGCTGCTGGTTTTGGTTGGGCGCTGGATGTGCTTGATCAAGACCTACGGCTAGATGCAAATCGAACTGTGGGTTGGGGACACTCAAGACAGGGCAAAGCTGTTTTGTGGGCAGCAGCAAATGACGCGCGTTTAGAGGCTGTTATTGCGCATCAATCTGGCACTGGTGGAGCGACGCTTACCAAGAGTTTGAATGGCGAATCTGTTAAAAAAATCACCGATAGCTATCCATATTGGTTTAATGACAGGTTTGCATCATATTCCGAGCGTGAAGAGGAAAGCCCTATTGATCAGCATTTTCTAATTGCTTTAGCAGCGCCAAGGCCTGTGTTTTTAGGCAATAGTTGGAATGATGTCTGGTCTGATCCAAATGGTGCATTCAGAGCTGCGCAAGGTGCTGACCCTGCTTATAAATTGTTGGGAAAGAACGGGCTGGTGCAAACAGGCTTGCAGGATACAGATATCACCTCAGGTGAGCTGGTCTTTCAGATATCTAAAGGTCGACACGGTATTCGTGCACAGGATTGGACAGACTTTCTAAGCTTCCTAGATGCGCACTTCTTACTTAGCGAGAACTAGGCAGATCGCTCAAACCAGCTAATGTGATGTCATAAAAAGAATCATTATATCTGGGGAGTTTGAAAATGACGATGTTAACGCCTGTCTTGCTGCTAATCGTTTGGACGCTAATCATCCTTGTGTTGTTGGCTTCTAGGCGGCTTCCTTCCATTATAGCCAATGCCAAAAAAGGTATATATCCGTCTAAGCGAACACAGGAATTAGCGGGCCTGCCAGAGAAATCAATTTGGACGTCCGATAATCACACTCACCTGCATGAACAACCAACTCTTTTTTATGCGCTATGTTTGTATTCTCATCTCGTTGGTGTCGCAGATAATATCAATATAGGCTTGGCGTTTGCTTATGTTGTTTTGCGTGTGATCCACTCGATAATCCAAACAAGCACAAACAATATAATCTGGCGTTTCCGGGTATTTATGACGGGCACGGCCATTTTAATGATTATCGCACTTAGAAATGTATGGGCGTTATTTGCAGGATATCTCGTTTAAGAGATTTTCTGTAGCCTTTGTTGATCATTGCGATCTTTGAATTTTTTCATAATCTGCACGATAGATTTTTCTTCAAGCGGTTTGGAGAAGAGATAGCCCTGCAGATAAGCACATCCACGTTTTCGCAAGGAATCGCGTTGCTCGATGGTTTCCACGCCTTCTGCAGTCACGGACAGTCCAAGGCTTTCTCCGAGGCTGAGAATGGCCTGAACGACTGCTGAAGCATCTTCTCTCACACCAATAGACGCCACGAAACTCTGATCTATTTTCAGCTTATCAACTTGATGACGACGCAAATAGGAGAGGGAAGAATACCCAGTACCAAAATCATCCAGCGCGATTTTGAAGCCTGCAGCTTTGAGAATTTTGAGCGTTTTAGCGACGCGAGGTGAATCCTCTAGTAAAACAGATTCAGTGATTTCCAACTCAATCTGATCTGGGCGAATGTTATACTCAGATGCAAGTGCGATAATTTTATGTGGATAATTGTCTTGATGAAGCTCTTTGGCAGATACATTCACGGCCATTGTGACTTCTGGCCATTTAAGCGCTGTTTTAAAGGCTTCTTTCATCACAAATTCATCAAGTGCAATAACCAGATTGGTTTCTTCAGCGATGGGTATAAAATCAACTGGAGATACATTGCCACGTACCGGATGTTCCCAGCGTATCAGGGCTTCAAATCCACGTATGTGCCGACCATTGGCAGAAACTTGAGGCTGATAGACAACTCTTAGTCCATTTTTATCTGGCTCTTGCAAAGCTTGCCGTAGATCGCGCTCAATTTTGTGTTTGTGCTTTAATTCAGCATCCATTTCGTCTTCAAAGAAGCAATATTGATCGCGTCCGGCTTCTTTCGCTTTATAGAGGGCTATGTCCGCGCGACGATGAATTTCTTCTTGTTGAGATTCTCCGGTTGCATCTATTGCGATACCGATTGAGGCCGAGACATAAACTTCAGTATTGTTGATGACGAATGCGCGGGCCATTTGTTCGTTTATGCGCCGCGCTAATCTGGATACTGTATTGGTTGATGTGGCTTCAATCTGGATAACGGCAAATTCATCTCCACCAATTCTGGCGACGGTATCATTGGCGCGGCATGCATCTTTCAAGCGGGTAGCTGCTTGACGGATTAATTCATCACCTGCCGGATGGCCCATCGTGTCATTGATATCTTTGAATTTGTCCAAATCAATGAGATGCAGCGCAAACCCTTCTCTGCCGCGTTTTACATCAGCCTTGGCCGTTTCGATTTGTTTTTTCAGCAGCATTCTGTTGGCGAGGCCCGTCAACGGGTCGTGAAGGGCAAGTTTTTGAGCTTCTTGATGACTGAATATAATGTCGTTTGATAAAGCTGTTGCCCGTTTCCAAGCGAGAAATGAAATAATACCAATGATCACGGCCACTAAAAGTATGGTCGGAAGGAAATGCCTGATGGCAGTAATTCCGGGTAAATGTCTTTGCCATGACAACCAGCCAACAATTTTACCGTCGGAGGATTTTAAGTCTAAAACATAAAGGTCAGCACGCTGCTTTGGTGGATGAGTTCCAGCGATAACTTTTAGATTTAGCGGGATTAAAAAAGAATGTGAGAATATGCTTTCGACCGGTGTCGCAATGTATAGATATCTGACTCGGTCAAACATAGAGATTTCGCGTGCTGATACATGATAGACTTCGTCATTGAGAATGAGTCTATCAGACGCAAAATTTTGATTTGGAGACAATTGGATTTTATCTCTTAGGCGCTTGAGGCTCGGGGATAAAATTTGTAAGTCTGTAGGATAAATTGAGATGTCGGATGCATCACGAAATAGAATATGGCCTTCTATATCGGAAATGAGAATATCAGTGGTTCCGAGTCTATCGGCAAAGCGCTGTGTTAGTTTTGTATGAATTTCTCTTTTACTCAGAGAATCAAAGAACATATCTGTTGTTCCAGGAAGCGCTAACAGAGATTCCGTCATGTCTTGGGTTATGCTGGTCTGTGATTCTAAAATAGCGCCAAATAAAACGTTTTGTCTTTTTTGAGCGATCTCATCGCCTTTAAAACTGACGAGCCATAACACCACGAAAATAAGACTGATTGATATTCCGACTAGAATCAGAAGGGATTTCATCGGTACTTCACGCATCTTGTCCGGTGCGGCAGCTTGAAATTTACTTTTTATATCTGCAATTAAGCTAGCCAAGCGTCTGCCTCATCAAAATATCAATTCATCATAAATTGTTACTTGCGTTTAGTTAATAATCTTCGACTGCAATTATATGAATTGATTAGCATTTGCGCTTAGTCGGATTTATTTGCGCATACAATTTGTCCAAGGGGAGTGACGTAGGCCGTTAGTCGATATAAACCTTCGCGATTAGCTATTAGAAAGACGTAATTCATGGCAGCAGTTTCTGCAGAGCGCCTAACGCAGGTAATTGATAGATTTGAACAAACTGAGGCACGGATGTCTGTTGCGACAGACCCCACAGAAATTGTCCAGCTTTCTAAAGATCATGCCGAGCTAAAGCTTGTTGCTGATAAAGCACGAGAGCTTATGGATGCGCGTGAAGCATTGGCGGAAGCGGATGCTATTTTAAGCGATAAAGATTCTGACGCTGACATGAAAGAACTAGCGCAAGAAGAGCGCGAAGAATTAAAATCAAGTTTGCCCGAACTTGAGCAATCTTTGCAGCTATTGCTATTGCCCAAAGATGAAGATGACGAAGCAAACGCAATGCTTGAGGTGCGGGCTGGAACAGGTGGCGATGAAGCTGCTTTGTTTGCTGGTGATTTATTCCGCATGTATCAGCGCTATGCCCAGATTCAAGGTTGGAAGCTGGACATAGAAAGCCAATCTGAAGGTGATGCTGGTGGATATAAAGAGATTATCGCATCCGTTACCGGTAAGGGTGTGTTTGGTAAAATGAAGTTTGAATCGGGTGTTCACCGAGTTCAGCGCGTTCCCAAAACTGAAAGTGCTGGGCGCATTCACACATCTGCTGCAAGTGTCGCTGTTTTGCCAGCTCCTGAACAGGTGAATATTGAGATTAAACCCGAAGAAATTCGTATTGATACGATGCGGTCTTCTGGTGCGGGTGGACAACACGTCAATACAACCGACTCTGCTGTGCGTATTATTCACTTGCCCACGAATATAATGGTGACATCTTCCGAGAAATCTCAACATGCCAACCGCGCCCGCGCGATGGAAATGTTGAAAATTCGCCTCTATGAAAAAGAGCGTGCTGAAAAAGATGCCGCTATGGCAGATGCGCGTAAAACCCAAGTTGGCTCAGGGGACCGGTCTGAAAAAATCAGGACTTATAATTTTCCTGAAAATCGTGTGTCAGACCACCGTATCAAGCTGACACTCTATAAATTAGAACAAATTTTAGCGGGCGACTCGATTTCTGAAGTCATTGATGCATTAATTGCAGAAGATCAGGCCGCTAGACTTGCCGCTATGGAAGAAGGTTGATTCTAAAGTCACCTGACTGGAGATGAGTTATGACTTCTTCTACAGCACATGTTGAGAGTTTGTGGCGTCACCCAATTAAAGGGTTTACACCAGAATCTTTAAAACAGGTTTTTCTCGAAGCAGGTGGATATTTTCCCAATGATCGGATGTTTGCCATTGAAGATGGTCCATCCGGTTTTGATCCTGACGAACCCAAACATATTTCTAAAATGCGTTTCGCGGTTTTGGCGCGGTCTGCCAAAATTGCTAATTTTGAAACAATGTATCTTGATGACCGCCAAGAATTAGAAATTTTTGAACGAGACGAAAACTGCATTTGTCGTTTTGACATGTCGTCTGATGAAGGCTTTGAGGATTTATCTGACTGGCTAACAAACAGGTTGGGGGATGAATTTAACGGTCCTTTGAAAGTAATCGCTGCACCTAAAGACCATCGTTTTGTTGATCATTTTACTGCTGGATTTGTATCGTTCATAAATTCAAATTCGGTTGAGGCTTTGGCCGCTGCATCACAAACTGAAATTGGTTTTCAACGTTTTCGTCCGAACATCGTTTTTAGTGCAGATGCTTGGATGGAAGATCATTGGAGCAAAGGGCAAAGGCTAAAAATTGGTGGTACGGAATTGGAAATTTTAGCACCAACTGTGCGCTGTAAGGCCACGCATGCCAACCCTGAAACGGCTCGATATGATGTCGACACTGTTTCGCTACTCATGCAACACTTTAAACGCAGAACAATGGGAATTTATGCACAAATAGTGAAGACTGGTTTTGTCGCTATTGGAGATAAATTGGAAGTTCTCGAATAAATGAATGAAACTGTGCAGACTTATTCTGATGCTTTGAGATTAGCTGCTCAAAAGCTTGCAAGAGCGGATGTTGAGGGGCCACTCAGGGATGCGCGGCGGTTGATGGAGCTTGCTGCTGGGATGTCTACAACGGACCTCATAGCAGAAGAAAATACCCAAATACCGCTTCAAATCAGTGCTAAGTTCAGCGCTTTTATCCAACGGCGTCTTGAGGGGGAACCTATTTCTCGAATTGCGGGTAGACGAGAGTTTTGGGGATTAGAATTTGTCATAACATCTGACGTTTTAGATCCGCGCCCAGACACTGAAACGCTCGTCGAGCTAGTGCTGAGTGAATGGAAAAGCGATTATAAGAATGTTCTTGATCTGGGAACGGGCAGCGGATGTATTCTTTTATCCATACTCAGTGAAAAATTAAGTGCGCAAGGTTTGGGTTTGGATCAAAGCGAAAAAGCTTTGGGCGTTGCAACTAAAAATGCTGAAAAATTAGAACTTAAGCAACGTGCTCGCTTTCAGAATTCAAATTGGTTTGATGCGCTAACGCCTGAACAAAAGTTCGATGTTATCGTGTCAAATCCTCCTTATATCCCGTCTGCTGATATTGAAGTGTTAGATATCGACGTAAAAAAATACGATCCGCTATCCGCGCTTGATGGCGGCGAAGATGGGTATGATGATTACAGGCATATAATTTCAAAAGCCAAAGTGCACTTGAATAAAAATGGGCTGATTGCGTTTGAGGTTGGCTTTAATCAAGCCGAAAAAGTATGCGAACTCCTCGAAAATGAGAAGTTTATCCATATAAATGTGCGTAAGGACCTATCTGGCGTGAAAAGATGTGTTTACGGCTACGCTTCAAGCGTGTAATACAAATATGCAAGCGGGGCTTGGAAAGCGAACTATCGCACGCTAGGCTCCTAACAGTCAGTAAGCGAATCACTGGATTTCTCGCTTTGACGGCGCAACATCAGAATACGACTATCGCGCAAAGGGCCTCTAATCGGGCCAGCTTTAACTAGATTAGGATATGGATATATGAAGCGTCAGCGTGGGCGCGGGCGGAAGCCCAATAATTCGGGCAATCGTTCGCTCGAAAGCAACGGACCTGAAGTTAAGATCCGTGGCTCAGCCAGCCAAATTTATGAAAAGTATGTTCAGTATGCGCGAGATGCGCAAACTGCGGGGGATCGTGTGAAGGCTGAAAATTTATTTCAGCACGCTGAGCACTATTACCGTATCATGCAGGCAAATATGCCAAAAGATCGGCCTCAGCATCAGAATAATCGTGATGATGCAGAGCAATCTTCAGATGCAGAAGAAACGACTGAAGCAGTTGCTGTATCCACGACAACGAATGAAGCTGTGGAAGATCCGCTTCAAGTTGTTGATGCTAGTGGTGATTCTGATAATGAATTGTCCAATGATGAAGCTGAAGAAGCAGAAAAAGCACCTCCTAAGAAGCGTGTGCGTCGTCCGCGTCGTAAACCTGTTGAAGCAACTGAATCTAAACCAGACGAAGAAGCGCGTTCAGCTCTTGATACATTGGCTGAACAACAAGCTGAAATCGCTGGAAATTAATAAGCCGAGAGTTTATCAGTTTTAAAAAAGGCCGCTCAAGCAATTGAGCGGCCTTTTTACTGCTATTGAAAACAGTATGTAATTCCCCTTCATTCTCAAATAGGAATGAAGGGGTGATTTGACTAGAGGATTATGAGTTTGCTTCTGGTGGCGTCGGTGCTGGGCTGGCATTGTCTACCAATACAGCTTTTTCTTGTTTGTTTTTACGCCAGACTTTGCGATAGATCCAACGGCCAAACCACAACAATCCACCTATGACGGGTAACCAGGGTATAATCACGGCAATTGCTGTAACGACCGCTCCAAGTGCGCCCGCGAAATTCTTAAAGAAATTGCCAAAAGCATCCGCGAGAGGTGCCCAGACAGAGCGTGATGTAACCGTTGATTTTGCTGAATAATTCATGTGAAGATTTGACATTGCTACACGCTGACGTAAGGCCGCCAATATGCTTGCATTTGCATCAATATCTGACTGCACGCGCGATAACTCACGTTCTAATTCAATAAGGTCACCCAACTCGCTTGGACGATCTGTGAGCAATGCCTGTAGGCGGTCACGTAAAGTGAGTTGCGCTTTTAGGCGTGCATCTGTGTCTACGATTTGCGTTGATAAATCTTGTGCACTTGTGCTGGCGCTTGTGATTTTAGAGTCGGTTTTCTTGAGATCTTTTGGAAGGTCCTGAAAAAATTCAGTAATCCACTCTGGTGTCGCACGAATGTGCAGGTTTGCACTTGCCCATTCTTCGCCAATTCCATTTTGATTTGAGTTGACCACCATACATTTTTGAAAGCCAGCTTTTTCACACATCTTTTGGTGAGATGTGACCACGCGTTCAACGTCTTTTGCTGGTGACTCGATTGAGCGATTATGCGTGTACGCTAGCATTGGTCCAGTGGAAGCTGTTGCTCCGTCAGTTGGAACGGGTACTGGCGAAGGAGACGCCATTTTTCGTTCCATCATGTCTTCTGATGCCTGAACCATTGCAGCTGGAGCAAAGTCAGCTTCAGAATATTCCATATTCATGGCACCGCTGGCTTTTTCATCGCTACCACCACATGCAGACAGTGCGATCAAAGCTGCTGAAAATAATAGAACTTTTTTCATGAGTGTCCCTCTCAAGATTGATTTGATCCAAGCCTGACCTTGAATTCAGACAGTATTAAGACGCAATAAAGACTTTGCGTCAAAGTAAGTCTTTGTGACAGCTATAATTTTAGCTCAGTCTATTCTTATAGTCTTCATACCCAAACCGCCGAACAATCTCGATTTTTCCAGTGTCAGGGTCCGCAATCGCTATAGAAGGAAGGCGTACACCATTAAAGGTGGATGTTTTAACCATCGTATAGTGGCCCATATCTAGAAAAATCAGCTTTTGGCCAATTTCTAGCGGCTTATCGAATGAATAATCTCCCACAACATCGCCGGCTAAACATGATAGTCCACCCAATCGGTATGTGTGTACTTTCTCATTGGGTTCGTCGCCGCCGACAATATCGGGTCGGTATGGCATTTCCAAAACATCAGGCATGTGCGCTGTGGCGCTTGTGTCTAGGATAGCGATATCCATTGCGTTGTGCATGATATCCATCACTTCTGTGACGAGGACACCTGTACGGATCGCAATCGCTTCACCTGGTTCTAAATACACTTCAACGCCGTATTTTTCTTTGATACGTTTTACAAGGTGAACGAGGCGTTCCACATCATAATCTGGGCGTGTAATATGGTGACCGCCGCCAAAATTCAGCCATTTTAAACCGGGGATGAGATCACCAAAATCACGTTCGAACACTTCTAAGGAACGTTCAAGTGAATCCGAATCTAGTTCGCACAATGTGTGAAAGTGTAAGCCTTCAAGTCCTTCTAAACCATCAGTTGGAATTTGGTCGCGCGGTGCACCAAGGCGTGATTTGGGGGCGGCTGGATCATACAGTTCAACTTCCGTTTCACGGTGACCATGATTGACGCGCAAGCCGAATGACACTTTGCGTCCCCCATTTGCTTTGGCTTCTTCGTAAATTGGCAGGAAACGTTTGGCTTGATTCACCGAGTTAAAAACGATGTGGTCACATAGGGTTAGGAGTTCACGAAAATCAGCTTCTGAATAGGCGGGGGCGCATGCGTGGACTTCGCCGCCAAATTCTTCTGCGCCAAGGCGGGCTTCGGCGGTAGAGGAGGATGTGACGCCGGGGAGGTATTTCATGATTGTGGGCGCAAATGACCACATTGCAAAGCCTTTTAGGGCCAGCAATATCTTTGCGCCTGAGCGGTCTTGCACGTCTTTTAGAATGGCAAGATTTTCTTCTAATGCGCCTTTATCTACAATAAAAACAGGCGTTTCGATGTTTGAGATATCGAATTCAAATGGGCGGTTGGGATAAAGGGACATAAAAGCCAATCCGTTGTTTATATCAGATTGGCTTTTATCTAAGAATTAGACTTTCTCCAAGTCATTCATTTCAGCTTAGAGCAAAAGGTCAGCTGCGAAGAAGGCGAAAAAGCCTCCGACGAGATAACAAATTGCTGCTATGCTTAATATGATGGTTCCTGCACGTCGCCAGAAAGTGCAGGCTTTTGCGAGTTTGGGATCAATCGGACATGGAGCATTCCGGTTGAGCCATTTCACTAAAGCTGCCAGCAAAAGCATAATTCCCGATATGATGAACAATTCTTTTTTATGAGCTGTTAACCATATAAGTCCTGGAATATTAGCGGTTAAGCCAGCCATGACAGCGCCTGCACCGAGTGTGATGAGAAGGGCTGGCAGGGCGCAGCATACCAATGTTGAGGCACTTGCAAATAGCGCTAAAGACGGTGCTGTTGCTTCTCGTAACCAGAGTTTCATTGCGTTGATTCAACTTTTTCTGATGCGATACGAGTGATGTTGGAAGTGCGGTATCCTGCTTTTTTCACAAGCTTTTCAATGGCTTCATCTGATAATGACTGATTTGGTGCAAACACAAGGTTGAGTGTTTTTGTATCAAGATCGACATGTACAGCGGCGACTTCGTCTTTTTTGCCGAACGTTTTGTTCATGGCTTTTGCACAAAAATCACACACAACACCTAAAACATTGACCACTGCAGCGTCTCCGCCTTGTGATAAAGCTTCGAGTATTTCAGGTGATTTTACCAATTTAGTGTGTGCTGTGTGCTCACTTTCTGTGGTGTGCGTGTCGTCCTGATGTTCATCATGTGTGTGGTCGCTGTGATTATGGTCTTCATGCATGTCGTGATCGGCATTTTCATGCTCTGAATGCATTTTATGCGATTGTTCCTGAGCCAATGCTGGCGAAATTGAGAGAAGCATTGCGCAAGTGATAATTAAATATTTCATTGATCTGGTTCCGATCTAAAATCTGTAGGTAAAATTGATAAGCGGCTCGTCGTCTGTGACGCTCCAGCCAAGCTCAAAAAGGGCAGCGCCTTTAAACAAACGCACTAAAGGTGTGATGCCGATGTCTTCTTCATTATCGGGACGATGGTCGACTTCGACCATCAGCCATGTGTGCAGATCGCCGGTGTCACCCTCATAGGGTGCCCATCCGGCGCGTGCGGCTTGCATGACTGATCCATCAATTTGTCCACCCTCTAGATAGCGTGCTTTATAAGAGGCAAATAATGTGCGTGTTTCCCAATCTGCCAAGAGGCCGACATAGGCCATCTCGTCTTGGTCGATTGGGTTGTCGTTGACACCTTCTGCCCAGCCTGCTCCCGCAAAGGCATAGAGATTGGCTTGGTAATCTTCACCAAACCAACGTTTAGCCAGATAGGTGAGTTGAGGGCCATGCAGGGCGATATCTTCCTGACGGTCCCATTCGCTTTTCCACCCAATAGAGTAAGAAGCGTTTGGTGTGTAATGGACTAAAAGCGATGTGCTTTGCCGGTCCGTTTCTTCGATGACTGTCCAGCCGCCTTCATAGGAGACGGGGCGTGCAAATGCGGGTGAGGCTGCGTAAACACTTAAAGCCGTTCCCAAAGCTGTCATCGTCGCGAGTGTTCGCAACATGATATTTCCTTTTGAACAAGTTTATTCAGAATGGCGGACAGAGTCCGCCTGTGAATTGAACGGGTTCAAATGGTTCGCGGTGGGGGAGGTTCTAGGGCGTAGGTTTTTTCAAAACCAGCCTCATCGCTCAAGCTGAAATGAGCGGATATCAATGGGATGTAGAGGGCGAAATCACCGACAGTGACACTGACGGGAATAGCTGAACAGCCAGCACAATCAGGCCCGCCATCACAATCTTCAGGGCAGCTTCCATGTGATTTGCCATGCATATCATGTTGGGCTGTTGGTGCTGTATTGTGGCCATCATGCTGATCAGGGGGTGCTGCATGAATATGGCTTGTGTGCTCATCAATTGTGGTTGAATGAGCAGATGCTGATTTAACACCCATTGCATGCGCGCAAGCACTGCTTGTTCCAAGCAGGCCAGAGACTAAAAATGCAAGGGCGATCAGAAATTTCATAATGCCTAAAATAAGGGTGTTTTGTATTTAGTCCAGTCACAAATGCGAGAGGTGGTGTTGGTACTAATCGGACTGATGAATATTTGTGAAGGGTATAAAGTTACCTTCCTTGTCCATCGCGGGGTCACCCATTTTGAGGTTGGGTTTTGGTATCGCAACTCCTTGGGTTGGCATAATATCTCTTTTTCCATTTTCTATTACTTCGACTATATCATCAATACGCCAGACGAATCCTAATTCAGTACTATGACCACCCTCATATGCACTCTCTCTACCTGAATACATTCCAATAACATTTATGTTAGTTAAATCTCGAGCTCTGCCGTCTCTAAAGGCCTTATGAATGGGGTCCTGATGCAACATTACTGGAGAGCCCGACATTCCACTACGAGTGGTCGCGTCGATGAGAAATTTTGGATGAGTATTGTAAGGAAATGATGGTGCCGATGCTATAGAGCCGCGTTTATATATTGGCATGTATCTTTGCATAAAGTTGTCTATTGGATGCCCTAGAACGAATACACTGTCTTTGGCCTCAATGAGGTTGTGAGCATCATTTTTTGACAATTTAAATGGTATAACGGTTTTATTTAACCAATCGGCATCTAAGTTTATTACTACAATATCATATAGACTTCCAACTGTTGGATGAACATTCCAAGTAGGAGCTTTGTCTCCATCAATAGTTTGGTAAAGATTTACCATCGTATTGCAAAATACAAAGCGGTTTGTTTCGGGTTCCCGGCCAACGAAGTATAATTTCAATTTGTCGGGAAAACATGTTTGTGTTCCGCTGAGCCATTCCCTCGTTTCATGATGAAGGCCTGTAACCACATGCCAGCAAGTTATGAGTTGCACGAGGTTTCGTTGTTTGGCAAAAAAGCCTGTTCCAGTAGCTAATTTTATATCTCTGGCAGAATTCTCGCAGGTTTTGTATAATTCAATAAAACAAACGCTATTTTCAGCACCTTGTCTTATAACACTTATACTCATTAACCTCTGGATTTCGGCGTCTTGGTCTCCAAACGGGGTGTCCTTATCAAACATAACTTCTACCATCTTTCATTCGTACGTATGGTTTGAAATATTTTAAGAAAGTATCACATAATACACAACTTAAAATAGCCTAATGTGCGATATATCAATTCAATTTATTAATGCAAAACATGCGTGCCGCTAATTAGTCCATCAGTCCATGTCATGTAAAAACCGGTCAGACCAAATATTCTGTTTCCCGAACAAAAAAGGGCAGCCCGTAAGCTGCCCTCTATAATTTCTACATATCCATGACGTGCCATGGTAGGCCAGATGGGCCTAGGCGTTCTAGGAATGGGTCGGGGTCGTTTTGTTCCATATTCCACACGCCGGGCTGGCGCCATTTTCCGGTTGCGATCATTTCAGCGCCTACAACTGCAGGGACACCTGTTGTGTAGGAGACAGCTTGTGCGCCGACTTCTTTGTAAGTCTCTTCATGATCACAAATATTATAGATGAAGCTTGTGCGTTCTTTGCCGTCTTTTGTGCCTTTTACTAGACATCCAATTGAGGTTTTGCCTGTATAGTTTGGTGCAAGGCTGGCAGGGTCTGGCAATAGTGCTTGTAAGAATTGGATTGGCACAATTTGCTGGCCTTGGAATTCAATCGGTTTGATGCTGTCGAGGCCAAGGTTTTGGATAACGTCTAGGTGTTTGAGATAGGCTTCACCAAATGTCATCCAGAAACGAATGCGCTTTAGGCCTTTAATGTTTTGGCACAGGCTTTCCATTTCTTCGTGGTAAAGAAGAAAGGCTTTGCGCTCTCCCACGCCGGGGAAATCAAACATCATGGATTGTTCTAATGGTTCTGTTTCGATCCACTTACCATTTTCCCAATAACGGCCATTTGCTGTGATCTCGCGAATGTTGATTTCAGGGTTGAAATTGGTCGCGAATGGGTGGCCGTGATCGCCGCCATTACAGTCAAGAATGTCGATTGTTTCGATTGTGTCGAATAGGTTTTTCTGCGCGTGGGCACAGAACATGTTGGTGACGCCCGGATCAAAACCAGAGCCAAGCAAGGCAGTTAGGCCAGCTTCTTTGAAGCGCTCTTGGAAAGCCCATTGCTCTTTATATTCAAATTTTGCTGTGTCTGGGTGTTCATAATTGGCTGTGTCGAGATAGTGGACACCGGCCTGCAAACAAGCCTCCATCAATGTGAGGTCTTGATATGGAAGTGCGACGTTAATCACGAGGTCTGGTCCAAAGCTTTTAATCAGCTCAACTGTTTGCGCGACATTGTCTGCATCAACGGAAGCTGTTGCGATTGTGACGCCGGTTTTTCCTTTTACGGATGCTGCGATATCGTCACATTTAGAAACTGTGCGGCTGGCGAGCATGATGTCTGTGAAGACCGGGCTCATAGCCAGCTTGTGAGCAACCACTGTGCCGACGCCGCCGGCACCTATTTGAAGAACTTTTGTCATGAGAATATATCCTCTAATGCCAAAGCGCAGGTATGCGCGTTCACGGCGTGATAATTATGTTTAACAGGAAAAAGCTCTGTACCGAAGGTCTATTCGGTACAGAAATCTAGAAAATTTTAAGCGGAATAATGCTGAAAGCAGCCGCTATGCTTCACGACTAAGCTTCACGGCGCGGCAAGAAGATAACATTGTTTTCGTAACGACGTTGTTCTTCTGCTTGTGTTTCGTACATTGTTTGGCTGATGCTATTGCGTACGCGGTAGGTTTTGGTGTCTCCAAAGCCGTTAAAGCGTGTTGACATAGCTGTGCCGTATGCGCCCATCATGCCAAATTCGATATAGTCGCCTTCTTGAATGTCGGCGGGTAGATCGAAAACGCCATCAAGCACATCAATGGAATCACATGTTGGCCCGTAAATGGTGAAGGGTTTGCTGTGAATACTTGTTTTGCCAGATACGCGGTGGACTTCCATAGGGAAAGGCCATTTGCAGTGGGCAGCATCAAACAAGTTACCATATGCACCATCATTGAGGTACACGCGGCCATCGCGCACTAATTCTACTTTAGCGACGATAGATGTTGAATCGGCCACAAGCGCACGGCCTGGCTCACACCATAGGTCTGCGTTGAACAAAACTGGCATTTCTTCAAACACTTGGTTGATCACATCAATGTATGACTGAAGCTCTGGTGGTTGCATGCCGGGGTATAGGGCTGGGAAGCCGCCGCCAACATCAACGATATCCACAGTCACAGCCGCTTGCACGATTGTGTTTGAGACAGTGTCCATAGCAATGCGGTATGCGCCCGGGTCCATACATTGAGACCCAACGTGAAAGCTCACGCCTAGTTCATCCGCGTATGAACGTGCAGCTTGCAATAGGTGTGCAGCATCATCGCCAAAACAGCCAAATTTGCCAGATAGGGGCATGGATGCACCATCATTGGATACAGCCATACGCACGACCAATGTTAGGTCTTTGGCAAAATCAGTTGCTTCAAGAATTTTTTGTAGCTCAGCTTCACAGTCGAGCACAAAGATTCTGACACCATAGTCAAAATAGGCGCGTTCAATTGAATTGCGGCTTTTGATTGGGTGCATGTAAGCAAGTACCGCGTCATCGAAGCGGTTTGCTACAAGCTCGATTTCTTCCAGAGACGCAACATCAAACCAGCGCATGCCAGCTTCATACATAGCATCAAGCGCCCATGGTGATGGGTTTGCTTTGACGGCATATAGCACGTCGCCCGGAAAGTGGTTCTGGAACCAAGCAGCAGCTGTTGACACCCTCTCTGGTCGCACACAAGCGACTGGAGATTCAGGGTGAAGCACACGGACTAGGTCCAGAGGTGTTTGGAAAGTGATCATCTCACTGTCCCCTCTGTATTAAATTAAACCCAATCCGGCGTTAGTACGGGCTTTCGTCTCGTTAAGTCTGCCCCTCAACCCGCACACGTCATCCAAACCCCTGTTAGGGAAGTTCAGACGCCACGTGGAATCAGGGCGGCAAAGCCTCGAGCCGATGTCCGCCGGAGCCAGCCACATAAAATGTATATGCGTTCGTGTAAAGTTAAAAAATTCGCTGCTCGATAAAAAAATCGTTTTTTCAACTGTATTTATGGTGTTGTTACAGGATCGCTGCGACGTGCAATAATCCAGATTGCGTGCACGATACCTGGAATGTAACCAAACAATGTTAGAACAAGGTTGATCCAGAATTGTACACCAATACCAACTTGAAGAAACACACCCAATGGTGGAAGAAGGATGGCTAATAGCACTTTCAAGATATTCATCGGATTTTCCTTTCGTGTTGTAGTTGCTTAAACAACGGGGAAGGGAAGAAAAAGTTCCGAGAAAGTTTGACCGTTGGCGATAAATGCAAGCCATCTCATTACATTTTTTGATACAAAAATGTGTGATTTCTGGTCTGACGCTTACACTGAAATGTTAGATTGATAGTACTATTCTACAGGTTTTTTGCGACGTAAGCGACGGAAGCGCTGCCAGAAACGTTTGCGCTCTGGAACGGGCAGTGGATCAAGATTTTCTAGAAATTGCTCTGCACATGCTGTCCAAGAGAAAGCTTGCGCATGTTTGTGGGTGGTTTCTCGGTCCAGCTCGAGACAGTCCAAACAGGCCTGAGCAAGGTCATCATTGATAGCGCCTGCATTGGTGCCCGGAATTAGATCTTTTGGGCCTGAAACGTTATAGCCTGCCACGGGGGTGCCAGCAGCCATTGCTTCTAAGATCACCAATCCAAAAGTGTCTGTGAGGCTTGGAAAACAAAATACATCAGCATTGGCAAAATAGCTGCCTAATTCATCTCCAAATTTTGAACCCGGAAATATTGCATCAGGGTATTTTTGCATTAATTCTTCGCGAGCTGGCCCGTCACCTACAACCACTTTTGTGCCGGGAAGATCCAGTTTTAGGAAGGATTCTATGTTTTTCTCAACGGCGACACGTCCTACGTTGAGGAATATAGGACCTTTCATGCTTTTATATGGGCCACGATCCTCTGTTCTTTTACTTGGGTGGAAAAGGTCAGTATCGACACCACGAGACCAGGCTGCAATATTTTTGAAACCGCGTGATTGAAGTTCTTCAATCATGGAGACTGTCGCCACCATCACTCGCCCTGAATAACGGTGAAACTGACGAACATATTTATAGCCAGCCCAAAGCGGGATTGGTAATCTCGCGTTCAGATATTCTGGGAAACGGGTGTGGTAAGACGATGTAAATGGCATTTTGTGCTTGAGACAAATGCTACGTGCCGCCCATCCGAGTGGACCTTCTGTTGCAATGTGAACAGCATCTGGTTCAAATTCTAGCAAGCGTTCTTCAATTTGTGGCTTTGCCCCAAAAGCGAGTTTGATCTCAGGATATGTTGGGAGGGGGATTGTCTTGAAACCATCATTTGGAGAAACGATATCCCAATCATGTCCCATTGCCTCACATTCCGCGATAACGCGTTTCATTGTTCGGACAACGCCGTTTACCTGAGGCTCCCAAGCGTCGGTAACTAACATGATGCGCATGAGGAATCCTTTTGGGTCGTTTCAAATGCTTAGAGCACTTGCATACTTTGCCTGATGTGAATTTGTCTATGTTTTCCTTCGAGTAATACAAAAATAGCTAAATATTTTTGGCAGTGTCAGTCACATAGTTGACATAAGTCATGTCGATATTGTTGCTAACGAAATCTATTTATTGGGGATTTGGCTATGTTTGATATCGAAAAAATTCTAAAACAAGTACAAGAAAAAGCCACGCAGATCGCAGATGAAATTGATGTGGATGCATCAGTTGAAAGCGCCAAAGAAATGGCGAAAAAGGTACAAGATAGAATCGAAACAGATGAAAATGCGCGCAATGCTGCAATAGGCGGCGGTGCATTGCTTGCTGTATTGATGGCATCGAGTGGCGGACGAAAATTGGTCGGCAATGTCGCCAAAACAGGCGCTGTCGCAGCAATGGGGGCGATGGCTTGGAATGCATGGCAAAAGCGAGATGGTGCGACCGCTGATTCTCACAATGATGCTGCAAGCTATGGTTTTGCCGGGAATGATTCAGAAGATCCTGCTTTTTCCATTGCTGTTGTTGAATCAATGGCCGCTGCTGCGCATGCTGATGGTCAACTCGATGCTGATGAAGCAGACGCTATTAAAATTGCATTGAAAGAGGGCGGACTGAACGAGACAGTTCTGGATGAAACAATCAGCCGCGCGGATATTCTTAATCGCATTTCTAAAGCAGCAATCACCCCAAATCATGCTGTGCAATTATATGCGGCTGCTTGTGCTGGTGCGTGTCAGGTTTCAGATGAAGAGAATGTGTTTTTAACAGAACTTGCCGATAAGCTCGAAATTGATTCTCGTGTGAGTGCCAGAATTCGTGCTGAAATGAATTTATAGTTTAATTCTATATCGAATCTAAAATTTCTTTATGCAGGCAGCCACTATATATAGTGGCTGCCTGTTTGGGTTTTTTGTCCCTATTTTACCCCAAAAGGGAGATTTGCGTGGCTGGGCCTGTGGATAAGCTGTGTAGAAATAGCGTATCGGTGTTGATCGTTTGAAACGCTGTTTTTTTTGATTAAGATTTATGCAGTTGGTGCTTTTCTCCAGAAAAGCGAGTGAATGCACATACTTAACGGGAAAATGAATGTTATGGTTAATTGAATATTGCTCTGATGACTGAGTTATTCACCGAAATATCACCGTTCTGAATAACTAAGTGTTGACGTCTCATTAACCCTTAAGCCACTATATATGGGGTCATGGAGTGTGTTAGCCACCATATATTATGATGAGCAAATGCAAAACCGACTGTTTAATATACATCGCGGAGCCTGGGTTAATGTCTGTAGAAAATGCTGCAATTTCAAAAGAAAATAACGAGAAAATCGGTAGAGGTAAGCCTCAAAAGACAGCGGAATTGCGCGTAGTCCAGCAGGTTAAGATCGACGAGAGCCGCGATGAGCTTTTGACTGAGTTTGGTAAAAAGACACTCACAGATCGCTATATTCTACCTGGTGAAGGCTATCAGGAAATGTTTGCGCGTGTTGCTGAGGCTTATGCTGATGATGCAGAGCATGCACAACGCATTTACGACTACATGTCGCGCCTATGGTTCATGCCTGCAACGCCTGTATTATCTAATGGTGGAGCTGGTCGTGGTCTCCCGATTTCTTGTTTCCTAAACGATGTAAACGATTCTCTGGATGGTATTGTTGAGACATGGAATGAGAATGTCTGGCTTGCGTCCAATGGTGGCGGAATTGGAACTTATTGGGGGAATGTGCGCTCAATCGGTGAGACAATTGGTAATGCCGGTAAGACATCGGGAATCATTCCATTCATTCGGGTGATGGATTCGCTTACACTTGCGATTTCCCAAGGGTCTCTACGTCGTGGATCTGCTGCATGTTATTTGGATATTCACCACCCGGAAATTGAAGAATTCCTAGAGATTCGTAAGCCGTCTGGAGACTTTAACCGTAAGTCTTTAAATCTTCACCATGGTTTGAATATCTCTGATGCTTTCATGGAAGCTGTGAAGAATGACGAGGAATTTGGTCTGATCAGTCCGAAAACGGGCGAAGAAGTTAAAAAGATCAATGCGCGTAAGCTTTGGCAGAAAATTCTGGAAGTCCGTATTCAAACGGGTGAACCATATCTGATTTACTCAGACACTGTGAATAACGCGATGCCAGCTCACCAACGCCAGCTTGGTATGAAGGTGAAGCAATCTAATCTGTGTTCAGAAATTATGCTGCACACTGGGCTAGATCACCTTGGTAATGACCGTACAGCTGTATGTTGTTTGTCATCTGTGAATGCAGAGAAATTCCTTGAGTGGAAAAATGACGAGAACTTCCTAGAAGATATCTTCCGCTTTTTGGATAATGTTCTTCAAGACTTTATTGATCGTGCACCGCCAGAAATGGCACGCGCGGCATATTCTGCGACGCGTGAGCGCTCTGTTGGTCTTGGGTTGATGGGAATGCATTCTTTCTTGCAATCCATGAATGTGCCAATGGAATCTGCGACAGCGAAAAGCTGGAATAACATGATTTTCAAGCACATTCGTCGTGGGTCGGATGCAGCGTCTGTGAAATTAGCTAAAGAGCGTGGGCCGTGTCCTGATGCGGAAGAATGCGGTGTCATGGCGCGCTTCTCTCACAAGATGGCAATTGCACCGACAGCTTCGATTTCAATTATATGTGGAGGAACATCTGCGGGTATTGAACCAATTCCAGCAAATGTTTACACGCACAAAACTTTATCAGGTTCGTTTACTGTGAAAAACCCGCACCTTGAAAAGGTTCTTGAGGCGAAGGGCAAAAATACCGATGGTATTTGGGCTATTATTCTGGAAGCAGAGGGCTCTGTTCAAGGCTTGGATTTCCTTGATGAGCACGAGAAAGCAACTTTTAGAACAGCATTTGAAATTGATCAGCGTTGGTTGATTGAATTGGCTGCTGATCGTACGCCATATATTTGTCAGGCTCAGTCGTTGAATCTGTTCTTGCCGGCTGATATCGATAAGTGGGACTTGCACATGCTTCACTGGAGTGCGTGGGAGAAGGGGTTGAAATCCCTTTATTACTGTCGTTCCAAATCAGTGCAGCGTGCATCATTTGCTGGAGCCGAAGACAAGGTGAAAGTTGAAGGAATGGACACACCTGATACTGATTATGATGAATGTCTTGCTTGCCAGTAGGAATTTAGAACGGGCATTTCAAGAATCAAAATTATAAAAAATGCGTCACATTTTCGGATGTGGCGCGTTTTTTTTGTGATGTTAATTAACAAAAAAAATGATTTTTTTATGCAACCATTTGTTTTTGTTTGTGTTTGTAAATTAAACTAACTTTTTTTTGTTAACACGAATGGATATATTTTATGTTTTAGTATTATACTATCAGTAATAGTGGGTGTGATATTCTTACCATAGTGTATGAAATATTGCAGGGAAAAATAGGATGTTAGCAATGGTTGCGAGCCTGTTTGTCGCATTTTCTTGTATCGGTTGTGGTTCGTCGACAGTGTCAACGGAAGCCTTAAGCACATCTGTTCATGCTGGTCCTGTTGAATACATTTCGACTGAAGCGCCAGTTCAGATAGTTGCTGCGCAATTAGAACAAAGCCTGCATTCTCATTCTAAATTAGTTTCTACTTCAGCAAATTGGGCTGTTAGCAATGACGTGCTTCGCTATAAATCGCGCTTGGATCTTTCTCCAGCCACTTTGAAAAGAGCAACTGAGGAAGTTTATGCGGGTGCGTGGGAATTTAGCGCGCCTTTGGACAAAGCCGGATTTGATTTGGATCTTTCTGTAAGTCCACATGCACGCGTTGAAAAAACTGCTGTTCACGAATCTAGACAAGCCGGTGCGGAAGTGCGCTTGGGTCAAATCGCGGACCGTGTAGATCAGCGTGGAAAAGCCGTGCGTGTCGATAGTTGGTATATGTTTGTTGGTACTGACAATGAAGCATTGTGTTGGGATGTCGGTGATAACGGAGCCAACTTTAAAGGTGTCGCTTTACGTGATCAGGTGACTGTTGGTGATTGGCAAGCTGGAATCGCATTTCACAAAGCGGGCGGTGAGTTGTCTATCGGTCTAACGCGTCGTGAGACACGCTTTGAGGACTTTAAGACGACAAGCGATATTGCTGCTATTTCCTTCACTATGCGTCGATAAGCATATCAAGCAATTTTTGAACGCCTGAACATCATATCTAACTATCGGTTAGAGCCGATTTAGCGAATAAATTATATCATCTTTATTCGCCATCATTTTACTCACAAAAAAGAAAAACAGCAGCTTGCAATATGCTGCTTCTTTTGTTGTGAGGCGTGTAAACTTTTCTTTTGAAATCAGAATATACACAAGCCATTGAAGATGCTTTAAAAATTGGCATTGTGCTTTTTATTCACAAGTAAAACGTCGAGTTTTTTCGAGTTTTGTGATAGCATTTGATATATAATAAAACTCAGTTAGGCACCAAATGTTGCTTTCAATTGTATGGAAAGCACTACATATTGTGTTGAGGCGAGTCGCGCCCATATTCAAAAATATATACACCGCATATTCGAGCAGGTTAACGTCATGTCTAAGATAATTCTCCCTGAAAAACCCGGCCTTATGACGCCATCTTTGTCGTACAAGCCATTTCGTTATCCGTGGGCATATGATTTTTGGAAAATCCAGCAGCAAGTTCACTGGGTGCCGGAAGAAGTGCCTCTCGGTGAGGACTGTAAAGATTGGGCAGGCAAGCTAAACGATAAAGAACGTAATTTGCTGACGCAGATTTTCCGCTTCTTTACTCAGTCTGACGTGGAAGTTGGTGCCAACTACATGGAAAACTACATGCCGCTGTTTAAGCCGGTAGAAGTTCGCATGATGTTGGCTGCATTTTCAAACATGGAAACTGTTCATATCGCAGCTTATGCCTTGCTTCTTGAGACAATCGGTATGCCGGATTCAGAGTTTTCTGCTTTCATGGAATACGAAGAAATGGCTGCCAAGCATGATTACCTTGGTAAGTTTTCCGTTGATACTGAAGCAGATATCCTAACTTCAATGGCGGTCTTTGGTGGCTTTACTGAAGGTCTGCAATTGTTTGCTTCGTTTGCAATGTTGATGAACTTCCCGCGCTTCAATAAAATGAAGGGTATGGGGCAAATTGTTTCTTGGTCGGTGCGGGATGAAAGTCTGCATTGTGAAGGGATGATGAAAATGTTCCACACTTATGCAGAAGAAACGGGTGCACTGACGAAAACAGTGAAGGATGACATCACCGATTGTTGTCAGACTGTGGTCAAACTTGAAGATAAATTTATCGACCTTGCGTTTGAAGCTGGTGAAGTTGAGGGAATGACGCCGGAAGATATCAAGAATTACATTCGTTACATTGCTGATTGGCGATTGAAACAGCTTAAGCTGGACCCTGTTTACGGCGTTGATGAACACCCGATTCCATGGCTGACAGAGATACTAAATGGTGTGGAGCATGCGAATTTCTTTGAGGCGCGTGCGACGGAATATTCAAAAGGTGCGACGGCTGGCGATTGGCATGGTGATTCTGGTGTCTGGTCTAAATTTGACCAGAGTGTAGCCTCACGAAAAGAAGCTCAGGGCGCTTGATCTAAATTTTTGCGTTGGCGGTAAAATGAATTGCAGCCAACGACCTTTTATATTGTGCCTTGATGATTGAATAAAATTCTTTGAGCAACTAAACGCTACATAGGATGGCTATTCTCTCGTCAAGGCATAGGTAATGGTGAACTCTAAACCGCATTCCATAAGCAAAACGGATTGGCTTGTTGGGATATTGATTGCAGTCATAGCCAGCACTCTTATTTGTTGGCGTTTGGGTTTACCCAATACTCTGGTTTTTGACGAAGTGCACTATGTGCCGGCTGGCCAGCAGTTTTTTGGGGCTGAAGGGTGGAGCAATAATTCTCATCCGCCCTTTGCAAAATGGCTGATTGGCCTCAGCTCATATTTGACCAATAACGCCGCATGGGGCTGGAGATTGCCGGGGGCGATCCTAGCAACTTTAAGTGTGTGCAGTGTCTTTGCAGTCATGCGCATGTTTGGCTTTAGAGTTGTTGTGGCGCTGTTTGCGGCATTGATGACATTGCTGAACCAGACTTTGCTCGTGCAGGCACGTACTGCAATGCTAGATATTCATAGTCTTGGCTTTTTCGTTTTATCTGCATTATTCTTGGTTTGGTCTGGAAAAAGAATTCGCTCTAGAATTGGGGCAAGTGCGGGCCTTATTATATCTGGAGTATTTCTAGGGCTTGCTGCGTCTTCAAAATGGTCCGGCGGCATATATATGGTGCTGGTCTGGGCTGGAATTTTTATCTGGCGCTGCACGGAATCCAGTCCCAAAGGCATGGTCTTGCCGCGCTTCTTAGGAAGCGGTTTTGCTGGCTGGAGACGTTTTTCCTTCATGGGCACGCTGTTTCGTCAAGGAATTCCGGCACTCATAGTGTATATACTCACATTTGCACCATTTTTATTGATAGATGGAGATTGGTCGATTGTGGATCTTCACAATCGTATGCTCGCAGATGTGACGGGTGAGCTGAAAAATCACCCTTATCAGAGCCAATGGTGGGAATGGCCACTCATGTTGGAGCCTGTTTGGTATTATTTTGAAAAGCAAACCCTACCAAATACAACTGCTATTTTTCTGATTGGTAACCCTGCAATTTATTGGGCGGGGTTGCCGGCAATTATTGCGTGCTTTGTGTATGGAATTTTGCGTCAGGACGGAGCTTTGTTGGCAATATCGTCTGCATTTTTGGGGTTTTGGTTGGTCTATGCAGTTATTCCAAGAGATTTGATGTTCTTTTATTATTATGAGCAGTCTTCCTTTATGTTGGGGATGGGAATTGCAGCTTTTGTGTCTCGGTTCGTAAAGCGAGATCTGCAAAATATCGCTTTGCTTATATGGGGTTTGGTCGCCGCTGGTTTCTTTGTATTCTTCTATCCCGTGCTAACTGCAATGCCGTTTGAAGGAGATGAATGGTTACGTTGGCGTTGGTTCTCTTTCTGGTCCTAGAATATAGAATTGAGTTTATTTGAAAATTTGTCGGATTTTGCTTTTCGATATTTCAAATAGTGATTACCTCTATCTAAATTAGATTTGAATGTTTGGAGTTTGCAATGACACCCGTAGAAGTCGTAGACCGCGTCACACAATTATACGATGCCTCCGTGGCATCTCTACAATCTGCACTCAATGACTTCATCACTAAAGGGAAAAAGCCAGACCCTGCATGGCGTACAGATGGCCGCTTTTCTTATCCTCAAGTTAAAGTCATATATCGGCCAGATGGTCCACCGCCTGTGGTTTCTCGCGCATTTGGAAAACTGTCAGAGCCGGGCGTGTATGTGACAACGATAACGCAGCCGCATTTTTTTCGAGCTTATCTCATCTCTCAGCTCACCATGATTACAAACGATCATAAGGTGGAATTTGAAGTCGGACTGTCTGATTCCAATATCCCTTATCCTTATGTGCTTGATGGGGCTGAAGGCGTGGATGCGGATGTTATCTCACCAGCGGATTTTGCAAGTTATTTTCCGACGCCTAAATTATCTCAAATTGGAGATGAAGTTCCCGATGGAACGCCGTGGATTGATGATTATGAAAAACCACTTGCATTGTTTGATGCGGCGCGTGTTGATTTTTCTCTCAAACGCCTTGCTCATTATACAGGTACGCCAATAGAGAGTTTTCAGCGTTACATCCTGTTTACCAATTATCATCGTTATGTTGATGCGTTCGTTGATTGGGCGGTAGAAGAAATTAAAAACGAAAATGGCCTTTATAAAGAGCTTGTCGCGCCAGGTGGAATTCGCGTAGATGCGAAGACGAAGAATGCTGCGAAGAAAGTATCTGACGGACCATGGCGGCGGCATCAAATGCCAGCCTATCATATTCTGGGGCCCGATAATGCGTCTGGTATAACATTGGTCAATATTGGTGTTGGGCCCTCCAATGCGAAAACAATCACTGATCATTTGGCTGTATTGAGGCCTGAATGTTGGATTATGGTTGGCCATTGCGGCGGGCTTCGTCAATCTCAACGTATTGGTGATTATGTGCTTGGGCATGCTTATCTGCGTGATGATCATGTGCTGGATTCTGTGTTGCCAGCTGATATTCCGGTGCCGCCAATTGCAGAAATTCAACAAGCTCTGTCTGAGTCAGCTGAGATTGTGACAGGTGATACGCCTGAGGCACTTAAAAAGCGTCTTAGAACCGGCACGGTATTTACGACAGATGACCGTAACTGGGAACTTCGTTATACTGAGAGTGCGAAACGTATCAATCAGTCTCGCGCGATTGCTGTTGATATGGAGAGTGCGACGATTGCGGCGAATGGCTATCGTATGCGTGTGCCGTATGGAACATTGCTGTGTGTGTCGGATAAACCATTCCATGGCGAATTAAAATTGCCGGGTGCAGCGAACAAATTTTATGAGCGCGCAATTGGTGAACATATCCGTATCGGAATTGACACGCTTGAGCGATTGGCTAGCGGCGATGCCAAGCTACATTCACGTAAATTACGTGCGTTTGATGAGCCGCCATTTAGATAGAAATGCAAGAAATCTATCAAAGAAAAGCCCGCATTGATTATCTCAATACGGGCTTTTTTGATTCGGATGTCTGAACAAACTAGTAGTTTGAAGAATATTGTTGTGTTTCAACGCCAGCAGCGCAGCAGCGGACTTGCATTTCAAGAACACGAGAGTTGAAGCGGCAAGACTTGTTGTTGACTTCACGCAGGAATGACAAACCGCCGGCGCGGGTTGTGTAGCGTGTTTGCGTACAGCCCATCAGCGTATAGCCAGCTTCACAGCTACCTGTGTCTGATTTTTGGATGGTTACAGTTTTACAAGCGAGTTCTGATTGTTTGTTGAGAGCAGCAGATGCCAAAGAGCGAGCTGATTTGGCTTCTTCGCGTGCTTCGCGTGAAATCATAAGGGCTTGATCTGCAATTGTGCGCGCTTCACTCACACGTAGATTTGTGTCCGAAAGGGCCGTTTTTTGACCATCAACTTCGAAACTAATTTGACAAAGTCCTTTGGCTGCATTTTCTTCGGCTGCACAGTATTCAGCAACACGCATATCGCTTGGAAGAGTGGATTGACATGCTGATGCAAATACAGCGGCAGCAATTGCGCTCAATGTAAATTTCAATTTCATTTCATCACCTTGTGGTCTTTGTTTTCCCTTTTATCATGTATACTTATGTGCAAGGTCAATTCAGATCGCCTATTTAGTGAATTACTATGCTGTAATGAATTTCTGTTGAATGATGAAAATACGGCGCTGTTTTTTTAGCTCAATATGGACGAAAAATGCTAAAAACAGAAATTCTGAAATGGCTAATTATACGCTGCAATGCACTCTTTGATTTTGGAATTTTTATCGAAAATGAATGTTTCGGCAACGTCTTGTCCGCGATGGTTTGTAAAAAACAAAGTCATGGCATCTGATGATAGAAAAATAGAATTTATCTCAAAATACAGTGTATTTGCCCCCTCCATGGCGGCATTCCAATATTCAACCAATGCTGATTTCCCCTCAAGAAAGGGGCCATCATATTCTATGACGCTCGCTAGTTTGGGAGAGTGATAGACAATGTCTTCAGTGTAATGACTGGCGACAGCTTCTATGTCTCTGTCATTCCATGCTTGTACCCAGCTTCTTGCGAAAGCTTCAGCTTCGTCTCTCGTCAACATTGTATCGTTCTCACATTTTAATTTGAGCTTGTGAATTGTGAAAAATGTATCGCCAAGAATTGAATCGACGTCCATAGGTTTCTTGAAAAGCTATAGCGCTGCAAATTAAAATACGCGATTGATAAATAAACACGTTGAAGTTGTAATTTTGTTATGATTATATCTGAGGTGTTTTAGTTTGACTGTTTGTTGGGTGGTGAATACACGCATGCGTTGGCTGACAAATTCTATCTTTGACGATAGAAAACGGCGAATTTGTTTGCTCACCCGCAAATGATTGCGTGCCAGTTTGTTGTTATAGGAGGCTGTAAATGCCTGATAGTTCTTGTGTAATTGGTCCTGATATTGGCGCATCGCGTGGTGGGAATGAAATTCTTGAAGCAGTTTCGCGAGGACGCTTCAATACCGGTGGCGTTATTGCCGGCCCAGACCAGTTGGACATGGATAAAGTCTTTTTATTACATCCAGAACTTTGGCGTCGTGGAGAATATTTTCCATATTTTAAATGGCTCAGAGATAATTCGCCTGTGCATTACACCGCTGAGTCACCTGAAGGGCCGTTTTGGTCGATCACGCGATATGAAGATATCGTGGCGGTGGATAAAAATCATCAGCAATTTTCATCTGATTCGAAATATGGTGGGATCACTATTGCTGATCTGAACCAAGGATTTCAATTGCCGATGTTTATTGCAATGGATCGGCCCGAGCACACAAGATATCGCAAAGCTGTGCAGCCTGTCATGGATGCGGCAAGTCTGAAAAATTTTGAGCATCTTATTCGTGAGCGCACTATTCAAACACTCGATAGTTTACCCATTCACGAACCTTTTGATTTTGTGGACAAAGTTTCCGTCGAATTGACAACGATGATGTTAGCAACATTGTTTGATTTTCCACAAAAAGACCGCCGAAAGCTATCGCGCTGGTCAGATATAGCGACGAATAAATATAATCCTGAAATTTGCCCTGGCGGTGAAGCGCAATGGCAAAAAGAGCTTACCGAATGTCTTATGTATTTCATGACGCTTTGGCAGGAGCGCGGACAGCGCGAAGAGCCGGGACATGATTTGCTCTCTGCTTTGGCGCATGATGCAAACACCAAGAATATGACGCCGCAAGAATTGTTAGGGAATTTGATCCTGTTGATTGTTGGCGGCAATGATACCACGCGCAACAGCATGACAGGCTCTGTTTATGCTTGGAATTTATTTCCCAAAGAGTTTGAAAAAGTCAAAGCTGACCGCAGTCTTGTTCCCAACCTTGCAGCAGAGACGCTGCGCTGGCAAACATCCCTTGCTTATATGCGCCGCACGGCTGTGGAAGATGTAGAGATGCACGGTAAGTTGATAAAAAAGGGTGACAAAGTCCTAATGTGGTATGTCTCTGGAAATAGAGACGAGCGCGCCATTGAGCGACCAGATGAAATTTGGATTGATCGACCAAATGTACGCCGTCATCTCGCATTTGGCTTTGGAATTCATCGTTGTGTCGGTAATCGTCTTGCGGAAATGCAGATGAGCATTCTGTGGGAAGAAATACTCAAGCGCTATAGCTATATTGAAGTGTTGCAAGAACCAGAACGCCTGCCCAATAGCTTTGTTAAAGGCTATAAAAGCATGAATGTGATGCTGCATCCTGCGTAGAAAACAACATTCATACTAGACCAATAGATGATCCGGTCTTAACCATGCATCTTACCGTTTAAAACGTGAGGTGAATAAAATGCAGGACCGGATCAAACCATTGCTTGGTGTCAAGAATTTTCGTGACTTTGGCGGGTATGAGACAGTGTGTGGACGCCGCGTCAAAACGGGCAAACTTTATCGCACGGCAGCCTTAAACAAAGCACAAGCAGCTGATCTGGATTTTCTAAATAAGCTTGATATTGGGTTTCAAGTTGATCTGCGCCGCCAGTCTGAACGTGTGGAGGATCCAAATCTGTGGGGTCCACATGAAGTGCACACCTTTAATGACCTCAATGCGTATAAAGCCTCTCACCTTGAGTTTATGGATAAGGGAAATTTGACAGGCGATGAGGCCCATAATTTCATGCTTGCCTATTATAAGGTTGCCCCTTGGGTGGAGGCGCATGTTGATCTTTATACGAGATGGTTTCAGCGCTTGGCTGAAACAGAAGGAGCTGGCCTTATAAACTGTGCAGCTGGCAAGGATCGTACTGGTTTAGGGTGCGCCGTGACATTGTCATTATTGGGCGTGCCAGAAAAAACAATTTTTGAGGATTACGTTCTAACCAATGAAACAATCAATATCGAAGAGATATTGCCATTGGCGCGTGAGAAATGGGAAAGCCGCTTGGGGTTGGTCATCGAAGATGAGGCTCTCTATCCCTTTATTGCTGTGCGTACAGAATATCTTCAATGCGCATGGGATGAAATAAAATCCAAGCATGGTTCTATATTAGCTTATGCCAATGATGTGCTTAAAGTCGACGATCAAAAAATTGAGCGCCTGAAATCGAAATTGTTGGATTAGAAAGTTTGTAAGCTAGATTCCCTGATGCAAGACACTGCGAACAAGCACTTCAAGACATATGATTTTCAATACGCTGACCCTATTGAGGTGTTTGCGCCTTTGAGGGATCTGCCTTTTGCAATGTTGATGCACGGCAAGGGCAAGCGGTGGAGTTATATTTGTGCGCAGCCATTGCAAACCGTCATTTTTCAAAGTGATGATGTGCAGGAAGTTTGTGCGCTAGAAACATTGGAAGCCAGTCTAAAAGAATTGAATTTTGAACGTCCATTGGGCGCACCACCATTTTGTGGTGGTTGGGCTGGCTTGGTAAGTTATGAATACGGGCGTCAGCTTTTACCAAAGCTTGAAAATGGTCCAGAACACAGTCAATGGCCTGATCTTGCGTTGGCGCTGTATGACCAAGTTCTTGCTTTTGATCATGAAGAACAGAAGGCCACTTTGTATGTCTGGGATTGGGCTCAAAGAGAGGGCGTCAATGCAAGAGACGTGTCTCTACACCATGTATTGCAGGCGGGTATGGCGGGGTTGGATAATTGGTGCGGGCCTTTAAGCCAGAGGCCGCCAGAGCCAAGAGAGAAAATTCAAGATTATGAAAATAAGATAGCTAGAACAGTTGCCTATATTCATGCGGGTGATTGTTTTCAGTCCAACATTTCACAAGCATTTGACTTTAGGCTTAAAAGCGATGCTCATCCCTATCATTTGATCAAACGGCTAAATCAAAGCAGTGCTGCGCCATTTTCATCTTATTTTAGGCTGGAGAATTTGGCATTGGCTTCAAATTCGCCGGAACGATTTTTGAAAACGAGGCGTGGAATTGATGGTGAGCTGTATGTCTCTACCAAGCCCATCAAAGGCACGCGGCCGCGCGGTGACACCCCAGACAAGGATGTGGCTTTGGCGTCCCAATTGTTGGCGTCCGAAAAAGATCTTGCGGAAAATCTCATGATTGTTGATCTCATGCGTAATGACCTGTCGAAAGTCTGCGTGCCGGGATCTGTAAAAGTACCTAAATTGAGCGCATTGGAAAGTTTCGCAAATGTGCATCACTTGGTTTCAACAGTTGTAGGGCGGGTTCAAGTTGATAAAGGTGTGGTCGATTTACTGCGTGCTGCATTTCCGGGGGGGTCGATTACCGGGGCACCTAAAATTAGAGCAATGCAAATTATAGCGGAACTGGAAGATGCCGCGCGCGGGCCTTATTGTGGATCATTGCTTTGGATATCTCCTGATGGATGTATGGATTCATCAATTCTCATTCGTTCGACAGCATTTGTTGAGGAAGAAGGTGGGTGGCGCGGAGAATTTCGGGTTGGCGGTGGAATCGTTGCGGATTCTGATCCTACTGAGGAATATCTGGAGACGATTGATAAGGGGCGTGCTCTTGTTTACGCGCTAACAGATATGTCTGCACAGGAAGAGCGCAATGATTGATCAAGTCTGGCTAAATGGTGAGTGGCTAGCACCTGAAATTGCTAAGATCTCGACATATGACCGAGGTTTCCTACTTGGTGATAGCTGCTTTGAGACTCTGTATTTCAATGGGCGGGAAATTGAAGGTAAAGCTGAACATTTGCAGCTTTTGAAGAAATCTATTGAGGTGCTGAAAATAGAGAATGTTCTTGCGGATGATGTTGTCTTCAAAGCATTGGAGGCAGCTGAGACCATCTTGAAAGAGGAGAAAATCACAGAGGCGAGTGTGAGATTGACTCTAAGCCGTGGTTTAGGACGAGGTGCTGAAGTTCTCGGCAAACCGAATATGGTGTTGCAAATGTTTGAGATTGGCGCGGGTCGACCGTTTTCCGCGTTGAAGCTAATAACTTCTCCCATTCGTCGCAATGAAACCTCTCCGCTCACTTTCATTAAGGCTGGATGTTATGGAGATCATCTGGCTGCATTGCGTTTTGCCAAAGACAATGGAGGCGATGAGGCGTTGATGCTGAACACTAAAGACAATGTAGCGGGGCTCGCCATGGGAAATATTGTTTTGGTGCATCAAGATGAAATTATAACGCCGCCTATCAAAGATGGGGTAAGGGCGGGGTATATGCGTACCCGTGTGTTGCAGCAAGCGAATAAGCAGGCGCTAAAAGTGACGGAGCGTTCTGTTTCAATAGATGACATTTTGTCTGCTAAATATCACATTTTTGGATTGAATAGTCTGTGGGGGGTACGGCCTGTCGCATCAGTGGATAATGTGCGAATGCCTATAATGAATGCAGTATTGTTGGGGTGAAGATTGCTAATTGCTTTGATTAGCAATTTCCCGGATTGGATTTTGAGCCTATCCAAGCCACTTTATCTGATTGACGTGGGCGTAAATAGAAATGTTGCGAGAGTTTCGAAACGGATGAAATGACGTATTGGAAAGGTGTGTCATAGTCATATTCTATCTCGGCGAATATTACAGATCCATTGCTTGGCATAATGCCAGAATCGACGGTCAATTCTTTCCCCGAAGCGTAAGCTGCCATACCATTGCGGCCTTGGCTCCATTCCACGACGGCTTTTCCAGATTTGCTGTCTTCTACAACGCTTGAAAGTCTCATTTTGACTGTTGAAGCGTTTTTAGGCCGGATTATGCGACTGGATGCATAAAATATGTCTTCAACTTCGCAATAATTTACTTCACTGGTTCTTGCGACCAAATCTGCAATTGTGCTTGCTGTGGATGTAACGCGGCGATCAGCTTCGACAAGTAAAGATATTTCGATTGTGCCAAAAAATAACACGGTCAGCAAAGGCAGACATAGTGCAAACTCAAGTGCAGCAACGCCTTCGTCATTTTTCCAGAACTGTTTTATAAAGTTAATCAACATCAGAATGGTTCATTTCTGAAAACAGCAGTTGAATGGAGCAAGCGCTTGCCGTCGTTCATATTCTTTAAAGCGGACGACATAATAGGAGTGATTAGGCTCCACTCATAATAGACTTGAACAAGCACAATTTCACTTGGACCGCCTGGATTATATTGGAAATTATTTTGGAGTGTTCCGTCCTCATTTAGGGGAAGGGTGTCTCCGGCATTACTCGCGACAAAATCTTCATATCTTTGAACATCAATGTGAAGTCGGTTGCTACAATCCAGCAAATCAAAAAGATTTCCGCAGACCAGTGTTGCAAAATCGCTTTTAACAGCAGCTTTGCTTTGCAATTCGCCTGTTCTAATTTGGCGAGACGCTTGAGTAACCCCATAATCTAGTGTCGTGGTCATGAAAAAGATCAATGCTATTTCAAGTAGACCAAAGACGAGTAGAAAAAATGGAGCTGCAATCAGGGCAAACTCAACAGCAACAATCCCTTCTTTGTTTTTAGCAAAATCGTTTAGTCGATTTCGCCAAAGACGCAGTTGAGGTTTTTTTTTGTGTTTTGTGCACATGGGGCGTCACGTCACCTTAGAATTGCAATATGTATTTCAGAATATCAAAAATAGATGAAGTAATTCTTGTTTGGGTGTGTGGAATTTAGACTTTTCTTATTAACATAAGAAAAGTCATTATATTAGTTACATGCCTGAATTTACAGGGCGGCATTTATTGCTACATGCGTACGTGTTTGTTTCTTGGCCACGTGCGACTGTTAGAGTGCCTGAACCTGTACGTTCTGAAACCATTAATTGGCTCTTGTGTATCGGGCGTCCTACTGAGTCCAATACGATCAAATTTGTTGTGCCAAATGACAAACCGGTCAGAAGCAAAGTGTGATTGTCGTGAACAGCGACTGTCGCGACATCTGGGTTTCCGACAATAATGCTTCCCATTGGTGTGCCTAAATGAAGAAGCTGAGTTTGGTCGATATATACATCAATCTCATTTTCTTGGGCTGGATTTGCAGCTTCTGACACCATGGTCATAGATGAGGCAAGTGCAGCGATAGCGGCGATTTTAAAAAAATTGAAAGCCATAATAACTCCTGTTTTCGCCACATAAAGCGAATTTACAGGCATCATATCCCCTAAAATTGAATCAAAACCTAAGGAATTGGGACATAAAAGTTTTTCAATCACTTTTTGACACCCTTATATAGGGCAGAGCTCTGGGGGGAGGGTGGTAAACGTGACTGTCTTTTATCTACTCATACATTCTACCGAAAATATGACATTCGACTGTTTGGAGTATGGATAAGTTAACCATAAGTAAAGGGTAAACCAAACCTTACTTAATTGGCCAATAATCTTATGGTAAACAAGTAATTACTCATTTACCAGACAAGTTTTTGTATAGATAAACGTCGATTTCATCAATCTATTCTATAAACAACTCAACCGCCACCGAGAAGACATAAATAACGGGGTGGGAAAACATATGCCATGTAAACAAAATGCGGAGAATACAAAATGAAAAACCTTATGAAAAAATTCTTTAAAGACGAGTCTGGTGCAACTGCTATCGAGTACGGTCTAATTGCTGCTCTTATCTCTGTTGCTATCATCGGTGGTGTTTCTACTGTTGGTACAAAAACAAGTGCAACATTTGATGCTGTTTCTGAAAAATTGGTTGAAGCTCCATCTACATAATGAATTTATAGGACTCTTTAGGGTTCTGACATTGAAGCCGTCGGTTTATTCCGGCGGCTTTTTTTGTGTTCGAAGTTCTGGTCTTCTGGTGAGCTCTTGGCTAAGAGACGAAGTAACCTAAAATTCACCAAAATTATTTAAGCCCTTACTCATGAATTGGTCGTCGCACCAATAGGGGAAGTGAGAAGGCGTATGATTATCCCAATATCTGCAGGAATATTTGCGGCATTGCTTGTTTATGCGGCCTGTCATGATGTGTTTGATCGCACCATTCCCAATTGGGTTTCGATCTTAATTGCAATTTTATTTCTGCCAACGGCCTATTTTGCTGAACTGTCTTTGGAGCAATTTGGGTGGCATGCGCTTGTTGGTGCAATCGCCTTAATCATTGGTATTGCTCTATTTTACTTGCGGATTTGGGGCGGCGGTGATGCAAAACTCGTGGCGGCTGTATCTTTGTGGATGGGGCTACAGGCCGAGCCTACATTTTTAGCAGCCTTCGCGATCGCAGGCGGTTTAATCGCTCTGCCCCTCATCATTATTCGCCGCATGAAATTTGAACCCAAAAATGACCGACTAGCGAAGATGCTTGATACAAAAAAAGTCCCTTACGGAGTTGCTATTGCGGCCGGAGCGTTTTGGGCCGCGCCTCAATCTTTTGTTCTTATGCAAGCAATTAACTCTATTGGGGCGTCTCAATAGTCTCAAGAATTAACGATGCGTTTAGGACATATGTGGAATTGTAGAGAAGAAAAATGGAGTCCGTGGGACTTTAGGAGAATAAAATGCCAGTAATGCGCCTCGTTATATTGCTTATTGCAGCTGCTGCAGCAGTGTCTGCAGCTTTTCTCGTTAACGGGATGCAGAGTTCCTCTACGCCTGCTGTTATTCCAATCCAAACTGCGACTTTGAGTGAAGTTGGGCAAGCAGAACAAATTCCTGTCCTAAAAGTTCTTGTTGCAACAACTGATTTAAAAGTTGGCCAGTTTGTAAAAGAGGGTCAGTTAAGTTGGCAGTCTTGGCCCGAGGAATCTAATACATCCTCCTTCTTTACTGAAGAAATGAGTCCTGATGCTATCGAGGCTATGCAGGGGGCGGTTGTACGCACAAATATGATGGCTGGTGAGCCTTTGACCTCTGAAAAAGTTGTGCATCCAGGTGAGGCAGGCTTTATGGCTGCTGTTTTGACGCCAGGTATGCGCGCTGTTGCTGTTGAGATCTCAGCTGAAACAGCAGCAGGTGGGTTCATCTTTCCAAATGATCATGTTGATGTGCTTCTCACTTTTGAAGTGGATGTAGAGCGCCCAACTGGCATCACTGAAGAAACCGCCATAGATACAATACTCAACAATGTACGTGTTCTGGCAATTGATGGATATTACAGACCTGTTGAAGAAGAAGCTGGTGACGCCGTTGTTGGACATCGCGCGACTCTGGAGCTCAGCAAACAGGACGCTATGGTTTTGATGGCCGCTCAAGAACGGGGCGACCTTTCTTTAGTGTTGAGATCTATTAGTGAGTTGAGTGGTCCTTCTGGTGCGACGGCTAATGGTCTAGCTATGGCGTCTCGCCGTGGTGCTGGTTCTGATGGCGTAAGAGTTTTTCAAAAAGGCGTGAGTGTATCACCGATGAGTGCACCTGCTGGCATCGTACAGCGCAATCAAAACCAACAATCATCAGAAAATAGTGAATTTAAAAGTATGGGTGGGAGCGAATTACCTAGCCCTCAATATACCGAGGATGGCGCGTAAGTGTGGCTATGGGAATGACAGCTATGATTAAAAAAATTCTATTATCTGCGTGTGTTGCTGCCATCGGTTTTGGCAGTGAAAGTGCGTTTGCACAGAACAGTCTTGCAGGCGGTGTCAGTGAAACTATCCGAGTACGTGTGACTGAGCCGGGCCAAAGTGCCACTTCACGAACATTGAACCTTTCTCAAAACAAAACGGCTGTGCTTGAGTTTGAAGAAGATGTTGATGACATTTTGGTTGCCAATCCTGAGATAGCAGACGTACTTGCCCGCTCCAAGCGCCGCATAGCTGTTCTTGCCAAGGGAAAAGGCGAAAGCAGTATCATCTTTACAAATGCTCAGGGTAAAGAAATTTTATCATTAGATGTCATTGTCGCTGGTCAGGGCGTCAGTGAATTACAAGCGTTGATTGAGCAATATGTTCCACGTTCAGCGATCAAAGCTGAATTTGTGAATGGTGCCATTGTTTTGGCTGGAAAATCGCCAAGTCTTTCAGATGCGGATATGGCCATTCAATTGGCGCAGCAATTTGTTGTCGATGATAGCCCTGTTATCAATATGATTTCTATTGAGGGCAAAGACCAAGTTTTGCTTAAAGTGCGTATCGTTGAGATGCAGCGGTCCGTAATAAAGCAGTTGGGTGTAAACCTTTCAGGCTCTATGAATATTGGTGAATTGGCCAATAAAAGTGTTCAAACAGCATATGACGCTGTGACGGGTGAAGTCTTATTAGATGCCGCCGGAGAGGCTTTGCAAGTTCTTGCTCCGGCAGCGCCTTGGGATCAGTCTGTCAGTTTTGGAACATCCAATTCATTGGGTATATCTGGTGAATCTCTTGGTGGAATGAGCCTTAGCCCAAGTTACAACAATTATGTTGGAGACAAATTACAAAGTTCGGCTGGCTTCTCTGTGGATATGCTAGAGCGTATCGGATTGGTGCGAACTTTAGCAGAACCCAATCTGACAGCTCTATCGGGTGAAAGTGCTAAATTCCTTGCCGGTGGTGAATTTCCTGTCCCTTCTGAAGTCGATAGCGATGGTGAAGTCGTTCTAGAATTTAAACCTTTCGGTGTGGGACTAGGATTTACGCCAGTTGTGCTTTCTGAAAGCCGTATTTCCATGCGTATTTCTACGGAAGTATCAGAGCTGACCAGTACGGGCGGATACCAAATTGGTGGAACAACTTATGTCGATGGTGCGGGAAATACTGTTTCCACGCCCGCCGTTGTTATTCCTGCATTGAAAGTTAGACGTGCAGATACAACAGTTGAAATGCCTTCTGGTGGTTCTCTTGTTATTGCTGGGTTGATTCAAGAACAAACGAGCCAAGCAATGGATAAGGTTCCTGGTGTTGGAAATTTACCTGTTATCGGTTCTTTGTTTCGGTCGCGGGAATTTCAGAACAACGAAACCGAATTGGTTGTGATCGTAACACCATATCTGGTGGACCCGACAGATCCGAAAAAATTACGTTCTCCTGATGATGGATATGTTGCTGCGAAAGACGCGAAAGCTATTTTCTTCGGTAAAATGAATGAAGTCTACGCAGTCGAGGGCGCTGATGTAGAAGAAACTGCCGGCATTAACGGTGCTGGTTTCATCTTTGATTGATAAAGGGGCGAATATGAGCAACTGGAAAACACTCGCGCTTCTTGGCGCATCAATGATCGCTGTTTCTGCATGTAGTCAGTCTCAGGAAAATATTGATATTGCGACGGGTAACCATCGTGAAATCGAAGTTAAAGAACAAACGCATTATTTGGAATTGACCGAACTTGGAGTGGGACATCTTACACCGGCAGATCGAAGACGTGTTGAACTCTTTGTCGAAAATTTCGCTGATGATGGATATGGCCCAATTGTACTAAGTGCGCCAGATGGCTCTCGTGAAGCTGTTAGAGCCATTACGTCTATTCGTTCCATACTATCAAGAGCAGGCGTGCTGCCTGACAATATAACCGTTGGTGGCTATCAGCCGGCGGCGGGTAATGCTGCACCTCTTGTTCTCGCTTATAAATCTTATCAAGCTCATGTGCCCGGATGTTCGACTGTGAATGAACATGATTGGACTGACCTGAGAAGTAATTCTTCGGTAGGCAGTTTTGGCTGTGCGGTGAATGAGAATATTGCGATGATGATTGCCAAGCCGGGAGACCTGTTGGGCGAAAGAAAAATTGGCGATGGAGATTCCTCCCGCCAACTAACCGTATATGAAAAATACCGATTGGGTCAGAGTACCGCTTCATCTCAAGAAGCCGATGGTAGCAGTACGCAACAATAGACCGTAGAAGATTTTAGGAGGGCTCATATGACAGATCCCAACGACACGCTTGATGATGAAACATATGAGTCTCTTATCGAAGAACTAGGACTCGATTTGGACATTGATGAGCCAATTGGCCAGTTTGAGAAAGATGAATTGCATTCTTCTGCAGGTGAAGCAGATGGCAGCGATATTCTGTTTCAAAATGATGTGGACACATCTCCTCGAGATGATGAAAATGGTGTTGAAATTTCGGCTGATTTATTGGCTGAACTTCAAAGTGTCATTGGTGGAAGTGAGCTGACTCCTTCTGAGTTTAACGAAGAGGCCACGTTTGCCGAAGATCCAATTCAAGTGTCCCGAGAAGTTAGTGATGCAAAACCGGTAGACCTTGCTGCGGCAATGATGGGGCATGTCGTCAAAGATGAAAAAACTCATGACATCGAAGCGGTTGATCTCGATGATGAAAATGATTTTGACGACTTGAATGATGAGGAAGAGGTTTCCGTTTTCGACGGGCTTGACCTATCAGAAGAAGCTTTGTCCAGAGATCCAGACGAGTTTGAACTCGACATTGAGCCCGAAACTGAAAACGAAGATGAATGGGTATCTGATACAGCATCAGATAAAGTCTCGTCCAGTTTTTCAGATTTAGACAGTATTCTGGAAAATGCACTATCAAAAGATTTTGAACCGCCATTGGACGATGCAGACCAGTATACAGACCGTTTGAGCCAATCAAACATATCTTCTGCGTCTGCTCCAGATTTTAGCGAATTGGAAGTACCTGATACGTCTTCAACTGGTGCTGATTTTGAGGCATTTGAAGAGCCTGAAAATTCTCCTTCTTCAAGAAGCCATTCTAGTCCAGTTGAAACTGAAATGCCGGCATTTGAAGATGATTTTGATGCAGATGATAATCATTTTAGTTTAGAAGATTTTGCTGATGACTTTGGCGAGGAAGTGAGCCAAAGCCCCGAAATACCGACCAAAGCGGTTCAGCCTTCAACTGTGCTGCCAAGATCTGATTTAGGCTTAACTTCGTCGGCTCAAAACGAAGAATATATCCCATCCATAGAAACTGATGCTGCTTCAATGGATGATGATGAAGATGTTGATTTTGCTCTGACGCAAGCAGAAGGTGGGGATCGTGTTATTCCTCGCATCACTATCCATGCTTTTTGTCAGACTCAGATGTGTCAGCAAATGCTCAACAAATCCATGCAAGACCGCCGAATGGTGAATGTCACTGCGGATATTGTTGAAGGCGGTGTTGTTGCAGCAATCAACTATTATCAAGAACATGATTTGCCACATATGATTGTTGTGGAGTCTACAGCAAAGTCCGCAAAATTGTTGGCTGAGCTAGATGAACTCGCTCAATTATGTGATGAGACTGTAAAAGTGGTTGTCATTGGTGCTGCAAATGACATCCGTTTGTATCGTGAATTGATGGCGAGAGGTGTGTCTGAATACATCGTTCCTCCGCTTGAAACGGTGCAGTTAATTCGCGCAATTTCAAGTCAGTTTGCTGATCCAGAGCAACCATTTGTTGGAAAAACACTTGCAGTAACTGGCGTGAAGGGGGGCGTGGGTTCATCGACCATCGCTCATAACTTAGCGTGGGCGATTTCTGAACGATTGAAGCAAGCCACGACCCTTATCGACCTTGATTTGAATTTTGGGACGACTGGTCTCGATTTCAACAGTGAGTCAAACCAGACAATAGCTGATGCTTTGATGGCACCAGACAGATTTGACGATGCTGTTATGAACCGCTTGCTGACGCAAGCAACGGATAATCTATCCTTGTTTACTGCGCCAGCAAGTCTGGACCGCACCTATGATGTGGATGAAGAAACATACAGCATTGTTTTGAATAAAGTGCGTGAAACTGTGCCGTTTGTTGTTCTCGATCTTCCACATATCTGGACAGATTGGTTTAAAGGTACGGTCGTGTCTGCAGATGAAATCGTTGTTGTCGTGCAGCCTGATTTGGCATCACTTCGCAATGGTAAGAATTTAATAGATTTCCTCAAAGCTGCTCGTCCAAATGATAGCAAACCAAGATTGGTTATCAACCAAGTTGGTGTGCCTAAACGGCCTGAGATACCGGTGAAAGATTTTGCGCAAGCAATGGATTTAGAGCCAGATCTTGTTTTGCCATTTGATCCTCAACTATTTGGAACAGCTGCCAATAATGGGCAAATGATTGCCGATGTTGCTGAAGATTCTAAGTGTTCGCAAGGCATAGATTACTTGGCTTCATTGGTGACTGGCCGCGAAATCAAAGTTGAGCGCGGTAGCTTATTGAACAAATTGTTCAAGCGTTAGGGGTAGAGAATGTTTGGAAAAAAAACAGGATCATTTGGTGCTGGCCAAACGGCTCCTCCTAGACCGGCAGCACCGCCGGTAAAGCCCGAAAGTGTTGAGCCGCCGAAACCTGTTGTTTCTGAAAAGCAGGAGGCTTCTACACCGATTCCTGCGCCTCAAGCTTCGCCATCTCCTACACCTCCGCCGGTGAAGGCAAAGTCTGCGCCGCCGCTTGTGAAAAAGGAAAAAGCCAAACCTGCCAAGTCTGAGGATGAAGGGCGTTCTGAGGAATATTATCTGGTAAAAACAGAGATATTCAATGCTTTGATAGATACAATTGATTTGTCTCAACTGGCACAATTGGATCAAGAGAGCGCACGCGAAGAAATTCGCGACATCGTTATCGAGATCATTTCAATTAAAAATGTGGTGATGTCTTTAGCCGAGCAGGAAGTGCTGCTTGAAGATATCTGTAATGATGTTCTTGGGTATGGTCCGCTTGAGCCGCTTTTAGCGCGTGATGATATCGCTGATATCATGGTGAATGGTGCAAATTGTACCTACATTGAGGTCAACGGAAAGATTGAGCGCACGAATATCCGTTTCCGTGATAACGGCCAGTTGATGAATATCTGTCAGCGGATCGTGTCGCAGGTTGGTCGTCGTGTGGATGAATCCAGCCCTATTTGTGATGCGCGTTTGGCAGATGGTTCACGTGTAAACGTTATTGCGCCGCCGCTCGCGATTGATGGTCCAACACTGACCATTCGTAAGTTTAGAAAAGACAAGCTGACTATTCAAAACCTTGTCGAATTTGGCGCGATTTCGCCTGCAGGTGCAGAGATATTGCGTATCATCGGGACGTCACGTTGCAATGTGTTGATCTCAGGCGGTACGGGTTCTGGTAAGACAACTCTTCTCAACTGTTTGACTGCCTTTATTGAGCCGGGTGAGCGCGTGATTACGTGTGAAGATGCCGCGGAACTTCAGCTTCAGCAGCCCCACGTTGTTCGCCTAGAGACACGCCCTCCAAATATCGAGGGACAGGGTAAGGTAACAATGACCGACCTTGTGAAAAACTGTCTGCGTATGCGTCCAGACCGTATTATTGTGGGTGAGGTGCGTGGACCTGAAGCGTTTGACTTGCTTCAAGCGATGAACACAGGTCACGATGGTTCAATGGGAACACTCCACGCTAACACGCCGCGTGAAGGTTTATCACGTGTGGAATCCATGATCACGATGGGTGGTTTTGCTCTTCCTCAGCGCACGATACGTGAAATGATTGTTGGTTCGATTGATGTTGTTATTCAGGCGACCCGTCTTCGTGATGGGTCAAGAAAGATTGTATCTATTTCAGAGGTGATGGGGCTCGAGGGTGACGTAATCGTGACTCAAGATGTTCTTCGCTATGAAATTGATGGTGAAGATAAAAACGGCAAGCTTATTGGTCGTCACCGTGGAACCGGTGTTGGTCGGCCTCGTTTTTGGGAACGTGCCAAATATTATAATTTGGAAGCAGAGCTCGGGCTTGCACTGGATCAGTTGGAGACAGCGTGATGGATCAGACGATGATAGTCTACCTCATTGCAGGTTTGGCTTTTGTGAGTGTAGTCGGCGTTGGATTTGCGTTTACTGGTGGCGGCACGACCAAAGCCCAGCAAAAGCGCTTTAAACAAGTGGCCGTCGGTGCTGGATCTGGTGGTAAGAAAAACTCTTCTGTTGATGCGACCCTGATGCGTCGCAAGCAGATGCAAGATTCGATGAAGACCTTGCGCGAACGTGAAAATAAACGCCGTAAGGATACGCGAGGACGTACGATAAAAGATAAGCTCGCACAGGCTGGATGGACGATTGAGCCAGCTATGTTTTGGGTTTTGTCTGCTGTTACAGGTGTTGTTGTTGCCGGAATAACTTTTGTTCTGGGACAGACCCCACTTATTATTGCTGGTGCGGGTTTTGCTGGCGCATTGGGGCTTCCTCGTTGGGTCGTTGGCATGGGCATTAGTGCACGACAAAAGAAGTTCACGCAGCAATTTTCTGATGGAATTGATGTTATCGTTCGCGGTGTGAAATCTGGATTACCACTTATTGAATGTTTGAGGATTATTGCTTCTGAATCGCCTGCGCCGTTAGGCACTGAGTTCAAGCGTGTCATTGATGCTATTCAAATGGGAACGACCGTCGAGAAATCTTTATCCAATATGTATAATCGGATGCCTCTGCCAGAAGTGAATTTCTTCGGGATTGTGATCGGCATTCAACAGCAATCTGGTGGTAATCTATCCGAAGCGTTGGGCAATTTGTCTGAAGTGCTTCGATCTCGCAAAATGTTGGCTGAAAAGGTCAAAGCACTTTCATCAGAAGCCAAAGCATCCGCAATGATTATTGGTGCCTTGCCGATTGCCGTTATGATTTTGGTCTATTTTTCTTCACCCGACTATATCACGCTCTTATTTACCCATCCGACAGGACATTTCATGCTGATGGTGGGAGCGGGGCTCATGGGGGCCGGTATTTTCGTGATGAAACAGATGATGAAGTTGGACGTTTAAAACAAGCTCAAGAAAGAATGTTGTTAAAATGATTGAGTCATTTACAGATCCCGGATTTCTTGCTGCATTGTTGGCTGGGCTTGCAAGCTTTGCCACCATTTTGACAATTGCTGCGCCAGCACTCAAAGGCAATAAGCTAGAGACTCGGCTAAAATCGGTGTCTAACCGCCGAGAAGAACTACGCCGGAAAAGCCGAGAACAACTGAAAGATAAATCTCTTCGCCGTAAGGATGAGGGGATGATGCGTAATGTCGTTGATAAGCTTGATCTTCAATCGCTGTTGCGTGACGACAATCTTGAGAAAGCACTTGTTCAGGCAGGGCTTCGTGGACCGCGCCCTGTGTCGGCTTTCTATTTTGCGCGGTTTGCGCTTCCATTTTTACTCGGGCTTTTGACGTTTCTGTATCTACATTTCGTGAATGATTTCGATTTGAATTTTCAATTGCAAATGTGTGCTGTGATGTTTGGGGCTGCCGCTGGTTTCTACGCGCCCAACATGTATTTGACGAATAGGGCAGATAAACGCAAAGCATCTATCATGAAGGCGTTTCCCGATAGCTTGGATATGATGTTGATTTGTGTTGAGTCAGGAATGTCCATTGAATCCGCTTTCGCCAAAGTTGGAGAAGAGGTTGGAACTGCTTCTGTTGAGCTTGCTGAGGAACTTGGCTTGACGACTGCGGAATTGTCTTATCTTCAGGAGCGCCGCCAAGCCTATGTGAATCTCGCTGATAGAACCAATCACCCAGGTATAAAATCTGTTGCTACAGCTTTGGTGCAGGCAGAGAAATACGGGACACCCATGGGGACAGCATTGAGAACAATGGCGAAAGAAAATCGTGAAATTCGCGTGCTGGAAGCGGAAAAGAAAGCAGCCGCTTTGCCGGCCAAACTTACAGTGCCTATGATTGTGTTTTTCCTTCCAGTTCTCTTTATCGTAATTGGAACGCCTGCATATATTCAGATAAAGAAACAAGACGCTGAACAAGGCGGTGAAGGTGTGAATCCTGTGGCTCAATCCGTGCAGTAAATTCTGAAAAATACTAATAAAACAATATCATAGAAAAGGCCGACACTATCAGATTGATAGTGTCGGCCTTTAATGTGTGAGCTGAATTTGAAATATCGACAGATTTGATATATAGTTTTTATAAGCTATTGATTTTGTTAATCTTGTTGCGTGTGGCGCAATGCATTCCAGCTTCTCGAAGATGGTGTAAGAAGTCTTTTGAAGTATTCAGAATTCGCCTGCACCATATGCGGCGGTAAATCTGCGGTTGATATTTCTTCCGCTTCCTTGAATTTACCTTGCACACCCAAGATAAGTGCTAGATTTAATCGCACGCGGGGGTCAACAAATTCATTTGATGCAATAGCATGACGCAATTTTGCTTCTGCTTCTTCAGGTTTGCCCTCAAGAGCTAAAGAAAGCGCATAATTTGCGAGGATGACTTGATTATCAGGAGATATATCGAGCGCTTTTGTGTAACGAAGCTGAGCTTTTTTATGGTCCCCTAATTGGTCTAGTGCAATTCCATACAAGGAGTATAACACCCAATCTTCTCCGTCGGGGACAGCATTATAGAGTGCGTTAGTTGCGCGGTCTGGGCGTCCAGTATCCATATGTGCTTTTGCTAGCGTTTTGGAAAGTTCAACATCGCCAGGGTGTAATGCAAGCGCTTGTGTGGCAACATCAACTGCACGTTCTGCGCTTCCGATGGCGCGAAGTGCGTTTGCAAACTCAGCGGCGGCTTCGTAATCGCTTGGGTTTAGGTCAAATTGATCACCCCAAAACTTGGCTTGAGTGATCATGTCGTGGTTTTTAATTTTTTGGCGTTCAACTTTGGATGCCGCAAGAATTTGCTTTTCATTGGCGACTTGCTCCATCATCTCTTCTTCTTTGCTCGTCGGCGGCTTTGTACACGCTGAAGCAAGGAAAAGAGCGCTACTTGATAGTAGAATAAAACGAGATATTGAGCTGGTAGCCATGACATGACCCCTAAGAGTTTGAGAAAGGGCGTTGATATAGTTTCAAGCCCTTACTATCGTGGTTTCAAGTCAATTATTAGTTAACGCTTCCCTACGTTCAGCGTTTGAATTTGGATGAATTTATGAGTTCTGTTTTTATTGCGTCTTCGAAAAAAGCCATTCGCCTTCACCTTCTATCTAAGGAGTCCTTAAACGACTGGATGCAAGCACAAGAGAAGCGGTTCTCAACTTTTGCTGAAGCGGCTGGGTTTAAAGGCCAAGCAGGAAAATTTCTGCTCATTCCAAATAGTGATGGTGTTGTTGCGGACGTATTATTTGGTGTGGGTGAGGGCGATGATCCGATGGTGCTGACTGGCGCATCTTCTAGCCTGCCAAGTGGGGTGTATGAGATAGCTACGCCGGTACCATTTCTTAGTGTTGAGCAAATCGCGGCAGGATGGGCCGATGGGGCATATCGCTTCAATCGCTATAAAAAAGATGATGCTGAGCCAGCTATATTGGTGATTTCCAAACAAGATGAAAGAGAAGCTGCCCAAATAGAGGAGGCTTCCATCAAACTTGTGCGTGATTTGATAAATACGCCAGCTGAAGACATGGGGCCAACGCAAATAGCCGAAAAAATAGAAGAGCTAGGCAAAGAGTTTGGTGCTGAAGTATCTCAGATAATTGGAGATGACCTGCTCAAAGAAAATTACCCAATGATTCATGCTGTTGGGCGGGCTGCTGTGCAAGCGCCTAGATATATTGAATTGAGTTGGGGAAATAAAAAAGCACCTCATATCGCATTGGTAGGCAAAGGTGTTGCTTTTGATACGGGTGGTCTGAATATCAAAACCGGCAATTATATGCGCATTATGAAAAAAGATATGGGCGGTGCTGCGCATGCTATTGGTTTGGCGCGGATGATTATGGCAGCAAATTTAAACGTACGTTTGACATTGCACATACCTGCCGTTGAGAATGCTATCGGACGCGCAGCTTTTCGACCCGGCGATGTTTTAAATAGCCGTAAGGGTTTGACTGTAGAAATCGACAATACAGATGCTGAAGGGCGTTTGGTGTTGGGGGATGCATTGACGCGTGCGTGTGAATTGAAGCCTGATATTTTGATGGACTTTGCAACGTTGACTGGTGCCGCGAGAGTTGCAATGGGCGCTGATGTTGCTCCATTTTTTACAAATGACGAAGCGCTTGCAACTGGCATCTATCAAAGTGGAGTAGATATGGGTGATCCCATCTGGCGCCTTCCTTTGTGGAAGCCATATCTTTCAATGTTAAACAGTTCTGTTGCAGATATTGTGAATGGCGCGAGTAGTCCGTTTGCGGGAACAATTACAGCGGCGTTATTCCTACAAAAATTTGTCGATGCACCGTCATGGACTCACTTTGATGTTTGGGGATGGCGTTTGAGCAAATATGGACGGCCTGAAGGTGGAGCGGCATTTGCGTTGAGAGCTGTATTTAATCATTTAAAGAGAGAATTTTGAATTAATACAACGAAAAGGCATTGATTCGCGAATCGAATTAGGTGATTCTCTACTGGCATATTCGCTTTGTAGGAGAGTTATTGGAGATGGAATTAGATCGGACGACAGCGCTTCAATTATGGCGGGATGTGCTCGCGCAATCCGTGCGCTCGGATTCGCCTGATTTATCTGCTCGCCAAATGGCGATTTTGATGGCGGTGTATTTGACACCGCCACCGCATACAGTGCGCGGGCTGGCCTTAAGTTTAAATATGGGTAAGCCTGCAGTGACGCGCGCATTGGATACGCTTTCAGGGCATAATTTGCTAAAACGGCGCAAGGATACTGATGATTTGCGCAATGTACTTGTGCAAAGAACTGTCGCTGGGTCTGTCTTTCTAACGGAGTATGGTGATACGATTAGTGAGGCGTTTCAGGCTATTCAACATCAATTGCCAAATGAGACTAAAGATGCCGCTTAAAACGTGTTGTGCTTTGTTTTATTAGTTGAATTTTGATGTTAACGTTTAGTCGTGACCTTCGTTGAAATAGTAAAACAGGGCTGTGACATTGGCGAATATCCCACTTAATCCAAGACTCAACCCTTACAAAGACGGGATTGCGGCAGCACACTTAAAGGGAAAAGTTGAAGCTGATAATTTTGTTGAAGGCGCTCATTTTCAAATAAATGCACCAATAACAGGTGTTTACCGAGATGCGGCCGATGATGCTATGCTTGATACTCAAGCGCTTATGGGTGAGAGTTTTATCGTTTACGACAAAATTGGCGATTGGTCTTGGGGGCAGTTGCAGGACGATAAATATGTGGGATGGATTCAATCTCGTGATTTATCGGATGTGCATTATGGTGTGACGCACAAAGTTGGTGTTTTGCGAACAATCGTATTTTCCAAGCCTGATTTGAAGACAAAACCTCTTTATATGTTGAGCTTAAATTCACGTGTTGCTGTTGAAGAAGTGCAGGGTTTGTTCAGTAAAATTGTGAATGGAGGGTGGGTTTTTAGCGACCATTTGTTCAATATTGGTGAAACCTATGATGACTTTGTGTCGGTGGCCGAAATGTTTCAAGATGCACCTTATCTTTGGGGCGGAAAAGATAGTTTCGGATTAGATTGCTCTGGGCTTGTCCAAACATCTATGGCGGCGGTCGGCATAGGTGTTCCAAGAGATGCGAGCATGCAAGAGACGGCAGATATCCTCGGGCAGTCTATTCCCTTTGAGGATGGTATTGATCATTTGCAGCGTGGAGATTTGGTTTTTTGGCCCGGGCATGTCGGCATTATGCAGAATAATGAGTTTATGCTTCACGCGAATGCGCATCACATGATGTGTGCAAGTGAGCCAGTCGTTGAGGCGATAGAACGTATCGGTCAAAAAGAAACGGCCGTTCGAACAATCAAACGGCCGTCTCAATTATTTCAGGTTTAAAGCTTTTTAGTTGTGAGGACCGTGTTCTGTATCAACTTCCTCGCCAACCTCTTCAGCAGCTTCTTCAACTTCATCAGTAGCTGACTCTACAGCTTCAGTGACATCGTCTACAATTGAGCTTGCTGTGTCAGAAGCTGTCTCTGTTGCTTCTTCGACGGCATCTGCGACATCCGATTGAGCACCTTCAGCAGCATCTGTGAGTGCATCGACCCCAGCTTCAGCATCAGCGCTTACATTCTCTACTTCTTCGTGAGCAGCATCTACAGCGTGTCCAGCGTCTTCGGCTGTTTCGTGGGCAGCGTCGACAACATCGCCATGTGCTTCTTCACCACTTGTTGGCTCGATGAACGCTTCAGGTGGTAATGGAGCAGGAAGCGGAGCAGGCGAAGCGGAAAGTGAGTGCAGGTATGCAATGACGTTCATGCGGTCGGTTTCCTTAGAAAGACCAGCATAATTCATAGCTGTACCAGAAGCGTATTTTTTCGGGTTTTTCAGGAAGCCATCTAGAGAAGCGTAATCCCATTGACCGCCGAGGCTAATCAAGGCGTCTGAATATCCAAACCCACCGTGAGAGGCTTTATCACGCATAACAACGTCATATAGGCCCGGTCCAGTGCCATTTGGTCCGTTCGGTTCGAAATTGTGACAGCTTGCACAAGCAGCTACTTTTTTCTGACCTTTAGCAATGTCAGCTTCCGCGAGAAGGACACCATAATCTGTTGGTGGAATCCATTTCGGTTCGTCATCGCCGTGACCAGCGTCTGTCGCTGCCACCTCAACGAGGTATCCTGGTTGTTCTGGTCCGTCATGCTCGAAAAAAGCATCACTTGCCGCGTTTAGACCAAGGATCGCAAGACCCGTTGAGAATGCCGCAGCCATAATTTTGTTTAAGCCCAAGTCGCTCATGAAACGCCCTTGTCGTAGATTCATATATTGGTATGCGCGGGCCTTTTGCCACGCTATTGCTTAGACTGCAACATAGCGGGTATTGCAGGAATATCGACCCGTTTTTAGAAGCGGCGAACCGTCGCACTCAAAATCAAGCTGTTTTGGGTGGAATATGCCTAAGATTGACCCCAATGAAAGAAGCCAAAATGACTAAACGAATTGCATATCAAGGTGAACCCGGTGCGAATTCGCATATTGCCTGTTCTCAAGCTCGTCCTGATCTGGAGCCAGTGCCATGCAAAACGTTCGAGGACGTGTTTAGTGCTGTTAAACAAGGGGATGTAGCTGAAGCGATGATCCCCGTGGAAAACTCTATTGCGGGGCGCGTGGCGGATATTCATCACCTTTTACCAGAGTCTGGTCTGCACATAAATGCAGAGTATTTTCAGCCGATTCGTTTTTTCATGATGGCAAAAAAAGGTGTTAAGTTAGAGCAGATAAAACGTGCGCGTTCCCATATTATGGGGCTTGGGCAATGTCGAAATTTTTTAAGAAAACATCAAATAGAGGCAGTCACATCAGCTGATACGGCAGGAGCAGCCCGCGAAGTTTCCGAATCAGTTGATGAAAATCTAGCTGCTATTGCACCAGAGCTTGCCGCTGAAGTTTATGGCCTTGATATTGTTGCATCAAATATTGAGGACCATGCACACAACACAACTCGCTTTGTGATTATGGCGAAAGAGCCTGCGGTTCTTGAGCGAAAATCAGAAGATGAGAGCTTTATTACAGCTTTTGTTTTCAGAGTTCGAAATGTGCCAGCGGCGCTTTATAAAGTGATGGGCGGTTTTGCGACAAATAATGTCAACATGACGAAGTTGGAAAGCTATCTCATTGAGGGGTCATTCACGGCGACTTTATTTTACGCTGAAATTGAAGGGCACCCAGATGATCGCAATGTTCAATTGGCGCTGGAGGAAATGAGTTTCTTTTCAACGCGCTTGGATGTCTTGGGTGTATTTCATGCTGATCAGTATCGCAAAACAGGTGTTCATATAAGTTAGGACGTTTGTATCGAGATCGCGAAAACGTGTATGGTGAGTGATCTGGCAAGGCGCTATTTTGTAGATTAAATTTATAAATGGAGCTTTGCCATGAAACGCCTAATAACTGCCATTGCTATGTCTATTGCTGCTTTGAGTGTTGCGCCGGCTTATGCAGACAAAGCACCCATTTATACAAAAGCTTTCAGTAAATTGGGAGCTGATGGATATGATGTTGTGTCGTTTTTTGAAGCTGGGGAGCCAGTAAAGGGTGATAAGTCCTATAGCGCTCAACATCTTGGAGCGGACTTTTTGTTTTCTTCTCCAGAAAATCTAGACAAATTTACATCTTCGCCAGAAGCGTATCTGCCGCAATATGGCGGATATTGTGCTTGGGCGATGGCCGATGGCAAATTTGCCAAAGGCGACCCAAAATATTGGTCCATCGTCGATGGAAAATTATATCTCAACTATAACAAATCCATCAAATCAAAATGGGAAGCAGATATTGAGGGCTTCATTCGTGCCGCTGATGAGCAATGGCCGGCAGTTTTAAATAAGTAATCTTACCAAGTTTCTGAATAGGCCCATGCTTTTAGAATGTGATGAGCGATCGCGATATCAGTTGGCGCGGAAATATCAGGGTGTTCACCTTGAAGTATTTGCCGCGCTTCTTCTTTGGTAAACCAGCGCGCTGTTTCTATTTCGGTTTTGTCGATATTCAATTCTTCGGATTGAACTTCCATAATCATGCCAATCATCAAAGATGAAGGGAATGGCCATGGTTGTTCAAATAGATATTCTATTCGACCACTTGCGACGACACCGGCTTCTTCAAAAAGTTCTCTTGCACCTGCTTGTGCAATGGTTTCGCCAGGTTCTACAAAACCTGCTAAACAAGAATACATGCTCGGGTGCCAGCTGGCTTGTCGGCCCATCAAGCATTTATCCCCTTTGACTGCCAGCATAATGGCGACGGGATCAATGCGGGGGAAATGTTCGGCTTCACATGCATCACACACACGTTTCCAGCCTGCTTCTGATATTTGAGTTTCTGTACCGCAATTTGAACAAAAGCGATGTCGTCTATGCCAGTTAAACACAGCTGCACATGTTGAGACATATTGCGCATCTTCAGCGCTGATACCGCCGGAAATGGCTCGCAGTTCGCCCAACACTAGGTCAGAAAGTATAGAGGTTTCTATCTGGAAAGAAGGGGGGATAAGAACGCCAAATCGTGCAACGCCATTTTCTTCACTTAGGAATATGAATTTGCAGTGATTGAAGTGTGGTATTTCATCAGAAAATAGCCATGCTATTTTTCGGGGCTCTTTGGATATGGGAATGCCGGGAATGACTTCATGGGCAGGGATACCATTATCGATGCATAATATTTTTCCATTGTAAAATGGCAAAAAACGTGTGTCCGGAGATTTCTTAGCTTGTTCCAGCCAATCTGTATCTGTGCGGCGGTGGGCGCTACGCTCAAATGGGGCATTTGCAAATGTAATGGTTGGATTTAGCAGCATAAGGAATAATTTTTCTGAGATTCTTTGTGATTAAAGTCTAGCATACTCTTGCTAAATGGCGTGAGCATTGCGATATATCAACCCGAAGCTGGTGGCGGACGAGCCGCTCGCGAACTCGGTCAGGTCCGGAAGGAAGCAGCCGCAACGGGTTTCGTTCGGGTCGTCGCCAGTTTCACCTTTCTCTATACATTTGAGAAATTCAGCAACATTGAGCTGCTAGTTTATTTTCATCAGAAAACTATATCTTATCTACATTTGATTTGAAGTTTCGTACGGAACGCTGGAAGTGCATCAGGCCGTAAAGTGCGAATGCGCCAACACCAAATGCGACCCAGAGACCGCCAAAGCCAAGGCAAACGCCTACGACCTCGCCAATTTCGCCTTCATTTATCGCAAATGTAAGCCCCGATAACCAAAGCAGAGCATAAAGCGCTAGGCTGGATTTAGCGTATTCTTTGGCGGCTTCTTTCATGCGGAGGTTTCGCATGTAATATCGAATCGGAAACACAAGCGCACCGACGCCTGCAAGACTGACTGAGATCATCGCCATAAATTCAGTCATTTCTGAAATGTCTGTAAAATCTAGGCGATCAAACCCACCGCCTGTTTCTTCGACAATAAAATATAAGATAGGACTTAGTAAAATCAGATCAATCCATTTGAAGGGCAGGAAATTTCGATATTGTTTTTTCACCTTTCCCCGACTTGTTTTAGATTGCGCTGATGCAGCTTCTTTTTTTGCGACAGGTTTTGCACCACCCGCCTTTAATTTGGCTTTCTTTTCAGCAATCTCCAATAAAGCTTCTTCGCGTTTTAGCGCTTCACGGCGAGCAACGAGGTCGTTGGGGTTAATGCCAGCAAAGGGTGAAGCAGGAGGCGCTGAGGCCGGTGTCTTAGGAGGCGGCGTTGTGACTGTTTGTTGAGGTATGTCGGGCTGGTTGGTGTCGACAGCGTCTTGTTGTGAAAGGGCCGGTTGTGCTGCTGCTTCAACCGGAGCGGCCTCAGGAATTGGTTCTGGCTTGGTGCCTGCTAAACCACCGGGGCTTGCCTCTGCCAATAAAGTCAGGCGATCAGCAAGCTCATTGATTTTATTTTCAGGATTGGGATGGATTTGTATCCAGTTTCTTGCCGCCATTTCATACAGGAAATGACCTTTGGGTTTTGTGTCTTCGATCAGAACAGGGATAACATCCTTATCCATATCATCAGCAAGGGCGAGTTCTTTTTTGAGCTGTTTGGAATTGTTGCATTCCTCAGAAAACAGAATCACCAACATGTCTGATGAAATCAGGTTTTCAACGATGGCATCACGCCAATCGACTCCGCCTTCGATTTTTTGATCCCACCAGACTCCGACACCACGAGCTTCAAGTGCAGTAACTAAAGCTCGCGCCAGTTCTTGATCGACACGCCGATAACTTAAGAAAATATCGTAGTCCACAATTCCCACCCTCGCGTATTCGGTTTTCAATTAACCTTAGCACTTTCGGGTGACAAATGAAGTACGCAAAAAATCTTTCCGAAAATACGAATTATCGGCCCGTTGTATTGTTGGTTTTAAAGACGGAATGCCAAGTTTTTTGAATTTATCTTTTTATATGTGTTAGCGTGGTTTAGATGTAGGTGTGGGCGGGAATAAAATATAGCTAAATCAGTGCTATATTGATGTAAGGAGTGCAAATATGTTTAGGTGCTTGACTGTTTGGATCATCGTGCTTTTGAGCATATTGGGTGCGACTGCTCAAGCTCAAAACATTGCAGTCTCTGAACGCAATAATTTAAAATATGCATGTGAGGCGACATGGGAAATATCTGATGTTGAAGTCGATGCTCGCTGGTGTCAGTGCAAGAATGATTATTACCTTGATCACATGACGGTGTCCGACTGGCTCAAATATAGTCGTGACTATTATGCCCTAAACAAGCTTGAGGGAATACAATCTGAAGCCAACAGCTATACGCGCTATTTGCAATTGGCCGACAGTCACTGTCGCACCTGTAAGGAAGACGATTATAAAGGCTGTATCAAAGGCGAGACGCAGATTGATAAATACAAAGACCTCGTTGAAAACATTTCAACCGGTCAGTTCCAAAATGTCCGCAAGGATATAATGTATAAAGCTTTCTTCGCAGACTTCATCAAAGGCTATTCAGATCATTGCAGCGTTCACATTCGTGAGGGGATGGTGGAAACGCACATTTATGAAGACCCTGTTTTAGGGACGGGTGGGTATCGACGCGAAATCGAGACTAAATTTTTCAATAGCTATATTAAATACAGCAAAGACCTCGCCAATAATTTCATGCTCGAAATGGCGGGTAAGGCTTATGAGGCCGTCATGGAGCAAAACCCATTGGCAATGCTGGAGATCGGCTTTGATATAGCAACGCGAGATGCGTTTATGTCCCAACAATTTGCTGGTAAATGCCAAACGCCTCAAGTGCGTGCACTCCACACAAACCTTGCTTTATTTGATCGTGGGTTGCCTGCGCAAATTGATCCGCGTGTCGTCAAAAAAGAGTTGGCTTCAACCCGTGAAAAGCGCAATGAAATTTTTGCCTACACTCAGAAATCATACGAAAAAGCCGTCGCAGCATACGCATCTGTTCGCGATAAATATGCGCCTAAATCCTGTCCGCGACAGCAAGAATCTGCCACATATATCTCTACGCCGCGTAGCCCAGATGGCTATAATCTTAAAGATTTAGAGGGCAGTTGGCGCGGCACTTTCTTTGGCGAACCCGCAGAAATGGGGCTCTGGCATATTCAGCACACGCCTGAATCGACGCCTACAGCCATTGGCGTTTTGTATCTAGCGGACCGTAAATGCACATTAGGTTTGGGCTTTGATGTGTATGGCAATCCTGCTCGTGCAACAATCAGCACCTATCATATGCACAGACAGCCGCTTAATTGCATGGACGTGATGCAAGGAGATTATGATAAAGGCGGCTTCACCGTATGGGGTGATTTTGCTGTTCAAAATGGTAAGCCAACGTTTCTTGCGTCTCAGATTGATTATTTTCTAAAAGATGTTGCTGATTGTGGTGGCGCGCCGCCGAGTTTTGAGCGCGCAAAAGCTTCCGATGCCTTTAAGCAAGCCATGCTAGATATCCGTGCTGCCAATGACCCTAATGTTGTTCAACCAACGCAGGTGCAACTGGAAAAAATTCTCAAATAATTATAGAGAATGTCGCTCTAAGGCGCAGAAGCACTGACGCAGTTAGAATGGGAAGTGTGATTGTGTGGGGCCAATTTCCATCCTCAACAGAAATTCCGCCTAACACCTATAGGCAAGTGCGAGCTCTCACTATAGATTGCCGCGCATGAGCGACTCAAATGACATGCACGATGAAGGCCCAGACCCGAATACATCTTCGATGTTTGGTGATGAAAACCTCAATGCCGGCCAGAATTCTGGCGGTGAGGGGGCCTACCAGGTCTTAGCCCGCAAATATCGACCAACCACATTTGATGATATGGTCGGCCAAGAAGCGATGGTGCGCACACTCACCAATGCTTTTAAAACGGGACGTATTGCACACGCCTTTATGCTGACAGGTGTTCGCGGCGTCGGGAAAACGACGACAGCGCGATTGCTGGCACGTGCGCTGAATTATTCGCGGGATGGTGTAGAAGAACCAAGTGTCCAATTATCCCCCGTCGGACGTCATTGTCAGGCGATTATGGAAAGTCGTCACCCTGATGTTTTAGAGCTAGATGCGGCATCGCGAACGGGTGTTGCTGATATGCGCGAGCTGCTGGATGGCGTGCGCTATTCGCCAGTGAATGCGCGGTATAAAGTCTATATTATAGACGAGGTGCATATGCTCTCGACAGCGGCGTTTAATGCGTTGCTAAAAACTCTTGAAGAGCCACCCCCACATGTGAAGTTCATCTTTGCAACGACTGAAATTCGTAAAGTGCCAGTGACAGTGCTGTCACGGTGTCAGCGCTTTAATTTGGCGCGCTTAACGACAGATGCGCTCGCCGCACACCTTGGCAGGATATGCGAGAAAGAAGGTGCAAAAGTTTCTGAAGAAGGTTTGGCCCTAATATCACGTGCGGCGGAAGGGTCAGCGCGTGATGCTTTGTCTGTGCTGGATCAAGCGATTGTGCAATCAACCGGCGATGAAGTGTCCGTGGATGCTGTGAGAGATATGCTTGGGCTTGCCGATCGGGCGCGTGTGTTTGATTTGCTTGATGCTGCAATTGCGGGCGAGCACAAAGTTGCGCTTGAAGAAACAAATGCTCAATTGCAAGAAGGTGCTGAGGCGCAAATTCTGATGAAGGATTTGCTTGATGCTATGGCTGAAATTGCGCGTGCTCAGGCTATGGGCGAATCCTATGTTTTTGCTGGCCCTGTTGAGTGGACGCAGCGTACTAAAAAGCTAGCAAGCAGCATTAGCAATGCGCAATCTGCACGGTATTGGAAATTACTCCTGCAAGGGTATGAAGATTGCGCGCGTGCGCCAGACCCTAATGTGGCCGCTGAGATGGCTGTGTTGAGGCTGGCTGCGGCAGCGGCCTTGCCATCGCCAGAAGATGCGGCGCGCATGCTGCAAAATGGTCCCTCCGGGAATAATCCAAACGGCGGCGGTCCATCTGGTGGGGGTGCGTATTCTAATGGTGATCCGGGGCCGGGTGCGCAAAGCTATCAAGCAAATGGCGGCGGTGGTGCGCGAGCACAATCTGGTGCGCAATCTGTTGTGGCGCGTGCTGTACCAGATAAATATGCAGAAGCAGCGCCGGGCCCTGTTTTAGGTTCGCTTAATCAAATTTGTGCCGCATTGCAGGGGGATAAACAAATCCATCTGTTATATGATGTGGAGCATTATGTGAGACCTGCTGAAGTGCGCTACGGATTATTCACATATGCAGCCGCACCGGGCATTCCGGTTGATTTCCAAATGCGGATGAAAAACTGGTTGGAAGATAAAACAGGCGTAGAATGGAACGTAGATTTAGGGCATTCCACAAAAGAGAGCCTTGAAGAAATCCGTGTGCGTCAAGAAAAAGAACGTGTTGCTGAAGTTTCAGCAATACCCCGTATTGCCGAAGCGCTGGAGCTTTTGCCCGGTGCAAAAGTTGTAAAGATTGAGAAACTCGACACAGATACTGAAGGAAATGTGGTCAGAGTGGACTTTAATCGGCGTAGAGATTTCACCAAGTTAGATGACAATTAGATTTTAGAGGACAAACCTCATGGATATGAAAGATATAATGCGCCAAGCCCAAGAAATGCAGGGAAAATTGGCAGAAGCCCAAGAAAAACTTGAGCTGATCGAAGCTATAGGCACGTCTGGTGGTGGCATGGTGAAAGTGACGCTTAAGGGCAAAGGCGAGATGGCGAGCATGTCTATCGACCCGAGCCTGATTGATCCAAATGATCCTGAAATTATTGAAGACCTTGTTAAAGCAGCTCATGATGATGCGCGCCGCAAGCTGGATGCAGCACATGCAGAAGCGATGAAGGATGCAACATCAGGCATGGGAATGTTGCCTGGTTTTAAAATGCCTTTCTAAGTCTACGATATGCTAGAGCCACTTTGGATAGGACGCTCAATATGAATGACACAACACGCAGAAGCGATTTTGACGATATTCCACTGGATGGATTTAAGAGAGATCATGACCCTTTCGCGAAGAAGTTAAAGCCGGAAAAATCCCAAAAGATTAAACCGAGCGACGAGAAAAAAGAGGGCTTTTTGCCGTCCAACACGCCAATTCCATTCTGGTTGGATGTTGTGTTCTTCTTTATGTGGTGTGGTGCTGTTGGCCTTTCCATTGTGACGGCGTTCTTCATGGCAGATTTATTTTTGGGGCTTGTCGTATTTGTTGGTGGCGGTGCTTTGCTTTTATTGATCAGAACTGCTCTGAAACGTTTTTTATTGGCCCGAGCATAAGCTGAACTAAATGTCGAATAGATCTGTTGGCCCTGAAATTACACGTCTCATTGAGATGATGTCTAAACTGCCTGGTATGGGGCCGCGTTCTGCCAGACGAGCTGCACTGCATTTATTGAAAAAGCCGGAGCAATTGCTTGCTCCTATGGCGCGCGCTATGGCAGATGCGGCTCAAAAAGTGTCGGCATGTGATGTGTGTGGAAATTTCGATACCTTAAACCCCTGCGCTGTGTGTCAGGCAACAGGGCGTGATGAGGCTGTGCTCTGCGTGCTGGCGGACGTTGGTGATCTTTGGGCGATGGAGCGGTCTGGTGTTTTTCGCGGGCGCTATCATGTGCTTGGGGGGTGTCTGTCAGCGCTGGATGGGATCGGGCCTGATGATCTCAATATTGCGAGCTTGATATCGAGAGCTGGCCAAGATCAGGTCAAAGAAGTCATTTTGGCGCTGAATGCAACAGTGGATGGCCAAACAACAGCCCACTATGTGGCGGATCAACTCGAAAATAGTGGTGTGATTGTTTCCAGACTGGCTCATGGTGTGCCTGTCGGCGGCGAGCTAGGGTCCCTTGATGACGGGACGATTGCGGCGGCTTTTTCTTCAAGGCGCTAATGCTTGCAATCTGTGAATAAGTGATTCGTTTTTGGTTAAATATCGCCTTGTAGGAGAATAAAAAACGATATATGGTCTCGTTATGTTCTCATTCTCTTTTGGCGAAACCGCGCTCGTATTTGATTTGTATCATGTTTGTTTCTTCGCTGTTGCGGTAGTTGCGTTAATTTTATGCTTAATCCTTGGGTTTCGCGTATCGCGTGTAAGAAAATCGATGCAAGAGCATTTTGAAGCAGAGAGCCATTTCCTCAAAGGTGAGGTTGAGGTTGGCGCGTTGCGATTGAAAAATCTGCAAGAAACTTATCAGCGTGAAATTGATATTTGGGCCAATGAAAAACTCCGGTTTGAGCAAAGCCTCAATGCGCAGCAGGAAAAGGCCGAGCAATACCAAACGCAACTAGAAAAATATCGTACGCATGCCGAAGCTTTATCACGCAAGCTTGCTGGACTTGAAGCAGGACAGGAAGAGCGAGAGAAGGCATTCGAGGTTGAGCGGGCAACGATGAAATCGCTCAATGCAGAAATTCATCAGAAATTTCAGCACCTAGCCGATAATGCGCTTCGCCAATCGCAAAAGCAATTTCTGGAGATCGCCAACGAACAAATGCGCCAGCATAAGGAAGTTTCCAAGGCCGACCTATCCAGCATGATTGGACCGATAAAAGAGAGCTTTTCGCAATTTAGCAAGAAGGTTGAAAACCTTGAGCAAGTGCGCAGTGAAGATCGTGCATCCTTGAGAACCGAGATAGAAAAACTCTCTCAGACCATGGCGGACACCCAGAATGTGACGGGTAAGCTCGCCAACGCATTATCTGCACCCAAATCGGGTGGGCGTTGGGGGGAGGAAACACTCCGTAATGTGCTGGAGATGGCAGGGCTATCTGAACACGCTGATTTTTCCGAACAAGTACATGCAAACGTAGAGGATGGACAAAATATCCGGCCAGACGTTGTCGTGCGTATGCCGGGTGGACGCCATTTGGTGATTGACTCAAAAGTCAGTGTTGATGATTTCCTTCAGGCCTCTGAAGAGAGTGATCCACAACGTCAAAATTTATTATTGCAAACCCATGCGCGCAAAATGAAAGATCATGTCACGGTTTTGGCGCGTAAAGCCTATTGGGCACAATTGCCCGACACTGTGGATTTCGTTGCGATGTTTGTGCCGGGTGAAAATTTCTATGCAGCCGCGTTGAGCGCAGATCGTGATTTGTTTGATTATGCAGCGCGTAATAAAGTGATCATTGTGACCCCGTCAACTTTGGTGGCTTTGGCCAAAGCTGTGGCGTTTGGATGGCGTCAAGAAAATGCGGCGCAAAACACCAAAGAAGTCACAGAACTCGCACGCGAACTATACAGCAGAATAGCAGTGATGGGCGACAAAGTCGTCAAAATGGGACGCGGATTGAACACTGCATCCGCAGCATATAACGAATTAGTCGGTACTCTGGAGACAAAAGTGCTGCCTCAAGCCCGCAAATTCGATGCATTGGGTGTGAGCGCTGATGGTAAAGAAATTCCTGATCTTGAAGAGATTGAAGATCATATGCGCGAACCACGTCGAGGACGAGATTTGCTCTTTAACTTGAATGAAATGCCTTCACCGCCCAAGCAAATATCAACCAAAAACTAGAAACTGATAGGTTTTGTGTTGACTATAGCTTGACGAATTAGGCCTGCACACTTAGCTAAAACACATGACAATACGACCTATTTTAACAGTTCCAAACCCTCTACTTAAAGAGGTTTCCAAGCCGGTTGATGCTGTGACCGATGAAATCCGTGCGCTCATGGATGACATGCTTGAAACAATGTATGATGCACCTGGCATTGGCCTTGCGGCGATTCAAATCGGTGAGCCTGTGCGCGTCATCGTGATGGATATTGCTGATAAGGATGAAGAACCAAATCCTCAGTATTTTGTAAATCCAGAAATTCTGGAAAAGGTCGAGGCAACTGTTCCTTATGATGAGGGATGTCTTTCTGTGCCTGAGATTTATGAAACGATTGAGCGTCCTGAGCGTGTCCAGATCAAATATCTCAACTATAAAGGCGAGGAAGTGATTGAATGGGCTGAAGGCTTATACGCCACTTGTATTCAGCACGAGATGGATCACCTTGAAGGCAAGCTTTTCATTGATTATCTATCGCGCCTAAAGCGTACGCGTGCGGTTGATAAAGTGAAAAAAGCAAAGAAATTTGCACCAGTGCCACACGTGCACGGGCCTAACTGCAACCATTAGATTGTAGATGGAATGATATAAAAAGGGGATCTAAGAATGAGCCTTAGACTGGTTTTTATGGGATCTCCTGATTTTTCTGTGCCTTGCCTGAAAGCGTTGGTTGACGCTGGGCACGACATTGTGTGCGTGTATTCACAGCCGCCTCGCCGTGCAGGACGAGGCAAAAATGAACGCAATACACCGGTTCATGATGCCGCTTTAGAGTTGGGCATTGAAGTGCGCACACCTAAATCAGTTAAATCGGAAGAAGCGCTGAATGAATTTGCAGCATTGGAAGCTGATCTGGCTGTGGTCGTGGCTTATGGCTTGATTTTGCCACAAGCATTGCTCGATGCTCCGCGACTTGGTTGTATTAATGCACATGCGAGCTTGTTACCGCGATGGCGGGGAGCTGCGCCTATTCAACGCGCGATTATGGCAGGGGATGATGTGACCGGCGTTGAAATAATGCAGATGGAAGCAGGGCTCGATACTGGGCCTGTGATGGCATCTGTCTCGGTGGATATTACGCCTGAAACAACGGTTGGCAGTTTGCATGATGAATTGTGCGAAGCAGGTGCTAAATTGCTGGTTGAGGCTGTTGCACAGCTTGAGGCTGGAACTGCTAAATTTATCCCTCAGTCAGAAGAGGGTATTGAATATGCTCATAAGCTGACAAATGAAGAAACACGCATAGATTGGTCCCTACCTGCACGCAAGGTTCGCCAGCATATCCACGGGCTTTCACCTTTTCCGGGTGCGTGGTTTGAGATGCAAACACCTAAAGGGCCTGTGCGCGTAAAAGTGCTCGAAGTGGCTGATAGTCTTGGTGAGGGGAATGCTGGTGAGGTGTTAGATGACAAATTGCTAGTGGCTTGCGGTAAGGATGCTATCCGCATTAAGCGTCTTCAGCGGGCAGGTAAGCCTGTTATGAATGCCGAAGACTTCTTGCGTGGCAATGATTTAACAGAAGGTGCGATCATCGCTTAAATCTTATGGCGCGTTTCAAACTCACAATCGAATATGATGGCTCGCCCTATGTGGGATGGCAGAGACAGAAGACACATCGTTCCGTTCAGCAAGTGCTAGAAGAAGCCATTCCCAAATTTGCGGGTGAGACGGTGACCGTGCATGGCGCAGGGCGTACAGATGCCGGCGTTCATGCAATGGGTCAAGTTGCGCATATTGATCTGAGTAAGGAATTTACGACAGACAAGGTTCGCGATGCGATGAACCATTTCATGAAAGATGAACCCGTATCAATCCTGCTTGCTGAAGAAGTGAGTGACGAATTTCATGCGCGCTTTTCAGCGTATGCGCGCCATTATATTTACCGCATTATTGATCGTCGCGCTGATTTGACGTTTGATCGAAATCTTGCTTGGCGCGCCATGTCACCTGTTGATGCGGATGCCATGCATGAAGCGGCGCAGTGCCTTGTTGGGAAACATGATTTTTCTACATTTAGAGATGCTCAATGTCAGGCTGAAAGCCCTGTAAAAACGCTTTCTAAAATTGAAGTGATACGCGATGGCGACGAGATTAATATCTATGTATCAGCACCTTCATTTCTGCATAGGCAAGTGCGTTCTATAACTGGATCTTTGATGGAAATAGGTCGCGGTAAAAAACCGATTTCTTGGATGCAGGAGATATTGGGGGCGGCTGACAGGTCTCGCTGTGGAACAGTTGCACCACCAGATGGCCTGTATTTAAGTCAGGTTGATTATCCAAATTAATCATCAATTCAAAGTTCAAAATTTTTTGTACACTCAGAATAGCAATTTCTAGTTGGCATAATTTTTGCTGCTTTTCAATCGTGATGAAACAATCACTTTTGCAAGGGGGAAATTGCCGATGACTGATATTCTAGATAAAATTGCGCGAGAAAAAGCTTTTCATAATCAGCGTTTTGCAGAAGAGCATGATGCAAGAGACATCCAGGATAAATATTATGATTCAATTCGAGGATGTTTTGGAGATTATTACTCGCAGATAAAATCATCGGTGAGAAATAGCAGATCATTGGAATATGGCTGTAGCTATGGTGACAACGTGTCTAAATACGCACCCGTGGCTTCTGACATAAAGGGCATAGATATATCCGACAATGCAGTGGTAATTGGTCAACGCAAAATAGATGAATTGGGTTATACCAACGCTTCTCTGTCCGTCATGAATGCAGAAGAACCAACTTTTGAAGATGGAGCATTCGATTTTATTTTTGGTGCTGGGATTCTTCACCATTTGGATTTAGAAAAATCAATTAGCCAGATTAGCCGTATGTTAGCTGAAAATGGTCGTGCTGTTTTTATGGAGCCGCTTGGGCATAATCCAATCATCAATATGTATAGGAATGCCACTCCTGAAGCGCGTACACCTGATGAGCATCCACTATTGGTGTCTGATTGGAAAATATTTAAAAAACACTTCAGTACGGTAAATACAAAGTTTTATGGGTTGAGTACTATTGGTACAACACCTTTACGGAATACACCCGCCCATAAAATTGCATTGAGTGCGTGCGAAATGCTTGATTCAGTACTCTTTAAAATACCAGGCGTTCGCTTTTTAGGATGGTATGTATTAATTGAATTTGAAAAATAGAATTTTATTTAGCTGGTATGTTGGTTGAAACCGGAGCAAGCTTTTCTTGCTCCGGTTTTTTTCCGGCTTAGCTTCACTCACTAACATATTTCTTTTCCGGTTTCGGCCAAAGAGGCGGAACTTTATGGGCTGTGAAGAATAGTAGTTACTTAGCCTTAAGGCTGAGTAGGTGTTCAATATCGGGATGGGTGTCATGCGTATTAAAATCAATAATTATCTTAAATACTCTTTCGCGGGGACATCAGATGTCCTGCTGGCGATAGAAGTTATCCCTATGGCGGACCAGCATTTAATACAGGATCAGATGAATGTTTCTTCTGGCCCAAGTCTGCATACGGCAGAAGGGGTTGATGGTCTTGGACGCAGGACATGGATCACCAATGCAGAAGGTATTTTGGAGATAACTTATCAAGCAGAAGTCGATATTTTGCGCCAAGCTAAAAGCACACAAGGCGTGTATGGTAGCGAGCATGAAGAATTACCGCCCTATGTGATACCGTATTTGTTTGCCAGCCGATATTGCGAGTCAGATAATATGGTGGCTTTTGTGCAGGCAACATTTCCGCAACAATGCCTTGGTGACAAAATTGATGCTATGTCGCAATGGATAAATCAGAATCTGACCTATGCGCATGGTGTAAGCAATGAAACGACGACTGCCTCTGATACATTCTTTTCACGTCGTGGCGTGTGTCGAGATTTTGCGCATTTACTGATAGCTTTTGTACGCGCTGCTGGTGTTCCAGCGCGAATGGTGTCTGTATATGCTCCCGAAGTCATGCCACCTGATTTTCACGCTGTTGTTGAAGTTTGGTTGAATGGGGAGTGGTTTCTTGTTGATCCAACTGGATTGGCACCGGTTGATCATATGGCCCGCATGGCTGTGGGCCGAGATGCAACTGATATTAGTTTTATGACAATCTTTGGTGCCGCTGAAATGCTCGAACAAAACGTTGATGTTTCGTTTGCTTAAAGCGACACCGGTATAGATTTTTGTCTAGTCGCGAAGCAATTCGTTCACGCCCGTTTTAGAGCGAGTTTTTGCATCCACTGTTTTAACGATCACAACACACGCTAGGGATGGACCACCATTTGCCGCTGGCATGGCACCTGGAACGACAACAGAATATGGCGGCACTTCGCCGTAAGTGAATTCACCTGTTGCGCGGTCAACGATTTTTGTTGATTGAGAAATGAAAGTACCCATCGCCAAAACGGAGCCTTCACGAATGATAACACCTTCGGCGACTTCAGCGCGGGCACCAATGAAGCAATTATCTTCGATAATGACAGGCGTTGCTTGAAGTGGTTCTAGCACGCCGCCAATGCCGGCACCGCCGGATATGTGCACGTTTTTACCGATTTGCGCACATGAACCGACAGTTGCCCATGTATCAACCATTGTGCCTTCGTCTACATAGGCACCAATATTGATGAATGATGGCATCAAAACAGCATTTTTTGCGACGAATGAACCGCGACGTACTGTACAATTGGGAACTGCTCGGAAACCAGCTTCTTTATATTCAGCCTCACCCCAACCATCAAATTTTGACGGGACTTTATCAAACCAAGTGGCTTCACCTGGTCCACCTTTAATGATTTCGTTTGGGTTTAAACGGAATGATAGAAGAACTGCTTTTTTAACCCATTCATTGGCTTTCCAGCCGCCATTGCCGTCTGGTTCTGCTGCGCGAAGTATACCTTGGTCTGTTAGCAAAAGAGCTTCAGTCACAGCATCACGAATGTCACCTTGTGTTGCAGTGGATACAGTATCGCGTGCATCCCAAGCAGAGTTGATGGCAAGCTCAAGGGCGGAAATATCAGTCATAGGGTCAGGCTTTCGTCTAAATTTTAATAAGGCTTAGCAGCAGGGGGTAGCCCGCTTAAGTGTTCGGTGCAATGTCTTTGACGATTTCTTCAAGAAAGCGGGGAAGGTCATCAGTTGTATGGTGAACATGATCGGGCTTTATGTCATTGGCATGAGCTGGTCGGACGCCTTCAGGTTCATGGCTCCAATCCTTATCCGATGTCACCAATACTGTTTTGAATCCCAATTGGTGTGCAGGGATGAGATTACGCGGTAGATCTTCAAACATGGTAGATTTTGTGGGGTCAACGCTGGTTAACTCGATAAAGCGTTCAAAAGCTCCGTCTTCGTGTTTGGGTAAAAATTCTGATTTTGCGATGCAAATGATATCCTGAAAAAGATGATCAATTCCCATGTATTTCGTCACTTTTTCAGCATGGCAGGTCGAGCCGTTTGTGTAGATATACTTCTTGCCGGGCAGTGCAGAAAGCTGTGCTTTTAAATCTGGTGCAGCATCAAGTGGACTATGATCAATATCATGCACATAGCTCATAAATATAGCAGGATCGAGTTTGTGCTCAATCATCATGCCCCGCAGCGTTGTGCCATATCTTTTGTAATAGTCTTTTTGAATGATCCGCGCTTCATCATGAGGTAAATTTAGCTCTTTCTGCACAAATGCGGTCATGCGCTGGTCAATTTCAGCAAATAGATCACAAGCAGCAGGGTAGAGTGTATTATCAAGGTCAAACACCCAATTGTCGACGTGATTAAAATCAGCGGAAACCAGAAGAGGTTGAGTGTTTGTCATAGCGGGCTAGAAAGCCTCCGTTGGTTCTTCGTTGAAATCGCGGTCAAAGAATTCGTAGATTAGTTTTCCATCTTTGGGTGATTCTGTCACAATGAAATCAGCTTCTTTATATGCGCGAACTTCACACCCTTCGCGTCCAACAATTGCAAACTTCGATCTTGCTATGCAGAAAATGTGATCAGCAACTTTCAGATGACGCATGCCTTCGTCTGTTTCTATTTCAGCATAGACATAGTGCGGCGTGGGGATGAGGCTTTCATCAATGGTACGAGCGCAGGCATCTGAATCGAGTGACCACCAGCCGCGACTCTCCCAACCATTACCACGACGACGTCCGATAGCTGTCCACATACGATGAGGTGTGCGATTACATATCGTCATGCCGACATCTCTGGAGCGGTTATTCGCAACTTCTTCTAGGATATCTATGAGTGTGGAATCACTTGTTGATGAGTCTAGATTATTTGCTTTAAGGAAAGCGGCAATTGCTCCCCGTGTCCGTCTACCGACATAACCATCAATTGATGTATTTGCGACACCAGCATCTTTTAGCAACCTTTGAAGACCTGCACTTTCCGATCTTTTGATACCATAAGGTTCAGTTTCGGTTAGGCGAGTTGTCCAATTATTGCGGTTCTCAATTTTTACAGTACGAAAACTACGTTCTTCTAACCCCATGGCGGTGCATGAGGGTGGGTTTTCAACTGCAAATGACCCAGTGGAATCGACACAAAGTGGTACGTCACCGCCCCAAGTGCGTTGTCCACCATGATGCGCCGAGGATGAGCGTGCCATAACATAGTGTAAACCTTCACGAAGTGGTGCTGGTATAGCTATTCGGCATTCACCCGGGCGTAGCCGTGTCCAGCCTTCTACAACAACACTTGCTGCACTTTCTGGACGTCCGGTTGAGGCCTCTAGAACAAAACTTGTTTCGTTACACAATCTCCAACCATTGGCATTTGACTGTGCTTGAGCAAACGGTGAAAATATTGCGAACATTGTTGTCGCAAATGCAAGAAAAACAGCCGTGCGAAAATATTTAAGAGATAAGTGTTCCAGCACCATGGTCAGTGAACAACTCCGTTAAAAGGGCGTGTGGGGTGCGTCCATCTAGGATAACGGATGCTTTTACGCCATTCTTAACTGCAGTGAGTGCAGTTTCGATTTTAGGGATCATGCCGCCGCTGATTGCGCCGGATAAGATTAATTGTGTAGCCATTTCCTGATCCAGTTCTCGGATCAGGTTTTTGTCTGAATCAAGTACTCCCTTCACATCTGTGAGAAGGAGTAGACGTTCCGCTTTTAATGCGCTGGCAATAGCACCTGCTGCTGTGTCAGCGTTGATATTGTAGCTTTCGCCTTCAAGACCGAATCCAACAGGCGCAACAACAGGGATAAAGTCTGTGTTTTGTGAAGCGAGGGTTTCTAAAATTGTTGGATCAACATGTTTTGGTTCGCCAACAAATCCGAGGTCCAAGATTTTTTCAATGTTGGAGTCGGGATCTTTACGCGTTTTTGTAGCTTTCTCAGCGAGAATAAGATTTGAGTCGGCACCAGAAAGACCGACTGCGTTACCGCCTGCCATGTTAATTGCGCGTACAATTGTTTTATTGATAGATCCAGACAATACCATTTCAACGATTTCCATCGTTGCTGCATCTGTGACGCGTAATCCGTCTTCAAATTTACTTGTGACATTCAAGCGTTTTAACGCATCACCTATTTGAGGGCCACCACCATGCACGATTACAGGGTTCACACCCATGTGTTTTAGCAAAACGACATCGCGAGCAAATCCTTTTGCGAGCGAGATGTCTGCCATGGCATGTCCGCCATATTTTATGACAATCGTTTTTTTGTCATAGCGCTGAATAAACGGAAGGGCTTCGGACAAGGTGTTAACTGTCAATGCGCCAGCCTCTGAAAGTGTATCGTGTGTCATGCGAATATGTTTAACTGCAAAGCGAAGAAGTAAAAAGTAGGTATTTGCACAATCAGGCGGATATTCAGTATTTTATTTTTATCAATTTCATAAAAATTCCTTTTTGCTCGATTTTTCAGTCAAAAAAAGGAAGTATATGTGGATATACTCCCTTTTAATTTTTACGCTGAACTATCCAGTTAGAAAGCTTTTTGCCAACCAAGGTTTAGCGTTAAATCTGTTTCCATTTGAGGACCATTCAGGTCCTGATACAGGGGAAAACCTGCTTCAAAAGCGATGCGTTGACTCTTGAGAAACCCAGATTGTCCAACATAATTGAAGCCAATAAGTGCTTCTATTTTTTCGCCACCATAATTGTCCGGATCAGCAGTTTGAACAGGTGCCATTATATTGATGTCTTGGCCGTCAATTGCACCTAAAGTTTCACCACGGATTCTGCCAGAAACTGAAAACGAAGGAATAAATTCATAGGCAGCCCATGCTGTTGCTTCAAATTTGTTCCCCAATGAATAGTTCTCATCATTTTCATTTAACCGAATAACGGCACTTGCTTGACCACCTAAACTCCATTGTCCTTTGAGGGTACGTGCTGTGATGGATGGCTTTAGGTCAAATGTTCCTGAACCCAATTGCATTGCATACGGTGAACGTAGCGTGGGCTGCATATTCATAGGTGTGAGAACTTGCGCTGACTCTTCAATTGAACCAGTCGGCAAGGAAAGACTTAAACCAACATTGAATTGCTGGTGGGGTGTTTTACCTTCATCTAAGCCAATGATTGCACCAATGGTTGTGTCCCCGAAGCCAGATGTCTCAACGTTGAATTCTCCAAGGATATTGGTTCCCATTCCGCCCATATACGTGGTGTGGTTCATGTCATTTGTTGTGTACATGCCCATAGCCATTAGTGTGATGCGGTCTGATAGACCATACATGCCACCGACCATGTGCATTTTCATTCTCATATCGTTTGGCACAACGCGCAAAGTAGGCGGCATAGAAGGCATACCAGCAAATTTATTGGGAATGGTGGTGACTATTTCTTCATTGGAAAGTGAGTCTGTGCCGTTTCTATTGCCTTCCATATCCATGTACATAAAGCGATAGGAGGTCATCCATTCACCTTTTTTGTGGCGATGGTCCGCCATAACACCGATAGGGGCATGGTCCGTGGCGTAATTTACCTTACCGCCATCACCATCATGGGCGAAAGCAGGCGCTGAAATGGAAACACAAAGCGCGATTGCACTTGCAGATAGTTTTGAAATACGTGTCATTTGAATTCTCATACTTTTCTCGCTTTATCGAGCGAGTTAGATTTTTACGGTGAGGTTTAAATCCAAAGCAGAGCTGGTGGGCCACGCGCAGGAAGCGGTGGAGACGTTGAATAAATAAAAGCAACATCTTTAGGGTGAATGCCACCCGAAGATGGGATCACTTGAAGAATTATATCTTGTTTGAGGGAAGCAGAGTTAAGAGTCCAGTGTGTTAGGGACGCGTACTCACAAGAAGTGCTGTCATCAGAATTTTGATGATCTTCGATCGAGTCTAAAAATTTGCCAGTTGTGATGTCGAGTTTTGCAAAACGGTCATTATGGCCGCCACCACAAATTTTTACACGAATGAGATTGTCAGGGTCTGTCTCGACCATATAGCCGTCAGCTATTGTTGCATTCAGGGCAACAAAGCACATCGTCAATAACGCGATGAAGCGGATCTTATGTTTTGTGATTAACTGAATTTCACATACTTTCAGAATGAGTTGAGGCGCTCTCTAGCATCCTAAATCATTCATGATAAGTGCGATAAAACGCGCATCCATATTTGAACAATACTCGTGGTCTGGAAAAGGCCAGCATTGTTTATAAAAGTGCGACTATTTCAGCTTTGAGTTCGGGGAGGCCGATGTTTTTTTCTGCCGATGTAAGCATGATGCGAGGGTGGGCCGCTGGATTTTTTTTAATTGCAACAACAGCGTCATCAATTACTTTGTCTAGCTCTGATTTTTTGAGCTTATCAGCTTTTGTTAGAACGATCTGATAATTTAAGGCTGCGCGATCGAGAACTTTCATGATGCCTCTATCAACATCTCCAACACCGCGACGGCTATCAATGAGCAAAAATACGCGTTGTAAATTTGTGCGTCCGCGAAGATAGGTTTGGGTGAAATTTGTCCATTTATCGACGACGGCTTTGGGTGCTTTTGCAAAACCATAGCCGGGAAGGTCCACCACATATAGAGCTTCAAGAATGGTAAAGAAGTTTATCTCTTGTGTGCGCCCCGGTTGGCCAGAAGCGCGTGCGAGTTGTTTGCGGTTGAACAAAGCGTTGATGAGAGAAGATTTTCCAACATTAGAGCGGCCAGCAAATGCGATTTCAGGGCGATCAGCTGGGGGAAGGCCCTGCATGTTTACGACACCTTTGACGAAATTGACCTCAGACGCAAAGAGTTTGCGGCCATCTTCTATTTGTAGGGCTGGGTATTCGTATTCATCGCTCGTCATTTAGTGGCTCGATTATGTCGTTTAGAAAAAGAGAACGGGGCCAGATGGCCCCGTTCAAATTGGCTTGTTTTTTAGAGTACGTCTACTCTTTAGGGCTATTCGGCTGGTTCTTCACTTTTGCCGAATTTAGCTTTGATGAATTTATCAAACTGTGTCTCCACACCATTTTTGCGCATAATGTAATATTGTTGCGCAATGGATAGAATGTTTGACCATGTCCAGTAAATAACTAGGCCTGCTGCAAATCCTGCAAAAATAAACGTGAATACGATTGGCAGGAATTGCATCATCATACGCTGTGTTGGGTCTGGCGGCGGTGCGTTCAAGTTTTGCAAGAGCCACATGGTGAAACCATATAGAATTGGTAAAACACCGATTGATAAAGCACCAATAAGAGGAAGGCTGGAAGGATCAAATGGAAGCGCACCAAACAAATTTAAGAATGAGGTTGGATCTGGTGCTGAAAGGTCCTTGATCCATCCAAAGAATGGTTCGTGGCGCATTTCTAGCGTTACAAACAAGGTTTTGTAGAGGCCGTAGAACACAAACATTTGCGGGATGAGAGGCAAACAACCAGAGAATGGGTTGGCTTTTTCCCGCTTGTATAATTCCATTGTTTCTTTTTGTTGGCGTTCTTTATCGTCAGCCCACTTCTTTTTGATCTCTTCCATTTGCGGCATAAGCTTACGCATTTTCGCCATGGAAGCGTATGCTTTGTTTTGAATAGGGAAGAAGGCCAATTTGACGATGACCGTCAGCGCGAGGATTGCTAAACCAAAATTGCCAAACCAACTGTTGAAATGGCTAAGTAGCCAGAAAAAAGGCTTCGTGAAAAACCAGAAATTTCCCCAATCAACGGCATCGGTAAAGCGTGGAATAGCTTCCTGTCCTGTTGCGCCTTGTTGGTAGGCATCAAGCACTTCAACACGCTTGGCGCCTGCAAATATACGCTGAGAATAGCTTGCGGTTTGACCCGGTTCAATCGCGCGGTCTGTTCCTTCAATTGAAGCGACATATGTTGGGCGCAGGCCATCCATAACAACCTTTGACTGGACTGCGACGTTTTCAGTTTGGGCTGGAATGAAAGCTGTCATCCAGTATTTCTGGGTTAATCCAATCCAGCCACCTTGGGACGTGTAAGCAAGGGCTTTGCCTTTATCAAGGTTTTTGTATTTTTGAAGCTTGAGTTTGTTGCCAGCCATTCCGACAGCACCTTCGTGAAGGATGTAGAATGGTTTCCAGTCGTCTGGCATTCCAAACTGACGCATAAAACCAAATGGACGAATGGAAAGTGTTTCAGAGCTATTGTTCGTCACAGTGTCGGTGTATGTGAACATATAATTGTCATCGACTTCTATCTTACGAGAGAACGACAATTGAGTTGTTTCATAGCCTAATGTTATTGGAGTGGAAGGTGTCAGTGTGGAACCGGCTGTTTGCTTCCATAGTGTGCTAACGCCAGGCAAGCGGTCCGCATCACCGCGCCACCCTAAAGCAGCATAGTAAGCGCCTTTGGATCCTTGAGGTGATAGAAGGTGTACTTCTTCTGTTTTTTCAATTGTTTCAAAGTGGCGCTTCATGGACAAATCATCCAAGCGTGCACCTTTTAAGGATATTGAACCATCGACACTGGAAGCATCAAAATCAATGCGGCCACCATTTGATGTGTCTGTAAGAATTTCAGCACGGTCTACAGGTGCGGCACTGGCCGTTGTGTCAACACTTCCTGATGAAACTGAAGGTGCGGCAATCGCAGCCTGCGCTTGAGCTTCCAAGCGGGCTTGTTCCTGCGCTTTTTGCTGAGGTCCCCAGATAAAGAATTGAGATAGAGCCATGACGCAGAGGACAAGGCCAATGCCAATCATAAAACTTTTTTGGTCTTGTGGTTGCTGCTGCATGTTGGCGCGTTCTCTACTTCTTCTAGTTCAGTTTTATTATTTGCGTTCAGCGCTTTTTATTGCGTTGATTGCCATAACGATTTGGTTTCGGGTCAGGTGGATCACCTGATAGAATTTTCTGACGCAGGCTTAGCAATGCGCTTTCTACATCGTCAAGCAATCCATCCCATTGTCGGGTCGCTGTGTCACGTCTTGCTATAAACACATAGTCCACGTCAGCAAGGGCATGTTTGTACATTAATTGACTGCTAGCTTCTCGAAGGCGTCGTTTTGCGCGATTTCTAACGACAGCGCCACCTATTTTTTTTGTTGCTGTAAAACCTGCACCTGCAATTTTCGGTGAAATGAGTTTGTTTACTGGTGTGTTTATGTTGTTTTGGGAAGGGGGATTTGTCACGGAATCTACTTGAAGGCTTAATCTAGGTCTTGCTTGAACAACGACTGAGCGTCGTCTTTCAGCATATCCTTTGGCCACAAACAAAAACGCGCGCCGAACGCGTAAGCGCTCGACGCGGTCAATTGTAGTCTCGTTCAGCGCCTCAGACGCCATCGGGCTTAAGCCGATAGCTTCTTACGGCCTTTCGCACGACGGCGGGCCAATACTTTCTGACCGTTAGCTGTAGCCATCCGCGAGCGGAAGCCATGGCGACGTTTGCGAACGAGGTTGCTTGGTTGAAATGTACGTTTCACGGCTCACGCCCTCTAACAAAAAACTAGGTAATAAGAAGGAGCGGTTGCTATAGGTATGGGGCAAGTAAGTCAAGGGCCTTATGCCAAAAGTTTAGTCACAAGTCATTTCTCGTGGTTTCTCTTACACTCCTTTGTTTACCTTAGCTATTAGATGGTGCAAAAAGAGCCTGCTTGGGAAATACTAGGAGGGTGGTCACCATTCATGGGCGCTAAACCAACGAATGACATTGCAACGCGCGTGGAAACAGTCGGCTCCTTGATGGGACGAAGGTTGTTTCAACCTGCAAGCATTCAAAGAGATTTTAAATGGGAAGCTGCTAACTGCGTTGCGTTGTTTGAAGATATTTATCGTGTTTTTTCTGCTCACTATGACGTGGCCGAGGAAGATGATGATGATAATCTTTTGTCTTTGTCGCCGGATGATTTGCAAACAGGTGATCTATCTGGTGTCGCTCCAGAAATCGAAACGGTCATTGAAGGCCCTCCCAATGCGTACCTGCTGGGACCAATGTATCTTGCTCCTCCTAAAAATGGTGTAAGTGAAGTTTATGATGGCTTGCAGCGTTTAACGAGTTTGACAATTTTGCTGTCTGTTTTGCGTGATCGGGTTTCTCTTGTCTCGAAAGAGTGGGGGGATTGGATCCATGGTTTTGTTGAGGACGCTCAGTGGGGGTATCGTTTAACTTATCCTGTCAAAAGTCATAAAGAGACTGGTACAGCGCGTTGGTTGACTGAACTCGCGCAGAAGCGAGGCGAAAGTATTAAGTTTAGACGCAATCTAGAATCAAATACGCCGCGTGGCCGTGTAACACGTGCAATAAGAGAGTTCCGAAGGTTGACTCAGGACATGAGTGCAACAGAATTGACGGCTTTTGCCGAGTTCTTGATGACTCGCGTTCGGGTTGTTGCCATTCAAATCGAAGACATGCGGCTAGCACGTCAGGCATTCGTCACCTCCAATCAGCGCGGAGTGGCTCTTTCAGCGGTTGATATCTTAAAAGGTGTTCTTATGGACATCGCAGGCAATGATGATCGCGCCCGTCAAGTCAAAGATGTGTGGGATCGTATTTCAACGACGCCCGACCTCGAGAATTTTATGAGCGCGGTGGATTATATTGAACGCCGTGAACAGCAAGGACCGTCTCATCTTGTTGAGTTTGGTGATTATCTTGCCGAAGCTCGTCCAGGTTTTGCTATTTTGGAATGGATGGAGCGTTTAGAAAGCCTGTCTCATGCATGGCGACTTTTGAAAACAGCTGTTTATGATCCTAAACAAGATCCGTTTGATGGGGATTTATGGCGTTTGGGATTGCAAAACTGGAATGAATGGAAGCCATTGGCGCTCCACTTTATTTTTGTTTATCAGCAGGCTCAATTGGAAAACAATAAGCGCCGGATGGATGTGGTTGAAAACCGTTTTTCAGATTTTCACCGTCGTGCGATGGCAATTTCATTGGCTGGACTTGGGGCAAAAGCCCGACATGCGATTATTCGCCGTGCTATAGAACAATCAGAAGGGCTTACCGGAGATGGTAAGTCTAGAAATTGTATGTCTTTGAGTTATGGGGCGCTCCGCCTGAAACCGACTCAAAAGGACAGAGCATTACGTCAATTGTCGACGGGGTTTGATGATTATGAGGCCCGCGTTGCATTCTTGCGTTGGCTTGAGAGTTTGCATTGGACGCGGGAAGCATTGCCTGATTATGTCGCTGGCGGAACAGTTGAGCATGTGATGCCAACATCGCCTTCACCTGATGCCAAGCAATGGGCGATAGATTTCCCAGATCAAGATGCTCGCCTAGGATTGTGCAATATGTTGGGTAATTTGATCTTGATTGATCGAGAAACAAATAACAAAGCGGGATCCGGTGATTTCTCTGAGAAAGTAAAGTTTTACAGAGAAATGAAACAGCCATTTGCTATGTCTGAAGAGGTCGCACAACTTAATAAATGGCGTCCTCAAGATATCGTTGCACGGTCTGAGCGTATGAGAGAGTTTGCAATTGAGCAACTGGATTGGGACGGCACGGAATAGGTCGCATTGATCCTGTGAACTAACTTGTAAACTTTCAATCACACGCTTGTTAGCGATGGAAATAGTCTTGTGAAAAGGCATTTCACATAAAACCTGCTATTGAGATAGTTCTAAAAATAAGGACTATCTCAATGCGTTTACCTGTTTTTTCAATTCTAAGCCTTGTACTTACTCTGATGATGCAGCCTGCAAAGGCGCAATCACATAAAGCTTGGACGCAATTATTGGGAAAGTATGTCCAGGAAAATAGTGATGGTATCAATCGTGTAGATTATGCGCGGTTGAAGGAGAGTGATTTAGATAGGCGTAAACTTCGAACTTATATTGAAGAGATTGCCCAGAGTGAAATTTTCAACAATGGAACAAGCGAACAAAGTTTTGCTGCATGGGCTAATCTGTATAACGCTTTGACAATTGAACTTGTTGTTAAAAATTATCCAGTCGATTCTATTCGTGACATTGGCGGAAACTTTATTTCGCGCGGACCTTGGAATAGGGATATCGTTGAAGTGGATGGCTCTAGTCTGAGCTTAAATGATATTGAACACAAGATATTGCGTAAGAAATGGAATGATCCTCGCGTCCATTATGCAGTAAATTGTGCGTCAATCGGGTGTCCCAATCTTCAGAAGGCCGCTTGGGAAGCTGAGACTCTGGATATTGAATTGGACCGTGCTGCCGCAGAGTTTATAAACCACCCTAGAGGCGTGGAAGTATTACCTGACGGTAGATTGAAACTTTCAAGTATATATCGTTGGTTTAAGGAGGACTTTGGCGACTCACAAGTTGGTTCGGTTATGCATTTGATGAAATTTGCATCGCCGTCGTTAGCGTCAAATTTATCAGCAGAGACTATGGTCAAATCATATCAATATGATTGGTCGCTCAATGATATTAAAAAATAAGAAAGCACGATCATTATGAACGCAGTTTCAAAAGTTGATGAAAATACGAAATCAGGACCACATTTGCTTATAAGAATGTGGCCAATATATATTATGGCGGTTGTGATCGCAGTTTTTATTGCCAATGGCTGGCATAAATTATTGTCGCTGGAAACATTGCAAACTCAACGTGAAGTGCTCACAAGTTTTGTATCTGAGAACCTGATTGTTGCTGTTTTCGCGTATCTGGCAATATACGCCTTTGCGACTTTGTTTATGATTCCTGGCGCGCTTTGGATAACTATCTCTGGCGGCTTTTTGTTTGGACTGGCCGGCGGGAGCATCCTAACTGTTATAGGAGCAACCCTTGGTGCGTCAGCATTGTTTTTTGCGGCGAAGACATCTTTAGGGACCGCATTGCAGGATAAGGCAGGGCCATTTGTGAAAAAGATGGAGGCTGGTTTTAAAGAAGATGCACTTTCTTATATGTTTGCACTTCGGTTTTTGCCAATTGTCCCTTTTCCTGTCGCTAATATTGCGCCGGCTATCCTAGGCGCAAAATATAGTCAGTATGCCCTGACAACTGCTCTAGGTATTATTCCGGGGGTTATTGCATACACTTGGATTGGTGCAGGATTGGGTGCAACATTTGACGCCGGGGAGACTCCTGATTTTGCAGGTGTCGCAAAAAATTTACTGCCTGCATTGATTGCGTTGGGGATTGTTTCGCTCATACCGGTTGCGTGGAAAAAAATTGGGCCTAAATCTGCTGTTGTGGTTGATAGCGAATAAGAACTTCTAAGGAATAAATCATGCCCAGCAGTTTAGATGAAGTCGCTATGAAAAAAAGCACCAAAAAACGTCTCAAAGCTGACCTTGTTGTGATCGGGGCGGGTGCTGGCGGTTTATCTGCTGCTGCAGGCGCAGCGATGCTTGGCTTGAAAGTTGTGCTCTTTGAAAAAGGGAAGATGGGTGGTGATTGCCTTAACTTTGGGTGTGTTCCGTCGAAAGCTCTGATCGCTTCAGCAAAACAGGCGCAAGCATTTAGGACTGCAGATAAATTTGGATTGACTTCAGCAGATCCGGGTGTCGATTGGAAGCGTGTTAAAGAACATATTCAAGGTGCTATCGGCACGATTGAACCAAATGACAGTCAAGAGCGGTTTGAAAGCATGGGCGTTACCGTGATCAGGGAAGAAGCTCATTTTGTAACAGAGCATGTGATTGCATCTCAAACCACACAGGTGAAAGCGAAACGTATAATTATCGCAACTGGATCGCGGGCGTTGATTCCGCCAATCACCGGCCTTGAAGATATAGAATATCTGACGAATGAAACACTCTTTGATATTGACGTTTTGCCTGAGCATTTGGCTATTCTCGGCGGCGGGCCAATTGGCATTGAAATGGCGCAGGCCTTCCGGCGTTTAGGGGCAAAGGTGACTGTCATTGAGCGCTCTAAAGCGCTTAGTTGTGTAGATGAAGAGCACGCGGCTTTAGCTTTAAGGAAAATGCGAGAAGAGGGTGTTGAGGTACTTGAACAACATGCGGTAAATGCTGTTTCTACGACGGGGGCAGGCATACGTGTTGAAGTACAAAACGCTGCGAATGAAGTGTCTGCGTTGACAGCAAGTCATTTACTTGTCGCAACTGGTCGCGTTCAATTTTTCGATACACTAGCGCTGGAGGCGGGCGGCGTTGAATATGATCATCTTGGTATCAAGACGAAACCGAATTTACGGTCTGTGTCGAATGGACGTGTATGGGCGCTGGGCGATGCAGCGGGACGCGGACAATTTACGCATCTAGCAGGTTGGCATGCATCTGTTTTTGTTCGCAATGCGTTGTTTAAGTCTGCAACACGCGCAGATTCTTTGCCTGTGCCAATGGTAACTTATATCTCACCGGAGATTGGGCAGGTTGGTCTAACGGAAGCTCAGGCACGTAAAGAATATGGTGATAAAGTAAAAGTCTCAAAATTCGAGTTTGATGATATTGACCGGGCTATTGCAGAAAAAGATACAGTTGGAGGTGCTAAGATTGTTGCCCTGAAAAATGGGACTGTTCTTGGTGCTTCGATAGTTGGTGAGGGGGCTGGAGATATCATTCAGCTTGCGGGACTGGCAATGTCTAATGGTTTAAAAATTAAAGCTCTTACGAATTTCATCTCGCCTTATCCAACACGCACTGAGATACTTAAACGGGCGGCATCAAAATGGTATGAACCACTTGTATTCGGTAAAAAAGCAAAATTCATAGTAAAGATTCTGCAGGCATTTTGATTAGATTTGCCTGACTCGAACAGAAAAATGGGGATGAGTGAAAGAGGAATTTTCTTCTAAGGAAACAAGTAAAAACTTGTTGTCTCTGGACGGAAATCACCCAGCAGGGGCTGGCGTGCACAAGAGTGGTGTAGAAAATCACAAGAAGAATCGCTTTTTTAAGCTACCCAAATTTGAAACTGGATTACCGGCAAGACTACTGAGTCTTACCGTTGTGTTTGTACTGTTGGCAGAATTTCTGATTTTTCTGCCTTCAGTCTCAAAGTTTAGGAATGATTGGTTCGATGAAAGAGTGCAGGCTGCGGAAATAGCAGCAATTGCACTAGAGGCTGCACCTAACCGTCAAGTATCTCAGGGATTGAGTGAGCGCTTGTTATTTGAAACCCAATTGCTGGCAGTGGCAATGGGGGATGAAGATATGTGGGAGCTGGTCTTTAGCCCGCAAATGCCTATCGATTCGATACCTGTACCGATGGATTTGCGCGAAGAGCGCGGTTGGGATTCTTTCTTTCGCACTATAGAACATGCAACAGCAAAAGAGGGCCGCATCCTGCGCATTTTATCATCAACCGACAGTGGTAGTGATGATAAATACATTGATATTATTGTGCCTGAAGCTGCTTTGCGCAGCGATCTATTGGAGTATGCTTACAATATTTTGCTATTGTCTCTGCTTGTTTCAGGGCTAACGGGGGCATTTATTTCATGGTCACTATATCGCTTAGTGGTAAAGCCTATGATGCGAATTACCAATGCTGTTGCCGATTTTGGCGAAGCGCCTGAACGTCTGGCAGCTTTTAAGCCGTCGGGGCGTCAAGATGAAATTGGTAAAGCAGAAAACGCATTGATTGATATGCAGAGTGCAGTTTCTAATTCCTTCCGACAAACAAAACGTCTAGCGGAACTAGGAGAAGCGGTTGCTAAAATCACCCATGATCTACGCAATTCATTGGCTGTTGCTCGGCTAGCTTCCGATAGTTTAAGGCGTTCAGAAGATCCGCGTGTTCAATCCGTGGCCCCAAGGTTGGAGAGAGCGATTGAACGTGCCATCGGCCTTGCTGAGTCAACATTATTGTATGGGAAGTCTGACACGCCTAAGGCCAAAATGGCGTCGATTGAAATTCGAAATATCGTTGAAGAAGCTTTTCTTGAAGGTATATCTGCGTTTGCTGAAATTGATTGGCTAAATGATGTAGATGAAGACATATCTGCATATGCTGATCCAGATATGTTGCATCGTCTATTATCAAATTTAGTGAGAAATGCAGGCCAAGCTATTTCTGATCACAATATCGAAGCAGGGCTAGTCCGTATTGCTGCGACTGTTGAGAAAGGGTGGATGCATGTCATTGTTGAAGATAATGGGCCAGGTGTGCCTGTTCACGTCAGGGACAAACTCTTCCTTCCTTTTTCTATCTCTGAAAATAAAGGAGGCACAGGGCTAGGGCTTGCGATCACTCGTGAGTTAGCCCTAGCAATGGGAGGAGACGTATATCTAAACCATGATTATGAGCATGGCGCTGCATTTGTTGTGAAACTGCAGCGAACAGACCCAAATATCTGATAACAAAATTAAATTTGTATTATTCTCTATTATCGACAGTTGCGACAATTCCTTCACGCCGGTTATCTGCAGCGCCTTCAAAATGATCGGAGCGGGCAACAATCGTGTGAATACCAGAGTTTTCACCTTCTCGCTCGCGTACGTTATATCCGGCGTCTTTCAAGGTCGTCGCAGCATTTTGACCGTCAGGAACTCCAATCTCAACATTCACGCTATCGCCTCTAGCTATGATGTTGGGTAGATTAGCTGCTGCTTGAGCATCCATTTGCCAATCAAGCACTCCTAGCAATGACTTAGCAGTATAAGCGATGATTGAGTTTCCGCCGGGGGAGCCGGTGACCATGAAGAGATCATCGTTTGCGTCAAATACGATAGTTGGTGACATAGACGAACGAGGACGTTTATTAGGGGCTGGTGCATTGGCAACTAGCTTGCCATTTATGCGGGGCGTGCGGGCAAAATCTGTGAGCTCATTGTTGAGAACAAAACCACCTTCTTCGACCCAGATGGAGGAGCCGAATGGGCTTTCCACCGTAGCTGTCATTGAAACAGCGTTTCCATAGATATCCACAATGGAAAGGTGAGTTGTGCCAGGTTTATCGTCACTGGTGTCACGGCCCCACATGTCTATTATTGGTTTGTTGTGCAATATCGCTCCGGGATCGCCAGCTGTTGGGGATTGTGAGGCTGAAAATCGGTCATTCGCGCGAGCATCAAGATATTTGGGGTTGATCAAATCTTCTGATGGCACTGTAACGAAATCTGTATCGGCAACATAGTGATCACGGTCAGCATAAGCGAGGCGTTGTGCATCAACAAAAGCTTTTAAATGTGTATCCGATGGAAAGCTATTTGAATGATCAGATGTTGAAAAATCCATACCTTCAGTAAAGCGCTCATATAAGCCGAGGATCATGGGTTGTGTAATACCGCCTGATGACGGCGGCGGTGCTGAACATATTTTGTAGGTTTTATATGGTCCGCAGAGTGCATTGCGTTCAACAGCCTCGTATGCGCGGATATCTTTAGCGGTAAGTGCACCAGGAATTTCAGCGGATTTTACTGCTTTTTCAATTGCGTCAGATAATGGGCCTTCATAAAACCAGTCCGCGCCCTTGGTCGCAATATTCTTCATCAGTTCAGCATAGGCTGGATTTGTGCGATTATAACCCACCTCTAAAGGGGTGTTGTCAGGGTAAAAATAGGCAGCACTTGCTGTATTGTCATCAAGGTTCATTGCGCCGCGTAGGCGTTCATTGGAAAGCAATCCATTGAGGCGGGGGGAAACTGGAAATCCGTCACTTGCAAGCTTTTCAGCTGCGCCAAACAAGCTGCTCCATTCAACGATCCCAAAATCTTCATAAGCTTGGCCATAGGTGCGTACGATTGAGGGGACACCAACACTTCTGCCGCTTTGCCATGCTGTGACGTAATCCATCGGTTCACCAGCATCATTGAAGAACAAGTTTTCATCAATGGCGGCAGGCGCAGTCTCGCGTCCATCATACATGCGTGTCGTGCCGCTATTGCGATCATATACCATCATGAAGCCACCACCGCCTATTCCTGAGCTTTGAGGTTCAACAAGTCCTAGCACAGCATGGGCAGCTATAGCTGCATCAACAGCATGGCCACCACGTTTCAATACGGCTTCAGCGGCTTTAACGGCATGCGGATTTGCTGCAGTTGCCATTGCTTGACCTGATAGTCGCCAGTTTGACTCTGTAGCGAGTGCATTTGCTTCTCTAGAGATTACCTGTTCATCGCTAGCATTTTTTGAATCCGAATGGGGTTCATTGATCTGGCAGGCCACAAGCGCTGTCAAAAAACTGGCTGTCATCAAAACGTGTTTAAAGCGCATATTGATCGATGTCCCTTAATGTCATTAGTTCGGTTGATCTATTCATGATTGGTATATCAGGATAGATATTTGATCTCTATCCAGAATTCTATGACTTTAGATAAGTACAGGCACCCTATGACTACAACATGCGTCGGCGCGAAAAATTTAATTACTGATGTGCCTGGAATAAAAGTGGGTAATTCACACGATGAAAAGGTACTCACAGGAAGCACGGTTATCTTACCTGATGCGCGCGCTGTTTGTGCTGCTGCAATTGCGGGCGGCGGCCCCGGTACACGAGAGACGGATGCTTTAGGGGCTGACAAACTGGTAGATGCTGTTGATGCTGTCGTTCTTTCTGGTGGTTCTGTTTATGGACTGGCTGCAGCAGATGGTGTTGTAGCAGCGCTTGGCGCTAAGGGAGAGGGGTTTGGATTGATGGACTTACCCAATGTGCCAAAATCTCCTGTCGTCCCGTCAGCCATCTTATATGACCTTGCGAATGGCGGCGATAAGCAATGGGGGGAAGATACGCCCTATAGAGCGTTAGGACGTGCCGCTTATATTGATGCATTAAATGCAAAAGATGGACATGCCATTGGGCAAGCTGGTGCGGGGTTTGGCGCCCGTGCAGGCAATGAGCGTGGAGGATTGGGATCTGCCAGTGTAGTAACGCTGGATGGAATGACGATTGGAGCACTTGTTGGTGTAAACTGTTTTGGTGCAACACGTATGCCGGGGTGTGATGCTTTTTGGGCCTTTCCCTATGAAATTAAAAATGAGTTTGGCGGTATGCGGCCTCCAGCTGATTTCTCTCTTGATCCCGATGATTGGGGGGGGGCGAAGATAAATCCCTTAGCAATGCAATCGACTTCTACAGATAGAGAGAATACAACAATTGCCTGTGTTGCAACAGATGTCGCTTTAACACCAGCACAAGCCAAGCGGGTGGCTCAAATGGCATTGTCGGGGCTTTCACGTGCGATACGTCCAGTTTTTGCACCATTTGACGGGGATGTGGTATTTGTTATGTCGACAGCAAAACAAGCATTGCCTGAGCCTCATCCATTGGTCCTCGCTCGACTCGGTGAGCTTGCGGCCGGGACTTTAGCGCGCGCTGTTGCACGCGGCGTATTTGAAGCGAATAAATCTATTAAAAAACAGAGCTAGATGAAGTTTTTTGACTCAATAGTGATCTTTTTGAAATTTTTACTTGCATCCTTTGGGAGGTAACGATAGAAACCGCCTCTCAGACGAGATGATGAATGGTTTGGTAGCTCAGTTGGATAGAGCACTTGACTACGAATCAAGGGGTCGGGGGTTCGAATCCTCCCCAGACCACCATCTCATCTCGTCTGACTAATTTTTCAGAAAATTGAACAAATAAAGTAAGTAGACCTTCAAGCTTGTAAAGACAATGTGCACGCATCCTTTGAAGCAGCTATCAGCCATGAAACTTGCGACGTTCATTTCTAATGCATGGCTGTAATCATTCAATACATCGGTTGAAGTCAGAACTAAGTCTATGCGATTTGTATAATAGAAGTCTTTATCTGAAATTCCAAATCAAAAGGTCGCTTAAATCCGGTATTGCTTTTATCCCTAAATTCACGACTGTGGGGAAGGAAGAATGATATAAATTGCTGGATCATTCCCTGAGCTTAAAATGAAAAGGGCTTGGTTTGATGCCAAGCCCTTTTCGTAGGTTTTTTTAGTTGCTAAAACAGCGGTTGTCCAAGAAATCATCAATTGCATTAAAGCTTGTGTTGAAGTTTTCAGGCCACCAAGGATTGCTGTGTGGCATGTCTTTCACAACAACCAATTCAGCATCCACTTTGTCTTTTACTTTGTTGTAAAAATCAGTTGAGTGGAAAAGTGGCACACGCACATCGCGATCACCGTGGAAAATCAGTATTGGAATGTTTGCTTTATCTGTGTTCTCTATCGGGTCCATGCCTGTCACAGTGTGGCCTTGAATAGCACGCTGGATGCGGTCATTGCTCCAAAGTGCGCCTACTCGTTCTAAATTGGCAACACCTGCACCCGCAATGGCACATTGATAAGGGCTATTCTCACGAACAGTTGCTGCAAATGCTGCAAAGCCTCCGTATGAATATCCCATCATGACGAGTTTATTTGGATCGGCAATGCCTTCTTGAACAAGCCAAGCAGCTCCATCGTCTTTATCATCCTGCATTTTCTGCCCCCACTCATTGTCACCTGCTAACCAAAGACTGTGGCCCCAGCCCCGAGAACCGCGATATTGAGGTTTAAGAACTGCGTAACCACGAGATGTAAAAAAGTGCACCCATGTGTCGCCGCCGCCGGAGGATTGTGCATAATCACGCGCCCAAGGCCCCCCGTGTGGCATAATAACTGTTGGAACCGGGCCATCACCGTTTTTCCAACCTGGAGGTTTTGCTAGAAATGCCGGAATCTTCATTCCATCACGAGCATTGTAATAAACAAGTTCAGTTGGTCCGATGTCCTGAGGTAAAATCCATGGACGTGACGCGCCAATGAGTTCCGGTACCTTACGGTCGCGTAGCAAATAATAAGTTGCCGTGTCGACTGTGCTACCGGTTATAAAGAGGACTTTGGAAAAGTCTTCTGTATATTCTCTGATAGTGATCGTTTTGCCTGGAAATGCTGATTTTAATCCTTCGTGAATAGCATAAAGATCCTCATCAACATAGTAAACTTCCTCATCCGCGGCATCATAGAAGACAGCTAACAGTTTGTTGAAGTTATTAGGTTTCCGGCCAAGTGATATGCCTGTGACAGAGAAATCAGGGTGCGCAAAAAGTGGTTGATCATCAAACTTTTTAGCTTTTGCGTCATACATGTAAAGCGCAGATTTATCGCTGAATTGATCAGTCACAACATAATATTTACCTGATGTTTCATCTTTTCCAACAACATCAATTGTATTGCGTTTTGAAGATGTCCAAGTTAGTTGGCTGTGCTCTTCAAACTCACCTGCATCATTAACAATGAGAGTGGTGAAATAATATTCTCCATCTGCTAGATTATCTAGACGCTGTTTGGTCAACAATTCGCCTGTTCGAGTATCTATCAATCCGAGGCTATCAGTGGCGTTTTCGCGAAAAATAAGCTTATAAGAATCCTTTTTCAAATCATAAACGAGGTATTCGGTAAATTCCCACTCTTTACTTACGCGGCTTACGACAACTCTAGTATCATCCAGCGGTAGATCCGCAACGATGCCACCAACGTCAGACACTTTCGCGCAAGTTTCTAAGATCCCATTTCCAGTCTTAACTGGCTCAAAAGGTTCATCAAACTTTTTCATTTTGATGTCTGTCATATAAGTTTTTTGAATGAAGGTTTTAGTCGCGCCTGTGGACTTTCCTTCGATACATCCATACATCGCGCCAGTCCAAGCTTGGTTGGCACGAACAAGAATTTTACCCGCCTTAAATGCGGATGCACCGATGAATTTCATCTTGTCATTGGATGGCGTAAATGTTGGCGCTGATCCTGGTTTTGTGAGATCCCAAACAGCGACACCACGGTCTGTTCCGTCGTTTCCGGGAGGGGTCATAAGGCCCACAAGAAATTTCCCATCAGGGGACATGTCCAGCGAAGACATGGCTGGGTATCGCCCTAAATCCTCGACAGGAATTTGCGCGTTTGCACCCCATGTTATTGATATCGCCGCAAACGCAAAAGCCATAGACTTTAATAATTTCATTCTTCACCTCAGAAACGTTTTATGGAATGCAACCAGAATATTAGATGCAGCTTGTAGATTGTGTTTTATAGCAACCGCAAGTGTAGTTTTTAAACTCCAAAATCTTACATGCGTAAAATTTCAGACAGACTCATTCCATATAATTTTAGAAATATCAAATATGACATTCGTAGAGATTAGTCGATATCTATCGTGATATCGGCTCGTGGCGCTTAAAATTTGCATAATTTGTAGCTAATTAGTCACATTTTCTAGCAAATGACATGAATCGAAGCTTTTTTTGTTCCTCTCTAAGTTTTTACACCTTGGCAAATTAAATTTGAAATGCGAACTTTGTGGCAGTTCTGTGTCATTGGGGCATTCTTTGACATAAAATCCTGGGAAACTAATCCCAAACATTCATCAATAATATATATATTGATTAACATGGGTCTTTAACTTAAATGAAGAAATTACTTAAAGCGAAGACGTCGCTATTACTCTCCGGAGTAGCCGCGAGTACTTTGTTGTTTACTTCAGCTTACGCTCAAGAAACTGAAACGACTACCGCACCTGACGCTGTCGAAGCGCCAGCGGCTGAAGATACAAAACGTATGGATCGTGTTGTTGTAACTGGTTCGTTACTTCGCCGCGATGAATTCACATCAACATCTCCTATTCAGGTAATCACAGCGGAAGTCGCGACTCTGGAAGGTTTGGTTGATACAGCTGAAATTATTCAGGGTTCATCAGTTGCAGCCGGTTCCGTTCAATTAAATAACCAATTTGGTGGGTTTGTTGTTGAGGGTGGTACAGGTATTAACTCTGTGTCTCTTAGGGGCCTTGGTGCAAACCGTTCACTTGTTCTTCTAAACGGACGTCGTCCAGGACCTGCGGGTACTCGTGGTCAGGTCGGTTCATTTGACTTGAACGTGCTACCTAGCTCTGTCATCACGCGTGTTGATATCCTGAAAGATGGTGCTTCTTCAATCTATGGTTCTGATGCTGTTGCAGGTGTTGTAAACGTCATAACAAGAACATCGATTGATCGCCCTGAAGTAACAGTTCAGTATAATCAGCCTGTAGAAGGTGGTGGTGAATCTCTGGTAATTGATGGAGCTTACGGTTTAAACTTTGATAAAGGTAACATCGTTCTAGCGGCTCAATACACCAAGCGTAAAGATCTCTCAATCGGAGACCGTGACTATCTTTCTTGTCCAAATGACAATGTTTATGACGCCACAACTGGTGAAAATATTGATCGTGAAGACCGTTCTATCCAAGCTGGTACAAATCTATCATGTTCCAGTGGAAACGTTTATCACAACACAATCATCGATCTCTTTACCGGAGACCGTTACATACCATCCCCAGATGGTGTAACTATCGGTGGTCTAGAAGGTTATCGTCCACGTGCAAACGGTCGTTATGATGACGCTGGTGGTGTGGCTTTTTACGAAGATGTGATCAATAGTGAATATGCTCTAACTGAAGACGCATACAACGCTATGGATTTGTTGACATTATACGGGTCATCCAACTTCGAGTTTGATGTTCTTGGCGGCATCACATGGGATACGGAACTATTATATAGCTCGCGTAAAACAAAGTCTGAAGGCTGGCGTCAATTCTTCCCAATCATTGCGGATGCATCTCTTGCAGGTTCTGGTTACGGATATTTAAACGCTGATGGCACAGACAGTGATTTCACAAACCCACTTGGCTCCCTCGTTCAGCCAGTGGCGATTGCGCCGTCAAATAGTGAAATTAATGTCGACTATTACAACTTAGCGACAGGTGTTGATGGTACTTTTGGTGGTTTGTTACCTGATTGGACTTGGTCCCTTGATGCTGTGACATCTAAATCAAAAGGTACATATGGCGGAAACCAGATCTTGGTTTCTAAATCAGGTGACTGGAATTACAATTATGGCATAGAAGGGCCAGGTTATTCTTTCGCACCAACTTATGACCTGTTCACACCAGAAGCATTAAGCGGCGCTGACATGTCATGGTATGATGCAATTTCCAGCTATGAAGAGGGTGAGACAACTTATGAGCAATCCTTGTTCACAGCGGTTGCTTCTGGTCCTATTTTCGAATTACCAGCTGGTGAGGTCGGTCTAGCTGTTGGTTTTGAAGCGCGGGAATTCTCGATTGATGACCAACCATCCGAAGCTTCAATCAATGGAGACCTTTGGGGTTCAAGTTCCGCGCTTGTAACCAAGGGTGAAGATGATGTGGTTGAATATTTTGCAGAGCTAGAAGTACCTATCTTAAAAGGTGTTCCTGGATTTGAAGAATTGTCATTCAATGGTTCAGCACGTACATTTAACTATGCTTCTTACGGCACAGGTGATGTATGGAAGGCTGGATTGAACTGGCAGGTTATCCCGTCAGTACGTTTCCGTGGTTCTAAAGGTACATCATACCGTGCACCAGCACTTTATGAGCTATACCTTGGTAGCCAAACGTCCTTCCTATCTCAATCTTCAATTGACCCTTGTATCGATTGGGGTAACTCAACAAATGCCAACATTCGCACAAACTGTGCGGCAGATGGTATTCCAGATGACTACAATGGTGCAGCGTCAAGTGCCACAATCACATCAGGTGGTGGAGCTGGTAACCTTAAAGCTGAGACTTCTGAGTCAGAAACTATAGGTGTTATTTTTACGCCAACATTTGCTGACCTTTCTATTGCGATTGATTACTTCTCAATTGAAGTGAATGATCAGGTGAGTAGCTTGGGTGCAGGTGCGATTCTTGGAGGATGTTACGGAGCTAACAACTTCCCGAACGCTTTCTGCGATCTGTTTACGCGTACAAATGATCCAGCAAACGCACTTGCTCACCACGGTGTGGCAACGGTTACGGATAGTTTCTTGAACGTGAACCAACAGAAAACGTCTGGTTTTGACTATACAATTCGTTACAATCACGACTTTGATTTCGGTAGTATGGTTTTTGAACTTCAAGCAACACAAACAACTGAAGATATCGCGCTATTGTTCGATTCTGATGCTGAATCTGGGTTCGATACAGATGATTTCTCAGGAACAATTGGTGACCCAGAATGGGTTGGTAATGGACGCGTAAGTATTGAACGCGGTGACTGGACTTACTCTTGGTTGTTTGACTACATTCACGAAACTAGCAACGCAATTTATGCAGATGAGTTCTCAACTTACTTTGGTCGCGCTGCTCGTTACATCGTGGATGCAGATTCAACATTAACTCATGATTTATCAGTACGTTACCAAAATGACGACTGGAGCATTGTAGGTGGTTTCTTGAACGTTTTCGATGAAGATCCTCCATACATCTCAACAGGTGTTGCTAATCGTCGCGGTAACATTCCATTGTCAGGTGGTTATGACCTCCGTGGACGTACAGCATTCGTGACTGTAAACCGCAAATTCTAAACAAGACCTCCGTTTAGAGTATTAAAAGAAAAGGCTGCCCATTTTGTGGGTAGCCTTTTTTCTTGGTGTTGAGAAAAGGAAAGCAGTTTTAGAAAGGGGGGGACGTGCTTTGGACAACAGAAATTTGGTGTTGTTTTGAGAAGAGAGTGTCACGATTTCATATGAAATTTGAAGCTTGAAATATCAAGAATGAGCGGTTCATCTCCGCAAACATTGTCATATTCGTGCTGAATATTTTGGGTAAAACTGTGTTGATGGTGCTGCAATACTGGCAAAGTATTGTGTTTTGTATTCCGTTGTGATGAGCAATGTCTTGAGAAGAAAACGGTTACGAAAAGTTTTCTAATGCCAGCATTTTCAAATCGTCTTCATCAAGCGGCTTCGTAAAGAAGTGTTTTACACAATCGTATGCAGTCGCTTTTTCGATATCAATTTTTTGATCAGACGAAGTCAACATAATGACCACCGATGTTTGATCGGTTCTTTGATTATAGATTTCAAGAAATTCGTGCCCGTTCATTTCAGGCATGTTGATATCAAGAAATATTATGTCCGGCTGAACATCTAAACTATCTAAAATCTCTAGAGCTTCTCTACCATTATATGCTGTTTGGATTTCAATATTTTTGTCATGTTTTTTTATGACAAGTTCCGAGAGAAACAAATCAGCATTGGAATCGTCAACTATTAGAACGCGCTCTATTTTCATTTTATCAATGCTAGCAAGACAAGTGTGGTAGAATAGAGGTTATTTGAGCGGTATTTTCAGTTTAAAGCAAGTATTATTATGGGTGTCGCAGTATTCGATAGTTCCCCCCATCAGTGCGGCGCTTTTTTCTATCATGTACAATCCAAGGCCGGAGCCGAAAGACACATTGCCATGAAAGCGTTGGAACATTTGAAAGAGTTGGGATTTCTTATGTTCGGGAATTCCAATGCCGTTATCGATAACTTCAAGTTTGAACATGGTGTCATTATTCGATGTTAAAATTTTGATGAATGAAGATTTATTATTTGTATCTTGGTATTTGATTGCATTTGAAATTAGATTTTCTGCAATAAGATTAAATCGAGATTCTTTTGTTCGAAGTTCTGCAGTGTGCGTTAATTCAATTTGAAAATCGACACGTTCGAAATTTTCCAAATGTGCAACTTGCTCGATAGACCGCTTTATTAATTTTTCAACGTCTATAAGGCGATTTTCTTCGGCCTGATGTTTTGTTTTGGTGAGTGATAAAATATCTCGTACCAGATTTTCGAGCTTCGTAAGAGATTGTTCCACATGAGAAAGGCTTACATCGGCGGTATCTAAATCTCCGCTGTGCATTGAGCTTTTTGCGATTTCAATTAGTCGAATGGACGATATCAAAGGTGAGCGCAAATCATGGGAGGATCTATAAGCAAATTCTTCCAGTTCTAAATTTGCAGTTTTTAATTCTGTTGTCCGTGACAGCACCAATTTTTCAACAATTTCGCGCTGTTTAGAATGTCGAGCAATCGAAATTGCGCTAAAAATTGCAAAGCCTGACCCCAAGAAGAAGATCAACCAAGGTTCAATACTTTTAATTTCATCAATGGATTGCTTTGTTGGTGTGAGGGAAACTTCCCAAGAACGGTTAAGAAAATCTACCTTAAAAGTGGATTTAAAGGCGTCATAAGTTTCTACACTTTGATGTGTGGCTGTATAAACTGGATCAGCTTTTCCATTTTCGGTAATATCATGAATTGAAATCACTGTATCTGCGTGTAAGTGTGCAAATACTTCTTCAAATAATTTGTCTATATTGACGGCCAGTGCCGTTACACCTGCGACTGGAGATGTTGCATCAGCAATGTTTACGGGAACTGCGTGAAATATGAGAATGCCAGGGCTTATTTTTTCTTGTGTCGGCATTTTAATTAATTCTGAAATTGTAGGGGTTCCGTTCTCGATAGCCGAATGCACAGCCAGAGAGAGATGTTCTCTGCTCAGAAAGTTTACCCCTAGCATGTTTTCGTTATGCGGCGTTGTCGGCTCCTGATAAAGCACTGGAAAATAATAGGGTTTTTCAGTAGAGATGCCAATGGGAATCCCATTCATTGCTTCTTTAATTGCGTAGTTTTCATACCCTTCATCGCGAACAAATTGTACAAAACTTTGTCGCTCTTCATTGGTGACTTTAGGTGCCCAAATTAGCGCTTCAATAAAGGAATGACGTTCAATCAGCTTTTTCGCAAATGTGTCAAACTCGGTACGGTCGACTTGCTCCGAAGACAAGAACATACTGTTCAGCGCTGTCAGCATGTCAACACTAATATGGATGTTATCATTGATCTCATGAATGGTTAATTCAAATCGTTTTTGAGAAAAATCACTTGCTATTAGGAGGTTCTGCTTTCGAAAGTGCATCCCGGTCCACGATGCAGCTAAGATGCCGATGGCAGCAATCACCAAAGGGAAAGTAAAAGCTCCATGTAAATGGAAGCTTTTGTTAAAAAAACTAACCTTGGAAGATTGATTATTCTTTCCTATCAAGTGCTGCAATCTCCTATCATTCAGTTTCACTTGGGAATTTAAGAATCATACTCAACTATACGTACAAGCAAGAAACAGAAAAGCCAAATCAATATGCATCTGTTAATTGTATTTGGACGAAGTCGAGACTCAGAATAGAGTGCTTTTTTTGTTGCTGGCGAAATGGTTATGTAGAGAAATCTTATAAAACACAGCGTTTTGAAATGGATATAGTGATCACTTGTTGATCGTATACAATGTCGGGGTATGAGTTGAAACAAATCTATAATTTATGGCTCATTATGCTTCCTCAAAAAAAAGTTGAGGTAGTAGAACAGCTCTCAGCATCGAGCTTTGATCCCTTAAAAGATGCTATTGTTATTTGTGAACCAAAATCGGCTGGTTGTTTGAGTGATGTGTCTAGGTTACTCGCAACTAAATTCGATTGGCCTGTCAAAAGTATCAAAAACGGCGATCCACTCTGCTCAAAAGGGGTGTTTCAGCTAGAGGAAGAATTCGATTTTTCTTCTGACAAGATGATAATGGTATCGACAATGGTGTTGCCAGATCAATCGCCACATATCGTTGTTGACGATAATAAGGTTCGTTTTGGGATGAATAAAGACTTGGTAACTGAAGAAGAGGCATCTTTATTTAGTTCTGATGAGATGTCCAAGATTGCATGTGCATTGTCGCATGATGTTCGGGCACCTGTTCGTCATATCACCCAATTTGCAAAATTAGCGACAGAAGTAGACGAGATACCTGAAGAGGTTTTGGAATATCTAAATATCATCAGTTCAAGTGGCCGGAATATGAATGAGCAGCTTGAGGCATTGGTGAAGTATATTCGGTTAAATTTGCAAGCACCAGAATTGAAGGCAATTGACTTGTCGCTATGTTTGGAAAAGGTGAAATCGCGCCTTAAAAATACAATATCGGCAGACGATTTAAATATACAACTGCATTGCGCTGAACAGGTATGGAGCGATCCTGAATTGCTAAGTGAAGTCCTCTACCAGCTCATAGATAACTCCATAAAATTCAGCAAAGATAAAGCTCTATTGGAAGTGAAGATTTTTGGAAAAAAAGAGGGCGATAATTTGGTGATTGAGTATCAAGATAATAGCGCTGGATTTTCGTATTTACCCTCTGATGCTTATTCAAGCGTTTTTCAAAAACTACATTCCAAGGAAGGTTTTCGAGGGGCTGGTATTGGATTGAGTTTATGCCGTAAAATTATGCATGGATTAAAGGGGACGTTTGTCATTGATGATTCAGACGAACCTGGCGTGAAAATCACATTGCAGCTTCCGGCTGGCCCTGCGGTTTAGAAGCAAACCCAAAATTATCGTACTTATTGCTCATGTCAGCCTATTTGCATGATTTTCAGGTGAGGGCTGGCTTGTCTTGTTTAGGTTTCTGCTGACGATTTGGGGCCGCTGGGGCGGCTCCATATGAATAAACCAACAAGAGGAAGTATAATTATTTGCGCGATGATGACTGGGTTTGGAGCGTGAAATAAATAGGCGGTTCCAAGGGTCGCAGCCATCATAATGCTTGCAATTATTTTTGCTTTTAGTGGGATGGCACCATGTTCATTCCAGTCACGAATGGGGGGACCTAAATGCTTGTGATTGATGAGCCAAGAATGCAATCGTTCAGAGCCGCGTGAGAAACAAAAAGCTGCAATCAAAAGAAACACTGTATGCGGCAATAGAGGTAGAATAATTCCTGCGACGCCAAGCGCTAAGGCAACGAAGCCACAAATCATCCATAAGAAGCGTTTTGCGCTCTGTGTCATATCAAGAAGTTGGCTTCCATTATGGTCGTTTTTAAAATACGCATTGAATCAGAAATGGCTCTTATAGGCATATAGTGCGCCTATTGTGAGAATGCATCAATGCAAAAGATTTGCAATCGCATTTGATTTTTGAAATTCAGCTCATGTGCTGCTTGCATCACGTGATTTGAAGCGGCATATAAGCGCCATGACACACAAAACTCTTTATGACAAAATTTGGGATGCTCACCTAACGCATGAAAATGCACAGACAGGTGAAGCGCTTTTATTCATTGATTTGCACTTGATACATGAAGTGACAACGCCGCAGGCTTTTGCTGGCTTGAAAGCTGCTGGACGCAAAGTACGACGTCCAGATCTTACGCTGGCAACGGCAGATCATAATACACCCACTGAAAATCAGGCAGCTGGTCTGGATGGTGTGAAGGATATTCAAGCCAAGACTCAGCTTGAAATGCTATCTGCTAATGTCAAAGAACACGGCATTGAATTTTACCCGATGGGACACATCAATAACGGCATTGTGCACGTGGTTGGTCCTGAACAAGGGCGTACGCAGCCGGGAATGACGATTGTATGTGGAGACAGCCACACGTCGACGCATGGTGCTTTTGGAGCCCTTGCGCATGGTATTGGGACGTCTGAAGTCGAGCATGTGCTAGCAACGCAGACTTTGCGTGCCCGCAAAATGAAAAACATGGCTGTTAAAGTCAGCGGTAAATTTCAAGAAGGTGTGGGTGCCAAAGACCTTGCTTTGCACTTAATTTCGATCATTGGAACAGCTGGTGGTACGGGATGTGTGATGGAATTTATGGGAGAAACTATCGAGAATATGTCGATGGAGTCTCGTATGACTTTGTGTAATCTGTCGATTGAGGGGGGGGCGCGTGCGGGTTTGGTTGCGCCTGACCAAACGACATTTGATTATATTCAAGGACGTCCATCTGCGCCCAAAGCCGGACAATGGGAAGCGGCGCTTTCTTATTGGAAAACATTGTTTTCAGATAAAGATGCCAATTGGGATGAGATTGTTGAAATTCGTGCTGAAGATGTCGGCCCGACTGCAACTTGGGGAACATCACCCGAGCAGGCATTGCCTCTAAGCGCAAATGCGCCAATTCCGTCTGAGATTGCCGATCCTATCAAACGCTCCGCTGCTGAACGCGCGTTGGAATATATGGGTATAAAGGCTGGTGAACCACTTAAAGACCTGAAAATTGATCGCGTCTTTATCGGGTCTTGCACCAATTCACGAATTGAAGATTTTCGTGCAGCTGCAGAAGTTGTTAAGGGCAAAAAAGTTGCGACAGGAGTACGCGCAATGGCGGTGCCGGGATCAGGACTTGTCCGCGCACAAGCTGAAGAAGAAGGCCTAGACAAGATTTTTCTTGAATCAGGTTTTGAATGGCGTGAACCAGGGTGTTCCATGTGTTTGGGGATGAACCCAGATACATTAGCTCCTCAAGAGCGGTGTGCCTCAACATCCAACCGGAATTTTGAAGGCCGGCAAGGACGCGGCGGACGTACGCATCTTGTTAGTCCTATCCTTGCCGCTAAGGCTGCTATAGCAGGCGTGTTGGGTGGTTAGATCAACAGCTTGAGATGTGAACCCTGAACCCTATCAGCTGGCGGAATCAAAAACTTTCTGGATGTTTTCGTCTTTGATTGTTTGAACAAATTCGAGCAAGTTATCTGCCTTAAACAGATAGCTTTTGATGCCCGCACCTTGGGCGGCGGTTATGTCTGTAGGCTTATCACCAATCAGGAATGAGGCTTCTTCAATTGTTGGGAAGTCTTCCATAGCTTTTAGCAACATGCCGGAAGCTGGTTTGCGATCTTCACTCTCGATGCAATAGCGCGTGACGCTGCCGCGTATATCATAAGGGCAGTAATAGATACGGTCTATTGAGGCGTTGTGCTTGGATAATTGAGATTGCATATATGCATGGACGCGGAACATATCTTCTTCGGTATAATGTCCATGCGCGATACCTGTCTGATTGGTGACGACGAAAACACGCCAGTTTGCTTTGTTAAAAGCGGCTATTGTGTCGATTGCGCCAGGTATAAACTCAAAGCCATCAGGTGTGTCGACATAGCCTTTGTCGACATTTATGACACCATCTCTATCAAGAAAGAGAGCAGGGCGTTTAGGCGATGAATATTCTCGTTTATTCACGTGTATTAAAATCTCTTGCTTGCACAATGCTGGTGCGATGGCTATTTGCACACTGATGCATTTTATAAGGACGACTTACAAGCCATGAATTCTATTCCTGACAATGACAGCTTCATTCTTCGCCTATCATGTAAGGATTCAATCGGGCTTGTGTCTGAAGTGGCGCGTTTTTTATCAGATCGACGGTTGTTTATCACCGAAAGTGCAAACTTTGGAGATCCAGCGACTGGCCTGTTTTTCTATCGTGTCAAATTCATTCCTGAAAGCAACGCGTTTTCTCGGTCAAATTTCAGTTCGGAATTCGAACCTGTTGCCAAAAAATGGGGTATGGATTGGGAATTGAGAGATGCGAAAGTTAAACCCAATGTGGTGATATTGGTCTCCAAGGGGGATCATTGTTTGAACGACTTATTGTATCGACACCGCACTGGTGCTCTCAATATCAATATTTCAGCGATTATATCCAATCACCTGACATGTGGTTGGTTAGCGGAAAGGCATGATGTGCCTTATTACCATGTACCGGTGAACAAGGATAACAAGCCGCAAGCTGAAGAGCGTATGCTGGATGTGATTGAGGATGTGAAGGCAGACCTCGTTGTATTGGCGAGGTATATGCAGGTCTTATCAGATGATATGTGCCGTAAACTAGAGGGAAGATGTATCAATATACATCACTCCTTCTTGCCATCGTTTAAGGGAGCAAAACCTTATCATCAGGCCTTTGATCGCGGTGTAAAGCTGGTGGGAGCGACAGCGCATTATGTGACGCCGGATTTGGATGAAGGTCCGATTATCTCTCAGGCGGTTGAACCTGCTGACCATCGGCTAACAGCTGAAGATATGGCTGCATTAGGCCGTGATACAGAAGCGCGCGTGCTTGCGCGTGCTGTTAAACTCCACACTGAGGGGCGTATTTTTAGCAATCAAAACAAGACGGTCGTTTTCGGCTAGGTGTTTCAACTGCATCAAGCTTTTGCGCAAATGCTTTGATTATGTTTGAGTGTTATAAATTGGGCTTGAAGAAGTATTTGCTTTGCGAATATCTTCTGAAGATGATTTGTTCTTTGTCAAAAATATAGAAATGCATGTGATAGGGGTTTGATTATGCAAGATTTATTTCCACTGCTGTTAAATGGAGTCGGAGGTGCTGTGCTTGGCCCGATTCTTATGAAGCTTGTCGGCGGCAAAGGGAATTTAGGCACGATTATGGGGCTTATCGGCGGTGTTGCAGGCGGCGTTGGAGCCGGGCAATTATCAGAGATGGTCAATCTGGATCTTGCATCCATTATGGGCGGCGGAGACATGATGCGTATGCTTGCCAACCTTATTGAAGGCGGTGTAGGTGGCGGCATTCTAGGCGTTTTGGCTGGTAAAATCGCCAAATAGTCTCGACACAAAATTTAAAGAAAAAGCAACGCGCTGAGCATTGGTTCAGCGCGTTTTTTTATGGAATTTGCTGTGTTTCTTGGTCAAGTGGCGTGGCGAGAACTGCTTTGGCATCATCTATTTTCTTGGCATCGGTATGTTTTAAACCGATCCAGATAAAGGGTGCGGCACATAAAGCGAGTACTGCTGCCAATATGAAAGGCGCACCTATGAATTGTATGGGCGCATCTTCTGCTGAAAAGCTAGATAACACCTGAGTCATCATGATAGGGGCGATAATCTGAGCAAGGGCTTGTAGACTACTTTGTGCCCCTTGAAGTTCGCCTTGTGCGTTTTTGGCTGTTTGTGAAGAAGTGATTGCATTTAAGGCTGGCATGGTTAAACCACCCAACGCAGAAAACGGGATGATCATATAGACGATCCAAGGCAATCCGGCGAAAGCAAATCCAATATAACAAAGGATTGAGACGCTGAGGCCTAGCCACACTGTGTTTGCCGAGCCAAAGCGTTTGATAACTATACCTATCAAACCGCCTTGTACGATAGCGGCAGTTAATCCCATTATACTGAGTGAAATCCCAATTTCTTTGGCTGTCCAATTATATCGGATTTCGCCGTGGAATGACCAAATAGCTGGGTAGACATTATGTGCCAGAGAAAACAAGCCGACAGCTAGCAATAGCCACGCGATATGGGGGAGTTTCACAAAGTGTTTGAATGCACCAAAAGGATTGGCCCGGGCTAGATCAAACGAGCGTCTGTTTTCGGGATCTAAAGATTCCGGTAGCACAAACAAACCATATAAAAATGAGATGAAAGAAAGCGCTGCTGCAGCAAAGAAAGGGGCACGCATGTGTATGTCCCCCAAAATACCGCCCAATGCAGGCCCGATGATGAAGCCAAGACCAAACATTGCCCCAATCATTCCAAATGCTTTGCCGCGATTTTCTGGCTCTGTTACGTCGGCAATATAAGCATTGGCTGTTGAAAAGGTCGCTCCAGATATTCCAGATAAGACGCGCCCGATAAATAGCATCCAGATGGACGAAGCTAATCCGCTAATTAGAAAATTCACGCCCAGCATAGCAACAGAAATCAGGATGACAGGCCGACGACCAAAGCGATCTGATATGCCGCCTAGCAATGGTCCAAATATGAAATTCATAAGTGCGTAGACAGCGATGATTGGTCCGGCCCAAGCAACAGCTTCTACGTTTTCTAAACCAGTGAGTTCGGAAATAAGTTGCGGCATAACCGGCATCACAAGTCCAAAGCCGATCATGTCCATTAACACGACAATCAAGACAAAGAAAAACGCATTTTTACCGTGTTTTTTAGACATCTACGCGGACGACTTTCTGTAATAATTTCTATGGAAGCTTAATGGATATGGATGTTCTTGATCGTGAAACAACCATAGGCATGAGTCTTTCAAAATTTAACCCGCCATATTCATAAAATAGGCGGGTTAAATAGAAGTTCACTATCGCTTTAATCTGAGTTCAAGCTGATTGTGTTGTCTGTCTTGCATAATAAAACGGACTAGGCTTTGGCTGCTGCATATGCAGTTTTAAATGCCGACATGTATTGCGCGTTGGCAGCGCCTTTTCCAATGGCATCGGTGTAGATTGGTTTGCTAATCCCAACAATACTGGAGCTGACAATTGGATTGTTTGGCACAGCATGTGTGGGTTGAATTTCAGCTGAAGCGTCTAATCCGCAATGTGCGTAAATGCGTGCACGTTCTGCTTCTGGATTTGCGACCAAATCTTCATAATTGACAATGAGGAGTGCATCGCCAAGGGAAGGTGCAATTGCTTCGAAGAGCTTTTCTTCTTGTGCGAGGTGTTCACCAAGGTTTTCTTGATTAAAGGACCATCTACCACCATTGGCAAAACATGTTTTGAATTGTGAATACGCAGTGTCTTCAATGTTGCGGCGGATCCAGATGAGAGGTGCTTTTGGCATTGCGTGGTGAATGATTGGGGCAAGACGTGCTTGCGCCAATGTGCGGTCGACAATACGGCCTTCAGCACCAAAGCGTGATTTGATCATGTGGTAATATGCTGCCGCCATATCGCGCCAGGGGTTTTCGTATTTTGACTGAAGTTGAAGCAATTCTTCGGATGATACGCCTTTAAGTGTCGCGGCGGCCAATGAGAATAATCCGGTGGAATCACCGCCAGCGACATCTGGATGTCCCACGAGCATACGCTGGATAAGGGTTCCGCCTGAACGTAGATTTCCAAATACGAAAATTGCACGATTGGATGTGTCGGGACTTGGTTTCAATTGCGCGAAGGTGTTTTGACGAATGGAGGCGAGGATGTCGTCTACATTTTTACGGTTATTCTCTTTGTCATATGGTGCCGCTTTGTTCATCAAATTCGCACCAACATTCAATGCATGCCATGCTTGTTCTGTTTCGCCTAAATCACGCATCATTTTGGAGAGTGCGTAAAGATAGATACCTTGGTTCGTTTGTGAGGTTGAACCTATCGTGCTTTGAAGTTTTAGTAGATCTTTTACGATAGGATCATCGGGCGTGAAGTTGTGTATTGTCGCTAATTCTAGCCAGTGAATGGCCGATTTAGGCTGAATGAAAATCGCTTTTTTAAGGCTTTCTTCCGCTTCAGCAAATTGTCCCTGCTGAGCTTGCAATGTGCCCAAAATGTTCCAGCCGGGTGCAAAGTCCTTTGCTGTTTTTACGACACGGTGCGCCATTTTTATTGCGTTTGGATAGTCTCCAACATCAGCAAGAAGTGTCGCAGCTTTAAGCGCAGTATTGGAGCTTGAATCACCTGCAACTGCATGGGTTGCATAAAAGCGAGTTGTCGCTGTTTCACCTATGGTTGCAGCTAATTGTGCAAGACCAAGGCGGTGAACAGTTTCCTCTGGTAGATCTTTGGCTTGCTCCGTGAGAAGGCGGGCTGCTTTGTTGCGATTATTGTTCTCAAGCGCCTCTTGAATTTCTTTCAATTTGGCAGGCAATAAAGTCTCGGTTTCCATATCTTCTCTACGTTTTTTAGTATCGCATAGGTTTTCCTATGCCGGGACAAACTCAACTTAAACTATACTATGGCCGTAAAAATCTATCCTTCATACTTAATGTGAAGGCTTTTAACCATTCTCAGGACTCTTCTAATCACTTCTACGCGATTGTTGAACGTCCTAATTGGAGATTTTTTCAGTTTTCCGTAGTTCTAGGTCCTGCATCGTGATTTTTTAATGACAAAGGCGACGTAAATAATGAATTTACTCTGGATTAAAGCGTGATTGTTGGTCAAAACGTCATTATGGAAAATCGATTACTTTTTAAAATATTGGATGCGACGGCTTGGCAAGCAGCTATTGCTGGTGAGCTAGTACAAGCGCCCGTGGACATAGCTGATGGCTATGTGCATTTTTCAACAGCTTTTCAGGTGCAAGAGACGCTAGATAAGTGGTTTCAAGGCGAGGAAGAAGCCGTTTTGATTGCCTTTGATGCTAATGCTTTTGGTGATCAATTGAAATGGGAAGTGTCTCGTGGAAATGACAAATTCCCGCATGTCTATGGTGAAGTGAGAGCAAATCAGGCGATAAAGGTCTGGTATATGGACATTGGGCCATCTGGTGCGCCGCAGGCCCCAGATGATGCTCTCAAATTTGAGTTGCCTGAATGACAATAATTGATGTGTTGGGCCTCGCGCTTATTCAGCAATTGCCGCCAGAAACAGCGCATCGAGCAACGATAGCGGCGATGAAGTTTGGATTGGCTGGCAAAGCAAAGCCGCTGTCAAAAAAGCAATCTGAGCGTCTAAAAGTTCATTTGCCAATTTCAGGATTGGATTTGCCAAATCCGTTGGGCATAGCCGCAGGGTTTGATAAAAACGCAGATGCTTTTGTACCCAGCCTCGCGCTAGGCTGTGGCTTTGTTGAATGTGGAACGGTGACGCCGCAGCTACAAGACGGAAACCCAAAACCGCGTCTCTTCAGATTGAAAGAAGATGGCGGTGTTATCAATCGCATGGGGTTTAATAATTCTGGATTGGACAGCTTTGTTCACCGTTTGAAAAATGGTGCGGCCAATCAGGGTGTTGTCGGTGCGAATGTGGGTGCCAATAAAACGTCTGAAGGTGAAAAACGGGTTGGTGATTATGTCGATGGGATTAAGGCTGTTTGGCAATATTGTGCTTATATAACCCTCAATATTTCATCCCCCAACACACCAGGACTGAGAGGGCTTCAAAATAAATCCGATCTGAGCGCATTACTGACGGCTGCGTCTGAAACCATTCTTGAAATGGAAGATCGGCATAAAACCAAACGCCCCGTATTCTTAAAAATAGCGCCTGATATTGATGAAGAAGCGATAAGGGATATTGTTGACACTGTTCTTCTCGCTAAGGGAATGACAGGGCTGATCGTATCCAATACGACCATTGAGCGTCCTAGCTTTTTGCAAAGTGAAAATGCAAAGCAAACAGGCGGATTATCTGGAAAGCCTTTGTTTGAGAAATCGACACAGGTTTTAAAACAAGTCGCACGGATAGCCGATGGGCAATTGGATATTATTGGAGCAGGAGGCATTCATGATGCTAAATCTGCATATCTCAAAATACGCGCAGGTGCCCATTGTTTTCAATTGTATTCGGCACTTGTTTATGAAGGCGCAGCGCTCATTCCCGAAATTCTAAATGGTTTAGATCAATTGCTGGAAGCAGATGGCTTTAGTCAGCTAAGTGAAGCTGTAGGTGCAGACCTGTAAGCACTAGGCATTGTGTATTGCGTCCGTTTTTTCTCCCTTTTTCTCCAGATGTCTAACAAGCATATTGATGTTCATGGAGTTAGACCTGAAGGCGAGGTCGAATATATCACCTAGGAATGGGAAAGCCCCCAAAATCATGTCGACAAGCAAATTGATCAACATGCGAACGATGAGAAGGAAAGAGGCTCCAAGATGCATAGCCCTGACAATGATATAAAGTCCCAATATCGCAGTTAGGACATCGCCAATTCCGGGAATTAATCCGATTAAGCTGTCTATCCCGAATTTCATATTGAAGCCGGGAATGGTAAAACGAGAATCCAACAGTCTAGCGAGTGCCTCGACATCGGAAACCTTGTCTATTTTATCTTGATTGGATGAATCTGGCTTTTGAAGTGTTTCGTTCAAATCAGCATTATTTTCTGTATTGCTCGACATTGAGATCATCCACTTGGTTTGATTATTTATTTGCGTCAATACGATGAATTAACTGAGGTAGGAAGGCACCAAGTGTTATTGCCCGTAAAACATAAGAGGCATTGAAGGCTATCCATACACCCCAATTGCCCATTGGGTGTAGCGCCAAATCCAATGCAATATATATGATTAATGTCATCACTGTGCTTGAGCGCATTGCGGCGGTGTTGGTTGTTCCAATGAAAATCCCGTCCAATTGCCAAGCAACAACACCCAGCACAGGTGCAGCGGCCGCCATAGGCAAAAACAATTTTGCAGTTTGTACAATTTCCTGATTTTTAACGACGATATCAATAAAAGTATTGCCGCCAAAATAGATAGCGATTGCTGCTAACAATGCCCCGCTAAATGCAAATTCAGTTGTGAGTTTGACGGCATTCCAGAAGTGTTGTTTTGATTTTGCGCCAAAAGCTGCACCGACGCGCGCTTCAGCTGTTACCGCAAAAGCATCTAGGACAAATGCGGAAACCGTCAGCATCTGCATGAGTACGTGATTGGCGGCAAGCTGTATTTCACCTTGGCGTGCGCCTGAATTTGCAAACCATGTCAAAAGCGCCAAAAGCGCCATTGTTCGGATCATAATATTGCCATTCACGGCAAACATATGCTTGAGGCGGTCTTTGTTCAAAAGAGAAGTGAGCTGGAGAATATGTGGTTTTAGCCCACCATTTTTGGAGATGAGGACTGCACAAATGATTAAACCAGAGATAAGGGCACACCATTCTGCTATAGCTGTTCCCCAGCCAACGCCTTCGGCTCCCATGTCTAATTCAATGACGAAATAAAGATCCAATAATATGTTTGCGGAATTGGTGATGATTTGAAGCGCTAACGCCCATTTGCTTTTTCCAAGGCCAAGGAGCCAACCATTGATTGCGTAACTTGCAAGGATAGCAGGGGCTCCCCAAAATCGAGCAGAGGCATAGCCTGTGGCAGCGGTTTCAACGTCTGGGCCGGCTTGCAGAATTTGGAATGCCGTTGAAATAAATAGTAATTGCAAAATGGTGAGGACGGCACCGATAATACATCCAATTAAAACCGACCGCACAAGAATTGACTGAACTTCGTTTGTGTTATCTGCGCCTATAGCCTGCGCGGTTAGGCCGGTGACGCCCATACGAAGGAAACCGAAACTCCAAAATATGAAGCCGATCACTGAAGCGCCCAAGGCGACGCCAGCAAGCTCTGTCGCGTCTCCTGTGCGCCCAATAATGGCCGTATCAACTAGTCCAACCAAAGGTATGGAAGCTTGAGAAAGCAAAATAGGCCAAGCTTGGGACAGGACATCTTTGCGAGTCAAAATTGGCAAACTGTGCATATGAGAGCTTTAAATCCGTTGGAAGGTTAATGGCCAAAGGTTTGTGCCTTAGTCATCGCTCTCTCAAAGAGCGAAACTATCTTTAGAGGGCATCGCGCGCGCTCGCAATAACTCGATCACAATGAGTTGAATGATACCTGAATAAGGCGTGATTGCTGGCATCTTGTTTCTGATGGCTGAAAACTTATTTGAAATTTTCAAGTTTCGATAGGGAACTATATTAATGCTGACGTGTTGTACTGTTAAGCAATCGCAAGGGATCTACGTTATGAAGAAACTTTTGTTATCAACAGCAATCTTGTTGTCAGTCCCTGTGGCTGCAGCGCAAGTGTCATCGCCCTACCTTGTCAAAACAGGTGTGACGAATTCTGTTAAAGAAGATGTTTCAAAATTGGATGCTAGAGGTCTCGTTGACCTAGCAGGACAGTCCGCGATTGAATTTTTAAATGATGGTTCGATTAGCCAACAAGAAGCAGAGGCGCTTTTAGTCTTTCTTGATATTGATCGTGTGGCGCGCTTCACACTTGGGCGTTACGGTCGCAGTCTGACTGATGAAGAATTTGGACGTTTTAAAGTAGCGTTTGAAAAATATGCTGCACAGCAATTTAGGTCGCACCTGTCTGGGTTTGAAGGTGCCGATATAAAAATTATCGAAACCGTAAAGCGCAAGCCAAATGATGCTGTTGTGAAAACAGAAGTCAAAACGGCGGATGGAGACATTCAGAAGGTGAATTGGCGTGTTCTGAAACGTCAAGATCAATGGAATGTTGTCGATGTTGAAGCTTTAGGTTTTTGGTTTGCCATTGAGCAGCGTGCTCAGTTTTCTTCGACGCTAGATCAATCGAATGGTGACATTGAAGTGTTGATCGAAACGCTCAAGAATAAAAAATAAAAACGACGAAATACCTAAAAAGCGCCTGACATGAGAATGTAGGGCGCTTTTTTGTGCCAAATTTGAGAATAGATTGCAAATAGGGCTAGTTTTGTAGTAGCGATAATTATGCTTCCTATTGTTCATCATCCTTTATATGACGCATCTTCGGTATCTGATAAGCATCGTTTTCCTATGCGAAAATATTCGCTTTTGCCGCTAAAGCTTATGGAAGCAGGTCTTGCATATCCAAATAGTTTTCACCTACCTGAATTGGCTTCGGCAGAGGAGTTAAGTGCTGCTCATAGCGTTCAATATGTGGCTGCTGTTCTTTCTGGGAATTTAGATAGAGCCGCTCAAAAGAAACTCGGATTTGAGTGGTCAATTGATGTTTCCAATCGTGCAAGGGCATCTGCTGCGGGCAGTTTGCTGGCTGGAAAACTTGCATTGAAACACGGTGCTGCGGCTAATACTGCGGGAGGATCGCATCATGCTGGCTATGATTATGGAGCAGGTTTTTGTGTGTTTAATGATGTCGCCGTTGCGGTTTTAAACATGCTCAACGCTAAATTGGTAGAGCGTGTTTTAATCGTTGATCTTGATGTCCATCATGGAGATGGAAGCGCGCGCATATTTGCCAATGATCAACGCGTTTTCACTTTTTCCATGCATTGCGAAGACAATTGGCCACGTGAAAAACCGCCGTCTGATTTGGACGTTGGATTGGCCAAGGGGCTAGAAGACGAGGCTTATTTGGCAGCATTGAAATGGTCTCTTTGTGAAGCGCTGGAGCGATCATCACCGCAGATTGTCTTTTATAATGCGGGTGTAGATCCTCATATTGAAGATAGGCTTGGATTGTTAAACCTGTCTGATGCTGGATTGCAGGCGCGTGATAAATGGGTTGCCAACACTTGCCGAGACTTGGGCGTGCCGGTGGTTGGTGTGCTGGGTGGTGGATATAGTCAAAGCGCCGAAGATGTGGCGCGCCGCCATGTTTTTATGTTTGAAGCTTTAAATGATATTCTCTAAGAGGTGATTTTAAATCATCATGAAAAAAGGTCGGAGATATGGGAACTCCGACCTTTTATATTGCCTGACCGCAAGTGGGTGTGAGCGGGGGGACCAGGCAATTTTTAGTGACAACACTTAACTTGACGATTTAATCGCTTGGCGTTGTGCTAATTGTTGCGATGCTTGAATGGATTTTACGGCATCATCCATAGCGATTGTCACACATTCGTTTTGAAGACGTTGGTTAAGCAAAGTCAGGCGTTGTGATGACATTGAGCAAGCTCTTTTGGCGCCAGCTTCAATACGTTCCATTACATTGTGTTTCCCAGCTTCAGTTTGCAGTTCTTCAGCGGAATAGCTGAATTCAAATTGAACAGGTTCTTGGGCAGAAGCTGCGGGGGCGACAATTCCGCCAATAGATAGAGCTGCGATAGCTAAAACGGCGATTGATAAATTGCTTTCTAGGTTTTTCATTTGGGCTGTTCCTTGGTTTTTGTTTTCTTCGGGGGGCGCGGAGTAGCCGGGCAAGGCTACTCCGCATATACACGGTGTCTTTCGTGGGGGTCATCTCGAAAGACGATTAATATTTACTGTTTTTCGATAAACATTGCAAGTAAAACAATAAGGAATTTTTGTGGCAATTCATCTTGAGTTCATCTAATTGGTTGGAAAACTTGGAGTTTTTACCGAAAAATAAATTTGTTTTCCTTTTTCTGGCAGTTGTTGAAGTATGTATGTTCTGATCGTACTTGATACGTTACATATGTAACATGCATAAACTAATTGTAAAAGTGCTTTTATTTGAACTTTACATAAAAGTGTTGTCGCCATGCATAAAAGAGCGATGTAGGTTCACGCGATGTCTAGTGAGTCGGCGCAGGCCAAACCTTTCTATCAAGCTGAAACAGATACGTTAGCGTCCAATATGGAGGCTGCGCAGCGCGTGCTGCGTCAGGTTTACGGCTATGGCGAGTTTCGCGGTTTGCAGGCGGATGTGATATCGCACGTGCTTGCTGGCGAAGATGTTGTAGCGATCCTGCCGACGGGTGGTGGGAAGTCACTCTGTTATCAAATTCCTGCACTTGTGCGTGAGGGTGTTGGGTTGGTCGTATCGCCTTTGATTGCGCTGATGGCGGATCAGGTGGATGCGTTGCGTGAAGCTGGTGTGCGGGCTGAGCGGCTCGATTCTTCGATGGATTTTGAAGATCGCATGATTGCGTTGGATAAAGCAGCCAATGGGCAGATGGATTTGCTTTATGTCTCGCCCGAAGGTTTGATGAGTAATGGTTTGCGGGCGCGTTTGCAGACATTGGATCTTTCACTGATTGCTGTGGATGAAGCACACTGTGTGAGCCAATGGGGGCATGACTTCCGGCCTGACTATCGCGCGCTGGGGGAACTAAAAGATTTATTCCCCAATGTACCGCGCATAGCTGTGACGGCGACAGCAGACCCACGCACCCGCACAGATATAAAGACGCAGCTTCATTTAGAAACAGCTGCTGAACTTGTTGATAGTTTTGATCGCCCTAACTTAATCCTCCATGCTGAACGTAAAGACGGTAAAGGCACAGATCGCGTTATACAGCTGGTGAAGGCACAGGCGGGTAAGTCTGGCATTGTTTATACCGGATCGCGTGATGGTACGGAGCGCATTGCCCAAGCTTTAGAGAAGGCGGGTATTCCTGCTTTGGCTTATCATGCGGGTTTGGATGCAGAGATACGCGAAAAGCGTCAGCGCCGTTTTCTGTTGGAAGACAATCTTGTGATGTGTGCGACTGTGGCATTTGGCATGGGCGTGGATAAGCCCGATGTGCGCTTTGTGGTGCATGCGGACCCGCCAAAATCTATCGAAGCCTATTGGCAGGAAGTGGGGCGCGGCGGGCGTGATGGAGAGATAGCGGAAGGCTATTGCCTGTATTCGCCATCTGACATGCGAAAGCTGGTGCGCTGGGCAGAGCAATCGGATGCTGTGGAAGACGTGCGCCAAGTGCAAATCCGCAAGACGCGGCAATTATTTGGGTTTCTCGATGGCATGGCATGTCGACGGGCAGGGGTGCGCCGCTATTTTGCCGAACAGAATGTGCAGGAATGTGGTGATTGCGACAATTGCAAAAGCCCACGCGATGAAGGCTATGACGCGACACGCTGGGCGCAAATGGTTGTGTCGGCTGTTTTACGCACGGGGCAACGCTATGGTCGCGGGCGTGTGGTGACGCATTTGCGCGGTGATGCTAAAGATCAGATTGACGAGGACATGTCGCAGCTCACCACATATGGCGTGGGATCAGAGCTTGGCCCTGTGGGGTGGCGATCCGTGATTGATCAATTGTTGTTTGATGGGTATTTGGCGGAAGATGATAATGATAATCGCCCCACGCTGTATGCGCCCGATAAAGAGATGACGCTGGCGCTGTTTGGCGGCGATGTGACGATTGCCATGCGCGAAAACCCAACCAAAATTCGCAAGCGCGAGAAAACCAAATCCAGCGGCACCAATATCCGCGATGGCCTCAGCACGGATCAAGTTGATCTGTTTGAGGATTTGCGCGATTGGCGACGCGAATTAGCCAGCGATACGGGCGTGCCGCCTTATGTTATTTTCAACGACAAAACCCTGCGCGAAATCGCCATTGCAAAACCCCTCAGCAAATATGACCTTTTGCGCATTGCCGGCGTCGGCGAGAAAAAAGCCGAACGCTATGTCGATGACGTAGCCCGCATCGTCGAAGAGGCGATACGGGGTTAGGGGTTAGCTAATCTGGAAACGCCGCCGAATGGCGAGGCCGGACAGGAATAAGAGCGTAAACGCAGGTATGATTTCTAGAATTGCAAAGAATACGAACAGTAGTTCCCAGAATGAATTTCCACTTATAAAATGGTGTTCTCCGGTAAGTCCCAGACCAAAAGCTGGGAAAATATTGGTAAGGCTGAATGTCATAGATTGCAAAATGCGTTCGTCTATGGGTGCACCAAATTTGAAGTAAGGTGGTCCAGACCTAAGCATTTCTAGGCTGTAAAACAAAAGTGACATTGCAGCCCATAATATGCTGAGCCACCGTAAAGGTCTGATGATCGAGGTTCCATAATTTGAGAGTTTACCATAGAGCCAAGAAATGAATTTTTCTTGTTTGGGCGTTTCTTTCTGTCTTTGTCGGGCCATAAGTTCTAGACGATAAAACCAATGTGCGCGTCGAGTGTCACTGTCTTGCTCCATAGCGAGTCGCAATTTCAACGCTCCGCCTTGTATTGCTGAAAGTGCATCGGTATTGTCTCCAGCTAAAGATATTGCTTCATCAAATTCTTTTTCGACGACTGTTTCATTCGGGCGACCAAGAAGAATACCTTTGCGAATTTCTGCATCGGCGAAAGCTGCAACAGTGTCTAGTTTCTGACCTGACCAATCCAGTATTTTGGCGAATGAGCTTCCTTTGAACATGTATCGCCAAGAGGTTTCATTTTTGTCCCATTTTACATCAAAAAAAGAAACACGGTCACCAAAGCCTGTGAACTGGAAGTTCACAGTTCCGCTAAACGTGATATTTTCGAGATGAAGTTTGTCGTGAAAAATGCTGTCTGAAAAGTCAACTGAATTTAGAAACTGGCATCCCTTAATTCTGAGTGACTTTTTAAAAGTAGTTTTTTTAAAATAGCTTTTCTTAAATACCGTTGTTACAGTCCAATCCAAAGGTGCTTCATATGACGAATAACTAGCGTACAAGTTACCATAGATTTTAGTAGCTGATAATCCCACTGCACCTTTGAAGCGTGAATGCATAACATCAAAACTATTGGTAAATTTTGATGACTCAAAATTACAAGATCCGTTAATGCTCATATGGCGGGCATAAAAGTCACATAAGAAAATTGCTTTGTTAAAATCTATTACGTGCTCTGTACTGGCGCGGGAAAATACTGTTTTTTGATCAAATAAGGCTTTTGAAAAATCTACACCTGATTTAAAAAACACATCTGCAAAAGAAGAAAACCCAACGAAAGCTGCTTGCTGGAAGGTCGCGTTGATTGAGTTAAAAGGTTTATTTTTCGCCGAGAAATTTGAGTCTGTTATCAAGTTGTTTGAGTTAAATTCAGGAAACACGCATCCTTGGAATTGAGCTCTAAGGTCAGGCCCTGATTGTAGGTGAAAGTGCATAGCACCTTTTACAAAATCGGTAGTATCAGAAGCTGCTGCTAATTTCTCTGAAATGAGATTATTTAGTTCAGAGATTTGTTCCTTGTTCCAATCTGATTTACCGGACGGTTCACCTTTTTTCCAGAATAAAGGCATGTGTGCTATGGTATATTTCTTACCATTGGGTGCTTGGATTAGCTTGTTTTCTTGGTCACGCCAGTAGTCCTGTAGTTTAGCCTGTCTGCCACCTTCATTTTGAATCTTTTGTAGTGTCGCGGGAGAGTAAGGCTCTGTGTTGTTAACTAGGTTTCCTTCGGCGTCTACGTACCAGCCCTTCCAATCTATTTCAAATAGGTTCTCCCAAGAGTAATTAGTTTCCCACCAAGCAGCCCACCATTCTTTTTCAAGCTGTTCTCTGGTTTTTTGTTCAGTCATTTTGTTTGCGTCCCCTGCAATACAATTTGATTTAGCTTAAAGGCATTTGCGGTGGTGAGTATAGAAAAAGCTCATTTTATTGTGTTTGCTCGGTGCGATTGCCAATTAGAAATTGGCGCACCTGCGCCTTCGCTTTGCTCGTCGGCCTGAGGGCCGGATGTGAGTATCTCCATTTCATGCCTTTGCCCGTCTTTATTGTTTGGGCTGGGTTCTCGCTTTCGCGAGAAATTTGGTCGTGAGTGCTAGGGTTGCGGCGGGGATTGGGAATAGGTGCGGGCGAGGGCGGCGATGAGGTCGGTGCGGGTGACGATGCCGATGATTTTCTTATGATCCATGATTGGAATGGCTTCGATATCGCCCTCAGCCATTAAGGGCAGAAGCGCGGCAATTGGCGTTGAAATAAAGGCGCGGGGAATGGTGACGCTCATAATATCTTCGGCGCGAATGGGTTGTTCTCTCTTAGGATCAAGAAGCCTTTTTAAGACTTGCTCAAAACCACGATGTAGGCGAAGAGAATCTTCTCTGGCGCGATTGATCAGGTGAATCTGGAAAATAACACCAAGAAAAATGCCTTCAGAGTCGACAACGGGAAGGGCTGTGAATTTATGGCGTCTGAATAGGTCGGCAACATCTGATAGCGGCATGGTTGGCGGCACTTTCACAAGATTGCGCGACATGATGTTGTCGGCGATGAGCGGGCCTGTTCTATGGGCGGCTGCTTGTAATTCGGCGGCACCGATAAGGCGGGCAAGGTCTTCCACACCAAGATTGAAGGATTGGCTATAGCGCTCAAGAATATCGGTTAGTTCTTGTTCTGAAAGGCCCAGTCTTTCAATGGGTTCTATATCATTTGTTTTGTGCTGATTTGGCTCGTTATATTGGCGAAATGGATAGTGACGCCCTGTCAGCTTTGCATAGATGATCGCGACGATAACGAGCGCGATTGTGCCAATGGCGATGGGGGTGAGTGCAAACCAAAAGCCAAGGCGCGCAATGGCATCGGGACTCATGGCGACTGTCATCGCAACAGCGCCTGCGGGGGGATGTATGGCGCGGCACAGTATTGTGGCTGTGATGGCGAGGCCGACCGAGACTGCGATGCTCAAGGTTGGATCGCTTATGAACATGCAAATGGCAATTGCAACGATAGCGGCGATGGTATTGCCGACAATAGCTGACCAAGGCTGGGCTAGGGGGCTGTTTGGGACGGCAAATAGCAATACGGACGTGGCCCCAAAGGGCGCAACGAGATAGAGACCCGTTTGCAGGTCAATGATTGGCGAAAGAACGAAGAGACCCGTTAGCCCCAAGCCGACAAACGCACCAAAACCAGCGCGAATGGCTTCTGTCATGGATGGAAAAGTGACGGCAGGCCCCAAGGACCGCAATATGCGTAGCATCATGAACGTTTGCTCCCCTTTGCAAACTCGGCTCAAGCTATGGATGTAATCCCAGCTTTTAATCCGTATTCTCTGCGACTTTTCAATGAGTCGTCTGTCTTGCTGGTAGGCCATGGCGCAATCTTGGGCAAGAGATGTCAGTGTTTAGATTCTCTTTAGATATGCTGGCGATTTGAGGGCCGGATGTGCGAATATCTCCGCCACCATTTCTGATGCGAGAGTATGAAAAGCAAGAAGAGTAAGGGCACGAGGCACGCTCATCAGCGGTGAGTGTCAGCATAGGCTGACGGGGCAGTCATAGCTGGTCCCGATCAAAACACGGGGTGCCAGCGGTAAATTTGGCCGCAAATAAGCGCGCCTCGTCTAGTAATTTATCACGGTGGCTCTCTTTCTTATAAGGGGTTCATGACCCCAAGCCTACCAAGCGCAGCTACCGCCTCTGCCCGCAGGTTATGCCTAGAACCGCGCCTAACTCTTAAAAGGCATACCGATATGCCAGCCAGTGTGAAAGGACACTATTCCAATCCCAACACGTCCGGTCGCGAGCCGCCCTCTAGGATTGAAGGCGTATAATATGGGGGAGGTTTTAAGGGGCGGGGATAAGAAAACACTTATACCGCTTTTATCAGCGGATTGGCGTCCCGCGCACGCCGCACAGAGCAGGCAATTGGGGGGCAGGTCGTGCGCGGGATTTTGCCTAAAAGCCTATTTTTTCTTGATATTGATATTTAAGGCTTTGCCGCTTGTTGCAGAGCTGATGGCTGCATTTGTTTTTGGTTTTGCCGCTTTTGGTTTGCGGATTTCTTTGTTTGATTTTTGACCTTTAGACATGGTGATAAATCCTTGCAGATTGAAAGAGTGTTCTTAAACAATTTCAGATGCGTGCCGCATAAACCGTTTTGAATGATGGGTTGTTTGCGGTGTATTGGTGTCGCTCTTGTCTGGCTGTCTTAACTCCCGACATGGCGATGTGGTTTACCTGTCTTTGAACAAAAAATGAAGTTTGTTTGTTGTGGAGACACCGCCAGACAGTCTGCATTTCGCGGTTTGCAGGGCGTGGATGAAATGTATGCATCAATTGCAGCAAATGTAAGATGGACTAAGCCAAATTCGTGAAATTATTTTGGATATTTTTAGCCAAGATCTAAGGGGTAGAAACAAGGTCAGCAGCCGTCCTATTTTTAGGCGATAAAGGTCAGTTGGGAATGGATAATTGGTATTAAGTGTCACATAGGGCTAGTTTCGCTATGAAACTGACGTAAAACTCCGCTAGGGATATTGTTATCGGTTTTTTTTATGACGGGACGGAGACTTATTTTGTTTAAATCATTTCGTTTGACTGCTCTTGCGAGTGCAGCTGTATTATTGGGTGCGAGCGGGTGTGCGCATATCGTAAATGATCAAGATGTTGAAGTGGCGTCAGTTGTTGCGCCTCCAACATATGCAGCCCGCGAGGCTGTTGAGCCTGTCCAAGCAAAAGATTCCTATTATGTGAATGCGGCCAACGCGATTGCGACAAAAATAGAAAAACGTGACCCAAAGCCAGCTAAAAACGTCATTTTGTTTGTTGGTGACGGGATGAGTGTTTCGACAATTACGGCTGCCCGTATTCATGCGGGGCAACTTAAAGGTTTGGATGGCGAAAGCTATCATTTGGCGATGGATAGCCTGCCTTGGTCTGCGCTGTCTAAAACTTATTCTCATGATTCGCAGATTGCTGATTCTGCTGCAACAGCGACAGCCATGACGACAGGTATTAAGGTGCCCGGACGTACGCTGGGTATTACTCAAGACGCTAAATATGGCAATTGTGCATCCGTTGAAGGCAATACCACAGACTCGATTTGGGAATTGGCCGAAGAGCAAGGTCTTTCAACAGGTGTTGTGACGACGACAAGCATAACTCACGCAACGCCAGCATCTACTTATGCTAAATCCGCATCCCGCAATTGGGAAGATGATAGTGAAATAGAGGGCGATGAAGGGTGTGCGGATATCGCGCGTCAATTCATCGAGTGGGATCATGGTGATGGTTTCGAAGTTGTGATGGGTGGCGGACGTCGCCGTATGACGCCTGTTACAGAAGCCGATCTAGAATATCCTGATCAGCAAGGGCGTCGCACCGATGGACGTAATCTGATCAATGAGTGGACAGCTAAATCAGATCAGCATGTCTTTATCTATGATCAGGCTGGATTTGACGCACAGGACTTTTCTTCATCCCAGCGTGTGCTTGGTTTGTTTGAGCCCTCTCACATGCAGTTTGAACTAGATCGTTCAGAAGGTGGGGCAGGTGAGCCGCATCTTGCTCAAATGACGGAAGCTGCGATTACGCGCTTAAGTCAGAATGAAGATGGGTTTGTGTTGATGGTTGAAGGTGGCCGAATTGACCATGCGCATCATGCAGGAAATGCTGCGCGTGCCCTTGCTGAAGCTGTGGCACTTGATGAAGCCATTGCAAAAGCGCTTGAAATGACATCGGATGAAGAAACTTTGATCCTTGTCACTGCCGACCACGCGCATACGCTGACGATTTCTGGTTATTCACAGCGCAATAACCCAATCCTTGGTTTGTCATCCTATGGCTTTACGCCCAATAAAGCGGCTGATGGAAAACCATATACAACACTGAGCTATGCAAATGGCCCAGGTGCAATGTGTGGTGAGGGTGAAGGCGATGCTGATGGTTTATGTCAACGTGGTGATCTAACCAACCGCGACACGCTGGATAAAGATTTCTTGCAGCAATCTGCCATTCCTATGTCGTCTGAAACGCATGCGGGTGAAGATGTTGCGCTTTTGGCCAGTGGTCCGGGTGCGAATTTGGTGTCTGGTGTGATGGAAGAAAATGAAATCTTTCACGTGATCGGTCAAAGCCTTGGTCTGATTAAATAAAACCAACATTTTTATAATGTGAGAACAGGGGCTTTGATGGATCAAAGCCCCTGTTCTGTATGAGCATTTCACTTTGCAGATTTGTTTTTGTCTTTTAGAGTTTTACCAGTGATAATTTATCAAGGGTAATGGTGCATGTTCGAGCTGGCTTATTGGCAAAGAGCTATACGCGATCCAGTTATTTTGAGTGGCTTATGCGTTGATTTTCTGCCGATATTTGCTGTGTTGTTTATGGGCTGGGGCGCTCTGGAACTTGTACTGCTTTATTGGCTGGAAAATGTCGTTATCGGATTTGTGACGCTGTCTCGGATTTTTATATCCGGCTTTGGTCAAGGCAAGGTGTCGACATCATTTCATTCTATCTTCTTTGGTGCTTTTTTTACAATTCATTATGGCGGTTTCTGTCTGGCGCATGCCATGGCGCTTTTGTCTTTGATAGGGAGTGGACAAGAATTATTTGTGGCCGACGGAGGCGAGGTAGCTTCTGCCTTGAGTATGCAGAGTTTTTTAGGCCTGGCCTTTATCCTTGTGGCTATCATTTTATGGCAATTTTATATGCATGTGGTGGAATTTATACGTCGCAGCGAATATCTAAAAACTGATCCGGGCAATGAACTTTTTGCGCCCTATGGCAGGATTGTTGTGCTGCATATAGCGATATTTGCAGGTGTTTTTGCCATGGAAAAATATGGTGAGCCGATGATAGGTGTCTTGGCACTGATTTTATTTCGAGCGGCATTTGGAATCGTCATGAATGTCTTCACGCGTGAAAAACGCAAAGCCATTGCCTAACCAGAAACTGACCAGGGTATTTTCTGAACTGGTGGGTTTTATCCAACACTATCAGCTTGAATGATTTTGTTATTTGCCAACAGCGCCGCGTACGTCTGACTCAATTGAGTGAATTTTCTTAGTGACGAGGCGGCTTAGGTCTCTGATCAAGGCTTGACGTCTCAATATGTCTGAACGCGGTACATCCATCACGGCCGCTATACCTTCAAAATGGCGAAGGATAACTTTAGCATCATAATAAGGCGTCATGCCGACACCTTCTAGATAGCGTTGTGCTGACGCCCAAATCTCGGTGACAGTTTTGTCACCAATTTGTTCAATATCTTGAGAATGCTTTGACAGAAGTTTGTATAATCCGCGCACGATGCCTGTTGTGTCTGAAGCATCACGGACCGCAAAGCCTGAGAGCTGCGCAACTATGGCGCGGAGCTTATCAACATGTGCGGGCGAATCATCTGCAAGTGATTCAAGTGGCGGCTCATCGGTTAGTCTTCTCCATGGACCACTAAATTCAGTGTCCATTTTTCGGCGACGGCATGGTCCGATATAATGTCTACTATCAATGAATTTACGCGGACGGATAACCACTTCTTCAATACGTGATTTTAAAGCGCGCACTGATACGGGTTTGAGAAGAAACTCATTAATACCCGCTTGGCGTGCAGCCATGATTTGGTCGCGGGCAACTGTTGAAGCTAGGAGGATGACGGGTATATCGCGAGGAATGTTTTTTTCACTACGGCGAATTGAGCGCGTGAACTCCAAGCCAGACAAGCGTCCAGCTTCCCAATCTGTAATGACGATATTGGGGCGGAAGCTTAGACAAATATCTTGCGCTTCATCTGTTGAAGACGTGGTGCTTATTTCTCCAATGGATAACCGTCTCAATGCATCGGCGACTATGCCACGCATATACGCGTTTGGATCCACGACCAGAACTTTAAGATTGTTCGTGTCGGCGATGGATAGAGAGCGTTTTTTAGGTGTTTGGGGTGTTTGGTTCAATTTATGCCGCCATACGACGTTGAATTGCGTCAGCAAATGCGTTGGAAACTGTCTCACGTGCGCTATCATATTCGCGAGGAAGAACGAGCAATTGTTCTAGTGTTGTGACCCCAGTATTGATGATGAATCTTGCATCCTTGGCGTTACCCTTGGAGTGAATAATGATCTCTATGTAAGCGCCGAAAGATTGAAGCGTTCTCACAATCGCATGATCGTTTTCTTGTCTTGCGGTTTGCATGGCTTTTTCCAATGCGGCTCTTATTCTAACAGGTGCGCCTTTAGGGTCACTTGAAAGAAGTTCGCATGTCATTTTTAACCGTGTTAAAGCGACAGCCATTGGTGATTTTTTATTGACGAGTTGACGCTCAGCATCACTCACATCTTTGATACGAGATGAATCTCTATCTCTGCGGCGTGGACCATGATAGTCGGCTGGGTTTTTACGACGACGGCATGGGCCGATATAAACTTTAGAATCAACAAAAGGACGTGGTGTCTCTATGACCATCCTTAATCTCTTTTCCACATCAGCAGGAGAGCACGGGCGTCGAAGGAATTCATCTATACCGGCATTGCGGCCTTCTAGGATCATTTCTTTTGTGAGTTGAGAAGATATTGCGATGATTGGTACGCGACGAAGATTGTCATCATGGAGTTTACGAATTTGCTGAGTAGTATGTACGACATCCATGTCGTTCATGTCGGACCATTCAATGAAAACAATAGTGGAGCGTTGATCATCCATCATGCGGAAGAGGGAGTTTTCACATCTTGCGCCATCAACTTGCAGCACACCAAGTGTGCGCATGATTTCTAGCATCAGGTTTCGATTAAATCTGTTGGAACCAGCGACGACTGCACGGATATTTCGAGGGTCATACCGTCTTTTTTTACGCACATCTTCTATGTGAATGCTGTCACTATACATATCAACCTCAAAATTCGTACTTTCGTAAAAGTTGAACATACTTGATTAAGGTTTAGAGGAGTTGTGTATCACAGGATGAATCTAAAAGTTATGGTTAAGAAATGATTCAGAATTAGCGGCGGAATGGGAGCGTGATTACCCGCCAACAAAACCATATCGGAAGAATGATACTTGCGCCTGTTAGAGCTGGTTTCCAACTGGCGCTAATGGCCCAACTGAGCGCAGCCAAGCCTTGCTGCCAAACATTTCCGGCAGTTGTTGTTGCATCAAAATGTGGGTTTAAGGGGTTGAAATTAGTGAGATTCATGACCACCCCAATCAGGGTCGACCATATGAAGAGATTGAGAAATTGACCTATTTTTAAACCGAAAAGCCGTGAGACGAGTGAGCGTTGTGGTTTTGGTGGTCGATCAATTCCAAGCAGGATTTTCCAAAAAGGACGTTTTTTCTTTATAGGAGGCTGGTTGACTGAAGGTTGAAGAGTAGGAGTTTCAATTGGGTGTGGCTCTTCATTATGTATATTTTTTTGTAAATCGTCTTTTGTGACGGGAGGATGTTTTTCATCCTCCCAGTCAACACTGATTTTAGGCAAACGAATTGCAAAAAAATTCATCCGAGAAATCCAAATAAATATCCCGATCTAGGATTTTACAGCTTTTTGCTCGATTGTCGTGTGTGGATATGGAATTGAAATGCCATTTGCATCAAATGATTCTTTGACTTTCTTGGTAATGTCAAATTTGACATCCCAATAATCTGACGCTTGAACCCATGATCTTGAAGCGATATCCACGGAACTATCACCAAGGTTTACCACCTTTACAAATGGCTCTGCTGGAACCGATAGGATGCGTGAATCTGCCTGAATAATTTCGTGGATCAGACCGATTGCTTTGTCCATATCATCTGAATAATCAATACCAAAAGTAACATCTACGCGGCGGGTAGAATAGCCCGAGAAATTTGTGATTGTTCCATCAATAGCCTGTGCATTAGGGACCATGATTTTCACATTATCGGGTGTCGCAAGCACTGTTTGGAAGAGGTTGATATCTTTCACCGTTCCTGATGCGCCTGCTGCTGTGATGTAGTCACCCAGTTTGTAGGGACGAAACAGCATGATCATAACACCAGATGCGATATTTCCCAATGCGCCCTGAAGGGATAAACCAATGGCAAGTGTAAGGGCACCTAAAATTGCGACAAGTGATGTTGCCTGTACGCCAAAGACTTGAAGCGCTGCAATGAAAACAGCTGCTGAAATACCCCAGCGAACGAGAGATGAAAAGAAATTCCCTAGAGTGTCGTCTATTTTTTCGCTTTTCATTGCTGAATCGCGCACGAGGCCAGCCAGCCAGCCAGAGACTTTTAAACCGACGATTAAAACAACTAAAGCACCTAAGGTCTTAAATCCAAAAGCGAGAATAGAACCCTGATACTGGTTCCAGATTTCCATAAGATCAATTTCCATGAGGGTGCCTTTCATAACGTCTATTTTAGCGGTTTCTGCCAGATTGAACTGATAATTCGGCAATACCCAAAAGCCATGACACTTTTTTGGTTATCACCATCTGGGAGATATTGTTCGGCTTTTGATACAGCCAATAGTATGAGATTACATAGACTAGCCAGAAATTGAACCAGCTCGCGCTTTTTTTATGAAGCGTCGATTGGCTTGCTGCACAAAGTTGCATTTGACGCACATGCAGACATCACGTCATTGATCCAATTGGTGTAGCCTTGGAGGTTTGTGTAGCGAGCAATATAATTGCCAGAACAGGCTGTTTCAGAGTTTTTCTCAACGCCTGATAAAACACCCCATAAAACAGGTTGTCCTTGCGAACCATCAACAAATAGAGGGCCACCAGAATCACCGACACATGGTCCAGAACCATTGATTGAACCCACTTTTATCAGGGCTGGCCCGATAGATTTAATTTCAACATGTGTGCCTAATAATGTTGTGGATAGGCTGCCGCCCGGTGTTGTCATGCCCCATCCTGCCATTTTGGCAGTTGGTGTTGTCACGGGGCTCATCGCATCATCGTGAGAGAGAATCGTAGCGATTGGGATGTCAACAAGACTTGCAGCTGTATCATCGGGGATATGAAGCAAGGCGATGTCATTTGCGAGATCACCTTCTTCTCCAGCATAGGCAGCATGGCAAGCAGACCAATCAGCCTCTATCTCTCTGACAACAGGGCCATCAAGTTTTTCATGTCCGACTTTTAAAATTGTCGTGTCATAGTTTTCATCAAGGCAATGGGCCGCAGTTACAAACCAATTGTTTGAAATACGTGTCGCACCGCAATGCCCGCTGGAATAGGAATTTTCGGATAAGATTTTTCTAGGTTCAAGTTTGACGATACCTGGAAAATCTCCACGTAACGCAGTTAGAGCAACAGCACCACTTAGTGAACCAACAACAGAGGGTTGAATGGTTTTGCTTGAAAGGGAAGAATTTATCAGGCTCGCTGGTTCTTGAGCATTGGCAACTTGTGCTATGGTTTGTGTTGGCTGGCTTGTTCCAACAGAAGCGCACGCGACGGCGTTTATGGTGGCAAGATCAGTATAAACTTGGGATGTTTCTAAGGCTGTGCCTGCATCTGGAATAGCAGAGTAATTTTCTGCTTGAACATCACCAAAATCATCATCCAATGGTGGAGGTGGTGGTTGGTCTGGTGGAGGTGGTGGTGTGCCTTCTGGCATTAAGATAGAATCACATGCCGCCAGAGATAAGCTTGCAAAACCAGCAAGTAAAATGGATCTGATTTTCATGTGCCTCTCCCATAACCAACACATTAGCATTTTGCCAATAGGTGTTCAGATTGCCCCAAATTCAGGTGCTAACAAAATCTGTTGAAGTTTTACTACGCAATTTTTGTTTGAAACCCAACAAGATTCAGCTGCGAGGCGAATAGATATGTGGATTTTGTGCAGTTAAGGGGCGGATTTGCCTACGCTAAAACCATGTTTTTATCATTTAAATACAAGATAACGCATAAGGTACAGCGCAAGAAAACGGGCGCAAGTTTCAGCTTGCACCCTGTTTTAAAGGACGTTTAGTCGAAGCTTTGACTTTAAGGTGTCTCGAGGACATAGCGTCGGTAAAGTGGTTGTGTTGGGCGAGCATTGTCGCCAAATAACGCTCTAAACGCAGCGATTTGAGTTTTTGAAACGTTTAAAGGCGTTTGCAATACCGTCCAATCTACAATTTCAGAACAAGGCGGAGTGGTCAAAGATCCTTGATAGCGAAATGCTGCACGGTTGGTGGGAAGCAAATCTTCTATATCAAGATTGAACGCAACAGATGCACTGCCGGGACTTGAAGGGGCTGACCACCACAAAGGATCAAGCTGTGTGTTGTTGGCACCTTCGGCAAACATCACACCTACGACAGCAAGCGACCCATCTTCGGCCTTGTGAACAAAATGCGCTTCCATCGGAAAATGACGTCCGTGGATTGTGTGTTCTGACGGGGTATGGAAATGAAATTGAATAAGTTTGTAGGTTTTGCCATTTTGCACAAGGCCACCCGCATCATGCACATTGAGTTGAAGTGTGTGGCCATTATTGATGACTTCACCATTCTTGATGGGGGTCCAATCAATTTGAGGTGCATTGGCGAAAGCTGAAATGGTGTGCTGCATATCAATAGGAGATTGCTGCGTGCCGGTTTTGCAAGTGGCATTGGCTGGGTCTTTTTCTCCCCAATGCGCAGGTCCGCGTGGTCCAGAGTAAGCCCAATGAATATTCTCATGGGATTTGGTATTTGTGTGACCATTGGTTTGGTGAAATGTTTGAGCCTGAGAGTGCTCGTTATGACCACCATTGTTTTTAGGCGGAGCGAATGCATTTGCAGCCAATCCAAACATGGAGGTAGCAAGCAATGCAAACGTGAATAGGCGTTTGTGCATGAACGTCATCCTCAAGAAATTTAAGTCGAGAAAAACCAAATTTTCTCGACGCGTTGAGGCTTAGTTTCCATCCATTTGTTTGCTGAAACGTTTACGTTTAAATTTTTCTTTAAAAAACAGTTTGGTAGTGTGACTATTGTGGCGCTTCAATTGAGAAGTTCGTGAAGATTTGAAGTGAATCTTGGTCAAAAGATTGTCCCATTGCCTTACCTGAAACTTTTGTGGAGATTTGTGTTACAATCGGGCGACCATTGTCATGCGAGGTGCAACGACCTTCTAGGTCGAATGTGTTTATCTTCGCGATCATCATTGGTTTAACAGGCTCAGTCAGCACGTAATTGAAGCTGGTAACTTCCTTAAGCTGTTTATCAACAATAACTGTGACTTTTGTTTTGCTAAGGATTTTCTTTTCTTGTTTATCCTCTGCTGTCTCAGCATTGGCTGCGAAGCTGTAAATAGCATAGGCGTCTGTCTCTGATTCAAGCTCAACGGGGCCGCCCACAATATCTTGATAATCATCGCACCAGATATCTGCATCTTCATCACTGCTCAATTCAGAGACTATCTCTTCCTTATCGCCTTTATTTGGATAAGTTTCCACGTCAATGGTGATGCCTGTTTGCGGATGACTCTTGGTTTTATATGTGAGTTTACCCCAGTCTCCATCTCCGATTTGGGTGATTTCGGTGACATAACTGACGCTAAGAGGTGTAACATCAGCTTTGGGAATGGCAGCTTCTTTAAATAGCTCTGGCCATGAAGCATCGGCGTTGGCTATTTGGCCAAATACACAAGCAGATGACAATGCGAGTAAAGGGATGAGTTTGATACGCTTATGCATCTTATTGGACCTTCATGGACAGTTTGCATTCATGGGGAAATGAAAGCGGCTTGCAGGGGTGTTTTGTTGATATTCGATAAATAACTTGTAGAATCGGACAATAATAAGGCAAAAATTGCGTAATTCACATATGTTTGCAGTTTTGGTCTGAGATGAAACACAGAATTTTCATATGAGTGCATGCTGAAATGAAAATTCAAACGCTTGTTGAATTTTTGAAGATATTGCTTCAATCTCTCTTTACAATAAAGTGGAGGAGATATTGATGATGATCCTAAAGCGAGGCAAAATATTTTTGTCGACAATAGCTCTGACCATCGGTCTTGGGCTACAGGCGTGTTCACCGACCGAAAAATCGATTGAGCCAGACAAAGAGCCAACCGAAACTATCTCGGACGCACAGGCTAAAGCAGACGAGACTTTGAATTTGGATCATGTAAACCCACTAAGACCAACGCGTTTCACAGTCGAAATATACGGAGAAATTGCCGAACAATCTGCGTCTGGCAAACCTCAAATCATATTGTTGCCGGGATTAGCTTCATCTCCAGATGTTTGGGATGCAACGCGTGAACAGCTTGAAGCCACCCATGAAGTTCACGTTTTGCATGTGAATGGATTTGCTGGTTCGGACGTTGGTCAAAATAGTGAGCCTGGCAGTCTGTTTGAAATTGCCAAACAGGTTTCAGCTTATGCCAGCGCGTTGGAGAAGCCATCAATCATTGGTCATTCAATGGGTGGTTTGGTTGCGCTGATGGTTGCTAGTCAGGAAGAGGCACCTGTCTCGAAGGTGATGTCTGTAGATGTGCTGCCTTTCTTTTCAGTCTTGATAAACCCAATGGCGACTGAGAAAAATATGAAGCCTGCGGCGGTGGAAGCACGCGATAAGATGTTGGCGCAATCGGATGATGAATTTGCTGACAGTCAAAAAGCGGCGATGAAGCGTCTGACTTTGTCTGATGAAGATGCAGCCATTGCTGCTCAATGGTCTATTTCATCGGATCGCGCGGCTGTTGCAAATATCATGTATGATGTGATGTTGACGGATTTGCGCAAAGACGTATCTAAAATTTCGGTGCCGACGACTGTCGTTTATGCTTTTGATCAGGCGACGGGTTTTCCAAAGAATGCTGTGGCGGGGGCCTATCAGATTAATTATGCTGCGCTTCAAAATGTAGATTTGCGCATGATCGAAAATGCCCGTCATTATCTCATGATGGATCAACCAGAAGCGTTTGCTGCTGAAGTTTCCCGCTTTGTCGCAGAGTAATCTTGTTTAAAAGCAGCATTGCTTTTTAGCTTTCAAGAAAATAACGTCCCGCCGATTGATTGATCGTATTATTAGGCGGGACTTATTGTGGAAAAATTTGAGTTTGACTCTGGCATTGATGGTCCTGCTGTGGTGATCACAGGGGCAGTTCATGGGGATGAACGCGCGGGGCCAGATGCCATTGGGTCTTTTTTGGAAAACTGGGATCGAAAACTCAAAAAAGGGCGCGTGACTTTTGTGCCTGTGGTGAATGAGGCTGCGCGCGCACAAAACACACGTTTTGTGGATATTGATCTAAATCGCTGCATGGGCGCGAAAGATCTTCAAGATTTAAGTGAACATAAAATTGTGCCTGAGATACGCGAAATTTTGGCTTCTCATGATGTGTTACTTGACCTGCATAGCTTCCGAAAAGGGGATGGTGCATTTGCGTTATTGGGACCCAAAAACAACACTGATGGCTTAGAGCCATTTCAGCATGAAATTGCTGAAACAGCTTTTGGTGCATCTGTTGGTATTAAGCGGGTGATGCATGGTTGGCTTGGATCGTATAATCGCGCATTGGCAGAGTTTAACGAATCGATTGGCAAAACAGATGATCCTTATCCGGCGCTAGAGAAGAGTGTCGGTATGACAGAATATATGCGCAATGCAGGCGGTTATGCGTGCACTGTTGAATGCGGCCAACATCAGGCTGCTGATTGCATATCAAATGGTGTTTCCGCCATAACTGGAGCACTCGTTGGGCTGGGGATGGTGGATGGCGAGCTGCCGACGATTGAAGGCGATTTTGAATGTTATGAACTCTATCAAGTGATTATCAAATCTCATGAAGATGATGGATTGCTTGTTGATGAAATCAGTAATTTTGACCTTCTGCCCAAGGGCGAGCCAATACTTAGAGTTGGCGGAGAATTATTCAGTCTTGATCAAGCTGGGGTGATTGCGATGTTTCCCAAAGTGGGGGCAAAAATTGGCGAGTCTATTATAACGCTTGCGCGCCCATCTCAGCGGCTTGCCAATGTCTAGGGTGTTGTTAGCGGCGACCACCACCTAGAAACGCTGCACCAATACCAACGCTGCATCCCAGAAGGACAGCTAGAAACCCGTATATAATAGGATGTTTAAGGGAGAGGGTGAAAAGCGCATTTTCAACACCTTTTCTTTCGAGCAATAAAGGTGTTTGCGTTTCGGCGAGCAATGTGTCGTCCTGAAAAAGTAAAATCCGGACATCATACATACCCGGTGGAGCAGCAGCGGGTAGGTCAATATCAGCGCGTATCAGACCGCCATCCAATCGCTGCAGACCGTGTGTATTTGTGTTGAAGAGACCTTTTTGAGTTTTAAGGTCAGCAAATGCTTGTCGCCAATATTCCAGTTTGGGGTCGTTCATGTTGTCAGGTTCGGGCATTGCGCTGTAGCGCGGATTTATAATGGCAAGATTGAGTTCTTTTGCTGTCTCGATATCGTCTTTGCCGGCCTCTGTTGCAACGGATAAAATCGCTGGTGCTGAGACAAAAACAAAGCGTTCCTTATTGTTTTTTGTGTGATGCGTAATTGTATAGGGGCGTTGCGGTCCCACTAGAGCAACTGCGAAGGTGACGCTTGGATTATCCCATTGGTCAGAGACTGCAAAGAGAGTGATGCGCGTGCCAGAAAAATCAACATCGACCTTGATTTTGCTTTCAGATAGGGCGGCCGATAATTCAGGTTTGTTTGCAATAAGATCGGGTGTGTCGGCATTGCTGACTAAGGCGAAGCTGGAGACCCAATAAATAAGCGCTAGAATTGGTAAAAAGCGGCGCATTATTTAAGCGCCTCCATCGTAAATTCTACGGATGTTCCAAAGATAAGATCATACGCTAATTTTCCGCCCATTGCGAGAACAACAAGCGCGAGCAGGAAACGCAGCTGAGCCGCATTGAGATATTGACCAGTGGCCGCACCAAGCTTGGCACCCACAACGCCGCCGGACATTAAAACAGCAGCAAGAACAAGGTCGACTGTTTGGTTGACTGCCGCTTGCAGGAAAGTCACGAAAGCTGTCAGGAAAATAATTTGAAAAAGTGATGTACCCACCATAACACGTGTTGGGACACCCAATAAATACACCATTGCAGGGGCTAGGATAAATCCACCTCCGACACCAAGCACAGCCGCAAGAAAACCAACAAAAAAGCCGATCAAAACCGGAGGGATCATGCTTATATAAAGGCCCGATCTTGGGAAACGTCGTTTAAATGGCAGGGCGCGCGTCCAAGCGCGCATTGCGCTTCGGCGTTTGGGGTCTTTGTTGCCATCGGATTTATTGCCAATGGCGGGTCCGATACTTTCCCAAAACATCAAGCCACCAATCGTGCCGAGGAAAAGCACGTAAGATATCGCAATGACTTCGTCTATATTGCCTGATGCTTTTAGGAGCTTGAATACCCAGACACCGAGGCCAGAACCGGCCAAGCCCCCGGACATCATGAACAGGCCCATGCGTATGTCGACGGCGCGGTTTTTCCAATGAGAGGAGGCACCTGCAATAGAGGTTGCTAAAACTTGATTTGCTTGGGTGGAAACGGCGACAACTGCGGGTACGCCAGCAAACATTAAAAGTGGTGTAAGGAGAAATCCGCCACCGACACCGAAAAGACCAGAAACAAAGCCAACACCTGCGCCAATTGCGATGATCACGAGAGGATCAACGGCCATTTCAGCGATAGGCAGGTGTATTTGCATTTTTCCTCCAATGAGGTGCGCCTAAATCAAGCACGCCTATATAATGGATAAAACCAGCAGACGGGAAAGAAAACCCTTAAGCGGCAAGCTTTTAGTCTCAAATGGTGTAATATGGTATTTAAAAACACCTTAGCTCTGCCAATTGGAGGAGTTAAGCTGCTTTTTGAGTAGCCGCACGCAATTGACGCAATAATGCGTCTGAAACATCGCCTGTGGGTATGAGCCCATTTCTTTCTTCCCAAGATCGAATAGCATTACGTGTGTTTGGCCCCATAATACCATCATTTGTCAGTTGTATGCCGTTTATTTTAGAAAGTAGCGATTGAACTTCGGCAATTTGAGTCTTCATGGGGGCATTCCACGATTGTGGTCCAAATTTCCCGTTTGCAGCAGCGCTCATTTGGCGCGGAATGAATGCGTCAGCGTCAGCGATAATTTTGTTTGCTTCTGTTGATGGAAGATTGCGCAAAATTTCACGCGCGCGGCGCGTTCCATCAGCATCTCCATTGTGGCCGGCCACTTCAAACCAGTAAGCTGCTTTAGCTAAATCCGTGGAAACGCCAAGACCTTGCTCATACAGCACACCTAGATTGTATTGACTATCAATCAAGCCGTATTCAGCTGCGCGTGAGAACCATTCTACACCTGAGAGGAAGGATTGTTCTCCGCCTTCGCCTTCAGCGTAGAAAACCGCTAAGTCGTGCATAGCTTTAACATTGCCATTTTCCGCTGCCAGTTTTGTCCATTTGCGGCTTTCTTTAATGGAGCGCGGTACACCTTCGCCGCGCTCATAAAGTTTACCCATACGATATTGAGCTGCCGCAAGACCTTGATCAGCAGCTTTGCGCATCGTTTCAGCAGCGATGCGTTTTTCACCTGAAGCCAGTTGCTTTATTGCCAATTCGTGCAAGGCGATAGGGGAACCACTTGCAGCTGCTGTTTCAAGCGTAACAGTCTTTGGCATAGAGGTGAGAGTTTCTGGTAAAGCTTTGCTTGTTGCTGCGGCAGGTGTTGCGGATGTGGCAGATGCTTCAGCAATGTCTTTTGTACGCGAAGAGGCAAATGCATCTAAAGGAGATACGCGTTTTGCTGGCGCAACAGATGCACTGTTGAGTGCGCCAGATGTTGCTTCAGCTTTTTTGAAATTGTCAGACGTCAAAATTCGCGCCTCTTGCGGAAATAGCAATTCTTCATCCACATTTAGGTTTGCAAATTCCATATTTTGCTCTCGTTCGAGTGCCGCTTGTGTGTCGGCTGCTTCTTCGTTTGAATCAAATAGTGTGTCTTCGTCTTCCAGTGTTGAGCCGGATTGAATTGAATCTGGGTTAAATTTAGGCGGTGTGGTTGTGAAAGCATCATCTGCATTCACATGCTTGCCGCGCATTGCAACCATGCCTGCGCCGCCAACGACAGCAGCCGCTAAAACACCAGCGGCAACCATTGGAAGTTTGTTGTTTTTGCGTTCGTCATTGCCCGTCACGATAGCACGGTTAGTGGTTCCACGTTCTTTGGCGGCTTGGCGTGCGCTATTTAGGAATTCAGAGCTATTATTGCTGGCGCGAGCATAAGGGTCATCATTAAGCCCCTCATCAGACCGCATGTGATAAGCAGGGCTATCAACTGGCAATTCTGTTTCGTATTCAAGTTCTAGTGAAGATGTGAAAGCATCTGTTTCAGCGTCACCGGAAAATAGGTTTTCGTCTTCTGATATAGGAAATGTAGACTGTGAATTAATTGCAAATTCTTCGACAGCATCATCATTTTGACGGAATAATTCTTCTTCTGCTTCCAGTTCAGCACGCTGCTCAGCGAGTTCTGCAGCAAATTCTTTACGGGCATTATAAGCGATATCTGCGATTTCATCGTCTTTAATGCCACCTTCAGAGGCGCTTGAGGATGTGTATTCATCTTCAAACACGGGTGGTGAAGTCGTGTTTTCTTCAAAATCGTCTATTGTTGATGAGGCATCAGTTTCTGGCATTTCTACAGCATCGATGAAGTCATCAAGTATGCCGGAATCATTACTGAACTGACTTGTTTGATCGTCTTCTAAGTCTGCAGATGGTAGCGGAGGTGGTGCGATGTCTGAAGAAAAGTCATCTTCAAAGTCAATGTCATCATTATCACCAGACGACATGTTGTTGATGCGCTTAGCGAGTGAGGATACTGTGTTTTGAACAGGGGACACGATGCGCTCGGCTTCTTCTCTTGCATCTCGCAAACGTTTTTCAATATCTTCCATTGTTGATGAAAGGTGCTGGCGCGTAGATTTAGAAACTTCGTCTATTTTTTCATAGATATTGTCGAAAGTTTCTTCATTGCGAGCTTGGAGACGCTCTGTTGCACGAGCAACATGTTCGCCGACTTGTTCGATTGCCTCAGCGCTGCGACGCTCTGTGTCATCAATCTTTTTGTTTGTTGCTTCCAGACGCTCTTCCATGTGCCCAGCAATTTTGCCGACTTGCTCGGCCAGAACACCAACATTCGTTGATTTGTTCGTTTCAACTGCGTGTAAGCGTTGGTCCAATGCTTCAGAAAGGCGTTCAAGCTGACCTGTGATGAGCTCTACAGCGTTTAATTGACGCTCTTCAGCTGCGGCTATTTCAGAGTGAACCGCATCCATTTGCTGTTGCAGAGCTTCAATCGCATTGCCGCCTTCATTCCCCGCAGCGCTTTGGCTACTGATTTGGGCCATTTCTGTGCGCGTGTCTTCCAAAGATTTGGAGAAATCATCAGCGATGGAGGCTAGTTTTGCTTCAAATTCTTCGCGGATATTGGTGGAATCGCCGATTTTTTGCTGCACTTCGTCAAGTCGCTCATCCAGCGTGCTGTATGATTTTTCAAGATCAGTGATTGCGTTCGCTTTGTTTTCTTCAGCAGCTGATACGCGTTCATTGATGCGCTCCATAGCTGCCTGAAGTGTTGCCAAGGCTTCTTCAGATGACTTGCCTGAACGCTCAGCTTTTTCAGCTTTTGCGCCAACGTCTGAAACCTTCGCAAACATGGAAGTCACATTTTGCTGAGCCGCAGCTATGCGCTGCTCGACGTCATTAATGCTGCCAAAAAGTTTTTCAGCGAGCTCATTATTGCGTTTGGTGACTTCTGCTGAAATTTCGCTTGAGTTTCTTTGTGCGGTAGAAAGCGCAGTGTCCGCAGTCGATATCGCTTCATCAAGTTTGCTATCTGTGTGAGATGCAAATGATTTGAGGCTTTCGCGCAGATCATTGAATGAATTTTGAGATGTCGCTAGAGCTGTATCTGCTTTGCGCTGTGTTTCGCTGACTTTGTCTTCTAATGAATTGAAACGTTCTTCAGCTTTGCGAGATTGCGCACGGGCGACATCAAGCGCTGTCTCTGTGCGGCCTAAAGCATCGCGTAGGCGATCATCAGCAGTGCGCTCGAAACGGTCCAAACGACTGGAAGTGTCATCAAATCTGCGTGTGCTCTCATCCACGCGTCGCGTGATGTTATCGACTTCTTTGGAAAGGTGTGACACGCCGCGATTGACTTCTTCGCGAAGGTTATCGTGTTCTGTCGCAACTTTATCTTTTGTGTCGTGAACCTGTTTAGAAAGCTTTGTGAGTGCACCCTCTAAAGCACGCATGGCATCTAGCATGCGGCGAGAATTATCTTTGCGGCTAACTGAATCTAGACGCTCTTCTAAGGATGCATGCGTTGCGCGCATATCATCAAGGGCACCATCAAACCGGCTTGCCATGCCAGCTGTTGCCCGTTCAGTCGATTCAAGGCGATTCAAAAGCGTAAGCATGGATTGATCGACGCCGGCCAATGCCTGCGTTGAGCGGTTTTCACCTGCATTCATGCGACGGGAAATTTCTTCGAGTGTGCTAGCTACTTCGGAAACGCGCTCAGGAGGTGCTTCGCCGCGAAGTATGGAGTTTAAAGGGGAGTGGGATTTTTCACCATCATAGGATCCGCTGTCTTCTAATAGAAGGCGGTTCAAATAACTTCCGAGAGTTATGCCATCTCGTTGAGCGTGTTCTCTAGCTTTCGCGCGAGCTTTAGGATCTATTCCTTTAACGCTCCAAGGTGCATGCCCCATCCTTGGCTCCAGTCTTATTATACTAACGCAGAGTTAATGAACTCCGGCAAATTATACCCAATCTCTTAGATGCGATGCTTTTGCTTAAAGGGGAGTTAATGGATTGGTTAACTAGGCAGAATTTTCAGTGTTTTCTTCACGATAAGTAAATTTTTGCTAAAAATGTCGCACTGCAGCAGAAAATACTTGACGTTCACGTAAGGGGTAGGTATATATAATTGCATATAAGCCATTCTAAAATAGGCAGCAATCGGGAGAAAATTATGCGTTCATACAGCATTGGTGAGCTCGCCAAGGAGTTTGAAGTTACGCCGCGAGCACTTCGTTTTTACGAGGACAAGGATCTTCTACACCCCACACGTAATGGTATGCACCGCGTCTATTCTTATAAAGATCGTGGTCGTCTGCAATTGATTTTACAAGGTAAAAATATCGGTTTTTCACTCGCTGAAATTCGAGAATTGCTAGACGTGTATAACTTGGAAGGCCCACGTGTTCAGATGGAACGCATGTTGGAGCGCTATCAAGATCAAGTGAAAAAGCTAGAGAAACAACGGCGTGATATTGACGGTGCGCTTGTTCAAATCAAAGAGCACATGAAAGCGATCAATGATCATTTAGCTAAACCAAGCAAAGAAGTGCTGTTGCAAGAACGTGACCGGATTTTCAAAAATGCCGAAGCCGCAGAATAGCTGAAATCGTCTTTTTGCGTATACAAATAAACCTAAACCACTATTCCCAATACAGGTGATATTATGCCTCGTTATGATGCTCCCGTGCGCGATATGCGCTTCATTTTAAATGATGTTTTGAACATTGAATCTTATAATAATCTGTCAGGTTTTTCTGAGCTTTCAGAAGACCTTGTTGACGCTATTTTGAATGAAGGTGCGAAATTTTCCAAAGAAGTTTTGCATCCGTTGAACATGGTTGGAGATCAACAAGGTGTTATCCGTAACGCTGATGGAAGCGTGAAAACACCGGATGGTTTTCCTGAGGCCTATAAAGCAATGGCTGAAGGTGGATGGACTGGACTTTCAGCTAGCCCTGAATTTGGCGGCCAAGGTCTACCTTATGTGTTGGATAGTGCCATTAGCGAAATGATGTCATCTGCAAACATGGCATTTGCAATGTATCCAGGCCTAACTCATGGAGCTTATTCAGCGATTGTCGCTGGTGGCTCACAAGAGCAAAAAGAAACTTATGTTCCTAAAATGGTGTCGGGTGAGTGGTCAGGTACGATGAACCTAACCGAGCCACATTGTGGGACTGACCTTGGTTTGATGAAAACCAAAGCTGCACCCCAAGCTGATGGTACATATAAAATCACGGGTCAGAAGATCTGGATTTCTGGTGGTGAAAACGACTTCACTGACAATATTATCCATCTTGTGTTGGCTAAAATTGAAGGCGCGCCTGAAGGCATTAAAGGTGTGTCTCTATTTATCGTGCCGAAATTCATTCTGGATGAAAATGGAAACCCAGGTGAGCGTAATGCATGTGGATGTGGTGGCCTAGAAGAGAAAATGGGTATCCACGGAAACGCGACATGCGTGATGAATTATGATGGCGCGACGGGTTATCTCGTGGGTGAGCCAAATAAAGGCATGCGCACAATGTTTGTGATGATGAATGCTGCGCGTCTGGGTGTTGGTATGCAAGGTCTCGCACAATCAGAGATCTCTTATCAAAACGCTGTTGATTTTGCCAAAGATCGTATTCAGGGACGTTCAGTATCTGGTGTGAAAGCGCCAGAGAAAGCGGCTGACCCAGTTATTGTTCACCCTGATGTGCGCCGTATGTTGATGGATCAAAAAGCATTCAATGAAGGTGCGCGTGCGTTCTCATTGTGGACGTCTTTGCAAAATGATCTGGAACATCGCGCAGAAGATGAAGCAACACGTGAAAAAGCCGGCGATTATATGGGCTTGCTGACACCTGTTATCAAAGCATTCTTGACGGATAAAGGCCTTAAAGGCTGTATCGACGCGATGCAAATCCACGGTGGTTCTGGTTTCACTAGAGAGTGGGGCATGGAGCAATTTGTTCGCGATTGCCGTATTGCTCTGATTTATGAAGGAACCAATGGTGTTCAAGCGCTTGATCTTGTTGGTCGTAAGCTTGCATCAAAAGGTGGCCGTGCCATCATGACCTTCAATGCTGAGATGGATGCATTTATTGCAGAAAACGACAGCGAAGACATGAAGCTATATATTGATGCTTTGAAAACAACTAAAGGTCAGCTTCAAGAAGCAACAATGTGGTTGATGCAAAACGGGATGACAAACCCAGATAATGCAGCGGCAGCATCTCATGACTATCTGCACATCTTTGGATATACTGCATTTGCGTATATGTGGGCGCGCATGGCGAAAGCTGCACTCGCTAAGAAAGATTCAGGCGATAGTTTTTATGCAGAAAAGCTAGCGACAGGGCGTTATTTTGTTGAACGCATGTTGCCTGACGTTGCGGCGCATCTGGTAAAAGTAAAAACCGGTGCTGAGCCTCTCTTCTTGCTAGAAGAAGCGCAATTCTAATCGGATAAATAATAACTACGTCTACTCATATTAGACTTCTAATTCGTGGCGGGAAGCCGCCACACACGGGAGAAAACAAGAATGCCAGATGCATATATTTTTGACGCGGTCAGAACTCCGCGCGGAAAAGGCAAGAATGGTTCCTTGCATGAAACAACGTCGCTTTCTTTAGCGACACAAGTTCTAGAAGCAATTCGCGACCGTAATAATTTGGATACATCAAAAGTTGATGATGCCATTTTCGGATGTGTTGCTCCCATTGGTGAGCAAGGTTCTGATATTGCGCGTATCGCAGTGATGAATGCTGGATATGATCAAAAAGTTGCTGGTGTGCAGGTTGATCGTTTCTGTGCATCAGCACTGGAAGCCTGTAATATGGCTGCTGCTAAAGTTATGTCCGGTGAAGCGGATATGGCGATTGGAGGCGGTGTTGAAGCGATGTCTCGTGTGCCGATGGGGTCAAATGGCGGAGCCTGGCCTGTAGACCCGATTTCAGCGATCGGAACTCGTTTTGTGCCCCAAGGTGTGTCAGCTGACATTATCGCCACGAAATACGGTTTTTCGCGTGAAGACTGTGATGCTTATGCGGTGGAAAGTCAGAAACGTGCGGCCCGTTCATGGGAAGAGGGTCGTTTTAGGAAATCTATCATTCCCGTAAAAGATCAAATGGGCGGCATTTTGCTAGACCATGACGAGCATATGCGTCCAGATGCGACGATGGAAGGCCTTTCTGGCCTTAACCCAAGCTTCCAGATGATGGGAGAAATGGGCTTTGATGCTGTGGCGCTTTCGCGTTACCCTGAAATTGAAAAAATGAACCATGTGCACCACGCTGGTAACTCATCAGGTATTGTTGATGGTGCGGCTGGTGTTTTGATCGGTACAAAAGAAATGGGTGAACGCCTTGGTCTTAAGCCGCGTGCACGCATGAAAGGTTTTTGTTCTATCGGTTCTGAGCCAACAATCATGTTGACTGGTCCTGTAGATGTGACTGAGAAGCTGCTTGGCAAGCTGAAAATGGACATTAACGACATCGACTTGATCGAGTTGAACGAAGCATTCGCTGCTGTTGTTCTGCGTATGATGCAACATTTCAACATTCCACACGACAAAATGAACGTGAATGGAGGGGCAATCGCAATGGGTCACCCGCTGGGTGCAACAGGTGCGATGATCCTTGGAACTATGGTTGATGAGCTTGAGCGTTCTGACAAAGAAACAGCTCTTGTGACTCTATGTATCGGTGCCGGAATGGGTACTGCAACTGTTATTGAACGCGTTTAAGGGAGACACAGCTATGAATTTAACACAATTCTCCTTCGAGGTAGGTGATAACGGCGTTGCGTTGGCAAAGTTTGATGCACCTGAGCGTTCTATGAACACACTGACGCGAGCGGCAAATGAAGATATTGCTGCGATTGTCAAAGAAGTCACAGAGAACGACGCGATTAAAGGTCTTGTTTTTACATCAGGAAAAGAGTCCGGCTTCTGTGCGGGTGCTGACCTTGGTGAGATGACAGGTCTTTTGGCATTAGCAAGTAAAGCAGAAACACCAGAAGAAAAAGCCGAAGTTTTCAACATGGCTTTTGGCATTAACAAGCTTTTCCGCGAAATGGAAACATGCGGTAAGCCGGTTGCTATTGCGATTAATGGTTTGGCGATGGGCGGCGGTTTAGAGCTGGCACTTGCTTGTCACTACCGTATCATTGCTGATGATCAACCAAAGCTGCGCATTGCGCTTCCTGAAGGCAAAATCGGTTTGCTACCAGGTGGTGGTGGTACACAGCGTCTTCCGCGTTTGATGGGAATTCAGGCTGCTGCACCTTACCTTCTTCAAGGGAAGACAATGAAAGCGGCTGAAGCTGTTTCTATGGGCGTGTGTCACGCATCTGCGCCAACTGCTGAGCTTGTCGAAAAAGCGACTGAGTGGGTTCTTGCAAACCCGAAAGCTGTTGCGCCTTGGGATCAACCTAAATTTAAAGTGCCGGGCGGAATTCCAAACCAGCACCCAATGGCGACACAAGTCTTGATGATGGGTAATGCCATGATCGTTAAAGAGACTCACGGTAACTATCCAGCACAGAAAAACATTCTTTCATGTGTGTATGAAGGTCTTCAATTATCGATGGATCTGGCGATCAAAGTTGAGAGCCGTTACTTCGCTAAAACAGTGGCGACACCAGAAGCCCAAGGCATGGTGCGGACATTGTTCCAATCCTTGCAAGACCTATCCAAAGGTGCATCACGTCCAGAAGGCGTTCCAAAATACGAAATCAACAAAGTTGGTGTCGTGGGTGCGGGGCTTATGGGAGCTGGTATTGCTTATGTTCAAGCAGCTGCCGGTATTCCAACTATTCTTGTGGATGTGTCTCAAGAGTCAGCTGATCGCGGTAAAGATTATTCAAAACGTATCGTCGATAAAGCCGTTAGTCGCGGTAAGATGACACAAGAAAAAGCGGATGCTCTTCTTGCGTTGATTACTCCCACAACAGACTATGACCAGCTTAAAGGATCTGACCTGATCATTGAAGCTGTGTATGAAAACCCAGAGCTAAAAGCTAAGATTACGGCTGATTGTGAAGCACAAATTGCTGATACAGCCGTGATGGGATCAAACACATCAACATTGCCGATTACAGGTCTTGCGGAAGCGTCATCGCGTCCTGACAATTTCATTGGTATCCACTTCTTCTCACCTGTTGAGAGAATGGGGCTTGTTGAAATTATTATGGGTGAGAAAACGTCTAAAGAGACTTTGGCTAAAGCAATCGACTATGTGCTTAAGATCAAGAAGACTCCTGTTGCCGTTAATGACTTCCGTGGTTTCTATACATCGCGTTGTTTCAGCACATATACGCATGAAGGCATCACAATGCTGAGTGAAGGTATTGCACCAGCTATCATTGAGAATGTTGGACGCCAATCTGGTATGCCTATGGGCCCACTTGAAGTGTCTGATAGTGTTGGACTTGATACAGGGCTTAAGATTGGACGTCAGATGGCAGCTGCAGAGGGTGTTGATTACAATGCCGATCCGCTAGGTGCTTTGACAGCTTGGATTGTTGAAGAAAAAGACCGTGTCGGCCGCAAAGCCGGTAAAGGTTATTATGACTATGATGAAAAAGGTAAGCCTTCACAAATTTGGAAAGGCTTGTCTGAGAAAATCGAAGTCAAAACAACAGAAGTGTCTCTTGAAGAGCGCCAAGAACTTATTAATCGTCTTCTGGTTCGCCAAAGCGTTGAAGTTGCACGTTGTTTTGAAGAGGGTGTTATCACTGATGCGCGTGATGGTGATGTCGGATCTATCCTTGCGTGGGGCTTTGCGCCTTACACAGGTGGAGCGGTTTCATACATTGACCTTAAATGGGGCGTAGCTGCGTTTGTGGCTGAAGCAGACCGTTTAGCAGATGCATATGGTGAGCGTTTCCGTCCTGGAGCCATGCTACGTGAAATGGCGACAAAGGGACAAACCTTCTACGAACGTTTTCCTCCCGCTGGTAAGTAACACATACCAGCACCCCTGATACTCTCCCCCAGAGTATCGTGAAGAAACCGAGTGTCACTTCTGACACTCGGTTTTTTTGTCTTAAATGGGAGATTGCGACAAAGGAACTGTGTTCATAGATCAATATTTGTGTTTAAATCCACACAGAAAGAAAGGATTTTTCTTTCTGTAAACAATTTTTGATCTGGAGGGTATGTTATGAGCGTATTTCTGACCCTGACTGAGGGTGCTGAAGCAATGACTGAAGCAAGTGTTTTGGCTTGCCGATTGGCAAAGCGACTTAAAACCAAAGTCCAAGGTATTTCTGCAATGCCAGACCCTGCAGGTTCGTTGTTAATGACTGGTGCGGGAGTGGGGCTTTATATGCCTAGCAGCGCGCAAGTTCTTCAAGGTGTGAAAGAGGCACAGCAAAATACGCGCGAAAAATTAGAAAAGAATTTTAAAGCCATTTGCGCGTCCGAGAAAATGGATCCTGAAATGGCATTTGTACGTCATATTGAAGGTTTACCAGAGCAGGAATTTGGAGCGGCAGCTATATTGTCGGCTGCATTGGTTTTTCCCCATGATTGTGGCCGTGCCAGTGGCCCGTATGGTTCTGCATTTGAATATACATTAATGTCACGTCGCCAACCGGTTATTATAGCTGGAACAGATAAAGATCCTGACATTTCAACGATCGTTATCGCATGGGATGGAAGTCCTGAAGCCGCGCGGGCAGTTGCTTTGCATGAACGTGTTATTTGTAGCGCAGACCGCGTCGTAATTGCTCAAAATATTGATCGTATTGATCCTCAAGATATGGATGGCCCAGAGAATACCTCAATTGTTCGCGAATGGCTTGAAGTGCGGAATATACCCATGACAGTTCGTGAATTTTCTGGTGAAGTTGCGGATGGATTGCTTAAACTCACCAAAGACGAGGGGGCGGGTATATTGGTTGCTGGTGCTTTTGGACATTCCCGAGTTGAAGAGCTGATCTTTGGTGGTGTTAGCCGTACTTTATTGCGCTCAGACCATGGGCCAGCACTTGCTATTGCGCATTAAAGGATAGCATTGGTCAGGGATTGTATTTCAACTTTTTCATACCGGTTTTATCGTATCAGGCGGACTCAGATTTAATGAGAAACGTGCTTTGCTGAAGTTAAACTGAGAAATGTAAGTATTTATTTTTTTTAATCTCTTCACAATTACATTTTCTATGTCGAATGTACTTAAGGGAAGCTGCTTGATTCTGAGCGGCAGATTTATCAGTCGGTTTGAAGCATGAAATTATGTGATCTTTCACGGACATTGCCGACATTTAGGGATTTAATCATTTACCTTCTTGGTTGAGTGGTTATTACATTGGCTTGAAGTCTTTCGAGGCCAAAATTGAGAATGGGATTCAGGACCAATCAATGAAGTGTCTGCGTGAAAAACGGAATATCGTTCTAATGACGGTTTTGCCCTTTGTCTTGATGATGTCTGCTTGTGACAATGGAGCAGATAAAACAGACGAGAATGAAAGCGATGTAACTGAATCTGAAGTTGGTTCTCCTCAATATGTCATTCCCGAAACGCTTGAGCTGGCGATGCCTGAAGAGGCGGAGGATGTTGTTCTGGATACATCCAATTGGGTTGTTGATCCTCCATTCTATGCAGCAGGTCAGGAGCCTTTCTGGAGATTGGAGCTAAACAATGGATGGTTTGTTTTTCAACGTTTGGGATTGCCAGAGATAGAAGCCAAAATCAGCGCACCTGAAAAAAGTGATGGAGCTGACTCATTCGTGTTGGAGGCAATGACGATTTCTATTCGGGCGGGAGAGTGTGTGAATGCACAAGCCAATGAACCTGTTCGTGGATCTATTACCGTCTTTCACGATGATGTGAGTTATCACGGGTGTGTTTATAAAGGTGAAACTCAAGCAGAGGCACCATCTGAATCTGTTGATGAAGCAGCGAATTCAAACTGGACCAAAGAGATAGGTATATATGCAATAGAATCTGATGCTTGTTTCAGAGCATTGGACGAGATAAGCGACGGCGCATCACGCAAAGCTATGGTGACTGCAATGCAATCTCGTGATGAGGGTTTGACGGCTTTTGTTTTGCAGACAGCAAAGAATAATCAATATTTGTGCATTGCGCGCGAAGCTGGCGGTGTCGAATCTATGGATGCGTTAAGTGATGTTAAGCGCGAAGACTGGATGAATGTATCTGGTCGTTTTATGCGGGTTGAAAGTGGTCCGCCGCCGCGTGCATGTCTGGATGCTGAAGCTGTTATGGTCGATAACCAGCTTACAGGGTATTTATTGCCTCGTAATTGCCGTCCATAGGACCAAACTTAAAAAACATAAATTAAGCCTGCTACATTTATTAATTATAGCAGGCTTTTATTTGCGTGATTATTCTAAGACCAGGATTTAAAGCCAACTGAAGATTTACGTGCATCTTCCGCTGCTTTTCTTGCTTTGATTGCTCGCTCTTCAGCTTGTGCTTTTTCAGTTTGCAATCGAACCATGCGTTCATGGTCATCTGCGCGTTGACGAATATCCTCTGGGACGCCTGAAATTAAAGTCCCGATATTGCGGCCTATTGTTAGTCCTGTGGCTGTCACTTTATTTTTAAATGTAAATCCAAGTGGAGCAGGCGTCGCAGGTTTGGGCTCAACAGGCGCATCTTCGATTTTGGCAGATGCTGCTGCTTCCTCGACCATTTGCGGCTCTTGTTCTGGAGACTCTGGTGTTGGTGGGGCTTCAAGAGCTTCTGGTGCCGTAGTGTGTGTTGCAACTTCAAGCTCAATTGCTTGTTGTTCAATGTCTAAAGCAGCCAATTCTTCATCAACTTGCGGCAATGCTTTGGGCGCAGGTGGCATGTCATCTTCGAATGCGGAAGCCGGTTCGACTTCGTCTTCTGCAGCGTCTTCGGCTATTTCAGCACTTCTCTTGGCAAATGGCTGGAAATGGTCGTTCGTCGCAGGTTTGTTGAAATCGGCTTCCGGTTCAGCAATCACTGTTTCTTCGATGTCATCAAGTTGAATTTCATCTTCCAATTCTGGAAGGTCTATTTCCAACGTATCAGAGTCTAGCGTTTTTTCTGTGGGTTCCAGATCAAGCGGCGGTGGAGGAAGAATTTCTTCTATTGAAGCTTCTGTTTCTTCGATTTCTGCTTCAGCCTCAACCGTATCAGTTTCATCCTCTACAGCTGTTTCTAGCTCATCAATGTCATGTATGTCTGGAAGCTCTGGAAGCGTTTCTGGTGTATCAGCTGGTAAATCATCATCGTTTTCAGATGCATGAGTTTCATCTGAAGTGATTTCGTCTATATTATCTTCAGTTTCGCTTGTTTCATCTGCTGTGGATTGAGCAAGCGCGGCTGCAGCCGCTGCCGCTGCCATGCTTCCAGCTGCAATGCCTGAAGCTGGTGTTTCAACAATGTGAGTTTTGAACTCTGGAATATCTTCTTCTATTTGTTCTTCGATGTTTTCTATTTCATCAACAGAAGGTTCTTCAGGTAGACCTTCAGCAAGCAAAGCTTCCGCATTTTCAGGTGTAAGCTCGACCTCTTCACTTTCAACAACAGGCTCAGCTTCAACTTCGGCAATTGGCTCTTCTTGCTCTATTTCTGCTGGCTCTTCGTCAGCTTCAGTTTCTGGAGAATTTTCCAATTCATCCAACTCTTCACCTGCAGGAGGGCCGTTGATTTCGGCGACCATTTTAACAATAGCTGCGTTCATTCCAGCTTCTGTTGATGGATCAGAATCGGATGAAACGGTTTCTGCTTCAGTGTTTGCTTCTTCAGCCTCAGTTGCTGGGGCTTCAGTTTTGGGCTGACCGAGGAAAGATGGTCCTGATTTTAGGACTGGCGTATTGCTAGATTCAACGGCGTCAAGGATTGAAGCGATTGCTTGCTCGGTGCCTTTGGCATAGCGGTCAGCTTCTCCGGCAAGCTCGACAACGATGCTGGCATAATCGCGGCCAGCTTGATTGAGCGTACTTTCTAAAACTTCATGCGTGACATCTTCGAGCAGACGACCAGAGACTTGTGAAAGTTTAACATTGGCTGGAGACGCGGTTAGCTCAACGACATAACCTTCTGTTTCCAGAATCACACCATCGGGCACACGTTCTTTCCAATCAATCGTCCCAGATAGGGTGCGTTCGAGGAGTTTCTCGATGAGTTTTTGTGTCGAGATGTGAAGCATGGTCAGATGAATCTCTTAAAATAGTGTACTTTTAGACTGATATAAGCCTGTTGGGCGTATGCTGAAAGACGTTGTACAATGTTTTTGCGCATTCGCCGAAATAATCTCAGTGAATTTGTCTAATTTATCTATGCATGAACAGGGCCAGATGAGTGGGGGATCTCAAACCATTTCATAATGATTTGAATTTTATGATCGAGATGGGCGTAGAACAAGCTTTTTTAGCAGATTTTCCGATAACCAATTGACAACGGGTACGCTGACCGCGTCACCAATGACTTGAAGCGCGGGTGTTTCTTTTTCTGGCAGAATATAAGTGTCGTCTAGTCCCATCAAACGGGCAGCTTCTCGTGCATTCAATGCCCTTAGGCGCGCTTCTCCGTTATGGGTGATCATCAGCAATTGTTTGGATGATCCTCCAGCAGGTGTTCTAAGGCATCCTGCGAGGCCATCATATCGCACTTCTGCACGTTGAATTTTGTTTCCATCTTCGACCCGTATCCGGCGATAAACTGCTCCGGCACGCCATTTTTTCTGTTTCAATGCGGCATCAAATTTAGCGCGGTGCGCTGGTGACATTTGCGCGATTAATTTTTGCGCGGCTTCTGGAGATCTCCACGCGTTTTCAGGCACTTTACGGTCGAGTATGTCTTCAAGCTGAATGGATCTCTCTTGGGGGTGAGGCAGTTGCCACCATGTCCATGCCATGCGGCATGTCGGGTCCATCTGCGCGACAATTTTCTGAAGATTTTGAGGGTGGTAGGTTGGATCAGGATGATTTGCTTCCAGCCCTTCGGGTATGCGGCCTTTATGAGCGATAATGAATAATCGTTTGCGCGATTGCGGGCTAAAAAGAGCCGCGTCTATAACCATGGCACCCACACGATATCCTGCATCGGCTAGCGTCTCTATGACGGTTGTAAAATCGCGTCCACGACGGGATGAGATGAGGCCGGCCACATTCTCGAGTGCGAGTGTTTGGGGCGCGCGTTTTTCATCTGCCATTGCCTCTATGAGACGCCAAAACCCCCAGAATGCGCTGGAGCGGGGCGCGTTTAGGCCTTTGCGTGACCCGGCGATGGATATGTCCTGACAAGGAAATGATGCCCATGCCAATTCAGCATTGGGAATGTGATTAGCATCCAACGTCCACACATCACTGGTGTCAAAGTGAGTTGGGCCGAAATTCGCTGTGTAAGTTCGGGACTTGAGTGGATCATTGTCGTTAGCAAAAACACAATGAAAACTGTCCTCTAAGCCCTTAATTGCAAATCCGCCGCCTGCGAAAAATTCCAGGACACGAGGCAGTTCAGATTTACGGAGCGAATCAAACAAAGGCATTTGCACACCATGTCGTAAACTAAAGCGAGGTAAAAGCCTCATTGTAGAGGTCGGTTAAAATGAATACGTTGAAAGCATGGAAAATTTTGAAACCATACTTCGCCTAGCTAGCTTTTTAGGTGCATTTGCAATCTTTGCTCTGCTGGAGATGTACTTCCCAGATCGCAAAAGAAAGCTCACCCGTTTGCAGCGCTGGACGGGCAGTTTTGGCCTTGTGATTTTGAGCAATGTCTTGGTGAAATTGGCACTGCCTTTGGGGCTGGCTGCAATTGCCATTTGGGCGGGTGAGCAGGGCGTTGGCTTGTTCAATATGGTGCTAGAATGGCCATATTGGATGGTGTTCATTATCTGTTTTCTAGCACTGGATTTAGCTATCTGGTTTCAGCATTTTCTAACCCATAAAATTCCATTTTTATGGCGATTGCATCGTGTGCATCACACTGATCCAGATGTGGATGTGTCGACTGCTTTTCGCTTTCATCCTTTAGAAATACTGATTTCACTTGGCTGGAAAGTATTGATTGTGTGTGTCCTTGGTGTGCCGCCAGTGACGATTTTCTGGTTCCAAATTGTGCTAAATGTGAGTGCTTTGTTCAACCACGCTAACATTTTGCTGCCTAAATGGTTAGATCGCATTGTTAGGCTCTTGATTGTTACGCCCGCAATGCATCGTGTGCATCATTCGATTGAGAGATCTCAGAGCGATTCAAATTATGGGTTCTTTCTCCCCGTCTGGGATAAGATGTTCAGAACTTATCGCGCGTCATTTTCAAACGTCGATAATGCACAAATAGGGCAAGTGGAATTCCAGACAAAAAACGATCAGCATCTGGATCGCTTGATTGTTCAACCATTTAAATAATCGGTTTAAAAAACGCGATTATCGGGAATGAATCTGAGCCCGATAAGTTTGGATGCTTGGCGCACTTCGCTTGGAATATTTCCTGATGACGTGGCGTAATTATCAGGTATTTCAAAAATGCGTGCAAATCGTGAAATATTGTCTGAGCGGCAGGTTAGCGCATTTTTATAAAAACCAATTTCGTGCTCGCATTTTCCAAGAATATCTTTGGGTATGTCACCAAGACGGGACACACCGATGGTTTCTCCAAGTGGACCTTTAAACTCGGGTGTGACTGCTGTTGCATCTCCAACCCAATCTCCGGTTTCGTCTGGACTGATCAGCATAACGAGCTCTTGCTCATTGTAGATTTCATAGGTCTCTAAATCTTTTTGCGGTGTTTCAATGCGCACTGCACGCACATCATATCCATCAAATGCTTGTTGTATCGCCCACATATCAAAGGGAGTCTGGCTTGATAAACCCGCGACGCCAGCGCTGGAAATCGTGGCGGCTGGCGCGGCGTTATATGCTTGTTCAACAACGGAAGGGCGGGCGCTTTGGTCGGTTTTTTTCTTTTTGATATTTTGAACTTTTTTGATGAAGTCTTTTATACCGTTTTTAGAGTCTACAGAAAAATCAGTACGAAAACTTTCAATGGTTAGGTCTGGCCCGATCAGGAGATAGGTTGGTGTCCATTCGATGTTGAATATGTCACGGATCTCGGCATCTATATCCAGCGCGACAGGGTATTCATCATATCCTTTGTCTTGGAAAAATGTTTCTATCGCGCCCCATTTTCCAAAGGGTCTGGAGAGTTGTTTTTCCATTGGTGCAGTGTGAATAGAAAGATAGTTCAGATCAGGGTCTTGATCTATCGCGGTTTTTAACGCGTTTGCATATTTGGCGTCATTGAGGCTGTCATGACAGTAAAGCCCCCAGAAATTGACGACTGTCCAGCGCCCTTCAAGATCGGCTGAACTGATGGTTTCACCTTGTGATGATGTGGTGCTAAAAACAGGCGCTTTTTGCCCAACCAGTTTATAGGTTTTTGGGCGTCCATGATTGTCATGGTCGATAGGTTTGGACGCCGTGTTTTGAACTGGATTGGGCTTTTCACTCACGACCTCAGGAGAAGATTCATTTCCACTGTCTTCGTCATAGCATGCGCTTAAGACAAACATCATTGCGCATAATGGAATGAATATGGATTTGAAGATCATGGCAAAATGCCCAGACACCTGATGATTGAGAAGAGCAAACTAGCTCTTACCTCATTTGCACCATATCTGTCGCTAGTCTGTTCATTTTAAATATAACCTGTGTGTTAAAAACGACATCCATCATTGTGATGGCAAAAGCGAGCCACATTGAAAGGGATTCAAATGTGCTGAGTGTTGTTGCGCCGACGACCGATAGAACAGCAATCATCAAAAGCGTAAAAAGCGGGGCTAAAGAAAAGAAGAAATCAAAAATAGGCCTGTCATTTCCAACGCTAGAATAGGCTGCCATACCGCTTTGAAGAGAAAGATATATAAGACAAACAATCGCGACCGCGAACATGCCTGCTGCTTCAGTTCCTAAGGGTAGTAATGTGATATCTGTCAAAGCAAAAATGACGAGATATATTGAAAACATTATTGAAGATCCTTCGCGGAAGAAGAAGTTCAGGTATTTCATTGTGTTTCCCCTAGGTATTTTGTGGCTTCATCTTTCATAATATCATTTATTGTTGCTTTTGTGTGGCAAAAACTCAAACAAAGGCCAAATTACGGTGGGTAAATACCTTCAAGGCCAATTGAAAAACTAGACCTTTTCTAATTTTGTGTGTCACATTCAATGCGTGGGAAGAGATTCGCGTCTCGATTATTTGTTGTTGACTAGAACAAGCTGTGTGGGGACGATCAGTGCGAAGGGTCGGATATGGCTATATTTCTTCATCATTATCCTGCCTCTTCTTTTGCGGAAAAAGTGCGGGTTTTAATGGGATATTTGAAACTGGAATGGCAATCCGTTCAAATTGAGCCTATTTTGCCTCGCCCAAGATTGGATCTTTTAACGGGCGGATATAGACGCACCCCTGTTTTGCAGATTGATTCAAATATTTATTGCGATACGCATCTTATCTCCAAAACATTGGCAGATCATGCGTTTGATGAGACTTTGTTCGCTCATGGTTTTGTGGCCGAGCGGGTGGCAGAATGGGCGGACACTCAGCTTGTGGATGTTTGCCGGACATTGAATATGCGGCCTGAAGCGATTGCCGATACAATTGAGCGTATAAGTCCCGGGAAAGCTGCGGCTTTTAAAAAAGACAGGGCGGCTCTTTTTAAAGGGTCGACCAAATTAAAATTAACGCCTGAAGCGGCGTTGAGTTTTCTGACTTCCTATCTAAACCAATTTAACAACTGGATCGACAATGCCTTTATGTTTGGGGATGAGCCGTCGATAGCTGATTTTTCGGTCTATCATTGTTTATGGTCATTGGCACAAAGCCCGCTGAATTCCTCATTGCTGTACCCATATCGCAATGTTTGTGAATGGATGGAACGGATACATGCATTTGGGCATGGATTGAGCGAGGATTCCGATGAACAGGAAGCGTTGGATCATGCTTTTGATACATTTCCAGAATTGCCCTTTGTGACGACTTTACTTTTACCCGGCGTACAAATTGGAGATTATGTAAAAGTGACACCTGTAGATTATGGGTGTGTTGCTGTGTCTGGGGAATTGTTGGCGCTGTCACCGGAACAGGTGATTATTGGGCGTGAAACTGATGAAACGGGCGGTGTGATTTGCCATTTCCCGATTGCAGGATATGAAGTGCGCAAACTGGAAGAGCATTGAGTAAGATCCGGTTTCAGTAGAAAAGTAAGTTGAGAGCTGTGATATGCCTAATGTAGATATTCTGGCCCTTAAAGGGCGTGCCATTCCAGCTTTTGCGCCGGTGAATGCATTAAAGCAGGGCTTTCGCCAAGAAGTTGCTATCGAGACGCAAAATCCTGCGTTTAATGAAGGAATGGTGGATGTACGCAGCAAGGGAATTGCGGGAGACAACCATTATTTCACGCCAAATAACCCACCTTATTTTGAAAAAGTACCCGGTGCGATTGAAGAGCTGTATCTGCGTGAAGGTGTGGCGATGCGGCTGCTGGATATTAATGCTCAAATTAAAGAGGCTGGTTTAGAGCTATATCTTTTTGATGGATGGAGACCGCAGGCTATACAGCGTCATTTTCATGGTGTCTGGTTTCCCAATTGGCTACGACAAAACCGACCAGAAATTCCAGAAGAAAATTTGATGGAAGAAGTTGAGCGATACTGGTCACCGCCAAGTGAAGGGGAGGCTTCGCCTTCGCCTCATGCAACGGGAGGGGCAACGGACCTTACGCTTCGCTATATTGATACGAAACAGCCGCTTTATATGGGCGGTATTTTCGACGACCTGACAGAAAATGCCCATACAGATTGGTTTGAACGGTCTGAACCATCTTCAATGTCTGATATGGAAGCGCAGGCAAATCGCCGCTTGCTATATTGGTTGATGGATGCGGCTGGCTTTTCAAATAACCCGACTGAGTGGTGGCATTTTTCCTATGGCGACCAGATGTGGGCAAGATTAAAGCAATTTCCTGCTGCAATATATGGCGGTGTTTCTCCGCACATCTAAACTTGCCGGTGGCGATAGCGGCGCTTCATTTAATTTTGTATATTTTGTTTTGGTTTTGTTAATTGAATTTGACCGAAATAGGCAATCTTGTCCTGTAGGTAGGCAAAGTTTTCCGCCTTGGTGCGATGTTTTTGCCTATATTAATGAACTGTATTTAAAGAAGAAAATATTTGAAGCTAATTTTCAAATTTAACTAAGTGATTCGTTTTTTGTTAAGATACGCAACGCAATATTACTCTCATGGAAAAGAAGGCGCTGGGTGATCCTTATGGGGATTGAGGTGGCTTTCAACACAAACGAAAAAGCCAGGAGAGCTGATCATGTTGAAGAAATTCGTAAATTACATTGCCGGTGAAACAGAATTAAATTCAGACATGGCGCGTTCGGCTCTTGGGATTGTTTTAAATGCTGCAGACCGTCAGGGATCACAGTTTGCGACATTGGTATTTGAAAATATTCCTGGCGCACGCACACTGTCAGCGACATCAGGCGTAGATGTTGGCGCTGCAACAGGTATTATTGCTCGCTTGATCGAGCAGACACCGGGTGGACGCTCTGCTGTTGCTTTTCAAATGGTACGCGACCTACAAAATGCCGGGTTGGGTAATGAACAGATTTCAAAATTGATGCCGACGATTGCAGATTTTGCAAGAGCGGAATTGGGCTATGAAGGCGTGGGTCACATTGGTGACTTCTTGGGTGCTGGAGAAGCGGTAGAAAAAGTCAAAGTCGCTTAAGCGTATAACAATTTTCTCCCTGAAGAAGTGGGTCACATGATGAATGTGGTCCGCTTTTTTTGTGCTTAATGTCAAAAAAACGGATAAAAAAAGTAAGCTGCTCTCGTAAGTGTGATGATGCGTTAATTGTGGTGTGAACTGGCATTGACTACATTGTTGATGTGAACGCAGTCAAACTTTGAGTTTACTCATCTCAAACTTGTAAGTTGATATCCCCCCATGTCACAGACTGCGTTCATCTTATAAATTTCTCTGGCATTTGGGACAATGTTGTCCCCACTTGGTTTCCCATTTGCCGGAGATTTTTTAAAGGTTTTGATCCGCCATTCTGCAAACTTCTCAACAAAGCTAATCGCGGGCAGCCCAGTTTGCTATTGTCTTTTTCATTTCAGGGTTTTCGACATATTGCATTGCGTAAGAAAATTGTATCTTACTTTGGCTGACATCCCCCTTAAGCCTTAAAATTTCTCCCGCGGTGAGTGCGGCTTTCCAATTATTGGGACTAAAACTCTGTATTTGATCCACTGAAATTTGCGCTTCGTCTAATTTGTCATTTGCGACCATACATAGGGCGTGGTCGGCTACGGCTTCGAGATTCCAAGCATCTTCCGACAATAATTTCTTAGCCTGCATGCAATAGGATGCAGTTAATTGGAAAACATCTCTAAAATGCTTCTCTTGATTGATAGACTGTGGAGGTGTGATTCTTGCTTTCTGAGGCGCAGTTATTGAAAGCTGCTGGCTTTGGGCGGCGGTGTGTGAGTTTAGAGGAGCCGGTTTGGCTAACTTGGCAGATACAAGAATCGCATTCTTGAAAATTTCAGTCCGTATTTGCGTTAGTCTAGGCGTTGAAAATTCTAACTTGCTAGACTGTAAGTTGGTTTCAGACATGACCTCGACACTGGTAATGTAGGTTTTGGTAGGTGGATCAATACTGGCTTGATGCAATAGCAAACCACTAATTGACAGCGTAAATCCATTGTCGGTGATTTGGGTCGCTGCAATATGAGGCTGATGCTTTAGTTTGACGAGTAAATTAAGATCGTGACCATTCGCATTTGAAATAATATCAATGATTTCAGAATTTTGTGCAGCCTGTTGCGAATGCAAACTGGAAGGTTCAGCTATGGCAGAGCTTAGGCACTGCATAGTCCAAAGCGCAATGAGTGCTGTTGGGACTATACGCGAGGGGCTGATATACAGGTTATTCATATCATCACCAAATACATGGACACCGTTAAGGCGAAGTATAATTCTTTGCTGTGTAGGCATTTGTTTGGTAAACAAAGATGTTTTTAAATAGGCGGAGAGATATTTTAAAGGGGAAATGTAAGTTTCCTCAGCAATGCAAAATGGCTTGCGCTTTGTCCGATAGCATAGAATGCTTGAGTAGACGAAAAATGATGACGTTAATGGGGTGGCATTATCGAATGCAAAAGGGGAAGTAATATGAGTAAAATTATAGCTGCATTTGCACTATTGATGAGCTGCGCGACGACAGGCTGTGTCACGGATGGGAATCAAGATTTAGCCAATATATTTGGAGGTATCACCGAGGTCGCTGGGCCTGTGACGACCGAAGAAGTTGGCCTTGGTTTGAAAGAAGCTTTAAAAGTGGGTACGGAACGTGTTGTTGATCACGTCTCGGCTACGAATGGCTATTTTGAAGACGACGCGATCAAAATAAAACTTCCTGGCGAATTGGCAAAAGTTCAAAAGTCTTTGGGCCGCATTGGTATGGATGGATCATTGAATGATCTTGAATTAAAAATGAACCGTGCCGCTGAAGAAGCTGCCCCTAAAGCCAAAAAATTATTTGTATCTGCGGTTTCTTCTATGACGATTGATGATGCTATGGCTTTGTTGAATGGTGGTGATAATGCTGCGACAGAGTTTTTAAGAAGCAAAACTGAAACACAACTACGCCAAGAATTTAAACCCTATGTTGTTGGGGCTATGGCGCAAGTGGGCGCTTTAGATTTAGCTGAAAAAGTTGTCGGTCAATATTTACCTTCCGAAATGGTTTCAAGTGTGCGAAGTGAATTGATAACCCATGCTGTTGATGGGGCGCTTGATGGATTATTTTATTATCTTGCTGAAGAAGAGCAGGCTATAAGGAATGATCCAGTTAAACAGACAACAAAGCTCTTAAAAAGAGTATTTGGAGGCTAGCTTCTCTTGCTACGCAGATTTCGAGTTGAATTAGATTCCGGTGAAGTGGCCGGTATTTCCTTTGGTGAACCGACGCAACCAACACAGGCGTTGTTTCTTCATGCGAATGGCTTTAATGCCATGACCTATCAATCTATTCTCCAGCCTTTGGGGAATATGTGGCATGTGTCCGCAATTGATTTACGTGGGCATGGCCGTACGCGTCTGGAAACAGACCCTAAAAAACTGAAAAGTTGGAATGTATTTCGGGATGATGTCATTCAGGTCATTGAAAAAATAGCACCTGAAGGACTGGTTCTGGCTGGCCATTCCATGGGAGCAACGATAGCCATGTTGGTGGCTGGAAAACGCCCTGATCTTGTGAAGGGGATTGTGTTAGCAGATCCTGTTATTCTATCTCCACTAAGTTATATGGCTTTTCACATTCCTTTATTGTCTTCACTTATTGGCTCACAGATACCTCAGGCCAAAGGTAGTTTGAAGCGACGTGTTGATTTCTCAAGTTCAGATGAAGCTGAGAGCAATCTTGCTGGACGCGGTGCATTCAAAACGTGGCGTACACCATTCTTGATTGATTATTTAAGTGATGGCCTTGTGCCGACAGATGGCGTTGCGTGTCGGCTTGCGTGTGATCCGGCTTGGGAAGCGGCTTGCTTTAAGTCTCAGCGGAATCGTCCATGGTCAGCTTTGCATTCTATGAAAAAGCAGCGTTACCCTTTCATTCTTCTGCAAGCAGAGAAAAATTCGACCAGCATTTCTGATATTGATGAGCGCATTCATGCATTTCGTCCAGATGCAGCTGTGACACGTGTTCCCGGAACAACGCATTTCTTGCCTATGGAGCGTCCTTATGTGTTGCGTGATGCCATTAAGATATTGGTTGAAACGGCCGCTGGCCTCAATGATGGAACGGATTATCTCGGCGCTGTGAAGCGCACGATTAATGCATCTATTGGACAGATTTATTAGTCTAATATTTGAAAAAAATTGAATTCAAAAGCTTTGCCCGCCTCAAAAATGAGGTGGGCTTTTTGCTTTAAAGCCACATGCCTTGGGGAATTGCTCTCTGCATAATCTCAAAAGCATCAGGTGGAGGCATAATTGATTTACGTGTATCCAAATCAAAACGGATTAGGGTGGCTTGCAATGTCGCGTATGCCATATGCGTCACTGGATCCATAAACCAATAGAAAGTTCCCCATGTTTTGCCGGTAACATGCGCGAGGCCTGCATAGATATTGTAGCAATCTCCAGACCTTGGTAGGTTTTGAAAAGCAAATCTGTATTCCAGCGCTGCTGTTCCTATGCGTTTACCGTCAGCTTCTCCAATTCTTGGACTCCGTGTCATATCAACTTCGAGCGCATCGGCCAGATGAGGTGCAGAATCGGAGACTTTTCCAATGAAATATTCTGTTCTCATATTTCCAAAAACATCACATTGATCCGGCATGATCATGCCTGTTCCTATTTGGATGGAACCGATTCTTGTGACATCGTCCATTGTTGGTGGAGCTTTGGGAGGGACATCCATTGGAATGGAGCGAGGTGCCAGTATTTCTGGCATTACTGCTGGAATGGATTTGAATATTTCGGCTGTTTTAGGCGACCATAGAAAAGCTTGACCGGTATGAATGTCTACATGTTCCAGTTCAAATCTAAACACAGCGCAGGGTGAACCATCTAAATGGTTGAGCTGCATATAGATTTTAGCGGAGGAAACATGTGTTTCGATGACACCCGCCTGCATAAAAATAGGGACACCTGCATGCGCTTCTTTTACGAATCTGACGTGAAGCTCTTTGAGTTTTACCGTCGAAGGGGCGTTTGATTTGAATGCGTTGGGCATGCCCGTTTTGGAACAAAATACACCAATACCTTCCATAAGCTTGGCCAGATAGAAACGCACATTCATGTGCCCCATTTCATCTGTTTCCCATGCGTTCGGTGATCCGCGATAAACTTCAATCATGAGGATTTTTCCTGTCGGTGGGTATTTAGCTATAGGAGGTTAAACTGAAATCTGACATTTTTCGCAGATGCCACGTACTTCTATGACAGCATTTAAAAATTTAAACGACATGTCCTGCGTTTCTTGTTTTAGAGCAGAAAATGTAGATTCGGCATGCATTTCTTTTGCAGATTCACATCTTTCGCAAATTAGGAAAGCGGCAGCATGTCCATGTCCGCGATGCCCACATGCGACATAAGCATTTAGGCTTTCAATTTTATGCGCCAGACCTTGTTGGAGCAAAAAGTCTAAGGCTCGGTATATTGTTGGCGGTTTGGCTGGCGTGGTGTCTTCTTTGCTCAATTGCTCCAGAAGGTCATATGCTTTGGCAGGAGATTTGGCTGCCAGCAATAATTCAAGCACACGTTTGCGAAGCGGTGTCAGTCTGACGCCGTTTTCTTCGCTGATGCGTGCTGCTTCCGCTAAAGCATCTTTTGGGTTGCCACTAGAGCAAGATAGGTGAGTCTCTGTCATCTATGCAGTTTCAGCTTTTCAACGCGGATCGACAAGCGGGATTTGTAAAAAAGGTTAAAAAAAAGCACCAACTCCGTTTAATATAGGAGGATTGGTGCTTTGAGTTTAGGTCCTTCATACGAGGGCGCATGAATTTGGTGTAGTGATGGTCGAACTTGCTACCTTTAAGGCAGGTGTTTCCGTCACTTTTAATTTAAGGTGTTCAGATTTCGCGGTGGGCTAAATATCTAAAATTTATACCCCATACCAATTCCGACGATTAGTGGGTTTATATCAACATCGGCATCAACGATGACTGAATCTGCACTTAGGGCTGCGCCGAGGGCAGTTGTCAGATCAACGGTAACATCAGTGTTAATCCAGATTTTTTTGACATCCACATTGAGTGCCCAGCCGCCTTTTTCTCCATCAAGATCATAGTCAAAACCAGCTTGTAGGGCGAGGCCAAAGCTTGGGTCATAATCAATTGAGTCTACGACATCGCCTTCATCTTCATTGAAGAATAATGTGTAATTGATGCCGGCACCGACATATGGCTTGAAAGCCCCCAATTGAGTGAAGTGATATTGCGCTGTTAGAGTTGGAGGGAGTAACCAAACATCACCCAGACCTACAGTGCCAAGTTCTCCGACAACAGGAACAACCAGCCCTTGTGTGTTTACGTCATGCGGTGTGACACCCAGAATAAGCTCAAATGCGATGTTATCGTTGAGGAAATAGGATATATCCAATTCAGGCACATAACTTTGATCAATGTCGACATCGCCGACAAGATCTGCGCCGCCAACTGAGAGATTGGCCGATTCATCAGGAATGACATTTAGCGCACGCACACGAACCATCCATGGGTTATCAGTTTCTGCCATCGCTGCGCCTGTCCCGAAGCACACAATTGCGGCGGCTGCGAGAGATTTCAATATATGGCTCATGGTTTTCCCCTTTTTCAAATCTGGGATGTTTGAACAATGAGCGACTATCCCTCGCTCAATGTCCATATTTAATATATGGATATATAACCATTTAAAAAATATGGAATAGATGGCAGGTTGCCGCACGGCAGGTTGACGCAGATCAGACGTTTAAAATGAGGGTGAGCGAAAAGGGACACCTAATTTTGCTCAGATACTTTGTTCCAAAACCTGAGAAATTGAGTTCAAAGAGAATCGATTCAGGAACAAATTGGATCAATTCATGTGAATCCAATCGAGAATTCTCGTGATATTTGTTCTGCTACAAATTTTTTTTGAGAACATTTTTTTATTTTGGAACAAAACTAGATTCTAGGCGTTTCTTCCGTGGGTGTTGAATCTGTTGAATTATTCTAAATTTGTCAGTTGGTAGCGCACTTTTGAGTCCTTAAACGGTAAATTTACTGTTAATGGCATGAGAACAAAAAGTGCTTGAATGAGAACAAAAACGGAATATAAAGGATAAATTAGAACGGAGAGAGAACATGTTTCAATCAATCAATTTTTGCGGTTTCAGCGGTCAATCATATAAATTTGAAGCGATTAAGCTTCGTGACGAGTCTTGGACCAGCCAAGCAGGCATCGTGCTTTTTACTGCGGCAGATGGCCGTGTGATCAAGCTGGCTGAGCAATTTGGTAAAGTAGAAGATATTACAGCGATCTGGCGCTGGCGCGAAGCGCAACGTTTTGGTGCAACACACATGTATATCCGCCGTCAGAAAGACAGAAACGTGCGCATGGCTGAGATTGATGACCTTCGTACAGGTCTAAATCCGGTCTGTGATACGCAAGATTCAGCTTTCGAGGCAGGCTCTGAAAGCGCGCGTATCATCATGCCTTTGGCTGCGTAATCGGGTTTGGGAATAAGAAAAGCGCCCCAGAATAGGGTGCTTTATGATCTCTGTTTCGTTGGATTGAGCTCATTATGCAGTTGGCAAATCACAAGAGACTCCCGTTTCGGTTTTTTTTGATGCCAAATATTTCTTTCGCCCCATCGCCCGAGAAATTATTTCCGGCACCCACCGGAACTGCATATTGATAACACCCGTAGCGTCTCGCCCACGCTGCGGGTGTTTTTTGTCATATAGATTTATTCGCCATTGCTTCCATTTTGACGAAGCGTTTCTTGAGCAGCTGCCGTCTTGGCGGCGCGGGCTAATTGCACAAATTCAGCACGATAGCCAAATTCATCTTTGCCTTTGGATTTGTTCGCGAGTTTGATAACTGCATCATATCCAAAACTATCTGCTAGATATGGATCTTGTTTTAGCAATTGTCCGTATCCAGCAACTGCCGTTGCAAATTGAACATAGGTTGGTGATTGATCCATGGATGAAGAGATATTGTCCTGCGTCACAGGGAATTGGATCAGATTTGATGTATCTTCCTCTGGCTTTTTATAACGCAATTTCAAATAGGCGAGTTCTGAAGAATTGGCTGTAAATTCTGTCTTTTCTCCATAGCGAGTTTCATCAATCAGCGCTGCATTTGAGCCGACAGGTGTGATTTCATAAATTGCTGTAACTGTGTGGCCGGCACCAATATCGCCTGCATCAACTTTATCATTGTTGAAATCTTCACGGTTCAACATCCGTGTTTCATAGCCGATGAGGCGGTATTCTTGAATGTGAGCGGGGTTAAACTCCATCTGGATTTTAACATCGTTTGCAATGGTGAACATGGAGCCAGATAGGTCATCATTAAGCACTTTGCGCGCTTCATTCAGCGTGTCGATATAGGATGCCATACCGTTTCCGGCTTGTGCGATTTTTTGCATCATCGCATCATTATAATTACCGCGCCCAAAACCCAGCACCGATAAATACACGCCAGATTCGCGTTTGCGGGCGACAAAGTCTTCTAAGCGCTCATCGGACGTCACGCCGACATTGAAATCACCATCGGTGAGCAGCATGACGCGGTTGACGCTGGCGGCATCATAATTTTGTTCAGCAAGTGAATAGGCGAGACGAAGCCCTTCGCCGCCAGCTGTAGACCCACCGGCAGAAAGATTATCAAGAGCTGCAAAAATCTTTGATTTTTCAGATCCTTTGGTTGGCTCTAATACTGTGCCCGCAGCGCCGGCATAGACGACGACCGAAATGTGGTCGTCCTCATCCATCTTATCGATTAGGAGTTTGAGCGCTTTCTTCGCGAGCGGGAGTTTGTCCTCATGATTCATTGAACCAGAGACATCGACAAGGAGTGTCAGATTGAGAGGAGGTTGCTCGGTTCGATCTAGATCATATCCTTTGATACCAACATGCATAAGCTGTTTACCTTCAGCCCATGGCGCTGGCACGACATTCACATGCGTTGCGAAAGGTACGTCTTTAGACGCTGGTATTGGGTAGTCATAATCAAAATAATTGATCAATTCTTCAATGCGCACCGCATCTTTGGGAGGTAAATTTCCATCATTCAAGAAGGAGCGGACATTGGAATAAGAGGCTGTATCGACATCTATGGAGAAGGTGGAGACGGGATCTTCGGATACGAGCTTGACTGGGTTTGTGTCTACGTCTTCATATTTATCGCGATCAAGTTGTGATGGTAGGCTTGTTGGCATTGGCGCGGGCGCTGACATCGCCATCATACCAAGAGAGTGTTTACTAAGCATGCTAGGCGAAGGCGGCGGTGGTGGAGGCGGTGCTTCCGCATAAGCTTCATCGGCAGTGACTGCGACTTCTTCCTGTGCTTGTTCGGTTTTTTGTGAGCTGGAACAGGCCACTAGAATGAGAATCGAAGCTGACCCCAATAAAGCAATATATTTGTGTTTCATGTCGCGTCCCCTTACGTGCCGTTTGTCATAGCAGATAGCATTTAAAACTGTTGTGCACCTGCTGCGTGTGAGTTTGCTGCAGGTTACTGATATGTCATCTCACGCTGTGAATAAGGCGGTTTGTGGGCCGTGTGATGCCGACATCAAGAATTTACTCTTGTATAATTTGCGACTGCTTGCTGATCCAATCTGTGATGTCTGTCTCAACAACCGATAAGGGGCGAGCGCCATTGGTCAGCAAAACATCATGAAATGCTTTGAGGTTGAATTTGTTGCCAAGTGCTTGATCTGCTTGCTTGCGAAGGCGACGAATTTCATTGCGTCCCAAGATAGCAGCGCATGCCAATGTGGGGTGTACAATGTATTGGTCGACCTCTGTTTGCATCAAAGCGTATGAATATCCAGTTGTATCGACAAGGTATTGTGTGGCTTGTTCACGCGACCAATTTTGGTCATGAATGCCGGTATCGACGACAAGGCGAGCAGCTTGAAATAGGAGAGATTGTAAATAACCAATACGATCGAGGGGAGCGTCAGCGTATATGCCCATTTCATCTGCTAGATCTTCGGCATATAAATCCCATCCCTCTACATATGTGGGAAAGCTTGCGAGTTGAAGTAGAGGCGGTGTTTCAATTGTCTGGCGAATGGCGTTTTGAAGCAATCGTCCCGGAATAGTTTCATGATAGCTAAATGTTGCAAGCGACCAAATTGGTCCTGAGAACACATATTGCGGTGCGGTACTGGCTGTTGGGAGTTCATCTGAAGACGTTGTGTTTTCTTCCAATTGGGTGGGAGGAGATTGATAAAAATTTTCAGGGGTGGAATGCATTAACTGAGCTGTAAGAGCTTCAATATCGTTGGATGCAGAAGGGTATGTTGAAAATGCCTGAGATAGTTTCTCTTCCATGCTTGATATGTGCATATCGAGCATCTGTAAAAATTGCTGATGGCCTTCTTGTGTGTTTTCAAAAAGATATTCGGGAGGAGTGCCCAATTGAATGAGGCGTTCAGCGACGGCACCTTCTGACAATTCTTGATTGATCAGCATGAGATCAAGTTCAGAAGAAATTTCAGCTACAAGATTGAGGCCGATGTCGTGAATTTCTTGAGGCGTTTTTGTTTGAGATGGGTATGTGTTTAATAGCGCTTGGTAGTAATTTTTGCCGTCTTTTATGGCTGAAAGTCCGATAGGGCCAGACATTCCAGATTTGGCTTGCGTGACCGTATCAATTAAACGTTGATAGGCGGGGCGTATCTGGTCTTCTAACGCCAATTTAGCTTGATTGAGCAATGACTGACCAGCTTTGACGTCGAGGTCTTCTAAATATTCTAGCCCATATTGAAGCGTGGTCACAAAGCTGCTGTTTTCAGTTGGTGCATTATAAATCAACTGCGCATTTGTGATGATCTGATCTAGGATAAAATCAGGGGGCATGATCCCTTTTTTTACGTCGAGGGAAAAGCGGTCAATCTCGTCATCTATTGCGTTGGCGACGCTGCTTAGGCGCTCTACATATTCCTGTGCATCTCGCAAGCTATTGATGGGATGAGAATGCGTTAGAAAATTAGGTAGCTCAAGATAGGCACCGTCAAGATGTGTTATGACATAAGGTCTAGTGGAGAAAAGGTCGGTTTCACCAAAGACAAAAGTGCTGAAACGTGCAGAATTTGAGAGAAGTATTTCCAGCGTGTCATATGTGTTTTTTTGTGTTGGAGACAAAAGATCTTTGTTTATTGCCGATAATGATTGGAGTTCTTCGAGCCGCGTAACTTGAATTTCACTCGCTGAGGCCGTTGAGCGATCATCTAAAGAGTGACTTTGAGCATCTGAAAAAGATTTTATTTTGTCTTCAAACTTAGCACCCAGCTCGGGTGAGTGTTTAATCTCTTCTCTAGTAATCGTATAAACCAGATTTTCAAATACTTGATCAGCTGCTTTGTGTTTTGGTTGACAACCTGAAAGAGTTGCAATTCCAAGTAAACAAGAAAATGCCATAAAATATTGGAGTCTATTCATTTCTATCGAATTCCTGCAATTGGACGATCAAAGTTTGGTTGTGAACAAATCACTTTTCCGTTAATAGCATCTAATCATCAAGGCAGGAGCTACAATTATGGACAGCAACACAGGTGGCGCTCAGCCCCAACAACCTGAACTTTCAGGCAATGTATTATTTTATAATAACCCAGTCCCTTTAACACTAGAAGCGCACAAAAATCTCGGTGTTAAGCAGGTAACCAACCCGTTTACATTTTTGCGTTCTGCGCACGCTATTCCGGTGACCGTAAGTGAATTTGGTATTGCATCAGCTTCATATCCTATCATTTTTGTTGGTGAAGAAAAAACACCCGTCGCTGTCACAGGTGTTCGTCAAGGTGAAAATGAATTCGTGAGTGATGCAGGTATTCCTGATCCTGATCACTATGTACCAGCTTTTGCGCGCCGTTACCCGTTTGTGTTTGCAGCGGACCAGTCAGCAGACCGTTTGTTGCTTTGTGTTGATACAACAGCACCTATGGTTTCAGAAACACCAGATGTACCTTTCTTTGAAGGTGACCAACCATCTAAGTTCACGCAAGATGCTATGGAATTCTGTAAAGAATTTGAGCGTCAGCGCCGTGCAACAGCTGAATTTGTGAAAATGATAGAAGATGCAGGATTGCTTGAACAGAAATCTGTGTCATTCACACCGCGTGATGCAAATGGACAAGAAGGTCAGCCTCAGAAAATTGCTGATTATTATGCTGTGTCAGAAGAGAAATTGAATGCTCTGGACAATGCAAAATTCATGGAGCTTAAAGAAGCGGGTGCGTTGCCTGCGATTTATGCTCACATGGTATCTTTGCTAAATTGGCCGCGTGTTATTCAGCGCGCTATGCGCCGTCTACAAACAGCTCAGACTGCTGCGGCTCAAGGTCCTGTGTCTTAAGTTAGAAGAATATATATTTTTCAAAAGGCCGGATGCTTAGTGTGTCCGGCCTTTTTTGTACGATATCACGGTCCCCCTATAATTAATCACGTCTTTGTTAGGTGACTAGTCGATAGTGTTTCTTTCGCATATTCAGCCTTAGAATTATAAAAGAGCTATGTCTTAGTTCTGCAATTATGGAATTTATTTATGCGTGCATTTGTCTTTGTCTTTGCGTTTCTGCTAAGTCTGTTTTCTCAAAATGCAGCTTTTTCCGCTCCCGTTGATGCAGGTAATGCGACAGTAGAAGTTATTGCTGAGAGATCTGTTATCGCGCAAGGAGACCGTTTCCTTGGTGCGTTAAAGCTTGATATTGATGAAGGCTGGCATGTCTATTGGCGCAATGCAGGAGATGCAGGTATCGCCCCAAGCATTGCATGGGAGATCACAAGCGGTGCTCAAATCGGTGAGTTTTACTGGCCTGCACCTCACACTATCCCATTAGAAACATTGATGAATTATGGGTATGAAGACCAATTAGTGCTGCCGTTTGAAATTGTCGTCCCGTCTGATTTGAATGTGGGGGACAATCTGATCATGACGGGGAAAGCCGAATATCAGATCTGTTTGGACATCTGTATTTGGGAAAATGCTGATATCGATTTGGTGCTTCCCATCGCTGACATGCCTGAAGCAGATGCAGAAAATAGCCGGTTAATCGCATCTGCCTTAGAAGCAAGTCCTATTGATATGACAGGTAAAGCGACAACCACGCTTGAAGGTGAAGATACGCTACGTTTGTCCATAGCGGATGAGGCATTTGCGGCGAGTTTGGCAGATGCTGATCATGTGCGTTTTTATCCGTATGAGCATGAAATTGAGCATTTTCCTGAGCAAAGTCTTCGTGTTGGGGAGCAGGGTGGAACCTTAAATCTACAGCTTTCGTCTTTAAGTAAAATTGAGCCAACACCGATAGAAGGTATTGTTGTTGTTGATAAAAATGACAAAACGCGTTTTGCTATGAAAGTGCAGGCGCAGATTGGTGATGTGCTTGCTGGTACGGATGATATTGCCGCAAGTAATAGCCATGCAAAACAAGCTGTTGAGATTGCGGCGACAGCTAGCTTTTCTCAAATTCTTGTCTGGCTTGGATTTGCGTTTGTGGGTGGTTTGATTTTGAATCTGATGCCGTGTGTTCTGCCTGTTTTGACAATTAAGGCAAACGGTTTGGCCCATGCTGCACAACAAGGACAAAGCCAATTAAAGTCACATGGAATTGCGTATCTTGCTGGTGTGCTGACATGTTTTGTCGCGATTGGAATTGTGCTCTTAATGCTGCGGGCAGCAGGGGAACAAGCAGGGCTGGGCTTCCAACTGCAATACCCGCCAATGGTGTTAGGCCTTGCTTTACTTATGTTTATTGTCGGTTTGAACCTGCTTGGCGTGTTTGAAATTGGCTCGTCAGTGATGGGCGTTGGATCTAATCTTGCCAATAAATCTGGTGTAGCGGGTGCATTCTTTACGGGGCTGCTAGCGGCGGTTGTCGGGGCACCTTGTGTGGGGCCTTTGCTGGCGGCATCTTTGGGCGCTGTCGTGAGCCAGCCTGCATGGGTGGTGATCTTATTTCTTATCGTTATGGGGAGCGGTTTGGCTGCGCCATTTGTGTTGCTTTCATTCGTGCCGGGGCTTGCCAAAGCGATGCCTAAACCGGGCGGTTGGATGGACATTGTCAAACAGGTTTTGGCTTTCCCGATGTTTTTGACATCCATCTGGTTGTTGTGGGTTTTTGCCGGTCAAAAAGGTGTTGATGCTGCAATTATGGTGCTGACAGCTGCTGTGGTTATAGCGTTTGCTTTGTGGATGTTTGCGCGTCCGAACGCGAATGGCTTAGCAAAATCTGTTGCTGGCGTGTTGATGTTGTGTGCTGTGATTGTGCCTTTTGTGCTGACTGGCGGTGCATCTCATGTGAATGAAGTTGCGAGCAGCGATATTACGACAAAATCTGGCGTCGAAGTGAAGACAGGTGACTGGTCTCCAGAATATGTTGAGGAGCTTCGCGCTGCAGGCACACCGATTTTTGTGGATTTCACAGCGCGCTGGTGTGTGACCTGTCAGATGAATAAGCGCATCGCTTTGCATACTGATAAAGTGAAAAATGCATTTGCTGAGCAGGGCGTGGTTTTTTTGACGGCAGATTGGACAAATCGCAATAAATTAATCGCAGATGAGCTGGCTCGCCATAAACGTGCCGGAGTTCCGTTGTATCTTTATTATCCGCCGCAGGGTGATGTTCAGATTTTGCCGCAAATCCTCACAGCAGGATTGGTTGCAAAAACGGTCACCCCGTAAATTAGATATAAGTTTCCTTTGGAAGCTCAAGCTATTTTCATTTCTCTGAATTAGTGTATGAGCTTCGTTCGGATTTTGAAGAACTCAGTAGAGTGATAAAATGAATATACGTTTGATGGATTTATTGACAGTCGGACTAAGTCACTGGAGTGGCGTTTTTGTTGCGTCTTCACTAACCGTTGGTGCCATTTTTGCCGGTTTAGGTGTGGCGTAGTTTGAGCGCATGCCTATTCAATTGAGCAAGAACCGATAATTGTGCTGCTATCAATGGCTGGTGCCTTGCCTTCAAAGGTACGAGCAGTTGCTTCAGAAACCATAACCGCATCATCTAGCATTGTGACCAAGCGTTTGAGCGCATCTGCTTGGTCTGCTCCAGTTTGCGCTGTTGAAATTGCATTTAACTGATCGCCAGTTTCTTTGGCCATGCCTCTAAAAATACATTGAAAGTCTTCTGGCCCATCAATCTCTTTGATTTCCCGTGAAAGTCTGGCTGCGCTAATGCCAAAGCGCTGTAAATCACTGATAAAACCTTGTGATATCTCTGGCGCATTTAGCGATGGGTAGGCGAGCGCATCGCCTTCAGCCATTTTTGCGGTTTCCAGCAATTGTGCTGCTGTGACACCAAATACGCGCGCATCTTGAGCATCACCTAGAGCCAACGGCGCGGATACACCAAAAGCGAGTGTGAGTATGATTGCTTTTAGCGCATGAGAGCGTGTGTTTTTGTGTTTCATATCTATTATCTTGAAGATGATTGATTAATAGGGCGCAAATATCTTGCCAGACTTGATATGAATATAAGGCAAATAGGCAGGATTCATGCCCATTGAGTTGCTCTCTAGCACTCATTAGGATAGGCCAACCACGTGGTTTTCATGATGAAAATCGCGTTCAACTAATATGGCTTTAAAAAACCTATGTCCACAAACGAAAATACACCAGAAAACGCCGCCAATATGTCAACTGAAACACCTCGTCCTGAAGCACGCAAACCGCGTGGTTTTCAAGACAAACGTGCCCATTTGATTGCAGCTGAGCGCCATCTTGTGGACAAGGTCACGCAGGTTTATGCGCAATGGGGCTTTGAGGGCCTTGATACTGGGCCATTTGAATATGTCGATGCGCTTGGGAAATTCCTGCCAGATACAGACCGTCCAAATGAAGGTGTGTTTGCGCTAGAAGATGATGATGATCAGTGGATGGCGCTGCGCTATGATCACACGGCTCCGCTTGCGCGCTTTGTTGCTGAAAATTGGAATAATATCCCAAAGCCTTTCCGGCGCTATTCTGCTGGTCCGGTTTATCGCAATGAAAAACCAGGTCCGTTTCGTTTCCGTGAGTTTATCCAATGTGATGCAGATGCTGTTGGAGCCGCTGGTCCGGCGGCAGATGCTGAGATGATTGCGATTGCGTCTGAAGCGATGCAGGCATGTGGGGCGCAAGTGGGTGATTACGCGATCCGCGTCAACACACGCCAATTGCTAGATGGTGTGATGCAGGCCGCCGATGTAAAGGACCCTAATAAACGTCTCATCGTTTTGCGTGCACTGGATAAAATGGATCGTCTTGGCGCTGAGGGCGTGAGCGAATTATTGGGCGGCGGACGTAAAGATGAAAGTGGTGATTTCACCGAAGGTGCTGGATTAAATTCTGCTTCTATCGAAACACTGCTCCAGTTTGCTCAAGCTGGTCGCGATACGCGGTCTGAGACGCTGAATGCGTTGGCTGCTATTGCAAATCAAAATGCTGTTGGAACACAAGGTTTGGAAGATTTAAGCGCGATCCATGACATTCTAAACGGTCTTGGCGTGACGGATCAGATGGCGACATTTGATCCGGCAATTGTACGCGGCCTTGAATATTATACTGGCCCTGTTTTTGAAGCAGAATTGCTCAAAGAGTTTAAAGACGAGAAGGGCCGTTTAATGCGCTTTGGGTCTGTTGGTGGCGGTGGCCGTTATGATGATCTGATTGCGCGTTTCACAGGCGAGCTTGTGCCTGCAACTGGTTTTTCTGTGGGTATTTCGCGTCTTGCTGCTGTGCTTGCAGCTGAAGATGAGGGCGAGCAAAAAGCGGATGGGCCGGTTGTTGTGCTAGCGCTTCAACGCGAGCACATGGCTGATTATTGCTCCATCGCTGCGCAATTGCGGGCGATAGGCGTGAAGGCTGAAGTCTATCTTGGAACATCTGGTATGAAAGCGCAGATGAAATATGCCAATCGCCGCAACGCACCTGCTGTTGTGATTGTGGGTAATCAAGAACGCGAGAGCGGCAAGGTGACGGTCAAAGATCTCGTTGCAGGCGCAAAAGCTGCGGCTGATATCACGGACAATGCTGAATGGCGCGAAGCACGTCCGGGGCAATTTGAGGCGACCCGCGAAGACTTTGCTGCAAAAATCAAGGCCGTTGTGGAGGCCAATAACGCATGAAAACCAAACAATTGATTGAGATGGCCAGCAAGCTAGAAACTGATCTGGCCAATGCCGTTTCCAATAAAAATGCAATATCCATTCAGCCGGCGAATGTATTGCCTGCGTCTATTCTGCTTGAGCTGACAGGTGAGAGTGTAAGAGGGCGATTGTGTAGCTTTACTGCACCTGATGGCGAAGAATTTTGTATGCGGCCTGATATGACAGCGCCTATCGCGCTGGAGATTGCGCGCGGTAATCTAAAGGCGAAACGCTATTTATATTCTGGGTCTGTCTATCGCTTCCCGCAAGCTGGATCTGGGGATGATATTGAATTTGATCAGACCGGATTTGAATGGTTTGGCGAAAAGGGCGGTCCCAAAGAAGATGCCGAAGCATTGGCACTGACATTGGAAACGCTTGCATCGGCTGGCGTGGCGGATGGCGCATTGCGATTTGGTGATAGCGCGCTGTTTTATGCATTGATAGATGCTCTTAAATTAGATGCGCCATGGCCGCAGCGTTTGCGCAAAGCGTTTAATCGCAAGCGTGGGCCGCGCGAATTAATGCAGGCGGCAGGCGAAAGGGCGCAGCGTTCACCTTTGGCATCGGCATTGTCGGCGCTTGATGAAGATGAAGCACGCGCGGCTGTTGAAGAAATGTTTGCTGTATCGGGTATTTCTGCTGTGGGCGGACGTGATGCGGGGGATATTGCTCAGCGTTTGCGCTCTCTTTCTCAAAGCAATGGAGAAGGGCCGTCTAAAAAAGCGCAAACCGCCATAGAGGCTTTGCTGGACATTAATGCGCCTGCACGCAAAGCCGTAGATGAGATTGCGAAAATTGCCAAAACAGCGGGTGTGAAGCTGGATAAAGCATTGAATGCTTATGTTGAACGGTTGGATGCGCTGGAAGGACTTGGCGCGCCTATGGTGAGTGATGCTGTGTTTGATACAGAATTTGGGCGCCGGTTTGATTATTATGACGGCCTCGTCTTTAAGGTGACCCATTCTGAGCTTGGCGGTTCTTTGCCACTGGCAACAGGTGGGCGCTATGATGGGCTGGTGTCAGGATTATCGGGCGGTAAGATATCCACCAATGCCATTGGTGTGGCTTTGAGGGCGGATCGTATTTGCAGTGTTCTAAATAAGGAGGGCTGCAAATGAGCAAGCTAATCCTGGCAATTCCGTCCAAAGGGCGCTTAAAAGATCAGACTGATAAATACCTAGCCGAGGCGGGCTTTAAGCTAAAGCAAATTGGCGGTGATCGCGCATACTCAGCTGAGTTAAAAGGGGTTGAGGGCGTAGAGATGCGCTTGATGTCTGCGAGTGAAATTGCGCGTGGTGTTCTCAACGGTGAAATACACTTAGGCGTGACCGGTGAAGATCTGCTGCGCGAAAAAGCACCGACAAAATTAGAAAATGATGTGCACCTTCTAAAAGCGCTTGGTTTTGGTCATGCAAATCTGATTGTGGCAGCACCGCAAAGCTGGATTGATGTGGAGAGCATGGCTGATCTTGATGAGGTAGGAGCTGCCTATCAGGAAAAGACCGGACACCGCATGCGTGTGGCGACCAAATACCTGCGCTTGGCGCGGGAGTTTTTCGCGCAAAAGGGAGTTGGACACTATCGTATTGTCGAGAGTGCAGGAGCGACAGAGGGCGCGCCGGCATCAGGTACAGCTGAATTGATCGTGGATATCACATCAACAGGCTCTACGCTTGTGGCAAATGGTTTGAAGATTATCGCCGATGGACAGATTTTGGCGTCTGAAGCGCAGCTTGCGGCGAGCAAGAAAGCGGACTGGAATTCGCAGACATTGGAAACACTACGCGCATTGCTAGATAATATCGAAGCAAGGCAGCGAGCTAAGCAATTATGCCAAATTAAATTCCAAAGTGGTATGAGTGAGTCTGTTTTACAGGATATCTTCGATATGCCGCAATCGCGCCTATTCCCCAATGGGGAGGCATTTTGTCCGAGTAATGATGTTCAATTGGTGTGTCGCAAATTGGCAGCGGCAGGTGGTGCCCCTGTGAGCGTACAAAATCTGGAATATATATTCGAAGCAGATAACCCTGTATTTAAAAGATTTTTAGATGACTTACCGCAAGGATAAGCCATTGTGTGAAATTTTTTTTAAAAAAGAGGCGAGAATGTGTTGACGGTCATGCAATTCTGGACAATAAAGTATGCATAACCGCATCGCGGTTGCGTTTCGGGGAGGAAACGCTCTTAGAAGACCCTGACAAAGGCGGTGAGCAAAGCACTCACCGCCCTTTTTTTGTCTTGAATTCAGATATTTAAATGATAACGGTATCATTTTAACGAGATTATGTGGGTTCTATAATTGAACTTACTGTTGCGCTTGAGTTTACACCTGAAGGTGATTTGTTCAAAAAAACTACACAAAGTAGTATTGATCGCAATGCCTGATTTTATCTGTCGAAATATCCAAATCTTGTGAAAGTCGTTTGATGAGGGGCGCGTATTGTCGATCCGTCTAAAGCTGTTTCTGTGTCATAAAACTATAGCTCAACAGCGTTTAAATGGCGGATGTAAAATATGTCATTAGCCAATAGGCTTTCGAGGACATTCAGAAAAACAAAGGACATAATTGTGAAAATTCACTTCGGGCTAGCGCTCGCTATTGTTGCTTTGGTTGCATGTCAGCCCAAAGCACCGCCTGCATCATCTGATACGGGCGCTGACTCTCAAATTGAAGCCGAAGCAGCGATAAAAGAACCTATTGTTATCGCGCATCGGGGGGCAAGCGGATATCGCCCTGAGCACACGCTTGAAGCATATAAGCTGGCTATTGAGCAGGGGGCTGATTTTATCGAGCCTGATCTTGTCTTGACCAAGGATGGTATATTCATCGCACGTCATGAAAATGAAATTGGCTCAACCACCAATGTTGCAGATCACCCTGAATTTGCTGATCGTAAAACCACAAAATCTGTAGAAGCGCCGCCGCATGAAGGTTGGTATAGCGAAGATTTTACATTGGCTGAATTGAAGACATTGCGTTCAAAGGAACGTTTGCCGCAATTTCGTCCGCAAAACACTGAATATGACAATCAATTTGACGTGCCAACGCTGGAAGAAATAATCGACTTTACGCGTGAGCAGAGCAAAATACACAACAGACCTATCGGCCTATATATTGAGCTAAAACACCCAGCTTATTTTTCTGGTATTGATCTGCCAATGGAAGAGGCCTTCTTGAAGGTGCTGGAAGACAATCAATTGAATGCGTTGGATAGCGATATCCCAATCTATATTCAATGTTTCTGGCCACAAAGCCTTATGCAGATGCGTGATAAGACCGAGCTTCCGCTTGTGTACTTGTTCTCGTCTCAATCTCCGCCAGAAGAGATCCTCAAAGCCAATGGTCTTTCTGACTGGAGCGAAATGTACAGCGCGGAAGGTTTAAAGCGGATATCAAGCTTTGCCGATGGCGTAGGGCCAAGTCTTGATCTTGTTCTTCCGAGCATTGTTGAGGGTGAGCGGGTTGAATCAACTCTGATTGCTGATGCACACGAAGCTGGTTTGAAAGTGCACGCATGGACATTGCGCTCAGAGAATATGGCGTTGCCAGAAGCGTATCGTAAAGGTGATCCAAGTCAGGCTGATTATGCAATTCAAACTGGAAACATTGCGCAATTGGCAAGCGATTTATTTGCGGCGGATATTGATGGTCTGTTTTCAGACAATCCAGACATTATTGTTCAAGTTAGAGATGAGCTAAATTAAGCATCTGAGTTCAGGTTTTACCTGAGATAAAAAGAAAGGCTGCACAGTTTAAATTGTGCAGCCTTTTTATTGGGTCGTCAGTTTTAATTTAGAGTGATGTCAGCTTGCTCATGCTGCTATCTTGAGCGGTTGAGCGCATGGATTTTACAGTTTCCACTGTGTATTCCGGCGTATAAACATCTGAGACTTTGACAAATTCTGCATCCACAGCATCTTTGCTGAGAGATAGCATTGTGTAACCGCGTCCAAATGCATCAAAGAAGCGCACTTCGTCGTTTTTCTCTTCCATCAAAGCATTGATTTGCGGGATTGGCATAATGTCGCCCAAGCCAGCAGATGTGACTGAGGTACATCCAAATTCAACACCGCGCAGTTCACCGTCTTTATCGTGTAAATCATTGGCCCAAGCTGTGTGCGTGTCACCTGTTAAAGTTACAAGGCGGGCATTGGCGGATTTAGCTGAGGCGTAGAGGCGCTCTCTGGCGGCGACATATCCATCCCAAGCATCCATATTCCAAGTCAGACCAAATTTGGAAAATTCGATATATTGCTCAGCATAAGGTGCTTTGGCGTAGATTGCTTTTTTCTGTTCGTCCGACAGTACAGCAGCCACATTTGGTGTTTTTACTTTGGCCATGATGACCTGATTACCAAGCACTTGCCATTTTTTGCCTTCAGATACGGAACGTTTAAATTCTGCCGCTAGCCAGTTTTCTTGTACATCACCCAACATGCTGCGTTCTGGGTTCATTGTTTCGGCAATGATCTCTTGAACTTTAGCCATGCGTTGATCTTCAGGCACTGCCATTGCGTCTCCAAAAGAGAGTGGAATAGAACGCGCTAGCAGACGTGATTCTAGCATAAAGAGGGAAGCGAGGTCACCAATGTCAAACCCGCGATAGATGGAACCAAGGGCTTTGCCTGCATCTGGATCGCGCACTGGCATCCATTCAAGATAAGCTTGGATAGCCTGTGTTTTACGTGTGCTCCACGGGCCTTCGGTCTCTTCTTGGTGGTTTTGCGCGCCTGTTCTGTATGAATCGTTTGCGCTTTCATGGTCATCCCATGAACAATACCAGACAGCACGTGCATGTGCTTTCTGCAAATTCTCGTCAGCTTTATATTGTGCGTGGCGTTTACGGTAATCATCGAGGCTAATGATTTCATGAGCAGGTTCGACAATACGTCCGATTTTTGCGCCAACCTCGCTTCCATAACCATCACTGCCATATTCATATAGGTAGTCGCCTAGATGAATAACCGCGTCGACATCATCGCGTTTGGCGATTGCATCATATACATTGAAAAAACCAAATGGAAAGTTCGAGCAAGATACGACCGCAGCTTTGAAAGGAGCTGTGCCTGTTTTGGGAAGTGTTTTTGCGCGTCCCATTGGAGAGACGACAACACCAGAAACTGTTTCAACGGCGAAGGCGTAGTAATATTGTGTGGCTGGTTTTAATGCTTTGACGTCAATTTTGATTGTGTAGTCACGGTCTTTGTTTGTCGAAAAAACAACGCTTCTTTGCGTAGGAAGAGTTGTAAGGCTGCCTTTTTCCAGTTGGGATAAGTTTTCAATGTCAGATGCTTCTGTTGATATGAAAACCATTCCCTGAATTGGGCCGTTATCAGCAATAGGCGATATGCGTGACCAGAGAATAACCGCGTCTGAAGTTGCATCTCCAGCGGCCACACCATGAGAAAAGCTCGCTTCTCCATCAAAGGCTGTGACTGATTTTTCAGCTTGCCCGAGTGGGCCTGTGGCTTGTGTTGCGCATCCTGCTGCAAGTGCACTGGACGCTGCACCAAAATAGAAAAAACGTCTTCTGGAAATATCCCGCATAATCCCGCTCCATTTCTTAAATGATGATACCCTGCGGCGATATCGCCAAAGGGCTAGATGCGCTTTTGAGCGCAATAAAAACACGATTACAGCCCGAATAGGGGCCGAAAACCCTTCCCAAAATGATGAATTTCGGGAAGGGCAGGAAAATTCAGCCTAGAATTTGGCTTTTAGTTTCACACCATACCAACGTGGAATGCCGCGAATTGTTGTTGGAATACCAAATGCATCTCCCGTGTTACCATAGTCGATCAGATATTCTTCGTCTGTTGCGTTCTCAACAAAAGCGGAAACTTCCCAACCTTTGTTTTCATTTCGTAGGCCGACTTTGAAATCTAGCAATCCATAGGCATCCTGAAGTTCTTCAGGTGTGTTCTCGTCTGAGAAGTACACTTCGTCTTTCCATACATAAGTTGGCACAGCGAATAGCTCCATTGCGCCCATTGGGAAGTGAAGTTCAGCACCAAGAGACAATGTGTTTTTTGGACTGATACGGAAAGTATTTCCAGCACGCACTTGAGAATTTCCATTAGAGTCTGAATCATCAAACTCAGAGAAGTTGTAACCATATGTTGCAAAGACATCGACATTGTCATGTGCGATCATGAATGCGTCAACTTCAAACCCGTATTGCGTGGCTGCACCTGTGTTTTCAACAAGTGCGACAGGGTTACCCTCTTCACGGAAAGACACCTGAAAGTCTTCATATTCTGAATAATAAACTGAAGATGTCAGACGCAGACGGTTATCAAGGAATTCTCCTTTGAGGCCCAACTCATAGTTTGTCAGGAATTCAGGATCAACAACAGCAAAGCCTGATGTCTCGCTTGCATCTGCGCTTAAACCGCCGGGACGACGTCCGCGTGCGATAGAAGCCCAACCATTTAGATCGTCAGCTAGCTCATAGTTCGCAGCTAGACGCCAAGTAAAGTCTCCATCCGCATTATAAGAGCGTTGTTGCGTGACGCCCTGAGGCGCTGATGAGAACATCGCGTATGAAAAACCAATGAAGCTGCCCGGAGAAATAAGGCTCGGCAGAATGACGTCTGTACCCGGGAAGACGGCTTGCGCGGTGCCGCCAAGCGTTGCATTTCCATTTGATACAAATGCAACAGATGAAGTTTCAAATTCTTCTTCAGTGTAACGAAGTCCACCAGTCAGAGTGAGGCGGTCTGTTACATCGTAGGAAATATCTGCAAATACATCCGTCGATGTCAGATCATTGGTTGTGTAGGTGTTTTGTACATATTGTTCATTCAGAGCGATAACTTGACCGCCAGTTAGACCAACCAGTGAGTAGCGCAAAGGGTCGTAAATGTTGAATGCGTTTTCAGCACCGGGCACATTTAAGCTTTGCAAATAGCTAATCATGCCAGCTTGACCACCAAAATTGGCTGCAAATGTAGGCGCGATTAACAGCGCTTGAATTGCGGCTTCATCATTGGAGATAATGAGATTCTGACTGTCATGTTCGTCGAAATAGTTCAGGCCGACAAATCCGCGAAGCTTGCCGCCATTGTTGAAATTCAGGCGTAATTCTTGCGAGAATGATTGACCTTTTTGATTTGTTCCAAGTTGCAGAAGATCAGCAGAAGTACCATCAGAATCAAAGGCTTCATCTTGATATTGGTCACGATAGTCTGTGATAGATGTCAACGAGAGATATTCGTTCAGGTCATATTCCAGAATACCTGTGATCGAGAAGATTTCACGGTCTGAACCAAGTCCGCCATCGCGGCCTTGTGTGTTTGTGAAGTTCATCTCAACATCATCATAATAATTGATAGACTTGCTACCTTCAGCACCTGTTGGAATAACAGCAGATCTAAATTCTGTACCTGTAGAGTCGTCGACTTCGTAGTTTGCAATGATGTCGGCTGTAAAGTTCGCCGTTGGAGACCAGTGCGCAGCTAGACGTAGCGCGTCTGTTTTTTGTCCCATAAGGTCTGGTGTCGAAGGATCGTGGTTTTCAATGTAACCATCATAGCTATCGTGCACGCCAGAAAGGCGTAGGGCAAAAGTGTCTGATACAGCCCAGTTGTAAGCCGCTTCAAGACGCTGTGTGTTGTATGAACCCGCGTCAACTTGCACATAACCAGAATTCTCGTCTGTGTTGGCTTTGTTTTGGATGAAGTTAATACCACCCACAAGTGCGCCTTGGCCAAACAATGTGGGTTGCGGGCCTTTAACAACTTCGATGCGTTCCATGTCGAAATAGGCAAGGCTGGCACCCCAACCCGGACGCGCATTTGATACACCATTGGTGAAGATAGCCACACGCGGTGCACCGCCATCAGATGTCACACCGCGAATGGAAAAACTAGGTGCGTTCAATGATTGCGCTTGAACCTGAAGGCCGGGGATAAAGTCTGCTAATTCTTCAAGGTCATCAGCATTGATAAGATCAATAAAATCCTGATCTACAGCAGAGACGTTGATTGGAACATCAAGGAGGTTTTCGTCAATTTTTTGAGTTGATACAACAACAGCTTCAAGGCGGCGCTCTGAAACTTCAGCACTTTGAGCGTACGCAGTATTTATAGAAAGACCCGCTAGAATTGCGGACGAGCAGAAAAGAACAGACTTCTTCATTGGATGACCCCGAAAATGATATGCGTAAATGCGGGGATTTATGGTGAGTTCTGTGACAGTTATCCTAGCGTTTTAGTGACAGTTATTTGACGTTTCAACAAATTATGAAGTCCAAGCCTATCTAGGGTGTCTGTAAAATTGGAATTGCTATTCTAAATATGCTTTCTGTTGTTTGGTGCGTTGGGTTTGTTGTTGTTCGCGCTGTATGGAAAAAAAGGCGGCTCCAGCGAAGGAGCCGTCTTTCTTATGTGTTCTGAAACTCAGATGTGAAGCTCAGTGAAATTAGTCATATGCCGCCAATTGTCGGTAAATGCGAAGCTCACCGCTGTCCTGTCTTTTCCACAGGAGAATACCTTTCCCCGTGGATATGCCAGACGCGTCACCGGTTCGCCACGTCGCCACATGGCTCATAATTGTAATGACATAGTCATCATGCGCTTGGATGTAATGCGTTTGGTTTGTCAGCGCATCGAAGATGGGCAATTCTTTAATGTGGTCACCTAGGAATTCATCTATCGCGTCGCGACCTATTCTTGGTGTTTTGAAATGAGGGACCAGTATTGCCTCATCTTCAGAAAAGAGCTTCCAAGTCTCGCCATCGCCGCGCAAAATGACATTTGATTGGAGTAAGTTTAGACCGGCAAGTTCAAATGCTTGAGGGTGGCTAAAATTCACGCGCGGCGTATGCGCCATAATGGCGGATGGATAGTCTTTAAATCCCATATATGGATTAAGCTCGGGATAGTGGTCTTGGAAATTCCAACTGATGATTTCTAGAGTTATTTGATCTGGTGCAGCGACATTCCAGATTTCAAAATAATCTCCTGAGACTGTGTTGGAAATATCAGTTTCATGTGGCGACAAATCAAAAGTAAAGGAGCCTCTGACGAATAATTTGGGGCCAATGGTAAGTATTTCATCACGTGTGCGCGTGTGATTTGAGACTGCAAATGTATCTGAGAACGCCTTAAAATAAGCGATGGCATTGTCTTGCCCAAGAGCTGACTTTTGAAACTCTGGAAGGATTTTTACATCTTCTGAAAAGTATGCATCCTTTGAGGTCAACTTGCCTTGAAAGGCTGACTGTATGAAGGTTTTGTTATGGGTCTGGAGTTGCTGCGCTATTTCTGATGGGAGGTCATCATAAATGTTTTCAGCGCTCTGGGCGTTTGCAGGCAATTGAACAATGCTGATCAATAAAAGGCAGGACAATAAGCCGGATAGCCGACGTGGCAGATAGGTTAAGTAATATTCTATGTGATAGTTTGTCATTCTCATTTCTCCCCAAAGTGTATGGGGTGAATTGAAATGTTACAAATGTGGTATATTCGTGGCAAATGCGGCTGTGTTATTGCCTATAAGAAAAAGGCGGTTCCCGCAAAGGAACCGCCTTTCTTATATGTCGTAAGACGATTGGTTGGTTTGAGCTTAGAAGCCCATGCCACCCATACCGCCCATTCCACCCATACCGCCCATGTCAGGCATGCCACCACCAGCAGGAGCATCTTTAACAGGTGCGTCACAGATTGCAGCTTCAGTTGTGATGATCAAAGATGCGATAGATGCAGCGTTTTGCAAGGATGAACGAACCACTTTAGTTGGGTCGATAATACCAGCTGCTACAAGGTCACAATATTCTTCTTTTTGAGCATCAAATCCGTAAGAGATAGATTTGTCAGCAAGAATTGCGTTCACAACGACAGAACCTTCAACACCAGCGTTTTGAACGATCTGACGTAGAGGTGCTTGAAGTGCTTTTGTGACAATGTCGATACCGGCTTGTTCGTCAACATTTGAGCCTTTAACTTTAAGGGCAGAAGATGCACGAAGAAGCGCTGTACCACCACCTGGGACGATACCTTCTTCAACAGCAGCACGTGTTGCGTTAAGTGCGTCATCAACGCGGTCTTTACGCTCTTTCACTTCAACTTCAGTTGCACCACCAACTTTGATAACGGCAACACCGCCAGCAAGTTTAGCAAGACGCTCTTGAAGTTTTTCTTTGTCGTATTCTGAAGTTGTGTTTTCGATTTGCGCACGGATTTGAGCAACGCGGCCTTCGATGTCAGCTTTGTCGCCAGCACCATCAACGATAACAGTTTCGTCTTTTGTGATTGATACGCGTTTCGCTGTACCAAGCATTTCAAGAGATACGTTCTCTAGTTTGATGCCAAGGTCTTCAGAAATCACTGTACCACCAGTTAGAACAGAGATGTCTTCAAGCATTGCTTTACGACGGTCACCGAAACCAGGAGCTTTAACAGCAGCGATTTTCAATCCACCGCGAAGTTTGTTCACAACAAGAGTTGCAAGTGCTTCACCTTCAATGTCTTCAGCGATAATAAGAAGAGGCTTACCAGACTGAACAACAGCTTCAAGGATTGGAAGCATTGGCTGTAGTGATGTTAGTTTTGACTCGTGAAGAAGAATGTATGGGTCATCAAGAGCCACAGTCATTTTTTCAGCATCAGTGATGAAATATGGTGATAGGTAACCACGGTCAAACTGCATACCTTCAACAACATCAAGTTCTGTTTCCAAAGACTTAGCTTCTTCAACAGTGATAACGCCTTCATTACCGACTTTTTCCATCGCCTTAGCGATCATGTCACCGATTTCGCGCTCACCATTCGCAGAGATCGCACCAACTTGAGCGATTTCTTCGTTTGTTTTTACTTTTTTGGAGTTTGATTCTAAAGTTGCAACAACTTCAGCAACGGCTTTATCGATACCGCGCTTAAGGTCCATTGGGTTCATGCCAGCAGCAACGCGCTTCATGCCTTCGCGAACGATTGCTTGAGCAAGAACTGTTGCAGTTGTTGTACCGTCACCAGCAACATCGTTTGCTTTAGAAGCAACTTCGCGCACCATTTGGGCGCCCATGTTTTGGAACTTGTTTTCTAGTTCGATTTCTTTAGCAACTGTCACACCATCTTTTGTTGTGCGCGGTGCGCCAAAAGATTTGTCGATAACAACGTTACGGCCTTTAGGACCAAGTGTTACTTTTACAGCGTTTGCAAGAATGTCGACACCTTCGAGCATTTCGTTGCGAGCTTCTGAACCGAAGTGTACTAGCTTAGCAGCCATGTTCGTATTCCTTTAATTTGAAAAATTGAAAATCTGAAAAGGGAAATTGAGTAGGGCGCTCTTTGAGTTAAAGAGCTGCGCGTCTTACTCAACGATACCCATGATGTCAGATTCTTTCATGATGATGAGCTCTTCGCCATCGACAGTCACTTCTGTACCGCCCCATTTTGCGAAAAGAACGCGGTCACCCGGTTTAACTTCAAGAGCAATACGCTCATTGTCGTCACCGATTGCACCGTTACCAACTGCTACGATTTCGCCTTCTTGAGGCTTTTCTTTCGCAGTATCAGGGATGATGATCCCGCCTTTAGTTTTAGCGACTTCTTCTACGCGACGAACGAGTACGCGGTCATGAAGTGGACGAAATGCCATAATGAGACCTCTTTCAATTAAGGTTGCAAATTCTAAAATCGTCAAACGCTGAGGCAAATGAGTTTTAGCACTCACCTGCCTTGGCTGCTAACGATGTATGGCATCTAAGATCACAAGTGACCACCGTCAACAGGAGGCATCGTATTTTTTTGAAATAATGAAATGTGAGGCAGTAAGCTGAGTGATGGTTTTGCTGCATGATAAAGCGCTTAATGCACAATTATATGACTTTATTGCCCAATGTATTGAGAAAAAACGCCGGTTTGTAAATGAAATGGCCCAGAATTTGGCCCGTGACCCTTATGGTTAATATCTTGTTAGGTCAAAACGGTCTTAGTGAGCCAATATGGAATCGACTTTTATACTAAGGAATATTGATCGTGTCTTGGTTCGAAAATTTGAAAATCGGCACTAAAATAAGTGTCGGATTTACAGTGTTAGTTTGCTTGCTAATTTTGACATCCGTTGTTTCTGGTGCGGGCTTGCTAAGTTCAAAAGAAAATCTATCCACCTATAGAAGCTATGCTCGCAATACGAATGCGGTTGGCCGTGTTCAAGCTAATCTGCTTTCTGCGCGGTTGGGCGTAAAAGACTTTGTTATAAGTGCCAATCAAAAAGAGATTAATACTGTTAAGGAGCGTCTTGCAGCGACAATCAAATTATTGAATGAAACAAAAACGCTGATTAAGCACCCCGATCAATTAAAGCTTCTTGCTGGTTTTGAGAATGACGTCAAAAGTTATCAGTCCACTTTCGAAGAAGTTACAAGATTGCAGGCCGAGCGCGATGATATTGTAAACAACATACTAGATGTGCGTGGTCCAGCAATGGAGAAGGCGCTGTCTGATGTAATGCAATCTGCATATTCAGCTAATGACATTGAAGCAGCCTATTATGCTGGGTATGCTCAAAAACATCTTTTATTGGGACGTTTACATGTTCAGAAATTTTTGCTGGACAACCAAAAGTCATCTTTAGAACATATGGAAAAGTCATTTTCGGATATGAATAAGGCGACAAATTCGTTGCTGTCTAAATTGGAAAACTCGACGCGCCGTCAATTAACCAAACAAGTTATAGCTGATAGCACAATTTATTTGCAGGCATTTGAGCGATCAGCAACAATTATTGAGGCACGTAATGATTTAATTCAAAATGGGTTGGATAAAATAGGGCCTGAAGCTGCGGCAATAATTGAGGACATGAAACTCAATTACAAACAATTGCAGGATGAGCTTGGACCTATTGCCGAAGCAAAAGTTGAGCGCTCTATTGCGGTTTCTGCGATGGTCACATTGGGCGGTGTTGTGTTTGCTGTAGCGGCTGCTTGGTTTATTTCCAGAATGATTTCTGGACCGACTATGCTTATCACAAACGTGATGGATCGCTTGGCTAAGGGTGATCTGTCCGCTGTGGTTTACGGCGCAAAACGTAAGGATGAAATTGGCCAAATGGCGAATGCTGTCCAAGTGTTTAAGGACAACGCAATTGCTGTTAAAAAGCTTGAAGAGCAAGTTAGCCGGACGAAAAAAGAAGAAGAAGAACAGCAGCGCCGCATTATGTTGGCGCTTGCAGATGAAATGGAGAGTTCAGTCGGAGCTGTTGTCGATACAGTAGCTTCTGCTTCAACAGAAATGCAAGCGACAGCCTCTCAATTGAGGTCGGCTTCTGAGATGTCTTCTTCACGTGCGACTTCAGTTGCGTCAGCTTCAGAAGAGGCAGGATCGAATGTTGCAACTGTGGCTGCATCCGCTAGAGAGCTTGGCGCTTCAGTGAATGAAATATCCAAGCAAGTTCAAAGATCTGCCGAGCAAACAAAGTCTGCTGTTGAAGAAGCAGAAGCCACAGGTGTGATTGTTGGTGAGCTACGCGAGTCTGCAAACCATATCGGTACGATCTTGGAGATTATTTCAGGTATTGCCGAGCAAACAAACCTTCTGGCTTTGAATGCGACGATTGAGGCCGCACGTGCAGGAGATGCGGGTAAAGGTTTTGCTGTTGTTGCTTCAGAAGTTAAAAGCCTTGCAGAACAAACAGCGCGGGCAACAAGTGATATCAACAAGCAGATTTCGGAAATTCAATCGACAACTAACAGAGCTGTCCTTGCGATTGATGAAATTAGTAAATCGGTCAAGATGGTGAATGATTCAGCTGGGGCAATTGCTTCAGCTGTTGAAGAACAAGGCACAGCCACACAGGAAATTGTGCATGCTGTGGGGCAAGCCTCTGCCGGGTCGGCCGAAGTTAATGTAAACATTGTGGATGTTGCCAAAACAGCAGAAGAAGCTGGGGAAGGTGCTGCTCAAGTATTAGTTGCGGCTGCAGAACTTTCTAAACAAAGTGAATTTCTGCGCACTCAAATGCAAGGCTTTATTCAAAAAATACGAGCAGCTTAAATTTTAGTCAAAGTATATGAATGGGCGGGGTGTGTCTAAAGTTCGACCACAACGCCCATTTTTTTGTGTGATAGAGTGCTCCTTTAATTACTGACCTGTCTTTTTCTGATTTTTAAAGTAAATATTTATATTTATACTTCGTGTTTAAAGTAGATATTGACGTTTGAATTGGGGCTAAGGTGGGCAAGTCACAACCAGATAAGCTGGCGCAAGATGCGTTGAAAAAGCGAAACCCCAAACAAGCCATTTCCTATTTATCTAATCGTTATGCTAATGGCGGGCAGATAGAATACCTTATTGCGTGCATTGATATCATGCACTTATTTCATGAAGATATAGAATTTTTTCACTCATTGCTTTGGACCATAAAGCGATTGGTTCATACGCGTGGTGCATCGCTCTCAGTAAAAGAGCACGATAAAATACTCTACAAAAAATTGGCGCTGAAGTATTTTCGATTCATAGATTACCTCGGGCATGAATTGAACATACCTGAGGAGAATAAAGCCAATACGACGCCCAAACGCCTGCTAATAATAGGACAGCAATTTTTACGTCCACCATATTCTATAACAATGTGTATGCTGGAATTTGCGCGTATTGCTCGAATAGGTGGTTTTGAAGACATAAAATTATTCATTACGAATGAATATCCCGAGAAACCAGCATCGACATTTCATGAGAGTATGTGGGCTGTTCAATCGACCGTAATCGGTGACGAAAACTATGATTTTAAAGGCGATCAAATATCAATTCATAGTCACCCCAAACAAGGCATTTCGAAACAATCGATACAAGATAATATTGCTTACATAGAGGAGTATGCACCGGATGCAGTCTTGCTGGTTGGTGACAATATTATTCTAGGCGATGTGTGTGCTAAGTTTTTGCCAACAATGTGTTGGCCAATATCGCAGACGCTTTCCGCGTCGCTCGCTCATACGCATTATTATCGCTCTGAAATAGAGCCAATGCAGCAGATAGATTGGAAGCGGTTGAAACACGAACCGCCCAAAATGCTTAAACAAGACTTTGATTTACTCACTGAAGGTGAAAACCAAGCTAGCCTATCTCGTGATGATTTGAAATTACCAGAGGATGCTTTTGCATTTGTGCTTGTTGGTGGGCGCATTGAGCAAGAAATAACTCTAGAATTTAGAAAGCTGCTCTTTGCTATACTTGAAGCGTCTCCCAATGCATATTTGGTGATTGTTGGTCCAGTATCTCAATCATTGAAGCTTGAGTTTGCACTGTATCAGGAGCGAATACGATGGGTTCGTTTTATTGATGATTTGCGGTCGGCTATGTCAAATTGTGATGCTTTCTTAAATCCACCTCGGCAGGGCGGAGGCAATTCTGCATATTGGGCGATGTTGGAGGGGTTACCAATTCTAACCTTGGATGATTGCGATGTGCAAATGACTATTCGAGAAGGTGCGGCAGTTAAAACCCTAGAAGAGCTTCAGGCTTTAGCTATTTTAGTTATGAATGATGAGAATGTGCGCAATGATTATATCGAAAAATCAAAAGCAAGAATTGCATCCTTTCGCACTGAGGCGGAGTCAGGTTCAAATCTCATGTCAGGCGTGAAATATTGCATTGAAGAGTTCAACACGCGTTTGCTGTGTAATGTGTGACAAAAAATACGCTTTCATATAGTAGAATTTGACGGTAGTGCTTTGATTATGAAAAAAGTGCTTCCAATTCTAGGCTATCGATTTTTAGTGTTATTCATGTTGATAACATCGTTTTTCGCTGCGCCTACTTTTATCGAGAAGCATCAGCATTCAGGTGAGACTGTATCAGAGCACGCTGAGTTAGTGACTGTAGAGCTTGAATCAGATCTTCAGCATCAAACAAATTCCCAGCATCATGTGCATTCATGTGGCATGTGCCACATGCATGGATATGCAACGTCATTGATGAAATTAAATGACGTTTTTGCTTTTGAGCGTGCGCATGTGATTGATTTAGATTGGGCTGAAATGTCTGGGTATCCCAGTCATCAATTTAGGCCGCCACGCGCTTAGAAATTGACAGCGTATTGAGCAATTTATGCTCTTTTCAATTGTTATTTCTAAGAGAAAATTATGTTAAAAAAATCAATAGGGGCACTGGGTGTCCTGACTTTCGGCTGCATGGGCACCGGAATAAGTTATGCTGCGGATATAAATGCAGTTCAAACTGAGCCAGAAAATTTAACGACAGAGAACAATCTAGATAATGTGAGCGAAACGCATCATGACGATGATGGTCATGGTCATGATGACGGCAAGCAAGAAACGATTATTGTCGAAGCGACAAGGCTAGGACGTCGCGTTCAAGATGAGCCTATGCGCGTTGAAGTTATCAACCGCGAGGAAATCGAAGAAAAAGCCATAATGCGTCCGGGCAATATTTCTATGATTGTTGCTGAAACAGGTGGTGTTCGGGTGCAAGTTACATCTCCGGCTCTGGGGGCTGCAAACATACGCATGCAGGGGATGGCAGGGCGTTATACTCAGCTTCTTGCAGATGGGTTGCCGCTTTATGGTGGGCAGGCTGCGTCTATCGGTTTGTTGCAAATACCTCCAACTGATTTGCGACAGGTTGAGGTGATCAAGGGGTCAGCATCGTCTCTATATGGTGGATCTGCACTTGGCGGGGTTATCAATCTCGTCTCGCGACGCCCTATAGAAATTGCTGAAGGAGAGGTGCTTTTCAACGCGACGACCCAAGACGGCCAAGATCTTACAACTTATTATTCGACCCCGCTTGGGGAAGGGTTTGGTGCTTCAATCACAGCAGGTGCACACCGCCAAAATGAGCAAGATCTTGATTCTGACGGTTGGATTGATCTCTCAGGATATGAACGTTGGACTGCGCGGCCACGATTATTCTGGGAAGGTGATAATGGTGCCAATGTCTATTTGACAGCAGGTGCTATGAAGGAAGAACGTCAAGGCGGAAACCTAACTGGTCGCACAATGCCAGATGGCAGTTTTTTTGCGCAAAACCAGAATAGCACGCGTGTTGATAGTGGTCTAATCGCTGAAATTCCGCTCAACGAGACAATCAGCGTGAATATGCGGGCTTCTGGTATGGTGCAAGATCATGAGCATCTGTTTGGCGACCTGCGTGAAGATGATAAACATGAAAGCTATTTGGTTGAGGCGTCTGTATCTGGAAAAGTCGGCAAGACTGGATGGATAGCGGGTGTCGCAAACCAAACTGATACTTTCAGTTCTGATACTTTTAATGCGTTTGATTATTCTTATGAGGTGCCTGGTCTTTTTGCACAAATAGACCAAGATATCTTGGATAATCTATCTGTATCTGCGAGTGCCCGCGTGGATGAGCATAGTGAATATGGCACGCAATTTAGCCCACGTGTCTCTGTGCTTTATCGTCCTGGTGATTGGACAATTCGTGGTTCGGTTGGGCAGGGTTTCTTTGCCCCGACGCCATTCGTTGAAGCAATTGAAGCAGCAGGTCTCTCTCGCCTTGATAGTTTGAATGAATTGGAGGAAGAGACAGCTCAGACGGCATCGCTGGACATCGGTTATAAGCTTGGATCTGTTGAAGCAAATGTGAATCTATTTGCATCAGATGTTGATAATAGTGTGCAGCTTGTCGATTATGATTCTACTAATTCTGGGATGAGTGATCGCGTGCGGCTGGTTAATGCTGACGGGACATCTCGCATTCGTGGGTCTGAGTTCTTGCTGCGCTATTATCTGGGTGATTTCAAACTGACGGGGAGTTATCTCTATTTGGATGCAACCGAATCCGATGTTTCGTCGGGGCTACGCAAGGAAATAGAGCTGACGCCTAAGCATTCGGCAGGTTTTGTCGCAATGTGGGAGCAACATGATCGCGGACGTATTGGTTTTGAGGCCTATTATACAGGCAAGCAAAAATTAGAAGGCAATCCCTATCTATCTGAAAGCAAACCTTATGTGCATTTAGGCTTGTTGGCCGAAGTGATATTCGGGAATGTGAGTTGGTTTATCAATGCTGAAAATCTTCTAGATGTGAAGCAGACCGATGAGCACCCATTAGTGCTGCCAAATCGCGCTGCTGATGGTCAGTGGACAACTGATATTTGGTCACGAAATGACGGTTTTATTCTCAATGGCGGGGTGAGGGTGAAATTTGGCGGTTAATGCCTGCAATCTGATATAGAGGATAAGGCCAGCGCATTTTCATGGGCTGGCCTTATTTTTATTGGTAAGTGTATAGTTTGACTTTCTGAATGGAGTATTTTTCCGTATCCAGAAGAATGTGGCGTCCCTGATGGGTTTGGTCGCCATTAAACCATCGACCGGCTTTCCATTCACCTTCGATAAATTCCCCATTAATTGCGCTTTCTATGCCGGCAACACTGCCATCTGTGTTGAGTGATTTAAATTTCACCGTAACGCCTCGGCCTGCAATATAGAATTCTTCGTCGTTCGTTTGAATGATCATTGCGCCATACGCTGAGGGTGACTGTTCAGATTTGTCTCTCCAAGGTGAACCAAATGATATCGTAAACTCATAATTGCCGAATATGGCTGTGCGGTCAGATAGGTCTAATTCCCCTTCATAATTTGATGTTGGGCGAAAAGCGCGAAGGTGATCTGTTCCTTGCAATTCCAATATGTGAGGTGCAAGATCTGACAGCATTTTGTATGCTTGTCCTAGCGGCTCATTTTTTGCGTCTTCTATAGAGTCGATTGCGAAAGGACTATAGCCTATCGCGTCCAATTCACCGATTGAATATAATAAATCAGGTCCAGATTCTATACGTCCCGCGCGATTGGCTTCAGGAATGAAAAGCGCATTGCCGGGGCGAACGTATTCAGACACGCGTTCTACATAATTGGGGTAATAAATGTCGGGTGCTAGAAAATCTATATTCGGTGCGCCCGCTTTCCATATGTCCAAAAGATGAGGAAGAGGGCCGCCGGATGGGTATTTCCCCGGAAGAACATTAGGGCGATCCAACGCAGCGTTAACATACATTGGCAGATTATATTCTGACTTTCCCGCTTTTGCGACTTTGTCAGCGTATATCGCATAATGCCACGCAGTAAAAATTTCCTCTGCTGCTGGTGTTTTTCCAAAGACATCAGCCCAACTGCCGGCTGTTTTTTTACCATGCGTTGTCCATATCTTACGAACTTCAGGTGTGAGTGCATCTTCGTTGGCAATGAGGTGTTCGATTAGTTGTTGGGGAACATTGCCTGCCCATGTTTTCTCAGCAATGGGGCCATGCTCGCGTGCATCGGGAAGCATGCCAATTTCATTTTCCACTTGAACCATAATGACGGTGTTTTGTTCAGCATCGACCATTTTTAAATGCTTCATCATCGCTGCATATGCATTCGCATCAGTGTTAACGTTGGTGTCACTAAACGCGGAAAGAATTTCAGTGGTGTTCCCGTCGGCTGTTTGTACGCGGGGAAAGCGTTTCCAGTCACGTTTTACCCATGCTGGGACATAACTGGACATTGAATTTTTCCAGCTACCAAACCATAAAATGACCAGTTTTATGTCATGCTCTCGCGCATCTTCAATGAGCCAGTCTAGGCTTGAAAAATCGAAATTTCCCTCATTAGGTTCAATCATTTCCCAGTTAATCGGGGCTAAGATTGTGTTTATTCCAAGCGTTTGAAAAGTCTCCCAATGGGGCTGGAGTTGTTCGCGATTGGATGCAGATGAATTGCCCAATTCTCCCCCTAATATTAAAAAAGGGGCACCTTCTACATGCAATTGTTCAACACCGTTATGGCTGACAAGTTGGGGAAGTTCAGCAGATGCATTGCCGACAAACAAGCAAAGACCAAGAATTTGTGAAGTGATTGCCAAACGCCAGTGTGCCATTTTTTGTCCTGTAGGTTGGTATAATTTGTAAGATAGTATCTAAATAATTGGTAATACCAATTTTTAAAAATGAAAAGAGCTTTGTTCAGACCCTTAAGTTGGAATCAGGATGAATTGTATTTTTCTAAAATATTTGATAACGTTGTCATTGATATGCGATATGAACAAATAAAATAAAGAACAATGAACCGAAGGGGGCGATAGGGCTGATGAGTGAAACAACAATCTCATATTCAAAGCGGATGGAAAATTTGGATGCATTGCGCGGATTTGCTTTGTTTGGAATATTCATCGTCCACATGCCGGAATTGTTTGAGTTGTGGTGGGCGCATCCCTCCAGTGATCCCAATGAACTCTTTTGGCATGAGCTGATTTTTACCCTGTTTGGTGGAAAAGCTTTTGCTATGTTGGCACTAACCTTCGGGGTTAGCTTTTTTATCATTATGGATAGGGCAGCTAAGAAAGGGCAGAATTTTACAATCAGATTCATTTGGAGGCTGATTGTACTTGGTCTTATCGGCATGTGCCATTGCCTGATTTATCGCGGTGATATTCTGGAGGTGTTGGCTCTAATGGGACTATTTGTTATCCCGTTTTATTTTGTGAAATCCGTGCCGCTTCTGCTTGCCATTGGTGTATTCATGTTGCTGCAGCCTTATATGTTCATCCAGATGTTTAGTGGTCTTCAGGGGCAGACATGGGCAAATCAGCCCTTTGGATATTGGTCAGGTAGCATGCCGGACGTGTACACAAATAATGGTACGCTATTGGCCACTGTCCAAGCAAATTGGACAGAAGGTCGAAGTTTTAAATGGCTGTTTATGTTTGAATCTGGGCGTATGAGTCAAATAGCGGGATTGTCTGTTATTGGTCTTGTGCTCGGTAAAATTGGCTTTTTCAGCGAACCAGAAAAATACCGGAAATTACGTCAGATAGGTGTGTTAGTCTCTGCTTTTGCGTGTTTGATCTTGTATTTTGGATTGAATATGACGGATGGTGCATTGGTCAATTTTGTGCCAGCTACTTCTGAAATGATTATGCCCCGCACATTGTGGAATTCCATACTTTCAGGTTGGTTCAATGTTAGTCTGATGTCATTTTGGGTTCTAAGTTTTATCACGCTCTATCACGGAGTTGCACAACGATATCTGAATCTTCTTGCCCCTGTAGGCCGCATGACTCTAACACTCTATTTGTTGCAGTCATTGATATTCGTACCAGTGTTTTACAGTTTCGGTCTAAATCTGCATGCCACTATGTCTCAGCCTGTTGCTGTGTCGTTGGCGATAGTCTTTTTCGCACTTCAGATCGTGGCAGCACATATTTGGTTTCGGCATTTTTACTATGGCCCGATGGAATGGCTCTGGCGGGCCGCAACTTACCGCACTATGAAAGTTCAGTTTGTAAAATGATGCGGCTTGGGCACCTATCGGCGCTACACCAATCTAGCACCATTGGGCACTGAGGTGGCGGGGTGTCCAAGGACAATCTCGCCTTCCTTATCAGGAAAACCTAATGTCAGCACTTCAGACATAAATTTTCCAATCTGACGAGGCGGAAAGTTCACGACAGCCATAACTTGACGACCAATAAGGTCTTCCGGTGTGTAATTATGCGTAATCTGGGCTGACGTTTTCTTGACGCCAACACCTTCACCAAAATCAATGATGAGTTTGTAAGCAGGTTTACGCGCGCCTTCTAATGGAGCTGCTTCTATAACCGTGCCGACGCGGATATCTATTTGGCGGAAAACATCAAAACTTGTTTCTTCTTCTGGCCCTTGCGTTGGATCATCCACTTTATGCATTTCTCTACAGCTCCCACTCTGCGCGAAGCAGGTCGGCGAGTCTGCGGCCGCGTTCTCTTACTGTTGTCGGCGTCCACTCATCAATGTTTTGAATGTCGCGGCTCAAAGCAAAACTGGGATCACCATTTTTGAAGAAGAGCTTTTTCTTCGCTTCAAAATCTTGGCGGTCAGCCTCTTGGTTTTCAGCATTGTTGAGTAGGGTGAAATTACCGATACTATCCACCAATTCACGATGTTGGTTTGTTGAAGGCCACATCTTTGTCCAATTTGATTTGGCAGGCATATTACGCGGCAATATGTGTTCTAACGTTGCGTCCCAGTCTGGCGGTGTGGCCACGCCGTCATTGATTATCGAATTGATCCGCAAGCTTAAAGAGCGTCGCTGTCGGTAAGTTGCGAAACGGCCTTCAAGGCGCTCGCTGAGCATTTTCTTCTCTTCAGGTTTTAAAATAAGGTCGGAGTCTTCCGCAAATAGATCATCGCCATTTTCAATTGCGTTTGATATGCGATTATATCGACGTAAACGGAAGTTTCCGTCAGGACGTGTCAGCTGCATAGCAAATGCAACACGTTCCATTTCTCTGAAAAATTTGGTCAAAACGTCTGGAGAAAGATCACCGGAAATCATGTATCTGAGCACAGGTATGCGCCAGCTGGAATGCTCCAAACTGCGTAGATGCAACATGTGATTCCAAGCTTGCTGCGGAAATCCCTGACCGGGTTGTCTTAGCCCCAATATCAACTCAAAAGCATCAACATAGCGGGGGAGCATATCTTCGAGGAATACGCGGGCCGACATTTCCGGCACGATGTGGTCGCGATATCCTGACAGGATATCATCACCAGGCTTGCCGTGTAGTGTCCATACGAATTTGAGCAATTCGTCAAAACCAGTCGCATTCAGCCGGCGACCAAATTTATTCCATGCGATTGAATGCGTGGCAGCTTCATCAAGTGAAAATCCAGCGAGTTCAAAAAGCTCTGATTTGAGGATATCGTTTGCGCTTGGCTGTTTACCGCGTGTGTTTAAAACACGAAACACCGTGTATCCCATGTCGCGGTCTTCCACTTTTACACGCACAAGACCACATCTGCGTAGAATGTAATTTGAAAGATTTGAGCGCTCTTTATCTGACATTTCTGTCAGCATTTCCCGCATGGCTTGGGTATTGCTCAGAATGTGCTGAGGTGTCGCGCTGGATGTAATATATTGTTCAGCTTCAGGAGTCGCACCGCGTTTTTGGATAACTTCTCTAAAGATTGGAGTGTCGACATTATTTAAGGTCAGCCTCCAATAGGAAGGCCGCATTAGCGAGCCTTTGGCTTCTAGCATATCGTGCAGGCGGTTTGCTTCGTCTCTTATGGGAGAAAGATCACGCAAGATCGCAAAAAGAATGGACAATGTCGCAAGCCTTTGCTGACCATCAACAACTTCAACAGGATCTTTGGGAGAGTTTTGAACAACAACAATCGCACCTAAAAAATAAGGGCGACCTCTTTCCATTGCGTCCTGAAGGTCGGCGACAAGTTCTAATGCTTCTTTTTCAGTCCAAGAATATCCGCGCTGATAAGGCGGCATTAAAAGGCTGTCTGTTTCAGAAAATAACTCCCGCACAGTTATTTCCTGTGCTTTAAATCCAAGAGACATATATTCACCTCGTAACGCACGCGACTCAAACTCAGCAGATAGACCTCATCTGGGAGGTTTATCTTAACAACTAAAAACTTCTATAAGAGGGCTCCCAATGAAGCTGGCTCTGTTTTCCATTCCTTCGTCCACGACACACGCGCCTCGATTAGGTGTTGTGGTTAAAAATATGGTTTTAGACATCAGACAAAACGCTCCTTTTTTGTCTACGTCAATTGTTGATAACATCAGAAACTGGGAAGAGACGCGGACAATTTTAGAGCGTGCCTTAAATGATGCACCTGAATATGAGTTGAGCACGGTTAGGTTGCATTCGCCAGTGCCTAGACCATCTAAAGTTATTGCTATTGCCAAAAATTATGCAGCTCATGCGGCTGAAATGAATGGTAAAGTTAGTCCCGTGCAAAATTGGTTCTGTAAACAGGTCACGTCAATCAATGATCCTTTTGCTCCTGTGATGATGCCGGTGGTGTCTGATCAGTTAGATTATGAAGCCGAACTTGTTGTCGTGATTGGAAAATATGGCAGACATGTTCCAGCCGAGCGCGCGCATGAAATTATCGGTGGTTATATGTGTGGATGTGATTACACGATCAGAGATTGGCAAAAAGCAGTATCCAATTTCACAATGGGAAAAGGTTTTGATACGCACGCGCCAATAGGGCCGTTTGTTGTCACACCAGATGAGATTGAAGATGTGGATGCGCTGCGTATCCGCTGTTATGTTAACGATGAAAAACGCCAAGATGGCAAAGTTGCAGACATGATGTTTTCAATATCTGAACAAATTGCCCATCTGAGTGCAGCTATGACACTAGAGCCGGGTGATTTGATATTTACAGGAACGCCAGCCGGTGTCGGGCAGGGCTTTAAACCGCCAAAATACTTAAAAGTTGGGGATAGAGTTCGTGTTGAAATAGATCAAATTGGGTCAATGTCAGCAGAAATAATGCCCGAATCTGGAGAGTGTGTTATCTCATCTTGAAAACATGCTTAACAGGCATTGGCGAAGGATTAGACTGTGAGTCAATTTGTGGGTCGATTTGTTATAATAAGCGCATTGATAGCCGTGGTTTTCTTGGCTTTGGGGTATTTGCTTGTCGGACAAGCTGGCATTCGCTTGTCTAAATTTGAGCAAGCGCAGGCAAGTCATTTTGCAAATGCAAAAAAAGAAGCACCACCATTGGACGAAATTGTTGTTACGCCATGTGCTCAAGGTGCATGTTTGCTGGTGCAGGCTGGTGGGCGTGAATTTATTGTTGGTGCCTCTAGTGGCGCTGCCGATGGATTGTTGCAAAAAGGCCTACTCACGGAAAATCTGGACGGTGTCATCCTAACGGATTTGAGCTCTTCTCAAATCGAGGGGCTGATTGGCATACGCGATAGATCTTTGGAAGCTGGCCGCAAAAGCATGCTGAAAGTATATGGCCCTTCGGGCGTAGAGCGTGTCATTGAAGGGCTGAACGCTATGCTAGAAACGTCTGACGTTGATAGATCTGTTCGCTATGGGCAGGGCATTTTACCATTTGATGTCGCACAGGCTGAAGCTATTATTGTGGATGTTAACCCTGAAAATCATAATATTTTCGATTCTGGCGTGCTTCAGATAAATGCCTATCCGGTGCAATCTACATTAATGGGAGCTGAAGTTTTATATCGCTTCGATTATGAAGAGAAATCTCTCATCATTGGTGGATGTGGTGCGCGATTGGTTGATGTGAATACAGCCAAAGAAGGGGGAGCTGAACAGCCAATGTTGGTTTTGCCAGTTGCATCCAAAGCCCAGCTTGAAATCATCCGCGAACAGGCGAAAAAGGCTGGCCTTAGTCGTGAGAGCCGGTTCGCAACGGCCCCTGTCGAACATTGCCTAACACCAAGTGGACTTGGTAATCTTGCTGGAGCGACGCAGGTGAGTGGGGTTGTGGCTTCGCCATTATATCCAGCGCCGAACTCAATAGCTGAGCAGAAGATTTGGAAATCTGAATTTCAGTCAGAAACGAAAAACAGCAATATTGATATGTTTCTGGGACAAATCTGGGATTCTAGATCTGTCGCAAACTGAATTATCCACAAAATACTTTGGGTCACATTCTTAGATCGCCATGATGATTATGGTTTGAAGTTTGGACAATTGTTACGTGAAAAGTGCGGCGGGGACATGTCGATCCCCACCGACAGTCCCCGCGCTCCCCTTTTGCCCCCGCAAAAGCTTGCAGGCGATATTCTCTATCAAGCCTACAAGGTTCGCTGTCATGCACCCCTGCAAACAGCTTTGGAGAGTTAAGCTTAGGTCACAATTGAGAGTCTAGCCCTAGAGCGGCTTCAATGCTATTTCGCTTTCATAGTGTTGCGTTCAAAGCACATTCATGTGTCTGAGTGCTAACCTTATGTAGCTAGGGGCTATCAAAATGTGCCAAAGTCTTGTCTTCAATAGACAAAGGGCTTTTCATTTTTGGGTGAATAGTCTCAATGTTGTACAGTTAGCGGATTGTAAACGCATCAGCTTCATGTTGATTTTCGTTAACGCCGTCAAATAAAGAATCAGGACGCACTCATGCCGATATTTGCGCATGTCATGCTTGCATTGACCTATATAACCGCCTGCATTGTAGGGGGCGCAGCCCTGCATCGTTATTTAGGGGTTGATCTCACTATAGCTGGACTGATTGCGGCGGCTATTGGGTTAGCGGTGACTCAATTTCATGTGATTCTTTCTCGCAGTGGTGCTGCTAAAGAAGGCGACGACAAATTTCAATCACTGAGAAACGAACTTAAAAAACTCGTACAACGGGTTGATGAGACAGAGCGCCGTGCTGATGAATTACGTGATGAATTTGAACGTGAGATCGCAGATAGACGCGAATCGCTTGTCACTGAAATGCGTGGCCTTGAGACCATGATTTCGCGTATGTCAGACAGTTTTGAGACACGCTTAAGCAGCGTACGGGAAAATGGAACGCAAGCGAGCGTTGCTGGTTCTTCTGCTCTTGAAGCTGTCAGAGATGCGCTGCGTCAAAACCGTGTAGACTTACATTTGCAACCGATTGTGACGCTGCCGCAAAGACGCGTACGTTTTTATGAAGGATTTACGCGCCTTCGTCGTGCTGATGGTGAAGTCATCATGCCGGGTGAATTTTTGGCAGAGGCTGAAAGCGCGGGCTTGCTTGGCGTTGTCGACAACATGCTTTTATTTCGTTGTGTGCAGATTGTGCGCCGTCTCTCAGAGCGTGACCGACGTGTTGGTGTGTTTTGTAATGTGGCGATGTCATCTCTGGAAGATGAAACCTACTTCCCACAATTTTTGGAATTTATGCGTGAAAATCAAGATCTCGCGGGTGCGATGATCTTTGAAATTGGCGTCCGCAATTTCAATAATCGTTCCAATATAGCTGCACGCAATATGGGACGTTTGGCCGAATTAGGGTTTCGTTTCTCACTAGATAAAGGTGAGGGGCTGGATTTTGATCTGCCCGAACTCCAATCTTCTGGTGTGCGCTTTGTTAAAGTGACGGGTGATCGCCTGTTATCTGAACTTGTGCCGGGTGGACAACGCCCCGTATCTGGGATTGTGCGTTCAATTGCGCCTGAGGACGTATCTGCTGTCTTTATGCGGTATGGTGTGGATTTGGTTGCCGAGAAAGTTGAAGATGAGAAATCTGTGATTGAACTTCTCGATTTTGAAATCCCGTTTGGGCAGGGCCATGTGTTTGGAGCGCCGCGTCCAATTAAAGGATCTTTATTGGAAGAAACAGCACCGCCTCCAGAGTTTATTCGTCGCGTAAACGCTGCTAATAATATCAACGCATAATTGTTTGAGTTTTGAGGGTTCGGGTCTCTATATCTGGACCAAAAGGCCAAACTACATTATCGCACTATATCTGATTTTATAAACGGGTTTTGATCCGACATAGCAGCTTGCTGTGCCAGTATTTTATAGTCTGATCCCAAATTTGAAGAGCATCCTGATATGTCTACACTTCCGCGTCTCATCCATTTAAATCAGATCGCAGATGAGTATGAGGCCATATTATGTGATGTCTGGGGCGTCATCCACAATGGACGGGAAGTGTTTCCTGATGCTGTAGAGGCGCTTCGGCGCTATCGTGACATACGTGGACCTGTCGTTTTAATTACGAATGCGCCTGTGCCTGCTGAGCGTGTATTGATGAGCCTTGAACGTTTGGGGGTTGAACCAGATTGTTATGACGCAGTCATCACGTCAGGGGATGCAACGCGTGCCGAACTGGAAAAACGTATGCCCGGTCCTGCATATTGTATCGGTCCCGACTATGATGACCCGCTCTATCAAGGCCTAGCAATGGAATACACAACCAAGATAGAGGAAGCTGCTTTTGTTTCTTGTACGGGGCTGCGTGAAATTCCCAAGGATTTGCCAGAAAATTACCGCGATGAATTGACCAAACTGGCCGCACGCGAAATCGAAATGTTGTGCGCCAATCCTGATCTGGTTTTTCGCTATGGCGATGAATTAATCCCGTCAGCGGGTGCATTGGCTAAAATCTATGAGGAAGTCGGTGGCCGTGTGATACGTCCTGGTAAGCCAGGTGCTCCGATATATAATCTCGCTTATAAGAAGCTAGAAGAATTGCTTGGCTACAGACCGTCTGCTGACACCATTCTCGCAATTGGTGATGGCCCTGCTACAGATGCGCGCGGTGCAGTGCGTGAGGGGCTTGATTGCTTGTTTATTGGCGGCGGTATCCACGGAGATATCATGGATGAGAGCGAGAGCTTTTTAGAAGATGCTGCTCAATTGCTGGAAAACGACGATGCAGACGCTGCCTATGCCGCGCCTGCACTCGTTTGGTGAGGTCTGGTCATTTGGGGAATCCTCCAAAACCCTATCGGCTCACCGCCGCCATAGGTGTGAATTGGAAAATCAGCTTTGACTAAATATTCTTAGTCAAAGAGGGCGTCTATATCGTCCTGACTTGCATCAGGTGCTTCTGCAAACATCGCATCAATGTCATCTTGTGCGACTTCTGGTCCATCAATAGCAGGGCCATTGAGAAGTTGTTCACGATCACGAATTTCTTCTTTTGTTTCTTCACGCGCAGAATCGGTCACACCAAGCGCTGTTGAGAATGCGGTAACGCGTTCTTCAATGTGGCGCAGCGTTGTCACAACTTTGTTGACGCGTTGACCTGTCAGGTCTTGGAATGAACATGCTTCGATCATGCGCATCATTGCAGCATCAACTTGCTCTTTGTATGCGGCTGGATCGCTGATATCTGCACACATTAGTGTTTCAGCTTCAGTCATAATCGTTTCGGTTGCTGCTTCAGTGTCCCTGACAACTGCGTCAAGTTCCAATGAGGCACCAGGGATGCGTTCACCACTGATTTCATTCGGGCATAGATCAGAGATTTCATCTTTTGCCTTGTGAATGAAGTCAGCAATATATTTAAATTCACCATGAATCGTTTGATCTAGCGATCCAAAGAAAAATTTCATTGCGTCGGCCAATTGGTGAGACAGTTCAAGAACTTCTACCAATGGACGATCGCGTACATTACTTTTCTTCAGGGAGCTGATCGCTCCCCTGACTCTGTCGGCTACTTCGTTTGGTGCGGCTGTCATTTAATCCTCCCAGATCGGATGTGGCCCAGCTAGGGAAATTAAAATTCACCAAGTACGGCAGTAATTTTGCCTTTAAGTGTCGCAGCGTTGAACGGTTTTACAATATAGTTGTTCACACCAGCTTTTTTAGCGGCAATCACGTTTTCCGTCTTAGATTCGGCAGTTACCATGATAAATGGTGTCGCTTTTAGCTTGTCGTCTGCACGAACTTCGCGTAGCAGCTCATAGCCGGTCATCGGTTCCATGTTCCAGTCTGAAATGACAAGACCATAATTATTGCCTTGCATCTTGGCGAAAGCTTCTTTGCCATCTGCAGCGTCTTCGATATTCTCGAAGCCAAGTTGCTTGAGAAGGTTAGTGATGATGCGAATCATCGTTTTGTAGTCGTCCACGACTAGAACGGGCATCGACATATCGACAGCCATGGGAAATCTCCTTAGGGCGGCTAAAGTTTGTCTGTTTGGACTAGTCATAACCAAACAAGGCAAATAAACCGTGAAGGGAAATAGAGATTTCACGTATTAACGTTAACGTATTGCACGACGCGTTGACGGTGTGATTTGGAGTAATGAGAATGAAACCAGGCAAGACGTACGAAGAACTAGAAATTGGCATGAGCCACGAAAACGAGCACCTTGTAACAGAACAAGATGTGATGGATTTTGCGCGTGTATCTGGTGATTTTAATCCACTCCATGTGGATGAGGAATATGCAAAAACGACAGTTTTTGGAACACGTATTGCGCATGGTGCACTGACGGCATCATTCATTTCTGCAATCCTCGGAAATGATTTGCCAGGCCCTGGCGCGATCTTTACAGAAATGAATATGCGTTTCAAACGTCCAGTGAAAATTGGCTCTAAGGTATTGGTAAGAGCTGAAGTTTCTGAAAAACAAGACAGGCTGAACCGTGTCACATTGGCTGTGAAATGTTCAGTGGATGATAAAATCGTTATTCAGGGCGAAGCAAAAGTCATGGTCCCGAGTTCTGCAAAAAAATAAAATTCGCCAAGAATTTTTCTGTCGAGGATTGGCCATCTAAATGAAGCTGTTTCACACATTTGAAAATGCACCTGAATCTGTTCGGGGAGCAGGTGTTGCAATTGGTAATTTTGATGGCCTGCATTTGGGGCATCGGGGTGTAATTTCGACACTGCGTGATCTGTGTACGGAAAGAAATATACCCCTTGGTGTGTTAATGTTTGATCCGACACCATTTATTTTTTTTAATCCAGATTCACCATCAAAACGAATCATGAGTCTCAAACGGCGTGTCAAAGTGCTAAAACAAGGCGGTTTGGACGTCGCTTTTGCGCTACCTTTCGACGCAGAAATGGCTGGGCGCACAGATTTTGAGTTTGCAAAAGATGTTTTGAGCGATGGGTTAGGTGTTTCAGCCGTCTCGGTTGGCTATGATTTTTGTTATGGCAAAAAACGTATGGGAAATGTCACCACCCTCAAGAAATTTGGTGATGAAATGGGTTTTGATGTCTTGGTAACAGATAAAATTACGCCAAATAATATGGAAATTGGTGCACATGGTGAGGCGCTGAAGATTTCTTCAACTCAAATTCGCGAACTTATTTCTGATGGAGATATGGAATCCGCGAAATTGATGATGAAAGACTATTGGGTCACCGAAGCTAAAGTAGAGCATGGTGAAAAACGTGGTCGCACTATTGGTTTTCCGACAGCAAACATGAAGCTTTCTGATTATCAGCAGCCCAAATTCGGTATTTATGCAGTTTGGACGAGAATTGAGGGTGAGAAAAATTGGCGTCAGGGCGTAGCCAATTTTGGCAGAACCCCCACAACAGGTGACCGTGATCCTCTATTAGAGGTGTACCTTTTTGATTTTGAGGGTGATCTATACGACAAAGAATTAGAAGTGGCTTTTGTAAAATTTCTACGTCCAGAAGAAAAGTATGACGGGTTAGAGCCTTTAATCGCCCAAATACAAAAAGACACTGAAAATGCAAAACAAGTGTTGGCAGGGGTAAGCCAGCCAGTCGTTTGATTAGGTTTGGTGAAACAGGAGGCGGAAATCGTGTGAAACTTTTTCCTGTCTCTTTTCACTAGGCTTTTAGCCTGATATGGACTGAGCCATGAAAATGCAGAATATCATACGCATATATATACGTGCCCAAATAGGCGGCGCAATTCTCGGGCGAATTACTGGCCCGGTCCGCTAGAAGGCGCAACTCAAATTGCGACTCGGCGGTTCCGGGTTATCTCGCTAACCAGTTTCTGCAAAAAATCATCAAAAGATAAAAAATATGTCCAACGACACGAATACTCCTGAAGGCCGCGATTATCGCGAAACGCTCTTCTTGCCGACGACAGATTTCCCAATGCGCGCGGGTCTGCCAAAGGTTGAGCCGGTTTGGCTTGAAAAATGGGATGAGGAAAACCTCTACGAAGCTTTGCGTGAAGATGCAAAAGGGCGTCCTGAATTTATGATCCATGATGGCCCTCCATATGCTAATGGTCATCTTCACATTGGTCATGCCATGAACAAGATCTTGAAAGACCTTGTTGTGCGTACAAAACAAATGTCTGGTTTTGATGCCGACTATATCCCGGGCTGGGATTGTCACGGTCTTCCGATCGAATGGAAAGTTGAAGAACAATTTCGCCAAAAGGGCAAAGCCAAGCGCGATGTCGATCCGTCAGAATTTCGTAAAGCTTGCCGTGAATACGCCACCGAATGGGTCGGTATCCAACGCGAAGAATTTAAACGTCTTGGTGTGGTTGGAAATTGGGACGATCCATATCTAACGATGGATTATGCTTCTGAGGCGACAATCGTGGAAGAATTCCTGAAAGTGGGAATGTCGGGCCAAATGCGTCGCGGCTCAAAGCCTGTCATGTGGTCTCCAGTGGAGCAAACAGCCCTTGCGGAAGCTGAAGTTGAATATGAAGACCGCAAAGCCAATGTGATCTGGGTGAAGTTTCCAATCGCCAGCATTGGCCCAACGCTCGTGCGCGGTGGCCTTGAAGAGCATGATGAAGTTCTAAAAGGATTGGCAAGCGGTGCTGCAATAGTCATCTGGACGACAACACCTTGGACAATACCGGCTAACCGCGCTGTCTCTTATAGTCCCAGCATTGCATACAGCCTGTATGAATGTACTGAGCTTGAGGCTGACTTGCCGTTTGAGCCTTGGATTAAGCCCGGTGACAGGCTTGTCGTTGCAGATGCACGTGTTGAAACGGTCATGGGTGCAGCCAAGGCTGCTAAATGGAAAAAAGTTGGTAGTGTTTCTACTGATACTCTATCTAAATTGACGCTCGCGCACCCATTGCGTGACGCAGACCTTGGCGGTTATCAATTTGATGTGCCAATGCTCTCAGGTGATCACGTCACCGATGATGCGGGTACAGGTTTTGTGCACACAGCGCCAAGCCATGGTGAGGATGACTATAATGTCTGGCTCTCATCAGGACGTTCTACAGCAGATATCCCTGAAACACTCGATGATTTGGGATGTTACACAAAAGAATGTCCGGGTTTTGAAGGCTTAGATGTTATCCGCATTGATGGCAAAAAGCGCGGCCAAGATGGGAAAGCCAATAAAGCTGTCATGGATGCAGTGATGGGCGCTGGTAATTTGCTCGCGCGCGGCATGACCACACTGCGCGATGCACACTCTTGGCGCTCAAAAGCGCCTGTTATCCGCCGTGCAACGCCGCAATGGTTCATCTCTATGGATGTAGCGGATGAAAGCGGCAAAACATTGCGTGAAAAAGCAATGGCAGCGATAGCTGAAACGAAATTCACTCCCGAGCGAGGTCGTGCACGCCTAAGCTCCATGGTTGAGGGGCGTCCTGATTGGCTTATCTCTCGCCAGCGCGCATGGGGTGTGCCGCTGACTTTATTCGTCAACAAGCAAACCGGTGATATACTCAATGATAGCGATGTGAATGATCGCATTGTTGCAGCCGTTGAGCAGGGCGGTGCTGATGCGTGGTTTGTGACATCTTCAGACATCTTCTTGGGCGATCAATACAACGCTGAAGATTTTGAAAAAGTCACGGACATTCTCGATGTGTGGTTTGACTCTGGAACAACACACGCATTTACACTCGAAAAACGCGGTTTGAAATGGCCCGCTGACTTGTATCTTGAAGGGTCAGATCAGCACCGTGGTTGGTTCCAGTCCAGCTTGCTTGAAAGCTGCGCCACACGTGGCCGCGCCCCATATGAAGGCGTGCTGACGCATGGTTTTGTTGTGGCTCAAGATGGTCGTAAAATGTCCAAATCTTTGGGCAATGGTATTGAACCAGATGAAGTGTGTAAGCAGTTTGGTGCTGAAATCATGCGTATCTGGGTTGGGTCAACTGATTACACAGATGATCCAGCATTTGGAAAAGACATTATCGCAGCGAATGTGGATAGCTATCGTAAGCTCCGCAACACAATGCGCTATCTGCTTGGTGCTCTACATGGTTTTGACGACAGCGAACGCGTCGCCGTTCAAGATATGCCAAGCCTAGAGCAGTGGATGTTGCACCGCTTAACAGAAGTTGACGCAAAAGTGCGTGCAGCTTTTGAAGCTTATGATTTCCAAGCGGCATTCAAAGAGCTGCAAGTCTTTACCAATAATGATGTCTCAGCGGTTTATTTCGATATCCGCAAAGACAGCCTTTATTGTGATGCACCCGATGATATCCGTCGTCGGTCATGCCGCACAGTTATGGATGAATTATTCAAATGCCTCACAGCATGGTTTGCACCTGTTATGGTGTTTACATGTGAAGAAGCTTGGCGTTTGCGCTTCCCTGAAGCTGGTTCAGTTCACCTGCGTCAGTTCCCGCAAGTGCCAGCGGAATGGAAAAACGAAGCAGTTGCGAGCAAATGGTCTAAACTGTTTAAAGTGCGTCGTGTCGTCCTCGGGGCGTTGGAAATCGAACGTCGTGAAAAGCGGATCGGTTCATCCTTAGAGGCGGCACCGGATGTATATATCTCAGATGCTGAACTTTTAGCAGCGTTTGACGGTGAAGTCGCTGCAGATATCTTCATCACGTCTGATGTGAATTTGAAATCTGAAACAGCTCCAGAAACGGCGTTTTCTATGGATGATATAGAAGGCGTTGCAGTCGTTTCGGCTAAAGCCGAAGGTGTGAAGTGTGCGCGATCATGGAAGATTTTTGATCCTGCCACAGCCTTGCCCGAATTTCCGGGCATTACACCGCGTGATGCCAAGGCTGTCATGGCTTGGGATAAAGTGAATAAAAGCGCTTAGGCTTTGCCAAAAGCGAAAGAGGGAAGAGCATGATACAGGTAACAAACCGTTATTGGATTTGGGCAGGTCCAATTGCTCTTTTCTCTTTGATTTTGGACCAATTTACAAAAGCACTTGTGCTTGGAAATGATGTGTTTAATGCAAGGGGGTGTTTGTTTTCACCGACACCTAATTGCGGAAAAATAGAAATTTCTCAAAGCTTTGACCTTTCCATGGTTTGGAATTACGGCATGAGTTTTGGCATGATGCAATCTGATGGAATTGGCCGCTGGATTTTGTTTGCCGTCACATTCGTCATTGTAATTGCTTTTACTGCTTGGTTGTTGAAAGCAGAACGCAAAATGACAGCACTAGCACTGGCATTTGTCATTGGCGGTGCGATTGGGAATATGATAGATCGAGCACGTTTTGGCGCGGTCGTGGATTTTATGGATTTTTCTGGACCGTGGTTTGGAATAAAATTTAATGCGACGAGCGGGCCTTTTGCTTGGATAGATAAAGCTATTTACAATGGCGATGGAATTTTAGGTTTAGGTTTTCCATATGTGTTCAATGTTGCAGATATGGCTATTTCAGTGGGTGCAATCATATTGATTGCAGATCAACTGTTGGCGAAAGAGGGCTGATCGGGCTAGCTTTATCGCTAACCTGCATATAAGTGTTTTACAGGCTTGAATTTCGAAACCTATTATTTGGTTTCTGCATTCAAAAACGACGTGTATTAAAAGGCGTGACAGATGAAAAAATCAGTATTGGGTTTAACTGCGGCAGCGGTTGCAGCGATGGTCGCATCCGGATGTTCTTCTAATGGCACAAATGGCCCTGATGAGTTTCGTGTGGTTCGTAAAGCGCCTTTGAGTGTTCCACCTGAATATAATTTGCGTCCACCAGCTGTTGGTGAAGCGGTTCCAGCTGAACTGCAATCGGATGATAGTGCGCGCGCAATTTTGTTTGGAGATCGTGTCGGGTCTCAGGCTTCTGAAGGTGAGCGTTTGCTTGTTCAAAAAGCTGATGCTGATGCGATTGACCCTAAAATCCGTGCACAAGTTGATTATGACGCCACAGGAACTTTACGCAAAAGCAAAAGTCTTTCAGACAAGATATTGTTCTTCAAGGGTGATGGTAATGATGCAACGATTATCGAGCCTGCCAATGAAGCACAGCGTCTTGAGCGCGAATTGATTGATAATGCCACGGGCGGCGGTGATGTTGTGATTGAACGCAAAGCTGGCGAGAGCAAGCTTCCTGGGCTTTAAATCCATCTGGATTACATTTTGAGTTTTACACAATCAAAATGCGTTGTGGACTAGGTACGAATCGCGTTGCGCGGTAAGCTTTAACTATGCCTGATACCTTATCTGAACACACGCCCTCTTCATGTATCCACCGATTACCTGCCGATGCTATAAATCGCATAGCGGCGGGTGAAGTTGTTGAGCGTCCAGCTGCGGCTGCAAAAGAGCTGATGGAGAACGCACTAGATGCAGGTGCGCGCCACATCCGAGTTTTGATTGAAGGCGGCGGCTTATCCCGAATGGTCATTGAAGATGACGGCAAGGGGATGTCGGCTGAAGAATTGCCGATCGCGATTGAGCGTCATGCGACATCTAAACTTCAAGCCGATGCCGAGGGACGTGTTGACCTTTTAAATATTCACACGCTCGGTTTTCGCGGCGAAGCATTACCATCCATTGGTTCTGTGTCTCGTATGACGATAACCTCTCGTGCAAAAGGGGCGGATGAAGCCTATCAGCTGCGTATTGAAGGCGGTGTTGTTGAGGGACCCTTGCCTGCTGCATGGACAGGCCTTTCAGACAGCGGAACGCGTATTGAAGTTCGAGACTTGTTTTATGCAACACCTGCGCGGCTAAAGTTCATGAAGTCTGAGCGCGCTGAAACGATGGCACTCACTGACACAGTTAAGCGTTTGGCTATGGCGAATGCTGATGTCGGCATGGTTTTAGAATCCAATGGCCGCAAAGTGATTAACTTAGCCCCTGAAGACGGTGCTTTTGAAGAAGCACGCCTGAAGCGTCTTGGTGCGATTATGGGCAAAGAGTTTCGCGAAAATGCCTGCGAAATAGATGCTGAACGTGAAGGCGTGTTCGTCACCGGATTTGCTGGTTTACCAACGTTAAATCGAGGGAACGCACAGCATCAATATTTGTTTGTAAATGGTCGTCCTGTTAAAGACCGTTTGCTGACAGGCGTTATACGTGCAGCCTATCAAGATTTTCTTGCGCGAGATCGTCATCCTATGGCGGCGCTTTTTGTTGATTTACATCCAGAGTTTGTCGATGTGAATGTGCATCCTGCTAAAACAGAAGTGCGTTTTAGAGATGCTGGAAATGTACGTGGGTTATTAATCGGTGCCCTTCGGCACACGCTTGCCGCTGCTGGGCATCGTGCTTCTACAACAGTTGCTGGCGATGCATTAGGGCGCGTCATAACAGAGACGCAAGCGCGTCAGGCTGAATTGCAAATGGGGCCAAACGGGCCAATGCAATCTGCGTATCAGCCCGGCACAAGTGTCTTGCAATCGACGATGGGAAGATCAGCAAGCGGTGGGCAATGGCGCCCTTCGGCCAGTCCGTCATCTGATGAGATAAATACTTATCTGGATGCAACGGGATTAAGTGGCGGTTTTAGAGAAGATGCACCATCACAATATAATGGCCAATCAGGCGCTTTTGCAGCCACGTCGGATATGTCTGCTCGTGTTGAACCAAACGAAATGGAAAGCCAGCGAGCACAGGAGTTAAGCCGGTTTCCGCTAGGTGTGGCACGCGCACAATTACACGAAACATATGTCGTAGCGCAGACTGATGACGGTATTGTCATTGTCGATCAACATGCAGCTCATGAGCGTTTAGTGTATGAGCGAATGAAACGTCAAATGGAGCTGGACGGAGTAAAACGTCAGGCATTATTGATTCCCGAAATTGTTGAACTGACTGAAGACGAGGCAATGCGCGTTCTGTCACGTTCCGAAGAATTGCTAGAATTAGGGCTGGAAATCGAACCTTTTGGTGTGGGGTGTATTGCTGTTCGTGCGACGCCTGCATTATTTGGGGACATGGATGCGGTCGGATTGATAAAAGACCTTGCTGATGATTTTGCAGAATACGATGCCGGTCTTGCCCTAAAAGAACGTTTTGAAGAAGTCATGGGCAATATGGCATGTCGCGGTTCTGTGCGCGCTGGACGGCGGCTCACTGGTGAAGAGATGAATTCTTTATTGCGGCAGATGGAAAATACACCTCATTCAGGACAGTGTAATCATGGTCGTCCAACATATGTAGAGCTGAAACTCGCTGATATTGAACGCTTATTTGGAAGACGTTGATGGCTGATCAAGAATACAAAATACCAAAAACGAGATATGAATTCCGTGAAGGATTTTCAGTTGCTGGTTTACGTAAACAGTTTGATGTAGATGAAAAAATTGATGGCATTCCTGCTTTGTGGAAAGCATTTGGTCCTCAAATCGCCGAAGTTGCCAATGCCGTGACTGATGCGTGTTATGGTGTCATTGGTGCAAGCAATCCTGATGGAGATGTAGATTATCTTGCGGGCATCAAAGTGACGAGTTTTGACGGCCTTGATAAAGATTTTGATCGTATGGTGATACCTGACCAGAATTATCTCGTCGTGACGCATGAGGGCGATGTCTCAAACATTCAACAGACTTGGGATTGGATTTTTGTAGAATTTCCAAAGAGCTTGGGGCTAGAGATTATTGAGGTTTTTGCAATGACACCTGAGTTTGAGGTGTATGATGCGCGCTATAATCCACAAACCCGTGAAGGCGAAATAGACATCTGGGTGCCTGTACAGCCGAGCATTATGCCAGCTTAATTATCTAGCTGTTGTTTGGCTGCTCGCACCGGTTTGAATGTCATACGATGAATAGGGCATGGTCCGATGCGCTTCAGGGCATCTGAGTGTGCTTTCACGCCATAGCCTTTGTGTTTTGCAAACCCATAATCTGGGTATTGAAGGTCATATTCTACCATTTTGGCATCACGTGCTGTTTTGGCTAAAATGGATGCAGCTGAGATACATGCCTCTATGCCGTCTCCACCAATGAGCGTTTCAGTGCGGCAATCTAGCGGTGGCGCATCATTGCCGTCGATGAGCGCGAGGTCTGGTGCGATAGATAGGCCTTGCACGGCGCGTTGCATGGCGAGGTGGTTGGCCTGGCGAATATTTAGTTCGTCTATTTCCTCAGGGCTTGCCCAGCCAATACTCCAACAAAGGGCGTATTCTTTTATAAGCAATGCAAGTTTATCGCGTTTTTTCTCACTGAGTTTTTTAGAATCATTGAGGCCTGCAATCGGATTTAAAGGGTTTAGAATAACTGCACCTGCGCATACAGGGCCAGCCCACGGACCTCTACCGGCTTCATCTACGCCGCATATTAGGATTTTATCTGCCATGTACTTTAAATGGAATGAGTCGCCAGTTGAAGAAAGCTCGATTGTTTTTGTAGGTTCATATTCACCATGTTAGAGATAGGTATGCCAATAAGAGGAGGGGCGTTAAATGTTTGGAAATCTGATCAAGTTTGCAAAAGATGCTGGTGCTAAAATCGGCTTTGGAAAAGACAAAGACGAAGACGCGAAGAACCTTAAAAATGAGATGGAAAAACACGGCTTCAAAACAGATGAAGTGGATGTTGCTGTAGAAGGCGATAAAGTCGTTCTAACAGGAAAAGCTCTATCTCAAGAAGAACGTGAAAAGCTTATTCTTGTTGCTGGAAATGTAGAAGGTGTTGATTCCGTTGAAGATAAAATGGAGATTTCACCAACTCGCACCCACACTGTGAAAAGTGGAGACACTCTAAGCAAGATTGCTAAGGAGATGTATGGGGATGCGATGAAATATCCTGTGATTTTTGAAGCAAATAAGCCAATGCTATCTCACCCAGATAAAATTTACCCAGGTCAGGTTTTGCGTATTCCAACTTTATAGTTCACTGCGTCTAATCTTTGATAAGATCATTGTAAAAACACCAGTTTCTTTTACTAGAGACTGGTGTTTTAGTGGGTGAAGCTTGCAGCAAACTTATAACGGGTAAGACATGGCTACGTTGCAGCGTTCATATCGTGCTCCAAAGTGTTCCATGATATATGGGTCATGAATAAAGCCGTTCTTTTCATAAAGATGTATAGCTGCCTCACATTTCTTATTCGTTAGAAGGTACATGCATGTCAGGTTCATTTCTTTTGCACGATTGATGGTAGCTTGAAGCAATTTTTCGCCGATTTTCAAGCCGCGCGCATTATCTGTTACACCCATTTTTGTGAGTTCGAATATTCCGTCTTCTATTTTGATTAATGCACAAGTTCCAACCACACCAAATTGTGGTGTTTTAGCGAAAAGAATAACGCCGCCACGGTCAATGATAAGCTTACGTGGATTTTCAATAATTTCACGATCATTTTGCTCTAGTTTGAACATGCTAGAGACCCATTGTTCAGAGATGTCATGAAAATCCTGAGCAAGATCATCTGTAAAATCAACTATTTCGACAGGATTAGGATTGCTTATTTTTAGGACACGTTCTTCTAAGGAAGATTCATTGAGGTTTTGTTCTAAACGGGAGAGGGCATCCAATAGATTCATAGGAGAAGCACCAGTAGGAAACGAACTTGCTTGTTTGGCGGCTTCTTGCACATGGGGCCACAGATTTTCTCTCAAACTCTCAAGCGTTGCTTCGCCCTTGGGAGTCAATTCTATCCATTTTACACGTTGATCTTTGTCGTCAGCACGAGTGGTGACGAGGCCCGATTCAATAATCGTATTCAATGTGCGTGTGACTGCCGGCTGGCTCACACCGAGAGCTTCAACTGCTTGCGCAACAGTAATTGATCCAAGTGTGTCGATGGCTTTCAATAGGGGAAATTGGCTAGGTTGGATGCTAAATCCGTGTGCTTCATGTAATCTTGCGGCATCTGCTTGAAGGCGTTCTGCTAGGCGTTTTAGCCGACTGCCTAATGCCAAATAGCCAGCATTTTCCAATATATCTTTTACCATATCTTTATTCCAAACCGAGCTTTGAGATTTAAATATAACATGTTATATAAATATTCAAGAGTGTAAGATTCTAAATTATAATTAGTAAGTCGATTGGGCGTTAGAATTGATTGGTGCGCAGTAAATTGTTCACACGAACATTTCCGCCGGGCTCAAATTTTTTTGCGTATTTATTGATACACTCTGGATGAAGCGAGGTGCGCCCAGGCCATGTCCAGCGGCGAAATTCAACATCATTTTGAACCAGAATTTTGTCGATGATTTCTGCTTGATCTATCCATTGGCCTTCAACAGGAAAAGTCGCACCAAGGTCGATTTTTGTGCCATCTAAAAAATGAATTGTGTAGTTTAAATGGCTCATATTCTCGTCGGTGTAATTGCAGCCAAGTTCGACATATTTAGCTTCAGATAGGAGTTGTATTTCTGGTGATATAAACGGAATAATATGTTGTTTTTCAACACTTTGTTTGCTCACCACGGTGTGAGATTGAAATTCCAGATACATAATGCCAGCTGTAAAAACTGATAAAAGGATTGCTTGCCATTCCATGAAGCTGGTCATGTGGTTGAAGAAGGATGAGACGAAATTTTCGGGTTTGGTAATATCTAACGATTTATCGCTGCGCGCCTTTTTTAAAAAATGACGCACTATAAATCCATTCACCTTGTCTGTGACTAATCCGGTGAAAACGGATTTTTTGAGATTGGGTTTTATCGCTAGGATTATTCCTAAAATTGATAAACAGATAAATACCCACGCCAATGCGCCCAGCATAAGCGCGGGGCCAAAGCTATAGTCAAACAAAATTGCATTTGTTGTTTTTGCGTGGGCAAGAGCAGCAGATTTTGAGAAATCGACGAGTATTGGCCAGAGATATTGTACGCCAATAAAAATGCCAGCAAACCAAAGCATTACGATAAGCCAAGTGAGCATTTCATAGGCATGAGGTGCTTCTGGTTCATCCATCAAATAATCAGTGATGGCGTCAGGAATATCTCTATCAGCTAAAGCCTGGCGTATGTCTGCTTCTGATCTTTTGAGGCGGAAGGGCATAGAAGAAGGCCTGTCGAATTATTCGTTTTGCGTCGTGTCTTCTTTGGGGATGCTGGTTTCTTCATCATCGGGTTTAATAACCCTCGCCATGTACACACGGGCAGCGCCGTAGCTTTTTTCATGCAGGACTTCAAAACCGGGGAATTTGGGTTCTGGATCATCCTTGGATACTTCGGCAACGATAATAGCATCGTCAGCTAGCCAATCACCTTTGACAAGCTCAGTAATTGCAGGGTCAACAAGTTCATACCCATAGGGTGGGTCCATAAATGCAATATCGAATTTTTCACCGGCACCTGCCGGGCGTTTACCTAAATCTACAGCAGATCGTCTGTGGATACGTGTAGTGCCAAATTGCTGGAATTTTTCGATATTTTCACGAATAACGCCGCGCGCTTTAACGTGTGTTTCTACAAACAGACAATAGCTTGCCCCTCGCGAAAGGGCTTCAAACCCAAGTGCACCAGAGCCAGCATAAAGGTCTATCACGCGTGCGTCTTCGATAGGCGGAGCCCATGCTGCATGTGCCAATATATTGAACATGGCTTCACGTGCTCTATCAGACGTGGGACGAGTGTCGCGACCTTCGGGTGTGATGATCGAACGACCTTTGAGTTTTCCGCTTACAATTCTCATAAGAAATGCGTTAGCACTGTCAGATATGATTTGGGAATGGGTAATTGATGAAAGAAGCTGAACAAATGCCATATATGGCCCGTGCAATGCAATTGGCTGAAGAAGCCGCGCTGGCTGGTGAAGTGCCTGTGGGAGCGGTTATTGTTGATCCGAGCACAGGAAATATAGTGGGTGAGGGGCGTAATGGTCCTATTGGGGCACACGACCCCACTGCACATGCTGAAATCGTTGCTATTCGAAATGCATGCGCGTCTGTTGATAATTATCGCCTGCCTGATCTGGAGCTATATGTCACGCTGGAGCCATGTGCCATGTGTGCTGGCGCGATTAGTTTTGCGCGTATCGGGAAAGTTGTTTTTGCGGCAGATGATCCAAAAGGTGGTGCAATTAAACACGGGCCCAAATTTTTTGAGCAATCAACATGTCATTGGCGATCTCAATGGGAACAGGACATACGTTTTGCGAGTGAGGCTGGAGAGATGCTAAGAGCGTTCTTTAAATCAAGGCGTTGAAATATATTAAAAAATACCAGCGGCGCGCAAAAGGAAGACGACGCCAATCGCTGTGACGAGCCATTTCATCCAGCTTTTGAAATTAACATCATTCATTCTGTGCAAGACGAGCCCGCCCAACCATGTACCGGTCATTGATATGGGTATCGCTGCAATTAAAAACCACAATGGTGGCAGTGCGGACATGCCAGCAGCCTGAATTGCAGGTCCGGTCCAGAAACCAATTTTGATAAGGTGGGCGAGTGCCTGCGTTGTTGATTTATTGGCGACAATGCCTTGGCGGGTGAGGTCTGAACGGACAAAGAAAATGTCCAGCATTGGCCCCGCCACCCCTGCAAGTGTGTTTAGTCCAGAAACAAGAAAACCGGCTATTATACTATCGGTTTTTCTAAGGATATCAGCATGAAACAGGTTTTTGGGTAGCCATATAAGCAGAGGAAGTAAGCCTAGAATGAGATAGAGTGTAGGCTTGTCTGGAACCCAATTTACAAAACAAAGAAGTGCAATCGCTATCAAAGCACCTACGATATAGTGTCGAATGAGTGTCCAGTTTATGTGTCTGCGCAGTAGAAATGCTCTCCAACCATTGGCGACAAATTGTATGGCTCCGTGAATAATCATCGCTTGCGGGATTGAAACGACAGCAGCAAGCATACCCATCAAAATTAATCCACCAGCCATTCCAAAAATGCCAGAAATGAATGCGGTGATAAGTGTGGTTATGAGAATAAGAAAAGCGATGAGTAACGACATGAAGCGTCTTTAACGGCAATGCGTCTGGTTTGCCAATATGCAGATTGGGTGAGATAGGGGTTTCCAGCTTGAGTTGTCTGCAATTGTTTGATACATGCTGCTCCCTTACTTTGACGAGCAATAGCTCGAATTATGACTGGAGAATTATATGTCGGAGCGTCGCGAGACGGGCCGTAAGCCCAAATCTACTCAATCAACAAACAGGCCTGCTGAAAAATCAGTTCAATCACCAGATTGGTCCAAAGGCGAACGCATTGCAAAGTGGCTAGCTGCTGCTGGTGTGTGTTCACGCCGAGAAGCTGAGCGCCTTATTGAAGAAGGGCTCGTGGCTGTAAATGGGCAGGTGCTTGATAGCGCTGCTTTTAAGGTAACCGGTAATGAAAAAATTACGGTTGAAGGTAAGCGTGTAGGTGGTCCAGATAAAACACGTCTCTGGCGCTTTCATAAACCCAAAGGCCTTGTGACAACGAATTCAGACCCTGAAGGGCGGCCAACTGTTTTTGAACATCTGCCGAAAAAGCTTCCGCGCGTGATGACGATTGGGCGATTGGACCTGAATACAGAAGGTCTTTTATTGCTGACAAATGATGGCGAATTGGCGCGTACGCTTGAGTTACCAACAACAGGTTTGAAGCGGTGTTATCGTGCACGCGCCTTTGGTAAAATCACGCAAGCTGAGCTAGATAAACTTCAAGAAGGTGTGTTGTTCGAAGGCGTTGTATATCGCTCTATCATTGCAACTTTGGATAAAACCAAAGGTGACAATAATTGGATTGATATGACACTGACTGAAGGTAAGAAACGCGAAGCGCGTCGTGCCTTGGAAAGTGTTGGCCTGATTGTGAACCGCTTGATCCGTGTATCTTACGGTCCCTTTGAATTGGGTGACCTTGTTGAAGGCGGCGTAGCAGAGATACCAGCTGGCGAATTATTGTCTGAATTTGGTGATAGCATATCTCGTAAACGGCGCCCTGATCCTGCAAGTGTGCCTCAATCCTATTTGGAGCCAGATACAAAGCGCAGGCGCACAAAGGGACGTGATGAAGATACTTCACAAACAGCACCTGCAAAGAAGCCTGCTGCAACGATAAAACCATTGCGTGGTGAAAAGTTTGAAAAGCCAAGCTCAGGAAGAGAGCCAGCGCAGCGTTCGCACAAACGTCAAACACCGCACCGTTATGCAGCATTGCGCGAGGGGGCCGAGACTAATCCTGAGCCGCGTGATTTCAGCAAACCGGCTAAACCGGGCGAAGCCGTTGTGCCAGCCAGTCTAGCTAAAACGCGTAAGACGACGGCACCGCGTAAAGAGGCAGATGCAGTTTGGATAACGGAAGCGGACGGAACAAGACGTGAGTTGCCGCAACGCCCTAAAACAGCTGGGTCTCGCCGCGATCGCGCAAGAGCTAAGGGGAATACTGCGCACCCAACTAAAGAGGATGTTGTGCGTCCACGTTCTTTAAGCGAGCGTCGTCAGGAGAAAAAGGGTAAAACAAGCTCCGGTGAAATTGGCTCTCGCGGTGATGGTGGATTGCCTTGGAATGAGCGTGCAGGTGCGACACGCGGAAAACCACGTCCAGCAGGTGTGAGACCAGCTCCCAAACGGGGTGGGTCTAGTTCAAAAACGGATCGTTTCAATAAGGGCGGAAAATCGGGCGGACCTAAAGGGCGCAGATAGCAGATAGCTGAAAAATAAAGCAAAGAAAAAGGCTCTCAAAAATTGAGAGCCTTTTTTATTGATTATGTCTAAGAAGTTATTCCGTTACAGAAATCACTGTGGCAGTTCCAGTTACGCCATCATTTCTTGTATAGCCTGTGGTGAAACCGACATCATGTGAAACTTCATCAAAAGTGACACAAACTTTTTGTTCTGCTTCACCACCGCAAAGTGTTTTGCCTGTTTCGTCCCAAGAATAGGGTGAAGTTTGGTCACCAATAGTGGCTGTCTGTGCGGTGGAGTCTAGAATGATTGTAACTTTGTCACCGTCTTCTGGTGCAAACTCAATTGTCATGCTTCCAGCATAGGCTGGCGCAGCAAGAAAAATTGCAGACAGCGCTGCAAGGATAAATTTTTTCATGATTTCCTCCCAATTGCTCCATCATTTTTGATGTAAGCTTTTTTAGAGGCGACCCAATTCGCCCCTACGGAAGTATTAACGATATTTACGTTGCGAAAGAACAAGTCTAAACAAGGTTAATTTTTGTTAATTTTATCCGCGACCTTTGGCGCGCCAGCCGATATCACTGCGATAAAAGCCTTCAGGCCAATCAACTTTGTCAACTGCCTTATACGCTTTGTCGATTGCGTCTGTGATTGTGTCAGCAAGTGCGGTTACACCTAAGACACGGCCACCAGCGGCGACAATTTCGCCATTCTTTTCAGCTGTACCAGCATGAAAGACGACGACACCTTCAGCGCTTGCTTCGGCCTCATCCAATCTTTTGATGACAGATCCTTTTTCATAGGCAGCAGGATAGCCGTTTGTTGCCATGACGACACACACGGCTGCATCTTCAAAACGCTCAGGGCGACGACAATCAGCTAGGTCAAAGCCGGTTGCACATGCTAGCATTAACGGTAGAATTTCGCCTTTAAGACGTGCCATGATGACCTGACATTCAGGATCACCAAAGCGGCAATTATATTCAACGACGCGCGGATTGCCGTCAGGGCCGATCATCAATCCAACATATAGAACGCCTGTATATGGAATACCCATATCGCGCATGCCTTTTATCGTCGGATTGACGATTTCTGTCATGACGCGTTCCTGCATGTCTGCATCAAGAATAGGAGCAGGCGAATAGGCACCCATACCGCCTGTATTCACGCCTGTATCGCCATCACCAACGCGCTTGTGATCTTGTGCGCCAGCAAGCGCGACGGCGGTGTTTCCGTCTGTTAATGCAAAGAAAGAGGCTTCTTCACCATGCATGAATTCTTCAATGACGAGTTCAGCGGAAGATTCGCCAAATTGACCGGCGAGCATGTCGTCAATAGAGCTCTCCGCTTCTTCGCGTGTTTCTGCGATGACAACGCCTTTACCAGCTGCAAGGCCATCTGCTTTGAGCACATAGGGAGCTGAGAATTTATCGAGAAATGCTTTAGCTTCAGCTGCATCTGTAAAACGGCCATATTCAGCCGTTGGTACACCACATGCTTTCATTAAGTCCTTAGAAAAACCTTTTGAACTTTCCAATTGAGCGGCAGCTTTAGATGGGCCAAATACAGGAATATCAGCCATTCGCAGTTTGTCGGCCAATCCCATGGCGAGGGGCACTTCAGGACCGATGATGACTAGATGGGGGCGTTCGTCTTTTGCTAGGCGAACCTGACCATCAATGTCTTCAGCTTTAATCGGGATGCACCGAGCGACATTCGCCATTCCGGGGTTTCCCGGGGCACATAGGATTGAAGTGACTTTAGGGCTTTTGTTAAGCCGCCAAGCCAGCGCATGTTCGCGGCCACCGCCGCCGACGATAAGTATTTTCATGGGAAAAAGTCATTGGCGCTTGAATGCCCCGCCGTCAAGACTTGATTGAAAGCAAAACCGTGTGTCTACAATGGATTTTATTGCAAAACACACTGATTGAGCTGTGAATATGGTAAATCTTGGTTTGACCCGTTGGCTGGGATTCTTTATTTAAAAGATATGTCTGATCTTTTTGATGCACAAAAAAACACCACAGAAAATGAACTTGAAAAATCAGGTGTCGGGGAGGTTCACTCCAATTCACCAGAAATGTCAGTTTCTGAACTTTCCAATCGTTTAAAGCGAACCGTCGAGGATGCATATTCTTATGTGCGGGTGCGTGGTGAATTGGGACGTGTGACGCTGGCAAAGTCGGGCCATCTCTATGTCGATTTAAAAGATGATAAAGCAGTGCTCAACACGATTATGTGGAAAGGGCAGGTATCCAAACTTCCATTCAAACCTGAAGAGGGATTGGAAGTGATCGCTGAGGGACGTTTATCAACATATCCTGGCCGCTCTAATTATCAGATGATCGCGGAATCTATGCGACCAGCTGGCGTTGGCGCGTTGATGCAATTGCTTGAAGAACGCAAGAAAAAATTGGCGGCTGAAGGGTTGTTTAATCCTGAGCACAAAAAAGAACTGCCGTTTTTGCCAGAAACCATAGGTGTTGTTACCAGCCCGACGGGGGCTGTAATCCGTGATATTCTGCATCGTGTGAAAGAACGCTTTCCTACGCACGTTTTGATCTGGCCGGCATTGGTGCAGGGTGAGCATGCGGCTGCTCAAGTGGCAGGAGGAATTCGCGGGTTTAATGCGATTGGACCAGCGGCGCGGAAAATAAAGCGGCCCGATTTGATTATTGTTGCGCGGGGCGGTGGATCTGTTGAGGATTTATGGCCTTTCAATGATGAGGACGTTGTTCGCGCTGTTTTTGAAAGCGAAATTCCGATCATTTCTGCTGTTGGGCATGAAACGGATACGACGCTCATTGATTTTGTCTCAGACCGACGTGCGCCAACACCAACGGGTGCAGCTGAAATTGCACTGCCTGTGCGTGCTGAACTGATTGCGACCACTGATGCATTGGGGGCGCGTGGGAAAAGAGCACTGCAACGCGGTGTTGATACAAGTAAGGTTGAGTTGAGAGCTGTGACTGCGCGGATGCCTCGGCCTGAAATGTTGGTGCAAGGTGTGCGTCAGCGACTGGACTATGCATCTGAAAAACTTGGGTTTGCGCTTAAAGATATTGTCGTGCGTATGCGTAGCCGCTTGCAGCAGGCATCAAGCGGGCTTCAGCCATTAGCTTTGCAAAGAGAAATGGTGCGACGTAAAACAGCGCTAGACACCTTGTATATGCGAGCAAGTTTTGCGCTTCGCAGAGATGCTGGCGACCGCTCTAAGCTTTTGCATGGCATATATGGCCGCTTCCTAGCACGGGATCCGCGCAATACTTTTGGGCGTAAGCAAGATCTGGTTGAGGCGACATTTCACCGATCAACTGTGGCTATGGAGCGCTTGATTGGCAAGAAATATGAGAATTTAGAAACGGTGAACCGTCTCTTGTCGTCCGTATCACATGAGAATGTGTTGGCGCGGGGGTTTGTGTTGGTTCAACGCATGAATGGTGAATTGGTGCGTCATGCAAGTGATGTGGATTCATCTGAGAGATTGCGCTTGCAGTTTATTGATGACGAAGTGCGGGTGACATCTGATCCGAAGACGCCGCAAGAAGCGCCGCGTATTGTGCGCGAAACGGAGCCTCAGACCACGCAATTGGGCGGGATTGCGAGTGCACCGACAAAAAAAATAGTTAAACCTCCATCTGGGTCCGGTGGGCAGGGTGATCTGTTTTAAAAAGAATAATCAGTTATGATCTTCACGATCATACAAAATGCTGGACTTAAAATTGATGCCTCCATCTTTGTGAGGTCTAAAAGGAAATGAATATGTTGCCTTCAGGTCTCCCCGGAGAAGCGAAAATAAAGTATCTTGATGCTGATTTTGAAATCCTAAAAATGGGAAAATTCGTCATTTGTGCTGTGACGAATGAACAGATTTTGCTTGAGGATTTGAAATATTGGAGCGTTGATCTGCAAGAGCCTTATGTGGATGCAGAAGCTGCTGTGAAGCGCTGGAAAGAAATGCAGCCGACTGCGTAAATTGGACAGTCGTGGTGAGGCTTAATGCTGGGTTCATGACACAAGTTTAGGTTTAAAGTTCGCCACCTTTTTTAGAGCAAATGCGAGAAGCGATTTGACCGACATGAAACGCCTTTTGATTTCTTCCTGTGCAATTGGCCTGAGCGTGATGATAGCCTGTGCGCCGGTTTCTGATGCGGATGAAGCGATAGTGCAAAGTGTACCTGAAATTGCTGTGACGGAGCCTGATGTTGAAGATGCTGTTCCGCTTGCGGAGGAAGTCAGCAATGAAAAGGTTGTCGATGATCAAGCGGTCATGCAACCAGCTGAAAACAAATGCTCTAAAAATGCGAAGCAAGGTGGTCTGATAGTTTGTCAATTGCCCGTTGGAGCGCGTGTTTCCTTAAATGGAGAAGCTGTGGCAATTGTTGGGGAAAGTGGTCTGGCAACGATTGGATTGAAGCAAAATGCCGCTTCACCTGCGATTGTGTCTTGGTCAATTGATGGCGTTGAGGCTTTTGAAAAGTTTGAAATCCCCGTTGCGGCGCGTAAGGATGATTTTCGTGAACTGACGGGCATGAATTGCGATAAAGTCGATGCGCGCACACCAGAACAGAAGAAACATGCTGGTGAGTCTTGGGTGAAAAAAGTGGACGCATTTGCCAGCCTCAATGCGCCGGTTTCATCGTCTATATCTTTTTTAAAGCCTGCTGATGGGCCCTATAGTAGCCCATTTGGACCAACCCGCCATTATACAGGTGTGTCTGAAATAACTGGCAAAAAATGTGAGTCCACAAGCGTGCATCGCGGCTTGGATATGGCTGTGCCTGTGGGAACAGATTTAATCGCGCCAATGGGTGGAACTGTGATTTTAGGCGATCCTGACCTCTATTATGAAGGTGGTTCAATTTTCCTAGATCATGGGTATGGACTGGTTTCTGTGTTCATGCATTTATCACAAGTGGATGTTGCTGCGGGGCAAAGTGTGCAAACCGGCGAACGTTTAGGGGCGACTGGGAATACAGGGCGCACAACAGGCCCGCATTTGCACTGGGCTGTGAAATGGCGCAACACGGCGCGAGATGATCGCAATGGTGATTTTTATATTGATCCGGCAATCGTGTTGGAATTGGCCGACTTAGACGTACAATAAGCGTTATTTATCAAGCTTAAATCGCCGGTATGCTGCGCTGATTTATATGGATATGTGCAAACTTATCCGACACGCATGCATGTCGGTTATTGCTGTTTCTATCGGAAATGGTTTTGAAAGTGGCGCGAGAAGTCTGGCCAGCCCAGCCAAACTTCTCGCTTGTCGCTGAAGGTCGTTATGACACACACCTCAACATTTGCCCGATGATATCGTTTGTAATTGTCTGACCCCTCGGACAATTACATGTCATCACCAATGCTAACAGGCGAACGCACAAAGGCGTTAGGCTGTCGGCGTGGGCGCATGTTGTGGAAAATGGAGGCAGATGTAAATAGAAAATATTTGAGAAAACGCATAAAAATAGGCGTTTTTGCTGTTTTTGATCGAATTTGAGGCGCGTCTATGTTGTGTCGGTTGGCAAATGAGCAATAGTTTCGCGTTTACGCTAGGGGAGGTTTTGTTGGGGCGTTAAATAATAGTAAATGGCAATTTTATTGATACACTTAAAAGTTGATGTTAAGTGTATCAAAGAATAGTTCGGTTGTGGGGCACTTAAGTAATATCTGAATTTTTTGGAAAAATATGGGCGATTTACTGGAACAGTAAGCTCGTGCAATTGGCTCGCTTCAAAGCAACTCCATCTACTTTCTGGAGGCCGATATTTTATTGGGGAGCCTTCCTCCTGTTTTGGACCCCTTTAATAATTATGGTGATGTGTCTGTGTGCATGCGTTCCATATATTTTATCAAAAGGTCTTTTGATATCTTTATTGGCATTCGTTTTTTGGGTAGTTTTATTTTTTGTTTTTGTAATCGGTTCTCATCATTGGATTGTTGAGCAACTAAAGAAAAGTTTTTTCAAAGGAAGTAAGCTACAGCGACCATCCATGGTCTTTGCAGGGATTGCTTTTTTATCGTTCAGCATCTTAGGAGTAGCATTTTTTAGTCTTACCGGTTTGGCGGTAGAGCCCAGTGCAAGCGTTTATAGTGCTAGTGGAATATCTGTTGGTGATAGCGTTACGTTATTTGGTTCTAGTACAGGCTCGACTGAACAATCTCAGATCCCTCAAGAGACCGAAGTGACGCCACAAGTTAAAAGCTGTCCAGCAATCCAATCCTGCTCATCACAAATAAAAGTCAAACAAAGCTACAGTCTGTCACTCATCGAGAGGCCCACAAACTTGCCTGTAAGTTGGGAGATCGGGAGCGGATCAAATCTAGTCATGGGTATGAACAACTTACAGGCGTCTCCAAGTGAATTAGGATTTGGATTCAACCTCTGTGAATTTAAAACTCTCTTTGTAATTGGAGCTGCGTCAGGTGACGGTTTGAAGGACAAAAATGAAATACTTGCACTTAATAGAGCAAATTATTTAGCAGACCTGGCAAGGGTGAGTTTGAAAGTTTGTGAAACTGGAGAGACTATAACCATAGCTAAAATTACTCTAGGACAATCAAACAGCACTTCTAACGATGGTTGGAACCGTAGAGTTATTGCTCTTGCTTCGGTGAACAAATTTGACAAAGACTACGACCGAATAGGTTTAAAAGAAATTGTACAGAAAATTGTGAAAGAACGATCTTTGATTGATTTATCAAACTATAGTCAATTTGGTGTATGTTTAGCTCTTTCCGTGTCCTCTGATTGTCATTGGGAGCACTACTAAAAAGTAATGGTTGCTAAAGGTAAATCAACAATTTTTAGTACTCTTCAATCCCACTTTACATCACCCCAGCCTGTTTCCACGCTTCTTTTGGCCAGCGATTGTGTTGCCAGAACCATTGGTCGGGCGCGGCGCGGATTTGGGATTCCGTCCATGCTGTGATTTTCGGGAGTGTGTCTGCAACTGCTTCATCAGCGCTCATGGCTTGGTCGGTCCAGATCGGGGCGTGGAATGTGACGGTGTAGCGTGCGGGGGCTGTGCGACGCGTTGAAATAGGCAGAAGCGGAATTTTATAGCGGTGCGCCATGCGCGTCGGGCCGGGGGCTGTCATCGCGTCATGCCCAAAGAATGGAATTGGCACGCCTTCATTGTATTTTTGGTCATTCATCAACGCTACAGAACGCTTACTCGCGAGAGCACGCATAAGGTCGCGTGTGCCAGTGCCCTTGGCGGCGAGTGTGCCGACGGAATTTTGCAAACGCGCATCAGCAATGCGCTTATCAATGTGGGGATTATTGGCAGAGCGATAGGTGATCACGCAGTCTTTTAAACGCGATGTGATGGGCTGGGCCATAACCTCCCAATTTGCCATATGGCAGGAGATAATCACGCATGGCTTGCCCAATGCGTTGATGGCGTCGACATGGTGTGCGCCTTCAACGTTAAGGCGCGGGTCATCGCCATCGACGCGGATTTTGTGGACATGGGGCAGTTCGCCTGCGATACGGCCAAAATTTTCCCAAGATTTTAGGGCGCATTCTTCTACTTGTTCTTTGCTCCATTCGGGAAAGGCCATGGCAAGGTTACGTGTGGCGGTGCGGTGGGCGCTTTTACCGAAAATGGGGCCAAGCTTGCGGATGAGCTTTGCGCCGTCATCTGAAGCTTGGTCGATCGTTTTTTTGGAGAAGCGGTTCCAGTATATGTGATCCCACGCAAAAGCTTCCACACGCCATTGCGCGCGCTCGCGGAAGGTGGCGCGGCTATCTATGAAAGTGCGGCGTTTATAGGCTGCTTCAGTCTCGTTTCCTGAGCTGGAGGAGTTTTCATTCTGCGTCATTTGGGGGATGGCAATTGCGCTAAAAGAGCTGCTTTTAAACGAGCTTCATCTTCTGAGGAGTCGAATGAAATTGTCACTGGTAGTGTATGGATTTTACCGCGCTGTTTTTCAGGTAGGCGAATATAGTCTTTTTCTGTGGTGATTAAGGTGGCAACGCGTGTGCGGGCCAATTGCCTTAGATAGGATAAATCGCCCTCAGAATAGACATGGTGATCAGGAAAAGGAATGCCTTCAACCACTTCAATGTCTGGGAAAGAGGCGAGTGTATCAAAGAATTTTTCTGGACGTCCAATTCCTGCAAATGCGATATATTTTCCCGGATGAGGCGCTTCATGAGGTACGATGCGTGCGCGCATTATTTGTCCTGCGAAACCGCCAATTTCGGTGGGGATAGGGCCATCGCCTAGCAAAATAATGATATCGGCACGTTGAATGCCTTGTTCAATTGGTTCGCGTAATGGGCCTTTGGGAAATACAAATGCATTGCCAAATGGAGCGGAAGAATCGATCACCAGAATGGACGCTGATTTGGCCAAAGTTGGGTTTTGAAAGCCATCGTCGAGCAAGATAAGGTCAACGCCGGCATGTTCCATCGCTTCTGCAGCGGCGACTCTGTCTTTGCCGACCCAGTTTTCGCCGGTGCGTGCCATCATTAATGGCTCATCACCTACATCTGCTGCAGTATGTTGATCAACATCGACGCGGACAGGGTCTTTCATACTGCCGCCATAACCGCGAGAGAGTGTTGCGACCCGAATGTTTTCGTCAGCAAGCAAGACATCACGAATATATGTGGTGAGCGGCGTTTTTCCTGTTCCTCCAACAGTTAAATTGCCGATGCAGATGACAGGTATACCCACTGTTTCTGGTTGTGTTTTATCGAGGCGATATTTGCCGGCAAAAGAATAAGCCATAGAGAAAGGGGTCAGAAGTGATCTGATCAAGGGAGCTGCATAGCGGCTGGTTCTATCTCTTTCGCGCCAGAAAGCTGGTTCTTGCATACTCTACTCCTCTAACTGTGCTCTGAGTGTATGTAACGTCAGAGTGAGCGGTTCATCAACTGCTGAAAAGACTGAATCAACGCATGCCCAATCTGGGTTGTAGTGAGTGTTCTCAGATATCACATCATCCCAAAACGCAAACAAAGCTTCTGCATCATTGCCGATGGAGATTGCTTTGCATGGTTGCAAAGCTTGTATCAAGTCAGCAAAATTAAAAGAATGCGGGCCTGTGAAAACTGGTTTGCGCAGTTTGAGAGGTTCTATCGGGTTGTGACCGCCAACGTCTGGCTTGTTAGCACCGCCAAGATATATGGCTTTCGCTAAATGCATCCATAACCCCATTTCACCAATCGTGTCTGCAAGCAAAACAGGGGCTGCACAGGCTGTCTGATTGATTATGGAGCGCTTTTCAAAATTTAATCCGGAATCGGTGAGCAGTTTTTCAATTTCAGGTGCGCGGTCAGGATGTCGTGGTGCAAGGATAAGGAAAGCATTACTGGTTTTTGCGCGAAGCTTTTTAAAGGCATCAATCACAATTGCATCTTCTCCCGAATGGGTGGAAGCGGCAAGAAAACACTGACGGCCAGCAATTGAGGTTTGCCAATTTGTCAATTCTTGTGGGTCACAAGAGGGGGCTTCGATCGCACGTTTTAGGTTGCCGATTGTGTTCACGGGCCTGTTAAGAATTTTACCCAATCCATTGGCCGTTTGTGTGTCTGCCGCACCGATAAAGTTGAAGCAATTGAAAATCGCTTTTGCTGCATTCTTGCGTTTTTTCCACCCGTTCAATGTATTTGTTGTCATACGCGCATTGATGAAATTGAGGGGGATGTTTTTTTTGCGTGTTCTGCGTATGAGGTTTGGCCAGATTTCACCTTCTGCAAAAACAGCAATATCAGGCTGCCAATGGGATAGGAAATTTTCAATCGCTTTGGGCGTATCAATTGGTGCCATTTGATGGGTGATATTGGGATTGGCTTTTGAAGCTATCATATCTGCAGATGTTAAAGTCTGACTTGTGACAAGAAGATGATAGTCTTGGTAGGACGTTTGTAATTTGTTGAATATGCTCAATAGCATGGCTGTTTCGCCAACGCTTGCCCCATGCATCCAGATGAGCTTGCCCGATGGTCGAGATTTGTTTGTTTTTCCAAATCGTTCTGCGAGACGCTCTTGTCGCTCTTTACCGGATTTAACGCGTTTGTTGAGCATAACCCCTGCGAAGGGTTCTAGTAGTCGAGTGATAATGGAATATGCAAATAGACTGAATGTCATTTAGTCGTTAGCCGCTTGCGTGGATGTATTGCCATCTTGAGATTGTGGAGAAGAGGCTTTTTCTGGATAGGGCAAAGCTTCGAGGCCAGCAAGTTTATCCGCGCGACGTGTCACCTCTCGCAGGCGTGATTCAAGTTCTGCGCGTAATGCTTCAGCATCCGCTGAACGCGGCACTTCCATTGGGCCAGCAAACACAACACTACCTTTCGAGAACAATCCCGGAAGAACAAGGCGGTCCCATGTTTTTAGACGTTTAGATGGAGCGGCGGAAACACCCCATAAAATGATAGGCGTGTTCGTGAGTTGGGCAATGCGGATTGGTCCTAGACCCGCTTCTTCACGAGGGCCTCGTGGACCATCCGGTGTCATACAAACTACGCCGCCTTTTTTAAGCGCTTTAGTGGCGAGACGAAGGGCTTCAGTGCCGCCCTTGTCTTTATTCTTTTTCTTTTTATTGGCAGCAGAGCCTCTAATCGGGTTGAGGTTCAAATGGATAGCCGCTTGAGTGATAAAAGCGCCATCCCTTGATTGAGAGATAATCATTGAGATCGGGTTCTCTGCTTTTTTCCAGCGGGATGTGATTTTTGCAGGCAGTACAGACATGACAAAAATACGTGAATGCCATGCTGCGAGGATTGCGCCTTTATTGTTTTCAAAATGGTCTTGGAGAATTTCTTCTCCTTCAATCGTCCATTTGCTCGTGCGGACCATGAGCGCCATGTAAGCCCACAATATCCAACCAAGAATGGATTGCAGGATTTGGGATCGGAAAATGGACTTTATCATCAGTTTTACATCTACTCGTCACTGCGGGTTGGCGTGAGTGGAGCAGAACATCTGCCAGTTTGTCATGAGATACAAGCCTTTACTCTGCTGACGTGTACGCGTATTTGCCAATACGATCCTAAATTATCAGACAGAGAGCTAGAATCTTGGGCAAGAAACTAAAAGAACCACGTGATATTTCGACCCCTGAAGGCCGCAAATTGGCAAATCATGATCTAATGTGGGGAGATCACGGGTTTTTACGGCTCAGATTTCGCAATTTGCATCAAATATCTGATGAAATGTATCGCGGGAATCAGCCCTCGCCCAAACAGGTGGCGGCTTATGCAAAAGAGCTGGGCATTAAAACCATTATTAACCTGCGCGGAGAAAGCCCCAAAGGTTATTATGTATTGGAGAAAGAAGCTTGCGAAGAAAACCGTATTGATCTGATCGATTTTCAGATGTTTTCTAGAGATACGCCGACGCCCAAGAAGATACACGATGCAAAGTATCTATTCGATAATATTGCTTATCCTGCATTCATGCATTGTAAATCGGGTGCGGATCGCGCTGGTATTATGTCAGTATTATACATGCATTTTCGGCAGGGCCTGCCAATAGCAGAAGCGGTAGAGCAGCTATCGTTTAAATATCTTCACGTTAAACAAGGTAAAACCGGAATGCTGGATTTTTTCTTTCAGCAATACATCGACCTCGTCGAGCAGACACCAGAAGGTGAAACACCGCTGACTTTCCTTGAGTGGATTGACGGTCCTTATGATCGAGAAGCAGTGAAAGCTGAGTTTTTAGCTACTTGGAAAGCCAAAATGATGGTAGATCGCATACTCCGCCGGGAGTAAGGTGTTTATTAATTACCCGATATGGGGGAAAACACTTGAAAATGATCTGCAATCAGCCAAAAGTATGCTCAGGCGCAGAATTAGGATAAAAGGTTCGCTATGAAGTTCTTCATCATTAACAGCTTTCGCAGCCTTGTTTACATCGCATATTTTGCGGTAATCATTGTGTTTGCACTCGGTACTTACATTGAACGACAAACTGTAAATCAGACATTTTTTGATCTGGTAGGTCGTCGTCTAACTGAAACAGGCGAAGGTTTGGTTGCCGTGTTGTCTGGTTTGGCTGTCGGATGGTTTGTTGCAACAATCTTGTGTGGATTGATCGTGACATTGCTCGATATTCGCGACGACATTAATGATCGCTTGCCAGACGCGCGCGATAATTAATTTATTCCACTATTCGGTTCTCGATAAAACCTACTACTGTTTGCGTAGTAGGTTTTTTTTGTTTGTGAAACTGAAAAATATCAGTTGATAGAGAAGAATAGCTTGTCATGCTTATGTCAGCTTTAGAAACTACATTAGCTTAGAAAGTTGAGTCGCATGGACAGCAATATCTCAATAAAGATTAATCCAGACATTGATATTAAAAAATATGCGGCGCTTTATGAAGAGCGGGGTATTGTTCAGATACCTGATTTCTTTGAAACAAATATAGCTGAAATGCTGTTTAAGTTGTTTGCAACCCAAGTGAATTGGCGGGTTTTATATACCAATGAAAGAAATATGCCAGTTGAGCATGCTTATGCTGATTGGTTAAAAATGCCGGAAAATGATCGCAACTTATTATTGAATGATGTGTTGTTGAGGGCGCGAGAAAACCGTGGATACTTATATGATTTTTATCCCATGGTACGAGCGAAACAAAATGGTTGGGATCCAGGTCACACAATTCACAAACTCACGGATTTCATAAATAGCGACATATTTCTCGATATTGGTCGCAAGCTGACAAATACACCTCACATCATTCGTGCGGATGCGGCAGCCTGTCGATATAATCCAGGTCATTATCTCACCCGTCATTTGGATTTTGGTAAAAATAACGAACGTCGGGCAGCTTATGTTTTGGGTTTATCAAAAATATGGCAACCTGATTGGGGGGGCTTATTACTATTTTTGAATAAAAAACAGGATGTCGAACAAGGACTTTTACCACGTTTCAATAATCTAACGGTCTTTGATACAAAATTTCTTCATTCCGTTTCTCAAGTTTCATCTTTTGCTGCATTACCCCGTTTTACAGTATCGGGGTGGTTTCGAGATAAAGGCTAGGATGTTGTTTGAAAATCAAGGTAGAAAAAATATAGGTATAATTGAAGCTTGGGTGGATGCTTTCAATAGGGCCGATGCGCAATTGCTAGCTTCGCTATACGCGGAAGGCGCAACAAACCATTTAATGATGCAGCAGCCTGTTATCGGGCGTTCGAACATAAGAGAAGCTTTTCAGCAAGAGTTTGAAGAAGCGCAGATGTTTTGTATTATCGAGAAAATAGAAGGCGAAAATCACTGGGCAACGCTTGAATGGAAAGATCCCAATGGTCTCAAAGGGCATGGGTATTTTGAGATCAAGGACGAGAAAATCGTGTTTCAGCGTGGGTATTGGGATAAATTGTCATTTCTACATTTTCATAGTCCTAACCAATCTCGCAATTAGCGCACAGTGAATGGACGGAGAATGATCAAAGAAATGCAATTGTAGATCAAAAAAAATGCATTCAAATTTATTTGGCGCGTTGTAGTTTTTAGCTGTCCGGTCCATACCGTTAATCATGACACAAGAAAATAAAGCAGACATTTTATCATCCCTCATTGAAGCTACTATCAAAGCCGGCGCTGATGCGGCAGATGCTAGCTTGGCAACGAGCGAAAGCTTGAGCGTTGAGGTTCGCAATGGTGCCCTTGAGGGGGTGGAGCGTGAAGAAGCAGGCGGCGTATCGCTGCGTGCGTTGGTTGGTCAACGTCAGGCGCATGTGTCGGGTTCAGATATGTCTCCAGATGGCTTAAAGGCTATGGTGGAGCGCGTTGTGGCAATGGCCAAAGCGGCACCTGAAGATAAATATTGTGGTATTACGCCAGCAGATGAAATCGCGACTGAATATGTGAATCTTATGCTTGAAGGCGATGAATGTCCCTCAGCTGATTTGCTAAAGGAACGAGCGTTGGAAGCTGAAGCTGCTGCGCTTGAAGTGTCTGGTGTTCAACAAACTGGTCATGCTGGCGCAACATGGAGCGCATCGACAGGGTATGTTGCGGCTTCCAATGGTTTTTCGGCAATGAAAGTTGGTGGATCAACATCTGTTGCTGTGATGGCTATCGCTCAAAAAGATGGAGCGATGGAACGTGATTATGACAGTTGGGCAAAACGTAAATATGCAGATATGCCGACACCAGCTTCAGTTGGATTGTCAGCGGGGCAGCGCGCTGTTGCGCGATTGGGTGCGCAAAAAATAAAGTCTCAGACCGCAGCAATTATTTACGATAACCGTCTCTCCAGTCGGCTGATATCATCTTTTGTCAGTGCTATATCTGGGCCTGCTGTCGCACGCGGTGTGTCTTTCTTGAAAGATAAAATGGGCGAGCAGGTTTTTGCTGCAGGGGTTGATATCATTGATAATCCACTGGAAATTTCTGGTTGGGGGTCTCGTTGGTTTGATGGTGAAGGGCGACCTGTATCAAAAAAGAAATTGATTGATGATGGTGTGCTCACCCAGTGGCTCTTGTCTGGTCCATCAGCTAAACAGTTGGGATTGAAACCCAATGGAATGGCTTCTTCTGGATTTGGTGACCCTCCGGGCGTGACCACAACCAATTTAAACCTTGCTGCTGGTGAATTAGATCAGGCCGGATTAATGAAACAAGCAGGAAGTGGCTTGCTTGTGACAGATATGTTTGGCCCTTCGATCAACTCAAATACAGGTGATTATTCTGTTGGGGTATCTGGTTTCTGGTTTGAAGGTGGTGATATTGTTCACCCTGTATCTGAAGTAACCATAGCGGGTGATTTGCCATCCATGTTTAAAAGACTAATTCCTGGCTCAGACCTTGAAAACCGTGGGTCGACAAATGCGCCAAGTATTCTCATTGATGGGATGTCGCTTGCCGGACTCTAAAAACACTGCTGCTTCCTTAGAAGATGATCTCATTCTTTTGCGTGATGTTGCGAAGGAAGCAGGTGAGTTGGCGTTAACTTGGTTTCAAAAAGGCGCTAAAAAATGGGACAAATCACCCAATAACCCTGTGACACAGGCTGATATTGAGGTGAATGACCGCATAGCGCTTCGATTGCTTTCTCAACGGCCAACTTATGGATGGCTATCTGAAGAAACGAAAGATGATTCTGATAATCGTGATATGGGGCGTGTGTTCGTTGTCGACCCTATTGATGGCACAAAAGCGTTCATTGCAGGTCAGCCATATTTTTGTGTGTCTATAGCGTTGCTTTACAATGATGAATCCGTTGCGGGTGTCATTTACAATCCATCCACAGATGAAATGTTTGAAGCTAGCAAGGGCGGCGGCGCATTTTTGAATGGTGAGCCTATTTATGCTTCTGGTGCACAGGAAATTGTTGATTGTAAGATGATTGGACATCCAACGCAGTTTCAGCCTTACCCTGAATATCCAGATTGGCTTTGGCCCAAATTGCAATTAGCCGATCCTATTCCAAACGCCGTCGCCTATAGAATAGCGTTGGTTGCAAGTGGGCAATGGGATGCTGTGGTGGCTTTGAGCAATAAGTGTGATTGGGATTTAGCGGCGGCAACATTGATACTCAAAGAGGCAGGTGGGCAGTGTACTGACCATAAAGGGCGCGAATTTGTATTCAATGGTCGTATACCGGTCCAGAGAAGCGTAGTTGGCGCTGGCAAAAACTTGCATCCATTGCTAATAGACAAAGTACGAGTCGCCCCGATACCTGATCCTAAAGAGGAAAAGCTTGTCGGTACGGCACATCAAAACATAAATCGAGCAAAAACGAAGTTGGATCCTATGAACACATCAGCACCAAAATCCAGTTCCCAATTATTGCACCTGGTCATCGGTGGAGAATTAAAAGATGTCACCGGTATCGAGTTTGAAGATCTCAAAGCTGTAGAATTTGTGGGTGCATTCGGGTCGCATGAAGAGGCTTACAATGCATGGAAAGCAGCAGCTCAACGTACTGTTGATAATGCCGAGATGCGTTTCTTTATTCTGCATGCTCACCGTTTGATGGACCCAGAAACTGGTCATTCACACGACGTTTAGGATGTGCGGCCCTATAATTGAAGGGCCTTATTATGGCTAAACCAGACAATAAACTCTTACGTCGCTTCGCCTCTGATTGGATGGCGAAGCATTGGCGTTTGTTCGCTTTAGGGGCTCTATTTTCGGCTATAACAGCGCTTGCCGTTGCCAGTTATGGTTTGATGGTGAAGACGGGGCTTGATTGGCTCAGTGCGAGTGAACATGGTCAGGGCATGGTCAAAATTCCATTGCTCAATCTGTCCGTACCATCTGGAAAAATGATCTGGCTATTGCCGTGTGCTGTGGTGGGATTTGCAATGATACGTTCTATTTCATTGTACACGCAAACTATATTGAATAATTCCGCTGTTCAAAAAGGCTTAGTAAGTGTGCAGGATGCGCTGTTCAGTCGTTTGATTGAAGGTGATTATCAGCGCTTAACTGCAGCTGCATCGGGTGAATTTGTTTCTCAATTTATCAATGACATGAATCTTGTTCGTGAAGCATCTTTACGTGTAGCGACAAACTTGATTAAGGGCATTCTTACCGTTCTGGCGTGTGTTGCGACCATGTTTTGGTATGATTGGGCTTTGGCTTTGATGGTCTTGGTTGTCTACCCGATTGCATTTGCGCCTGTCGTGCAGATTGGTAATAGGCTTCGTAAAGTTTCCAAGGCTGCGCAGCAGCAAACGGGTGAAATGACGGCTTTGCTCAATGAAGGTTTTCAGGGGGGGCGAACCTCTAAAGCTTTTAATCTTGAAGCTTATCAGAATGCGCGTGCTCATGCGGGTTTCCTTGAGCGGGCCAGATTATACCTTAAAGTGTTGCGCTCTAAAGCGCTTGTAGATCCATTATTAGAGGTCGTTGGCGGGGCAGCATTAGCGGGAGTGTTTGCTTTTACAGGTTGGCGCATCATGAATGGTGAAGCCACAGTAGGTGATTTTGGTGGATTTATCGCAGCTATTGGTGCCGCTTCTCCTGAGGTGCGTGCACTTGGGACGCTAAATTCTGTGACAAATGAGGGGTTGGCGGCACTAGATCGTATCTATGCTGTGCTGGACGCACCCGATGAAGTTGCAGATAAAGCCGATGCGACAAAGCTTGAAAACATTGAAGGCAGAATAGCTTTTGACAATGTATTTTTCTCTTATGGTGATCAGCCAGTTCTAAATGGTTTGAGCTTTTCAGCAGAGAAGGGACAGACGATTGCGTTGGTTGGCCCATCCGGGGCAGGTAAATCGACTGTTTTTAATATGGCGCTTCGTTTGTATGATGCGGCCAATGGTCATGTTTTACTGGATGATATCGATGTGCGCCATTTAGAGCGCCATAATTTACGGTCTCATATGTCGCTTGTGTCTCAAGATGCGTTTTTGTTTGATGACACGCTGAGAACAAATATTAAGCTAGGGAAGATGGATGCAAGTGAGGCTGAAATCATTGTTGCGATGGAGGGGGCCGCTTGTGATTTTGTGCATGATTTGCCCGATGGATTAGATACACGCGCAGGTGAAGGTGGTCGTAATCTTTCAGGTGGCCAAAGACAGCGTATTGCGATAGCCCGTGCCATTTTAAAAGACGCGCCTATTTTATTATTGGATGAAGCAACGAGCGCGTTGGATGCTTCATCAGAAGCCAAAGTACAAAAAGCACTGGAAACATTATCCCACGGGCGCACAACGTTGATTATTGCGCATCGGTTATCAACGGTGAGATCGGCCGATAAAATATTCGTGCTTGATAAGGGCCGTGTGGTCGAAGAGGGGGATCACGAAACCCTCATGCAGAAAAATGCAGTTTATGCTGAGCTAGTCAAACTGCAATTATCCTAGATTACGCAGGCTCTTCGGGAATATTTGGCCCTGCTTCAACTTGCTCCAAGAAAATTACGAGCGCGGACACTTCTTGTGCGCCTTGGATCGCATATTTGCCATTTGCGATAAAGGTTGGAACACCTGAAACACCAAGATTGCGGAAGAATGCTTCTTCTTCTTGTAGAGATTTTACATCCGCGTCTTCGCCAAGGAGTTTTTCAATCACTTCAGGGATGAGGCCGATTTGTTCTGACAAGCTTAATAATGTCTGCGTGTCGTTGAGATCTTTGTGGCGCTTGAAGTATGCATGAAAAAATGCTTCGGCGGCTTTGGGGCCTAATGATTTCCCATCTACACTTTGACCTTGTGCCCAGCGGATAATGCGGTGAGCGTTGAATGTGTTTGCGCGTTTGGGGATTCCATCAAAACGAAAGGGGATGTTTTCAGCTTGGCCTGCAGCTTCCAAGTGTTCGCGCATTTGGGTCCATTTATTGTCGGATGATGTGTCTCCAAACTTGTTGCGCATATACTCTTTATAATCGACACCTTCTGGCGCAACATTGGCATCGAGCTGGAAAGGACGCATATTTAACGTGACTTTATCACTTCCAAAAATCTCAATCGCGGCCTCTACGCGGCGCAGTCCCAGCCAGCACCATGGGCATACGACATCGGACACCATATCTAAATTAATTGTCATATTTCTTGGCCTTCTAGGATAGACAAATTGGGGATTTCAGCGTTTCATGTTAACTATAAACGAGCGGATTGGGGGACTTTTCTTTGGTTTTTCCGCAGAAAAGTAAAATTCGAACAAGCAAGAGGAATGGTTAAAATGCTTCCTCCGAAAGAGAATTTGACGCGTAGCGTATCAAGAAAAGATATAGCGTTCTGAAGCCTATTTCCAAGAGAGGATTAGTCATGCGGTCGTTTTTATTGGCTTTTTTGAGTACTATTTGTCTAACATCGCTTATTGCTTGCGGCACTGAGGCGAAGCAATCCGAACGTGTCATGTTTCAAGATAAGCCCGAAAAAGTGCGCGCTGTCGGTCTAAGAAGCAATTTGGATCCTTTTACTGTGGCGATAGGTGCTGAGCGTTGGAATGTCATTATCGGTAAAGCGAGATCTGCGCTTGAGCTAAAACATTCTACTCCTTCTGAGGATGATTTGGTTCGAATTGATTTGGCGCTTCGTGCAGGGGTGCGCGACCTGTTAGAGCTGCGCGATGCACTATGTTTGGCGAATGAAAAGCCAATTGAGACATGTGTGGCGATCGAAATTCCTGAATGGGCTGCTACTCCGCCCAATACTGTCACCTCACTCATAGAATATGAAGCGCGCTCTCAATGGTTAGGAGAAGCGGCTAATAATCTTAGTGCGATTGGTTGTGAAGCCGGCCGTGAAGTAAGCAATGATGAGTATTTGTGCGCCGTTGAATAAGCGCACAAATCAAAGACCATCAAGAAAGATCAGCTTCGGGTACAAAGACAAGCGCGTCACCATTATTGCACCAACGTTTGCCGGTTGGCTTAGGTCCGTCATCAAAGACATGTCCTTGGTGGCCGCCGCAGCGAGAGCAATGGTATTCTGTTCGGGTATAGAATAATTTGCGATCTGCTTTGGTCTTTAAACGGCCAGGAATGGCATCTGAGAAACTTGGCCATCCTGTGCCTGAATTATATTTTTGGTCAGAGGTGAACAATATTTGCCCGCATCCTGCACAAGCAAACCAACCATCCCGTTTCTCGTCGTTTAAAGAGCTTGAGAAAGGGCGCTCGGTCGCTTCGTTGCGCAATATTTTGTATGCGTCTTCACTAAGTCTATCGCGCCAATCGGCTTTTGTTAGATTTTGCCATTGATTTTGACTAAGTGTGTCAAAACCCGGAGCGGTTTTGGGAGCATCGCTCGTTGCGTGACTGGTATCTGCATCTGTCGTTTGTGGGTCTTTGCCAAAACCGTTTGCAACGAGTGCACCGCTTGTGAAGACTGCGCCGCCGCCTAAAAAGACAAAAGCACTACGTCTGGAAAGCCAAAAGGCTTTATTTTTGTCTGAATGTGTCATGCCAACATGATGACTTATCTATTGGTAAACTTCCAAACAATTGATTGTGAATGGGCTAAAGTGATCCAATTGCGCTTATTCTACGTGAAGCCTTAAGGCGTTGCCGCCGAATAATTCTTGATACTCGGGACGTAGATCGAGATGGAAAATTTCCTGCTCAACAATGATTGTATATGGCCCCTCAACATATGGTCCAAGCGTGTAGGGGGCGAACATGAATAATATACCGCCAAATTTTTGATCAATATCTGAACTTGTCAGTGCGATTTCAGCACCAAAAATGCGTTCTTTCATTCTGTTGGAAGCACATTCAATTGGCTCACCATCAATGGTGGTTTCGCCTATGCGTTCAATTTTAGCTTGTTTCAATTGCTCACAAGCGGCAATAGCCAATGCGGGTGAAATACCGATTCGTGGATGAAACAGATTTTCCAGATTTATTGATTTTCCGGTATCTATTTCAGCGATAAGTCCTTGCCAATTCAAATTGGGGTGGGCACCGCCAGTATAGCTATATTCGCGCCCTTTGGCTGAGACGATATTGCCGCTGCGCTGAATTTCAGCAAATTGAATATCGACATCCCAAGGGTGAAATGTCAGGTCATTTGCAAGTGCCGTTTCTTTTGCTTCGATTGCATCGGCTTTGAGGCGATCGCGATAGCTTCCAATTTTTTTCATTATAGGAAGATAGGCGGGTTCTTCACTGCTTCCTGTTGGAAACCGTGCTTCAAATTCAATTTCAGGTAAATCCAGCCGCATATTTTCCGCATATCGGTTTGCTCCGGGGCGGGGTGCAATAGGGGTGGCCTCTATTGAAGGTGTTGCTTCTGCAACATCTTTATCGTCTGTTTTGGGAACAACCGATGAAGGCGTGACGTTTTGCACCGGCTTTTCGGGTGTTGTTTGCGTGTTTGTCTTGCCGGAAGTCGCTATCGTGCTGTCTTTATCAGTTTCAATAGTGGGGCCGGTGTGCAGCTGATGAGCACCGTTAGAAGCACCGCCAATAATTGTAAACAGAGCTGTGATTAAAGCTGTCGAGATTGCAATCGTTATGGACAGAGCTTCATCGCCGAACAAGCCTTTGGATTTTTTCACAGCCATTTTTTATTCCTATAGATCTGCTTTTGCAGTTTGTAGTGTGCACGTCCGTTTAGATTAGAAATATAGACGACAATCCAAACCCGACTAAAAGCAATAAAGAAGCTTCTCTGTTTGATTTAAACAAAATCAGCGCTCTATCACCCATATCTGGAGATGTCTTTATCGCCTGTAACATTAAATGGCCACCGAAAATTGCAACACCGAGCAGGCCAATAGGCGCTTGCTTTAATAGGCAGGCTGTTGAAACTAAAATCACAGACAGGCCATAAAGGATGAAGGTTGCTGATTGCACTTTTGCGCCAAAGCGGCGGGCGGTCGATTTCACGCCAATCATTGCGTCATCTTCAATATCTTGAAGCGCGTATATTGTGTCATACCCAATCGTCCAGAAGACGAATCCTAGATATAAAATCATGTCAGCCATTTCAATGCGCTGGTTCACCGCAGCAATAGCGACCAGAATTGCCCAATTAAAAGTGAAACCTAACCATGCTTGCGGCCACCATGTGATCCGCTTCATGAGCGGATAGGCTGCAATGAGCGGGATTGATAAAAGGGAGACAATTTGTGCGGTTCTCGGCAAGGTGAGCAAAACACATAATCCGATGGAGCATTGAATTAATGTCCAGATCCAAGCCTTTTTGACACTGACGCGACCTGCAGGAATCGGGCGTCCAGCCGTGCGATCAACTTTTGCATCAAAGTCTTTATCGAGAATATCATTATAGGTGCAACCGGCTCCGCGCATGGCAATTGCACCTATAAAAATAAGGATAGCTAATTGCAAATCGCTCCAGTGTGGCAGCTCATTTAAACGCGTAAATGCAATCGCGATCCATCCTGGGATGGCGAGCAACCAAATGCCAATGGGGCGATCATAGCGTGACAAACGGCAATATGGTTCAAACCAATTTGGCATTTTATCGACCCAAGACGTGGGTTGGGCATCTTTAGGGATAAGAGGCGAGCTCTGGTTCATTGGTCTATCTCTGTGTCAGAGGCTGTGTGTGTTTGTGCGTTAGGCGCGCGTTCTATGAAAATATCACATTCACCGGATTGGTTGTCTTGATAGCAACGACACTCTTTGAGTTCATAATCAAACTGACCACCAACTGATTTGCAATTTTCTATTTGAGCCTCACAAGCTATCAAGCTTGAGCAGGCCAATGCTAGAAATAACGAGGTGAAACTGAATTTTTTCTTCATATCTGGAGAAGACTTTCATTCGAGTGTTGAGCCTTTGCGCAAATTTGCCCATAAACTTGCCCTATGAGCACGATCCCACGCCTTTTCGTCAAGGCCGATTTAACCCTTGGCGCCCCAATCGCTTTGACCTCTGAGCAGGCCAATTACCTTTTTCGCGTTTTGCGTTTGTCAAAGAATGACGCTGTGCGTGTTTTTAATGGACGTGACGGTGAATGGCGGGCGAGCGTAACAGAAGTCATGCGCTCTGCTGGTTTTTTGTGTTTGGAGGAGTTGATTGTCCCGCAAGCTGTTATTGGTGATTTACAGTTATTGTTTGCTCCTTTGAAAAAGACCTGCACGGACTTTGTGGTTGAGAAAGCCACCGAGCTTGGTGTGACAATGATTCAGCCAGTGATTACCAAGCGAACACAAACCAGCACAGTGCGTGTGTCTCGGCTCGAGAAAATTGTTGAAGAAGCAGCCGAGCAAACCGAAAGATTGGATATTCCACTTGTTCAGGAACCAATTCAATTGCTGGAAGCTTTAGGGAAGTGGGATAAGAATCGGCGGTTGGTCTTTTGTGATGAAGCCGGTGATGATCCAACAGAAAACTGGGGCGGCGATGTTGGGCGCGCTCGTCCTATGATGGAAGCGATATCTGAACTGAAAGATGGTTTGGCTGCAATACTGATCGGGCCAGAGGGTGGTTTTTCACCAGAAGAACGCAAATATCTGCGTCAGCAAGATTATGTCATACCCGTTACTTTAGGGCCGCGTATCTTGCGCGCTGAGACGGCTGCTGTGTCGGCGCTGACATTGTGGCAGGCCGCACGTGGGGATTGGCGAGCATCATAGCTGGAGCTTATTCACACTATAACTGGAGTGTTTTGGCAATCTGGCTAATCATTTTTAGATACAGTCAGAATTTGGTAAACATGTCCGACATTTGAATGTTGAAGTAAAATTATCGTTATTTCAACGTTCAGGTCTTGGCTAGAGACACACAAGCACCTATTTGCGACTAAGTTTAATATCAATAGCTGCACAAATTTTGTGGCGATTCATGCAGGGGCAGTTTCCATGTCTACGCCGACTAAACCAATCGATTCAAATGCGCCTCGAATTGAGTCAAAGGATGAGCTGATCGCGCATCTTGCGAAAGGATGTAAGCCCCGCGAAGAATGGCGGATTGGAACGGAACACGAGAAATTCGGCTTTCTGAAAGATGGTAATCAGCCTGTTCCTTATGACGGTCATGCTTCAGTGCGCTCAATGCTTGAAGGGCTTAGAGATCGCTTTAATTGGGAGCCAATTGAAGAAGATGGTCGCATTATCGGCCTTAAAAAAGATGGTGCTTCGGTAAGTTTAGAGCCGGGTGGTCAATTTGAGCTGTCGGGTGCACCGCTAGAGCACATTCATCAGACATGTAATGAAGTTGGTGTTCACTTAAAGGAAGTGCGTGAAATTGCTGATGAAATTGGTGTTGCATTTCTCGGTCTTGGTTTTTCACCAATATGGTCATTAGAAGAAACGCCTATGATGCCAAAAGGGCGTTATAAAATTATGCGTGACTATATGATGAAAGTCGGGCGTCTTGGGCGTCAAATGATGTTTCGTTCCTGTACTGTGCAAACAAATTTAGATTATTCATCAGAAGCTGACATGGTGAAGAAGATGCGGGTATCGCTGGCGCTTCAACCTGTGGCGACGGCTTTGTTCGCGAATTCTCCTTTTAATGAAGGGCGTACAAACGGGTTTCAATCCTATCGCGCGCATGTGTGGACAGACACTGACCCTGACCGCACGGGCATGCTGCCATTTGCCTTTGAAGAAGGCTATGGATTTGAACGATATGTAGATTACGTCCTTGATACACCTATGTATTTTGTTCGCCGAAATGGTGAATATATGGATGCATCTGGAAAGTCTTTCCGTGATTTTCTGGATGGAAAACTAGATATAATTCCCGGCGACAAACCGACAATGGATGATTTTGATGATCACATGTCGACATTGTTTCCAGAAGTGCGCCTAAAACAATTTCTTGAAATGCGAGGCGCTGATTCTGGTCCTTGGGGACAAATTTGTGCACTGCCTGCCTTCTGGGTTGGCTTATTATATGATGAGCAAAGTCTCAATGATGCTTGGGAGCTTGTACGTCACTGGAGCGTGGCTGAGCGTGAAAGCATGCGACGTTGTGCGCCTGTTATGGGTTTGGCCTCACCAATTCGTACACAAACTTTGCAAGATATTGCTAAAGAAGTGTTGGCTTTGTCTCGAGCTGGTCTAAAGCGACGTGCAAAATTGTCTTCATCTGGTGACGACGAAACAGGGTTCTTGACACAGCTCGATCAGATTGCAGAAACAGGTGAAAATGCTGCGCAAATAATGTTGAAGAAATATCATGGTGAGTGGAACCGCGATCTTTCACATGCATTTAAAGAATATGCATACTAGCATTTGTAACGCTCAATCAAATATTAGCGTGCATTCAAAAGTGAGGTGGCGAGTTAATTCGCACCTCCTGGCGTTTTGTATGTAGAAGACATTACACCGACGCATTTTATTCTCGAACCTGTACAGTCGTTCGCGTCCTGCTCTAGCCAGTATTTGGTAACAAATGCCATTTTTTCAGTTTTCCTATCAACAATAATTGCCATATCATTGAGTAGGTTTAGGCCAATTAAGATAGACGGGCTTTGGGTCAAATTTATATGCTCAAGGGCTGGCGCATCAAAAATAAGTGCACGCGAAGGGTTCCATGTGAGATTGGACGTTTTAACTTTACCCAAATTCACGTGATGCATTGTGGTTTCTTCGCCGTTTACATCTGAAAAAGTAGCAGTTTTTAAAGTTCGACCACGCTTCTCTAATTTTTTGGCGAGCGTTGTATTGATTACTGTAAAATTTATTCCGGTATCAAGAATAGCGGTTGCGCGCACACCTGAGACCTTAACGGGCACTGTGAGGAGACGCATATTGTCTCCGAAATTTGTGAGTTTTGACCATCTAAGTTGGTCAATATTGTTATCAAAATCAAAATGAGACAGCCTGTTTCCTAGGGATAACTCACTATCTAAGAAATTAATCATGAGGTAGCGCTGGTCTTCGGTTGCAGACATTAGGAAGTCTGTTCCGATCAATCCCTGCACGGAAGGGTCGGCGATACTATCAGAGTTGTCGAGGATTAAGACATGCCCCGCAAAATTCAAAGGACCGGCTGACAGTGCTTCCATGACGACTGTGTCAGAAAGTTCGCTTCCAATGAGACCATGTACCATTCTGTTTGCGACATGTCGTTCCAGTTTGAGCTGAGAAAATGTTGATTTCCTGACCGCTGACATACTCGCGGCAGTATCAAGAATGACAGGAATAGTCGTGCTGTCATTGATGGAAATGTCAAAGGCATATAGTCCATCTATCGAGCGTGTGAGGGGGATTGTGAAGGCCGCATTTTCTTTTTGGACAGCCTCTGAAGGTGAGACATGGGCCGTAAATATGGCGACAGAAGTGAGCAAAACTTTTGAGAAAGTCGTCAACATGATGGTAATTTCCTCGCTATTTTTATTTATTTTTTTCGTAACAATAGCATAAATTTCACCAAAAATGGATTTGGGCGGCTAAAATGGTTAAATGCGACAAAAGTTTGGTGAGTTCGGATCAGAATATTTCGTGTTCTAGTAGATCTTAGGGCATTTTCCCTGCCGTTTTGCCTGAAACTGCATTTTTATCCTTCAATTCATGCGTCCATTTCTTCAAATCGCTTGAGAAACTCGAATTTGCGTGCTTGTCTTGCCGCCAACTTAAAACAACGCCATCGGGGGCGAAATGACAGAAACGACTATTGAAGATTCGCAGGACAAGACCATTCTTGGTCATCCGCGCGGATTATTTGTATTGTTCTTTGCAGAAATGTGGGAACGCTTTTCATACTATGGTATGCGCGGTCTACTAATACTGTATCTGACGCAACATTTCTTATTCTCAGATCATAAATCATCTCTAATTTATGGGGCTTATGTTTCCCTTGTTTACGTCATGGGAATTGTTGGCGGTATACTTGCCGATCGGTATCTTGGAAAACGTAAAGCTATTATTTTTGGAGCGGTATTGCTGACAATTGGCCATTTTGGAATGGCATTTGAAGGTTCAGGTTCCAAGCAGATAATGACGTATTCAGGCGCTGAATATGAACTGAAACTTGATGGACGCGGCGGTGATGCAATCCCATACGTGCTGTCTGAAACTGGTCGCTCTGATATTTCATATGATGAGGGTGGTTCAATGATGGTGATTGCTGATTCAGCGCAAGTTGGATTGCCTGAAACAATTGCTAGAGAAGACTACACCACGTCGGTTGTTCAAGAAGATTTGTATGTGAACATACTCTATCTATCTCTTGCCATTATCATTGCTGGTGTTGCGTTTCTGAAACCAAATATTTCTGCAATTGTGGGTGATCTATACGGCATTGGCGATGTACGCCGTGATTCTGGTTTTACCATTTTCTATATGGGGATTAACCTCGGGTCATTCATAGCGTCATTTGCATGTGGAATTCTCGGTATTGTATATGGCTGGAAATATGGTTTTGGTCTTGCTGGTATTGGAATGTTGCTCGGCCTTGTTACCTTTATTGGATTTAAAGGGTGGTTGAACGGAAAGGGAGAAGCTCCTTCCGAAACCAAGCTAAAACAATCAGTTTTAGGACCGATCAATGTGGAAATGCTTTGCTATGCCAGCGCTGTTATAATTGCCATTTTAGCTATCTGGCTGATTAAGAATGCAGAAATCGTTGCACCTCTGATGGGGATTGTCGGGATTGTCACATTCATAGCTTTGCTTGCTTATGCTTTCTTTAAGCTTGAAGGCGGGGAAAGAAGTGGAATGTTTGCTGTAATGTATTTTGCATTGGCACAGATTCCATTCTGGTCTCTATTTGAGCAGGCAGCTTCATCTTTGAACCTATTCACGGACAGGCTTGTTGACCGTACTATTTTGGGCTGGAATGTACCTGCTCCGGTCTTTCAGGCATTGAACGCAGGTTTTATTTTCTTGTTCGCACCGTTGATCGCATGGATGTGGATTTTCCTTGCAAAACGTAAGCTTGAACCTTCCGCACCGGTCAAATTTGCAATTGGTGTATTTCTTGTTGCAGTTGGTTTCTTGGTGCTTGTTGCCGGAATGAAGCTAACAGGGCCTGGTGCCATGACAGGCGTGTTGTTTATTTTCCTCGTCTATTGGGTTCACACGATGGGAGAGCTTTTCATCTCGCCTGTTGGTTTGTCTGCGACAACGAAAATGGCACCTTTGACTGCTGCTGCTTTGGCCATGAGTGTTTGGTTCTTGTATACAGGACTTTCGAATTCTCTTGCTGGTGTGATTGCTACAATGGCCGGTGCTGAAACAATTGGTGGTCAGATGGTCGATGCTGTTACTGCGAAGGCAACATATGAAGCTGTTTATACCAAGCTGGCTTATGTCGGTATGGGAATTGGTGTGGCTATGCTGGCAATGGGTCCGCTTGTTAAAAAGTGGATGCGTGAAAAAGAAGAAAGCCAGATTGCGGATACCTAAACCGCTGAGGTGAATTAAAATAAGAAAGGGCGGCTTCGTGATTAGGAGCCGCCCTTTTATGTAGTGATTAGTTATTTAGTTTGGGGCTTTGTGAAGATTAGCCAGCACCACCAACTGTGATGGCATCAATTTTCAAGCTTGGTTGACCAACCCCAACCGGCACTGATTGGCCAGCTTTTCCGCAAGTGCCAACGCCATCATCAAGAGCAAAATCATTTCCGATCATAGAGACTTGCTGAAGCACTGTTGGGCCATGTCCAATGAGCGTCGCATTCTTCACAGGTGCGCCCACTTTACCATCTTCAATCATGTAAGCTTCTGTGCATTGGAATACGAACTGACCGTTTGTGATGTCGACTTGTCCGCCACCAAAATCAACGGCCCAGATGCCGCGTTTAACTGATTTTATCATTTCTTCTGGATCGTGATCTGCACCTGTCATGAATGTGTTTGTCATGCGTGGCATGGGCGAACACGCATAGCTTTCGCGGCGACCATTTCCTGTTGCGGCAACGCCCATAAGACGAGCATTCATGCGGTCTTGCATATAGCCTTTAAGAATGCCGTCCTCGATCAGTACTGTGCGCTGTGTTTGGGTGCCCTCATCATCAAAGGAGAGAGAACCACGGCGATCTTGAATTGTTCCGTCGTCAATGATTGTGACACCCTTGGCGGCAACTTGTTCACCGATCTTTCCTGAATATATGGAAGAGCCTTTGCGGTTAAAATCACCTTCAAGGCCATGCCCTACAGCTTCATGGAGCAAGACTGCTGGCCAACCAGGGCCAAGAACAACTGGCATTTCTCCAGCAGGTGCAGGGATGGATTCTAAATTTACAGCAGCTTTTTTCATGGCGCGCTCAGCGAGCGCTTTCCAGCGAGCTGGTTGGATCCACTCATCATAGGCTGCGCGTCCACCTGCGCCGGCTCCACCTGTTTCACGGCGGCCATCTTTTTCCATTGTGATGGATACGTTTAATCGCACGAGGGGGCGGGCATCTGTGACGATTGCACCGCCTTGACGCATAATTTCGACTTCCGCCCGTGATCCGGCAAGCGATACAGAAACTTGCACAACGCGGCTGTCTTGTGCGCGGCACCACGCATCAATTTCGGCCAATAAATTTGTTTTTGCGGCAAAATCAGGTGCGTCTGTTGGGTCAACATCTGCATAGAGGCGTGAATTTACGGGGGCAGGTGGTTCGGCAAGCACGCCTGAGCGACCTTGCTTTGCAGCAGAAGCGGCATTTGCAGCGCGTTTCAATGCGGGTTCTGTGATTTCACTAGCGTGGGCAAATCCAGTTGTTTCGCCAGACACAACGCGCAGGCCAAAACCTTTACCTGTGTCAAAGGCAGCTGATTTTAGCCGACCATCATCAAATACAAAACTTTCTGAGCGGGCCGTCTCTACATAAAGCTCACCATCATCTGCACCATGAAGGGCGTCATCGAGTATTTTAGAAGCAGCAGAGCGGTCGTAAAGTTCTGACATAAAAGAGGGTCCGTTATTGAATGTTCAAACTGAACAGGGGAGTGAGCTGACAGTTTTACTCGTTGGGTTAGAGTGAGTGATCAGCATTTTGCACTTTGCGTGTTAATCTAAATGTTAGGGTGCGCCGTGATAACATTCAATAGTGATATTGCGCTTTGTACCATGTATCTGGTGGAACGATTAGAAATAAATATTGGCTTCAATCGTCGATTCGAATCGCACCAATCCGTTCTATTTGCCCATTTGGGGCTTAGCGCGGCAATACGTCTCAGCACAAAAATATCGGCTTTTTTCATTGAGTTTACGGGGATTTTGGCGATAAAGTGACGAAAACCCATTGCTTTGACACTTAGCCGACTTTTCAAAGGCTAAAGGGTCATGTTAGCGAGGGGACAAATAGGTGAATTGTGTGTAATTTTGGGCTTTGGCTGGATTGCGCATAGATTCGCATTGGTCCTGATTAAAGTTGCATGTTTGATATCGTGTTGAATATGCGTGAAGAATTGAGGGAGACGCGCAAAGCTATGCGTTTGCACGGATTAAAATTGGGCGCTGCGATTGCAGGTGCTCTCACGGTTGGCGCAGGTGCTGCGTTTGCCAATGAACCAGTAGCGATGGCACTTGGCCCACAACCTGCGGCGTCTGCTGTTGCGGAAAATGTGACTTGGTTCCACAATTATGTGATGGTGATCATTACCGTGATCACGATTTTTGTAACGTTTTTGCTTGGTTGGGTGATTTTGAAATTCAACGCCAAAGCTAATCCTGTTCCAGCAAAATTTTCGCACAACACCGCAATTGAGGTTATCTGGACAGTTGCTCCAGTGTTGATCTTGTTTGCGATTGCGATCTTCTCATTCCCGCTTCTATTTGAACAAGACGTTGAGCCAACCAAGCAAAAACTTGAAAATGGTGAGTATGCTGAGATTGCACCTGAAGATTGGGTAACAATCAAAACATATGGTCGCCAATGGTATTGGTCTTACTTCATCGACACTGAAAACGCTGATGGTGAAGTAGAGGTTGTTGAATTTGATGCGCGTATGATCGCTGAAGATGATATTCCTTCTACACCGGGTGCACGCCGCAATCTATCAACTGATAATCCGCTTGTTCTGCCTCAGGGCAAATACATTCGTATGAACCTTGCTGCTTCAGATGTGATCCACTCATGGGCAATGCCTGCTTTCCGCCTGAAGACAGATGCTGTGCCAGGTCGCTTGAACCAACTTTGGTTTAAAGCTGAAAAGCTTGGTGTGTATTACGGTCAATGTTCAGAGCTTTGCGGCCGCGATCACGCATTCATGCCGATTGAAATGCGCATCGTGCCTCAAGATCAATATGATCAATGGCTGAGCCTAGCGGCGAATGACATTGACGAAGCAACTACATACATCAACCAAGTCGCCCCACGTCCAGCTGCGCCTGTTCGTGTGGCCTCGGCTCAATAATTTAAGAAGGAGCGAAGGTCCCATGACGACGGAACCGACGATCAAAAGAGAAGCCGTGGCAGACCACCATGATGGTGATCACACGGGTGCACCAAGTGTCTGGTCTCCAGCACGCTGGTTGTTTTCAACAAACCACAAAGACATTGGTATCATGTACCTTGTTTTTGCTATGTTTGCGGGTGTTATCGGATTTGGCCTTTCGGGGATGATCCGCATTGAGCTTATGGAGCCGGGTGTACAATATTTCACCGGCCTAGAAGGCTCTTGGGGTGATCAGCACAACTACAATGTTGTGACGACAATGCACGGACTGACAATGATTTTCTTCATGGTTATGCCTGCGCTTATTGGTGGATTTGGTAACTTCTTTGTTCCAATCATGATTGGTGCGCCGGATATGGCGATGCCGCGCATGAACAATATTTCTTTCTGGCTTATGCCTTTCTCATTTGGTCTGGCATTGCTGTCTATGTTTGTGCCGGGTGTGAATGAAACAGCCAAAGGTTTTGGTGGTGGTTGGGTGCTATATCCACCGCTTTCGACATCAGGTCACCCAGGTTCTTCCATGGACCTTCTGATCTTGTCGCTTCACATCGCTGGTATTTCTTCAATTTTGGGTGCGATTAACTTCATCGTGACAATCTTGAACATGCGGGCACCGGGTATGACGATCCACAAAATGCCTTTGTTCGCATGGGCTTTGTTGATCACTGCATTCCTTCTTGTGCTTGCTCTTCCTGTTCTTGCTGCTGCGCTGACAATGCTTCTGACTGACCGTAACTTCGGATCTCAGTTTTTTGACCCTGCTGGTGGTGGTGACCCGATCATGTTCCAACACTTGTTCTGGTTCTTTGGACACCCAGAAGTGTACATCATGATTTTGCCGGGATTTGGTATCATTTCCCACATCGTTTCTACCTTCTCTAAGAAACCAGTCTTTGGTTACCTCGCGATGGCATATGCGATGGCTGCGATTGGTTTTATCGGCTTTATCGTGTGGGCACACCACATGTATACTGTTGGTATGGGCGTTGAACTGAAAGCATACTTTGTGGCGGCGACAATGGTTATTGCTGTGCCTACAGGTGTGAAAATCTTCTCATGGATCGCGACAATGTGGGGTGGATCTATCACTTTCACAGTCCCAATGCTTTGGGCAATTGGTTTCATCTTCTTGTTTACCGTGGGTGGTGTAACGGGTGTGATGCTTGCCAATGCTGGTGTCGACCACATGCTTCACGACACATATTACGTCGTGGCTCACTTCCACTATGTGCTATCACTTGGTGCGGTGTTTACACTGTTTGCTGGTTGGTATTACTGGTTCGAGAAAATGTTTGGTATTAAGTACAACGCACCTTTGGCTGCTTTGCACTTCTGGCTGATGTTTATCGGTACGAACATGATTTTCTTTCCGCAACACTTCTTGGGTCTAAACGGTATGCCACGTCGTTATGTGGATTACCCAGATGCATTTGAGTTCTGGAATAGAATTTCGACATATGGTTACATGATCACTGCTGTTGCTATGATTGTTTTCTTCTCCGGACTGATCCTTTCCATGATCGTACGTAAGAAAGCTGAAGCGAACCCTTGGGGAGAGTATGCGACAACACTTGAGTGGACATTGTCTTCACCTCCACCTTTCCACCAGTTCAACGAACTACCTGTCGTTAAAAACGCTGGCGGACACTAAGTGAAAACGCATATCGGCTCGCGAGTGACGCCGATATGCTAAAGAAACCTCAATCGCTCTCCTGCAAAGCCATACTGCTTCAGCAGGGGAGCGATTGTATCATTAGATTGAAAAAATGAGCGATATAGCCACCCCTTTAGAAGATGACATTCGCATGGCCAGTTTTGGTGATTACGTGCAGCTTATGAAGCCGCGCGTGATGATGCTTGTTGTGTTCACTGCATTTGCTGGCTTGATTGCTGCACCGGGTTCTATGAACTGGGTGACTGCATCTGCAGCTGTTTTATCAGTTGCGTTGGCATCTGGCGCGGCTGGATCGCTGAATATGTGGTATGATCACGATATAGATGCGATCATGAAGCGTACAGTTGTGCGTCCTATTCCATCGGGCCTTATTCCAAGAGATGAAGCATTAGGCCTTGGCCTGATCATGTCCTTTGTTTCGGTGACGATTATGGCGCTTGCAGCCAATCCGCTCGCAGCGGGTATATTGGCATTTTCTATTTTCTTCTATGCCGTCGTTTATACGATTTGGCTCAAACGCTCGACATCGCAAAATATTGTGATTGGCGGGGCCGCTGGTGCATTTCCGCCAATGATTGGGTGGGCTGCTGCAACAGGTGAAGCGCCTTTAAATGCTTGGTTATTATTTGCCATAATCTTCTTCTGGACGCCGCCGCATTTCTGGGCTTTGTCTCTTTGGACAAGCAAGGAATATGGCAAAGCTGGTGTGCCTATGTTGCCGGTCACGCATGGTTCAAAAAATACACGACTTCAAATTCTTTTATACTCCATCCTTCTATTGCCAATCGGTATGTCTCCTGTGGTAACTGGATTGGGCGGATATGTTTACATGATAGCGTCTTTTGGTCTCGGCGCTTGGTTTTTGTGGGCAGCAATTCGTGTCTATCTGTCTAAAGCGGGAGATGATGATGCGGTTGGCGAAAGCGATCTTGTTCACGCCAAAAAACTGTTTGGGATATCCATAGTTTATCTGTTTGCGTTGTTCGCTGTTTTAGCGATCGAGCAGGGGCTAGGGCTTCACTTTGCAACTCCCTTTGTGTTGGAGGGGCTAGCATGAGTGAGCAAACAACGCCTGTAATGGAAACAATCAAGCTGACACCTGCTCAAGAGAAAATTCGCAAAAGACGTGGCCTTCTTTTGGCTTTGGCATTGTTTAGTTTTGTGATTCTCGTTTTTGTCATCACTTTGGTTCGATTGGGTGAAAACGCATCGGTCGTCGCAAACTCGAGAGATTTTTCGACTGCCGTTGAATATTTCTCTGACGACGGCACCAAAATTACTGCTGATGGTAAAGTTGTCGAAGAAACACCTGATTTAATTGTCGAATCTGAAGACGATGAGGCCGGGCAATGAAAATATCTCGTAATGCCAAGACCACTGGTATCCTTGGAGTTGTTGCTCTGGGGATGTTGGGTTTAGGGTTTGCTGCCGTTCCTTTATATGATGCATTTTGCAAAGTGACTGGCTTTGGCGGAACCACACAAATTGCCCAAAAACGTCCTGACCAAGTGCTGGAACGTGAAGTGATTGTCCGCTTGGATACAAACACAGGGCCGCAGACTGGTCTGAGTTTTAAGGCTGTCGATCGCACTTTCCCTATTCACCTTGGTGAAACAGGCATGGTGTTTTTTGAAATTTCCAATGATACCGACCATCCGATTACGGCAATGGCAGCTTATAATGTAGCGCCGCATAAGGCAGGGCCGTATTTTAATAAGCTTGAATGTTTCTGTTTTGAGGAACGCGTATTTGAACCGGGTGCCAAAGAGCGTTTACCCGTTATCTTCTACATTGACCCTGAAATGGATTCCGAAAAACAGTTGGACGACATAACTGATATTACGCTTTCGTATACTTTTTACGATACGGATGCGGAAAAACACCTAACCGCTCGGCTTGATAACGAGGTTTCACCACACTAAACCTCGCAGCCAGCAAAAGAATTGACGAACGCGACTTAAACTTGAGGGAATTGGCCATGGCGCACGGCGCAACAAAACATGACTATCACATTGTAGACCCAAGTCCTTGGCCTGTATTGGCCTCATTGGGTCTATTTGTATTGGCGCTTGGCGGCGTTGCTTTTATGAAAGGCCTGTTGGGCATTCCTGAAGGCAATATCCTGACGATTGTGCCAGGTCTTTTAATCATCACAGTCGTATTGATCGGCTGGTGGGCTGATACGATTAAAGAGAGCCGTGCAGGAGACCACACACCTGTTGTTCAGATGTCTCTGAAATACGGCATGATCCTGTTCATTGCCTCTGAGGTTATGTTCTTTGTTGGCTGGTTTTGGTCATTCTTCGAAATGGTTATTTTCCATGAGCACCGTGCAACGGGAATGGATGTAGCGCAATTTGAAAATCTTGCAGCGTGGGCAAACTGGCCTGTGATGCAGAATGATGGTCATCAAGTGCAAACTTTTGACCCTTTCCACCTGCCATTGATCAACACATTGATCCTGCTTTTATCAGGAACAACAGTGACTTGGGCACACCACGCACTTCAAGAAGCAGACTATAAAGGCGCTAAGCTTGGTCTTTTTCTGACAGTTATCCTTGGTGCATTCTTCACCTTCTTGCAGGTTATAGAATATCAGCACGCAGGTTTCTCTTTTGATGGATCACTTTACGGATCAGCTTTCTACATGGCGACAGGGTTCCACGGAGCACACGTTGTTATTGGAACGCTATTCCTTGCCGTTTGTTTGTTCCGCCTATTGGCTAATAACATGACTGCAGAGAAGCATCTCGGGTTCGAATTTGCCGCATGGTATTGGCACTTCGTGGATGTAGTATGGTTGTTCCTGTTTGCATTTGTATATGTGGCACCACACATCGTTTTAGGCGGTGGCGGAGGTCACCACTAGTCTGATTTAAGAAAGCGACGATATGGCTAAAGTTTCCCCGTTTTCCGCCGGCATTAATTGTCGTTGTCCAGAATGCGGGGAAGGTCAGCTTTTTCGTGGCTATCTTGAAATGAATGATGAATGTGCGGCGTGTGGAGCTGATTTCACCGTCGCAGATTCTGGTGATGGTCCTGCATTCTTCGTTATGTGGATAGCCATGATTGTCATCGTACCTTTAGGTATGTTGTTTCATCTTTGGTTGAGACCACCTGTCTGGGTGCACTTATTGATATTTCCACCTGTTATTATATTGTTTTGCTTGTGGCTTTTGCGTCCAGCCAAGTCTTTGCTTTTCGCTTCTCAATGGGCGAATAAGGCTGAAGAAGCTCAGTTTGAAAAGCATGCTGATCAACAAAATTAGGTAAAATTTGGATCGCTAAAATCTAATTTTTCTCCTGTTTTTCTCCTGCGGAGCGCCATGTCTCAATGACATTTAAACCCCTTCCAATTTTGACAATTTGCAGTGTGCTGGTGTTGGGCCTGCTATTGTGGTTGGGGCAATGGCAATGGCAACGCGCGGGCTGGAAAGCTGAACTTATCAGCGAATTTCATCAACAAGAGTCTCGAGGTATTCGCGACCTAGATACGGCTTTATGTGCGGACAATGACGAGTCAGTGCGCTCTCGCGTGCAATCTAGTAACGCTGTATCGCCGGAATGGTTACGTGTTTTTGGTCAATCGACGGATGGACGTCCGGGGTGGCGTATTTTTACGGCGATTGAACAACCTGATTGCATTGAGGGCGCGATACTCGCTGAATCTGCCTTTGAAGATTACAATGGCAAAATAGAGTTGATTGATACTTTTCGGATTGCGCCGGTGAGTGAAAACAAAACAGCTTTTTCAAATGAAAATTCACCAGAGACGAATGAATGGTATTGGTTTGATCTGGAGGCGATGGAAGACAGTTTATTTGTGACCAAGCCAAATTTTCTGAACACTGATATTGTATTGCTTGCGAGCAATGGTCTGCCTGCCGATCTAACGCAAACGCCGCCTTCCAAACATATTGGATATTCTTTGACGTGGTATGGGATGGCAATTGCGCTATTTGTGTTGTACCTCGCATTCCATATTCGTGCCGGGCGCTTGAGCTTTGGCAAAAAAGACAGTTAGACGACTTATAAGGCGATAGACCCCATGCGCTATATTTCTACTCGAGGCGGAGCAGAGCCCGTTGATTTTGTAACAGCCAGTCTTGCAGGACTTGCACCTGATGGTGGTTTGTACATTCCTCAGGAGTTTCCAACGATTGATCGTCCGGCGCAGGATGAGCCTTACCATGTAACTGCTGCACGCATTCTAAAAGCGTTTGCAGGTGAGTCCATTGAATATGATGTGATTGAAGATCTTGCTGCCAAAGCTTATGGTGCATTCTCACACCAGTCTGTTGCGCCTTTGACGCAAATTGGACAAGGCAAATGGATGATGGAATTGCACCATGGTCCGACGCTTGCGTTTAAAGATGTGGCGATGCGCTTTATTGCGCAGCTTTATGATTATGCCCTTGGTCAGCGCGGTGAGCGTATGACGATTGTGTGTGCGACATCTGGCGATACAGGCGGAGCGGCAGCGGCTGCATTTGCTGGAGCTGAAAATGTAGATGTTATGATTTTGCATCCGCACAATCGTATCTCTCCCGTGCAGCGTGTTTTCATGTCGGCAACGGGTGCGTCTAATATTCATAATTTTGCGCTTGAGGGTGATTTTGATCAGTGTCAGGCGATCGTCAAAGAATTGTTTGCTGATGAGCAAACTAAACGCCGTTTGAATTTATCGGGCGTCAACTCCATCAATTGGACACGTATAGCGGCGCAATCTGTTTATTTTGCAACCGCGCAAGCTCAACTAGGCGCTGATGCAAAAATTCGTTTCGTTGTGCCATCAGGTAATTTTGGGGATGCGTTAGCTGGGTATGTTGCTGCGCGCTCTGGCCTGTTGAACGGATTTGAATGTCACGTGGCCGTGAATGCCAATGATGCAATGGCCCGTTTGCTGGATGGTCAGGAATTGAAAAAAGGCGAGACAACACCAACGAAAAGTCCTGCTATGGATATTCAGGTGCCATCTAACTTTGAGCGTCTATTATTTGAAGCCACTGGTCGAGACGGTGCTGCGATTAAAGCAGCTTATGATCAACTTGCTAAAGATGGCGCTGCGCCATTGCCAGAAAAAGCAATTGGTCCGCTTGGCTGCATGGGCTTTACGGCAAGTGCAGTTTCTGATGCTGAGACATTTGTAGAAATGCAAAAGACGCTGGATGAAACTGGCTGGCAAGTGTGTCCACATACAGCTGTTGGATTGTACGCTTTGCGGCATAATCCATCAAAAGATGTTGTCGATGTTGTGCTTTCAACTGCACATGCCGCGAAATTTCCTGAGACAGTTTTGGAAGCAATTGGACAAGATGCACCGCTGCCTGCACGTGCGCATGAATTTACATCTCGCCCAGAAGTTTTTGAGACAGGGCCAATGGATATCAATCATGTTAAAGAGCGTATGGTTGCACTATCCCGGGTGACTGCTTGAGCGGTTCTTTAGATAATTTAAATGACGACAATCGCGAGCTTGTCACCTTTCCTAATGGCGCACGTTTAGTGCTTGATCCCATGCCGCACTTGCAAACGACAAGTGTGGGTGTGTGGGTGGATGCGGGCGCGCGCGATGAGACGCCTGAAAATAACGGCATTGCTCATTTGCTTGAGCATATGGCGTTTAAGGGAGCAGGTGGTCTGGGTGCGCGTGAGCTTGTTGAGCGTGTGGAAGATCGCGGCGGTGTGATGAATGCATCCACTGGCTATGAGCGCACTGGTTTTTATGTGCGCTGCCTTGCTGAAGATGCAGCCGACATGCTCGATATTTCTGCGGGTTTGGCATTAGATCAACAGCTTCCAGAAGACGAGCTGGAACGCGAAAAGGGTGTTGTTGTTCAAGAGATTGGCGAAGCATCTGATCAAGCCGAAGATTTGGTGTTTGAACTTGCCCAAGCAGCCTCTTGGCCAGATCATGCAATCGGGCGTTCTGTGCTGGGAACAGAAGCAAGCCTAAAAGATATTAGCTGTGCGCAATTGCGTGATTTTGTTGAAACAAATTATGTTGCCAATCGCGTTGTGATGTCTGTTGCTGGGCATTTTGATCGTGACCAGATTATTGCACAATCTCAAAAATGGTTAGAGCCGCTTAAAGCGGGAGCTGCGCCTATTCGGTTGAAACCTGAATATGGCAATGGCGCTATTGTACGTGAACGCGATACTGAACAAGCGCATATGGTGTTGTCTTTTCCGGCTCCAGATTCTCGCACGCAAGACCGTTTCGCAGCACGTTTATTTGAAGAGATATTTGGCGGCGGTATGTCTTCACGCCTTTATCAGGAAGTGCGCGAGAAGCGCGGCCTTGCTTATACGATTGATGCTGAATTTGATTCTTATGCTGATACTGGGCGGTTTAATGTCTATTGCGGATGTGACCCATCAGATACGATGGAAGTGCAGAAAATCGTCAAAGAGCTTTGGTTAGAGTTTGCGAATGCGGGGCCAAGCGAAGCTGAACTAAAACGTGCAATCGCTATTCAAAAAGCGCAGTTTGCGATGTCTTCTGAAGGTCCATCAGCGCGTGCTAGCTCTGGGGCATATGAATTGTTTACATTTGATCGGTTGATCAATTTATCTGAAGCCCTTGTGGCGATTGATAAAGTATCATTGGATGAAGTGAAGTTATGCGCCCAAAATTCTACGCAAGGCAAGGCGACAGCAAGCTGTGTTGGTCCTGCAAATTGCCTAGATGCTGCCTTTAATTTCACCCAAGGATAGAGCTTGTATCACTTTAAGTGATTTGTGAGAAAGAATTAAAAATAACCTTCTCGCTATTTACCAAAACGCGGTTTAGAATTTGCTTCCGATCTAGGAGAAGTGAATGGCAAGTTTAGATGAAAGCACAGCAATCAGTGCCGCGCGCGCTGCTGTATGGCATTGGTCTAAACTGGATGCACGCTTCACGATTGAGGCAGATCCGTCGAGCCCTCTGGAATATATGTCAGGCGAGTGGACACTCAATGAGTTTCTTGCGCAGCTGGATGGATTAGCACGCTCTGGTATTGAAAAAATACTTGTCGGCAATACGCCTGATTTTGCCATAGATCAAAAAGTCATATTACGAAACGGCGATTCAGCACGCATAATCGGATCTGCTATCGATGATGGCACGGCGCGTGGATTATTATATGTGCGCTCATCTGCGGGCAAAGTCACTGTGACGAATTTAGATGGGCTTGAGCCGGTTTACCAACCAATCTGGGATGCAAAGACACGGGAATTGGCAGGATTTGAAGCGCTTGCCCGTTGGCGCACACCTTTGGGGGAGCTTATCGGACCTGAAGGACTATATGAATATGGCTTGGTTGCTGACTGGACGCATGTTGCGCCAACTATGCTGGACAAAGCTGCCAAAGCATTAGCGCGTTTTCGGCGCTCTGCGGGCGATGTTTTCATGCAGGTCAATCTATCCGCTGCCGAAATAGCGCGTGCTACATTAGTGCAGGAAGTTGAGAGCATTATTCGTGCATGTGACCTTCCGCGTGATGTTTTGCGTATCGAATTGACGGAACAGGCTGCGCTAAGGGATGTGAACCGTGCTTTGGGTGCTTTTGCAGCTTTTCGGGCCGCAGGTGCAGGCATTGTGCTAGATGATTTTGGCGCGGGGCATTCTTCTCTTGCTTGGCTGGCAGATATCCCTGCGGATGGGTTGAAGCTGGATCAACGTTTGACCTCTATGATGAGCCGGCCACGCGGGCGCGTTATTATCAAGGCGATTATCGATCTTGCACATGATCTGGACATGAGCGTCACAGCTGAAGGGGTTGAGACACATGCATTGGCTGATCATATGCGTGATGTCGGGTGTGATTTCTTGCAAGGGTATGTGAGTGGTGAGCCGGTTTGCGAAGATGCGATACTGGAATTTCTACGCTCTAAGATCGCGCCATTTTCAATGCAACATGTCGGTGAATATTAAGCGTGGCTTGCCTAAATTAAGCGTGGCCAGCTTGAGAGTTTAAGTTTTCTGGAGATACACCGATGCTTGCTAAGGCGCGGTTCCATTTAGTGTTGTAAGATTTATCATAGATCAGAGCTTCTGATGCATCGGCAACCAGCCAGACATTTTCCATGATTTCTTCTTCTAGCTGGCCTTCACCCCAACCTGCATAACCAAGCGCCAAGACAGCTTTTTCTGGTGGTGTGTCTGATGCGAGGGCAAGTAATACATCTTCGGTGGCAGTCAGGCATACGCCATCCATAATCGACGCTGTTGCGCCTTCTGCGTCATAATCATCTGAATGAAGAACAAAACCGCGTTCAGGGCAAACAGGGCCGCCCAGTAACAGCGGAACTTGCGTTGATGGCGCATTCTGCATGCCCAATTGATCGAATAATTCATTGCATCCGATATCAGTCATTGCGTGATTAATGACTATTCCCATCGCATGTTCTTCATTGTGGGCACACAAAAGAATAACGGCGCGCTCAAAGAGGGGATCTTTGAGCGTTGGGAGTGCAATAAGCAGTTTACCTTTGAGTGAACCTTCCAATGCCGAACTCCAGATGACTAGCTTAGGCAAGGTTGCGCTAAATGCGGCGTTCTGCAAGAGGATGTTTGATCAAAAACGAGAGAATTTCAGTATTGTAATTTCTAATGTCACTGAATCTTGATTGCGCGAGGAGTATCCAGCTGTAACATATTTCTAATTACAACAGTTTTTGATTCTAAATTCTAAAATCAGATTATCCTATGAAAGGGATTTTATTTATGACTATTTCCAAAGGCGATACACTCCCAGAATTTAACTTCGTTGTGATGGGTGAAAATGGTCCTGAACCGCTTTCGACAAAAGATCTGACTTCGGGTGCAACTGTTGCTCTGTTTGCTGTTCCAGGCGCTTACACGCCTACCTGTTCAGTCAGTCATCTACCTGGATATTTGAATAATGCCGAAGCTCTACGTGCAAAGGGCGTTGATAAAATCGCTTGTATATCTGTGAATGATGTTTTCGTCATGGATGCTTGGGGCAAAAGCTCAAATGTTGGTGAAGACATTATCATGCTTGCGGACGGAAATGCTGAGTTTGCTGACCTGACAGGCACGCAGCTTGATGGTCGTGGCTTTGGTATGGGCCCGCGTTGTAAACGTTATTCAATGCTGATCAAAGACGGCAAGGTTGTAGAATTGAATATAGAAGATGGTGGGGAGTTTAAAGTATCATCTGCTGAGTATATGCTTGCCCAGCTTTAAACACAGTTTAGTATAGAATTCTGACATAATTCGTTATTCCTTGAATTATATTGGATTTTTACTTTGTGATATGGTAAAGTGAACAAATATTCATTTTTGGAAAGGGACGTAAATGGAAGGTTATTCTATTGTTGCGGTGGCAGGAATCATTTTTGCCGTTGTCGTAATTTTGAGTTCTGTGCAAGTCGTTGCTCAAGGGCATAGATATACTGTCGAACGATTTGGACGCTACACAAAAACACTGAGTCCGGGATTGTCCTTCATCGTGCCGTTTTTTGATCGTATCGGTCACAAAGTGAACATGATGGAAACCGTGCTGGATGTGCCCCAGCAGGAAGTGATCACAAAAGATAATGCGATGGTGTCGTGTGATGCTGTTGTGTTTACGCAAGTTGTGGACGCTGTGCCCGCGTCTTATGAAGTCAATGATATTACGCGTGCAATAACCAACCTTGCCTTGACCAATATTCGTACTGTTGTTGGATCTATGGATCTGGATGAAGTTTTGTCTAACCGCGATGATATTAATGCGCGTCTGCTGCACGTTATAGATGCTGCGACAAATCCTTGGGGCGTAAAAGTCACGCGGATTGAAATTGCTGATCTGTCTCCGCCACATGACATTACAGAAGCCATGGCACGCCAGATGAAAGCAGAGCGCATCAAGCGGGCTGAAATCTTGCAGGCGGAAGGTGATAAGCAATCAGCTATTTTGCGTGCAGAGGGTGAGAAGCAGTCTGCTGTTCTTCAAGCAGAAGGGCGTAGAGAAGCAGCTTTCCGTGATGCTGAAGCGCGTGAGCGTGAAGCAGAAGCAGAAGCCAAGGCAACGCAAATGGTGTCTGAAGCGATTGCGGCTGGCGATGTGAATGCTGTGAATTATTTCCTTGGTCAGGAATATATCCAAGCCTTCAAAGCACTGGCGACATCTGATCAGCAGCGCACTGTTATTATTCCGGCTGAATTTGCAGGGATTGCAGGCGCAATTGAAGGCATTGGTGCACTGACAGGCTTAAACCCGCCAAAGGGTGCAAAGAATGGCTCCAATGGAAATGGTGGATCTGGTTCAAATTCACCTTGGGAAGGTTAAATTCTGACTATTTTGCGGAGAAGGCGAACACAATTTGTCCGCCTTCTTCGGCTAGAATGCTGTACCGATAGAATGGAAGGAGCCGTTTAAATGGATGCTTTGTTTACTGAGCTAACTGTATGGCACTGGATTGCACTTGCCATTGGTTTGCTGATTTTTGAGATGATGCTCGGCACATTTGATTTATTGTGGATTGCTATAGCTGCAGGCATAACTGCACTTTATGCTTCGCTTGCTCCGGGAAGCTTATCTTCATGGGAATATGAAGTCGGTGTGTTTGTTATTTCGTCCATCATTTTGATGGTATTGGGGCGCACTATGTTTGCGGGGATTCGTAATCCACCTACATCCCATCCAAATCTCAATGATCGCTATGCTTCCATGATAGGGAAAAAAGCAATTGTAACAGGTGAATTCTTGGGTGGCTTTGGCCGTGTAAAAGTCAATGACTCTGAATGGCGCGCTCAATTTAATGAAGAGGGTGTGCTGAACATCGGAGACAATGTTGAAATTGTTTCGGGTGAAGGCTCTACAGTCATCGTGAAACCAGCCTAGTTTAAAAGGCTAGATTGTTAGCTATGTTTGAAAAAGCCTGCCTCATTTGGTGAAGCAGGCTTTTATCATTCTACTTTTGGCGTTGTGCACGAAATTCCAATGCTGGAAGCGCGCCAATACCCCAATTGTCTAGATCCACTTCATCAATAACAACCATTGTGGTGTTTGGATCTTTACCGAGAACGTCTCGAAGTAGCTCTGTCGTGCCTTTGATTAGGCTCGCTTTTTGAGCGGCAGTGACATTCCCCTCGCGCGTGATTTTGATGTTTACATAAGGCATGTTTAAATTGCTTTTCTGTCAGTGAAATGAAAAACTTTAGAGATGATCTGCCATTCTCCATCGGTATAGATGAAGGTTAGAAAATCTATAAAATCCCGTTGGCCGATGCTGCATCGTGCGCGTACAAATGCAGTGTTTTCTCCAGCTAATTCTATTTTTTCGATCTTGTCTTTGCGGATTTCATGACGTGAAGCTGGAGACTGTCTTGTCGCAATCACGGATCGGTACTCGTCTTTCGACCGAAACAAAGCGGGTTTTTCATCGGCTGTTGCATAGAGCGCTTGGGGATGAAAAACACGGTCCAGTATTTCAACGTCACAAAAATAAAGCATGTCAAAATAATCTAGAAGCACTTTTTCTATGGCTGCAAAATTAGACACGATCAGGCCGTTTCTTCCTGATAAATGCCTTCTTCTTTTAATGATTTAATTACAGCAGGACGCGCAAAACCATTTTTCAAATAGGCACCGATTTTGGCATATTGGCTAAGGTCGACATTGATAAAATTTGCCCAGTTCAATACAACTATTGTGTAGGCATCAGCGATTGTGAAATCTTCTCCAAGCAGGAATGTGCGACCATCAGAGAGCTGATTTTCGATGTGTTGCACTTTCTTGTATAGATTTTTGATGTGTTCACTGCGCACTTCATCGCTCATATCTGGTATTCTAAAGAATGGAGAGAATGCTTTGTGAAGTTCTGAACCGGTGAAGTTTAGCGCTTCTTGCAGGCGTGCACGTTCTAAGGTTCCATTCACTGGCGCAAGCGTTGAGTCAGGTTTCTGATCCGCGATGTATTGAAGAATGGCTGGGTTTTCTGAAAGATAAATGCCTTGAGACACTTCAAGAACAGGGACGTAACCATTGGGGTTTATGGTTTTGAAATCCGCACCACTCTGCGTCAGGCCTTTATCCGTGTCGACTGCTTCAGATGAGAATGGCAGACCTAATTCATTGAATGTTATTCGAGAAGCGAGGGAACAAGCGCCGGTTTTGAAATAGAGTTTCATGTGTCATCTCCTGTTTTAGTGACGACACTTATTTGATATAGATAGTTTCCTTTGCCAACTAAGTTTCTTGTAGTAACTCCATTATGCAGTTACTCTGGAGTAACTAGGTGTATTGGCAGTTACCGAGAAATCTGATGGCTTTAAAAATTCGCAAAAATAAGAGTCCTGATCCGCCTGCACCATGTGCATTGACGCATTGTATGTCTTTTATTTCAGGGGCTTGGGCACCCAATGTGATCTGGAATTTAAGAGAAGGGCCAAGGCGATTTAGTGAGCTGAAGATAGATATTCCGCCCATATCAGCAAAAGTCTTGTCTACGCGTCTTTCTGAGCTTGAAAAGCGCGGTATCATCGAGCGCAATGTTCTGCCGACATCACCTCCATCTGTGGAATACAAGTTAACCCAGATCGGTACAGAAATTATTCCGGCACTCGATGCGTTAGTGACAGTTGGGCATAAACTTAAAACACGTGGATTGAATGTGGACGAAGCTGAGGTAAGTCGTTCCTAAGAAATCAGGCTTTACCTGACGCTTCCATAGAGCCTTTAACAGCGAGGCCATCGGCGCGTTCATTGCCTTCATCGCCCGCATGGCCTTTAACCCATCGCCACTCTATTTGATGGCGACTGCAAGCTTCATCGAGAGCTTGCCATAGGTCTTGGTTTTTGACTGGCTTTTTTGCAGCGGTTTTCCAACCATTCTTTTTCCAGCCATGTATCCATTTGGTCAGGCCATCTTTCACATAAGTTGAATCAGTGCTCAAGATAACATTTGACGGGCCTTTGAGTGAGGTGAGCGCTTCAATTGCGCCCATTAATTCCATGCGATTATTGGTCGTATCTTTCTCGCCGCCATAGAGTTCTTTTTCGTGCTCACCCATTTTGAGGAGGGCTCCCCAACCACCTGGACCTGGGTTTCCCGAACAAGCGCCATCTGTCCATATTTGGACTTGGCCTGATTTTGGCGCTTCTGGCGCAGTCGGTTTTTCTGCTAGAACAGGCGTTGAAGGCTCTTTTTCAGTTTTGTTGACTTCGAGCTTACCACCCGCTGCTTCTCGAGCGCCCTTAACCGCAAGACTATCGGCGCGTTCATTGCCTTCATCACCTGAATGGCCTTTGACCCATTTCCATTCTATTTGATGACGTTTACAGGCTTCATCGAGCGCTTGCCAAAGGTCTTTATTTTTCACGGGTTGTTTGGAAGCTGTTTTCCAGCCATTTCTTTTCCAGCCGTGAATCCATTGTGTGAGGCCATTTTTGACGTAAGTGGAATCGGTATGCAGCGTGATCTTGGATGATGTATTGATTGAATTCAGCGCTTCAATCGCCCCCATTAATTCCATACGGTTATTGGTGGTGTTAGCTTCGCCGCCATATAGCTCAATTTCTTGGCCATCATTGACGATCAGAGCACCCCAGCCACCCGGTCCGGGATTTCCCGAACACGCACCATCTGTCCATATTTCAATCATATCTGTCATAGGATCGAGGTGAGATGATTTGTAAAAGAGGTCAAGATCATCTTTAAATTTGGCTGTGGATTACAGGCTATCCACCATAATCAAAAAAGCCTTTAGCATTGCGGTGAAAGCCTAGCTTTTCGGCATATTCGATCGGGTTTTTAGGGCGCACAAGTGCATCGCGTGGAGTATCTGCCCAATCGACAAGGCGTGTGAGAAAGAAACGCATCGCGGCACCGCGACAGAGGATTGGCAAGGCGTCTTTTTCTGCATCTTCTAATGGACGTATTGATTGATATCCTGCCAGCATAGCGCGGCCTTTGGTGACATTGTATTCGCCGCGACTATCTTCAAAACACCAAGCATTCAGACAGATAGCGATGTCATAGGCGAGAGCATCATTACACGCGAAATAAAAATCGATAACGCCAGTGAGTTTATCATCGAGAAAGAATGCATTATCGGGAAAAAGATCAGCATGGATCACGCCGCTGGGCAGATCTTTTGGCCAATTGGCTTTGAGTTCATCCAGATCTGATTGGATATGTGAGGTGAGGCCTGCATTTATGGCATTTGCTTCTTTTTCGCGGCCTTTAAACATGGGATGCCAAGCATCAACAGAGAGTGAGTTTTTCCGGCTGCCGGAATAGTCAGATAAAGCGTCGTGGAATTTGGCCAAACCAATTCCTAAATCACGACATTGCTCGACATTGGGGCGACTAAGCGACATGCCTGTTAAAAATGTGATGATGACAGCAGGGCGACCACACAGTGTGCGCAGGGCTTTGCCATCATTTGCTTTAACGGGAAGAGGCGCAGGAAAGCCTTTTAAAGCGAGGTGATCCATTACGCCCATGAAATAGGGAAGGTCTTCCTCGTTTACGCGCTTTTCAAATAGGGTGAGAATGAAACGGCTTTTTGCTGTTTCCAATAAATAATTAGAATTTTCCACGCCTTCGGCAATGCCCTTAAAGGCGATTGCGGGGCCAAGGTCAAAATCAGCCAAAAAATCGGCCAGCGCTTTGTCGTCTACTTCGGTATATACTGCCATAATTCTTATGCTTTAGCGCAGTTTTACGGGTAATGTCTTCTAAATTTGCACAGCAGGCGGCAATTTTTGAAACAAATATGTCGTTTGCATAAATAATAGCAGGTTCTGACCAATATATTTCGCTTGTCGGTTGAAAGAATCTGCGTCACGTTCGCATCCAGCAGGGAAGGCTGGTTTAGATGTGGATGTTTTTACTGAAAACTGTGGGGACAGCGCTTTTCATTGCGGCTCTTTCTGAAATCGCAAAAAGATCAACTTTGGTGGCATCTTTAATGGTGGCATTGCCATTGGCGACGATGATGACAGTTGCCAATATCTATATTGATGGCAAAGACGCAGCAGGCGCAACGCGATTTGCAACGACGACATTTTTCCTTGTTCCGCCGGGAATTGCGTTTTTCATCGTTTTGATCGGAGGTCAGAAACTTGGTTTGGCATTTTGGCCGAGTTTTGGTCTGTCTATCATAGCAACGGCTGTATGTTGCTGGGCGGTGATCTTCTTTTTGCGCCGCGCAGGAATAGCTCTCTAACAGGTTTTCATATCTTAGTTGACTTTGAAGAAGAGCAATAAAATGCCCGATATTGCGATCCAGCCTCCAGCGAGAAGTTTAAGTTTAAACGCACCGAGGCTGAGGGCAATTTTACGGGCAATGAAGCCACCAATTAGAGCACCGGGTGCGGTGATGGCTATGATCATCCAAGGTACATTGCCGGCGAATATGTGAAATGGTGCGCCTATTAATACGCTGATGCTAGAGATAAATACGGCCAGTCCTGAACTGGTGGTGATGCAATACCCTCTGACAAAAAGAAATAGAGCAATGATTTCGCCAAGGCCGACAGAGAAAAGCGCATTCGCAAATCCGCCTATAGGCGCAAGGCATAACAAAATCCGCATGTCTTGAGATGAAATTTGAGTTTTCAAAGTATTGTTTGGCTGATTGGCATTTTTTAGCGTGCTGACAACAACAGCAATACCCAAGCAGATTGAAAAAATTTTAAAGGCGAATAACACCCAGAACGGATCAATGAACACCCAATATTGGGTGAGAAGCATGGTCGGAATGGCTAACAGCAATATTAGACCAGCGCTGTTCCAGAAGTCGGATGTTGATATTGAGATAGATTGTGTATTTGGCTTGTACAGATTTTTGCACCAGACAATGGCACCCATTGTCATTCCAAAGCATTGAATTAAGAAGCTGGCTGCAAGAATATTAGCTTGAGATAGAGCAAATTGCCCGCTCTCGTTCATCGCGTTGAAAACAGGCAGAAAAACAACGCCGCCTCCAGTGCCTGAAGCATTGGCAATCGTCGCGCCGAAAATCCCGACAAATAAAAGATACCAGTTTGAAATAAGTGTATCTATATTCAAACGTGCGTTGAAAAGCACGAAAGCATATAAAAGAGCCAGCAAACAACAGGCAGCGGATACGCAAAGCGTGACCCTATTTATGGTCGGAGATGTGAGATTCACTCTATTAGGCTTTTGTGAGCCATTTAGGGGCGTGGAACACAACATTTTCTTTAGCTGTTATGACGTCTTTCACTTCAACATCGAATCTAGCACGACACGCCGCGATAACGCCCTGCACGAGTGTTTCAGGCGCAGAGGCTCCAGCGGAAAGACCCAATGTCGAGACATCTTTAAACCACGACCAGTCTATTTCTTCGGCGGCTCCAACGAGATGAGAAGCCTTTGCGCCGCCGCGTTGCGCCACTTCAACAAGACGTTGAGAGTTGGATGAGTTGGGTGAACCTATAACAAGCATGAGGTCTATATTTTCTGCTAAGGCTTTAACTGCCTCTTGCCGATTTGTCGTGGCATAGCAAATATCGTCCTTGGCTGGTTCTGCTATTGTTGGAAAACGTTGTTTTAACGTTGCCACGATTTCTGCTGTATCATCTACCGACAATGTTGTTTGAGTGGCGTAGGCAAGGTTTTCGGTATCTGTTGGCGTAACAGTTTCAGCATCTTTTACGGTTTCGATTAATGTCATTGTGCCTTCGGCAGTCTGTCCCATCGTACCAACGACTTCAGGATGACCGGCATGACCAATTAAGAAAGTGTGCAAGCCATTTTTGGCATGACGCGCAGCTTCCATGTGAACTTTGGAAACAAGAGGGCATGTGGCGTCTACATAAGTCATTTCTCTGCGTGCAGCTTCAGCAGGGACAGCTTTGGGAACACCGTGAGCGGAAAAGACAACGGGGCGGTCATCTGGGCAATCATCAAGTTCTTCAACAAAGATAGCGCCTAGATTTTCTAGCCGAGATACGACGTGCCTATTGTGAACGATTTCATGGCGAACATAGACGGGAGCACCCCATTTTTCGATTGCTTGCTCGACAATATGGATGGCGCGATCCACGCCAGCGCAAAATCCGCGAGGCGAAGCGAGCGAAATTGTCAGTTTGGGGCGTGTTTCCATAGTGATTTTTCCTCTTACTCGCACGTTTATCTCATTTGTTGCACATACATAAGCGATGAACTCATTGCGCCCAAGCGCTGTGACGGCTATCACACTCTATAAATTCAAATCGCATTCAGGGTTAGTGCTTCATTTCGATTCACAAACTGACTTAGCTGGATGTGTTAAAATATGCGAGGATTTTGCGCGTGACAGGACTGATTCAACGTTCAAAAGTGGCTAGCTTTGTAAAAGCGGCAGGTTTTTCACTTATAGCTTTGGGTATTTCCGGCTGTTCTTCAGTGCAAAATACATTAGATAGCCGTCCAAATGAAGGGCCGTGTCCTGTGGTCGCGTCTTTATATGATGCATCTCGCAAGGTACAGATTAATGGAAATGAGACTTTCGAGAATGTAGGTTTCACAGGTGAAATTGTCGGCGTTCGTAGTTTTTGTCGGTATGTAGGTGATGATCCCATCAAAATGGAGGTCAGCATTGATTTTGCGATGGGACGTGGCCCCAATGCCCAAGGTGATACGCATAATTATGATTATTTTGTTTCGGTAACGCGCCGTGGACGTGCTGTGATCGAAAAAGAAACATTTCCTCTGCAAGTTACATTTCCCAAAGGTGCGGATCGTGTAACCGTGAGTGACACTGTTGAAAATATTGTTATTCCTCGAGCTGATTCGAGTATTTCCGGCTCCAACTTCGAAGTGTTTGTTGGTTTTGTGTTGAATGAAGAGGAATTGGAATTCAATCGCGCTGGTAAACGTTTCCGTGTGAATGCTGGACAAGATTAATACATCAGTCGATGACGGGATTGGCTGAAAATCATCTGATTTTTATAAATTCAGGCTTTGTAGGCGCACGCTAATAGGAGCGTGCGGAAAAATAGTAATGACAGATATAGCAAATATATTAAGCGGCGCTGTTGGCGACATATTTGAAGGCTTAGGGCTGGACAGGAAACTTGGGCAAGTGCGCCGCGCCGACCGTCCTGATCTTGCTGATTTTCAGTGTAATGGTGCAATGGCTGCGGCAAAAGCGGCTAAACGAAACCCGCGTGAGATAGCGGGCGAGGTCGCACCCAAAATCGAAGCTCTGGAATTGGTTGAAAGTGTAGATGTAGCAGGACCAGGATTTCTCAATATCACTGTATCTGCTGCTGCACTTGAAGGGCGGACAACTGAAATACTTGCTGATGGTAAAGCAGGGGGTGGATCTGTTGAAACGCCGCGCAATGTGATGATTGATTTTGGTGGCTGGAATGTCGCTAAACCCATGCATATCGGGCATTTACGCTCTACGATTATCGGTGACAGTCTTCAGCGTCTCTTCCGTTTTCTCGGCGATGATGTGACCTCTGATGTTCATCTTGGAGATTGGGGGCTTCAAATGGGGTTGCTAATTGTTGGGGTAAGCGAAGAACAACCAGACCTTCCTTATTTTGATGATAATTTTGAAGGCGAATATCCAGAAGAATCTCCCGTTTCAATGGATGATTTAGAGCGTCTCTACCCGTTATATGCTGGGAAGATGAAAGCTGAAAATACGGTTGAAACCATCGAAGATGGAAAGACTGTTTATAAGAAAGTGCCCAACCCAGAATACCGTGAAGATGTACGCGCATTGGCGCAAACGGCAACCGCAGAACTTCAAGCAGGGCGTCGTGGATATCGTGCGCTTTGGAAGCAATTTTGTGCAGTCACACAAATCGGGCTGGAGCGGGAATGTGGGGATCTTGGTGTTCAGTTTGACCTTTGGAAAGGTGAGTCTGACGCGAATGTTTTGTTGCCTGAAATTGTTGAAGACCTCAAATCACGCAAAGTTGCGGTCGAAAGCGACGGGGCATGGGTCATCTATGTCGAACGTGAGTCTGATAAAAAAGACATGCCGCCATTCATGTTGCTCAATTCGCAAGGAGCTGTTGGGTATCATGCGACGGATATGGGAACCATTCTCGACCGAAAACGGACAAACAAACCCGATCTGACCTTGTATGTTGTGGATGCGCGTCAAGCGCTTCACTTTGAACAGGTTTTCCGTGCAGCAGAGATTGCGGGTTATGAAAAAGAAGCATCCCTAGAGCATATCGGCTTTGGCACGATGAATGGGAAAGACGGCAAACCTTTCAAGACCCGTGAAGGCGGCGTGTTGAAATTGCATGACTTTATCCAGCAAGCCAAAGATAAAGCGCGTGAGCGCCTTGAAGAAACAGGTATGGGTGCTGATTTTTCTGCTGAAGAACGTGCTGATATCGCAGATAAAGTGGCACTTGCAGCGATTAAATTTGCTGACCTGTCAAATGTTCGTACAAAGAATTATGTGTTCGATTTAGATCAGTTTGTGGCTTTTGAAGGTAAAACTGGGCCATATCTCTTATATGCAGCTGTTCGCGTGAAATCACTTATGCGCCGCGCCAAAGAAGAAGGCATAGTTGCTGGTGCGATGAAAATTGAGTTGAAAGAAGAGCGTGTATTAGCGCTTCAACTAGATGCTTTTGAAGGTGCGCTAAAACTTGCTTATGCCAACCGCACACCGCATGGGATTTGTGATCATGTTTATAATCTGGCGCAGGCATTTTCATCCTTCTGGACGAATGCACCTATTTTAAAAGCAGGTGTGCCAGATGATGTGAAAGCATCGAGATTGGCTCTGGCTCAAGCAACGCTCAAACAATTGGAAACAGGCTTGTCGCTCATCGGGATAGAAACGCCTGAGCGTATGTAACCAAATTATGCACAGGCTTTGTGCAAAGATATGAAAATCAGTGGATGAGTCGTTTCTCTATTGACGATTCGCTTATTCACTGAACATTAGAAACTATCGGGGCTGCTCATTGCAGCCTTGTATCTCTCGCGGGAGAGAATGGCATAAAAGTCATGGCCGAAGGCGCAACCGCCCCGGAAACGCTCAGGCAAAAGGACCGCGAAAGATTATAAAACGCTGGAAAGAGGCGGCATTTTAATGCGCAGCCTCGCCGAAGGAGCAAGCAGACGCTAAAATAAGCACTGCGGAATCTCTCAGGCGCAAGGGACAGCGGGGGCATGAAATATCTACGTGCATGAGTGCGTAGAAGTTTATGCCGACCGTGGAGAACCTTGTACTGTGTCCAATGCAGATCTGAAGCTTACACCTTTATCAAAACTGAACCATTCTATGGGTGGCAAAATGGTCGATTTTGCTGGTTATTCCATGCCTATCCAGTTTGATTCTGGTATCATTCCCGAACATCATCATGTACGTGAAAAATGTGGTTTGTTTGATGTTTCTCACATGGGGCCGGCTTTTCTGAAACTTGAAGAAATGGGCAGCGAAACCGCGCTAACCGGTGATGCAGCTCATGCTAAAATTGCCGGTATTTTTGAACAGCTTGTATGTGGAGATATTGCAGGCCTCGCACCGGGTGAAATGCGTTATACATTGTTGCTAAATGATGATGGCGGTATTTTGGATGACCTTATGGTGACGCGTCCATTCGCGCCCGAGGAACAAGGCTGCCTCTACATCGTGGTGAATGCTGGCTGTAAAGAAGAAGATTTCGCGCTGATTAGCGAAAAATGTGAAGGCGCTGTGCTAGAGCGAGCTGATGATAACGCGCTGATTGCTGTGCAAGGCCCTCTAACACGCAAGCTGATGGCGAAATACGCACCCCAGCTTGCTGATATGGTGTTTATGACTGCTAAACGCGTGGATGTATGCGGCGTAAATTGTCTGGCTTCGTGTTCGGGTTATACAGGCGAAGATGGATATGAAATTCTTGTCCCAGCAGAACATGCTGAAACCATAACCAAGACATTGCTGGAAGATTCTGGAATAGCGCCGATTGGTTTAGGCGCGCGCGATAGTTTGCGTTTGGAAGCAGGGCTTTGCCTATACGGGCATGATATGGATACCAGCAAAACGCCGATTGAGGCCTCACTCACTTGGGCGGTGTCTAAAGTGCGCCGCGATGAAGCTGATTTTCCTGGCGGTGAAAAAATTATCGCTCAGATTGAAAATGGCACCGATATGAAACGTATCGGCCTGACATTGATAGATAAAGCACCAGCACGTGAAGGATCTGAGATTGCCACGAAAGATGGCAAAATCATTGGTGTCATTACATCAGGCGGCCACGGACACACTGCGGGCAAGCCTGTGGCTATGGGCTATGTGCAGCGCGGCTACACGCAGGCAGGCACAGAGCTGGACGTTCTTGTAAGAAACAAACCAAGGGCAGCGGTTGTCAGCCGCATGCCATTCGTCAAACAAAATTATTATCGCGGCTAGGGGCTAGAGAATTATGACTAAACTTTACACAGAAGATCATGAGTGGGTTTCAGTAGAAGGTGACATTGCGACGATCGGTGTCTCCGCTTATGCAGCAGAGCAATTGGGCGATGATATCGTGGCCGCTGAAGACTTGTTGGAAGTGGATGACGATGTTTCCAAAGGTGACATCCTGTTTGTGTTTGAAAAAGCAAAAGCAGCTGTAGAAGTCTATTCCCCTGTTTCTGGTGAAATTACAGAATTGAATGATTTCCTAGAAGGTGATTCAGAAGAGTTTCATGCAAAACTGACAGCTGTTGAATGGCTCTACAAAGTTAAAATGTCTGATCCTTCTGAGCTTGAAGGCATGATGGACGAAGCTGCGTATAAAGCATTTTGTGAGGGCTAGGAATATATGCGTTACCTCCCACTGACGCCTGATGATCGGGCGCAAATGCTTGAGACGATTGGCGCAAAAAGCGTTGATGATTTTTATCAAGATGTTCCAGAGTTTGCACGTTTGACAGGTCCGATTGAGGACTTGCCCATGCATCAGGGCGAGTTGGCTGTTGAGCGTCATATGAGCGCTCTAGCTGCAAAAAACCGGACAGCGTCTGAAGGACCATTTTTTGTCGGTTGTGGTGCATATAAACACCATGTGCCAGCAAGCGTGGATCACATCATTCAGCGCTCTGAATTTTTGACAACATATACACCTTACCAGCCAGAAATTGCGCAAGGCACTTTGCAAACCGTGTTTGAATTTCAATCCCAAGTGGCGATGCTAACTGGGATGGAAGTGGCGAATGCGTCTATGTATGATGGTTCAACAGCGGCCTCTGAAGCGGCCTTGATGGCGTGTCGTGCGACGCGGCGTAAAAAGGTAATCGTTTCAGGCGGCGTACATGCACATTATGCAGAAACAATTCGTACTGCCTGTGAAACGCAGGGCATTGAAGTGGTTATTCTGCCGCCTGCTTTTGATGATGAGAAAGCACTCATTGGATATGCTGAGGATGATACAGCTTGCTTGATTGCGCAGTCTCCAAACGTATTTGGAACAGTGACAGACCTCACGCCAATTGCAGAAGCTGCACATGCGAAAAAAGCCTTGCTTGTGTCTGTGTTTACCGAAGTTGTATCGCTTGGCCTAATCACGCCTCCGGGTGAAATGGGTGCTGATATTGTGGTGGGTGAAGGCCAGTCTATTGGAAATCCGCTTGGTTTTGGTGGTCCATATGTTGGTCTTTTGGCCTGTCGCCAAAAGCTAGTGCGACAAATGCCGGGCCGTGTGTGTGGGCAAACAATTGATGCGGATGGCAAAGGCGGTTTCGTGCTGACACTTTCCACACGTGAACAACACATTCGCCGCGATAAAGCGACTTCCAATATCTGTACGAATGCGGGGCTTTGCGCCTTGGCGTTTACAGCCCACATGACATTGCTTGGTGATAAGGGGCTAACGCAATTGGCCACGCTAAACCATGAAGCAGCGTGTGATCTAGCAGATGCATTAGAAGCTATTGATGGCGTGACGCTAAAAACAGAGACATTCTTCAACGAGATTTCTTTTGAAACACCAATGGAAGCGGGCGCTTTGCTGGCTGCTTTGGATGAAAAAGGCGTCATTGGCGGCGTACGTGCATCGCGTTTATTCCCGCGCGCTGACCTAGATAATGTGGTGATTGCAGCAGCAACAGAATGCAATACAGCTGAAGGCATTGCCGCCTATGCACAAGCGCTGAAGGAGGTGCTGGCATGACAGTTTTATGTGATCACCCGGAAAGAGATATAGTAGTAGAGCTCCTAAATTCTATTGGTTGGAACTTGAATTCGGAAACTAAGAAAGTCTTGCGCTTCTCACAGGGGAGTTTTGAATTGAACTTCAATGGTGAATCTAAAACAAAATTTGCTTTTATATTGGATCCTGTCTTAGCGGGTGCCAATATAGAAAGTGTTCTCAGAGTAGATGCATTGATAGAAGATAGATTTAGTTCCAATTTTTCAAATTTTCCAAAGAAAATATCCAAGGAAAATAAGAAGCAGCATTTTGGTGTAAGTTTGAAGTTTGATGAACTTGAGCAAGCTAAGACTTTCCTTATCCAATTGCAATTACCGGAGCTAGTGGCATGAGCATTCAAACAGTCTCCGGCTCTAAGGGGCTTCTCCAAAAAGAAGAGCTGATTTTCGATATCGGCACAACTGAGACAACAGGTGTCGACCTTCCTGCCCCTAAAGGGCGTAAAGATCGCCTTGGTGGTTTAAAGCGCAAAAACGGAACAGGGCTTCCGGGGCTGTCAGAGCCACAAGCCGTGCGCCATTATGTGCGTTTGTCGCAAAAAAACTATGCGATTGATTTAGGGCTTTTCCCGCTTGGGTCGTGTACGATGAAACACAATCCGCGCCTGAATGAAAAAGTCGCGCGTATGCCGGGCTTTGCCGATATACACCCATTGCAGCCTCAACAAACTGTGCAAGGCGCTATGGAGGTGATCGAGCAGCTTGAAGATTGGCTGAAAAAGCTAACAGGCATGCCGGCCGTAGCGATGAGCCCTAAAGCAGGGGCGCATGGTGAGTGGTGCGGTATGGCAGCGATACGCGCCGCTCTGATTGATCGCGGTGAAGTGAATACGCGTACGCGCGTACTTGTGCCTGAGTCTGCGCATGGAACAAACCCTGCGACAGCTGTGCAATGTGGTTTTAAAGTGCAAGAAATTGCAGCCTCTAGTGATGGCCGCGTTGATCTAAATGATCTCAAAGCAAAGCTTGAAGGCGACACATCTGATGTGGCGGGCATTATGCTGACCAACCCAAATACATGTGGGTTATTTGAGCGTGACATCAGAGAAATCGCAGATCTGATCCATGAAGCCGGCGGTTATTTCTATTGTGATGGTGCAAACTTCAACGCGATTGTCGGGCGTGTGCGTCCGCGTGATTTGGGCGTGGATGCGATGCACATTAATCTGCACAAGACATTCTCCACGCCTCATGGCGGTGGTGGCCCTGGTGCTGGTCCAACTGTTCTGTCTGAGCGTTTGGCGAAATATGCGCCTTATCCAGTTATGACAGTTGATAAGCGCGACGGTGATTACAAGCTTATTTATGTAGATGATGAAGCTGAACTTGCAGGCACTGATTTAAAGCCACTGGGCCGTATGTGTGCGTTTCACGGTCAAATGGGCATGTTTACGCGCGCATTGACATACATTCTCTCACACGGTGCTGACGGCCTAAAACAAGTGGCGGAAGACGCTGTTTTGAACGCTAATTACATTCAAGCGCGTTTAAAGTCAGTTATGTCACCTGCTTTTGAGGGCTATTGCATGCATGAGGCTTTGTTCTCGGATGCATTCCTAAAAGATAGCGGCATTGAAACCGTTGATATTGCAAAAGGGATGATTGATGAGGGCTATCACCCAATGACGGTGTATTTCCCGCTTGTTGTGCATGGCGCTATGTTGATTGAGCCGACAGAAACAGAAAGCAAAGCTGAGCTGGATCGTTTTTGTGACTCACTAGAAAGTGTTGCACGCAAAGCAAAATCGGGTGATGAGGCGCTAAAACAAGCGCCATATCTTGCCCCTATGCGCCGCCTAGATGAGACGCTGGCAGCGCGTAAACCTGTCTTGCGTTGGCTAGCTGAAGAGGCTTAGCGACAATTGTTGATTAGCTATTAAAATTAAAAGCGCCCTTCATTATGTAAGGGCGCTTTTTTGTCTCGTTCTAATCATCTTAGAGCAGATATGATTGCAAACTGCTTGATTAATTTCATACATATCTTTAATGACGAACAGCCATATTCTGGGCACATATTCCTGATGATAATTAGCGCTCAGAATGAATAAAGATTATTTATGAAAAACAATATTGTGACGCCTTTTTCTAAAGAAGAACCCCCACACGCACGTCAAACTTTACCCAAACGCTCAGCTCAGGTCGCTAGGGGCGGTGTGATGGCAATTATCCGGCCTATACTCGCGGCATTGGGCTTGTTCTTTATTATTATTGGGGTGCCGATCGCATTTCTAACACCAATTCCATTCGTGCCAATTGGATTGCCCATTGTGATTTTAGGGGTGGTGTTGCTTGCACGCAATTCTTTGGCTGGGCGTCGCTGGATGCAGAAGACAATCGCTAAACATCCAAATTTGAAACGCTTCGCGCCGAACTGGCTGTTAAATTTGATATTTGGTGACAACCAAATTCAATAAAATCACCCGATTGCAAATAAAAAACGCAGCAAATCCGATATGGATAAATGCTGCGTTTTAAAGTCGTTTTTGTTGCAACTCGTCCAATTAAGTCAGGGACGCGTCTCAATCAAATCTCAGTAAGGCTTTAGCCAAGGGACTTTTTGATATCTTCTAAGCTTGTTTCGAAAAGGCTTTTCTTTGCAGGGCCTTTTGCTGTGCTTTCACGAAGTATACCAGCTGCAGCTGCAGAAGCTGCTTCAGCTGCAGTGTTGCGTACTGCTTGAGTGGCTTCTGCTTCAGCGCGTGCGATACGCTCTTCAGCCATTTTCTCACGGCGCTCCATGCGTTCTTTTAGGTCTGCGCGAGATGTGTCAGCAAATGCTTTTGCTTCAGCTTTCGCGGCTGCGACTATCGCTTTTGCATCTTCTTCAGCTTGTGCTTGGCTACGCTCTGCTTCAGCAAGAGCAGCTTGTGCTTTCTCACGAAGGAGGCGGGCATTGTCTAATTCATCTTGAATTTTCTGCGCACGATCATCCAGCGATTTAGCGATAGTTGCAGGAATTTTCTTCCAAACAAGGATACCTAAAAAGATAAGTACAGCAATTGTTGCCCAAAATGTAGGATCTGCAAACGGTCCAGCGGCTTCTACATGCTCACCATGTTCTGCAACGCCTGTCGCTTCGTGTAATTCGTCAGAAATTTCTGATTGAAGAACGTCACCTACGTGTTTTACGTCATCAGCGTGTTTTTGATCGGCCATGACTTAGTTTCCTTTTAACACGGCTGAGACAGCTTTAGCGGCGTCATCTTTTGAAACGCTTACACCAATGAGTTTGTTGACGATATTCGCTGCTGTCATAGATGCAACGTCTTCAACATTTTTCATTGCGCTTGCTTGTACTTCGGCAATGCGTGTTGCTGCGCTGGCAAGACGAGCGTCAACTTCAGCTTCTGTTTTCGCTGTTTCAGCAGCAACTTCAGCTTCGATTTCTGCTTTTGCTTGAGCTGCAGTGGCGCGAGCTTTTGCGCGTGCTTCTGCGAGTTCTTTTTCTAAAGACTGTTGGGCAGCACTTGCACGATCAGACATGCGTGAGGCTTCTTCCAAGTCTTGTGTAATGCTGTCTGCACGGCGATCAATAGCTCCACCAATGCGCGGCAAAATCATGCGCGACATAAATAGGTAAAGCACGCCGAATGTTAGAGCGAGCCAAAAAATCTGTGATGGGTATGAGGCGTAGTCGTTCAGCGGCGGAAAAATGCCACTTGCTGCTTCAGCGCCGTGTGCTGGCGTAGTCGCCATGGTTTAACCCCTGATACTTAGGTATATTCTTAAAACCCAACGACGGAATTTGAAGTCAACCCAGAAAGGGCAGTTTCAAATTCCGCGTCAGACGATATTCTGTTGAGTGCTATTAAACAGCAAACAAAAGCAAGATCGCGATCAAGAAACCGAAGATACCTAGGGCTTCTGTCACAGCGAAACCAAAGATCAGGTTACCGAACTGACCTTGAGCTGCAGATGGGTTGCGCATAGCTGCATCAAGGTAGCTAGAGAAAATGTTTCCCACACCTAGAGCTGCACCAAACATAGCAAAACAGGCTAGACCTGCGCCGACGTACTTTAGACCTTCTTCCATAACGGATCTCCCAAGAGTTTGCGCCCTAAAACCCTAAATGGGCGGGCAGGTCAACCAAAAATTCAATTTACGCCCGAGACTTAGTGTCCCGGGTGTAATGCGTCGTTTAGATAAACGCATGTTAGAATAGCGAATACATATGCCTGGAGGAACGCCACCAGGAATTCTAGAGCAACTACTGCAACCGTACCGGCAAGGGCAACAGGTGCAAGCAGAATTAATGCGCCACCAGCACTTGCAAGCATGATAACAAAGCCAGCGAATACTTTAAGCATGATGTGTCCGGCGAGCATGTTGGCGAACAAACGCACTGACAATGAAAGCGGACGAGACGCAAAAGAGATAATCTCAATTGGTGTCACCAAGAGATAAAGAACCGGAGGAACACCTGATGGAACGAAGATTTTGAAGAATTTAAATCCGTTTTTCCAGATACCATATCCGATCACAACTGCCATCACGAGAAGGGCAAGCGCCATGTTAACGATGATGTGAGATGTTGTGGTGAAGAAATATGGGAACATACCAAGCATGTTCGCAAAGAAGATAAAGATGAAAAGTGAGAATACGAGAGGGAAGAATTTCATTCCATCTTCGCCCATCATGTCGCGGACCATGCCAGCAACAAAACCATAGGCGATCTCAGCAATTGATTGGCCACGGCTTGGGATTGTCGCGCTTTTAGAAGAGGCAACACCTAATAAAACAACAGCCAAAACAACTGCTAACAGCATAAATGCTGATGAGTTTGTGAAAGAAACGTCGAAACCACCAATTTGGAAGTCAGCGATTTTGTTCAGCACAAACTGGTGAATCGGGTCGGTAGCGACTTGGTTGATCATTGAATTGATCGATTCCAGCATCATTCTTCTTCAACTCCTTCAACCGGTTCACTTCCGGCGGCGTTTTGCGAGGCTGTGGCCGCGCGCACGACATTCATAACTCCTGCGGCAAACCCAAACATCATCCAGATGATTAGCATCCAAGGTTTCGTGTGAAACACAAGGTCTAATCCCCAGCCAATGGCTGCACCAACGAGAGGTCCAACAGCAAATTCAGTTGCCATTCTAAACCCCAGAGCCATGCCTTTAGCCTGACCTTCTTGGTTTAGTGGTCGCTCATACGTTTTCGCATAAGCAGCACGTGCCTCATCGATCTGCTTTTTGAGATCGTCATTGCTCATGCTTTCAATCCACTAAATACCGTAAAAGGTAAGGAAAATATTGCCCCGTTTTCATCGTCACAGCTTAGCTTGCCAAGCTTGGGCGGAAACTAGGGAACAAAATTCACGAAGTCAAGACAATTTAAAAATAGATAGTGTGCTGTTTTTAATGGATTTTTACCATTAATGCCGTGAAAATTACTGGGCTGCGACCAATTGTTCCGCTGACTGAAGGTCTACTGAGACGAGTCGGGACACGCCTCGCTCCTGCATTGTGACCCCGTAGAGGCGATCCATCCGCGTCATTGTCACCGGATTATGGGTGATGACGATGAAGCGCGTATCGGTTCTTGAGCGCATTGTATCCAGCATTCGGCAGAAACGGTCGACATTGGCATCATCAAGCGGTGCATCGACCTCATCCAGCACACACAGAGGGGAGGGTTGGGAGAGAAAGACAGCAAAAATTAGGGCTGCGGCTGTTAGGGCCTGTTCGCCGCCTGACATAAGCGAAAGTGCAGAGAGGCGTTTGCCCGGCGGACACGCGAAAATCTCCAATCCAGCCTGTAAAGGGTCATCTGATTCGGTTAGTTCTAAATGGGCTTCGCCGCCTTCAAATAGGGCTTCAAACAAGACACGAAAATGTTCTGATACTTTTTCAAACGCTTCCAGTAAAAGCGTGCGGCCTTGTGCATTTAGCGCTTGTACGCCTTCTTGCAGTTTGGCGATGGCTTGGTCTAGATCTTCACGCTCGCGAAGCTGAGTTTCCAGACGGTTCGCTGTTTCCTCAACCTGCAAATCAGCTTCCATATTGACGCCGCCAAGGCTTTCACGGTCGCGCATTAATAGGGCTAATTGCGTTTCCGCTTGCGGAATGCTGAATGGAATTTCTTTATTTTCAATGTCTTGATCGTTTTCAGCAGTGAGATTTTCAGGAGAGAACGAAGCGTTGAGCTTTTCAAGAGCGTCAAAATCAAGCTCAAAGCGGGCTTTTATATTCTCGCTGATATCTTCTTCACGCCGTTGTGCCGCTTCTAGGCGGGTTTCGCTGCGGATAAGCGTTTCTCTTGCCTTTGCGCTTGCGTCTCTGGCTTGTCGGGCCTGCGTTTCTGCTTCTCGCAATTGGGTTTCCATTTGGGAGAGCGCATTACTTGCCTCTGTGCGGGTGGCATTTGCAGCTTCAAGTTTGGAGTTTAGCGTGGATAATTTATCGGCAATATCATCTGGTTGGGCTTTGGCGCTTTCTAATTGGCGACGCACGCCAGTGCGCTGTGTGTGAAGGTCTGTCAGTCGTATGTCAGCAGAGTCTGCACGTCTGGACCAATCTTTTAACTCTCTTTCAAGGGCAGATTTACGAGCACGTGAGCGCGATTGTTCATGCTCTAAATTATTGATAGAATTATGATATTCTCTTTCTTCTTCACGCAATTTGCGAACATCTGCGCGCAAATCCTCTAATGCTCTTGTGTCATTTTCCGATGGGCCGCCTGATAAAGATGCCTTTGCTTGTGCGACCTCTTCAAGCGTTTGCAATAACGCGTCTTCAATGCGGGAGACATTATCTTCGACATTGGATCTGCGTAGCATAAGCCGTTCTAAAGCTTGCTCGTTTTGCATCAATTCCTGTTTGGCGCGGGATGCAGCTTGCGTCAGAATTGGTAAAGCGCGCTGCGAATCGCGGGCTTTGTCTTGAGCGAGAACAAGTGCTTTAGCGGCATTTTGCTGGGCGGTGCGTAGTTTATCAGCGGCTTTATTGGCTTTGGATAACTGCTTTTCCAGATCAAGAATAAGCGCGCGTTGTTCCAGCTTTTCGCTGGCAGAGCTGGGGGCTTTGGCTGTGCGGACAAAACCATCCCAGCGCCATAAATCACCTTCCTTGGAGACAAGGCGCTGGCCTTGTTTTAGTTGTGATTTTAGCTTTGCAGCGTCTTCTGCTTCTACCAGTCCGCATTGGGATAAACGTGCAGCAAGTGCTGCTGGTGCCTCGACCAATTGGTTGAGGGGCGTTGCGCCATCGGGCATGGGGGATAAGTGCTGCGCCTGACTATCTGACCAATATTGGCTGTCAGCTTGGTTCATCGAGGCGTTTAGGTCATCGCCCAATGCGGCGGCGAGGGCGCGCTCCAATCCTGCATTGGGGTGGGTCTCATCAAGTATTGGCGCTGATTGGCTGGATTGTTTTTTGCCGACAAGGCGTTGAAGGCCAGCAATCTGGGCTTCAATGCTACGAATGTTTTTTTCCGCTTCATTGAGCGGAGTTATTGATTCTTTTTCGTTTTTTCGTGCGGTGTTTGCTTCAACATCCAATTTATCGGCGAGATCTTGCCCATCCGATAGGGCTTTTTCAGCTAATTCCAATTGTTTTGCTAAAGCTGTTTGTTGCGCTTCAAGTTTTTCAGATGATCCAAGGTCTGCAAGGCTTGTAAGCGCGTTTTGCTTTTCTGTTTCCAGATTATTTTGTTTTAAAATAGCGCGCTCTAATGCGGCCTTGGCGCTGCTTGCCTCTGCCTGCGCTGTTGCTAATTTGGCAGCTAGATTGTCAGATTCTGTGTCTGCAATGCGTAATTTGTGTTGAGCTTCTGCGAGTTCAGCGCGAAGTGATGCTAATTGCGTATCGAATGTGTCTTGATCTTCTTCAGGCAGTGCATTGAGAGAGACTTTTGCGCGCTCAGCAGATGTGAGGGCTTCTTCTCTTAAAGCATGTTCACGCGATTGGTCTTCAACAATACGTTTTAAATCTTGTTCCAGGCGGACAATGGAATCAGAAGCAGCTTTGCGTTCACCATCTAATTTCGCTATTTCCAATTTGAGCAAGCCAAGATGGGCTGATGCCTCTGATTCGTTTTCGCGAAGTGGCGGGATTTGATCGCGTAGTTTTAATTCTGCTGCTGCACAGGAAGCTTCAAGCTGGGCATATTCCTGCACAGATTGAGATGTTTCTAAAACGCTGGCTTGAGCCAAAGCGGTTTCTTCGCGCGCTGTCTTCCATTTATAATATGCAATCTGCGCTTCTAGTGTTTCTATTTGTTCTTGCAGGGCGCGATATTTTTTAGCGCGGGATGCCTGACGTTTGAGCGTGTTGAGCTGTTTGTCGACTTCGCCAATGATTTCATCAAGACGCGATAAGCTGTCGGCTGCGCCGCGAAGCTTTAATTCAGCTTCATGGCGGCGTTGGTTTAGGCCCGCAATGCCCGCGGCTTCTTCTAATATGCGGCGGCGATTTTGCGGCTTTGATGCGATCAGTTCAGAAATCTGCCCCTGACGCACAAGGGCAGGAGAATTTGCGCCGGTGGAGGCATCGGCAAAAAGGAGTTGCACATCTTTGGCGCGCACTGTGCGGCCATTGATTTTATACGTGGAACCCGCGCCGCGTCTGAGGCGGCGTTTGACCTCTAATTCATCGCTGTCATTTAATTCAGCCGGCGCACGTCTAGCTGAGTTATCTAGAATAAGCGCGACTTCAGCGTTTTCACGTTGGGGGCGGTTGGATGAGCCTGAGAAAATCAGATCATCCATTTCACCGCCTCGCATGGCGCGGGCTGATGTTGCGCCCATCACCCAACGGAGTGATTCTAGAATATTGGATTTTCCGCAACCATTAGGGCCGACAATGCCTGTCAGCCCCTCGCGTATCGCAAAATCTACCGGATCTGCGAAGGATTTAAATCCAACTATTTTTAATCCGGTGAAATGCAATTTAGCCTTTCTAGGCGCGTGCCGTTTTTCTAGTGCGCTGCTTCTGCAGCTTCTTCTGGTTCAGCGGGGGCTGATTCGGAGGTTGTTTCAATCCCCAAAGCGTCGTTCAACAAGGCGGCGATACCTTCATTGGACATGTCTTTTGCTTCAACTTTAACGCCATCAATAAAGAGTGTTGGTGTTGAAGTGACGCCTGCTGCTTGAGCAAGATCGGATGTGCGTGAGATTTCGTTCAAAACCTCAGTTGAAGTGACACATGCTTTGACGGTCTCTTCAGACATGCCATGACGCGCACCAATTTCATTATAAGCTGGCAATGCGCCGCCAGCGCTGCGAGCAGCATCAAAGATTTCACCCTGACTTGTGAAAACATCGTCAAGAACTTTGTAATATTCATCTTTACCTGCGCAACGCGCAAGCGCTGCACCAGCGGCAGCAAGTTGAGCTGGCGGTGTAGGAAGATCACGATAGATCAGGCTAACTGAACCGTTTTCAATGAAGTCTTTTTTGATGTTAGGCAGGATTGTTTTGTGGAAAGTGCGGCAATGTCCACATGCTGTTGATGCATATTCAACAATCTGAACTTTTGCATCTGCATTCCCTAGAATAACGTCACCGGCAACATAACTCACGCTTGAGCCTTTGACATCATTCGCAGCGACTGGTTTTGAGTCAGCTTGAGAGCATCCAACTGTTAGTGCAGCGATCGCGATGGCTGAAAGAAGATGTTTAGTGCGCATTTAGACATGTCCTGTTTGCAGTGTGAGTCTACTTAAAAATAAGCAAATAATAGATTTTGTGACTGTTGTGATAGTCTGAAGTGATAAATAGGGCAATTCAACGACTTGTGATCAAATTGGCTATTCGTGGTCATTTGCCTATTTTTTTGATCGAAATGATCGCACACGGCGCGATGCTGATGTTGGGGCAGCGGCTTTGGCGCGTGCTGCTCTCTCGGTTTCACGTTTAATGCGGATGGCTTCACCAAGACCTTGAAGGGCTTTTCTTAAAGCTGGACTTTCAACGCCTTGTAGCTCGGCCTCGATTTCGTGGGCTTCTTCTGGGGTGAGGCGATGTTTCAGTTGGGACGTTGTTTTTACCGATTGGTGTTTGGTTGTGGTTTGTTGCAGGCGGATGCCTTTAAAGCGCGCGCCGCTACCAGCATTCACGCGTTCAAGAATGATATCACTTTGATGTTTTAGCTTCAGCGCTGCTGAGGCCGAATTGGCTTCCAGCACGAGCACATAGCCGGTTGAGGGTTTTATAATTTGAACGGGTTCACATAAAGCTGCCAAATCACGCCCAAGCACTTCTGGCCAGCGGCGCTGAAGAGAGGACAGGGCAGCACCTGAATCCTTGCCTCTCAATGCTGGGTAGAGTGTCTTATAAACTGATTTGGAGACGGGGCGCGCGAAATTATAAACGGCTTTTCCGCGTCTGCGCGCAAGATCCTGCTTTGCGCCGCGTGTGTCTTCTCTCGCTGACATCAAACTCAGATCATGCTCGGTTTGAAGCTTTTTGCCGCGCATTTTTTTGAGCTTCATCAACGCCTCTTCCTCAGCGGACCTTGTCGCTTTGGGAGGTGGAGGTGAGGAGTGATCGGAATTTGACATGAAAGCTGGGCTTGCAGAATCTCGTGAAAAAAGGAATGACGCAAAGCATGGTAAATGCAAAATCCACATTCGTTAAGTCTGACTTTGAAAACGCTGCACACGAATTGTTGCAATGGTATGATCAGATGGCGCGCCGATTACCATGGCGGCTAAGCCCGCAAGCGCGCAAAAACGGAGACATGCCAGATCCTTACCGCGTGTGGCTTTCGGAAATCATGCTGCAACAAACGACTGTGCCTCATGCCGCACCATATTTTGATAAATTTACCCGTCTCTGGCCAAAAGTTGAAGATTTAGCGGCGGCGCATAATGATGATGTGATGCGTGAATGGGCGGGCCTTGGTTATTATGCGCGCGCCCGCAATCTGCACAAATGCGCCAAAGTGCTTGCTGGGCTGGATGCTTTCCCCAACACAATCGAAGCGTTGTTGGCGCTTCCGGGTGTGGGGCCATATACAGCGGCGGCGGTCGGCTCGATCGCGTTTGATCTGCCGGTGGCCCCTGTGGATGGTAATATTGAGCGTGTCATTTCACGTCTTATGGCGATTGCCGGCGATGGCAGCGCTGCTGGCTGGGCGCAGGATAAAAAAGAGATTACGCAGCGTGTGCAGACACTCGTGCCTCAGCGATCTGGTGATTTTGCGCAAGCAATGATGGATTTGGGCGCAAGCGTGTGTACGCCTAAATCGCCCAATTGTATGATTTGCCCTTGGATGGATATCTGTTTGGCAAGGCAAGAAGGCAATCAGGAAAGCTATCCGGCAAAACCCAAACGCAAGCCACAGCCCATTCGCAATGGGCTGGCTTTTGTGATCTTTCATGAGGGTAAAGTGCTTTTGCAGCGCCGCCCAGATAGCGGTTTATTGGGCGGTATGCTGATGCCGCTTTCTTCGCCTTGGGAAGAGGGCGGGGAATACACATTGGAAGACTATCAGCCCGTCAAAGCCGATTGGCATTATCGCGGGCAGGCAAGGCATGTGTTCACCCATTTTGCGCTGCATTGGGATGTGTATGTCGCACACCTGACGAAAAAGCCAGATTTATCAGGTGATTGGATCGACATTGATATGTGTTTGGAAGCTGGATTGCCCACAGTTGGCAGGAAAGCACTGAAGCTGGCATTGGATGCTTAGCTGTACTTAAACTCGATTTAAGTAGTTTTCGCTTCAATTTTGGGTGAATAGGCTATCTCATTCTGGAGGTGCCGGCTTAATGTTGAAATATGTTACATCCTGCCTGCGAAAGGCTGTATATCTTATAGGTATTGGCTTGATTGCTGGATGTGCATCTGATCAAGAGATTTATCAGCCACCGGCAGAGGCAGCTTCCATCACGTCTTTTGGAACCTTGCCATTTTTGTCGCGTGTTGCGCTTTGTCCGTCCATGAATGTGAAAAATCCACCTGAAAAAGACGCTGTGGGTTATGTGGATTTTGCGCCTTTTATCGCAGTTGATGAAACCATCGTATTGGCGACCACGCCGCTTGAGGCGGGGTGTTTATCCTCAGGATATGGTTTGCGATCAAATAGAATGCACAAAGGCATTGATTATCATCATTCGCAGCCTGTTGAAATTTACGCGGCAGGACGCGGGCGCATTCTAGAAACGGGTGTGCACAGAGATTTTGGCAATTACGTGCTGATCTATCATGGGCAAGGCATTTATACGCGCTATGCGCACATGGAATCCATCACGCCTGAGCTGGCATATGGGCAAGAAATTGACATGGGCCAGACGATTGGACGTATGGGACGCACTGGTCGCAGAGTGACCGGGCGGCATCTGCATTATGAAGTGCTCAAGGGCAATTATAATACGCCGAAAAAATCATTCGGACTTGTCGCGATTAATATTTTTGAACTGCCGCAAATGTGGCCGCAATAAATCGCGCTTATTTGGGCTGCAACATATCCCATTTATTGCCGAACGGATCCTGCCAAACCACAACTTTGGCATAGGGTTCATCGCGTGGCTCTTCTAGGAAAATGATGCCTTTTGCGCGCATGGCGGCATAATCAGCTTCAAAATCATCTGTTTGCAGGAAAAAACCGACACGGCCACCGGCTTGATTGCCTATTGCTGCAAATTGTTCTGGCTTGTCGGCCTTGGCCAGCAGAATCTTTGTTTCTGTTGAGCCTGGAGGAGCAACCAATACCCAGCGTTTTTTAGCCGATATTTTTGTGTCTTCAATCAGGTCAAACCCAAGCATGTCGACATAAAAAGCGATGCCGTCATCATAATTGGGTACGACGAGTGTAAGTGCTGATATAAACTGAGCCATGACCTTCAGTTGAAGTGATTTTTATTGAAGGTCAAGCTCAGTATTTTATGGGTTTAGTGCAAGCCCATTTCCGTGCGGAATTTGCGGCGTAGCAGGTCAATCGGGGCAAGCCCTTGATCTGATTTATAGTGCCAGAAAGTCCAACCATTACAAGAAGGTGCATTTTGAACTTGAGCACCTAAGCGGTGGATGGAGCCTGTGTCGTCGCCGTTTGCAAGCGAGCCATCTGCCCGCACACGGGCGATATGTTGTTGTTTTGGGCAGTATAAACGATCACCTGGGCGTAAAAACCCACGCTCAATTAAGGCACCAAATGGCACGCGAGGCGCGGAGCGCTTTGGCTGCGTGACTTGAAGATCGACGTCATCAACTTTGCGCACATTATCAATACGAGCCTGCGCAACAGCTGCGTAATCTTCTTCACGCTCCAAGCCGATAAAGTGGCGCCCGAGCATTTTGGCAACTGCGCCGGTTGTGCCTGTGCCAAAGAATGGGTCAAGCACCGTGTCACCCTGTTTGGTCGTTGCCATGATAACGCGGTGGAGCAGGGCTTCGGGTTTTTGTGTTGGGTGTGCTTTCTTGCCTTCATCGTTTTTAAGGCGTTCGCCACCTGAACAGATTGGGATTGTCCAGTCTGATCGCATTTGCACATCATCATTGGCTGTTTTCAGCGCGTCATAATTGAATGTGTATTTCTTTTGCTCTTTGGATTTTGTCGCCCAGATCAGCGTTTCATGTGCATTGGTGAAACGCGTGCCTTTAAAGTTTGGCATTGGGTTGGATTTATTCCAGATCACATCGTTTAATATCCAGAAGCCAAGATCTTGAAGCTGAGATCCGACGCGGAAAATATTGTGATAAGAGCCAATCACCCAGATAGCACCATCATCTTTTAGGACGCGGCGGGCAGCTGTCAGCCAGTCTTTAGTGAAATTGTCATATGTCTCAAAAGAGGCAAACTGATCCCACTCATTATCCACAGCATCCACTTTGGAATTGTCTGGACGCACAAGGTCGCCGCCAAGCTGCAAATTATAAGGAGGGTCTGCAAATACCAAATCGACAGATTTTTCCGGCAATGAATTCATGAGTTCAATGCAGTCGCCAATAAGAATGTGATCTTTTGGGAAATCTATTTTCGACATGTCTTGCTTTAGCTCCAGAACGAATGAGTGATTCGCTCTAAGGAAGCCGAATTCAGGTTAAGAAACTCTAACGATTCCAAGAAGTTCGAGAAAATTCAGGTTAACAAGATATTACCTGAATTCAAAAAAATGCATGTTTCCAAATAGATGAGTCGTTAAAGAGTCAATCTTGAATCATTGGGTAAAATCTAAAAAAGATTCATTTGCCGATATCCGTCTGGTCTTGGTGGACGAAAAAGGTCCGTTCGTAGCTCTGATTTGGTATTTCTTATGTTCAGTCGCTCAATTGCGAGTTTGAAGCGTTGGGCGATGAGTTTAGCATATGGACCGGTCCCGCGTTGACGTAATCCAAAATCGGATTGGTAGGTTTTACTGCCGCGCATACTGCGCAAGATATTCATGACTTTATCTGCACGGTCAGGGTAATTTACTTGCAGCCATTCTTCAAAAAGATAGGCGATCTCATTGGGTAATCTTAGGAGAACATAGCCAGCATTGTCTGCACCAGCATTTACGGCAGCTTCTAATAGGTTTTCTATTTCCATGTCATTTATAGCGGGAATGATTGGCGCTGTCATAACAGTGACAGGGATGCCCGCCTGCGCTAATTGACGGATAACATCCAAACGGCGGTGAGGGGCGGCTGCGCGCGGTTCCATTTTGCGTGAGAGCTTGTTGTCCAGCGATGTCAAAGAAATACAGGCGCGCACAAGACCTTGCTCGGCCATGGGGGCGAGAATATCTAAGTCTCTCAGAACGAGCGCTGATTTTGTGACGAATGCGATAGGGTGTCGCGCTTCAGAGGCGACGCGCAATATCTCACGCGTGATTTTTAGGTCGCGTTCAACCGGTTGATAGATATCGGTGTCACCGCCTAAAATCAGTGTCTTAGGGCGATATCTGGGTTTTGCAATTTCAGCTTCCAATAATTTGGCAATGCCGGGTTTTATGAAAATTTTGCTTTCAAAATCAATGCCTGCCGATAATCCTGCATAAGTGTGGTTTGGTCGCGCATAGCAATAGATACATCCATGTTCGCAGCCCTTGTATGGATTTATTGTCCGGTCAAAAGGTAAATCCGGTGATGAATTATAGGTGATTGCCTTCTTAGCGGATTCGCGAATTGTTTCTGTACGGATAGGTTGGATATCTTCGGAAAAATCACTCCAGCCATCATCAAATGGCAGTCGGCCATAGGTTTCATATCTGCCCGTTGCGTTTGAAACTGCGCCGCGTCCACGTGCACGCAATTGGGTAGCTTCCCATCCCATTTCTTTAGGCCATTCCAGACTGTTTGGTATGTCGTCATCGTCGGTATTTGCACTCAGATTTTGGGGCGTATCATCAATTATTCTATGCCTATCAGGCCTAGCGCGCGCACGTTTTCCGGTTGAGTTTTCCACAATAGAATGCCTAAAAGGTAATTGGTAGGATATATTGAATAGGAATAGAACAATAGCGGAACAAAACAAAAACACAATCGATTTGTTTTACGAAACGGCTATTGTTTTGAATTCGCAGACCATTTTTTTAGAGAGTCTAAATCATCAATATCAATCAGGCTGTGGAGAAGTTTCGTTTGCGTGCCGTTTGGCAGGGTTTGGCGCATATCATCGAGGGCATATTGGCTGGACCATCTGACCGGATTAAAGTGCAAAGCTTGCCGTCTCAATTGGGTTGATGCACCAAATAACCAAAAGCCGCCATCATCTGCTGGGCCAAAAACGGCATCATGTTTTTTTAAGCTATTAAAAGCGAAGTGAATGTCGCTTTTGCAAATATCTGGTGCATCTGTGCCAATGACAATGACGGGGCCTTTGGGGGCAGATCTAAAAGCGAGAGAAAGCCTCTGGCCTAAATCGCCTTTGCCTTGTGCTTGCCTCACAAAATTTGAAGGCCACAGATTTCCAGTTGGTGCATGTATATCTTTATCTGGTGCGATGCATAAATATGATTTCCAGCGTGATGATCGAGCTGCTTGCATGGTTTGGCTGTGGCAATAGCGATTAATGCGCTGTGCGTGTGTTGGTCCAATCGCTGTCGCTAAACGCGTTTTTGCAAGCCCCATGCGCGGTGGTTTTGCAAAAATTAGAAGCGTGGACTGCATGGGTTATTTATAGGCCTTGGCGAGTTTGTCGGGGGAGGCACCCATAAGGAATCTGGAGAGAAGAAAAGCATTTTTCCAAGACCGTTTTCTCCAGCCATCACGTTCATATTTTTCGCTGGATGTGATTGCTTTTGTCGTCATGATCCGAAGGCGGGATTTGCCAATGCGTTGGGCAATATCAACATCTTCCATGAGAGCGATATCTTTAAATCCGCCAATGTCTTCATAAACAGATTTGTGAATAAGCAATCCCTGATCTCCATAGGGCAGCCCTAATGCGCGGACGCGTTGACCTGCACGTCTCTCCAGCCAGCGTGCTTCCTTTTTGGGGCTGTCATAGGCGAGCGTGAAAGCTGCCGCAAATTTTGGAAAATGCATTTGTGCATTCACGGCATCCGCCCAATTATATTCCAAGGCTGTATCGGCGTGTAGAAACAGAAACCAGTTGGATTTGGCATTTTTTGCGCCGATATGAAGTTGACGTCCGCGTCCAGCTTTGGGGCTGGTTATAACGCGGCATCCAGCACTGCCTGCCATTGCGATTGTATGGTCTGTGGAACCGCCATCAACAATTAGAACTTCTCGAATTAATCCTGACCCTAATCCCGCGCTGAGAGAATCAAGGCAATGCGGCAGATGCTTTTCCGCATTTAGGGTTGGGATAATGATAGATAATTCGCCGCGTGTCATAGTTGGTGTCATATCCTAAAACCTCGGATATGGGAGTCTTTTTTACAAAATATATGTGTAGCGTTGAATAGGTCGCTAAATACACGCAAAGAGATAGATAAAGCAATATTTTCAGATAATAAGTGCGGTCTATCCCTATTCAAATCGTGAAAAATGAAACGATTTGTAAGGTTTTTTTGATAAGGTTAACATTGAGGGAAGTGGGTATTTTGATTAAAGGCGAGACGGTTTGGCTTCTGAGTATGCTAGAGCGATAGATGACGAGACATTTTACCCTGATGGATTAGACGAACTTTTCAGTTCAGGTGTCTTGGATAGTACACAGGCAAGTGCATTTGAAAAAATCGCATGGCTTGCCGCTAAAGTGCTATCTGCTCCAATTGCATTTGTATCTTTATTAGGCGGAAAAAAATACTGGCTTTACAGCTTAGAGCATTGTGATGAACAACACCTCATCCATGACCTCAAGCCGCTACAAGCTGAAACGCGATCTAATGATGTATTTGAGATCCCGGATGCACGATTAGATCCGGATTATTTCGATCTTCCCAGTTTTGACGGCACAACAGGGATACGTTTTTATGCGTCTGCCCCTATCGCCGGTCCTTCTGGAGAAGTATGTGGGCATTTTGTGCTGGCGAGTAAATCTCCACGGACTTTGAGTTCAGAAGAGCGTAATGTTTTGCGCTGTTTGGCTGACCAAATTGAAAGTGAATTACGGCTTTTATTGCAAATGCAGGAAGAAGCATCACTAAGATTTGCGGCAACAAAAGCTTTCAATGCAAAATCGTCTTTTTTGTCTTTGATTTCACATGAAATTCGTACGCCTATAGCTGGTATTATGGGCGCGACAGACATGTTGATCGCCAAAGTGAATAACCGAGCATATGAGGACAATGAAGCTGAAAAAGAGCTGCTTAATACAGTCTGGTCCAGTGCTTCGGATTTGTTACAATTATTAAATGAAACCCTAGATGCGGCTAAAATAGAAGCAGATGGTGTTCAGATACATAATCAGTCGTTTGATTTGGTCGCATTCTGTGAAAAATTAAAAAATCACTTTAAGCCACTTGCTGAAAATAAGGGCCTAGATCTGAATATTCGGTTTGATGGTCTGGGTGAGTTTTCTCAACATATCGAAGCTGACCCTACGCGCATCCGTCAAATTCTCTTTAACCTTATCCATAATGCGATGAAATTTACGGGTAAGGGGGAGGTGAGTTGTAATATCAGCATCCTACCGCGTGAAAATAGTATCGAAAATGCCTGCTTGTTGAACATTGAGGTGAGTGACACCGGTATCGGCATGACGCAGGCTGAAGTTGCGAATTTATTTGTGCCATTTAATCAGGCCAATGTCGGTGATGATCGCGAATATGGTGGCACAGGTCTTGGCATGACACTCGTTAAACAATTAGTGGATCGCATGGAGGGCACTATTGCCGTGCGTTCGCAGCGAGGTGTCGGCACGCAGTTAAAGATACAAATCCCCACTTTTGAAATCGTTGAAGATGGTTGGGTTGTAGATAGACGCCCTGAATTGGAAGACATAAAAGAAGGAAGCCTAGAGGCCGTTGATGCTGATGCACTCAAAGGACTGCAAGTGCTTGTTGTGGACGATAATAGTCAAAACCTGTTTATCTTATCTCGCGTATTGGAAACATGGGGATGTGACGCAATTATCGCCGAAAATGGAAATAATGCACTACAGGAAGCCAAGTCGCATAGTTTTGACGCGATTATTCTTGATCTTCACATGCCGCATAAATCTGGGTTTGAGGTAGCGAGAGAATTACGTCAATATACTTCGTCGACACGTTTGATCGCGTGTAGTGCGGATACGACACAAGATGCGTATGCCAAATGTCAGGAAGCTGGCTTTGATGATATTCTTGCCAAGCCGTTTGATTGGGCGCTTATGCATAGCGCTTTATCCAAATGCGTTTAGTTTCAGGAAATCGCGCCCAGTTGCTCAGCGCGTTTTCTGATCAGTTGCAAATCTTTCCAAGTCTTAGCTTTTTCAGCTGGCCGCACGCGCAGATAGCTTGGGGCAAATAAAGGAAAGCAAGGAATTTCCTGAGATAGGCTTTCTTGTTTGTACTGAAACTCCTGACCGCGCAATTTTGCAATATTATCTGTTTTGTTGAGCAAGATTTGCGAAGACATTTTGCCAATCGTGACGATTATCTTGGGAGAGACCAGTTCAATTTGTCTCTGCAAGAATGGACGGCAAATCGCCCATTCCTGATCATCTGGATTACGCTCGCCCAGCATATGCCATGGCATTAATGACGCGATGTAAAGATTGTCCTGTCTAGTAAAATTGATGGCTGCAAACATCTTGTCCAGCAATTGCCCGTTGGCACCAGCTGCTGGCCGACCTGATTTATCTTCTTCACGATCAGGTGCGCCGCAAATGATCATCATGTCAGCATTGATATTGCCATCGCAAAGCACAGTAGAGCGTGCCGTGGTTCTAAGATCGCAACCTGTGAAATCATTGACGGATTTTTTAAGGTCTTCAATGGTTAGGGCATGGTCTGCAAGTTTTTGAGCAGCCAAAATCTGGTCAGTTCGCAAGCGGCGCGGTTGCGCTGGCGCGCTTTTTTCCGCTTTGGAAATTGGGGCGGGCGTTTTAGTCGCAGCTGTAGGTGCGGTTTTTTTCTTTAAAGAAATAGGCTGATCTGGTGGAACCCCTGCGTCAATCCACCACTCATGGAGACTTTTTAGCGCTAATTCTTCGGGAGACCATTGCATTTTTGACTAAAATTATCTCTTTTGTTGCGCTGCAATACAGATTAAGTGACTATAAGCGAATTATAAAATAAGAAAATAGCGAGCTGTAGGGAATCGGCTGGATTCGGGAGAAATAGAATGGCATTGGAAGAAATAGAACGTGAATCCATGGATGTGGACGTTGTTATTGTTGGGGGTGGTCCAGCTGGATTAAGTGCCGCTATTCGACTCATGCAGCGCTCTCAAGAAACAGGACAAGAGCTTAGTGTTGTTGTTCTTGAAAAGGGATCCGAGGTAGGCGCACATATTCTTTCTGGTGCTGTGATTGACCCAATCGCGCTGAATGAACTTATTCCAGATTGGAAAGAAAAAGGCGCGCCGCTGGAAACACCGGTTACAAAAGACAAGTTTATGTATCTTGGACCTGCTGGTTCGATCACATTGCCGGAATTTGCATTTCCGCCAATGATCAAAAACCACGGCAATTACATCGCGTCTCTTGGAAATGTATCGCGTTGGTTGGCTGAACAAGCCGAGGCGTTGGGTGTAGAAATTTATCCGGGGTTTGCTGCCTCTGAATTTACCTACAATGAAGATGGTTCGATCAAAGGTGTGGTTGCCGGTGTCGCTGGTATTGGCCGAGATGGTCAACCCAAGCCTGGTGCTGAAGCAGGCATGGAGCTTAACGGTAAATACGTCTTCATAGCTGAAGGTGTCCGTGGATCGCTTGCCAAGAAAGTGATTGCCGATTTCGATCTGGCAAAAGGCAAAGAGCCACAAAAACACGGTATTGGTATTAAAGAGCTTTGGCAGGTGCCTGATGAGGTTTTCCAATCAGGTCTTGCACAACACACATTTGGTTGGCCGCTAGATGATAAAACAGGTGGCGGATCATTCCTTTATCACTTTGGTGACAATTACGTGGCCGTGGGCCTTGTGGTTCACCTGAACTACAAAAACCCATACCTGTCTCCATATGATGAATTCCAGCGTATGAAGCACCATGAAGATATCGCGCAGCACTTAAAAGGTGGAAAGCGTATTTCTTATGGCGCGCGGGCAATTACTGAAGGCGGATATCAATCCGTGCCGAAACTGACTTTCCCCGGTGGTGCGCTTATCGGATGTTCAGCTGGTTTTGTGAATCTGCCGCGTATTAAAGGCAGTCATAATGCAATGAAAACAGGTATGCTTGCGGCTGAAGCTGCCTTTGATGCAATTGTAAATGGCCGTCAGTCTGATGAATTGATTGAGTATCAAACTGCTTATAATAAAAGCTGGGTGGCAAAAGAACTTAAGAAAGTTCGTAACGCTAAACCGCTTTGGTCTAAGCTTGGTACAACAATGGGTATTCCTGCGTTTGGCTTGGATTTGTGGAGCACGACTCTATTTGGCGGATGGTCACCATTCACGCCATTTGGCGGATCACTCAAGCATGGCAAAACAGATGCGGCAAGCCTAGAGCCAGCCAAGAAGCACAAGCCTATAAAATATCCAAAGCCGGATGGTGTGCTTTCATTCGATAAGCTGACCAGCGTGTCTTATTCCTTCACCAACCACGAAGAAGACCAGCCAATCCACTTGAAAGTGGAAGATTTAGCGCTTCAGAAAAATTCAGAATTGGCTGTGTTTGCTGGCCCATCTGCACGTTATTGTCCGGCTGGTGTTTATGAGTGGGTCAAGGATGCTCAGGACACAGACGTCTTCCAGATCAATTCACAAAACTGCGTGCATTGTAAAACATGTGATATCAAAGACCCTAATCAGAACATCACATGGACCACACCAGAGGGTGCTGGCGGTCCCAACTATCCAAATATGTAATTGATATCAGTCCAAAAATTGTATGGCTTTGGAGCCTGAATTCCCTTTTTACGCTAATATTCGGCGCGTTAAGGTTTTTTCAGCGTCTCTAAAGCCATATTTTTTGAAATTTGGTCAAAAATAACATCTGCATGACTTCAAGTGCGGCTCGATTTGGTCATAAAGTGATGTCACTACGTCAATCAAAGACGAGTTGTAAGCTGGAGTTATATATGCGCCGTTCCTCATTTAGATACACAAAACTAACTCAGGTATGTGCGAGTGTACTGATAGGGGGCTTATTAGCTGGTTGTGCTGTCTCTCCTAAAAGCGATGTTGAACCATCTGCATATGTAATTTCTCAATCGGGTATTTCTCAAATTGCAGCTAAGACTCAGTCTGGTGTAGTGACATCATATGACAGTCCAAATGCGATGCTTGAAAATGCTGATATGGCAGCTTTTATGCTTGAAGCGCGCGATGCCTATCTGAAATCTGAAAAGTCGGGTGCTTGGGGCTTTACTGCGGTCGATATGATGTTGGCCGGCCAATACACTGAAGCGTTGACTGTGCTTAATGAAATGCCGCAGCAAACAACGCCATGGGCGGCGATGACATCTGACTTTTTGCGTCCTTGGATATTGGGTGCAAAAGGAGATGTGGAACTTGCCAAAGAAGCAATGCTTGCACAAAAAGACACAATGCCTAATCACAGCTTTCGTGGGTATCAGGCGCTGCTTTTAGAAGGTGTGGGCCTGTATGAAGAAGCTTTAGGTATATATCAGCAAGGTCCGGATTTTTTCGTAAATCCAGATGAAGATGATGTGGATACTGCTGAAGCCTATCAAAAATTTATCGCTGAAAGTTTGGCATTTAACGCGGAACGCATTTTAGCACTGCGTCATGCTGATTTGCTTGTGAAGCTAGACCGCGATGCCGAAGCGATGGTGATTTACACCTCTTTGCTTCACGCCAATGAAGATGATGCCTACACAAATGCGCGTATGAAAGAATTATCGTCGGGCGAGAAAAAGGTAAAACCATTTCACACAGCTCACACAGCGCTTGGTGTGGCCTTGGCTGACCAAGCCGAGCTTATTCAACAGCGCGAAGTGTTTGCCGGTATGGTATTGGCCAAAGGCGCGAAAAGTCCGTTTAATCACTTTCTAAGCGCGATACGTCAGACGGCGGCTTTGCTAAATCCATCCAGTCTAGAGATCCGTCAGATTGAAGCTGACAATTTGTATCAGTATGGCTTTTTCGATGCTGCTGCTCGATTTGCGCTTGCTGGAAATGTCGAGGATGATGATGCGAAAGCAAGCCTGCTAATTCGTGCCTCAGAAGCGCATCTGGAAGCTGGCAATTCTGAAGCTATGGAAAGCCTGAATAAACGTGCTTTAACGTTGACGGATGAGCCTTTCACATTGCTAAATATCGCTGATTTAATGGTGCGTATCAGTGACACAGATCGCGCTGATGCGTTGATCATGCAAATTCTTGATAAAGAAGATTTAGATCCAAAGACGCGCGCATATGCCAATATCCTATTTGCTGAAAATAAACAGCAAGCGGGTGATTTGCTTGCGGCTTCACAAGCGGCACGCGTGGCTGTGGAAGTTGATGATTCTGACCAAACACGAGGATTTCTAGCGTCGACACTCACCAAATCGGATGTGACGCGCGAAGAAGGGCTGGATATATATCGAGAATTGTTCATTCAGTCCCCTGACAGTCCAAGCATGATGAATAATTTCGGATATGCGTTGATCGTAAACGCAACCACAGACAAAGAACTAGATGAGGGTTTTCGCCTCCTAAAAAGAGCAAACCGTATCACCCCATTTGAGCCAAACCTTTTAGATAGTCTTGGTTGGGCATATTATCTCTATGGTGATTATGAGCGCGCAGAAGAATATATCAGCAAAGCGCTAGATTTGTTTTTGCCATTTGATCATTGGGAATTGCATTCGCATTTAGGCGATGTCTATTGGCGTTTGGGCCGTGAAGATGATGCGCGTGCGTCTTGGCAGACTTCACTTGATCAATTTCCGCCAGCGTTAGATCGCGCAACCATTGCGTCTAAATTGGAAAATGGGCTAACAGAAGCAGCGCCGGTTCCGCGTGTGCCGCCATTTGTACCAAAAAATGAAGCTCCGCCTAAAATACGTTCGATATAGTTTTAGTGTAAAGTAGTAGATCTGCCGTGGAAAAATTCGTGAAGAAATCTCAATTGCAAACGGCATTTTCTGGTCTGTTTGGGCAAACTGCCTTCTGGAAAAGCGTATTGGTGGGAAGTGCGTGCATAAGCATGGCTTCCTGTGCAGGGCTTTCATCAACAAATTCTGGTGGGTTAGCAGACCTAGATGAAAATCGGCCGCAATATGCTGATTATTTGTCTGCGCGGTATGCCGGCCTAATGCGCGATGGTGGGTCTGCATCAACGTATTATTCTCAGGCTTTGAAGCGCGCGCCAGATGATGAATCCCTGCTGGAAAGAGCTATTATATACGCGCTTGTGGCAGGTGATACCAAGCAAGCTTTAAAATTAGCAAAAGAGAATGCTTCCAACACGCAAGACAATGGCAGCATGGTCGAAATTTTGCTCGCCGTTGATAAATTCTCACGCGAAAAATACAAATCAACCGTCAATTTCCAAGGCGAATTAAGCACTGGCCTGATGCGCAATGTTGTCGCCAGATCATTGCGGAATTGGTCGCAATTAGGATTGCAGGAAGAGGGTGTATTACTGCCCATCGCTTATACAGGAAAAGAATCCCGCCTGTTTCGCGGTGTCCGTTTATATTCTGATGGATTGTTGCAATTGGCCAATGGTCAAGATCAGCAAGCCTTAGAAAGTCTGGAAAAAGCATGGAAACTGGGGGGGCGCTATCCCGTCGGTGTGGATGCTTTGGTGCGCTTGCATGCAGAAAAGGGCGATTTAGACGCCGCCAAAAACATTGTTGATCAATTTTACGAAGAAATCGGTGATAATCCACTGATTGATCAGGTCGATAAAGACTTGCGTGCAGGTATTGATATCTCTGCCCCTCGCTTGTCGCCCAATGAAGGCGCAGCTTCGTCTATTTTAGGATTTGCACTTGCAATTGCCGCCGGCCAGAGCGGAGATATCGCCAATCTATATTATTCAATCGTGTTGCTGCTTGATCCAGACCAAGATGCAGCGCGGCTTTTGTTAGCTGATTCAATGCGCAGCGCTGATCGGTTAGATGCGGCCATAGAACAACTTCAATATATAGATGATAGATCGGTCTATTATGGCGCGGCCCGTGCGCGTGAGGCATGGGTGCTTTACGATCAGGACAAGCATGACAGCGCGATCAATCTGGCGCAAACCGCTTTGGAAACAAAACCGGGCCGCTCTTTGAAAATGCAGATAGGAGACTTGTATCGAAGTCTTGAAATGTATGAGCAGGCCGAACAACTCTTTGATGATGTCTTTAACAAAGACGCTGAAGAAGGATTTGTCGATTGGCGCGTTTTGTTTGCCCGTGCTGGCATGAGAGATAAACTCTTACGTTGGGAAGAGGCAGAAGCAGATCTTATTGCAGCGCTTGGATATGCACCAGACAGGCCGGAAGTCCTCAATTATCTAGGTTATTCATGGGTAGATCGCGGCGTTAACATTGATCGTGCATTCCAAATGATCCAAAGCGCTATGGAACAACGCCCAGATCAGGGATATATTAGAGATAGTCTTGGTTGGGCTTATTATCGCCTTAGCCATTATGAAAAAGCAGTGAAGTTTTTGGAAGAAGCTGCCGCACTTGATCCGTCTGATCCTGTCATTAATGATCATTTGGGTGACGCATATTGGCGCATTGGTCGCCATACGCAAGCTGAGTATCAATGGTCCCGCGTGGCGCAATATTCTGAAGATCCATTTCTTAAAGCGTCTGCAAAACAAAAACTGCAACATGGTCTGGATGCTCAATTGACCGAGCTACAGGTCTCCAAATAAAATTCTGTATGAATTGGGACGAGTGAGTACACAAAATGATTGATAGGGCGACCAGCCTGTCCACTGTTTGGGCACCCGCAAAAGTCAATCTTTACCTGCATGTAGGTAAACCGCTGCCCGATGGGCGACACCCGCTAGATAGTCTGGTTATGTTTGCCGATGGCAATGCAGCTGACCGTGTTTCTGTGCGCCCCTATCAGACCGTTGTCTTAAAAGTAGATGGCCCAGCAGCTAAAGCGCTCAAAGGCGAAAAAAACAATCTTGTTTTGCGCGCTGCCAAATTACTGATGGATGCGGCGGGGCGTAGCGATTTAGGGGCGGCGCTCAATTTGCATAAAGAGCTTCCCGTTGCGGCGGGAATTGGTGGCGGCTCAGCAGATGCAGCCGCAACGCTTCAAGCATTAAACCATTATTGGGATATTGGTTTTGGCGATCAAGCTATCCTCAATCTTGGGGCTGAATTAGGCGCAGATGTGCCAGCCTGTTTGCAGTCTGAACCGGTTTTGATGCGTGGCATTGGAGAGCAGCTCACACCCTTTAAAATGCAGCCATTGCCGATTGTATTGGTCAATCCAAACGTCCCATTATCAACGGCTGATGTTTTTAAAAAGTTTGATGCAATGGGCTTAGGTAGTGACTTCAAAGAAAGAGAAGGCCCTGATTCATCGGGCGGCCCTGAAGTCCTAGCCAGATCATTAGAGCGCTATTCCAATGATTTGGAAGTGCCAGCAAAAATACTATGTCCAGCCGTCAAAGATGTCTTGGACACCATTGAGAAAACCGAAGGTGCATTAATGGCGCGCATGTCGGGCAGTGGACCGACTTGCTTTGGTGTATTTGAAACGATGGAAGCGGCGCAAGCAGCCGCCTATATCATTTCCAAACGCAAGAAAAAATGGTGGGTGAAGGCAAGTTTGCTTTCTGGGTCGCGCTAGTTTTTTTGAGAAAATAGCTTGTCCTTGGCTGAAACAGACGGCAAACCATTCCAAGCTTTGAATTCGTTTTTCCAATAATGGTGGCAGACATGCATCCGGCTTTAAATATATTTGTAGTCGGTGCTTTGGCATTACTCATCTCCGCGATTGCGTGCCGCGTGCTCATTGCTGTGCGCTTGATGGATATACCCGATAGCGAACGCAAACTGATATCCCAAAAAAAAGCAGTGCCAAGCTCTGGCGGGGCAGGGTTTATACCTGCGGGTTTGTTGGCCCTGTTGGCTTCTAGCGTCGCTTTTCAATTAGACACACCCATTGGATGGTTAGGCGTGGGTGTGGTCGCTATGATGGTGTTGGGGTTAATCGATGACCTTGCCACGATAAATGCGAAAGCCAAATTACTCGCCCAAATAGCAATAGGTGTTGGTGTGGCTTGCGCGGGCGTTTATGCCGATGCGATATCGCCTGGATTTGGCAAGGTGCGTGAATTTGGAATGATTGGCGGCATTATTCTGGCAGTTATTTGGTTTGTTGTCGTGACCAATGCCGTTAATTTTATGGATGGTGCCAATGGTGTTTCCATGGGCATGGCAAGTTTTGCGTGTATGGGGTTTTGCGGCGTTGCAGGTTTTGCTGGTGAATGGGAATTAGCCATCGCTGCCGCTGCGCTGACGGGGGCGCTGATAGGCTTCCTCATCTGGAATGTTGGCGGAAAACTATTTGCTGGTGATGCCGGAGCGCTCGCTGTAGGTATGGCACTGGGCGGGTTTTCGATATTGCTTGTAAAGGCGCGGCCTGAATATGTGTTTATCCCGCCAATATTATTATCACCCTTCCTTGTGGATGTGCTTTTAACGCTGAATTATCGCATCAAACGCGGAGAAAATTTCTGGGAAGCGCACACAATGCATGTCTATCAATTAGGACTTAAACCACCGCTTGCCCTCAAGCATTGGCAAGTTGCCATTGGGCATTGGATGATTGCCGCAAATTGCGCAGCTCTAGGCTTTGCAGGGGCTGCTATTGGCTTTGAAGCCCCCTTAGTGATCTTTATCGGCGTCACGCTTTTAGGCTGCGCCATGCATGTGCGTATCCGGCGCGCAGCGATTGCCGTGGGCTTGCTCGAAGCAGGTGAGCACGATGTTGACCCGACAAGCAATGAAGCTATGTCAAAACGCCAAACAGAGCAGGGCGAAGCTTAAGATTTAATAGGCGCGATCAACCACAAAATCTGCAATATCAGCTAAGGCATCTACATATTCAGATGATGGCAGAACTTCCAGCGCTGCTTTGGCTTTCGCAACTTCATCGCGCGCTGCATCTAATGTTGCTTTCACGGTGTCTGCCTTACGGATATAATCAATCGCTATGTCTAGGTCAGCTTCTGTCTGCTTGGAAACATCCATTGCACGATCCCAGAATGCCCGCGCATCAGCATCGCCATGTTCACGAGCAAGTAAGACTGGCAAAGTCAGTTTTCCTTCACGGAAATCATCGCCTACAGATTTACCGATGACTGAAGTTGACCCGTCATAATCGAGTGCATCATCGACAAGCTGGAAGGCGCGTCCGAGGCGGCGGCCATATTCCGCCAAGCCATCAGATTCTTTGCCTTCAGCAACAACTGTCAGCGCGCCTGCACGTGCGGCGGCTTCAAATAGTGCGGCTGTTTTAGCTTCGACAATGTCCATGTAATCTTCAATAGGCAGGTCAGCCTTACCGATAGCGGCTAGCTGTTTGACTTCGCCTTCCGCAATCACACAGGACGCATTGGAGAGAATGTCTAATATGCGCAATGAACGTGTTTCAACCATCAGCGTAAAAGCGCGGGCAAACAGAAAATCACCAACCAGAATAGAGGCAGAATTCCCCCATAGCATTTTGGCCGCTTTTTTTCCGCGTCTCAAATCGCTTTCATCAACAACATCATCGTGCAGCAGGGTCGCGGTGTGAATGTACTCCACCGCAGCAGCTAGACTGTGCAGAGGCGCACTACCTTTACCGCCAGCCGCATAAGCAGCAGCCAATGTGATAAGAGGGCGCAGACGTTTACCGCCCGCACCAATCAAATAGGCTGACATGTCTGGGATTGTTGCAACTGAACTTATTGCGCGTTCAGACAGAAGCGCTTCCACAGAAGATAGGTCTTCTGCGACAAGTTCGGTAAGCGTGTCCATCGGGGGTTTTTTCAATGGTGACCCTTCGGCGAGTTCTGCGATTAAGGTCAAAGACGACCCCCTTGGCGGATTAGGAATACAATTTGTTTGTATGAATGTGCTTATGCGCGCACCCAAGACTGGACGCAAGCTATTCCGGCGAGCATATATAGGTCAAGAATGTAGTGAGCAATGTCGCGAGAATGTGACCGGTAAAATAATCTGGAATATTGAGTTTATGATTGAAATTTTAAGAACGAATGATCCGGTTAAGTTGAGCTATGCCATGACCTTGTTGACTGAAGCTGGGTGTGATCCATTTCAAGCTGACCAGTTCACATCTTCTATTGAAGGATCAATCGGCGCGATTCCGCGACGTATATTGGTGCCTGATGATCGCGTTGATGCGGCCCGTTTGGCACTAAAAGTTTTAGAAGAAAACGAGTAATTTCTAAAAATGGATGAAATTACAAAGGATTGGCTTCTAAATGAGCAGGTCTCCTTGCGTCAATATGCAAAGGGATACCGTGCAGGATTAGATGCTGTACTTCTAGCTGCATCCCTTGAGGCAGCACCTAAGCAAAGAATTTTAGAAGCGGGCTGCGGCGCTGGTGCGGCATTGCTTAGCTGTGCGCACAGATTGCAGGGTGTCCATGTCGCTGGTTTAGAGCGCGATGAGCGTATGCTCGCGCTTGCGCAGCAAAATGTCGCAGAGAATGCGTTGCAAGATCGGGTGGAAGTGTTTCAAGGCGATGTCAGCAATCGCCCAGATTCGTTGCTCAATGCGTATGATCAGGTGTTTTCCAACCCACCATTTTTTAATCCCAGCACAATTCAAGCTGTCGGTGAAGGCAAAGAGGGCGCTTATCTCGCTGATGTTCCGCTAGAAAGCTGGCTGAAATTCATGCTACATGCCGTTAAGCCCAAAGGTCGCATAACAATTATACATCGCGCTGCAGCTTTGTCTGAAATCCTCAGTTTTCTACAGCCTAGATTTGGTGAAATATGTGTGTTGCCCGTGCGATCGCATGCTGGAGCCCCCTCAAAACGTATTTTGGTGCGTGCACGAAAGGGCCTTCGTAAAGGTGACACAGTTTTACTTGATGGTCTGACACTCTATGATGGGCCCGACCGACATTTAACACCCCGTGCTAATGCAATTATGCGGGGCGAAGCATTAGAATGGAAATGAATTAGCTATGGGACGTTTAATTCTTTTTGCGATTGTATTTGCGATATTAGCGGCTTTTTTTGCGTCTTTCTTTGCACGCAGAGGCAAGAATGATGATGACGACACTGGATCAGACCCAGACGGTCAGGACAATGTGCGCAAATTGTCTGATCATCGTTCACGAGACGGTGATTAGAATTACATCTGCTTAATGTCTGTATAGAGAAGATTGACTCTACAGTTTGCGCTCCCTACATGCCTAGCCCGACACAATTTCTGGGAAATTGTTGGGGCGTTATTGATGTAAACTTCCGCGTATTTGGAAGTGGGGCTTGTGAATAATTGGTAAGTTTTATCACGTTTGATCGCGTATCACTGTTGTGAACGTCTGATTGAATGTAAACTACCAGTCATTGTATATTATGAGATCGTAGATTGATTGAGAGACTAGGTGACGTTTCCAACTTATCTACGAAAATAAAGTCGTCTCCTCTACAGTTTTTGAGGAACTTTTCGGCGGCTCAAGCGTATCAGTAGCGTTAATATGAAATTAATATGAACTGAGCGATTATTCAATTATGGAACAAAGCACACAAATTCTTATTTACATTCTAGCAGCTCTTGGCGCTGGTGTGTATTTTTCGTACCGCTTCGACCCTGCGTCGTTGCTGAAAAAAGATAACTAAAAAACGGCCATAGTTTGGCCTACAAGTTTGTGTAGAGTATTTGTGTAGAGTAATTAAAAGCGCTGAGAGATTCATTCTCCGGCGCTTTTTTGTTTGGTTTTTTTGAGGTGGGCTGACTATGAAATTATCTGAGGCAAGTATTCTTCTCTCACCCGGCTATGGATGGGGAGATGACACGCACTGGCTGGCCCGATGGTCGCGTCAGATGAAAACGGCACAATTGGTTGAGCACAAAGATTATAAAACACCCAAGCGCGACAATTGGGTGGGGGATTTAGTGCTTGCCGTTGAAAAAGCAGATAAGCCCGTCATGCTGGTGGGGCATTCTTTGGGGGCTATAACGATTGCGCACGCGCTTCCATTTTTTGCACCAGACAAAGTTGTGGGGGCGTTTCTCGTTGCGCCATCAGATTGGGAACGTGAAGGTTTAATTCCTGGCTTTGATGATCATGATTTTAAACCTATTCCACGACAAAAATTTCCATTCCGCGTGCAATTGGTTGCGAGCCGGAATGATGAAACAATGGAATTTGAAAAATCAGAAGCGCTTGCATCAGCTTGGGGAGCCAGTCTGATAGATGCGGGTGAAGCAGGGCATATAAGCCCCAAAACAGGGCAAGGACCATGGCCAGAAGGCTTGACTGCTTTTGCGCTGTTTATGAAGCAAATTTAGCCTTAGAAAATTACGAATATTTGCGCTGAAAAAATATTTTTTAAAGCATATTGCGCTTTTCCTAAATCGGTATCAAATTTCTATTATGGTCGGAAAAATAGCGTAGGTTTAAACCCCTCGAAAAAAGCCGATCAAATTGTATTGGCTCGTGGTCACAATTAAGGATTGCTGACCCGTTTCTAGGAAAATCCGATGTCCGGAATGAAAAAAGTTGGTCCATCTTCTCGTCCAAAACGCACACGTTTAGGAAATAATGCATCGCGCAATCAAGCGTTTGATGTGATGCCACAACATTCTCCCAAAAGACGACCAGACAAATTTGACCGTTGGGGTCAGTTTAGTTCGGATATGAGATACGAAGATTAATCTGCTTTGAAATAAGGCGAGGTGTAAGAAACCTCGCCTTTGTTATTTTTTGCAGATTTTTGATTTATATCTCTGTCAAAATCTCTGAAAATGGCAGACGAGATTTAGGTAATGCTGCGTTATAGTCATTGTCTGTGTCGTGATATCCAACAGTGACAACAGCCAGAGCGGAATAGCCTTTTTCTTTCAGGCCAAATTCTTTATCTAAAGCATCTGTGTCGACGCCCTCCATAGGTGTCGCATCCAGCCCAAGCACGGCTGCGCCCAAGAGAAATTGCCCTAAATTCAGATATGTTTGCCTTGCCAGCCAGCTCGCTTCAGCTTCTGGAGAGGTTTGGTTCAATCCAACAAACAGTTTGCGTCCACCATCCATTTTCTCTTTGTGAGCAGTTTCAGGGAAGCGGCCGTCTTTTTCTTCCTGTGCAAGAAGTTGAGCCAAATAAGCGTCGTCTGCATGCAAGCGAGACGCAAATACGATAACTTGAGACGCATTGCGGATTGACGGTGAGTTGAATGGAAATTTCTCATCTGTGCCCTTGGCGACGCGTTCTTTGCCTTCTGGCGTTGACGCCATAATAAAATGCCAAGGCTGAGAATTCACACTTGATGGCGAGAGGCGCAGCAGGTCTTTTAGTTTTTGCACAGTTTCGTCGGGGATTTTTTTGTTAGGGTCATACGCTTTTGTCGTATAGCGTCTGTTTGCTGCGGCGATAATATCATTTCCCATAGTCATTTCTCTCTTTAGTTTGATTTGGGGACTGGGTTCATATCGGTTATGTATGATGTTGAAATTTCGGCGCAAGAACGCACAATTTGGTTCGGTGGTTACATAAAGGGTACTATTGGTGAGCGATAAAATTGTTTATGAAAAGCAAGCAGACTATACCCATCGCGGATGTCCAGTAGAGGCAGCTCTGGATATTATCGGCGGCAAGGGCAAAGGCTCTATCCTGTGCATTTTGCTGGACCAAACCATGCGTTTCAACGAGCTTCAGCGCACGCTTACAGGCATTTCTCAGCGTATTTTAACCAAGCAATTGCGAGAGTTAGAAGATGCAGGATTGATCCACCGTGAAGTCTATGCTGAAGTGCCGCCTCGTGTTGAATACAGCCTCACAGATAAGGGGCAATCTTTGCGGACTATTATTATGGAATTGCATAAATGGGGACGTGAAAATGTCCTCGATCAAACACCTCAAGAAAAAGCCAGCTAATCACGATTTTAATCAGTGTACTGATCATTTCACGATTGTTATGCGAGATTATGATAACGTTGTCTTAATTGGTGTATAGTGTTAAAAAGGCTCCCAGATAAAGCCAAAATGGTTGAATAGGGGGAGCAAAATGATATCCGTAAAATCTAGTCTCACATTCATCGCGTGTTTGTTTCTCATGCCACTAGGCGCGTGTACACAAACACAATGGACACCGCTTCTCGATGAAGATTTATCACAATGGGATATCTACCTCAGCTATCGTCATCAATATGGCTATGATGGCTCAATGCCAAAGGATTCAGCAGGCAATGATATCGCTCCAATAGGGCTTAACACTGGCAATGATGAAATGGGTGTCTTCACCAGCATTGTCAAAGATGGTGAACCCGTCTTGCGTGTCAGCGGCGAAGCTTATGGCGCTGTCATCTCAAAGAAAGAATACCGCAATTATCGCCTAAAACTAAAAGTGAAATGGGGCGATAAAGTCTGGCCACCGCGCGAAAAGCTTCTTAAAGATTCTGGCATTCTATATCATTCCATCGGGCCAATGGGCGCAGATCATTGGCGCAGCTGGATGCTATCTCAAGAATTTCAGATCATGCAGGGACATATGGGAGATTTCTGGAATCAAGCCAATTCCGCCATAGATATTCGCGCTTACATTCCCGAATACATTATGAACCCCGTCGCCGATGAATCTCAAGACTGGATTTCTGTGGGGGAAGGCCAAGACATTCAAGGCTTTGTTCTGCGCAAGGAAAATCACGAAAACCCGCATGGGCAATGGAATGAGCTAGAGCTGATCTGCCATGAAGGCCGCAGCCTGCACATCGTCAATGGACATGTCGTGATGGCGCTGCAAAATTCCCGCTATATTGAGAATGGTGAAGCAATCGATTTGTATGAGGGTAAAATCCAGCTACAAAGCGAAGCCGCCGAGCTGTTTTATAAAGATATAGAAATTCTGGAAATCGACGATATGCCAGCCGAATATGTCTCTATTTTTGAATAATTCAATATGATGTCAGATGCGCCAATAGCTCCGCCATATCGCTATGGGGAGGTGTTTAGAGCCTATCTTGATCACTGACTGGGAAATGGGCTGTAAAGCACACGCCTTGTCGGCAGTTAGGGAATATAAATTTGGTATGCGTGCCGCCAGAAGCGTGCGCTTTACCTGATGATTTGATCTTCAAGCTGACAATCAACACATGCTCGCTCAATGCTCAAAGCATCAGCCCGCTCATGATACGAATTTGCGCATCGCCCACACCATGAGAAGGTGTATTGAATATGCGCTAGACTTTACGGGGCGAGGATAAGTTTCCAGACATCCAGCAAAAGGGAGGTGCGTACCCAATAGCAAAACCCACCACTATCATTCCGGTTTTGTCGTCTGGCAAAGACCGGAACCCATGCATCAACATTGCTAGATCTTAAAAATGGGTCCCGCAATACCGCTACGCTTCATGCGGGATGACATAGAGGCTAAGATGTCGAGCGAGTGTAGAACTGTCTTGGGTCCGTGCCTTGCTCTGCGCGTCATTCCCGATGCGTGTGCGCATCAGGGAATCCAACACCCGCCATCGCATCCCCACACAATGTTGAGACGATAAGAGATGGATACCCAGACGGCTGCGCCATCGGGCATGACGCGTTTTGTGGGGTGTGGTTTATTACTGGATAAGTGATTCTGAGGGGGAAGTAGCTATTCGCGAAATGTGGACAGGTACAATTTTGGCAAACACTTATAGATATGGCATCCACATAAAGTTGATCGTTCCAAAAACTCCAAGGCCGGTAAACATTGGGGCCTGTACTGGTGATAGTGTAAGATCCAATATTGGGGCGTTATTTAGATGCAGACCCGATTGAGCTAAATGGCGGCGCTAATCCGTTTGGGTATGCTTATGCTGATCCACTGCATTATTTAGATCTAACCGGAGAGTTTGCATGGTTGTTACCTGTCATAGGATGGGGTGCTATCGGAGCGGCTGTGGATTAATATGTCGAACAGAATGGAGATTTTAATTGTATCGATACTAGTCAAGTCGTGAAGTCCGGTTTATTAGGTGCCCTTGGAGGGCTTGGTGGAGGAACAGCAGCAACTCTGGGTACTAAATTTGTAAGCGGTGGATTGCGCCATTCTGTACAGGGTAAGAAATGCCTAAATGTCGCGACGTCTAAAAGATGGAATGCCGTCAGTCAAAGAACTAGAAGAGCTCAAAATATACCGAGTTCAAATGATTTACATCACTGGGCAATTCCAAGAAATGATTGGGGAAAGCATGTATCTAATTCCATCAAAAACCACCCATTTAATCTGAATTCAATTCCTAAACCAATTCATCATAGTATTCATTCTAAATTCAATTTTTATAAGCGATTGGGTGCTGGTGTCCCAAAATCATTCCAAGCGGGTAGTGCTACTGGCGATGTTTTTGGGGGAGCATCTGGAGAATAAAAAATGCAATTAACATTTCCTGTAATTGCCCTTGGTCAAGGTGCAAATGTAGAAGGATATGCAAATATCAAAGACCTGCAAACATGTTATAAAACAGCTGTCGTGGATGGAACTATTCAGGCTTATGAATATATAGATGCGGAATTACGATATTTCCATACTGAAAATATTCGTACTGTGAAAACTTGGATGCCTTGGCATCATGTGCTTGTTTTAGAATTCAAAAAGTTTGCAGAGGTGGAATTTGACCTGACCTTTGTAAGGCAGGTTACTCTAGAAGAAGCTCAAGAGATGACGGCCCAAAGATTACGTAGATTGATGCCCGGAATAGGTTTTGATCGGCGGCGTGCAAATCTCATAAAGAAAACGCAATCATTCAATGAGTTTTTTGATATTATAGGATTTACTTCTCGTAACGGGGGCACAGCAGCCCGCTATTGATAAAGTAAATAAATCAGTGGGTTGAATTAAGGGAGTAGAGCCGTTTGAAACAGGCCTCCTGCAAAACCATTGGCGCGACTATGATCCTACACTTGGACGTTATCTGGATACTGACCCGATTAGGTTAAATGGCGGCGCTAATCCGTTTGGGTATGTTGCAGAGATGCCTTTGAGTGCGATTGATCCGTTTGGGTTGGATGTAGTTATTGTGAATAGAACGTTTGCTTTTGGTCTGTTAGATCACCAAGCTGCATACATTCAGGATGGGCTGGAAAGGGTCAGTTCCTATCTTTTACCCTAAACCAAGCTCTTAAACATCACATGCGCGTCGACCATGCCTTGGGTGGGGTGGGCGAAAGCTTTGGGAAGTGTGCCGACAATATCAAAGCCCCATCTTTGCCATAAGCGAATCGCACCTGAATTGGTAGCAACGACACAATTATACTGCATTGCCTTATAACCAAGCTCACAGGCCTTTAACAGAGAATGCTCACACATTTGGGAGGCGACACCGCGCCCTTGGGCCTTATAGCCGGTGACATATCCACAATTGGCGATGTGGGAAAGTCCGCCCATTGCATTGGTTTTAAGATAATATGTCCCCAGTATAACACCGTCACATTCAGCGACGAATGTATGCCGATCATCATTGCACCAATAATCCAGCGCCTCGTCCTTGCTCCAATCGGAAGGCAGGGCATAAGTCTCGCCAGCGCTGAGGACTGGCTCTAAAATTTCCCAGATGCGCGCGTGATCTTTAGGGGCGGCGAGGCGGATATTGAGCGTGGACGACATAGCAAATCTCTATTCGGGGCAAATCTCTATTCTGGGTAAACCTCTATTCGGGGCAAAACTCAATTCTGGAAATAATCATATATTTTCTGCGCAAGCGCGGCAGATACACCATCAACGCCTTCAAGGTCTTTTAGTTTCGCATTCGAGACACCTTTTGCGCTGCCAAAATGATGTAGCAATGCTTTTTTGCGCGATGGACCAATGCCACCAATTTCATCTAGCGGGTTTTTCACAATATCAGCGCTGCGTTTGGCGCGGTGTGCGCCAATGGCCCAGCGGTGGGCTTCATCGCGTAATCGTTGAAGATAATAAAGCGCTGGATCATTGATCGGCAATTGGAAAGGGGCACGGTTGGGCCTGAAAAATTGCTCGCGGCCTGCATTGCGGTCTGGCCCTTTGGCAATCGCTATTAAATTCAGGTCGTTGGGCCCAAAACCCACCTCGCCAATGGCTTCTATCACAGCTGAAAGCTGGCCTAAACCACCATCAATTAGCACCAAATCGGGCCAAGTGTCGGGTTTGGTTTCGCGCCCCGCTGCTTCTTTTTTAAGGCGCGCAAAACGGCGGCGCATCACTTCGCGCATCATGCCATAATCATCGCCGGGTTCTATCTCAGTGTCTTTGATATTGAACTTTCGATAGCTGGATTTATCAAAGCCTTCAGAATTGGCGACAATCATGCCGCCAACAGCATTGCTGCCCTGAATGTGAGAGTTATCATAAACCTCAATACGCTTGGGCGGCTCGTCTAAATCAAACACCTTTTGCACAGCGCTTAGAATTTTGCCTTGGCTCTGCGTTTGCGCCAATTTACGCGCAAGCGCTTCGCGGGCATTGGTGTGGGCTTGTTTAACAAAGCCAAGTTTTTCACCGCGCGAAGGTTTGTGGATATAGACTTTATAATCCGTGCGTAATTCCAGCGCCTCGGCAATAAATTTGGCTTGATCAAGCTCAACAGACGTTAGAATGAGCCTAGGGACGGGGCGATTATCGTAAAACTGTACAAGAAAAGCCGCGAGGATTTCTTCCGGCGTATCATCCACATCATGACGGGGATAATATGCGGTCGCACCCCAGTTTTGTCCCGCACGAAAGAAAAAAGCCTGCACACATGTCTGTCCGGCCTTGGTTTCAATGCCAAAAATGTCTGCTTCATTGAGATTTGCCGGATTAATACTCTGAGATGCCCGCACAGCCGCAAGCGCTCTTATCCTATCACGCAGGATAGCAGCTTTCTCAAATTCCATGTCTTGAGATGCCGCCTCCATTTCTTTGGCCATGTCTTCTTGTAGGGTGTTGACTTTGCCATTGAGAAATTGCGCGGCTTGATCGGCTAAATCATTGTAATCTTTCTTAGAAATTATATCAACGCAGGGGGCTGAACAGCGCTTAATCTGGTGCTGCATACACGCCCGCGAACGCCCTTCATACACGCTGTCGGAACAAGTGCGCAGCAAGAAAGCTTTTTGCAAGATATCCAACGTTTCATTGACCGCATAACCAGATGCAAACGGGCCAAAATACTCACCCTTGGTCTTTTTCGCCCCGCGATGCTTTAAAATTTGCGGCGCATCATGATCTCGGCGGATAAGTATGTAAGGAAAACTCTTATCATCGCGCAATAATATGTTGAAACGCGGTTTGAGTTTTTTAATCAGGCTTGCTTCAAGCAATAATGCTTCTGTTTCGCTTTCAGTGACGACAAATTCCATGCTGCGGGTGAGCGAAATCATGCGTGCAATGCGCTGGGTATGGCCGCCAAGCTTTGCATAATTGGCAACGCGGTTTTTCAAGCTTTTAGCTTTCCCCACATATAGAAGATCACCATCAATGCCATACATGCGATAAACACCGGATTTGCTAGGCAGATGTTTTAAATGGTTTTTTATGACATCTACGCCCGATATTCGCCCCTTCTCAAAAGGCTGCGATGCAGGCGATGGCGCATCAATTTTAACACCCGTTTTAGGGGGCGCATCTTTGGGTGCGGGTGTGTGAATTGGCTTTTCAGGCAATGAGTCGGTCATAAGAACAATATAGGGGCGGTGTTGGGTTTTATGTAAGTGAGAATATGCCAAGCGGCAGATAATTATAGTTAATAGCTTATTCCATCAATCCCATAGATTGGTTCAATCCTAAAAATCAGACCCTAATCATACTGTGCTTTAATAGGTGGAAATCTCCTTGGGTGAGACTTGGGTGAGAAGAGAGAATTGATAAGGGCAAGCGCATGAACCGTTTGGGAAACGTCAAAGTTTTGATTCTGGATGATCATAAGAATATGCGCAGTTTATGGCGTTCTATGCTTATGGGGTTTGGCATACGTTCAGTATATGAGGCGAAAGATGCGTATGAAGCTCTTGAAGTTTTGCGGAGTAATTTTATCGATATACTTATCGTCGATTTTCACCTCGATGGCCTCACCGGCGCTGAGTTTGTCGGCATGCTGCGCAGGGGCGCTGATAGCCCAGCCCCACACATCCCTGTAATTGCATGTTCTGGCGATTCCCGCCCTAAAGTATTGCGCAAATGGATTGATGCTGGAGTGGATGAAATACTCGCAAAACCAGTGTCTGCTGAACAAGCTTGGCAGAAAATGTGTATGCTTGTGAATCGTCGTCGTACATTTGTGAGGCTAGGGAAATATTCTGGTCCAGACCGCCGTCGTCGTGCTTCTCCTTATGTGGGTGATCAAGAGCGACGCGTATACATGCCTGACGACTGTCTTCTTGATTAGGCTTGTAACTTTAAATTGAGCGTGTTCTCTTTCCAAGATTGCGAATCTCAATTTTATTAAAAGAAATTTGCAGAGTCTGAATAAAGCGACATTTTTTATTAACATTAATCGGTTGCTATCTGATATGTTTAAAGAAAAGTGCACATTTTTTTGATATCGAGTCTATAACGTGGCGAATAAGCTAGCAAACATTTCTATTCTCGTTTTGGACGACCACCGCAACATGCGATTGTTGTGGCGGGGGATATTGCTGGCGTTTGGTATTCGTACCGTTCATGAAGCCGACAATGCCGAAGATGCTTTTAAGCAGGTTGGTGATAAAGATATTGATGCAATCATCGTGGATCATCATCTTGATGGTCTGACGGGGGCTGAATTTGCTGGTATGTTGCGGCGTGCGCCTGATAGTCCATCTCAGCATGTTCCGATTATTGCTTGTACGGCTGATACACGCCGCTCAGTGTTGAAATTGCTTGTTGATTCTGGTGTGGATGAGATCCTTGCAAAGCCTGTATCTGCCGATCAAGCTTGGAAGAAGTTAGCGGCTGTTGTGAATAACCGACGCCAGTTTGTGAAAACTGCATTTTATTATGGACCAGATCGTCGCCGTAAAGATGGTGGGCGTTGGACAGGTAAAGAACGGCGTAAAGAACAACCTGTGCAAACTGATCCTGAAGACATGTAAAATTCGTCAATGAATGCAAATTTACGTAGTTTGTTGCATTGAAGTCGAATTATACCCATTTTTTTAGATGAATTTTCCTAAATGTGACACCATTGCGTCTTTTCATCATGGGCTGGTTGTGGAATGGAGTAGTCTTAATTTCCAGACCGCATTTGGAGATATTTCTCTAAATTGTCCGTGAGCCGCGAAAGGATCACCTCTCATGTCGACTGCACCAATATCTGAAGCCCTAAAAGCCGTAAAACCGTCAGCAACAATTGCTGTGACGTCTAAAGCGCGCGAGCTTAAAGCAGCGGGCCATGATGTTATTGGTCTTGGTGCCGGAGAGCCTGATTTTGATACGCCAGACAATATTAAAGCAGCCGCAATTACAGCGATTAATGCTGGTCACACAAAATACACTGCCGTTGATGGTATCCCCGAGCTGAAAGAAGCGATTTGTGCAAAATTCAAGCGCGACAATGAGCTTGATTACACACCAGCACAAGTAAACGTGTCGCCCGGTGGTAAGCCTATTATCTATAACGCTTTTGTGGCGACGCTGAACCCTGGCGATGAAGTTGTGATCCCAACACCATATTGGGTTTCATACCCTGATATGGCGATCCTGTGCGGTGCAAAACCAGTATTTGCTGAAGCAAAAGCATCTGACAATTACAAATTAAAGCCAGAAGCGCTGGAAGCGGCGATCACACCCAAAACCAAATGGTTGGTGCTAAATTCACCATCAAACCCATCAGGAGCAGCTTACACAAAAGATGAGCTGATAGCTTTGGGTGAGGTTTTGTTGCGTCATCCACATGTGTGGATTTTGACAGATGATATGTATGAGCATCTCGTCTATGATGGCTTTAAATTCTACACGATCGCGCAAGTTTGTCCTGAGCTTTATGACCGTACATTGACTATGAATGGTGTGTCTAAATCATATGCAATGACTGGATGGCGTATCGGGTATGCTGCTGGGCCTGAAAGCCTGATTAAGAGCATGCGTAATGTGATGACACAGACAACATCCAACCCGTGTTCAATCTCTCAATATGCCTCTGTTGAAGCGCTTAATGGCCCGCAAGACTTTATCGCCGAGCGCAATGCAGTCTTTGTTGAGCGTCGTGACATGATGGTGGCTTTGCTAAATGATTGTTCTGGTATTTTGAAATGCCCGACACCAGAAGGTGCTTTCTATGTATATCCAAGCTGTGAAGCAGCTATGGGTAAGACATCCGCTGGCGGCAAGCTTATCCAATCTGATCAGGATTTTGCTGGTGCTTTGCTCGAAGAAGAAATGGTCGCTGTGGTGCACGGAGAAGCCTTTGGTCTCTCACCAGCTTTCCGTATCTCTTACGCGACATCAACTGAAGCATTGCAAGAAGCTGGTAAGCGTATTCAACGTTTCTGTGCTGGTTTGAAATAACTCTCAGTTATCATTATCGAAAATAAGAAAGCCGCCTCAGTAATGGGGCGGCTTTTTAATGTGTAGGGTGTCGTGGTAAATATTTTTCTTCAGATGAAATTCTACGCTAAATCTTCTTCACGAACTGAGTTTTGAGTTGCATTGGCCCGATACCATCAATTTTACAATCAATGTCATGATCGCCATCTATGAGCCGGATAGATTTCACCTTGGTGCCGACCTTTACAACAAGAGATGAGCCTTTGACTTTTAGGTCTTTGATCACTGTGACCGCATCGCCGTCCTGAAGGATGGTGCCATTGGCATCTTTATAGACTTTTTCGGCGGTATCTTCAGCGGTTTCAGCTGCGGACCATTCATGCGCACATTCTGGGCAGATGAGGAGTGCACCGTCTTCATATGTGTAAATTGATTCACATTTTGGGCAGGGTGGTAATTCGCTCATCGGGGGACCTTTTTTAGGAGAAGTTAAGCGTGTTCAATGGCAGGCTGGCTTAAGTGCGTCAATCTGCGGGGCGATAGATGGGCTAATCTGCCGCTAGGGCATGATGGACGTGACGTCTAGAATAGGCCAAATATCAAGACATCGTGCATGACAGGGAGCCAGATTATGGACAAAACCAATTTATTTGATTTTCAGGTAACATGGCGTGACCTTGATGCGAATGGGCATATGGCCAACACAGCCTATATGGATTTTGCGACATACAGCCGGATTGTTTATTTTGAGCAATATGGGTTTGGTGCCAAAGCGATGAAGGAGCTTGAAGTCGGGCCGGTCGCGCTCAATGATAATTTATCGTATCGGCGCGAAATGCACATGCTTGATAAGTTTAAAATCGAGCTCATGTGGGCTGGTGTAAATTCTAAAGATACGCGCTATGTGATCGTCAATCGCTTTAGTGCGCTCGATGGCACGATAACGGCTGAAGTACGCTCAATGGTCGTTTGGATGGATTTAAATACGCGCAAGGTTATTGTACCGCCGCAAATGTTGTTGGATGCTGTCAATGCACTCCCCAAAACAGATGATTTTGCGCCGCTTTGACAATCCATCTTTCTTAGGTGTAGGCAGTGGTTTTCTCACCATGTTGGAGCGTTGTAAGTGTCATTAGAAACGTGGCTTGTATTTGCCTTTTTGTGTTTTATGGCCGGTGTAAGTCCTGGGCCAGCAGTCTTTCTTACAATTTCTAACGTGATCCGTTTTGGTCGTCGTGCTGCGATTATTTCTGGTAGTGCGAATGCCATTGGGTTGGTCGTTTTGGGACTTTGCATCGGGTATGGGCTAGGTGGATTAATGCAGGCTTCTGCGTTTGCGTTTACAATGGTCAAAATCGTCGGTGGGGCTTATCTGGTTTGGCTTGGTATTAAATCCTGGCGTGCAACTGGCAATTTTATTGCTGCAGAAGGCGGTGAGATTGCTCCCGATGAGGTGAGCTTGTTTCGCACATCTTTTATTCTCAGTATTACTAATCCCAAAGCTATCGTAATTATGGGGGCGATGTTTCCAGCTTTTATGCAGGCTGAGTCTAGCTTGTGGCTTCAATCTGCTATTATGGCGACGACCTATGCTTTTATGTGTTTCATTGTGCATTATGCTATCGCGTATATGGGAGAATATATCCGTCCATTTTTCCAAAGTTCGCAGCGTTTGAAATATCTACGCCGTGTGATTGGCAGCCTGTTTGTGGGTTTTGGTCTGACATTAGTGGCGACAAGATAAAGCGATATGGTTTGAAACCGTAAAATTTATTTTGCAGTTATTTTTTCTTCTATGTCGATTTGGGCATTTGCCGTTCGTCTAGTGTATGTAAGGTTTTGATGACCTTGCGTCATTTTATGGAGAACGACATGCAGTTTCTATGTTTGATTTATGGAACAGAAGGTAAAGACCCTCAGCCTGGTACACCTGAGTTTGGTGCTTATATGCAGGATTATGAAACATTTAGCGCTCTTTGCGCGCAGAATGGTGTTTTGGTCAACGCAAACGCATTGGAGCCAGTGGCAACAGCTAGCACTGTCACAATGGAGAATGGTAAAGCTGAAATAATGGATGGTCCATTTGCCGAAACCAAAGAGCAATTGGGTGGTTATTATCTGCTCGAATGTAAGGATTTGGATGAAGCATTGGAATATGCTGCCAAAATTCCAACAGCGCGATATGGCCGTGTAGAAGTGCGACCAATTATGGTGTTTGAATAGAATTCTGCATTTAATAAAAAACGGAAACGTTTCATATGCTGCCTCCTTATACTCTGGATCAGACCATCGAAAAGATCGTGAAAGAGGAATGGGGGCGCATACTTTCCTGCGTGACAAAAAACGTGGGAGATATCCAATTAGCTGAAGACAGCTTGCAAGATGCTGTAGAAGCTGCATTGAAGCACTGGAAGAAGAACGGGATACCGAAATCGCCCGCAGCGTGGTTGATTTCGGTTTCACACCGCAAAGCAATAGATCGACTAAGGCGTCTCAAGACATTTGAAAACAAGCAAGCGGACTTGCAATATCTCACTCAGATGACCTTGTTGGATCAGGCAATTTCAAGCACATCAATCATTCCCGACGAACGGTTGGAAATGATCTTCACTTGCTGCCATCCAGCGCTAGAAGAAAAAACGCGAGTGGCGCTCACATTGCGCACAATTGGCGGGTTAAAAACCGAAGAAATTGCACGCGCATTTTTAGATACGCCCACAGCGATGGCGCAGCGACTGGTAAGGGCGAAGAAAAAGATCAAATTGGCCGGTATTCCATACAGGATACCTGATCAACAGATGATGCCATCGCGATTGCGAGGGGTGCTGGCCGTCATTTATCTGATTTTCAATGAAGGTTATGCGGCTAGTTCTGGTGATGCGCTGACACGGGTCGATTTGATTGATGAAGCAATTCGTCTTGCCCGTATTTTAATGCAGTTATTGCCAGAAGAGGCTGAAGTTGCGGGTCTGTATGCTTTGTTGCTTTTGCATGATGCGCGCCGGTTTGCGAGGATTGATAAGCAGGGCCATATGGTGGCTTTGGAATTTCAAGACCGTAAACTTTGGGACAAATCCAAATTTGAAGAAGGCCGCCATGTATTAAAGCAAGCTTTGGCTTTGCAAACCATTGGTCCTTATCAATTACAGGCATGTATTAGCGCGCTTCATGGCGAGGCGGTCGACTGGGAAAGCACGGATTGGCAACAGATCGCAGCGCTGTATGCGCTGCTTTATAAATTGCAGCCGAATTCGGTTGTGAAAATAAATCACGCCTTAGCAGTGTCTTATGCGTATTCTGTCGCGGCGGCTTTGGAAATGCTGACGGAGTTAGATTTCAATAGCGACATGCAAAACCATATCTCATTCCTTCTGGCTAAAGCTGATTTGTTTTATCGTTCTGGTCGGCGAGAAGAGGCATCACAATTGTTGGAAAAAGCAGTGCCATTTACAAAAAATCAGATTGAAAAAGACTTCATTCAACGCAAACTTCAACTTTGGCTGAAACCAGAATGAGTGAATGAGCATTTATATGCTTTACTCGCCATGAATAGCCTTCTTCAAATTTGTTTGTTGTGGTAAATGTTGGCTAGATCAAATCATAAACAAAAGCGGATATAACATGAACATAGATTATATTGAATTTGTCGCGAGCGATTTTTCCAGTGTCATGGCATTTTATGGATCTGTTTTCGGATGGGAATTTGAAGAATGGGGGGAGGAATATCTCGCTTTTTCGAATGCTGGCCTTGAGGGTGGATTTCGCAAGTCTAAAGATAAGCCAGTGCGGGGCGGGACGCTTGTTATACTTCTCGCTAAAGACATGGAGGCATTAGAGGCGACTGAGAAATCAGTTTTGGAAGCTGGTGGCACCGTAACTGAACATCATGAATTTCCGGGCGGAAAGCGGTTTCATTTTCTTGACCCTGTGGGCAATGAACTTGCTGTATGGACAAAACGCCCAATAGAAGAATAGCGCCGATTAATCTATGAATGATACTTGAATATGTAGAATATCGCACTAATTTAGAATAGTTCTAAATAAAATTATTATAGGTGGATTGAAAATGGATATCGGAATCTCAAAAGACGACCGGACAGCAATCGCGGATGCCTTAAGTCAGGTGCTTGCAGATACATATGCGTTGTACATGAAAACGCACAATTATCACTGGAATGTAGAAGGGCCTCAATTCTCTGCCTATCACGCCATGTTTGAGCTTCAATATACTGAATTATGGGCTGCGCTGGATGAGATTGCAGAACGAATTCGTTCACTTGGATTGTACGCACCAGCAGTCAGTGAAATATATGAGCGCTCTGGCATCAAACAAGATACAGCAATTCCATCTGCAAATGACATGATTGCCAATCTGGTGGCAGACAATGAGACTGTCGTACGCGCAGCGCGTGATGCACTGAAACTTGCCGGTGATAAAGATGATGATGCAACAGCTGATCTCATGACACAGCGAGCAGCCGCAAGCGAGAAAGCAGCATGGATGCTGCGCTCACACATCGCTTAAGGTTTATTCACGGTCGATAAGATCACCCGGTTTGCAATCGAGTATCTCACAAATCTTATCTAGCGTTTCAAAGCGAACACCTTTGACCTTTCCCTGCCTGAGTAGGGAGAGGTTTTGTTCGGAAATACCTATTTCTTGAGCTAATTCTTTTGATTTCATTTTCCGCAATGCGAGCATGACATCTAGTCTTACTATGATGGTCATCAAACAAACTGCCGGTTTTCATCAGCAATATGAGATGCTTGCAGCATAATTTTTCCAAGTATTCTAATTACAATTCCAATAAATAGCATTGATATCGCACCAGCTGATAATTGGATTGTCAGCACATGCATTTGCGGCGGGTTATCATATGTTATCGCGAGAGCCATCAATGTCGGCGCGATTATGTTCAATAGCGAGGCGATGATTATCGCCAACCCCATAAATGACAATGCTTTTGAAATGTCTATGGAAAATGGGCCGTGCTTTACGAGCGAGTTGAAGATACGCCAAATCGCAAAAGCGAGTAGATACATTCCAATAAAGTCTAAGCTGGCGAGAGCAAAAACGGCAATTTTTTTGGGGTTGGAATAAGTGGTATTCTCTCGAATTTCTAGCGAAAGCATATTCCAATGCTTGTTTACAATTTCATCCAGACCATTGCCGAAAATAAGTTGAAGCCCGAGCGCTAGGGCACCCACTATTGTTAGCCATTTACAGACTGTACAGATATTGCGTGAGGAGTTTGGCAGTATGTGTATCTGACTCATTTAACTTTCAATTTATAAAAATTCATGTTTTACGATAATTTATTATCATATAAATATGGATTTGTGTCTATGAAAAATTACCTCAAAATACTAAAATTCGCGTGCTTAATCTCTGTGATTTCAGCTTGTTCCACAATTCCGATTACTAATTTTCCCAAGTTAGCAGCATTGAACCCTCAGACATTTGATTTTTCAAAAGCAAAAATTGCCGTTCGAATAGAGGAGGGGTTTCGAGTTGAGGATGGCGATGTAAAGCTGGTGGCCAATCTTTATAATGGACGAACTCAAGAGAATATCTCTGAAACATTTGATATGGTTGTTACTTCCAAGCCAGTCTCCCCATTTCTACATGGGCAAATGCTATCTGGTTTTGATGTTTACGGATTATCTTTTGCGGAGAAAGATAATGATCGCGTGTTGGCGTTTAGAGATGCGTTTTCCAATATTGTCGAGCAGGACAGGAATGCGAACGATAAGGTGAGTTCACAGCAAGAAAAAAATAGTTTTAGTCTAAGTGTGACAACGCAGGGGTGTTTGGAGGTTGGTTCAAACCCATTCCAAAAAATGGCGGTGAAAATCTATTTAAAACCATCAGAGGAAAAAGATTACTTCACCTTTGTTAAGGAGCAGAAGATTGATCTTGCAGCGCTCAATAACGGCAAGATGCCAAGTTGTGGCGACTAATGAAAAAATAACAGCAAAAAAAAGCCGCGCTAAAAAGCGCGGCTATAAAAGGTGTGCCTCGGGGGGAGGAAACGCCCAAAAGCGACTAGCGCTTCAAATTGGGTAGCAAGGGAGGCATTCTCGCTTGGGTTATTTATACATTATCAAGCAATGCATACAAGCATTGTTTGGGTAGTGCTGTAGTGTGAAAATGCATAGCTATCTGGATAGGTCAGATTGAGTGGAGACTTTGAAGGTCGATAATTCAAAGGTCTGATAGAGAGATTTTATGTTTTAGACAAAAAAAAGCCACGCTAAAAAGCGCGGCTATATAAGGTGTGCCTCGGGGAGGAAACGCCCAAGAAGCGGCTAGCGCTTCGAATTGGGTAGCAAGTGAGGCCGTTTTGCTTGCGTTAACATAATCATATTAAAGTGTGGCAAACAAGCAACAATTCATCATTGGTGTTATGCAGTATTGCATATGTTTAAATTTTTTATAGAATATCAATAGTTTATGATCAGATTGAACATATGCATTTTGTGAAATAAATACATTAAATTTCAATATCTTCTGTGTGTGACTTAAGGTAAAGGGCTTATTTGACCTGTTGGCGGTCGGCTTTTAGCTCTGAAGTTATGAAGTCTCTAAAAATACTAATACGGCGAGAACGTTTCAAATCCGCAGGATAGATGAAGTAAAGATCAAATGTTGGACCGGTTAGTTCTGGAAGAACTTTTTTCAGTCCAAATTCCTTCGACACCATATATTCGGGAAGGTCAGCAATGCCTAGACCAGAGCGGACAGCACGCATCATTCCATTCACATTGTTGATTTGCAGAGCGGGCTCGCGTTCGGGGCGATCATCGCGGCCAACACGCTGTGCCCAATTCATCGCTTTCATTTGTTCTGCGTCCTCACCGAATGAAATAATGCGGTGACGATCTAAATCTTCTGCACGTTCAGGTGTACCATTGTTAGCGAGGTATTCTTCTGAGGCATAAAGGCTTGTGCGAACGGTCACGAGTTTGCGTTGTATGAGGTCAGCTTTGTTGGCAGCCCATAAACGAATCGCACATTCAGCTTCAAGCGTGAGCAAATCAAACTCACGGTCATCAAGCGATAATTTGATGCGCATACGCGGATACATGTCAGCAAATTTATGGATACGCGGTGCGAGCCAGAAAGATCCAAAAGCAACAGGTGCCGTGACATGAAGCTGGCCTTGCGGTGTGTCTCCGGTGTCGTTCAGTGCGGACTCGGCTGTACGGGCAGAGGATGCCATTTCAGCGGTTGCGCGGTGAAGTATTCTACCTGCTTCAGTAAGAATTAGACCACGAGCATGTCTTTGGAAAAGCGAATTTTGCAACGCTTCTTCCAGAGAGGCAATCTGACGTGAAACAGCCGATTGAGAAATACCTAATCGTTCCCCAGCAGCCGTGAGACTGCCAGTTTCTGCCGCAGCATGGAAGGATTTGAGCTTATCCCAGTCCATAGATTGTACCATTGTGAGTCCCTTTGAAGCAGACCTTAGTGATTCGTATCCTGCATTTACTAGATGCCAAGATTTAAATCATTGTCAAAGCGAACACGTTTTTCGGGGCATTATTTATTGTTTAATTCTAATTCAGCAAGAAAATGATCAGATTCGAGTGCTGCCATGCATCCCATTCCAGCAGCGGTGACGGCTTGGCGGAATTTGTCATCTGTTACGTCTCCAGCAGCATAAACGCCGGGGACGGATGTTTTGGACGAATCAGGGGCTGTGATGAGATAGCCGCCTTGTTTCATCTCAAGTTGGCCGTCAAATAGGGATGTTGCCGGTGCGTGACCAATGGCGATGAATACACCATGGGCTTCACGGTCTATGATTTCACCTGTTTTGACATTTTTCAGTTTTACACCTGTGACGCCAAGTGGGTTTTCATCACCGACAACTTCTTCAAGTTGGTGATCCCAGACAACTTCCACTTTCTCATGATTGAGCAAGCGCTCTTGTAGGATGCGCTCTGCACGTAGGCTATCACGGCGGTGAACCAATGTGACTTTGGATGCAAAATTGGTGAGGAAGAGTGCTTCTTCAACCGCTGTGTTCCCGCCGCCAACAACAATGACTTCTTTGCCGCGATAGAAGAAACCATCACATGTGGCACATGCAGATACACCAAATCCTTGAAATTTCTTTTCAGAATCAAGGCCAAGCCATTTAGCTTGTGCACCTGTAGAAATGATCAATGCATCACATGTGTATGTTGTTCCGCTTTCACCAATCAGTGTGAAAGGTCGGTTGTTCAGGTCAACTGATTTGATGTGATCTTCGACAATCTCAGTCCCGACATGTTCAGCTTGCCCTTTCATTTGCTCCATCAGCCATGGGCCTTGAATGGTTTCAGCAAAACCAGGGTAGTTTTCAACTTCGGTTGTGATTGTTAGCTGACCGCCAGGCTGCATACCTGCAATTAGCATAGGTTTACGCATTGCGCGCGCAGCATAGATCGCAGCTGTATATCCTGCAGGGCCTGATCCAAGGATGATCAGTGAACGGTGCTCGGTATTGCTCATTTGGTTCGCTCCTGCGGGGCATTTGGAATCGTCGCCAACAGGGCGCCAAAACATAGTAAATTTAGATCAACGGATTTAGGGGGAGTAGAGCCAGATTGCAAGTCACACAGCCATCAATACTGTATATCAATTCTAATGTGATCATACGCGATGCAATGTGACGTAAATGTCGTTTTGCTATCGAGAAATTACAATGGTTTTTAAGTGTGAGTGTGCTCTGAGTGTGCAGTTTGTGTGCAATCTGTGTCGTTTTCAGATTGACTGAGCTCAATTGTAACATGGTTCATATGATGATGCTCCGTCAGCCGTGTTTTAATAGCTTGAAGCGTGGTCGCTGTGTCGACGTCATCTTGAATGCAGACATTCATGGTCACCAACTTATCAGACCCAGTTAGCGTCCATGCGTGGATGTGGTGGACGCTTTGTAAGCCTTCAATATTGGCGAGTAGATCACTGACCAATTTTTGTTTATCGAAATTTTCTGGTGCACCTTCCAGAAGAATATGACCTGAGCGTTTGATCACGCGAATGCCGCCATAGCCAATGATGACTGCGACAATCATGGATAAGATTGGGTCGATGGGTGTCCAGCCGGTATAGATGATGACAATCGCCGCAATAATGGCAACGATCGATCCCAGCATATCGCCGGCGACATGCCATAGAGCGCCTTCAAGGTTTACATCACCATGTGAATGATCATCACCGCCATGCAGAATGAAGAAGGCGATAATATTCACGATCAGGCCAATAATGGCGACGCCAAGTAATATATCTGACTGGATAGGAGCAGGAGCCATAAAGCGTTGAATAGCTTCTAAGACGATCCAACCTGCAAGTAGAACCAGCGTGAGACCATTGGCAAAAGCGGCGAGAATGCGAAACCGGCCAAAGCCAAAACTACGCTTTGCATCAGATGGCTTCGCGGCCAACCAGAAACCAACCCAAGCAAGCAATAGGCTGGCAGAATCGGTGAGCATATGTGCGGCATCAGCCAGCAATGCTAAAGAACCAGAAATTACACCGCCAATAATTTCAGCAATCATGAATGATGCTGTTAGCGCGCATGCCCAAGCTATACGGCTTTGAGAGGCGTGTGCAGCGTGATCATGGTCGTGACCGTGATCATGGTCGTGACCGTGATCATGCTTGTCGTGGTGATGATGGTCAGTGTGGCTATCTGTCATTGCATTTGTGTATTATATCTTGGACGAAATGAAAACCCTAATAATTACAATGTATTATAATGTTATATCATCACAATACAGGCTTGTTATGCCTATTTTATTTTGGTTTGGGGTGTTTTTCCAATAGCCGTTTTATAATTTCATCTGCGGCACGGTCGATTTCTCTGACTGGCTCTGTGGGCCAATGTTCAACTTTGCCTTCATACCAGCGCGCAATGCCTTGTTTGGTAAAGCTTTGATGGAGGCGGTCAAATTTGGCAGATTTTCCAACAAGCTTTAGAAGATAGACAGGTTTTCCAAACCAAGCGGCTTCAGAAATCATATTCGCTGAATCTTCGGTGACGAAGATTAGGTCAGACATTGAGAGGAAAGCCAAATAAGGATTGGGGCCATCGGTTGTTTCTGATTCCCAGAAGCGTGCACCAACTTCTTCAGCCATATTGCGAAAGCGGATGCGCGCATGTTCGGGGGTGCGGCGAGAGACCGTAATCCACATACGGATGCCTTGCGCCGCTAAACCGCGTAATTCTTGTTCTAATTCTTTGGCGCGCGTTTCAGATAATGTGTGGGTTTTGGAAGTGCCGCCAATGATGACAGCAGCTTTGCGTCCCGGCTCAGCGATCAAATCACCAAAATTGAGCGCGGCTTGTTCTAGGTCTCCCATCGAGAAATGGGCAGGTGCGCCAATCGTTGAAAGCACATTGGAGCCTTCAAGCTGATCATGTTCAGGTGGGATCACAAGATCAAAGTGAGACGGGTTTACTTTAGGGTCTTGAGTTTGGACAACTAGCGTTTTGCCATTTGACCATTTTTTGACACGCATCGAATAGGGCACAGACCGACGACCAGACCCAATCCAGATATCAGGCCATGGCGCTTTAAGCTGGTCTCTTTGTGGTTTGGGCAAGGCTGCTAAAGGCGCAAGCCACAATTGGGGCGGCAACCAAAGCTGAGGTGCTTTAGGTGATATGCGAACTGGTTCAGACTTGTGGGCTGTTGATCTGATATGAGAGATGTTTGCCCATCTGTGCAATTCACCCAATGCTTGCGCAATGGCGACTGCTTGACGTTCAATTCCTGCGCGCCCATCGGAAACAACCCAGATAGACGGTCCGACAGCCGCGCTGGAAATCATGGCTTTAGATCCATTTAACGTCGAGAATTTCGTAAGTCTTGGCACCGCCAGGTGCGCTTACTTCTGCGATGTCACCTTCTTCTTTACCTATCATGGCACGCGCCAGAGGAGAGGAAAGCGAGATTTTACCATCTGCAATATTGGCTTCGTCTTCACCAACGATTTTGTAAGTCGCTTCTTCTTCGGTGTCTTCATCGACAACTGTTACCGTGGCACCAAATTTGATGTTGTCACCAGATAATTTGGACGTGTCGATAACTTGAGCGCGCGCGAGCTTACTGTCCAGCTCGATAATACGGCCTTCAATGTGGCTCTGGCTTTCTTTTGCCGCGTGATATTCAGCATTCTCAGATAAGTCACCATGTTCGCGTGCGACCGCAATCGCCTGAATCACTTCAGGGCGCGCGACTGTTTTCAAATGCTTAAGTTCATCTTCCAAGGCCTGATGGCCTTGGGCTGTCATAGGAATGCGTTGCATTAGTTAGATACCGTTATTGAAACTTTACGAAAGGTCGACCGAACTTTCGCTAAGGTCAAGAGTAGGATTGAAGTGAGGCAGCTTCAAGGGGGCGTTCTTTAAGAACACGAATTGCCCTAACTGCTGCATGCCCACCAGAAATAGTTGTATAATAGGGTACGCCCTTAATAAGAGCTGTGCGTCGGATGGATGCAGAATCAAGCATGGATTGTGCACCTTCCGTCGTATTGATCACAAGCTGAACTTTTCCGTCAGAAATTTTATCCACGATGTGTGGACGCCCTTCTAGAACTTTATTCACGACGCTGACATCTATGCCTTCTTCTTGCATATCACGGGCTGTGCCGGATGTTGCAATAATTGAAAAGCCTAAATCTATCAGCTGTTTAGCTGTTTCGATCGCTGCTGCTTTGTCATTCTTTTTCACAGAGATGAAGCAAGTTCCGCTTTGTGGAAGATCGTGACCAGCACCGATTTGAGATTTCAGGAATGCTGCATCAAATGTCTCAGCAATCCCCATAACTTCACCGGTTGAGCGCATTTCAGGACCAAGTGCCGGGTCGACGCCAGTGAAGCGCGCGAATGGGAATACGGCTTCCTTTACGGCAATGCGAGGTGGTGTAATTGGTCCATCGCCTAGTCCAAATTGGGCTAGTTTTTCTTCTGCCATTACTTTTGCAGCGATAGAAGCAAGGGGTTTACCCACAGCTTTTGCGACAAAAGGAACCGTTCTGGATGCACGTGGATTGGCTTCAAGGACGAATATTTCATCATCTTTGACGGCAAATTGCACATTCATAAGACCTTTTACATTCAGCGCGCTGGCCAAAACGCGAGCTTGACGGGCTAACTCATCCTGAATTGGCTGGGAAAGCGAGTATGGCGGAATGGAACAGGCCGAATCACCTGAGTGCACACCTGCTTCTTCAATGTGCTGCATAATACCGGCAACGTGGGTGGTTTCACCATCGCAAATGGCGTCGACATCGACTTCGATTGCATCAGATAAATAACGGTCGACTAGGAGGTTTCCGCCTTCAGACGCCACAATGGCTTTTGCGCCATAGTCTTTAAGGTCGGTAATATCGTGGGCGATTTCCATCGCGCGTCCACCCAAGACATTGGAAGGGCGTACCATGACTGGATAACCAACACGCTCTGCAATGGCGAGGGCTTCTTCAACTGTCGTTGCGATGCCTGATGGTGCTTGCTTTAAGCCAATTTCATCAAGCAAAATTGAGAAACGCTTACGGTCTTCAGCAAGGTCAATCGCGTCAGGTGATGTTCCAAGGATAGGAACTTTCATCTCATTTAGTCCAGGCGCCAATTTTAGGGGTGTTTGACCACCAAACTGGACGATCACACCTGCAAATTCACCGGTTGATTGCTCGATGTGGCAAATCTCGGACACGTCTTCGAGAGTGAGTGGTTCAAAGTAGAGGCGGTCTGATGTGTCATAGTCTGTCGACACTGTTTCAGGATTACAATTGACCATAATGCTTTCAATGCCCAGATCTTCCATGGCGAAAGCAGCGTGACAGCAACAATAGTCAAATTCGATACCTTGCCCGATACGGTTTGGGCCACCGCCAAGGATCATGGCTTTTTTGCGTGTTGATGGCAGGGCTTCACATTCAGCTGGAAGCAGTGTGCCATCCTCATTCATCATACCTGTTTCATAGGTTGAGTAGAGGTAAGGGGTTTTAGCGGCAAATTCAGCAGCACATGTATCAATACGTTTATAGACTGGGCGCACACCCAGAGAATGGCGATAAGCGCGCACGTCTGTTTCTGATTTGCCAGTCAGCATACCAAGGCGTTCATCGGAGAAGCCTTTGGATTTGATCAACGTCATATCAGCGGCATTTGTTGGCAGACCATCGCGGCGGATGTTCTTTTCAGTTTCGATAAGGTCGGCAATCTGGCGCAGGAACCATAAATCAACGCCGGACGCTTTGGCGGCATCTTCCACTGAAAGACCGTTACGGATGGATTGCGCGATCACGAGCAGGCGCTTGTTTGTTGGTTGGCTACAAGCAGCCAGCATGACATTGCGGTCATCACCTTTGCCAAGGCGTTTGATCTCAACTTCGTTGAGGCCACAAAAGCCTGTTTCCAATGAACGTAGGGCTTTTTGGAAGCTTTCTTGGAATGTCCGGCCAATGGCCATGGCTTCACCAACGGATTTCATGCTTGTTGAAAGCATTTCGTCTGCGCCTTTGTATTTCTCAAAAGCAAAGCGCGGAATTTTTGTGACGACATAATCGATTGTTGGTTCAAATGATGCTGGTGTGACGCCAGTAATGTCATTGTCGAGTTCATCTAGCGTGTAACCAACGGCTAGTTTGGCAGCAACTTTTGCAATCGGGAAACCTGTAGCTTTAGAAGCGAGGGCTGAAGAACGGCTTACACGTGGGTTCATCTCGATGACAACAAGGCGACCTGTTTCTGGGTGAACAGCGAATTGTACGTTTGAACCACCCGTTTCAACACCGATTTCACGCAGAACTGCAATCGAAGCATTCCGCATGATTTGGTATTCTTTGTCTGTCAGAGTGAGGGCTGGGGCAACAGTGATCGAATCACCGGTGTGCACACCCATTGGGTCAATGTTTTCGATAGAACAGATAATGATACAATTGTCCGCAGTGTCGCGAACAACTTCCATCTCATATTCTTTCCAACCAAGAAGACTTTCATCAATCAGGATCTGGCCTGTTGGGGAAGCTTCCATACCTGAGCGACAGAAGTGCTCGTATTCTTCGCGGTTGTTGGCAACACCGCCGCCTGTACCACCCAAGGTGAAGGCAGGGCGAATAATGGCTGGAAGACCAATCTCATCCAGTGCATCAAAACATTCTTTAAGGCCGCCTAAAATGTCTTTACCTGTTTCATTGCCATTTGCATCAACTGTCTTAGGTGCGGAAACGATAACGGATTTAGGGTTTTCAAGGCCAATATTGTTCATCGCGACTTGGAATTTTTCGCGGTCTTCAGCTTTTTCGATGGCATCTGCTTTGGCACCGATCAGCTCGACATTGTATTTTTCAAGTGTGCCGTCTTTATCAAGTGCTAGGGCTGTGTTGAGTGCTGTCTGTCCGCCCATTGTTGGCAAAACTGCATCTGGGCGCTCTATGGCGATTATTTTAGCGACGAATTCAGGGGTGATGGGCTCTATATATGTGGCATCCGCAAGTTCTGGGTCTGTCATGATTGTTGCGGGGTTGGAGTTTACCAGAATGATCCGGTAGCCTTCTTCTTTAAGAGCTTTGATGGCCTGAACACCGGAATAATCAAATTCACAAGCCTGCCCAATAACGATTGGGCCTGCGCCGATAACTAGGATGGATTTAATATCGGTACGTTTAGGCATGGAGGTCGGTCCTTGGGGTCTTTTCGGCGCACTACAAAATAAATGCTCTCACACAAGCCTAGGCTCGTATGGGCAAATTGTTGGACGGTTTAACTGTCTGAGCGTGTTGGTGCAAGGCTCAATTTAAAACGTTTTTGATTCAATGCTTATTTCTTGTATCATGAATGCTTATACGTGTCGGTTGAAAATGTGGTTTGCCGATAGGTTTGATGATTTCGCATTGCTAAAAACTAACTGGAAATTCAAATTTGTTTGAGGCATGGATAAAAAAATCGCGTAATTGATAGGCTCAAGAATCAAAATGTGTTCCGAATACTGAATATTTTGATTGTGTGAAAATGCCGCCAGAGTTTCGCTAATAGGTGATGTGAATATGAGACGTATCGTAAAATCTTCCATTCAAGCGAGTATCTGTCTGGGGGTATTAGTCATCGCAGGATGTGAAACGACCTCTGACGAGACGCCTTTGGAGCCTTTGCCGGTTGTGGAGTCTGTAGAGATTGAAGAAGTTCCAGATCCCGTTCCTGTCGAGCCTGATTTGTCTTTGGGGCCAATGCCTAAGACAAAACCAGTAGAGAAAGTAGACGAACGCGATATTCCGCCAGCAAAACACAATGATGGAACAGTGATCGCCAATTCAGCGACGCCTCTGCGTGCGTTTCCTGAAAAAGGTGATCTTGCCGGTATAACGCAGGCACACACTTATGCCTTGCAGGCCAAAGGCGCGAGTGGACTGGAATGGTCAGAAAGTTTGGCGCAACGTGCTTCCTTGCAAGTGCAGCAGATTTCAATGGGGATGTGCGGCGCAAAAGAAAGCAAAATTCTAAGCGCGCGGGGGGAAGCTATCTATCTGGTTCCCGCAGGCTTGGACAGTCAAGGACAAGCGCGTATTGTCAATGTATCCGTGAGGAAAATGGTAGCGGATTTAATGCAACAGAATGCGGGCGCATTCTCGAAGGAAAATTCTGGTTCTATGATATTGGGATGTGCCGTTAATAAGTGTGTGGACGAATCTCAAATCTGGATGTGTCTCTATAAGTAATCAGATATACTTATTTTGCTCCAACTTATGTTATCATGGAAATAGATAGATAAGGGAATATAGAAACTCAATTAAATCAGTATTCAAATCGTTAACTAGATTGGCGGTATAGATGAGTATGGGGATTTATTTGAAAGATGGATGCATTTAGAGGAGATGAGGCGATTTGCGTGTCACAAATTTAAACGCAGTTGATGTTCTGATATACAGTCGACACAAGAACTTGGTTCACCTTGAAAAAACGGCTTTGCATTCTTTTGGTGTTAAGCGCATTGAATCGGTTGGTGAGCTTCAGAATTTAAAAGAAGCTGTTCGTCACAATTATCGCGACATAATCATCATTAATCACGCGCCCGGGCTTCCAATTGCACCACTTGTTGAAGCTGTTCGGTCTGAGACACATGCATCCAATCCTTATGGTGCTGTATTGCTTATGACGGCGACCCCTTCACAACGCGTTGTTCGGGAAGCTGTTCAAGCCGGTGTGGATGGTGTGATGGCTCTACCATTCACTGGAAATGATTTATGGCGTCAGATTGTAAATCTTGTAAATCAAAACCGAGCTTTTGTTCGGACGGAAAACTATTTTGGCCCATGTCGGCGCCGTCTCCAGAATATTAAATATAATGGTGCTGAACGCCGCGATGATGCGGCTTAGCTATTTGCGCGCTAACACAGAATCCGCCACATAATTATTGGTGAGGCGTTCCTGTCCAAACGTGCTCATTTGTCCATGACCGGGAATAAAGCGCATGTCTTTTCCCAATGGCCATAATTTTTGAGTGATGGAATCAAGTAATTCTTGGTGATTGCCACGTGGAAAGTCTGTGCGCCCGATCGAGCCGTGGAAAATCACATCGCCGACAAATGCCAATTGTGCTGATTCATTGTAAATGACAACATGACCGGGTGTGTGTCCCGGGCAATGCACGACGCCAAATGTGTGTCCCGCAAATTCAAGCGTGTCACCATCGTCCAGATATTTATCTGATTTTGTGTTGCGTCCCGTCGTAATGCCGTATTTGGCACCTTGCGCTTCGATATCATCGAGCAACCATTGGTCTTCCTTGTGGGGCCCGACAATGTCGACATTCCATGATTCTTTTAAGGATTGCGCCGCGCCGGCATGATCAAGATGGCCATGTGTCAGCCATATCTGTGTGAGTTTGAGGCCAAAATGTTTGAGCGCTGCTTCCAATTGTTCAACATCGCCGCCCGGATCGACAAAGACAGCTTCCTTTGATTCTTCATCGAAAATCAAAGAGCAATTTTGCTGAAGCGGCGTGACCGGTATGATTTGCACCTTGAAAGGGATCGGGGCGTTTGCTGTGTGGTTTTCTGGATCGGAAGGTGTCGCGGGCATGGTAAGCTTTTCAATCTTTGCTGACGTTTCAGGCATTTATATATTCACAAGATGTGGATGCAATGAGCCAATGGCAAATAAGATTTCTCATTTCACTGCCAAGAAGTGTTTTTATTACGCCCAAGTGTGGGGTAAGGTTTGAATGTTCTTGAGGTATTGGGTGAAGAACGGTCTATTTTAGAGGGTTTATGGTATGCGCATTCCTGCTTATTCAAGTCGTCGCAGAACAAGTGGCGGACTATTGGGGGCAATTGGTGGCCGTCTGCCAATTATTGGTTTGGTCGTCCTCGGATTGGCATTTTATTGGTTTTCGAATCAGAAAACCGGAATTGCTGGTCGTAAGCAAATGGTCACCATGTCTGTGGAGCAGGAAGTTGCGCTTGGGGATCAATCCTATATGCAGATCTTGCAATCTGAACCTGTGCTTTGTGGAAGTCGCGCGACATCTTGCGGCGTCAACGAAAAAGAGATTGTCGATATCATTCAGAAAATTGGTGAAGATATTGCGCGTGCTGCGATTGAATGGGAACGCGAAGGTGCGCCTGTTATCGGGCTGGGAAAATCGGGCGGCAATATTCCTAAATGGGGCACGCTGGCAGATAAGTTTGCGTGGGAATTTCAGGTCATTGCATCTGATACACCAAATGCTTTTTGTCTGCCGGGCGGGAAAGTGGCTTTCTATACGGGGATTTTGTCTACAGCCGCTAATCGGGATGGCATCGCGACGATTATGGGCCATGAGATTGGTCATGCATTGGCGCGCCACGGGGCAGAACGCATGAGCCAAGCCAAGATTATGCAATTTGGTCAGATGGCTGTTGGTGCAAGCGTGGGTGATATGGGCGCAGGTGCGCAGCGCGCAGTGATGGGGGCGTTCGGCATGGGCGCAGACATGGGCGTGATGAAACCGTTCTCTCGTGCGCACGAAAGCGAAGCAGATATGATTGGCCTAGAGTTGCTAACGCGCGCTTGTTATGATCCGCGTGAAGCGCCTGAATTATGGGGGCGGATGGCAGAGTTGGGCGGAGGAAATCGTCCGGCTGAGATTATGTCGACTCACCCTGATCCTGAAAAACGTGCGCGAGCTTTCATCGAAGTGATGCCGCAATATATTGAGCTGTATGAGCAAAAATGTGGACCATTGCCTGCGCGATGATTTGAACAAAATTTAGATTACCCGTACTAATTTGCTGGTTATTTAACCATTATATTCATAAGGTTAATATTCGGGTCAGGAATGTTATCAAAAAAGCCAATCTAGAGCTGGTTTTGGAGATTGTGTTTTTTTATTAGTTTCGTAAAATTTGAAATAATAGCTTGAGAACATTGAAGACTTTAAAACCTTCAGCATGCTGAGCGATGATCTATAGCAATCAGGGAGGTTGTGGTCGATGAGTGCTTCACATGAGGATGGTGGAATTTCTCTTATTGTTGCCGGAGCTGAACGGGCTCGCACAATAACTGATGGTAAGGTTCGTGATATTCAAAAAGTGAATGCGAGCTTAAGAATGCGAGCTTAAGAATGCTAGCGTTTAATGCTCTGATAGAAGCTAAAAGAGTTGGTGAATTAGGGGCTGGGTTTGGGGTCGTTGCAGACGAAGTCAAGGGTGTCTCTGCCAGTGTGGATATGCTGGCGCAATCTTTATCCAGCGAACTTGTCGCAGAAATTAGTGCACTTGAGCAGACCATTTGCAACATGATCAGCCAAGCAAATGGCAAGCGTCTGATTGATTTATCCTTGAATGCCGTTGAGCTGATAGATCGCAATTTATTTGAACGCACATGTGATGTCCGCTGGTGGGCAACAGATTCAGCGCTTGTTGACGCAATTGATAATGACGCCGCTTCTGCGCGGGATTATGCGAGCAAACGATTAGGGGTTATTTTAGGGGCATATACTGTTTACGTTGATCTTTGGCTTTGCGACATGAATGGCAAAATCATTGCAAATGGCCGACCAGATATTTATCCGGTCATTGGAGAAGATGTTAGTTATAAAAATTGGTATAGGCAGGCTAGAAATCTTCAAAGTGGTGATGATTATATCGTTGATGACATCACAGAAGAGAGCTTATTGAGCAACGCTCAAATTGCTACTTATGCAGCCAGTGTCAGAAAAAATGGTGATCTGCATGGCGAGCAGATTGGGGTTTTGGGGATACATTTTGATTGGGAGCCTCAGGCAGCAAGCATAGTGAACGGTATTCGTCTTACGAATGAGGAGGCTGATCGCACGAGTGTCTTGCTGATTGATGCACAAGATAGAATTATTGCATCTAGCGACCCTAAGAGAAGGCTCGGAGAGACGTTTGATCTTTCACTTACAGATCCCGAAGCGGGCTTTTATACGTCTAAGAGCGGTGAAACGGTCGGGTATCATTTAACCCCTGGGTATGAAACTTACGCCGGCCTTGGGTGGCGAGGTGTTATTGTGCAACGCGCAACTCGCTAGCTTATTAATATGCCACTATCAGTTAGCTTTGGTCATACCTGTGGTCTGATAGTGTATGTTTTTAGTTCAACTATATCTGCCTAGTTGTTATTGGTGTCGATAGTGACTTCATCTACCGGATCAAATTGTTGCGCGAGATAGGGCATTGAGAGCGCGAGGACAACTGAGATGATAATACCTAGTGTCGCTTTTGCTAAGTCCATTCCCACGATTTTAGCTGTTGCGCCAGTGGAGCGGACTTTGTCTATCGTTGCGATGGCAAATTCACGTCCAGCGATCAATCCCAAGAAAACCCATGTTGTTGACATTGGCACTTTTGAGATTGGGATACCAAAATCCTGAAGGTTTCCAGAGAAGGCGAATAAGAGCGTGGCGTAGATAAAGTCGATCACTGTGGCTGAACGAATATCTGTCACCGAAGTTTTGGTGAGCAAGATTTTCTGAACGGGCCCACCACGGTTGGCAAAAGTGATCAGCAAGAATATTGCGATCAATCCCATGCCTAAGCTTGCGTGCATGAGGCTGAGATTTTGAGAACGTGATGCGATAGAAACATCAGAGAGACAGGAAGAAATGAGCTCGGCTTGTCCGATGAAAAGTTCATTACATTTGTCGATAATGGCTTGCGCGTCAGGTTTGCTCGCTTCGACAATTTCTCCGCCGACATTGAATGCGTTGGGCAAATTGCGGGGCAGGTAGACGAAGATATTCGCAAAATCTTGTATCAACCACACGCCCCAGAGATAACCTGTTGTCACCCATTGTAAGACGACCCAGACTGGATTGTGTTGCGAGTCCGCCGTTTTCAAGAACCAGCGCTCAAGTGATGGAGCCAATGCGGCATAGATCAGGCCACCAGTGGCAAATGCGACCGCATAACCCATCAGGGATTTGTTCAGCATAGTCATCATGCCGGACATGGTCGCGAATGTGGCCAGCACCATGAAGGTTGTTGAAACCGGAATACCAAAACGTGTTAAAAGCAAAAGCACCATGGGCGGGAGAGCATGATACCAATGAACTTCGAAAATTGGGAATTTATCTGTCTTGTCGAGCTTACCCCAAGACACATCTCCAAGGGATGAGGACCATCCCCAATAGAATGTAATAAGCAGAATACTAACGGCGAAAAGGTATAAAACCCACCAAGGCAAACGTCTGTTTGAATTGATGAAAGTACCTAGTGTCTGCAATGCGTCATTACCGACAACAGCATAAGCAGCAAAGGCGAAACCTATGACCGCCCAAATGTTAGTGCCCAGAATTTCCATTGCAACAGCCCATCTATCTTCAACGCAACACTAGACAGAGGTTTCTGTTAAACCTCTGTTAGGCAACCGAATGGCACTGAATCTTAGCAGCCGCAAGGACTTTTGGGCGTTGCCACAAAACCTTCACATAAAGGTTTTGTTTGCCCGCTAATTATTTCATCAAATCTGCAAAACGCTGGAATAAATAGAATGAATCCTGCGGACCTGGACTTGCTTCTGGGTGATGTTGCACAGAAATGATGGGTTTCCCGATCACTTTTAGTCCTGAATTGGTGCCATCAAACAGGGAGATGTGAGATTGCTCCACACCTTCTGGGAGTGTGTCAGGGTCAACAGTGAAGCCGTGATTCATGGATACGATTTCCACTTTTCCGGTCTCTAGGTCTTTGACTGGGTGGTTTGCACCATGGTGGCCTTGCGTCATTTTCATGGTTTTGGCTCCAAGAGCCAAAGCAAGCATTTGGTGACCCAAACAAATACCAAGGATAGGTTTGTTTGATTCGATCAAAGTTTTGATCATTGGGGAGGCGTATTCACCAGTGGCTGCTGGGTCGCCCGGTCCGTTTGAAAGGACGATACCATCTGGATTAAGCGCAAGAATGTCTTCTGCAGATGTTGAAGCAGGCACGATTGTCGCGCGTGCACCGACACTGGCCAGATTGCGTAAGATGTTTTTCTTTACACCAAAATCAACGACGACGACGTGATACAAGGCTGTGCTTGCATCAAGATATCCATCTTTGATGTCCCACAGGTTTTGAGACGATTCAAACTTATCATTGGTTGTGACTGTTTTAGCGAGGTCAGATCCTTCGACGCCGCCCCATGCGCGTGCAGCTGCAAGAAGCGCATCTTTGTCTATAACGCCATCAGGTGCGTGAACGATGGCCACTTTCTGCATGCCGCCTTCTCTTATGCGACGTGTGAGGGCGCGCGTATCAATGCCGGAAATTCCGACAATGCCTTTTTTGCGAAGCCAAGCACCTAAATGATCTTTTGAGCGCCAATTTGCTGGCGGTGTAGGGTGCGCTCTGAAAAGTGCGCCGCGCGCAGCTTTAGCACCATTGACGCTGCTTTCTTCATTATCGTCTTCATTTGCACCAACATTTCCAATGTGAGGAAATGTAAACATCACGATTTGATCTGAATAAGATGGGTCAGTTAAAATTTCTTGGTAACCAGTAATGGACGTGTTGAAGCATAACTCTCCAACTGCTGTTCCGGCTGCGCCTGAGCCGCGTCCATAAACGATAGTACCGTCTTCCAAAGCGACCGCACCAGTCGCTTTTTGGGTCATTTGGGAGCCGTTGTTAGAAAGCTCATCCGATGTAAACTTTGTATTAGGGTCTTGATTGGCAACCTGATTGGGCATAAGAGCGCGCCTTCTTGTTTTATTACAGCGTGTTCATAACCATTGACTCACGACGCTTTTCGCACGTGAATAGAGAGATGAAGGAATAACAGTCAAGATGATCGGACTTAAAACCTTCATATTTGGTGATGAAAACGGATTAACTCCTAGCAGGACTAACGGATAGATGTCACTTGCATTACAACAAAATGTTGATGATAACGCTCAAATGAGACTTCGTGAAACTTTAAAAACAGAGCTTCACAAAGCAGAGACTGAGAATCTTGAGCAACGCGCGGCGACACTCAGACTTGTTTTATGCGCTGTACGTGATCGCGATATCAAAGCGCGTCAAAAAGACGAATGCAGCGTTTGTGAAGAAACAGAGATCAACGCGATTTTGCGCCATATGATAGCGCAGCGTGAAGCCGCAGCCGAAGAATATGATGCGGCTGGTAAGATTGAACTTGCTGAGCAAGAGCGTGAAGAAGTGGAGACACTCAAAGAGTTTCTTCCACAATGTCTAGGTAAGACAGAGATTACGCTTGCAGCAGAAGAAGTGGTCAATGAACTTGGGGCTGAATGCCTGAAAGACATGGGCCGCTGCGTTTCTGAGCTAAAAGCACGCTATCCTGACCGTATTGAGTCAGGTGCAGCAAAATCTGCTGTGAAAAAGTTGCTTCTCTAATCAATAATTGATTTTTTGGTTAATTTGAGACAGACGTGGAGTCTTTCCTGGGCTAGGATAGAATTCCGAGAGGTGTGATGCGGTTTTCCGAAGCTTTCATTGATGAATTAAAAGATCGACTGCCAATATCTGGTTATGTCGGGCGCAAGGTTAAGCTTGTGCGTTCGGGAAAGAACTTCAAAGGCCTCTCACCCTTTAAAGATGAAAATACGCCTTCTTTTTATGTCGATGATGACAAACGTTCCTATCGTTGTTTCTCGACGCAAAACTCTGGCGATATTATTTCCTTTGTGCAGGAAACAGAAGGATTAAGTTTTCAGGAAGCTGTCGAAAAACTTGTTCAGCTCGCTGGCATGGAAATGCCAACTGAAACCAAGGCCGAGAAAAAACAGGTCACCAAACGCAAATCCTTGTTTGAGCTGATGGAGGCGGCGGTTGCTTTTTATGAAGAGCAATTACGTGAACCAGTGGGCGAGCAAGCAAGAGAATATCTTTCCAAATCGCGTGGTTTAGGTGAGGGGGCGTGGCGGCGTCACCGGATTGGATATGCACCAGAAGGTTGGCAAACATTGCATGATCATCTGATCAAAATGGGTGCGACTGCCAAAGAACTTCTTGAAATCGGACTTGTTCGGCCATCGAAAAATTCGAGTAAACCACCATATGATGCATTTCGTCATCGCATTATTTTTCCAATTCTTGATCCAACGGGCCGACCAATTGCGCTTGGCGGACGTGCATTAGAACCGGGGCATGTGCTGAAGGAAAAAGGGATTCCCAAATATGTGAATTCCTCTGAAACGCCTTTGTTTCACAAATCTTCGGTTATTTATAATTATGGCCGAGCTCGTGATGCCATTTATAAATTGTCACGCAATGCGTCTTCAGCCGATCCATTTGCACGCGGCTTAATTGTCACTGAAGGGTATATGGATGTCATCGCGATGGCAGAACATGGCTTTTCAACAGCTGTGGCACCGATGGGAACAGCGCTCACCGAAGAGCAATTAAAAATGCTGTGGCGGGTCGGGCCTGAACCCATAATGTGTTTTGATGGTGATGAAGCAGGTCAGAAGGCCGCTATGCGTGCTGTTGATTTGGCATTGCCGATGCTTGAGCCGGGCAAATCTGTTTACGTGACGATTCTGCCACAAGGGATGGACCCTGATGATCTCTTAAAAACGGATGGTGGTGAGTATGGTCTGCGTGATTTATTGCGTAATGCGCGTCCATTGGTGGAATTATTGTGGGACAGGGAACTCAACAAAGAAAAACTAGATACACCTGAGCGACGGGCTGGATTTGAGGCAAGGTTGGATGAAGCCGTCTCTGCGATTGCAAATGAGCAAGTGCGCCGCGCATATGAGCGAGAATTAAAAGATCGTCGCTATCAGTATTTTCGAGATCAAAGACAGGCTAAACAGACTCCATTTCGTAAAAATGAATGGGGCGGCAAAAACAGTTCAAACTTCCGTGGTAAGAATATTGCACAAGGTCCTGTGATTAAATTAGCAGATACACGCGGCCTAACAGGGCGCACGGGACTGGGAATGATTGTACGCGCTATTGACAGCCCAAACCTAATGGATGAGGCAAAAGAGATGCTTGCAATGGCTGATTTTCGCGATGAAGACGTGTTAGCACTAAGAAATGCTGCATTAGATGTGCAAGATTTTGGGGAAAAGGTTGACCGCAGCGCAATTGCAGCCCATTTACGGAGTCTTGGCCGCACACGTTCTGCGAAACTGCTCGAAGAGTATCCTAATCAGGAGCCCATAGACCCATCTTCTACGATTGGGCGTGAATGGCTCGCTGCACTGGAGCGTTTCCCAACTGTTGCGGCTCTGAAAGACGAGGCGGAGAGCGAGAAGAATGCGTTCGCTTCAGCTAACGGAGTCGAGGAACATAAAGCGGAATGGGCACGTCGAAAGAGATTAGTGGCGGAACGACAAGCATTGAAGGCAAAGTCACAAGAACCTATCGACGATATAACCACAAGCAACTCACAGGATTGATTTGCCAAACGCAGCTTGGGCAGCTGGGTTTAAAGGCGGGAGATTTGTATGACCAAAACAAAAGCCGATAACGAAGAAGTTGCTGAGAACCAAGATGGTCCAGTACTTGATTTATCGAATGCAAGTGTAAAGAAATTCATCGCCGCTGGTAAAGCGCGTGGATTCATCACGCATGATGAATTGAATAAAGTTCTTCCGTCGGATGAAGTTAATCCAGATCAGATTGAGGACGTTATGTCTGCACTTTCTGAAATGGGAATCAACGTTGTTGATTCTGACGAAGAAGGTGAAGGCGACGGCGATGAAGCATCCTCTGATGGCGAGAATGCTTCTGGTGCTGTAACCAAAGCTAAATCAACAGCTGCTGCAACGGGCGGCCGTTCTGACCGTTATGACCGTACAGATGACCCAGTGCGCATGTATTTGCGTGAAATGGGAACAGTTGAATTATTGTCTCGTGAAGGCGAGATCGCGATAGCCAAACGTATTGAGGCTGGCCGCGACGCAATGATTCGCGGGCTTTGTGAAAGTCCATTGACGTTTGAAGCGATCATGGTTTGGCGTCAGGAATTGGAAGATGAGCGCGTGTTGTTGCGTGATATTATCGACCTTGAAGCAACTTATGCTGCTGCAAATGGTGGTGTACCAGATAACTCAGCTGCTGCTGTTGCCCTTGAAAAAGGTGAGCCGCTTGAGAAGACACCTGAGCAATTAGAAGCTGAAGAAAAAGCCAAGCAAGACGAAATCGCCAAGAAAAAGCGCATCGAAGAAGGTCTACCGCCTGAAGAAGAAGGCAAGGAAGACGATGATGACGATGATTTTGACGATGGCGGCGCAATGTCGATGTCGGCAATGGAGGCTGAACTTCGTGAAGGCGTGACGGACATTTTGGATAATGTGGCGTCTGAATTCCAAGCTTACCGCCGTTTGCAGGAAAAGCTGGTTAACCGCCACATGGAAGGTAAAGAGCTTTCTCCAAAAGATTCTGAGGAATATGTAAAACTTCAGGATGACATTATTGAAAACCTGAAAAAGCTTCACCTGAACAATGCGCGTATCGAAACACTTGTTGAGCAGCTTTATGCCATCAACAAACGTTTGATGGGATTAGAGGGCGGTTTGATGCGCCTTGCTGATGCGCATGGTGTGCCGCGTAAGTCTTTCCTCGATAATTATTTCGGAACCGAGCTTGAGCCTGATTGGGGAACACGCGTATCCCTGATTTCTGCTAAGTGGAAAAAATTCATCGCAGCTGAGACCAATAAGGTTGAAGAAATGCGCTCGGAAATTTCTTCTCTTGCACAAGAGATGGGCGTTCCAATTGAAGATTTCCGCCGCATTGTTGCGACAGTTCAAAAAGGTGAGCGTGAAGCGCGTGTGGCGAAAAAAGAGATGGTGGAAGCAAACCTTCGTCTCGTAATCTCTATCGCTAAGAAATACACAAATCGTGGTCTTCAATTCCTGGATCTTATTCAGGAAGGAAATATCGGTTTGATGAAAGCGGTTGATAAGTTTGAATATCGCCGTGGTTACAAATTCTCGACTTATGCCACTTGGTGGATTCGTCAGGCGATTACGCGTTCTATCGCGGATCAGGCCCGCACAATCCGTATTCCTGTGCACATGATTGAGACAATCAACAAAATCGTGCGGACTCAGCGTCAAATGCTTCACGAGATTGGCCGTGAGCCAACACCTGAAGAATTGGCTGAAAAGCTTGGTCTTCCGCTTGAGAAAATCCGCAAGGTTCTCAAAATCGCAAAAGAACCGATTTCTCTGGAAACGCCAATTGGTGATGACGAAGATAGTAACCTTGGTGACTTCATCGAAGACAAAATGGCATTGCTTCCTGTGGATGCAGCGATTCAGTCGAACTTACGTGAAACAACAACGCGCGTTCTAGCGTCTCTTACACCACGTGAAGAGCGTGTGCTGCGTATGCGTTTTGGTATCGGTATGAATACTGACCACACACTGGAAGAAGTGGGGCAACAATTCTCGGTGACACGTGAACGTATTCGTCAGATTGAAGCCAAAGCGCTTCGCAAGCTGAAACACCCAAGCCGCTCACGTAAATTGCGCAGCTTCTTGGATACTTAGATAGTTACAAAGAAAAGCCCGATCATAGAAGGTCGGGCTTTTTTCTATTGCTAGATATTAAGGAGCGATAATGATCAACCTTGATGCAATCAAAGGTTTGTTCGGCTTGAGTGAAGAGCAAACAAAAAAGATCAATGTTTTTGCACCGGGTGCGATTGAAAAATTGACGGGACTAGCTGCCGATTATCAAAGCGCTCAACCTTTCCCGCATCTCGTAATCGACAATTTGTTTGAAAACGACGTGTTGAGCAACGTAATTGAAGAATGGCCGGCGACATCTGAAAGTTCGGTAGAGCCTCATGATGATGGAACTTATTCTGTCCAGAAATACGCATCAACATGGAAAACTGAGTACGGCCCGAATACAAGAGAAATTCTACGGCAATTAAACGAAGCGCACTTTCTTCAAACACTGACAGCAGTGACTGGCATTCAAGGACTAATGCCAGATCCTTATATGCTAGGCGGAGGACTACATTTCACCAGTTCTGGCGGGAAGTTGGCAATCCATGCTGATTTTAACAAGCATCATTTCTTTAAATTGGATCGTCGATTAAATTTGCTGGTCTATTTGAATGATGGGTGGAAAGAGGAAAATCAGGGTTGGTTGGAATTGTGGGATCGTGAAATGACTTCGTGTCAACGGCGTATATTGCCCGTTATGAATCGCACGGTTCTTTTTTCGACGACAGATTTTTCCTTTCATGGGCAGCCGGAAAAAATAGTAGGTCCACCTGATCTCATGCGCCGTTCTATAGCCGTGTATTATTTTTCAAATGGCCGGCCTCAGGAAGAAATTTCGGGTGAAGAACATTCTACTTTGTGGAGAGAGCGCCCAGGGCAAGGGTTTTAATCTTATCGTTGCTATGTGAAAATAATAAAAGCCCAATTAGAAATGGTCGGGCTTTTTGTTTATTGGTATGAAGATGCTGCCAGCTTAATCGGTGAAACAGATTTCTGTGCCATCGCCTTGGTCATAACAATCGCGGCGGTTGGAGCTTGGCGGCGGAGGGGCGGTGCGCGGCGGTGGCTTGAAGCCGTATTTATCGGTGTAGCTTTCCGTATAGGTACCATTATTCGGCTGGTTTGCCTGACCACTACCCCAATAGGTTTTCTTACCAGACATGCGATCTGCCCATGCTTTTGGTCCTGTGCATTCAACACTTGTTGGCTTGTGGAAATAGCACATATCATAGGCGTCCTGGATGGTGCGCATTTTCTTGTTGGCATCCCACCAGCGGTAGAACATCGGCCCGCCTTCTTTGCGCGCGACTTCATAGAATTCCCAGTCGTCGATTATATTCGTGCGCAGAACCAATTCTTCGCGGGTTGCAGGCTTTTTCGGTAGAGCCGCAATGCGGGCTTTTTCTGCCTGTTCTGCTTTATAAGTTGCAAGCTGCGCTGCCTGACGCTCATTGTTAGTCGGTCCGGCAGTACAGCCAAAACGTTTTTCAGCCCATGCCAGCATAACTGGCGGCGGGGCATCAAGCCCCTTTGGAAACTCGGGCTTCACCGTGGACCGGCCCCCTTCAAAGGCTGCCAGTTCCTGATAATATTTCTTCAGCGTGGTGTGCGCAGTGGTGTCGCCATTGCCCATGCCGCAATAACTTCCATAGCATTCAAGCAAAGCGCGGACGACTTTAGTGCGTGTTTCCACCGCCGCGGAGCCATAATCCTGCCAATATAGAATGGCCTGTCCCCATGTATTTGGTCCGCTGGCAAAATAATGTTCAAATGTGTTGGCGAGGACCAACCCGTTCGGACAGTTCTTTGCTGATGCAGCAGGCGCGAGAGTGATGGCGGCGAGCGCGGTGAAAGCAAATTTTGCTGTTTTGCCAAATAGTGTGCGGTGTTTATGCGTATGATTTCGCATTAATGCATCCCCTTTAATATGCATCCACGAATGATGTGGCGTTTAGATTGCGCCGCGTCCCAGAGCAGGCAATATCATCAAATTCGGGATGAATATTATACGTGCTTGCAAAAATGGTAAATGGGGATTGTTGCAGCGAGAAGAGGCGCGCGCGGCGGAATTTGCTAAAGCGTGACTTGCGCAAAGGTGTATTTGCTGGCGCGTCATGCACTCTATGATGAGGCTAAAAAGCTTAGATGCGCCAATAGCTCCGCCATATCGCTAAGGGGAGTTTTGTCGGTCTTGTTTTGTGTCGGTTAGGAAATGGGCTGTAAAGCGCACGGTCTGACCGCTGTTAGATAATGGTAAATGGTATGCGTGCCGCCAGAAGCGTGCGCTCTACCTGATGTTTTGATCTTCAAGCTGACAATCAACACATGCTCGCTCAATGCTCAAAGCATCAGCCCGCTCATGATACGAATTTGCGCATCGCCCACACCATGAGAAGGTGATGTAAATATGCGCTAGATTTTGAGAGGCGGGGATAAGTTTTGAGATATCCATGATTTTGGTGAGCGAAAAAGACGTTGTCAAATGTAAATGTTCTCTTTATGTTCGGTGCGATGAGGTATGCTGTTTATATTGTGAGCTCTCAAGATCATGGCACGCTCTATACGGGCGTGACGAACAATCTTGCGCGGCGTATTTGGGGACATAAGCAGGGTGTCGGTGCGAAGTTTACGACAAAATACAGTGTGAGTCGGTTAGTTTGGTATGAAAACCATGACTGCATTCACACCGCGATAAAGCGCGAGAAAAACATCAAAGCGTGGCAGCGCCAGTGGAAAATCAATATGATTGAACGCGATAATCCATATTGGTTGGATATGTACGCTTCTCTTGGGCAGTTATAGGTTGCAATTTCTTTCCGTGTCACCCCAGCGAAGGCTGGGGCTCAGTTTTCAGCACGACTGGCTTTAATCCTAATAGAACAGACCTCGCAGCACTCACATTTAGTCATTTTTAATGCAAGATGTGTTGTGAGGTGGGCCCCAGCCTTCGCTGAGGTGACAGCTTCTTTGGTGGAAGCCAACACCCGAAATTGCATCCCGATACTATGTTGAGATGATAAGAGATGGATACCCTGACGGCTGCGCCGTCGGGTATGACGGGGTGAGATGTTGCATTTGCTTGTGCGTAGTGCACCTACGCGGCACGGTCAGATTTTTTCAGCTTGGTGAATTTCTCTTTTCTCAACGGAACAAATACATATAATTGAGAAATGAACAGTAAAAGACCTTTTTATTTAAAACATTGGCGGATTTACCGCAAACTCTCGCAAGAGGAACTAGCTGACCGCGTGCAGACCACCAAGGGTTACGTCAGTGAACTTGAGCGACAAATCAAGCCTTACAATCAAGGTTTGCTTGAGGCTTTCTCTATAGCATTATGTTGTGAACCTGCAGATTTTCTGATCCGCGACCCAATGGCGTCTAATCAGGTTTGGTCTACTTGGGATAAAATTCCAGATGGTGATCGAGAACTGGCGTTGAGGGTTCTCAGAAGTTTTGTCAAACAAGAAGACGATGAAAAGAAAATCGAATAGTTATATGATTGACTTCTAACTATAACTCCCCACCTTGATCCCACTGTCATAAAAGACTAGCTTCCGCGCCAAATTGTGCAATGGAAGCGGTGGGGAATCTGTGGTCTATGACGGCCAGAAGACAGACCTCGCGAACAAAAAAGAAACTGACATGTCAGCTAGCCAAAAACCTAAATCATTTCAGGATTTGATCCTGACCCTTCAAACATATTGGGCCTCTCGCGGATGCGCGGTATTGCAGCCTTATGATATGGAAGTGGGGGCGGGTACATTACACCCCGCAACGACTTTGCGGGCGCTGGGGCCTAAGCCTTGGAATGTGGCGTATGTGCAGCCTTCGCGCCGTCCGACAGATGGGCGCTATGGGGAAAACCCAAACCGCTTGCAGCACTATTATCAGTTTCAGGTGATCTTAAAACCAAACCCGCCAGAAATTCAGGATTGGTATTTGGAAAGCTTGCGCGCAATCGGCCTTGATCCGACAGTGCATGATATTCGCTTTGTGGAAGACGACTGGGAAAACCCAACTGTGGGCGCATGGGGGCTTGGCTGGGAAGTGTGGTGTGACGGGATGGAAGTGTCTCAGTTTACATATTTCCAGCAAGTGGGTGGCTTGGATGTGTTCCCTGTGTCGGGTGAGCTAACCTATGGGCTTGAGCGCTTGGCCATGTATGTGTTTGGCGTCGATAATGTGTATGATTTGCCATATAATGACCCAGACAGCCCGCACCCATTATCTTATGGGGATGTGTTTCTGGAAAACGAAAAACAGCAATCAGCCTATAATTTCGAGCACGCCAACACAGATGATTTGCTTGAAAGCTTTAAAGCGTGTGAGCGCATGAGCCAGCATTTGCTTGGTCTTGAAAAGCCTTTGCCGCTGCCCGCTTATGAGCAAGCTTTGAAAGCATCGCACATGTTTAACTTGCTGGATGCGCGCGGGGTGGTGTCACCCACCGAACGTCAAAGCTTTATCGCCCGCGTGCGCGATATGGCCAAAGGCGCTGCTCAAGCATGGGCCAAGCAAGAAGAAGCAGAAGCGGTCGCAGCAGAGTAGTTTGCGCGAAATTTATCGTTTATTCTGAACCAAAATTTGATCTCTTTGCCATAGGGCACATACGCTATGCCACAATTACTCCTTGAACTTTTCTGTGAAGAAATTCCTGCTCGCATGCAAGCAAAGGCGCAAGCAGACCTTGAACGCGCTGTGATGGATAAATTATCCGAAGCGGGCTTGATGGCCGAAGGGGTAAAGGCTTTTTCTGGGCCGCGCCGTTTGTGTGTTGTAGCGGAAGGTTTGCCGGTTAAATCTGCGGATGTACGCGAAGAACGCAAGGGGCCAAAAGTTGGTGCGCCTGAAAAAGCGATTGCGGGATTTTTGCGCGGTGCGGGATTAGACTCCATCGAGCAAGCAGAAATTCAAGAAGATAAAAAGAAGGGCCAATTCTATGTCGCGGTGATTAATAAGCCGGGCGTAGAAACAACGCAGATTATTGCGAATATGGTGCCTGAGATTGTGCGCTCATTCCATTGGCCAAAATCTATGCGCTGGGGCAGCAGAGAAATGCGTTGGGTGCGTCCATTGCAGCGTATCTTGTGTACGTTTGATGGTGAAGTGGTGCCGTTTGAAATTGATGGCATTGCATCAAGCAATGTCACGCAGGGCCACCGCGTTATGGGCGCAGGTCCGTTTAAGGTGCGCCGGTTTGATGATTATTCCGATATTTTGAAGAATAAAGGCCGCGTGATTTACGACCGCGATGAGCGCAAAGACATTATCGCGACAGAAGCCAAAACATTGTGTGATGCGCAGGGCCTAGAGTTAGTGCCTGATATTGGCCTGCTGGAAGAAGTGGCGGGGCTGGCTGAATTTCCTGTGGTGATTATGGGGGATATGGACCCTAAATTCTTGGCGTTGCCGCCGGAAGTTATCACCCTGTCTATGCGCGTACACCAAAAGTATTTTGCGGTGCGTGATCCTAAGACGGGCAAGCTTGCGCCTAAATTTATCGTGGTGGCAAATCTTGAAGCTGAAGATGGCGGCAAGACGATTGCGGCGGGTAATTCTAAAGTGTTGTCTGCGCGTTTATCTGATGCTGTGTTCTTCTATGAGAATGACAAAGCGAAAAAATTAGAAGAGCGTTTTGATAGCCTTGGCAATATCGTCTTCCACGAAAAGCTTGGCACTGTAAAAGACAAAGCTGAGCGCGTGGCGGCCCTTGCAGGTGAGCTTGCGCCGATTGTGGGCGCGAAGAAAGAAGACGCGATTGCGGCGGCAAAACTCGCCAAATGTGACCTTGTCGCTGAGATGGTGTTTGAGTTCACTGAGCTTGAAGGTGTGATGGGGCGCTATTATGCGATGGAAGAGGGGCAACCTCAACACATCGCTGATACGATCCGCGACCATTATAAGCCTAAAGGCCCATCTGATGACGTGCCAACAGAGCCAACGGCTGTAGCTGTGGCGCTGGCGGATAAGCTGGATACTTTATGTTCTGGTTTTTGGACCATCAATGAATTGCCTACAGGATCAAAAGATCCTTATGCATTACGACGGTCTGCCTTGGGTGTTATTCGCTTAGTTTTGGAAAATAATATTCGATTGAAATTGGAGCCATGTTTTTCAGAATTAGCTGAAATTGGATTTGCACTGTCGCCAGTATCAAAAGCACACTGGACTGAAATGTGGAAGTTGTCACAGGACGTCGAGGCTGATGGGACAACTTTCATTGAAGGAACTGGCTTTAAAGATGAAGCGCAGACTTTGGCTCAAAACCTCCTCTCATTCTTTGAAGATCGTTTAAAAGTTTACCTTCGCGATAAGGGCATTCGCCATGATTTACTGGATGCTGTGTTCTCGTTGGGCGGCGATGATCTTGTTTTGATTGTGAAACGGGTTGAGGCGCTTGGTTCATTCTTGGAAACTGAGGACGGAAAGAATCTCGTTTCGGGACACAAGCGTGCGACAAATATCCTACAAAAAGAAGAAAAAAAGGATGGTAGCGCTATAACGGGCGAGATTGACAAAAAACTGTTGTCAGACGCTGCGGAATTGGCTTTGCATGAAGCTTTAAATGTTGCAACTGCGAATGCAGAAGCTGCATTAAAGAAGGAAGACTTCGAAGGGGCGATGTCGGCATTGAGTTTGCTACGTGGTCCAGTCGATACATTTTTTGACGATGTGATCGTCAATGCAGAAGATAATAAAGTGCGGGAAAACCGCCTAAAATTGTTAGCAAGAATCCGGGATGTAACTAGCCAAGTCGCGGATTTCTCAAAAATAGAAGGCTAGGGACAAGTTACGGGACAACAATAATGGCCAACACAAAATGGGTCTATGATTTCGGCGGCGGCGCGTCAGATGGCGATGCGTCTATGAAAAACCTACTTGGTGGAAAGGGAGCAAACCTTGCTGAAATGGCAAGTCTAGGGCTACCAGTTCCTCCAGGATTTACGATCACGACAGCCGTTTGTACTGCATTTTATGATTTGGGCCGCAAATATCCAGAAGAGCTAGATGCACAGTTTGAAGCAAGCCTGAAAACGCTTGAAGCGAAAACTGACAAAGAGTTTGGATCTGCGACAAACCCATTATTAGTGTCTGTGCGTTCTGGTGCGCGCGCCTCCATGCCGGGTATGATGGATACTGTCCTCAATCTTGGTCTCAATGATACAACAGTTGAAGGTCTTGCAAGCTTATCTGGTGATAAGCGCTTTGCTTATGACAGCTATCGTCGTTTCATTCAGATGTATTCCAATGTTGTGTTGAACATCACTCATGATGTGTTTGAAGACATTCTTGAAGACTATAAAGACCTTCAAGGTTATGAGCTGGACACAGACATGCAGGCTGAAGACTGGCAGGATGTGATTGGCAAATATAAGTCTGCTGTTTTAAGCAATAATGGCGGCAAACCTTTCCCTGAAGATCCTAAAGATCAGCTATGGGGCGCAATTGGTGCTGTGTTTGGATCATGGATGAATGATCGCGCGATCTTCTACCGCAAGCACAATGATATTCCAGCTTCTTGGGGAACTGCTGTTAATGTGCAGTCCATGGTGTTTGGAAATATGGGTGATACTTCTGCGACGGGTGTGGCGTTTACACGTGACCCGGGCACAGGACAAAACTTATTCTATGGTGAATACCTTATCAATGCACAAGGTGAAGATGTTGTGGCGGGTATTCGTACACCGGCTCCGATTTCAAAAGCACGTGCCGCTGAAATGGGTTCTGATGATGAACCATTAGAAGTGACAATGCCCGATGTTTATCAGCAATTGACTGATGTCGCATCTAAGCTTGAAAACCATTATCGCGA